>CAWFIZ010000013.1:0-440309 GCA_963816115.1 uncultured delta proteobacterium | reverse complement strand
ACAAAAACTGAAAATAATCTCGATGGATACGCGGACGCCATCGCGTTTTCCTGGGCGCAGACCAATGACAGCTCAAAGGAACGATTAAAATTATCAGGACTGCATGGCACATGCCTGCTTGACGGAGATCGCGGGGCCGACGCGCGATCCATGCTCCACGCCTGGGATGCTTTTGCACAGGGCGTTCATCTGCCGCCGGCTTTATGGTGGGACATGCTCGGTTCGCCCGACACCGTCAATCCGGCGTCACTGATGGGGTCTTTTCGATCTTGTCGGCCACGAGGTGAAAGCTTCTGTTCCAGCCTGGCGGAATCTGCTGGCCGAGGTAAAATCGCGTATGGCGGCAACACCGGTTCATCTTCAACGCCTCGCCTCCGCTGTTGACTGGCTCCAACGGTTTCAGCCCATGGATGTAGCAATGTTGCCTGCCTTGCGACTGGTCTGGCTGACCGTCCAACTGGCACGCGCCAATCACTTGGGTGAAATTGAACAGAAATGGCAGGCGGAATTTGATGAATTAAGTGACCATCTGTTCGAGGAGACCGCTCCATTGGTCTGTCATAGCGATTCTCATCCAGCGGTCCTGGCTACCAACCGGTTTGACTTCACCGGCGCACGACACGCCCTGACCCGCTGGCATGGCCGGTCACCGGCCGAGCCGGGTCTGCGTGACCGGGGGCAGATCCGGTCACGTCCTGATCGCCCAGCCAGTCGGAGCCCTTGATGGTGTCGTAGAAGTGGAAGTGCCAGTTGTCTTCGCTCATGTTGCCGAGCGATGCGGACACACCGCCTTGGGCCGCCACGGTGTGCGAGCGGGTCGGGAACACTTTGGAGAGCACGGCGACTTTGAGGCCAGCCCGGGCGCAGTTGCAACGAGGCGCGCATGCCGGAGCCACCGGCGCCAACGATCACGACGTCAAATTGGCGCTTGGGGAGATTTGCGGTAACGGTCATGGCTTCAGAGCCTCCAGAGAACTTGAACAGCCCAGCCCAGACAGGACAGGAGCCAGACGATGGTGAAGACGTGCAGCGCCAGGCGGATACCGGCGGGCTTGACGTAGTCCATCCAGATGTTGCGCATGCCGACCGACACGTGGTAGGCCAGTGCGACGAAGACCGCGAAAGTGAGTGCCTTCATCCATTGTGCGGAGAAGATGGCGGCCCAAGGATTCGTAGCCGATGGGCCCGCTGGTGAACACCACTTGCAGCAGCACGATCAGGGTGAACAGCGCCATGACGGCAGCAGTGACCTGCTGGGCGAGCCAGTCGCGCAGGCCATGGTGGGCGCCGGTGACGACGCGTTTGGAACCGAAATTGACAGACATGGGATTTCCTTGATCGGGTTCAGTAGAGGCCGAACAGCTTGGCGCCCAGCACCAGCGTGAGGCCGATGCTGAGGACCAACGTGGCGATGGCCGACGATTTGCCGAACTCTTTGGTGACCGCGTGGAACATGTCCATGTAGAGGTGACGGATCCCGGCGATCAGGTGATGCAGGTAGGCCCAAATCAGGGCGAGCATTTCTATCCCCATCATCGTGGAGGACCGCGAAGCGCGTCCCAGAGGAACCCGTCAATTTTCTCACGCCCCTGATCGACGGCAAGGTAACGAACTATTTCGAATGGATCGGTTCCGGTTTCGTCGAGGGCAAAGGCCACGGCAGCGCGATGCACGAGGCCGTTTCCCTGATCAAGGGCTGCTACTACGGGTTCAGCGAAACGAGCCTCTTTCCTCGCCTTGAACTCGACAAAAGGTTTGTAGAAGACCTCGATGAGGTCTCTTTCGAGATCGCGATGATCGGAAAAGAGGAACACAAGATACAATACCGCGTCCTGGACCGGTCAGTGGAGGCGACGTGCCTGTCGAGGCGGCATTCGAGGACATCCTGGAGCTTGCGGTGCCATTCGACGCCCTGGGCTTGGAAAGAAGGGCCGGCTGGACATCTGGATATCGCTGAAGATGAACGAAATGATCATCGACCAGATGCCCCAGAGAGGCTACCTCGGGGTCACGGCCCCTTCGGAAACGTTCGAGGCCGAAATGTGGTATGTGTGAGAAGACGGGTTATGGGTTCTGGGTTCAATGTGAAAAGATAAAAGTACTTTTATTCCGGACGCAATTTCCCTTTATTCCGCCTCTTCATATTCGTCATTCCGCCTTGATTTTATGCGTGTTCCGGTGTATATAATTACTGAAAACATAATTACACATATCGAATTGCGGAGGATAGATCATATTTCCCAATCACCCATAACCCATAACCGTTTAAAAACAACATAGTGATCGTGCGCCATAAGACCTTTGTCGACAATGACAAGGTGGCATTGTGGGAAATGATGGGCAGCTTGCATGAAAAATTAAAAGACAAGAACAAAAAGGATATAGAAAAGACCCTGGAAAAAGGTATTGGCGGAAGTGGAAAAACAACCGAAGAAAAAGGGCTAAGGAGAGCATAATATAACGGTATTGGAGTTTGGTTATTGGTTATTGAAGGTCAGATGCGGATCTCATCTTACTTTTCACTCACTACCGTATCGGCTATCCAGCCTTCGCGGCCTTCGTAGAGGGCGATCTTGTACCATTTTCATTTGTTCTGATCTGTCTTTTCGCCAACCACCCTAACGTTTCGTCCTTCACGATCACGCCGATCCGGGCGGAATTGATGTCGGGCCGGCCCTTACGTTCGCGGCTTCCTTGTTGACGACGACCTTCTTGAGGCCGGTTCAGGCTTTGGCTGGGCCTGGACGGGGCAGGGCTTTGCACCGGAGGCGTTGCCGGTGCGGCGCCGGCGGAAGTTGCGGCTGAGAGCCCTGCGGCGCTGTGGTCTGCGCGGCCATAACCTGCGTGTTTGCCGGTTTATTGGTCGAGAAGAATTTATAGGCGCTGGAAAACATGAAATAGTAACCGGTTATGCCTATAAGGACAAGGACGATTATGCCCGCGATCATGGGCGCGTGCCTCAGCCCCATCCTCTTTGAATCTTCCGTATGTTTTGCCGTCGACAGGGGGACGCTCTCTTCTATGATCACCTTCGATACCACGTGGCCGTCCACGGTGAAGCTCGAACTGGCGTACAGCACAAGAAGACAGCGGTCGCATATGTAGTTGATGAGGCGCGGGATATCCCCTGATGCCGTATGGATGAGCTTCATCGCCCTGTCCCTGGAATTCCAGCGGCCCCTTGACCCCGGCCTTGAAAAGCCGGTAATTGATATAGGCCTTCACCTCGGCGTAGGTCAGCGGCGCGATGCAGTACGTGACGGTAATCCGCTGGGCAAGGTGGCGCATGAGGGGATCTTTCAGCTTGTCGAGAAACTCGTGCTGCGCGAAGAAAACGGTGTGAAGGATCTTCTGCTTGTCCGTCTCGATGTTGGAAAGGAGCCTGATGAACTCGAGAAGGTCATAGGACAGGAGCTGGGCCTCATCTATTATGAGGATGTTGACCTTTCCCTTCTGGAACTCGTCGAGAAGGTAATGCCGGAGCGTGTCGTAAAGTTCCTTCTTGGTCTCCGGTATGTCCTGGACGTAAAACTCCCGGAGCACCTCTTTCATGAACTCCGCCTCGTCCGCGACGGGGTTCAGGATGAGGGCCGTATTGTAGGTCTCGGTGGTCGAGGGTGTTTAAGAATATCCGCGAGATCGTTGTCTTCCCCGACCTACGTCGCCGTAAATGATGCGCGAAGCCCTCCTGCTGGGCGATAAAAAAGTTCAGGTAATCGATGGCCTGCTTATGCTCGGCGGACTCGTAATAGAACGACGGATCGGGAGACATCCCGAAAGGTTTCTCCGAAAACCCGAAATGTTCAAGATATGGTATTTCCATTTAATTGAATATGACACATTTTCTTATAATATTCCAAAGGAAATATTAAAAGCAGGGATCAGGGAACAGGGAACAGAAAGGCGGGCTTTCCCTTCATCCCGGCTTTAGGTTTGGGATCCAGGTTCTGGATTTTCACTACTTTTAAAGACTTGTCTCTCGCCCGCTCCTTCCGCATGCGCTCCAGTCGCTGGAGGCCGCAGAGTTCTCAGAGGAAAACTGTGCGATGTATGAGCCGAGAAGAATGCTCATACATCGCAGTCTCGATCCCGCTTTTGCTCTTGGGACGAGCGGGATAGAGAAAAAGCCTCTTTACCTCGCCGAAGGCGACCGGAGTGCAGACTGATCTTATTATTCCTCAAAGATCAGTCTGCAAAAGTCTTCCTCGGCGAACCCCGCGGGCTCAAGTGAGGACCAAAGGGACGAACGGGCGTGAGACAGGCTTTTTTTATGTTTTCTGATAATGCGGTCTGTGACAATGAGCTTGAATTTTTACAGATGTGCATATAACATTACGTATGCTCCTGTCCGTCATCATACCGGCCTACAACGAGATCGAGTTCATTGATGAAGTCCTCAGGAAGGTCAAGGAGAGCCCATACGAAGAGGAAGATCATCGTCGTTGACGACTGTTCCACGGACGGCACGCGTGAGCGTCTTAAAAGCTTGAACCATGCAGGTATCGTGACCATCTTCCAGGAGAAGAACCAGGAAGGCAGCGACCAGGCGCGGATTGCGGCGGCAACCGGAGACATCATCCTGATCCAGGATGCGGACCTCGAATACGATCCGGCGGAATACCCGGTGCTGATCGACCCATCCTGACGGAAGGCGGACGTCGTCTTCGGCTCACGGTTCTCGGCGGCCCCACCGGGTCCTGTATTTCTGGCATTTCGTGGGCAACTCCTTCTGACCCTCCTGTCGAACATGTTCACCAACCTCAACCTCACCGACATGGAGACATGCTACAAGGTCTTCCATAAGACGCCATCCAGGACATCATCATCGAAGAGGACCGGTTCGGGGTGGAACCGGAGATTACGGCAAAGATCGCCCGGCAAACGGCTCATCTTCGAAGTGCCCATTTCCTACTACGGCAGTACCTACGAGGAAGGCAAAAAGATAACCTGGCGCGACGGCATCAAAGCGTTCTTTACGATAGTGAAGTATAATCTTTTCAGGTGATGGGTTATAGGTGATAGGTTATAAGGAAGGCAAAAGGACAGGTTATAGGTATGGATTTATCTGCACGCCGCACATCGCAAGTCACACGTTTAAAACAATAAAGTCCGTCATCCCGGTGCAGGCCGGAATCCAGTCCCCACCTTTTATCTGTTTTTAACCCTGGAACCGTTCATAAACCTGAAACTCTCAAACTGTTTTTTTTACCCATGACCCATAACCTATCGCCTATTACCTGCCTCACCCCGTTTGCTTATTGGAATTTGACTGTCGATTGTTTAAAATAGGAAAGAGGGGAAAGCGATGGCGCAGAACGATAAAAATAACAATACCCAAAGAGCGGTTGGAACAATTCTGTACGAAATACAAGGTCAGGAAGTTGTCCTTTTTCGGGTCTGTCATTCGTGGAAGATTTCACACCGGAAAGCGACATCGATGTGCTGGTTGAATTTGAGCCCGGTCATAAAATAGGTCTCCTCAAAATGGCCCATATGGAGAATGAGCTTGCAGATATGCTCAAACGGAAGGTCTACTGGAGAACGCCGGGAGACCTGAGCAGGTATTTCAGACAGGATGTGATGCAAAGCGCAGAGGTGCAGTATGCGCAAGGATGATCTTGTCCGTGTACGTCACATGCTCGATGCAGCGCACGAAGCAATATCGTTTATTAGTAACAAGACGAGGGCAGACCTGGAAGGCAGTAGAATGCTCACCCTTTCGATAATTAAGTGTGTTGAGATGATCGGATAAGCAGCATCAAAGATTACAAAAGAGGGCCGCGAAAGGAAAAACATCCGAAGTGCCATGGGCAAGATTATGAAAACCAAGGAAGATAGTCTATCCCCACGTGTATTTCGATATCGATCTCGATAGAGTGTGGGATACGGTGACAGATGACCTGCCTCAACTGATAGAGGTATTGCAGTGCATTGGAATTTCTGAATGAGTTTGTTTATCAACCATCACATATAGCCTATAACCCATCACCTATAACCCGCCTTTCAATCATATTGACATAACCGGCAATGACGGGTATGCTCTGTATACATGGTATGCAGGAGGTGCCTATGAGCAAACAGCAGGCGGAAAAACTGGCGCCTATCAGTTCCAGGATCCCGAAAGATCTGCTTTCAAGCATAGATGAGATCGCCAGGTTGAGGAAAAGGAACAGGGGAGAGATAGTGAGAGAGGCCCTGAGCTTCTATGCCGACATAATGGCGGATTACCAGATCGCCATAGACAGGATGAAGGACCCCACCGACCAGGTCCAGAGCGAGAAGGAGTTCCTTAAAGACCTTGGCTGGGACATCTGACATATACACCCTGAAGTTCAAAAAGAGCGTTCAGGGCGATCTCAAAAGGATAGGAAGGGAAGCTTCTCAAAAGATCATGGAGGCGATCCGGAAGAACCTGCTGCCAAACCCGAAGGCCGGAAAACCGCTTAAAGGGAAAGGCGGGACATTGTGGAGCTACAGAGTGGGCGACCACAGGGTCATCTACACGTTCAACGACAACGAGCTTTACGTGCTGGTCATCCGGGTGGGACACAGGAAGGAAGTTTACAGTGGAGTTTAAAAGATAAAGGGAAGATGAGAGAAGGCAAGACATATTCGATGCGGAGGAGTGAGAAAGGATTTACGTCGATAGAGCTTATTGTTGTTATCCTGGTGCTCAGCCTCCTCACCGCATCCATAATCATCCGGAATCCTTTTACTACAAGCGATTACAGCTCCATAGCCGCCAGCCAGCTCATAGCGGATATTCAGTACGTGCAGATGCGGGCGATGGGGATAAGAAGCGCCCAGGCCATAGACTTGCGTATTAATGCAAGCGACTATGGCATATATAGCGCGGCAGGAGTGCAAAAGAAATTACCCGGCAATATAACGGTAACAAACACCAGTTTTACTGGTCCATTAACATTCAACTCGATTGGAGAGCCGGATAGGGATGGTACAATAGATCTGTCAGGGGGTAAGACGGCAGGGGGTCAGACAATTAGAGTTTATGCTTCCACGGGGAAAGCAGAAATTGAGTAGGCTGAACGATAAAGGCTTTACATTGATTGAACTCATTATGTTCATAATAATCGGCGCAATTTTTTTGCCTGCTTCCATGATTGCGTTTTCAAGTGTCATGAGCAATTATTCAAGACCGGATTATTATATGAAAGCCAGATTCTATGCTGACAAGAGAATGGCAGAGATCACGAATAACCAGTATGATGACATCAAGGTAGGCTCATCAAGTTTATGCCCTAATCATACAGTTTCAGCGGAGCCTGAGGCGCCTGATGACGGGTATACGACCGAGTGTGCTATTGTCGCAATCAATCCCTGATTTAACACATATCGTCAACCCGACGAACATAAGCCCTTATAAACAAATAACAGTAACGGTCAAATATTCTGGTCTATTGAGTGATTATGTTATTTCAACCATCGTTACGAGAAGGCCAAACCTACCATGATGATCCGGAACGAAAACAAAGGTTTTACCATGATAGAACTCGTTATGGTAATAGTCGTGCTCTCTATTCTCGGCCTGTTTACTTTCTCTTTTATCGATAATGCCATTAGAACCTATATGCTTGTAAGGGAGCAAAGTCCCCTTTATGCGGACGGAGCCTATATTATGGAGCGGATCACCCGGGAGTTGAGCGATGCAACAACCGTTGATACAACGACGTCCGCAGTATCCGTCAGGTCGAGTAATTAACGTTTACTACGGCAGTACATCCTCCTCCGCCGCTGACTGCTGTGCGCCCAGCCACGACAAGTAACCTTTCAACAGGATAAGCAGAGATTTGCTTAGAATCAGCAACGGCAACAAAATTATTATTGGTAGAAACATAACGAGAGTTCAATGTGACAAGAAGCGCCCACAATTGACGGAAACCATTACAGTTGAACTCAAATTGAATAGCCCTAGCGATACTTCGATCCCTCCTTTTGTGCTGAGAACAAAGATTATTCCGAACAATTACCACGGGTGATTATGGTTATACCGGCAGGTCATTTAACGGTGATTATTATGAAACGATTCAATAACAACAAAGGCAGTATGTTTTTGATCCTCATTGTCGCCATGACATTAATAGCGGTTCTTGGCTGCCGCCTTCGTATCTATGGTGAGCTCAAAACAACAAGGCTTCACGCTCCTGCTTAACGGCCACCGTGCGAATATGATAGCCAGGGCAGGCGTTGAATGGGCGATACGTTTTGCATCCGAAGGAAATGATGTGAGGAAGGTAACATGCCCTTTGTTCCGGGCACACCCGAAGAAGGCTCGTTTAGTACGAGTTATGATGACACCACAGATGTTCTGACGGTTGATGGTACGTATCAAGGAATTACAGAAAAAATAACCCTTTCAAATTTCCGCCAATATTTAAAAATCGGTGATGTAAGTTTTCCTCTGTCCATGGGCAGTTTTAAGCCGGTGGAATCGCAAGCCGGCAAATCGATCATCGTGGAACCAACCGGTGTAATAAGCCTTGGCCAGGGAGTATCAGGCACCTCTGGCGCTGTATGGTATGGCGGGAATAGCGCTGCCGGGAATTGCGAGAACGGGGCTTGTGCTTTTGGAAGCGGTTTCAGGGCGTATTTTGTCTTTCAGTTTGCCCCCGGCTCTACGGGTGATGGATTTACCTTTGCAGTAATCAATGGCACTAACAACACTGCGAGTTCTATCGGCGGCGATTCTAGCATGGGGGAACTCATGGCGTATGGCGGTGATTCACGGTTATATGGTGTTGATGGTTACATCAACTCATTCGTGGATGGCTCCGGAAATGGTTTAAGACCGCCAAAATTTGCCGTTGAGTTTGACATCTATCCGAACACGGACTGCTCGCTATGCGGCGGAAGGTGCGACCCCCCTTCAAACGAGCACATGGCATATGTCTTTTGGGGGGATGATAATAGAATTAATTGCAAGGATGATTACACCAGATGGATGAGTTCATTTTCGTTCCTAGCCAATACGGTTATATACGGAACGACGGGAGGGAATACCTATTTATTCCGGGAATCAGCATCTGGAAATCCGCTGACCGGTTCATCGGAACCGTCTTGGGCAAACTGTTTAACCCCCCCGACTGTGTGCATTGACAACACAGCGGGGTGGCGAAAAGATCCTGCGCCGGTGGAGGTTAATTATGCCACAAACTCTCGTACCTACGATGATAACAGACATACCGCCGGCACCGGAACCAATCCGACAAATACAACGTCAAGCGACAGTTACTACACAAGCCCTACCAACCCGACGAAATGGCTGGCAGATACAGTAAATCCCTCTACGGTGAATCGTACATATGCCTACAGGATGGAGGTGGTCCGAAACAGCGCGACAGGGACCTATAAATAAAATCATGGATTAAAACCTGCGATCCCGAATGGAGCCCATCTACCGCATACGCAATCAATGATCAAGTTAGACCTATAGACGGGTATTATTATACCGCTCTGACAGCCGGAACAAGCGGTGCTACCCCACCGGCCTGGCCTGAAAGCGGGACTTTTACCGATGGGACGGTTACGTGGGTAACAACTAAGATCCCTCCCACATGGAGCGCATCTACCGCATACGTAACCAATGATCAAGTTAGACCCACAGTGAACAAGGGATATTATTATGCCGCTCAGACAGCCGGAACAAGCGGTGCTACCGAACCGACCTGGCCTGCAGGCGGGACTGTTACCGATGGGACGGTCAAGTGGGTAACAATTCCAATGACCATTTGCAACAAGTATACCAATGGAACTCTTGGCGATGTGCAATCTGATTACACCGCCGATAGCCCAACATTAGACAGAACTGTCACGCTTGATACAGCATACAATACCGCATTCGATAAATTCCTTTTCGGCTGGACAACGGCATCAGGCGGGGCCTCCCAGAAAGCGGATGTATGGAAATTCAGGATGAGTTTCAAACCATAGCGCAGATAGGGGACGTTCTTAAGAAATTAAGAAACTCTTGACCCCCTGTTTACATCTATGATACCATTTTCCCATGCCGCGACACGCCCGCCTCAATGCAGCAGGTGTACTCCACCATGTCATTATCAGGGGTATAGGAAGAGAATCGAAATATATTCAAATAATAACTGAAATCGCATATAATGTGTTATCATATGGACTTGGACGAATATAAGTTTACCGAATATTTTGAGAAAGAAGTCCTTAGAAAAAGGTATTACCTTAAAAAAGAGTGGTGCATTCGTGTAGTGGAGAATCCGCTAAAAATGGAGCCCCAGGAAAGCAACCGCTTCAGGTTCTGGGGCGAGGTCCCGGAGCTGGAAAATCGAATATTGCGGGTAGTCACTCTCAGCGACAAGAAAACCATTCACAATGCTTTTCCCGATAGGGGGTTTAAGAAATGAAACTTAACTATTATCCGGAGACAGATTCTCTCTATATTGACCTCTCCGAGAAAACAAGCGTAAATAGTCTTGAGATCTCCGAGGGGATCGTACTCGATTATGATGCTGACGAAAATCTTGTAGGAATAGACATCGATAACGCCAGCAAGAAAGTCCATCTAAAAGAATTGACTCTCAAAAAACTGCCCGCAGACGTCTATTCCGCGGCATAATCGTAATAGTAATGGGGGGGGACGTTCTTAAGAAATTAAGAAACTCTTGACCCCCTGTTTACATCTATGATACCATTTTCCCATGCCGCGACACGCCCGCCTTGATGCAGCAGGTATACTCCACCATGTCATTATCAGGGGTATAGAGAAAAAGCCGATCTTTACAGGTAACGGTGACAAAAAGGACTTTCTCGAACGATTGGCCATCCTTGTACCTGAAACAAAGACGGCATGCTATGCCTGGGCGCTTATGTCAAACCACGTTCACATGCTCCTTCGCACCGGCGACACCGCTCTTTCAACGTTCATGGCGCGCCTTCTAACCGGTTACGCCGCAGGTTTCAACCGCAGGCACAAACGCACGGGACACCTTTTCCAAAACCGTTACCGTTCGATCATCTGCCAGGAGGACGCATACCTGAAGGAACTGGTCCGTTATATCCACCTAAATCCACTCCGGGCCGGAATTGTACCGGACTACGAATCCCTTTGCACCTACCCTTGGTCAGGTCATGCAATCCTTCTCAACAACAGGGCTTGCGCATGGCAGGATACAGGCTACACCCTTTCCTTTTTCGGTGTGAAGCCATCAAAGGCCAGGACTTCTTATCTTGAATTCGTGAGGTCCGGAAGTGCCCAGGGCCGAAGGCCTGAACTGGTAGGCGGGGGTCTGATAAGAAGCCTTGGAGGATGGGAAGAGGTAAAAAAGTCCGGACGCGAAGGCTTAATGAAAGGCGACGAGAGGATCCTTGGAGACACTTCGTTTGTCATGGGGATACTTGCGCAGGCGGAGGAAAAAATGACCCGGCGCTACGCAATAAAACAATCGGGTCTTGATATCCCTGCCATCGAGAGAAGAATCTGCGACCTTTATGAAATGAGCCAGGAAGACCTCTATGTTCGCGGAAGGCACAAAAAACTGGTTGAGGCCAGAAGCGTATTTTGTTTCTGGGCGGCGCAGGAGTTGGAGACTTCAATAAAGGACCTTGCGGTGCGTTTTGCGATCTCAGAACCGGCCATAAGCTATGCCGTGAGAAGGGGAAGGGATATCGCCCGTGGAAAGGGTTTGAGGCTTCTTTAAAAGAAGTTACTTAATTTCTTAAGAACGTCCCCTAAGTGATTTGCTGATTTGCGAGGGAGTGTTATGAACATTAAAAGAGAAGAACTGGAACATATTTTGATGAAACATAAAAGATGGCTTGAGAAAGAGGATGATGGGATATGTGCGGATCTCTCCGGTGTCGATCTTTCTGACGCCTATCTTGCCGGTGTGGACCTTTCTGGGGCCACCCTGGTCCGGGCAAGTCTCATCCGGGCCAACCTTATCAAGGCGGTTCTCCATGATGCCCGTTTATCAGGGGCCGACCTCACCGATTCCAATCTTTCCGGAGCCGACCTCTCGCGTGCATATCTCGCCCGTGCCGACCTCGTCCGCGCCAACCTGTCCGGAGCCAACCTGTCCGATGTCAATCTCGTCCGCGCCAACCTGTCCGAGGCCGACCTAATAGAGGCCGAACTAACGGGCATCAATCTGTCCAATGCCGATCTGTCCAACACGGACCTGTCCGACGCTGTTCTTACCGATGCTATTCTCGCCCGTGCGGACCTGTCCGATGCCAACCTCTCCCGCGCCAACCTCTCCCGCGCTTACCTCTCCCGCGCAGACCTCTACGAGGCAGACCTCATCCGCGCCAACCTCTCAGAGGCCAACCTTACCGCCGCCAACTTATCCGAGGCCGATCTTACGGGGGCCGATCTTACGGGGGCCACACTGACCAATGCCGACCTCGCCGGCACCATATGGGTTGACGGTACGAAGAAATAGAAGGAAGGGGACATCTTAAGAAATTAAGAAACCCTTGAACCTCATTACCTTAGATGATGCCATTATCTCATGCCCCGCCATGCCCGCCTCAATGCAGCAGGCGTACTCCACCATGCACGGCCGTTTTAACGACACGTCTGCTGCAGGATGACCCTGAAAAGCAGGGCAAGTCATTGCTCGGGGAATTGAAGGGGTATCGCAGCGTTCGGGCGGCAGGCCAAAGGTACAGGGTAATTTTTAAGGTCCGGGACAAGACCGTCATCGTCATTATCGTAGCGGTCGGTATGCGAAAAGGAAGGGTATGCCGGGTGATGCGCTTGACTTTTGTGGTCGATGCGGGTATCGTATAACGTAATGTCTATCGATGGAGGGTGCAATGAGATCAGTGACGGTATCCCCGAAGTATCAGGTGGTGATCCCCAGGGAGATCAGAGAATCCATGGAGATCAAACCGGGCACAAAGGTGCAGATCCTCTTGTATGAGAATCGCATTGAATTGATCCCCCTGAAAAGCCCGGCAAAGATGAGAGGTTTTCTACGGGGAATTGATACCGAGGTGGAACGGGAGGAGGAAGACAGGGTATGAACCTTGTGGATTCATGCGGGTGGCTGGAATATTATGCCGACGGCTCCAATTCGGATTTTTACGCCGCCGCCATTGAAGATACGGGCAGCCTTGTTGTGCCGGTGATATGTATCTACGAGGTCTTCAGAAAGGTCTTGCAGCAACGGGGTGAAGCCCAGGCGCTGCAGGCGGTTGCGTTGATGCACCAGGGGTCTGTAGTGGACCTGTCAACAACTCTGGCACTCAGCGCCGCAAAGATCGGGGCAGAGATGAAGCTGCCCCTTGCAGACAGCATCGTTTTGGCTACAGCACGTGTCCATAATGCCGTGATCTGGACGCAGGATGCTCATTTCAAAAGCATCAGTGGTGTTCGGTATATCGAAAGAAAATAGACCGCACTGATCATATGAAAAGCAAAAATGGCACTATCCCGTGCCTAAAGCAAGGATGACGGGGCGCGGGAAACGTTTCGCAAACATTTTCTTGTTGACATATTTATGTGAAAACCATATAAAATTAATTATAATTATGGGAATTCTCTGGAGATATACTGATATATTCAATAGCTACATTGGGAAATCATTACAATTGCATGAAAATAATGATGATTGTGTTTCTAATGGCTTTAAAGATGTGACTTCGGTCACACTTTTTTTATAATAAAGTAAGGGGTGAACTTGGACATCCTTGGTATCGACATCGGGACCGTGAGTGTCAAGTATGTGCGGAACAAAGGCACAACGGGCAACAGCATCATCGCCTCCCAGGGTGACTACCCCTACAAGGGCGACTTCGAAGACCTCCAGCTGATCCTCGACGATATACGGATGAAAGAAGGCGCCGATTGCGAAGTGGCCGTGGGCATATCGTCGTCGGATATCCTCAAGAAGACCTTTACCATACCGTTGCTGCCGAAAAAGGAACAAAGAGAGGCCCTCAACTGGACCGCCGCGAAGGTGCTGTCCATATCCCTTGAAGACATGGTGTACGAGCATTTGATGCTTGGCCGGGTGGAAGAGAAGGGGATCATGAAGGACGAGGTCCTCTTTGTGGGGGCCCAGAAAGGTTTCGTGGAGCGTGTCCGTTCGGCATTCCACCGCGCCGGTTTCCAGGAACTGGTCCTCATTACCGACATTGCCTTCGCCTATATATACGCCCTCGGTGAGGTGGGTGAGCGCTCCATCGCGGTCGTCGACGTCGGCGGGAAACGCACAGGTCTTTACATCGCGAACGGTCGAAGGCTGATGTTCGCCAGGGAGATCCTCACGGCATCGGAGAGTTTTTCCGACGCCCTCATGAGCGGTCCGGGGCTTTCCTTTGATGAGGCCGAACAGTACAAGAAGGAAAGGGGTTTTGACGACGAACTGACAGAAATATTGAAGATACCCTTTGAACGCCTCGCCGGAGAGATCCAGCGGACCTTCAGCGTCTACAATCAGCATTACCCCGACAAGGCCGTCACGCAGGTCTATGTGACGGGCAGGGGCGCAAAGATACCAAAGTTCATTGAAAAACTGGAAGAGACCCTCGTCGAGCAGGTGGACCACCTTGAAACGCTCCACGGGATCGAAGATAAATACATCCCCGCGCAGACGCTGTGCATGAACCTCGACGTACTTCCCAACCTTTTGCCGGAAGGGGCAAAGAGGCGCGAAGCGAACAAATTGTTCAGACGCTTTGCAACGCTCGGCACCATAGCCATCGCGGCCATTCTCGTTCTGGTTTCGCTGGGCATGTGGCGCACGACAAAGAACGTTGATCTGCGGCTTATGGTTGAACAAAGGGCCCTGGAGCAGGTCAAAAAAGGCATGGCGTCACTGGGCATGAAGACAACTGTCGCCATAGACCCCGGCGATATCAGTTTTATACGTAATGAGATCCAGAAAAAGGACATCACCTTTGTGACGCTTTTGAAGTACCTTTCTTCAAGGACCCCAAAAGATGTTTACTTAAAATCGATAGAGTTCGGCGGTGAGTTCCCTGCCGAAGCACCCGCGGTCCCTGCGCCGGGCCAACAGGCCGGAGCGCCGCCGCCAAAACCGGCCCAGGCGGCGCCACAACCGGCCCAGAAGGTTGCCGATAGCGAATACCCTCTCGTTCTGAAGGGCTACATCTTCGGCGAACCCGACTCACTTGAACTGGCGCTGTTCAGGTTTGTATTGTCGCTCAAGGAATCCGGTTTCATCATGCATGTGGACGTCCTGAGCAAGGAGGGCAAAACAATAAGGGGAAAGCCGGTCCTTGAGTTTGCCCTTACGGCGAGGTGTGCAAAGCATGAGCTATAAGAACCTCCTGATCTGGATCGGTGCGCCGCTGGTAATAATAGTCCTCTGGGTGCTTGTCGTTTATATGCCAATCGACGCCCAGGCGAAAAAGGGACAGAATGCGATCAATTCCATCCTCAAGGAACGCAAGGACATGGAAACGAGCATCATGACCATGTCCCAACAGATGCAGACACAGGAGAACCTGAAAAGGTCCTACGACGATTTCTTAAGCCAGACACCGACCATTGAGAAAATGGCGGGATTCATGGCGAACGTGGTCAACGCGGCCAAAACACGAGGCATGGGCGTTGAGCGCCTTAGCGGCCAATACAATACAATGGACCTTTCTCAGAAGGGTATCATGAACCCCGTCTTCGAACTGGGGCTCAAAGGCGGGTTTCTCGACATGGGAAGATTCCTCGAGGAACTCTCGGAAAAGACTGCGTTCAAGGGTGTCCAGAAGGCACGCATAGCGTATGACGAAAGGGACTATCCTGTGCTCTCCGGCAGGTTTGTTGTAGAATTCAAGGCACTCAAGGGGAGACCGCTTGAAGGTAAGTAAGCCGATACTGATACTTTGCATAGTGTTGCTGCTCATCGCGGGGTACGTACATTTTTTTACGGGCAAGAAGAAACCGAAAGGCCCCGTCCCCCCGACTCCCCCCGCGCAGACACAGACGCAGCCGGCCAAGCCCGCCCAACCTGCGCAGACGAATCCTCCCGCACCGCAGGCTCAAGGCCCGCAGCAGCAGGCGCCGGCGAAGCCCGGTGAGGCCACGCCTCAGGCCCCATCGCAGCCAAAGCCGCAATTCGATAAACTGAAGGTCGGCTGGGCATCGGATCCTTTCGCGCTGCCCAGGTTCAAAGAAGTTAAGAGAAAGGGTGGGGGTTCCGCGGTGAGGCTTGTGGCCATTCTTGAAAAGGGCAGCGACAGGGTGGCGGTCATCGACAAGGATGTGGTTAAAAAAGGCGATATGATCGGGAACGAAAAGGTAATTGAAATAGGCAGGGACAGGGTTGTGCTCTCCCATGGCGGGGCAAAGAGGACCCTCGTTCTTGCCGATGCCGATTCCGTCGCAACGGATGAGGCACTCACAACGAAACCAAAAGGTACTGAGAGGGCCAAATGAGAACAAGATGGATCCCTTTAGTGTTGCTCTGTCTTCTCCTTTCCTGCGCGCACTCGCAACAGGCAGGGGATGGGAAGACGCAAACAAAACCTCCGGACATACCGAGCCCGGTATCGTTCCAGGTTGACAAGGAACAAAAGGTCACCGCAAAACAGGCGGAAGACCTCTATTCCTTTTCGCTCCGTGAGGCCGACGTGAAGGACATCCTGCGGGCCATTGCCAGACAGACCGATTACAATGTTGTCGTCGAGCCCGACGTGAAAGGCTTTACCACCGTCGACCTCAAACAGGTGACCCTTACAAAGGCGCTTGAATACATCCTTGAACCGCTGAACTATACTTACAAGATCGAAGACAGGACGATCTACGTCTCCAAGCCCAAACTGGAAACGAAGTTGTTTACGATCAATTACCTTTCCTTGAAGAAGACCGCGACTAAGTAAAGTTCAACGTGGAAGAAGGGGGTTCGTCGAGCACCACAACGGGCTACCGGAACCACCAGTACCTCCGAAGACAAGACACTGGAGATAAAAAGCGAAACAGAATCAGACCTGTGGAAAAGCCTGGAAGACAACCTGAAGACCCATGCTCTCGGCAGATGGCAAGTTCATCAGTCAATCGCCAGGCATTTACGATCATGGTAACGGATTACCCGAAGAACTTAGAAGCGTGTTCCATGTTTCCTCGATAGCCTCGAGGGGCCCATGCACAGGCAGATAATGATAGAAGCAAAGATTGTCGAGGTCATATTGAACGTGGGGTCACGAGTGGGTGTGAACTGGCAGCTCGTAAACTCAAGAGTTGGAAGTTTTGCCAACATCAGCGGACAACAGCTTCATTCCTACACCTGCTGATTTTTCAATCACACAACCAGTTTTTTCGTTTCTTTGTCGGTTCCCCTTCTCCGGAGAACTGAATATTTCCAATACATACGTTGAGGCGCTCCAATCGCAATATGAGACACAGGTGCTCTCGAATCCGAAGATATCAACGCTCAACAACCAAAGGGCCGTCATCAAGGCGACGACGCAAGAGGTGTATTTCGATGAGTCTCTGGCTTAATTCCAGCGGTGTTGCCACCCCTATCGCAACCTATACCCCACAAGTTCATGAACGTCGGTATCGTTCTCGATGTAATTCCCCAGATCGACGAGAACAACAATATAGTCCTCAGCATACACCCGTGTATTCGACAATCTCGAGTTATGTCAATTCTCCCAATCCAAACTCGCAGGGCAGAGTGCCCGTGATCACGACAAGAGAGGCCGATACGGTCGTTCGGATAAAGGACGGCGAAACGGTGGTCATCGCCGGTCTGATCCAGGAAAGGAAATTTAAGGACAGAACCGGGATAAAAGGTTTAAGTTCTGTTCCGCTGCTGGGTCCGCTTTTCAGGATGGACACCGAAGAGATGCGCAACACCGAGCTTGGTAGTATTTCTGACTCCGCGGATAATTCACGCGAAGTAAGGGATAATAGATGAGCATAATCCATGATGCCTTGAAAAAGGCGCAGGAACAGAGAAAACAGAGCACGACGGGCGCTCCGTTCACCTCCGGCCCGCCGGAGGTTAAAAAAAAACCGCGGATCGCCCTGATAGCCGTTGTTGCCATACTGGCGGGCGCGGTGGCTGCATATCTCTATATCCCCGCGTTTCACAGGCAGAAAGCCCCACCGGTGAACCAGGCGAAGCCCGCGGCACCCGTGCCCAAGGTTGTCGCCCAGGCTAAACCCGCGCAGGAACCGGATAAGAAAGAAGCCGCGGCGCAAAAAGAAGAGGGGTCGCCTGCCGAAAAAACACTTCCTCAAAAGGCCGAAACGGTCAAGATACCGGTCCCTCTGAAGCCGGCAGTCCCGGCGGCCGCAAAGCCTCAGCAGACAGGCGTTGACAGCAGAGAGAGGTCGCAACTAAAGGTCTCGAAAAAACCTAAGGCCGGCGGTAACGTACCGGCAAGCCGTTGAAGAACCCGCGGAAGAGCCCATACGGCGGACCGTGGCGAGAAGGACCGAAGACGAACGGATCAACGCCCAATACAACGAGGCGCTCAGCGCGATGAATGCCGGCCGGACACGGGAGGCGCAGAAGATCTTTTTAAACATCCTTGCCCGCAAACCCGACCACGTGGAATCCCTCAACAACATGGGTGTCATCTCCGCATCGCAAGGGAACAAAAAAGAGGCCCTGGCCTACTTCAAGAAGATCCTCGAGTACCGCCCGAACTACCCCAAGGCCTACAATAATATAGGCCTCGTCATGATGTCCGAAGGGGACGCACAACTTGCAGAGGAATATTTCAGGAAGGCCATTTCCCTTGAACCGGAAGGCCTTGAACCCTACCTGAACCTCTCGGCCCTTTTGAGAGGGCAGAAAAAATTCCAGGAGGCGGCAAAGGTCCTCGATGTGCCGATAAAGAAGAACACCAGGGACGCCATGCTTTTTCTTTCATACGCGGTAGTGAAAGACAACCTGGGCCAATCCGAAGAGGCCATAAAATATTACAGGCAGTACCTGGGCCTTGCCAGGTCCTCTGAAGTCCGCAACGGAGTAGTTGAACGACTTGAAATACCTTGAGGAGCGGGGAAAGAAATAGTGGCACGAATGCGTAAAAGACTTGGTGAGTTGCTTCTGGATGCCAAGAAGCTGACCGAGAAGGACCTGCTTCGGGCCTTGACGGAGCAGAAGAAATATGGCGACAAGCTTGGCAGGGTAATTGTCAAGCTGGGCATGCTCTCCGAAACGGAGATCATCGACACCGTCAGCAAACAGCTGAATATCCCCATTGTCGATATTAAGGAAATGCAGATACCCGAAGAGGTCATTTCGCTCATCCCGGCCGATATGGCCAAGAATTCCATGATCATCCCCATCATGCGCAGGCATAACGTCCTCAAGATCGCCATGGTGGACCCCCTTGATATAGACGCAATGGAT
This sequence comes from uncultured delta proteobacterium, assembly GCA_963816115.1. Taxonomy (GTDB): domain Bacteria; phylum Desulfobacterota; class Syntrophorhabdia; order Syntrophorhabdales; family Syntrophorhabdaceae; genus Delta-02. The sequence goes on along the minus strand of CAWFIZ010000013.1, from coordinate 420,987 downwards.
AACGTGGCAAGAATGGTGCAGATGGAGATAGAACCCCTCATCGTCCCCGAAGGCGAGCTCAAACAGGCCCTTGAGAAATATTACGGCCTCAAGACCATCGTGGAGGAGACCCTCGACAGGATACGGGAACAGGACCTGACGCTTGAAAGGGACGAAAGGGATGAAGACGCTGACGAACGCATCTCTGTAGACGTTGCCGAAGAGGAGCCCGTTGTCCGTTTTGTCAACAGCCTCCTGGCCCAGGCCCTTGCCGACAGCGCCAGCGACATACACGTGGAGCCCTCAAAGAACACCATGCGCGTCAGGATGAGGGTGGACGGCAGGCTCCGTGAAGTTCCAAGTCCCGATAAAAGGATGTTCCTTGCCATTGTATCCAGGATCAAGATCCTTGCGGGCATAGACATTGCCAAGACGAGGACGCCCCAGGACGGCAGGTTCAATATTCGCGAATCATCACGTGAGGTCGGGGTCAGGGTATCCACCTTTCCCACTATCCACGGGGAAAAGGTTGTGCTCCGTCTTCTCGACAAGAGCACGGCACTCTACGGTATCGACAACCTGGGGTTCCTGAGGGACGACAAGGAAAAGATAAAGGGCGTCCTGCAAAGACCTTACGGATTTATCCTTTCAACGGGCCCGACGGGCAGCGGCAAATCGACAACGCTCTACGCCATTCTCAACTTCATCAATTCAGCGGAAAAGAACATCATTACCATCGAGGACCCCGTTGAATACACCCTCGAAGGGCTTGCCCAAGCGCAGGTCAACCCGCGGGCGGGGATGACCTTTGAAACCGGGCTTCGGTCCATCCTGAGGCAGGACCCGGACATCATCATGGTGGGCGAGATCCGTGACCGGGAAACGGCCAATATAGCCGTTCACTCGGCCTTAACGGGGCATCTAGTGTTGTCCACGCTCCATACGAACGATGCGGCAAGCGCTGTTACGAGGCTTGTGGAGATGGGTATCGAGCCCTTCCTGGTGACGTCATCTGTGAGTTGTGTCATCGGCCAGAGGCTCCTGAGGAAGATATGCCCGGAATGCAAGGAGTCCTATTACCCCACGCCGTCGGTGCACAAGACCTTCCAGATCAGGGAGGATGTCCTTCTCTACAGGGGTAAAGGCTGCCCTGCCTGCAAATATAAAGGCTACCGCGGCAGAACCGGCGTCTACGAGGTCCTTGTTCTGGACGACGAACTGAGGGAGCTTATCAACGGCAGGGCCCCCAGCGAGATACTGAAGAAAAAGGCCCACGAAAAGGGCATGCGGGTCATGCGTGACGACGCCGTCATGAAGGTGCTCTTCGGTACCACCACCCTTGAAGAGGCTCTCAACGTTGTCCAGGAAGAATAGGTAGTATATTATGGCCACATTTGCTTATAAGGCGCGGGACGATAGAGGCCTCCTCGTGCAGGGCATCATCGAGGCGTCGACCCAACGGGACGCCATGATGCAGCTTGATTCAATGGGGTATATCCCCGTTTCCGCAAAAGAGACAAGTTCGTCATCCAGTGCCTCGTCGATTGATGATTTCATGTTGCGGTTCCAGCGGGTCAAATATGACGACCTCATCTTCTTCACCCGCCAGTTCCAGGACAGTTGTGCGTTCCGGTATCCCCATCGTTACAGGTTTTCGTGCACTCGCAGAGCAGACGACAAACCCGAGGCTGCAAAAGGCGATAAACAACATTGCGCAGGATATCGATAAGGGTTCGAGCCTTTCCGATGCCCTCGCAAAAAATAAGGGTGTTTTTTCTGAGATCTATGTGAGCATGGTGCGCTCAGGCGAAACGAGCGGCAACCTCGAAGAGGTCCTGGATCGACTATCGGGCCTTCTCGAATTCCAGATGAAGACCAAGGAGACGATCAAGTCGGCAATGCGGTACCCCGTGTTCGTCGTGATCACACTCGTTTCAGCGTTTATTATCCTTGTTAATGTTGTTGTTCCAAAATTTGCCCCGTTGTTCAGAAGCGCAAAGATCGCCCTGCCCATTCCCACCCAGATACTGCTCGTCATCAACGATATCTTTCAAAAGTATCTGGGGCTTTCCTTTATTGTTGCCATCGCCATGGTCATTGGTTTTTTCCTTTATAAACGCACGGCTGCAGGGAAATATACCATCGATGTCATCAAACTTAAGATCCCCCTCATTGGTGAGATCATTTTGAAGACCTGCATGAGCAGGTTTGCCTTTACCTTAGAGAACCTTGTCAGTTCGGGCATACCTATCATGCGGACCCTTGATATCGTTTCCCGCACTGTGGGCAATGAATTTATAGCGAGGAAAGTGCTCGACATCGCAGCCAACATCGAGAAAGGGAAAGGCATATCCCGTCCATTGAAAGATGCCAGGATATTCCCCCCCCTTGTTATCCATCTTATCGCGACCGGTGAAGAAACGGGCTCACTCGAAGAGATGCTGAAGGAGATAGCGACACATTACGACAGGGAGGTAACGTACACGGTCAACCGGCTTTCGGCATACATTGAGCCGTTGCTGACAGTTGGCCTTGCCGGGATGGTCCTCTTTCTTGCCCTTGCCATCTTCATGCCCTGGTGGAATATCATGAGCGCAATGCGGGGTGGCGGTTGAAAGGCTTTTTCAAGGACCCCGGCAACCTGCGGTACAGCCTCAATACCATCATACCTCTCGTAGTTTTCCTGACAAGCCTTTTTTCCATTGCAATAGGTCTCAATGTCCTTTCTCCGGCGAAACACCAGATGGCATGGGCTTGGATACTTGGCGTCTGTATTTTTTCTTCTTTGTGTTCGCTTGTTGTTGTTAGGGCAATGACACAGCCGATAAACGACCTTGTCAAAAAGGCCGAGCATTTTGTCAGGCTGGAAGAGCTCAGGAAGGAACGGGGGCAGATGATAGAGGTGTACAAGCTCATCGAGCGCCTGATGGAATATGTTCAGACAAGGACTGACGAAGGAGAGCGCACAACCCTAATGGAGAGCATGGAGAAACTCGACTACATCATCCCCCTGGGTTATATGTCCCTAATGGTGGCCCACGAGGTGAGAAATCCACTCAACACGATCACCGGCATGAGCGAGCTTCTCCAGCAGCGCGTGACCGATGAATCCCAGAGGCGCTACATTGAGACAATGCTCGAGGCCGCAAAAAAGATAGATGTCTTTACCCACGAACTCCTTGATTTCACGGACAATGAACTCTCAAAGGAAGAGTTCAACATATACGAGGTCATCCATGACGCGATAGGCTCCATTGCGGAAGACCATAAGGATGTCCGTATCGACTATCCCAAAAAAGGCAGCATCACATGTTTTGCCGACAGGACAAAGCTCTACCAGGTCGTCCATAACGTCTTGAAGAACGCCGCCGGTTACGAAAAGGACGGCGGCAGCGTAAAGATCGATCTGAAGCATGATAAGAAAAAGATATCGATAGTAATATCCAACAAGGGTTCGCGCATCGAAAAGGATGACTACGAATCGATATTCAAACCTTTTTTTTCGAAAAAAAAGGGCGGCAAAGGGCTTGGCCTTTTCATAGGTATGCGCAACATGAAGCTCCACGGCGGTGATATCAAGGTGGATAGCACGGAGAACGGAACGACATTCACCATAGAACTGCCGGTCGGGACAGGGAATAAGGATTAAAAGATGGTTTCAAAGTTTCAGGTTCAAGGTTTCAGGGAAAGATACAAGGAATATCAACTTCTTTTAAACATGAAACGGTTCTCAAACCCTGAAACACTGGAACTGTTTTTTGTGTGACGGTTATCATATGAAGTTGCAAATAGTTTCTGTAAGCTAAAAGGACCATGGGCATGAGCGGACGGATCGTTATCATAGAGGATGACCAGGGCGTGAGGTTTTTCCTGGAGGAGGCATTGAAGGGTGAAGGCTACTCGGTCAATTCCTTTGAATCCTACGAGGACGCCTACAGGTCGATAGGCAACACCACGGACCTTGTCATCATGGATATCAACCTGCCCGGCATGGACGGCCTTTCCGCAACTACGGACCTGAAGAAGAAGTATGACGTGCCCATCCTCATCATTACGGCATACGGGACGAAGAAGAATGCCCTCGAAGCCATAAAAAGAGGGGCCACGGACTTTTTTGTCAAGCCCATACTCCTCGAAGAACTTAAGGTCATGCTGAAGAGGGTCCTGGGTACGAGAAGGCTCAAGAAAGAGGTCGAGCAGCTGCGGGAGAAAGAGCTGGCGAATCACCTTTTCCATGGTGTTGTCGGCAGATCCGTGCAGATGAAAGGTATCTTCAAAAACGTCGAAAAGATAGCCGACAATGGCCTGAGCGTCCTTATCACCGGGGAGACGGGCACCGGCAAGGAAGAGATAGCGAAGCTTGTTCATATCCTGTCGAGGCGCAAGGGCGAGTTTGTCGTGGTCAACTGTGCCTCTATCCCGGACAATCTGCTGGAGAGCGAACTTTTCGGTTATGAAAAGGGCGCCTTTACCGGTGCGGTCCAGCAGAAGGCAGGAAAGTTCGAGGTGGCCAACAACGGTACCATAGTCCTCGATGAGATCGGAGAGATGAGCCCCTATCTCCAGGCAAAACTGCTCAGGGTAGTGGAAAATCAGGAGATCGAACATCTCGGCTCCACAAAGACGAAGAAGGTGGATATACGCGTTGTTTCCACAACGAACCGCAGTCCTCGAGAATGAGATCAAGGAAGGGAAGTTCCGTGAAGACCTTTTTTTCAGGCTATCGCAGTTCCATATCAAGATACCCCCCTTGAGGGAGAGGCGCGACGACATAGACGTCCTCGTCGATTATGTGCTCCATAACATTGAAAAAGAAACAGGCCGTGTAATGACGGTCACCGGGGACGCCATCGGGGTCCTCATGAAATATCCCTGGCCCGGTAACGCGCGGGAACTTATCGGCACCATCAAGCGGGCCTCCATAATGTGCGACGGTGACGTGATCGACCTTGACGACCTGCCGCTGCATCTCAGGGCGGACCACCCCCTCACCGGTTCTGTATATTCCGATCAGCTGCTCGACGACGCCATATCGGCCCTGGAAAAGAGCATGATCATCGACGCCCTAAAAAAGTCCCAGGGTTCACAGGCAAAGGCGGCCAAACTCCTGGGCATCTCAGACCGCAGTATGTGGTATCGCGTTAAAAAATACGAAATAGAGACGTAAAAAGAACGAAAAACTGTCTCACGCCCGTTCGTCGCTAATGCGCTCCTCTCTGGAGCCCGCAGAGTGCACGGAGTATTGCCTGAGATAAAGATCGCGGCCAGATCTCGGAGCCTGCCAAGATCAGGCCGCATTTGCATCGCCTTATCAGGCGAGGTAAGGCTTCTTTATTATCCCGCTGGTCATAAGCGAAAAAACGGGATCGAGAGTGCCCCTTAGCCTTGGAAGGCTCCTAGGATAAGGGGCTAAAGCATCTTTCTCTGTGTTCTCCGCGTGCTCGAGTCCCGCCACGGTGGGACGGGCGTGAGACAGTCCTTCAAAGTATTGTTTTGTATTGAAAAAAGCTAGATATGGTGAAGTGCTACAAAAATTGTAGGTTTTTTTACGAATTATTGTAGGTTTTTCACAAAATGCTGTTTTTTGCCGACAGAGAAAGGAGGAAATGTTTTTATTGAGAATATTTTATTATCATCTGCGAAAGGCCGTTTTTCTTATATTTGTTGCATTTCAGCATGCCTTGCGGTATATAAAGGATGTTGCAGATTGTTGTCAATATTGATATTATTGATGCTGGCATAGTAATTGCACTATTCTAAGCAGGAAAAACATATGAGCAAGACCACCTCAGGAGGGACATCAATGAAAACGCTCAAGAACAATAAAGGCTTTACCCTCATAGAACTGATCATCGTCATCATCATCATAGGTATCCTTGCGGCGGTTGCCTTGCCGAAGTATCTGGAGATCAAACAGGACGCCGGTGATGCAACAGCAAAGGGTGTTATGAGCGCATTGCGCGGTGCAAGCGGCATATTGTTCGCGCAGTATAATATAAAAGGCACTTTGGCGGCTTACACAATGGGCGATATCCTCACCGCGGCAAGCATTCAGGGTGTAACCCTTACCAACATCACCGCGGGTGGTGTTGGAAATACAGGTCCCCGGTGCGGCCACCTATACAATTACCGTTAACCAGGTAGCAGTTCTGCCCACAACACCGGCATCACTCGTATGTACTTCAGCATCAGCAGGAACGCCGGCAGATCGTTGCACCACATGGTGATCCTGAACAGACACGTTGTTGTCTGACAAAATATTTTCTCATGATCACAATATGCTGAACAGGCTCAAGGGCCTCGCGGTATTTCTGTTCTTTTTTGTGACCGGTGCCCTCTATTTCAATCCAATGCTCTCATCGAAGAGCATTTTTTGCGAAAGGGACCTGGCACCGTTCTTTATCCCGCCGAAGTTTCTCTGGGTGTCGTTAATAAAAAGCTTTGAATTCCCCTTCTGGAATCCCCATAATTATTCCGGCATCCCCCTCCTTGCGACGCTCCAGCCCGGCATTTTTTATCCCCCCCACATTTTTTATCTCTTTTTGCCGTTTAACGTCGTATGGAACTGGATGATCATCCTTCACTTTGTATTCGCCGGAATTACCACATATGTTTTTTTGCGTTATATCAAGGTTACCAGGTTATCATCCGTGATTGGCGGTTCGGTGTTCATGCTCTCCGGTTATCTCCTGTCCGTTCACAACCTGCTTCCCCATCTTTACGGCGTCTCCTGGTTTCCACTTATATTGCTATATTTTCTTAAATATTTTGAAACGGAAAAGATGCGCCATATTGTCCTTTCGTCCATTTTCCTCGTTATCCAGTTCCTTGCCGGCGCGCCGGAGATCGTTATCCTCACCGTGATCGTCCTGTTCATTACGGTTTTTTTCTTGAGGTCTTTCCTGAATAAAGATATCACGATATTAAAAAAGCTCTACGCGCTTCTCTGGCTCGGGGCGATCTTTCTTTTGCTTTCGGGGGTGCAATGGACAAGCTTTTATGAATTGCACAAACAGAGCATAAGGGCCTCCGGTTTGAGCTATATCAGTGCAACCACCTGGTCGTTCGCCTGGAAGGATTTCCTTCAATTCTTCCTTCCCGATGTTTTCGGGTATCAGCAGACGATCGAGAAATACTGGCTCAATCAATCCTGGCTGAAGACGGTCTATCTCGGTATAGGACCATTGCTGTTTTCAGTCATGTTCTTTTTAAAAGGTGACAAAAGAAGGTTCTTTTTACTTGGCCTCATAGTTTTTTCCCTCATCCTCGGATTGGGAGGAAATACGCCTTTATATAAGCTGCTCCATAAGATACCTCCCTTTAACTCCGTCCGTTACCCGGTAAAATTCTTGTTCCTCCTGTTCTTTTCAATCTCAGTTACAACGGCGATAGGGCTGGATATGCTTCGTGAGGGCATAAAGAACAAGGACAAGGTTACAAACCGCTTTATCGTGATCTGCTTTTATGTCGGTTTTGTATTTGCATTGGCGTGGGGTTTCCTCTATTTCCGGAACCAGGAAATCGTTTCTTTTCTCGATCAGAGGGGAATAAAACCGCCGCTATATAACGAGATCTGGTTTAACCTTCATAACGCAAAAAGGTCCCTTCTTTTTTCATTCCTGTTGTGCACAAGCCTTTTGCTTTATGTAAGATTGCGCGGGAAGAAAGCCTTATTGCTCTTTGCGCTTTTTGTATTGATCGCGGACCTGTTCCTTGCGAATTATGGGTTTTACGGCAGCGCGTCCTGGAAGTGGTTCAGGAATGCCGATGGTTTTGCGCAGCAGATCTCAAACAATACGGAAACAGAGAGATTCCTGGTTTCTGTTAAAACGGAAAACGATCTTAACAGCATATTGATCGGCAAGAATATCCTGGTCTCTCCCTATGCCGCCATGTATGGGCTGTATGCTGTCGGCGGCGCGGAGGTCATGAGGGTTGCGCACCAGGAGAAGTTCCTTGGTCTGTTCCGCTGTGTCAAGAATGTTTCTGAAGCACAGGGGCTGTTGGATATAGGGGGAATAAAATATGTGATCCTTTCATACCCGGTAGAAGACAATGAATATCAATTAATAAAGTATGAAAAGCTGAAAGATAAGGACACCTATCTTTATACATATTCAGGATATCCCGGAAGGTTTCTCCTTTTCAATAACGTCCATTATCTGAATGATGACAACAAGGTGATGGAAAAGATGATCGACAAAAAGACCGACTTCAAAAAGGAACTCATCCTTTCGGCGCCGCCCCGCGAAAGTGTGATCAATGAGAAACCGATAAAGGGGACCGTGAGGCTGGTATCCTATCATTCAAACAAAATTATCCTGGACTATGAAGCCGACGGGAATGGATTCCTTTACCTCAGCGATACTTACTACCCCGGATGGAAGGCCTATGTGGACGGGAAAGAAACGAAGATCTACCGTGCGAACCTGGCCTTTCGGGCTATTGAGGTGCAAAAGGGCAGGCATAGGGTTGTTTTCAGGTATGTGCCGATGTCCTTTTATATCGGCCTTGTTCTGACATTGTTCGGGGTCGCGCTCTGTGTATGGCTCTGGCGAAGGGACGGGAAGGGTGAAGACAGCTTGAACCGCTTGAATGTGAAAGGGCTGGATTCCGACCTTGGTTCTTAAGTTTCGGGTCTTGTATTTTGCTACCCTTAGAGACCTGTCTCACGCCCACTCCACCCTTCGGGTTGCGCCGGAGGCAAAGGAGTTTGGGGAGGAAGCTTGAAAAGATCGCGTCCATATCCCAGAGAAGACCGGGATCAGGCCGAACTCCGATCGCCCTTAACGGGCGATACAAACGTATGCTCTGTTCCACGCCACAGGCGTGGTCCAGAGAGGAACGAAGTGACGATCACGCCTAAGGCGGGAGGCGTGAGATAAGGTTTTTGTGGATTGTTTTCAGCATTTTAGCTAAAATGACGTAGGGGTAAGCAAATTTCTTGAAAAAACAGATCGCGATCAGTTTTGAGAACGACCTTGTCAAGCTGGTCTATGCGCAGACGACACGCGGCAGTGTTCTCGTGGAGAAAGCGTTGACCTTCACGGACGATGAGTTCGATCGGTTCCTTGAGACCACGAAAGACGACGAGTTCGTTGCCGTCCAGAATTTCCAGAACGTTTACCAGGACGTCATCTCGCTCCCGCCCGCGAAGGAAAGGTTTTTAAGGCAGCTCGTGGAATTGGAGATAAAAAAGCGCGTCCCCGAGCTGAAAGATTTTTCCTTCTTCTATGTCGACCTTCGCGAGGTCCAGCGCGAAGGCAAAAGGTCAAAGGACGTTTTCTTCTTTGCCGTGGAGAACGGCGAGATTGAAGAGCTCATCGGCAGGTTCGCCCGATGCGGCAAGGTGGTGACCCATATCTATCCAAATGTCCTCCCCCTGTCCCATTTCCTGGAGGTGGCAGATAGCGAGCCGGACGAGCCCATTCTGGGTGTTCTCGATGTGGGGACCAATAAAACGATCTTTCTCGTCAGGGAAAGGCGTCTTTCCTTTGTGCGCGTTGCCCAATCGGACGGCAGGGGCGCAAGCCAGAATGATATCGAGAACATCAACATGACCATCGCCTATTGCAGGCAGGTACTCAGGATGAGCCCATCACGGGTTGTCTTCCTCGGTCTGGAAGGCGATATGGCGCTGCCAGTTGCCCCTATCGTTCCCGTGGCCCAGGTGAAGTATCCCTCTACCGTGGTGGCCTTTGACGACACCTCAAAAGAGTATGTTGCGCCGCTCTCCGCCATAGTGCATATTCGGGAGCTTGAGGAGAGCAATTTGCTGCCCGAGACATACCGCGATGTCGTGGTGCAGAGAAAAGTGGTGGCCTACTGCGTCCTGGTCCTGGCCCTGCTCTCACTGTTGGGCCTTGCCTACCTTGGTTTCCAGTCCATCGACATTGTCAGGTCAAAGGGTACCATCAATCAACTCAGGAGTGATATCAACAAACGCCGGGCGATCATCGGAGAGTTCGAAGGTACACTGGCGGGGCTTCAAAAGTTCATGCCCTCCATTGAGATGGTAAACTCCTTCAGCTCTGCCGTTAATATGCAGGACATACTCGTATCAATGCAGATCCTTGCCACGGAAGGGGTTGACGTAAGATCGATCAGCCTGAAGAACGAGAAAGAATTCGTTCTTGTTGAGGTGCAGGGAAACGTAAGGGCCGGTTCATACGAAGAGCTTCAATCCCGCTATGAATATTTCCTTGGCGAGGTCAAGAGGTCGGGAAAGGCAGAGGTAGTGACACACAAGATCGATCTGAAACAGAGGATATTTGTAGTAGAGCTGAAATGGAAGGCTTAGAGAAGAAATTAGGCTTAACAGACAAGAAACTGCGGAGGTTCTTCCACCTTTACGCGGCGGCTGCGGCGGTTTTTGTCGTTATACTCGCGATCTGCGTTCTCGCAAGGGAATACACCATGTCCTTTGACGAGACGGCCAGGAACCTCGAAAAGATAAGGCTGGGCCTTGTGAGGATAGAGCGGGCCACCAAAGACATGCATCAGTCGATCGCTACGGTAGAACAGGCGGTCCCTCTGCGGCTCTTTGCCGAGACACCTCAGAAGCAGCTCCTTGCCGGCCTGGACGACCTGAAGAATACTATGAAAAGCTCGGTCATCAACATATCCGATATCGCGACGAAGGAAAACAGGATCGTGCTGCCAATATCGATCCGGGGTTTCATGACGGACTACTCCCTTTTTGTGAACGACATCGGGAAGCTCCAGGCGATGAAGTTTCCCTTTATGACCATACAGAGCATCGTCATCAAGAAAGAGGATGCCGATTCGGCCACGGGATCGGGTGAACAGAAGAAGGTCCGCCGTATTGTTTATGAGATCACGGGAGAGCTGACAACGCTCTCGGGCGATAGCACGGCGGCTCCGGCGAAACCGGAGAATGCGCCTGTTCGCCGCAGGTCCTTAAAGGAAGGGGCCTGATGGAACGGTACAAGGCCATATTCATTGCCGTTGGAATAGTCCTCGGTGTTGTCTGCCTTGTGATCTTCGGCTTGACCTACCTTGTCCACGTGAAATCGGGTCTTTCCCCGCAGGAAAAACTGCTTGCACAGTACCAGTACCAGAAGGTCGAGATAAATGAACGCAAGCCCGCTGTTTTTGCGGGGCTTAAAAACCCCATGACGGGCGGCAGCATGGCCGGCACCTCCGGCAAGGGTTACCCCCCGGAATCGCTTGCCGAGCTTGCGCCGCCGGGGAAAGAAGAGAAGGGCGCAGGCCAGGAAAAACCGCCCGGTGTTTCGCTCGTGGTTATCAATAGCCGCGGCAGAATGGCGATCATCAACGGAGAAGTGGTAAAAGAAGGCGACAGGACGAAGAACGGAAAGATCATCAGGATCTCAAGGAACGGAGTGTTAATTAAAAGTGAAGAGGGGGAACGATGGGTAAATATAGAGTAAAACATGGGGCCATGGTGCCGGGGCTTTTGTGCCTGGCGTGTGTTTTCCTTGTTTGTTCCTGTTCGCCTTCCATCAAGGAGCAGGTGGGTATCAAAAACGAGGTCCAGATACCGGACAAATTCAAAGAAAAGAAAGAGGACAAGGCGGCCCCAGCACAGCCGCCGAAGACGCCCGATTTTGTCCCGGCAACGGTCGATGTCTCGCCTTTGAAGACCAGGATCGTCGATATTGTCGCACGTAAAACGCCCCTGAGGGACATACTCTATGCGGTATCAAACGCCACAAGCCTCAACCTGGTGATGGAGAAGGGGGTTGACCCCGATACGGAAGTGAACATGACCCTTCGCAACGTAACGGCCGAACAGGCCCTCAACACGGTCTTTGCCTCCGTCGATTATTTCTACCGCATACAGGACAACCTTCTCGTGGTCTCCGCCGTGGCAACAAAGACCTTTGAGCTGGGCCACCCGGCAATAACCCAGAAATACGAGGTGGATGTGGGCGGTGATATCCTGGGCGGCGCCATGAACGTAACCGCATCGGGTTCAGGAGGAAGTTCGGGGCGGTGGCGGCGGCACAGCACGACAAATAATATAAAGGGGAACGTCAGTCAAAAGATAAAGAGTGACGATATGGCATTCAATTTCTGGGATTCCATCGAAAAATCGCTTGCAAGCGTGCTCGACCTGTCTTCCTCGCAGCAGGCAGCCGGAGGTCAGGCGCAGGCGGCGCCGCCATCCCAGAGGTTTCACCGTCAACCGTTTAACGGGAACGATCTATGTGACGGCAACGAAAAAGAACCTCCAGAAGGTTGAGACATACATCAACTCGATCAAGAAGGTGATGAACAGACAGGTGATCATCGAGGCGAAGATCATAGAGGTCCAGTTATCGGACGCTTTTCCAGTTCGGTATTAACTGGAACGTTGTTGACCGCTATATTACGACCGCCGCCGGCGGCTTGACCAGGACGACGAGCAGCTGGACCTATGTAACGACAAACTTCCTCAATCCCGTCAGTTGCCACGAGCCCTGTCTTCACCCTCACCGGTGCCCCGGGCGTCTTCGGTGCCCAGGGCGACATGAGCTTCGTGCTCAACGCGTTGCAGCAGCAGGGCAATATCAGGACGCTGTCGAACCCCAAGCTCAATATCATGAACGGGCAGACGGCCCTGCTCACCGTCGGCAGGAACCAGGCTTACATCTCGAAGATCGAATCGAACGTACAAGCTAGCGGTGTGGGAACCGTGACGACATACACGATCGACACGAACAGCATACTCTCGGGCATCATGATCGGCATCCTGCCCTACGTCAATGAGAACGGTGAGATATCGCTGACCGTAACACCCATCATATCGGACCTCGTCGAGCTCACCCCGCAATCGATAGGCACGCCGAAGGTCGCCGACCTTTCCCTGCCGACGGTGGACTTAAGGCAGATGAGCACGACGGTGAAGGTGCGAAACGGCGACATCGTGGCCATCGGCGGCCTCATATCGAAGAGGGAGAAGCTGGTCGACAGCCAGATCCCCTTTATCGGCAACATCCCGGTCCTGGGTTACCTGTTCAAGAGCACGGACAAGCTGGAGCGCAACACGGAGCTTGTTGTCATCATCCAACCCATTCTGGTGAACATGTAAGGGGGTTCCAAGTGGCGGCACCGGTCAAGATCGGCGACATTCTCAAATCAAAGGGCCTTGTCAACGACAAACAGCTTGATATCGCGTTCATACAGCACAAAGTGACGGGAGACCTCATCGGGGACGTCCTCGTCAAGCTCGGTTTTGTTTCCGCCAAGGAACGAGGGCAGATCCTCGCGCAGCAATCGGGCATCGAGTTCATCGACCTCGATGAGTATGCGATCTCCGAAGAGGCCCTGGCCCTTGTTTCAAAGGAAGTGGCCCTCAAGAACGAATTCATACCCCTTGATATCGATGACGGCAAGGTGAGCATCGGCATCACCGAGCCCGGCAATATCATGGCCATCGATGCGGTCACGAGGATAACGAAAAAGCAGGCGAAGATCTATATCGTCGACAGGGACGCCTATTACGACACGATAGAAAAGTCGTATTATTTCCTTGAGAACCCCATTTACAAGCAGATGGACAAGATCACCAGGAATGTCCAGCAGACCGGTAGCCCTTCGGGCAACGAACTGGTGTCCATGAGCGACATGGTGATCATGGACGGCATCCGCAAGAACGCCACCGACATCCATATAACCCCCACCCCCGATGTGACCCAGGTGTTCTACCGTATCGACGGCGTCCTCCAGTTCGGCCACTGTCTTCCCAGGGCCATTCACAGCGGGATCATTTCGAGGATAAAGATACTCGGCCACATCGACATCGCCGAGACGAGGCTCCCCCAGGACGGGGCCTTCAGCTTCGATTTCCTGAACAAATCCTACGACCTGCGCGTGTCCACCGTACCGACCATATACGGCGAGAACATTGTCATGAGGATACTTTCCGGGAAAGGCACCCTTCTTCGGATGGAGGCGCTCGGTTTTGACGCCCGTGACACGGGAAGGATACGGGGCCTCTTCCAGAAGCCCTTCGGGATCATCCTCGTAACCGGTCCGACCGGGCAGCGGCAAGACCACAACCCTCTATTCGGCCCTGAGGGAGGTCAATCTCCTCGAGAGGAACGTGCTCACCGTGGAAGACCCGGTGGAATACAAGCTGAGCTTCGTAAGGCAGACGCAGGTCCTGGACCGCGCCGGCTATGACTTCGCCCTTGCCGGCAGGAATTTTATGAGACAGGACCCGGACGTGATACTCCTCGGCGAGATCAGGGACGAGGAAACGGCGAAGATCGCCATCAGGGCCTCCATCACGGGCCACCTTGTCATCACGACGCTACATACCAATGACGCCGTCACGTCCATCCCGCGCCTCATCGACCTCAATGTGGACAAATACCTCCTTTCCTCTTCGCTGCTGGCGATCATATCGCAGCGGCTCATGAGAAAGGTCTGCGGTTATTGCAAGGTTGAATATACCTTCAGTGATGAGGAAAGGGCGCTCTTCGATGAATACGGCATCGACGCAAAGACGGGTTACAAGAGCGCGGGCTGCGTCAGGTGCAACCAGACAGGTTACATGGGCAGGACCGTCATCGGCGAGATACTCGTCGTTGATGATGAGGTAAAAGAGATGATATACGAAGGCATCTCAGCGCCAATGATCAAGGAAAAAGCCATAGCAAAAGGGATGAGGCCGCTCAAGCACCACGCGATGCTGAAGGCCGCGGAAGGGTTAACGACAATAGAAGAGGTCCTGCGTGTCGCAGGATAGATCATAGAATTATGGGAATGTTCGCGTACAAGGCCATAGATGGGGACGGCCTCTTTAAAACAGGCATTGTTGATGCCGACGACCTTGAGGGTGCATACGGCGACCCCGCCCTCCAGGGCCTCAATGTTCTCTCCATTAAAAAAGCAGGGAGGCTTTCCGCCGGTTTTCTGAGAAGTTTTAAGTCATTGCGGATCAAGCGGAGCGTCATCCTGGAGTTCGCCACCAACCTCTCGGTCATTTTGCGCGCCGGTATACCGATCCTTGACGCCCTCGGCGATATCAGCCAGACGACGGAGAACAAGCATCTCAAGGAAATCATCGAAGATATCAAGGAAAAGATAGAATCGGGCCTGAGCTTTTCGGGCGCCCTTAACTTTCACAAACGGGTCTTTCCCGATATCTTTATCAGGCTTGCAACCGTCGGTGAAGAAACGGGCAGGCTCGAGCAGAGCATCAGTGAGGTGGCGGAGCATCTCCAGAGGATGGATGACCTCTCACGCATGGTGAAACAGGCCCTCATGTACCCCATCTTCGCGCTCGTCACGACGGGCGGCGCCCTCGGGTTCTGGGTATTCTACGTCCTTCCCAAGATCATGGTCGTCATGAAGGATATGAACGTCAAACTGCCGCTGGTAACGAGGTTCATACTCGCTGCCAGTGATTTTTCAAAGGATTACTGGTACCTGATGGTCCTGGCGCCCGTTGCTTTCGTTGTCGCTGTGGCGATCATGAAACGCAAACCACAGACGCGGTATTTTATCGATTACGTGAAAATGCGCCTGCCTATCATAAAGCTGTTCGTCGTGAACAGGCTTTTTGCCGTTTTCTGTGAGCAGATGCGGATCCTCATCGTGTCGGGCATCACCATCGACCGTTCCCTGGTTATCGTGGCCAACGCCGTCGGTTCGGAGGTATTCAAGAGGGTCCTCATGCAGGCAAGGGATTTTATCATGACGGGCAACAGGATATCGGACGCCTTCAGGCAGAGCGGTTTCTTTCACCCCCTTGTCGTCAGGATGGTCGATATCGGTGAGACGAGCGGTAACCTCGACGACCAGTTCAAGTTCCTTTCCGGCCTCTTTTACAAGAAGCTCGAGGACGTGACGAACAAACTGGGAAAGATGATAGAGCCTATCCTTATCGTGTTCGTCGGATGTATTTTCGCGGTCATTATTATCGGGCTTTTGCTTCCCATCTATGATATCGTAACGAAACTGAGGTGACTTAGGAGATATGGATTATCTCACTTTTTTTCAACTCGACGACGACCCCTTCAGACTGACACCTGATCCGCAGTATTTCTTCCCTTCCCAGGAACATAACGAGATCCTTAATTCCCTCAATTATGCCATCGAACAGAAAGAAGGTTTCTCTCTGGTTGTGGGGGAACCGGGAACGGGCAAGACGACGATCCTGAGGATACTCATAGACCACTGGAAGGATAAGGCGGAGATCGCCCTCGTCATGACCCCGCGGCTTTCGCCGGAAGAGTTCCTGCAGGCGGTCCTTGAGGATCTGAATATAAAGCTGGGTAAAAAGAGCAAGAACGAGATGCTTAAAAAATTCCGCGATGTCCTCATCAAGCATTCCGAAACGGGCAAAAGGATCATCATCATCGTCGACGAGGCGCAGAACGTACCCGACGAGACCATAGAGGAACTGAGGCTCCTTTCCAACCTGGAGACGGAGAAGGAAAAGCTCCTCCAGATCATCCTCATGGGCCAGCCGGAGCTGAAGAAGAAGCTTGAGGCGGCGCATCTGAAACAGCTAAACCAGCGTGTGACGATCCGCGCCATACTGAGGCCCCTTACGAAAAGCGAGACATCGGACTATATCAATTTCCGTCTCATCAAGGCGGGGAAGGGGACAATAGTCTTCGATGATGACGCAAGAAAGAGGATCTACGCCATATCAAAAGGGATACCGAGGATCATCAATATAGTTGCCTCGCGGGCGCTCATGGCCGCATTCGTATCGGGAAGCGCCACGGTGTCCAGAGAACACGTGAAATATGCAATCGAACACCTTGCGGGCGAAGATCAAACCCTGTGGAAGCGATACCTTCCCTTGATCAGGTACGGTGCCATTGCACTGGCGGCGCTCATTATTATTATCGCAGGGTTTTACAGATTCTCAGGTACGACAACGGCCAAGACACCTGTCGCACCTGCTGCCGTCAAGGCCTCGCTGCAGAACACAGAGGCTAAGGACACACCGGCGCCTGCTCCTCCTCCGCCTCCTTCAGCACGGCCGTCGAAGCAGTCGGTGAACGGTTCAAAGGCCGCGAAGGCAATGCCCCCCGAGACGGCCTTGCCGCAGCCGGGCGTATCAAAAAAATATGTGACCGTGGCGGTGCCGAGTGCGAACATGAGAGGCGCCCCCGATATAGGATCGGAAAAGGTGGACTGGGTGACAAAAGGCACGACCTTCCCCGTCCTGGAGCAGAGTCAGGACAAGACGGGCCGGACCTGGTACAGGGTTCAGCATCCGAACAAAAAAGAATGCTGGATCTCGCAAAAAGTAGTCACAGAAAAAAGCAGGTGATAGGTAATGGGTTATGGATAATGGCTGGGGAATCCGTTTGTCTGGTTGAAAATATTCAAGTCTTTAACTAAAGAAACTGAATAAACCAGAGAAACCAGACAAACCATGGTCTTCTCCATAATCCATGACTGTCTTCTCAGTTCCCGAGGGCTACTATTCGTTCGTTGGCGTATTGTTTTGTTGCGGCGTCTATGCTGCTTGATGACAGGATGTTGCGGTAGAGCTTTTTTGCCTCGTCGCGTTTGCCCTCTTTTTCAAGGACCCTGCCCATGCCGATAAGTCCCTGCACGTTGCCGCCTGCAGCGATCTTTTCGTACACACCGTAAGCTTCCCGGTATCTTTTCTGGTTTTCGTAAAGAAGGGCAAGGTTAAAGAGGACACTCTTGTTGACCGGCTCCAGCGAGCGGGCCTTCAATAGGCTTTGCTCGCCTTCCGGGAGGTTGCCGAGTTGTATCGACGCGACGGCGAGGTTGATCATGGCGGGGACATAATCCCTGTTCGTGTTGAGGGCAAACCGTGAATACTGGATGGATTCCGCGTAAGCGCCCGTTTTGATGAGCGCGCCCGAGAGGCTTGTCATGATAATGTAGTTCTTTCCATCGAGCTGGAGGGCCTTTTTGTAGTTGGCGACGGCCTGCGAAAGGTTGCCGCTCTCTTCATAGTTCTTTGCAGCGTAGAGGGCGGCATCACGGTCACCCTTGCGCCCGTCTTCGATGGCCCCTCTTTTCGGTCTTTCCTGTGTCACAGACGAAGTGGAGGAGGGGGGCTGTTTCCCGGCGCCCCTTACGGTAACGGCAGGCTCTGCCTGTGTGAGGGCCGGTTTCGCAGCCTTTGGTTCGGCCGGGGGAATATCGGTCTTCGGCGGCACCGCGGCAGCTTCAGCGGTTTTTTTTGGTTCTTCAGGAATGACGTTGACCTTTGGTGCCGGCGGGGTTTCTGTCTTTTGAGGCGGCTCTGCGGCAGGAATGCCTGCTGCGCCTCTCACAGGTGCCTGAGGCGGGGGAGGTGCTGTCTTCGGCGCCACGGCGGTCTTGAGCATGCCGGAAGGTTTCATATAAATGTCCATGTAGTAAACGGCCCCAAAGCCGACAATGACGATAAACAAAACGACGGCCGCAACGATAACGAACCTTGTCTGCCTTTTCTTCTTATCGGAGGCACGGGTTATGATCGTCGCGAGGTGCGGCGGTACGGCGGTGTTCTTCTCACCATCGTTCTTTGCCTTGGAGAGGAGGTCCGCGAGAAGGCTCATGGTGATACCCGGTCCATGTCGCTTGCGTCTCTCACGCGAAAGACAAAAGACGACGAGGAAGACCTGCTATTTTTTTTGCCCGTCTGGACTTTCTTTATTTCACGTTGTTGACCGTCTCCCTCATCGGAGCGGTACGAGGTCCCTTTGAGTTTATGAAAGACCTTCCAGGCGTAATTGACCCTCTTGTCCGCGCTGTAGGCGTTATAACATCCCACCGCCTCCCAGGTGTAGCCGTGGCGGTCTATGCATTGCCTTAACACCCATGCCCCGGTCATGGTATTGAGGCAGGCGTTGTTCATGAGGTCGTCACGTGTAACATTCAGCGTCTTCAGCCATGCCGAATTGATCTGCATGAGCCCCATATCGGTGGAACCGTTGGGGTTCCTGTTGACCGCCTTCGGGTTGAGCCCCGATTCCACCCGCGCGATGCTCTTGAGAAGCGTTGGGCTGATGTTATATTTTTTCCCGGCCTCTTCAAAACAAAAACAATGAAGATGGGCGGGAAACAGGTATGAAAAGACAAGCGACAGGCATATTATGATATAAAACTTCATTCTATCTGTCGATTATATGAAAAAAGTACTTTAAAAACAAGCTTTATTAATACTAATATAGTTAAGGTCCATAGATGGAAACCATTCTCCTCACAGAAGACGACGTGGCCCTGAGGGCGCAGATGCGTTTTGCACTGGAAGAGCGTTTCGAGGTCGTCGAGGCCGGCGACGTTCGCAAGTCCGTCAACCTTCTCAACAAGCACGATATCACCATCGCCATCCTCGACCTCGGACTTCCCCCTCATGAGAACACGCCCGACGAGGGCTTGAGGCTCCTCCACTACATCCTTGAGAATTTCGGCATCAAGGTCATTATACTCACGGGCCAGAAGACGGAGAGCGCTGCGCTGGAGGCCATTAAGTCGGGGGCATTTGATTATCTTGTCAAGCCTGCCTCCATGGAAAAGATCCTCTTTTCAATTGACAGGGCCATACTCTTCAGGGACACGGAACGCAAGATCGAACAGCAGGGCACCAAGAAGATCACCTTCGATATCGAGGTCGGCAAAGGGCTCCAGCCTGCACGCGAAGAGGCCGAAAAGAACATTATCCTCAAGATCCTCAAGGACACCAACTTCAATGTCTATAAATCGGCGAAGCTCCTTGGCGTAAAGCGGGAAAGCCTCTATTACTTTATTAAGAAGTTCGGTTTCAGGCGGGAGGACATCGATGATGACGGTTAAGCTGTTCCAGGCGATGTGGCTCTTCGTCGTCGTCGCCGGCGCAGTTATGATCGTCATCCTCTTTTACCTGCGATACCTCACCAACCGTGCCTTCAAAGTGATGCTGAAAATGGTCGATGCAAACAGGGACTGCAATTATGACATCGCCCTTTTTCTCCCCAGGGCCCGGGACATGATGAAGGTCGTAGAGATCGAGGATGTCTTTTACGAGATCACCTTCGGTGAAAGCAGCATCTCAAGTACGAACGCGGTACACAAAAGGACCATCACAAGGGAGATCTCGCGGCCCGATTACTCGATAAGCCTCAGCATTGTCCCCTTGAGCCCGCGGGGATACCAGAAGTACATCTACATGATCGTTTTCGAGACCCTCTTTCTACTTATCGAGATGGACATCCTCATGAAGATAAAGGTGGCCAACGAGGCCCTTGTCAATTTTTCCAAGCTCCAGGCCTTTCTGCTCCACGACGTCAAGAACGTGACCCAATTCATAAAGGGTCTCCTTTACAACCTTGGCAGGATAAGGGGCGCCGAGAGGGAACACAAGTTCATTGATTATCTGCGGGAATCTGCTCCGGCGCTGTCCGTCAGGACCGATAAGATACTGGGCACTCTTGAGATGGGCGCCGAGCGACGGACAGATGACGGGGACAAACAGGAGATCGACCTCACAAAAATGATACGTGAGATCTTCGAGCTCCACGGGATCAAGGGAGAGGCAACCGGCAGCGGGTCCATCTTCGCCGAGAAGCACTTATTGGTGACGGTTTTTGACAATATCATAAAAAACATCCGGGAAAAATCCCTCAACGAACCGGGCCTGAAGTGCTTTGCCTTTGTCCGCGAAGAGGGTGAGGCCCTGACGGTTCTCATCTACGATACGGGCAGCCACGTCAAGGAGATCGAGCGGATGTTCGAGCCTTTTAACACGACCAAAAGTTCCGGGCTCGGCATCGGCCTCTTCCAGTCAAGGCATATCATAAAAAAGATCGGCGGCAATATGACCGTCGCCAATACCGAGCGCGGCGTGGAATTCACCATCACCCTGACGAAGGGTGCCAGCGAGACCGAACCGCTCGACCCGTAAAAAGGCAAAAGAACAAAAAACCTGTCTCACGCCCGCTTCACCCTTCGGGTTCGCTGGAGGCCGCGGAGTACACGGAGGAAGATAAAGGCAAAGGCTTCCCCGGAGATCCATGAGACTTCATGGACCTCCGGGGACTTCCGATCCCGCTTTTTCGTTTGGACGGGCGGGATAATAAAAGAGGCCCTTTGATGCCGAATATCGAATATCGGACTTCGAATATCGACAGGCAAATATATCAATTCAAATATGCTTCTTTATTTCCCGCTTTAGCGGGATCGGAGTGCACAATGATCTTTTTATTCTCAAAGATCATTGTGCAGGGTTTAAGGTTTCCTCCCCCATCTCCCTTGCCTCCAGCGGAACCCGAAGGATGGAGCGGGCGTGAGACAAAGGTCTTTTAAGTCTTTTTGGGTTTATTAACGGGCTGTTGAGCGCATCAACCCGCAAAACAGCCTTGACAGAAAACGGAAAAACCCTGTAAAATCAAACTATCAGTAAAATTATTTTACATCTTGCGAGAACTTTTAATTATAACTATAATTATAATATGAATATGACGAAAAAGGAGGACAATATGTCAAGAACACTCAGGAACGCAAAAGGTTTTACACTCGTTGAGCTGGCTATAGTGCTGGTCATCATCGGTATCATCCTCGGAGCGGTATTGAAAGGCCAGGAGCTGATAAACAACGCGAAGACCAAAAGGGCAATGAGCCAGCAAAGAGAGATCGCAGCGGCCATTTACACTTACTTGGACAGGTACGGAAAGTATCCAGGTGATGATAACACGGTATCTACCCGGGGTGGTGTTTGGGCAGGAGCGGTTGATGGCAATGGGGATGGCCAGATCGCAGGCACCGCCGCAAATATGTTTACCTGTACTACCAATACGGGTGGTGGTGTTGAGGCATGTGCCTTGTGGGACCATCTGAGAAGGGCCAATATTATTACGGGAGCGTCAGGCGACTCGACAAATCCGGCAAACTCATACGGTGGGCGAATCGGTGTTGCATATTTTGCACTCGGTACAGCCGCACCGACCACCGTAAACTGGATCGGACTTTCAAGCATGCCATCTGACGTAGCGCAAATTCTCGACCTGCAAAACGATGATGGAAACTATCAGACCGGTTCGGTACGGGCAAGCGCTGTTTATACCACCGCGACCCCGATCAACATTGATTTCAAACTATAAAGAAACGGATCTTTACCAGCCGGGGAGGCTAAGTTTTACCTCCCCGGCGGATAGGGAATAATAAGGAAAATACAAATAAATGTTTCAAGAGGCTGGATCGAAATGAGCGGAAAGAGACAAGCAGGGCAAGCCAGGGCATGCAAGATGATAGCATCGCCCGGCGGTTTTGCCGTTGCCGAGCTTGCCATTTTCATCATCGGTCTTGTATTGAATAGACGGGCGCTCATTTGCAGCTACCAACCCAAAAAGCTCTTTAACTGTCTTCCTCCCACCACATCCAGTTTCACCGGTGTTCCGGGGAAAAAATATCCTCTATTTAACACCCCCGGGCGCCAATCTCACCTATCCTATCGGCAATGTCGCTTTAGTGCCGATGAGCGGGACAGGATCAACAGTGGGAAAATACAACATTAAGCCGGGAATCATAAAGGGTTTAAGGAACTATATATAACATGGCTAAGGCCGGTAATTTCGATCGGTTCTCAGGTTATAAGGGTATGGGGCGGGCGCAAAGGAAGCCGCTATCATGGAAGAAGGACAAAGAAGATACTGGAAGGAACATAACGAAGAAATGATGAACGGGCACGATGCAGGCAGGCGGTCTTTGTTGTCTGACAACAAGGGCATGACGCTAGTCGAGATAGCCATCGTCATGGTTGTCATAGGCATAATTATCGGTATCGGCGCCGGGATGGTGGGGCCCCTGACGAAGAGGATAAAGATAAACGATACAAAAGAGATAGTGAATGCGGCAATTGAGTCTGTGACGGGTTTTGCCTCAACAAACAGGCGCCTGCCTGTACCGACAGGCACGGAGTTTTCCAACAACGTGAGGAATCCCGTTGATGCCTGGACAAAACCTCTCTACTACATTGTGGACACGAACCTTACCACGATACCGGCAGGAACATCCGATGCAATATGTGGAAAGAAGGCCACAACCTACACGATCTGCCGCGATGCGGCTTGTACGGTGGCCAACAACATCCAGAACATTGCGTTCATCATTGCAAGCAGCGCAGAGAATTTTAATCTCCAGACGGGAATTTTCACCGGAGGGGTGTGTCCGGCAGGGCAGACCTGCGTGAGGGTCTACGATGTGGACACGGCCGGCATAGACGATTGCACCACGGCTGGCAACTGTCCGAATTATACCGGTATCCTGCTCAATAGGCCTGAGACATACGATGATATCGTAAAATGGACAACCCTTGATGAACTGAAAACAAAGACAGGCTGCCAGGGTGCACCGTTCGAGATATTGAACAATGAACTGCCTTCTACGAGCCTGGGCTCATCCTACACGGCGAATGTCTTTGCTACCGGGGGCACACCGAACCTTGTCGGGACGCAGAGCCAATACAGATGGTGTGTCGAGATCAGGAACCGCACAGTTGCCCAAGGTCTGCCCAACGGGGTATCTTTTACCCCGAGCTTTATCAGATATCCTGACAGCTTGCAATATTGTTCAGATCAGGCAGAAGGAGCCTGGCCTGCTTGGACCAACAGTCTGGCCATTACCAAAACAATCAACTCGACCGAGACGGGAAGTTTCAGCATGACCGTTTTTGCGAGAGATAACAGCAACGCCGGGGTTGATACCGCATGTAACTTGACAACTAATCGGGACAACTGTGCTCAGAAATCTTTTGTTATAACAATAAGCCCCTGACAGACAATGAGAAGCAAAGCTAAAAGTCATCTCTCTCTTCCGCGCATGAACGGGAGGAAAAGGTGTGACCCTTGTGCCGCTCATACTTGTGATCGTGATCATGGTGGGGCTTATCATCGCCGGTTTGGGGTTGGTAGGGTCGCTCGTAAAAAAAGCAAATACAGCGATACACAAATCCCATTGACGCGGCGATCAAGGCAATTATCAGCTGGTCTGTAGCAAATGATAAGTATACCCGACACGTCAACGGGATCAACCGGTTTTGCGAGAAGCGTGGTTGGAAATTCTAACGATGCATGGGGCAAACCTCTTGTTTATATTGCCGCAGACGATTTGCTCAACCCCTCATCGATCGGTATCTGCAACAGAACTACAACCAACCTGAGGGTTTCCACCGTAACGGGCTATATCGCCTTTGTCATCTTGAGCGGCGGTGATGACTATGTTCGGTTAATTCCATACCGAGCACCTCGCAGGCATTGAATGGCACCGTTACTGTTTCGCAAAACGATATCGTCAAATGGGTGACCCTGGAGGAACTGAAAAATAAAGCAGGGTGCTATGGTGCGACGCAGGGCACATTCAGAATATTAAACAATGAATTGCCGGGCGCGTGTATCGGACAGTCCTATAACGCAACCTTATACAGTGACGGCGGGGTGCCTCCGTACAGTAACTGGACCTGGACCCCTGGTTTGCCGGCGGGCCTGTCAATGAACCCCGGCACCGGTGCCATATCCGGAACGCCGACGGGTCCGGCACAGGTGCACAACATTACATTTTCAAGAAATGACAGCGATGGCAATACCGTCCAGAAGACGCTGAAGCTCATAGTGGAGGATTGTCCTCTGGGGTCCTGGAATTTTGATGACCCTGCCAACCCCGGAGGGGCAATTACCACCGGTCCGGGCGGAAGTGTCACCTCTGTTGGGGGCTCTTACGGGAGCGCGCTCTTGTTCAGCGGGATCTCAACCTTGACCCCGAGCAACCAGGGCGTCGGTAATTCGAAGTTCAGTTTTGAATACAACCAGCCCTTCTCGATAGTTATGTGGGTCAAAATTGACAAAGCTTCCAACCGTAGCGCCCACATCGCTTGTATATCCCCTTGTCTCAAAAGGAGGCGCCGCTCCGACTTATACTGGGTATTATCTTGAGATACACGGTTCGACATACCCGCCAGCCTCCCGCCCTTGGATACAACCGGCTTGTCTTCCGGCTTGTCGATCATGGAATCCGCGCCTGGACCATATATGGGTATACAATACAACCCCCATCAACACGATCAATGCCTGGTACCACATCGCCGTTTCGTACAACGGCAACGGGCTGGCATCAGGCGCCAAATTGTACGTGAACGGTGCATCAACGAACGCAACAAGCAAGGATAACCTCGACGGCGGAGCATCGTCAACACGGAGCCCCTCAGGATCGGGGACTATGGCCAGAACTACTACAACAGCGTGGTGATGGACGGGATCCAGATATACAACAAGGCGGTACAGCAACTGAAGGTGACCAGGGCGGGAAGCGGTTCGGGCGCGGTGGTGAGCACGCTGCTTTTCATGTCGCCGGAGAGGATCAATTGCCTCACCGGTGGTATATGTGAAGCATATTATGCCAACGGAACGATCGTGACGCTGTGGGCCTCTGCCAGTCCGGGCAGTACCTTCGCGGGATGGTCCGGTGGCGCCTGTACCGTTCCCGTATCTGAGCCAAACGCCTGTTATGTCACGCTCGACAGTGACAAGGACGTAACGGCCAATTTCACCAGTCCCTGACACGTTTATAACCAGCCCTAAAAAACAAAAAACCTTGTCTCACGCCCGCTTTCCCTTCGGGTTCGCTCGAGCACGATCCACGGAGTTCGCAGAGAAAGCTTGTCTCACGATCGCGTCGCAGCCCTTAGGAATGCGCAAGAGCTCACGGCCGCACGCCGATCCCGCTAAAGACCGGGATATTAGAGAACCAGCGTAGATCATGCCGCTCCATCGTCGTTCGGCGATAGGTAAAGGTCTGATCGACACTATGTGGTTTTTTATTATCCCGCTTGTCAAAGTGTAAAGGCGGGATCGGAATGCGACGTATCCTCCGGTCATGCGCGACAATTTTTCCTGCCTCTGCGTGCTCCAGTGAGGAGTGAAACGAGAGCGGGCGTGAGACAGTCCTTTGCCTTTATCTTTTTACGGTTCATCTTATCGATATTATTACTCTAACTAATGAACAGTATGACGGTCTTGCGCTTGGGTCGCTTCGACCCGTAAAATCGCCTTATCCGTAAACCGGAATTACCTGTAAAATCAGCTTATCCTGTAAATTAATTCTACATCTTGTGGAGATCTTCCATCCCCCGTATATTGAATATAGATATGAGAAAAAGGAGGACAATATGTCAAGAACACTCAGGAACGCAAAAGGTTTTACACTCGTTGAGCTGGCTATAGTGCTGGTCATCATCGGTATCATCCTCGGAGCGGTATTAAAAGGCCAGGAGCTGATAAACAACGCGAAAATGAAGAGGGCCTACAACGATGTGCGAGGGGTCATCAGCCGCGATGTACACGTACATGGACAAATACGGCCTCAGGCTTCCCGGGGATGACAATACGGTGACGGCAGATGGGTTCCGGCCAGCTATTATCTGGCAGGAAACGGCAACGGCCTCATAGACGGCGGCACGACCGCAACCATGTTTACCTGCGCTGCGGCAACCGCATCGGAAACATGCGGTCTCTGGGACCACCTGAGACAGTCGAATATCATTACCGGAGCGTTGGGCGGCTTGAATCCCCGCAACGCTTACGGCGGCACCATCGGTGTCGCGAACGTTGCCGTGTCGGGCCTTACGGTCAACTGGATCGGGCTTTCCCAAATTCCTGACCAACATGCCCAGCAGATCGACCTCCAGTATGACGACGGCGATGCCACAACCGGTTCGATACGTGCCCTTGCCGCTTATTCGGCAGCAACACCAGAGGCGCCCATATCCCTCTTCTTCAGGTTCTAAAAAAGGATTTTGGATTAACCGGGCCGGGGCGGGTACATCCCCTCCCCGTCCCG
The DNA here is from genome assembly GCA_963816115.1 of uncultured delta proteobacterium. Lineage (GTDB taxonomy): Bacteria > Desulfobacterota > Syntrophorhabdia > Syntrophorhabdales > Syntrophorhabdaceae > Delta-02. Next base: position 394,245 of record CAWFIZ010000013.1, on the reverse strand, counting down.
GCAGAAAAGATGCGGTAGAAACGGACAGGAAAATGAGAACACTCAAGACAGAAAGACAAACCAGAGATCCTCTTCCTCCCACCACATTTCCAGTTTCACCGGTGCCCGGGGAAAAAATATCCTCTATTTAATTCCCCCGGGCACCAATCTCACCTCACGCATCGGTTGGGAGAGCTGATATGCATATCTATTTCGCACATCCCTGTTTCAACGATTCCCAGGAACAATTCAAGAAAGAGTTCCTGAAGAAGCTGCGCGCCTCTCTCGGAAAGACGGATTACGGCAATGCGGTCGGTATCATCGATCCCTTTGATTATACCCCCAATATCGAAGGCAACAGGGAAACGAAGATCAAGCTGAGCAGGACCGTGAAAGATGCCTGTCTCAAGATGCTCGACGAGTGTGATATCATCGTCGCCCTGATCGACGGCAACGATACCGGTGTGGCATTTGAAGCGGGCTACGCCCATGCCGTCAACATCCCAGTTATCCTCGTATCAGGGACGAACTGTGACGACGCCAACGCCATGCTCATCGGCGCCGCCAAAGAGCGGGTGGACAATATTTTGAACGAAGGCCAGATGGAAAAACTTGCCCGTATGCTTGAGTGGTACTACCTCTCAAAGGAGCGTTATGCAAATGAACCCCGAAAGAATTGAAACAGAATTCCACAAAAGAACAACCATTTATGAGCACCGATGCAGCTTTTGCGGATTTATCCTGGACGAGTCAACAGGGGGCTTTCTTTATCTGCAGAACAACAGGGGTGAGAGGGTACCCCTCAAGGACCCCGGGGAACGCGAGATAATTGCCCAGATGATTCGCATGGAAGAGGAGTCCCTTAAAAACTGCGATGCCCTTGCCGGATCACAGAGCGCGCTCATCGATTTCATGGAGGAGCGCGTAGGTTATCTCACCTCCTGCGTCTGCATCGATTGCCTCGGCCAATTCGGCCTTGACCTGAGAAAGGATGAGATCGAATGTCCCAACTGCAGATCGCAGGATGTCAGGACATTATTGGAAATGTCCGGCAAAAGATGCCCCAAGTGCAAATCAGGACATCTGTCGAAATTTTAGAGGACAGTTTCAGGTTTCAAGTTTCATAGGAAAGGAAAAAACAAAAGCCTTGTCTCACGCCCGTTCGTCGTTAAAGCTCCTCACTGGAGTACACAGAGCCAAAAGAGGAAGATTGTGCGTCGCATGGCCGGAGAATACCGCCCATACGCCGCAGTCCCGATCCCGCTTTTTAACTTTGACGAGCGGGATTGAAAAGAAACCTTAAGTACCGAGTGTCGAATATCGGACTTCGAGTATCGACAGGCGAATATATCAATTCAAATATGTTTCTTTATTTCCCGCTTTAGCGGGATCGGAGTGCATCCTGATCTTTGTACTTCTCTAAGATCAGGATGCAAAGTAAGGCTTCCTCTTCCATCTCCGTTCCCGCCACGGCGTGGTCCAGCGAACCCGAAGGGAGAGTGGGCGTGAGACATGTTTTCTACGATTCATAGATGTATTCCACCAGCATCCAGTCGGAGACGCGGAGCCTGTGGCTTATCATCTGGGCGAGTCTTTGGAAAAGGGCTATGCCCAGCCTGGGGTTGTCGTTTATTATGAGTTCAAAGTTCTCTTTGGTGAGCACGAGGACCACCGTTTCCTCAACGGCTACGGCGGATGCAGAGCGGGGCAGACCGTCGATGATGGTCATTTCCCCGACGGTCCTTCCGGGACCTATGTCGCATATGGTCTTTACATTCTTTTTTGAATCGCCCTTTGTGATCCTGACGAGCCCTTCGGCGACAAAACACATATAGGGTTCTATGGCCCCTTCGTTGAATATCGGCTCGTTCGGCTGTGCCTTTGCGACATAGAGGTACTGCGCGAAACGTTCCATATCTTCACGGCTCAGGCCCTCGCCCCATTGAGATTTTTCTATCATGGCGATGCGGTCTTGAACTGATGATATGACGTTGTGCAGCACGAGATCCCCTCCCGGGTCGCTGGTCCTTTAAGCCCCGATGGTCACAGACGTTTTTGATCAACGGGTGTCAATTTTATAACTTACTTATAATACCTTTTGCAATCTTTTCAGGGCCACGTTGGCCGCCACGAGAATAGGGTCCCATACGGTGGCAAAAGGAGGGGCGTAGCCAAGGTCAAGCCTCGCCACATCGGCAACGGTCATTTTGCTGTAGAGACCTGCCGCAAGGGTATCGATCCTGTGTGCAACACCCTCCGTCCCTACCATCTGGGCGCCAAGGAGCCTGCCCGAATCCTGCTCAACAACATAGGTGACAGTGATCGGTTTCCCCGCCGGGTACGCGCTGCTTCTTGATCTGCCTTTTATCGTCGATACAATGTGACTCAGGCCCTCGCGCTCGGCCTCTATCGGCGCTAGGCCGGTTCGGGCCACTTCGAGATCGAAGATCTTCGTTACCGCCGTTCCAACTATGCCCTCAAAGACGTTGTTCAAACCGGCTGCGTTCTCGCCGGCGATCCTGCCCTGCTTGTTGGCAGTTGTGCCAAGCGGAATGTAGACCTTTTTCCCCGTTACAAGCTGGGTCGCTTCGGCGCAATCGCCCGCGGCATAGATGTCGGGTATGTTGGTCCGAAGGTATTCGTCGACCTTGACGGCACCGGCAGTTCCAAGCTCTATACCTGCGTCAACGGCAAGCTTCGTGTTGGGCCTTGCACCGATGACGAGAAGGACCATGTCCGTTTCAAAGGGCCCCTTGTCCGTGAGGATCGTGGTGACGGTGTTGTCCTTTCCCTCGAAGCCTTCGACGGAGATCCCTTTCATGAGTTTTACCCCTTCGGAGGCGATCTTTTCTTCGACTATGGTTGCGATGCTCGTGTCCATGTTGCCGAGTACCCGGTCCATCTTCTCGAAAACGGTGACGTCGAGGCCGCGCTTTCGCAGCGATTCGCACATCTCCATGCCGATGTACCCGCCGCCGACTATGGCGGCCTTCATGGGTCGCTTTCGCGCCCCGAAAGAGTTGAGATAGATGCACTCCGGACCCATGCACGGCTGAAAGGAACTCCATTGATCTATAAACGTCTTTATTTCGACGCCGTCCCGCAACGTCCTCAGGGTGAAGACGCGGCCGAGATCGATGCCTGGAAATGGCGGACGAACGGGCAGCCCTCCCGTTGCGATAACGAGCCTGTCATAGGGGAAGACCTTTTCCGCGTTGTTATCGAGGTCTCTGGCGATGACGGTCTTTTTCGCCGGGTCTATGGCCATTGCCTCGTGGCGGGTGAGGACGGTTATCCCCCGCTCTTCCGTTGCCACCTTCGGTGTCAGTGATATGAGCATGTTCATGTCCTTCACGTCGTCCGATATATAATAAGGAAGGCTGCAGGCGCCGTAGGAGATGTAATGGTCCTTCTCGAGGACGATAGCCTCCGCGTCGGGTTTCAGCCTCTTAAAACTGCTCGCCGCGCTCATCCCCGCCGCGACCCCGCCGATAACAACAAGACGTTCCTTTTCCATGTCAAACTCCTTTTTTAAAAGACAAAAACCTTAAAAAACCTGTCTCTCGCCCGTTCGTCCCTTTGGTTCTCACTCGAGCTCACAGAGTTCACCGAGGAAGACTTTTGCGGACTGATCTTAGAGAACAATAAGATCAGTCCGCATTCCGATCGCCTTCGGCGATGTAAAGGGGCTTTTTCTCTATCCCTCTCGTCCAAAGAGTAAAAAAGGGATCGAGACTGCGACGCATGAGCATTCTTCTCGGCTCATGCGTCGCACAGTTTTCCTCTGAGAACTCTGCGGGCTCGAGTCCCGCCAAGGCGGGACGGGCGTGAGACAGGCTTTTTCTGCTTTTCATAGCCCCTTTTTCTCGAAAAACCTGAACATCAGGATACCCAGTGCCACCATGATGGCAACGATGACCCAGTGGTTCACTCCCAGCGCTCCGGGGATGGTTATCTTGCCGTAGTTGCCCCATGTGAGGACCGTCCTTTTCATGAGGGGGAAAAGCTCCGCGAAAATGGCGGCGCCGGCAAGCATGCCTACGATACCCCAGATCGAGTCGTAACGGCCCTCACCGAGGGCACCCAGTGACGTTCCGGGGCAATATCCGAGGAGGGCCCAGCCGAAACCGAAGAGCAGGCCGCCGATGATGTTGCCGCCAAGGATGGTGGGTTTTATGGAAAGTTTCACGAGCCCCAGGTCCTTCAGGAGGTATACCCCAACCATGGCCACAAGGACCGTCGTGAACATGAACTTTACGATAGTCATGTCCATGAGCCTCAGTGCCGCAATTTGTTTGTCGTAGCGGATGACCCGCGCCTTCTGGAGAAGAAAGCCGAAGATGATACCTGTTATTGATCCATAGATGAGATCGTTCATTTCTTCTCACCTCCCCGGTAGATAATGTTGGCAACGATAAGACCGCCGACAAAGAAACAGATCAATGATACATAACCGCTGACAGCCAGCTGGAGCGAACCGCTCAGCCCGTGACCGCTCGGTCACCCGTCGGCGAGGCGCGCCCCGAACATGGCTATGGTACCGCCGAGAAAGGCAACGATGGCGCGTTTCGTCCTGTTTGGCCCGAACCTCCCTTCCCACATGGTGGGGACACCCTGCCAGCGGAAGGACTTTGATGTCTTTGCGGCGATGAGGGAGCCAAAGAATATGCCCACGACGAACATCCATTGCCAGTCGATCTTGGGCACCTCCTTGATGAAATACTCCATTGTCGCAACATGTTCCTGGGCGAAGGTCTTCTCGACGAAACCGGCGCCCCTGACGAACGTCGTCGAGGCACCGACATACTTGCCGGCGACCCAGACCGAAAAGATGATAAGAAGCCCCGTCAATGCCCCTGCCAGGTAAGGGCTCCAGCCTTTAGGTTCCGATGTGTTTTCCATATCGTTATCCTCCTTTCCCTGTGATCTGTGACAACATAACCGTATGGAGCTTATAATGTAGCTACATTATAAAGCCGTCGGTTATTTCTTGCAAGAGGGGCAGGGAGGGAAAGAAGGTTCCATAGTTTCAAGGTTCCAAAGTTTCAAAGTGAGAAGATAAAAAAGACTTAAAAGACTCTAAAACGACCTTGTCTCACGCCCGCTTCACCCTTCGGTTACGCTGGAGGCCGCGGAGTACACGGAGGAAACCTTAAACCCTGCACAATGATCTTTGAGATATAAAAAGATCATTGTGCACTCCGATCCCGCTGCGGGAAATAAATCATTTTGTTATCAGAGTGTCCAAAGGGCGGGATCGGAAGTCCCCGGAGATTTTTGAAGTCTCACAAATCTCCGGGGGAGCCTTTGCCTTTATCTTCCTCCTTATGCTCCGTTGCCTCCAGCGAACCCGAAGGGAGAGCGGGCGTGAGACGAAGGCCTTTATTTTTGATTTATTAACAAGTTGTCAAGAAGTTTGGGCCATCTTTTGAAATACTGGTGGTTTTCTGCTACAATGAGGGGGCTTGAAAGGCAGTGGTTTTATAGACAGACATGGACAGGATATTCGTTAAGGGTGCGAGGGAGCATAACCTCAAGAACATCGACGTAACCATTCCCCGAAACAAGATGGTCGTCATCACCGGGCCTAGCGGCTCCGGGAAGTCGACGCTCGCCTTTGACACCATCTACGCCGAAGGACAGCGCAGGTATGTGGAATCGCTCTCGTCCTACGCCAGGCAGTTCCTTGAATTGATGGACAAACCCGATGTTGATTACATCGAAGGGCTCTCGCCGGCGATCAGCATAGAGCAGAAGAGCATCAGCAAGAACCCGCGAAGCACCGTGGGTACCGTTACGGAGATATACGATTACCTGCGGCTCCTTTTCGCACGCATCGGCCGCGTTTTCTGCTACGGCTGCGGCAAGGAGATCAAGAGCCAGCACGCGCCCCAGATCGTCGATAGCATCATCGCCCTGGGCAAAGGCGAGAACCTCACCATCCTGGCACCCATTGTGCGCGGCAGGAAGGGTGAATACCGCAAGGAGATCGATGAACTGAGGAAACAGGGCTTCACGAAGGTCAGGATAGACAAAAAGATCGTTGACCTGGCGGACGAGATCGAGCTCGACAAAAACAAGAAACACGAGATAGAGGTGATCATCGACAGGATCACCATCAGGGACGGCGTCGAACGCAGGCTCTTCGAGGCCGTCGAGCTGGCCATCGCCAAGGCAGGCGGGATCGTTAAGGTCGAGACGGAAAAAGGGGTTCACGTCTTCAGCGAAAAATTCGCCTGTCCCGATTGCGGCATCAGCTACCCCGAGATCGCGCCGCGCATGTTCTCCTTCAACAACCCCTACGGGGCCTGCCCGGCCTGCACGGGCCTTGGCGTCAAGGAATATTTCGATCCGGCGCTCATCGTCCCGAACCACGACCTGTCCCTGCGCGATGGGGCCGTAGTCCCCTGGGGGGAGAAAAATCCCGTCCATTTCCTGCCCTTCCTGGAGGCCCTTGTCGGGCATTACAAGATCGACATCAGAAAGCCCTTTAAAAAACTCCCCGGGGATGTCCAGCATGCCATCCTCTATGGTTCCGGGGGCGAACCCATAGAGTTCCACGTCGATCACGGCATTCGCAGGAGCTTCATGAGCAGGCCCTTCGAGGGTGTCATCGCCGAGCTTCAGAGGGATTGGGAAGGGGCCGATTTTTACGAACGGGAAAAGCTGGAGCGGTTCATCAACCTCATCCCCTGTCCGGATTGCAGCGGCGCCCGCCTCAGGAAAGAGATGCTGTGGGTGAAAGTGGACGGCCACAATATCGACGCGATCGCCCGGATGACCATCGAAGAATGCTCCAGGTTCTTTGAGGCGGTGAGCCTTACGGAAAAAGAGAGGGAGATCGCCCGGACGATCCTCAAGGAGATCACGTCAAGGCTCAGGTTCCTTCTCGACGTTGGCCTTGACTATATAAGCATAAGCCGTAACTCCGCCACCCTCTCTTCGGGGGAATCACAGCGGATCCGTCTTGCCACGCAGATCGGCTCCGGCCTGACCGGTGTCCTTTACGTGCTTGATGAGCCGAGTATCGGCCTGCACCAGCGCGATAATGAAAGGCTTCTCCAGACGCTCAAAAGGCTGCGCGATCTGGACAACACCGTCATTGTCGTCGAGCACGATTATGATGCCATCATTTCATCTGATTACGTCGTTGATCTCGGTCCGGGTGCCGGAGAAAATGGCGGCCATCTTGTTTTCCAGGGGACCCCGGCCGATCTGCAGACCGATCCCGACTCGATAACGGGCCTGTACGTATCGCGGCGCCTCCAGATCAAAGCGCCTGCCGGCAGAAGGGCACCGACGGGCCTCCTGAAGGTGAAGGGCGCCCGGGAACATAACCTCAAGAACATCAACATTGAGATACCTCTCGGTATATTTACGGCCGTCACCGGTGTTTCCGGTTCCGGCAAGAGCACCCTTGTCGTCGACACCATCTATCCGGCGCTGAAACAAAAACTCTACAGATCGAAGGAAAGGGTGGGCGAATCGGACGGCATCTACGGTTTTGAGGCCGTCGACCGTGTCATCGATATTGATCAGTCACCCATCGGCAGGACGCCAAGGTCCAATCCGGCGACCTACACCGGTGTTTTTACCCACATACGGGAGCTTTTTTCGAAGCTGCCCGAATCGCGTATGAGGGGTTATAAAGAAGGCAGGTTCAGTTTCAACGTCAAGGGCGGCAGATGTGAGACCTGCGCCGGTGAAGGTTTCGTAAAGATAGAGATGCAGTTTTTGCCTGATGTCTATATCGTCTGCGAGGCATGCAAGGGAAAGCGCTACAACAGGGACACGCTGGAGATCCTTTACCGAGGTAAGAGTGTCGCCGATGTCCTCGAGATGACCGTCACTCAGGCCATGGAGTTCTTTGACGCCCTGCCTCACATAAAAAGCAAGCTGAAGGTCCTGAACGAAGTCGGCCTGGGGTATATCCGCCTGGGGCAGGCCGCAACCACGCTGTCCGGCGGCGAGGCGCAGAGGATCAAACTCTCCCGGGAGCTTTCCAAGCGGGACACGGGACGAACGTTCTATATCCTCGATGAACCAACAACAGGGCTCCATTTCATAGATATCGAGAAACTCCTCCATGTCCTTGCCGAATTGGTGGACCGCGGCAATACCGTCGTTGTCATCGAGCACAACCTCGATGTCATCAAGTGCGCCGATCACATTATCGATCTCGGCCCCGAAGGCGGCAACCGCGGAGGGACGATCATAGCAACAGGCACCCCGGAGGATGTGATGGCCGCCGGGAACAGCTATACAGGTACCTTCCTGAAAAGATACCTTGGGGATGATGGAGGGCCCAGGGCCAAAGGTTCAGGGAAGAGAAAGAAAGCTTCATAGTGAAAAGGCTATCCTCGTCATCCCGGACCCGATCCGGGCTCCAGGGTTTTTTTGCTTTTGCATAGTCTGTTGACAAAATCAAAGAAAGAAAGACATGTCTCACGCCCGTTCGTCGTTTCACTCCTCTCTGGAGGCCGCAGAGTACACAGAGGAAGATTGTGCGTCGCATGGCCGGAGAATACCGCCCATACGCCGCAGTCCCGATCCCGCTTTTTAACTTTGACGAGCGGGATGGAAAAAATGCTTCTTAATTTCGCCGAAGGCGATGCGAGTGCGGCCTGATCTTGGTCTTCTCTAAGATCTGGCCGCAATATTATACGCTTCCCCTGTGTGCTCCGCGCCACGCGCTGTCCAGCGAACCCGAAGGGAGACGCGGGCGTGAGACATGACTTTTCTTTGTCTTTAATCGTGTATCATGCATCGCGAATTGGCAAGGGGGCGTGAGATAAAAAAGCCTTTTATTTCCGTATTAAGCCTTTATAGACGGGTTGTTAAACCGTCCAGGTCTTATCGATACCCTCAAGAAAAAGAAGCCTTTTCTTTATCTTTTCCCCAAGGGAGAAACCACCCAGTGAACCGTCTTCGCGTATGACCCGGTGGCACGGGATTATGATCGGGATGGGGTTTTTTTTCACCGCCTGACCGACTGCGCGCCCGGCCATCTGGTATCCTGTTCTTTTACCGATATCACCGTAGCTCCTCGTTTCACCATAAGGGATCTTGCGAAGTTCATTAAGGACCTTTCGGGTAAAATCGGGAAGGTCCGATATATCGATGTCTATATCGAAATCGACACGCTGTCCTTTCAGGTACCCGTGGAGGAGGGTGCGCACCATCTTGAACGATCGATCCGATTCGACGCCGTTGGGATAGCGTTTAAGCAATGCCCGGCGTTCCTGATAGGTATCATTTTCGGTAAGATCGAGGCTTATGATCCTGTCGTTCCTTTTAACAACGGAGATCATGCCGAACCACGATTCAAAAATGGCGTATTCAATGAGATCCAGATCAATAACCTCGCGCTGTTTCTCCCTGCGCTTTTATATACGTTGTTCAGCCCCCGTCTGTCTGCGGAAAGGCGGCATTTGAATAGAGGTATTCCATCTTTTCCTTGTGTTTTAACTCTTCTTCGGCCATTTTCAGGAGCATGTTCTTTGCCTTCCCCTTTGAATGGATCGCGGCAAGGGACAGGTAAAACTCATGGGCGTTCTTTTCACGATGGGCCGCAAGGAGGTAAACGTCTTTGTTCTCCATACCCGATCTGGGTTCCGGGGCTTCAAGGTGTTCGGCGATCTTGTAGTCAACAACGGTGCTCAATTTGAGACCTTCATCCCCATGGCCGCTCTCCCGGTAGTTGACGAGGGACTCCTTGTGTTTCTTTTCCTCGGCGGCAATATATTGGAGTGTATCCCTGGCTCTCTTTGGCTTCTACTATTTTCATGAGCTCGATGTAGAAATCGTAGGCTTCTTCCTCTTTCGCGATTGCCAGGTCGATGATGGCCGCAAAGTCTTTTGTCTCCATAAGCCCCTCCTTTTTTAATTCTCCCTATAGCATGACATACTCTTCATTCGCAATGCAAGACCGGGCCCCCATGTCGGAATCCACATTGACAACCTCGCGGTGCTTCTCTAAAATAGAGGTGGAAAAAAACTGCAATATCCCCCGGATAGTTTGACCGGTTTGATCGAAATTATTACGAAGGGTGCAGACAATGGAAGGGTTTATTAAGTTCTTCGGGACCGGCGGCGCGCGGTTCGTGGCGTCGAAGCAGCTTCGCGCCACGGGCGGCCTCTGGTTCAATTACAGGGAAACGAACATCTATATTGATCCCGGCCCCGGGGCGATCGTGCGTATACGTTCATCGAAGGAGCATTATGATCCGGCTTTGCTTGACGGGATAATTGTCACCCATAAACATATGGACCACGCTAACGACGTCAACATCCTCATAGAGTCCATGACGGAAGGCGGCTTTAAAAAGCGGGGGACACTTTTTTGTCCCGAGGATGCCATCATGGGCGACCCGGTGGTATTCAATTTTGCCAGGAAATATCTGAAGGACGTCGTTATCCTGCAAGAGGAAGGTGAATATACGATCGGCGACATCACCTTTCGGACACCCGTCAGGCACAGGCATCCCGTTGAGACCTACGGGCTCTGTTTCCATCTCAACGAGACGATCGGGCTCATTGCCGATACGAGATATTTCCCGGAACTTGCGGACCATTACCGGGCCGATCACCTCATAATCAACGTCCTGCGGTCAAAACCGATCGAAAATCACGAGATCATCGAGCACCTGGCCATTGATGATGTTAAGGCCATCATTGAAAAGGTACGCCCTAAAACGGCCATTCTCACCCACTTCGGTATGCATATCATTAAGGAGAAACCCTGGCTCCTGGCGAAAAAGCTCTCCGAGGAGACGGGGATAGAGGTTATAGCGGCCTGGGACGGGATGAAGTGGGAATTCTGACGCCGATGCGAATTCCTTCATATAACTTTGTCGCCTTACGCCTTACGTCTTACGCTTTACGGTTTTAAGAGCGGCAGGGTTATGGTGAATGTGCTGCCTTTGCCGGACTGCGTCTCTACTGTGATCGAACCGCCGTTCGTTTCGATGAGGCGTTTGCTCAGGGACAGACCGAGTCCGGTGCCTTCCCCCCTGGGTTTTGTCGTGAAGAATGGTTCGAAGATCCTTTTGATTGTCTCTTTGTCGATGCCGATACCTTCATCGGTCACGGCGATGAAGCCGAGATCGTCTTTCGTCCCGGAGGTTATTCTGATGGTTCCGCCGTCCGGCATGGCCTGGGCGGCATTGTTGATGAGGTTGACCAGCGCCTGCTGGATATGTATCCTGTCGATGCGGGCGATCACCGGAGGCCCGCTTTTTTTGATATCGACGCTGACGTTCTTGAAACGCGTCAGGTGATGTTCCATGAAAAGCACCGTGTCATCAAGGATATCATTGAGATCGCATTCTTCCGTCTTCGGTTCATCCGTCCTGGAGAAATCGAGGAGTTTCACGAGGACGTTGGCAAGCCTGCCGGCCTCCTTGTCGATAAGCCGGGCGTAACGTCCGATCTTTTCCGTATCCTGCGACTTCGCTATTCTTTTGGCGAAACCCTGGATCGAGATGAGGGGGTTCTTGATCTCGTGGGCGATGGACCCGGCGAGCTCTCCCAGCGATGAAAGCTTGTTTGCCCTGACCAGCTGTGCCTCGAAGCCCTTGATGCGTTCATCACGGCTGCGGATCGCCTTCAGCTTGTCGTTTAGGACGGTGTAGACGTCGTTGAGCTCTTCGATGTTCGATTCGAGAAGGGTATTTCGTGCCCTGGAGAGGTTTTTTTCCTCCTCGAGGGAGATCTCGAGTTCCCGGACCCGTTTCAGATCACCTTCCCCTGTTTGTTTTTTCTTTTGCGTCATCAGTAAAGGAAGACCTCGAACTCGCAGTAATTGTAACCGGCTGACCAGCTTTTTGTCTGTGTCGATTTCGCCTTTTTGCCGCAAACGTTCTCGAGGATCCCGGCCATGATCCCGCTTTCCATATCGCAGAACATCTCGCCGGTGTTCGGAAAACCGGCGCAGGTGATGCACTCGTAGAGCTTCACGGTTACGTGGTCTTCGTCGACAAGCTCTACTTCGGGTATCCCCACTTTAAGCTCCCGCACCACGGCCGTGAACTCTTCCATGGTGCGTGCCGGGAGCATGTTCCCCACACGCTTGCCCATCATGTAAAGGGTGGCCCCCGATGTTTCGCCAAGGATGCTGCGCATTCCGATGATCCGCAATATCCTGAAAAGAAGAAGCGGGACCTCTTCCCCCAGTTTGGGACGTACGATGTGTTTAATATCGTCGATGGAATAGTCTTTCATGTCCTTTCCTCCCCCTCCGATCCCGTTACACTGCCTTGGGGCTTTCTCTTACTCAATTGACAATGTGCCGCCCTTTTCAATGACCCCCGCCATGGCGTTATGGACAAGGCCGTTGGAGGCCAGGGTGGCCCCGGTGTAGATGCTGAAGGCCCGCCGGTGAGATCCGTGACCATCCCCCCGGCCTCTTCAACGATAAGAGTGCCCGCAGCGACATCCCATGGGTTCAGCTTAAGCTCCCAGAAACCGTCAAACCTGCCGCAGGCCACATAGCTTAAGTTGAGCGCCGCGGAACCGTCCCTGCGGACCGCCTGTGATTCATAGAGAAAATGGACAAAGTGGTTGATGTTGTTGTCCCGGTTTGTTGCGATATCGTAGGGGAAGCCCGTGCTGAGGAGAGACCTTTTCAGGTCCGTCACCGAGGAAACATATATCCTGTCCCCGTTGAGGTACGCCCCTTTGCCGCGCTCGGCGAAGAACAGTTCATCCATGACGGGGTTATAGACGACCCCGACGACAACCTTTCCGTCTATCTCATATCCGATGGAGGTGCAGAAAAAGGGATACCCGTGGGCATAGTTAGTCGTGCCGTCAACGGGATCTATGATCCACCTGTTCTTTATCCCGTCGAAACGGTTCGATTTCTCTTCGCTGATGATGTCGTCATCGGGGAAGCTGCCCTGTATCATGGACATGATCTTTTCCTGACAGGCTATATCGACATCGGTGACAAGATTGATCTCTCCTTTGTGACGGATGGCGAAATGTTCCTTAAGAGACCCTTTTTGTATCTTGCCCGATTCAAGCGCCATTTCTACGGCCATTTGCAGGGGATCCCTCATGGGTTTTATTGTAATCGATAATTTCTTTCTTTTGCAAGGAAACAGTGAATTGACAATAGTGCGCATCTGGTCTATTATTTCAAAAATGGCAGAACTGAGAAGGGATCCCCTTTCGGGGAACTGGGTTGTCGTGGGGTACGGCGCGTCGAAGGCGAGCGGTACGGGAATTTGTCCCTTCTGTCCGGGCAGCGAATCGCTGACTCCTTCGGCCATCCGCGAATACCGCAATGACAGCGGCGAATGGCTGGTCCGTTGTTTTCCCGCCGTCAATCCCATATTTATGATAGAGGCTGCCGAAGACAGGAAGGGTGAAGGCCTCTACGATAAGATGGGCAATGTGGGTGCTCACGAGATGATCGTGGAGAACAGGTCACACACCAAGACCATATCGACGTTCAGCAAACAGGAACTGCAGCTGGTGCTGGAGATGTTCAGGGAACGGATCCTCGATCTCAAGCGTGACATGAGGTTCAAGTACGTGCAGGTGTTCAAGAACCACGGCGAGCTTGCGGGGTCGTATTTTTTTCACCCCCATTCACACGTTCTTGCGACCCCGATCGTGCCGGCGAGGGCCTCAAGAAAGGTGATCACCACCCGCACCCATTACGCCCAGAAAGAGAGGTGCCTTCTCTGCGATATCATAGACCAGGAGATACGGCAGGGTAAAAGACTGGTGAGCATGAACAGGAGCTTTGTCGCCATCTGTCCCTTCGCGTCGCGTTTCCCCTATGAAACATGGATAATACCAAGGTTCCATGAGGCCCGGTATGAAAATCTTTTCGACCAGGGGGTGAAGGACGATCTTGTCGACATGTTCCTTGATCTCATGAGGCGCATCGAGCAGTTTGCGAATGCCTATACCATAGAGATCCACACATCGCCGAACACCGAATTTGCCGAGGCCCATGGCGATGATATCCCTGTTCATTTGTACTATCACTGGCATATAGAGATCCTGCCGAGGGATTTCAGGTCATCGAAATATAAACGCGAGGACGAGTTCTCCGTTGTGTCGATAACGCCGGAAGAAGCAGCGGAGCTATTGAAAACCCAGAGAACGTAGAGGGTATTTGTGGAAAGATTGTGGTTCTGGTTCATCTTCGGTGTCTTTTTTACCCTTTCCGTGATGATGGTCGTGTTCGGCATTCTTTTTATACGTGATGTATATGTAAGCAAAGGAGAAGTCGCCTTCGGCTCGTTGATCATCGGTATTGTGCTTTTGCTGTCCGGCGGGGGGCTTCTTTCATCGACGATTGCGGAAACTGTGAGAAAATTCTTGAAGAAATAATGCTATATATAAAAAATTCAACAATTTTCAATAGTAACAAACCCTGAAAAATATTTAAAAAAAGTCTTGACAATCTACAGGCCAGTCAGGTAAAAAGTACTACATGTAGTATTGATATCTAGTGAACATACTACATATAGTGGTGGAGGGGGGTATGTTCTACAGTTTCATGCCGGAAATTATTGTCTGTTTTGCTAAAACTGAAATCAGTTATTTCTAACAGGGGGTTTCATGGAAACAACGGATCTGAATCTTTTTGTCAGGACGTCTGAAGAAAGCATCTTAGGTTGGGACCGGTCAAAGATCGTTGATGCTCTCATCACGGGAGACCTTGATCGACCGCGATACCGCAGTCGAGATCAGCAAAGAAGTGGAACAGATGATCAGGAAATCGGGTATTGAGGTCATTACCGCCCCCCTTATCAGGGAACTCGTCAATGCGAGGCTCATAGAAAAGGGCCTTGAAAGTTCCAGGAAGATGCATACAAGGCTCGGTATGCCTCTGTATGACGTGGACAGTCTTATCCTTCATCCCAATAAGGAGAATGCCAATGTGCCCCACGGCCCGGAGGCGACGAACCTGACCCTCGCCGAGGGCATCAAAAAGGAATATGCCCTCCTGTCAGTCTTTTCCCAGGAGGTGGCAGATGCCCACATGAATGGCGATATCCACCTTCATGACCTCGGTTTTATTGACAGGCCATACTGCAGCGGCCAGTCACTGGAATATATCAAGAAGTTCGGCCTTGACCTGCCTCATTCGCTCTCAATGGCAAAGCCGGCAAAGCATCCCGAGGTTCTTCTTGCGCACCTCGTCAAGTTCGCGGCGGCTCTTCAGAGCCATTTCGCGGGTGCCATCGGGTGGGACGCGATCAACATCTTCTTCGCGCCCTACATTGAAGGCATGAGCGACAATGACGTCAAGCAGCTTGCCCAGATGCTTATCTTCGAATTCTCCCAGCAGGCAGTGGCCCGCGGAGGCCAGGCCATCTTCACCGATATCAACATCTACTGGGAGATACCGAAGCACTTTGTCAATGTTCCCGCCATCGGCCCCGGCGGCAAGTTTACCGGTAAGACCTACGGTGAGTACGAGAAAGAGGCCCAGCGTTTTGCCTGGAAGCTCTTCGAGGTCTTCAAGGAAGGCGATGGCGCCGGCCGGCCTTTCTTCTTTCCGAAGCCTATCGTCCATATCACGGAGAAGTTCTTCCATACCGATGGACACATGGATTTCCTCAATCTCATCTCCGATGTCGCATCCGACAAGGGCAACACCTATTATGTCTTTGACCGTGGCGAGACGGCCAAGATATCTGAATGCTGCCGCTTAAGCTTCAAGCTTGAAGAAAGCGACCTCCTTGATGCGAAGGAACCCTGGCGGATGCGTTACTGCGCACTCCAGAACGTGTCCCTTAACCTGCCGCGCCTCGCGTACATGGCAAAGAGTGATGATACAAGGCTTTTCAACCTCATCACGGAAAGATTTATCCTTGCCGTCAGGGCCCATAAGGAAAAGCGGGCCTTCATGGAAAAGCTCCTTTCCCTTGGAGAGAACGGCCCGCTGGCACTCCTTACCATGAACCGTGACGGTATGCCCTATCTCAGGTTCAACCTTGCCTCGCATCTCATCGGCATGGTCGGCCTCAACGAGATGGTCCAGATCCATACCGGCGAAGAGATGCACGTATCAAAAAAGGCCCTGAAGTTCGGCATAAAGGTCATCGCCCACATGAACCTCCTCACCGATCACATGCGCAGGCAGGAGAACATGAAGATCGTCCTCGAGCAGACACCGGCGGAGAGCACGAGCTACCGCTTTGCCCGACTCGATCTCCGTTATTTCTCGCCGCAATCTGGAAGGATCATGAAAGGTGATATCGCCTCCGGAGAGGTCTACTATACCAATTCAACGCACCTCAACGTCAAGAATCCCATGAATCCGATCGAGAGAGTAACAACGGAAGGGCTTTTCCATCCCCTTATCGAAGCGGGCTCAATATCGCACGTCTGGCTCGGTGAGGCGCAGCCATCCAAGGAGGCCATTGCCGATTTTGTTATCAAGACCTTCAAGCACACAACAAACGACCAGATCGCTTTTTCTCCGGAATTTACGACCTGCAACAAATGCCACAGGACGGGGCGAGGCCTCGCGGACACATGTTCGTACTGTGGCTCAACCGATGTGGACGGCATCACGAGGATCACGGGTTACTTTACCAAGGTATCAAGCTGGAACAAGGGGAAGCTGGGGGAATTGAAAGACCGCTACCGCAACCAGGAATATTTTTCTGAGAAGCGCAAGGCGGCGAACGGGTAACAAAAAGAGCAAAGTTATCACAATTGATTATCCTAAGGAGGGGGTATGGGGATAGTAAAGATATTTTACAAGGATGATTGTCCAATGTGTCCGATGGCCAAGAAGCTCAGGGACAATCTTCAGGAGAAGAATGTCGCCGTCGACGATTTTAACGTGGGGACAACGGAAGGCCTGGCTGAAGCAACATTTTACCGGGTCATGGCGTTGCCGACCATCCTTGTTGAAGATGAGGCAGAGAACTCTCTGGGCGAATGGAGGGGTAACGTGCCTCACATAGATGAGGTGCTCAGTGCCGTTCAAAGTGCCTGATTGCCCGGCTGTAAAAGGTTTTATAGAAACGAGCTTTGTTGATTGGAAAGAGAATCTTTCATCGGTCCTGTTCCTTGGAGGATGTAACTTCAGGTGCCCCTATTGCCACAACAGGGACCTTGTTCTCAACCCGGCCGGGTTTGAAGATGTACCCATCGAGTATATTGCGGCAACTCTCAGGAAGTACAGGGATTGGGTCAAGAAGGTTGTCGTTACCGGCGGAGAACCCACCCTGCACATGAACCTTTTCGGGCTCATCGGCCTTTTGAAGACCGAAGGCGTGAGCGTCAAGCTCGATACCAACGGATCGAATCCTTCCGTGCTGAAAGGCCTTGTCAATGACGGCCTCATAGATTGTGTCGCCATGGATGTAAAGGGTCCCCTTGACCGCTATTCAAGGTGGTGCGGAGTCAACGTGGACGAGCGCAAGATACGGGAGAGCATTGAGTTTATCATGGAATGCGGGATCGATTATCAGTTCAGGATGACCTTCGTTCCTTTTCTTCACAGGGAAGAGGACGTCTATACCGTTGCCCGTTATCTCCGGGGCGCAAAGGATTTTATCGTCCAGACATTCAGACCGGACATTACCCTGAATGCGGCCTTTTCTCGTATAAGACCGTTTTCGCCCGACAAGATGAAACAGATCGGGGCCAATGTTTCTGATATACTGTCGGCCAGGAGTGCCGGAGAGCAGAACCGTCAAGGCAGGCTTGGTATCGCCGATGGAGGCCGGGAAGGGCTCAGGGGCTCAGAGAAAATAATTAAAAGGATCAGGGACAAGGGGCCAGGGTCCGGGGATCAGAAATAAACTTAAGAATTCAGGATATATAGGGTTCAGGGGCAGGGGCTTGAGGGGCCAAAAAAAGGCAAAAGATAGATTCTTTTGCCTTTTTTATTTCTTTATGAATTTTAAGCCCTTTAGCTTTTCTCTGACCCCTGAATCCTAGCCCCTGAGCCCTGTCTTTTTTACTCCAGAAAACTTTCCAGCCTTTTGCGCCGCGAGGGGTGTTTGAGCTTGCGCAGGGCCTTTGCCTCGATCTGGCGTATGCGTTCGCGGGTGAGGCCGAAAACCTCGCCGACCTCTTCCAGGGTGAAATCGGTCTTTTCACCGATGCCGAGCCTCATGCGGATGACCTTTTCTTCGCGGGGCGTAAGCGTGGAGAGGACCTTGTCTATCTCTTCCTTCAGGGAGATGTTGACGAGTTCGTTGAAGGGGGAGGGTGATTTGGGATCGGCAATGAAATCACCAAGTTTCGATTCATCGTCACCGATGGGGGTTTCAATGGAGATCGGTTCATTGGAGACCTTCATGATCTTCCTGACCTTTTCAAGGGGGAGACCTGCCTTGAGAGAGATCTCATCCAGGTTGGGTTCGCGCCCGAGCTCCTGGAACAGGGATATGGTGACCTTCGTTATCTTGTTCATAGTTTCAAGGACGTGCACGGGGACCCTGATGGTGCGCGCGTAGTCTGCGATCGCCCTGGTGATGGCCTGACGGATCCACCATGTCGAGTAGGTGGAGAACTTGTACCCCTTCTGGTAATCATATTTCTCGGCGGCCTTCATAAGGCCCATGTTGCCTTCCTGAATGAGATCGAGAAAGGAAAGCCCCCTGTTGAGGTATTTCTTGGCGATATTGATGACAAGCCTAAGGTTTGCCTGGATCAAGCGGTTCTTAACTGACTTGAGGCTGTTCTCGATCTGTCCGATCTCCGTCAGTCTCTTTTTGACCTTCCGGGCTTCCTTTTCATCCATGAATTTGAGCTGTTTCTGGATCTTCCGGATGATCTCTTCAAGGACCTTCTTGTTGAGATTGAGGTTTATAAGGTTTTCTTCAACCTTTGCTTCCAGTGCCTTGAGCTTTTTATCGTTGAGTTTCTTCGTCGTTTCATTGCTTTTTGTGGAGGTCTTTCTCAGCTCCTCTTTTTTCTCGTGCTGGTTCTTGATGCTGGTGATGAGCGAAACGGTCTTTTTCCTGTATTTGTCCTCATCCTTTTTTGTGTAGTTCAGCTCGTCGATGTTCTTGACGACGTCGATAATGTTAATGGCCTCTTTCTTCAGGAGGGAGGCCAGTTCCATCAGTTCGGCGACTGCGTGGGGGAGGTCAAAGAGAAGGTTCCTGATCTTGGTCTCGCCGTCCTCGATCCTTTTCGCGATGGTATATTCCTCTTCGGAGTTGAGAAGGGACACGCGGCCGATGTCTTTGAGGTAAGCCCAGATGATGTTGTCGGTTCGCTCTGAAGGGAACCGCTCCATTTCACCCCATTCCGGGGACTCTTCTTCCGATGCCGTTTCGGTCTTTTCCTTCATCGTGTCGACGATATCGATGTTGGATTCGGTGAGAAAGTCGAAGATATCCTCGATATCCTCGGGTGAAAAGATGTTCTGGGGCAAATAATCGTTGATCTCGTCAGGGGTCAAATATCCCTTTTCCGTCCCGATATCGACCAGATGTTTGATTTCACTATGGTTTTTTATGCTCATGAGTTCTCCAGACAGTAAAAAATGCCCTAAGTGGTCGAATCTAGGGCATTTTCTCGTTTCGTCACCGTATCTATGCAATAACTATAACAATTGGGGGGTATTTTTGTCAAGGTCGATTTTGCCTGTTTGTGAATTTAACCACGAAGATGATCATCGGAGAAAAAGGGATTGACTAAACAGGGGTTGGAATATATAAGAACTTTAAGGCTCAAGAAAGGGGGATGAAAATGTTCAAAAAGATCCTTTGTCCCGTGGATTTTTCAGAGTTCACCGGGGAAATTATCCAATATGCCCATGACATCGCAAAAAAATACGGTGCCGAACTCCACGTGCTCCACGTGATACCCAATCTTACTTACTATACGCCCTATGAATCGTTTTTAACGCCTGAGAACCTCATTGCCGTCGAGAAGGGTATCCAGGACGAGGTAGAACGGGACTTTACCAGGGTCCTGACGCACGTTGACATGAAGGTTAACAGGGTCGTGAGAACAGGCGCCGCTTTTGTGGAGATCATCGACTATGCCAAGTCTGAATCGATCGACCTTATCGTGTTGGGCACCCACGGACGAAGCGCCATAGAACATATCCTCATCGGAAACGTCGCGGAGAAGGTTGTCAGGAAGTCCCCCTGTCCCGTGATGACCATCAGGCCGAAGGGGAAAGAGTTCAAGATGCCTTAGAGAGGCAGGGCTAAGGATTCAGGGAACAGGGAACAGAAACAGCAGGATCCTGGTTCCTTTTTTATTCTTTTCTCTGGCCCCTGGATCCTGAGCCCTTAGTCTTTTTTTCCTATCATTTGAAACAATTCCTTCATATTTCTGAGGCTTACGATCTCTATGCCGTCCATTTTGTCCACATCTCGGGGGCAGAATATCTTTTTGATGCCTATCCGCTGACATTCCTTGATCCTCAGGTCCATGTTGACGATCTTCCTTATCTCCCCGGTGAGGCCCACCTCTCCGAAGAATGCCGTGTCCTGACCGAGGGTCACGTCCTTGTAGCTGGAAAGGACCGATGCCGCCACTGACAGGTCGACGCCGGGTTCATTGACCTTTATCCCTCCCGTGATGTTCACATAGATGTCCCTGTCAAAGAAGGGCTTTCCCACCGTCTTTTCGATGACGGAGATGAGAATGAAGAGGCGGTTCACGTCGTAGCCCAGTGAAAGTCTCCGCGGGATCGAGAAATTTGTCTTTTGCGTGATGGCCTGAACCTCGAGGACGATGGGGCGCGAGCCGGTGATGCAGGGGAACAGGCTGCTCCCCTCCCCGATGTCTCCCCGCTGGGATATGAAGAACTGCGAGGGGTTCTCGACGCTGATCAGGCCCTCTTTTGTCATCTGGAAGATACCGACCTCCTCCACGGCGCCGTAACGGTTCTTGATGGTCCTGAGTATCCGGTAGGGGAGCATCTTGTCGCCTTCAAAGTACAGGACCGTGTCGACCATGTGCTCAAGGACCTTGGGCCCGGCTATGACGCCTTCTTTTGTTACGTGGCCTATGAAAATGAGGGTCGTATCGAGGGCCTTCGTTTCCATGGTGAGCCGCGTGGAAACATCCTTGACCTGGCCCATGCTGCCGGGAAGCATGGGTAATTTGGGGTTATAGACCGATTGGACCGAATCTACAATGACAAGGGCGTAGTGGTTTTCCGTTATCGCCGCGATGATGTCATCGAGATGGTTCGTCGTGAGGAAGGCAAACCCCGCCTTGAGCCCCAGCCTTTTCTTTCGTGAAGCGAGCTGTTTCAATGACTCTTCGCCTGATACGTACAGAACATTGTGTCCGAGTTCGGTGAGCCTCGAGGCGATCTCGAAACAGAGCGTTGTCTTGCCGATGCCCGGGTCACCTCCCAGAAGTATGGCCGATCCGGTCGTCATGCCGGAGCCGAGGACGCGGTCCATTTCGCCTATGCCGGTTATAACACGCTCCTCATCAGCAAGATCTTCATCGGAGACGATAACGGGTTTCTGCCTCTCCTTGCCGTCGGCCTTGACGATGGGCTCGAATTCCTTGAACGTGTCCCATCCCTGGCACACGGGGCATTTGCCGAGCCACTTCGGGGTTTCATATCCGCATGAGTTACAGACGAAGATCGTTTTTTTTGCCATATTAAGCCTGCGTTGCCCCCGTATGGAGTTTAAGGAATTCAAGCTGGTACTTTATGAGCCTCACGAGCCATTGCCGGTCTTTCGGCAGTTCAGGGGGCGACACCTCTAAGGTGACCGCACCGTCATAACCCAGCCTTCTCATGGTGTTGAGAAGCTTGACGACGGGGAGTTCGCCCCTGCCAAGGAAAAGATGGCTTTCGTGATCGCTGAAATCGCTGAGGTGTATGTTCCGGAGCCTGCCCGTCCTGAATACCTTGATGAAAGATGCCACTATATCGGTGCCGAAGGTTGCGAGGTGTGTCGTGTCGAAGGTGAAATAGAGATTGCGCGCCGTGCCGAAGGCGATGAGGTCATCGATATTGTTGAGGATATAGGACGCGAGCATCAGATGCTTGCCGGCACGGGGCATGTTCTCGATGGTGAGCACGAAATCGGCGCAGTCGAGCTCTTTCTGGAAGTCCTCTATACCATGGAGCCATTTTGAGAAGTTTATCTCCATGGTGAGCCAGGCGGGGGGATGGAAATTGACGACGCCGGCACCGAGGACCCGTGCGATATCGATTGTCCTCTTCAGCTCGTTTACCTTGGTCCCCCACTTGTTCATCTTCAGAAAGGGCGCATGGATGGTGTGAACGGGGAGTATTTCAAGGCATCCCTGGACCCGCTCCAGGTAGCCGTCGTTCATGAAGTGTTGGTCTATAACGAGCTCACAGCCGTCAAAACCGCCCTCGCGGGCAAGGATAAAGATCTCTTCAATGGGGAGATGGTAAAGGCAGCCTGTGGAAAATAGGTATTTCATACGATAATGATATTTTCATCAATATCGGTGAGTGTCCGGCATGCTCCGTTCGTGAAGTGGACGGTATTCTCGAGCCCACAGGCACCTTTCTTCGGGAAGACGATCTTCGGTTCGATGGCAAAGACGGCGCCATCCTCGATGGGGTAGGTATGGGTCGCGGCGATGTAAGGGAACTCGGCGAGTTCAATGCCGATGCCGTGGCCCAGGAACCTGACCTTGTGCGGCTTGTATCCGAGATAATAGTCCTCGTATCCAAGCTTCCGGGCCAGGTCTTTGGAATATTCGAAGAGTTCCTTGCTGGTGTAGCCCTCGACAACTTTATCGAGGACCCGGTAGAGTATCTCTCTGCAGGCCTCATAAGCCCCAACGAAGAGCTCCGGCATGGAGCCGATCGCGAACATCCTGGTCTGGTCCACCTGGTAACCATGATAGCAGATGCCGAAATCGATGAGTATGGGTTCGTTCTTCCTGATCTTTTTAAAGCTGGCGCCGACGGGAAAGGCAGGCGACAGGCCGAGCCCGCCCATGGGGGAGTCGGATTGGCTCACAATGCTGCCCGTGCGTCCGCTCAGGATATGCCAGGTGTAGGCCTCGTAGTTGAGGGATCGCACCCGGAGCAGCCCTTCGTGGCCCAGGGATTTGGCGTATGCCTCCATCTGGCCCCCCACCTCGATCTCTGTGGCGCCTTCATGAAGCAGCTGTGGCACCTTAGCGTAAACCTTCGCGCTTATCTCGGCGGCCTTTTCCATAAGGCCTATCTCGAAGGGCGATTTATGCTTTCGGATCTCCTTCGTCAGGGGAGAGCAGTCAATGAACTCGACGTTGCCGAAGAGTTCCTTGAATCTAATGACGTCGTTGTAGGGTATCACGTCTAGCTGCATCCCCAGGCGCTTCATCGGTTTTAAGTGTTGGGGGATGTCCTTGACCGAGCGGTAAGGCACGATGTTCGCAAGAGAAGACTCCCTGCGGGCCCTCGATATCTCCTGCTTGACGAAAAGGATGGGGTCTGAGTCGACGGGAACGAAGAGGAGCGAATCCTGCATCGTGCCCGAAAGGTAGTAATAATCGATCTTGTAATGGAAAAAGGCCCCATCGAGAGAGGCCTTCTCCATTAATGTCTTCAGTTTGCCGATCCGTGCGTCGAGTTCTTCTTTTGGAGCGTACCGCATGATATTTATATTACTCGTCTTTCCAGACCGCTTTTCTCTTTTCCATGAATGCGCTTATGCCTTCCATCGCATCCTTTGTTTTCATGCATCCGTCGAGATAGATGATCTCCGACATTCTCAGGGCCTCGAGGAAATTGACGTTGAGCCCCGCCTTGATGGCGCGTTTTGTCCACATTGCTACGGGCCTGCTCTGTTTCAGGAAGCCGGCCATAAATTTTTCCGCCTCTTCCTTGAAATTTTCAACAGGCAGAACGACGTTCACCAGGCCCATGGCCTGCGCTTCTTTCGCGCCGATGATCTTCCCCGTGAGGAGAAGCTCGTAGGTGTTCTTGAGCCCGATGATCTTCGGGAACCATGCCGCCGCGATGGGAGGAAATACGCCCACGGCGATCTCTGGCTGGCCGATCTTCGCCTTTTCGGAGGCGATGACGATGTCACAGAAGCTCATGAGCTCGCATCCGCCGCCTAAGGACCTGCCGTTGACCAGTGCAACGGTGGTGCAGTCCAGCTCTTCCATGAGCCTGAACATGCGGTGGAAGACCTCGATCATGTCGTTGACCTTGTCTTCGGTGTGGTCTGCCACATCGACGCCGTCACAGAACGCCTTGTCCCCGGCGTGATCAAAGACGAGAAGCTGGACCGTCGGGTCTTTCTTGACGTCCATTATTGCTTCGTTGATCTCCCTCATCATGAGGATGGTCAGCCAGTTTGATACCGGTTCGTTGAGCGTGATCGTTGCCACCTTGTTCTTTTTTTCAAATGTTATATGTGTAAAGGCCATGACAATTCTCCTTCTTTCAAAAAAAATAGGGGGGAATAAATCCCCCCTAAGATATGCTGGTTGCTTACTTCGCCTGCGGTTTCCCGAAGATCTGTTCGAAGTATTCGTCGTTGTTCAGTGCGCCCTCTGCGATGAGCTGGCGGTTCTTGATGAAATCGATGGTGTCCATGCCGGTGATCTTCTTTGTATTGAAGGCACCGAAACCGGCAAAGGCCTCGCCCATCATGTTCGTTGCCAGCCAGTACCTGTGGTCGTTCTTGACCTGATCCCAGAAGAATTTCTTTTTCTGGCGGATGCCGTCGATTGATTTGTTCAGGCAGCCCGGGAAGAGGTTCGCGAAGGTCCAGATAACTCTTTCAACTTCTGCATCGAGGAGTGAGAAATCATAGTCGTTATTTTTCAGTTTCTCGTTGACCCATGCCCTTGCATCCTTTGCTTCCTGGCCTGACTTGTTCTCGCCGTATACGATCTCGCCGTCTTTTACATAGGCTTCGGTAATGACCTGCGGGTTCCGTACCCAGGCGCCCTTGTCGTCTTTCAGAACGGGGATTGCCTTGGAGATGAGGTTCTTGGCTTTCATCTTGTATGCGGACCACATCTCGCAGCTTACGCAGTTCCACATTGCATCTTCCGCGGTGAGGAACCAGGGGAGGAAGTCGGAGGAACCGCCCACAGGGGCGCTGCCGTGTCTCGGGCCTGCCTGGCCGAAAATGGCAAGGTCAGATGAAATTGCGATGTCGCAGGCAAGGCCGATCTCCTGGCCGCCGGCAACCCTCATACCGTTTACACGGCTGATGACCGGTTTCTTGCACATGAGGATGCTGTCAACCATATTGTTGAAGAGTTCCATGTATGCGCCGTATTCTTCAGGTCTCTTGCTGTAATATTCGGAGTACTCTTTCGTGTTGCCGCCGGTGCAGAAGGCGTACGGTCCTGTTCCCGTGAAGACCACGGCAACCACTTCGCGGTCCGTAGAGGAATTCTCGAAACCGGCGATGACGCCCTTAACCATCTCTGTGGTGTAAGAATTGTACTGGGCGGGGTTGTTGAGTCTGATCCATGCATTGAAAAGGCCCGGAACCACATTGCCCTTCAGGTCCTTCAAGGGTTTCTTTTCGTACACTACGCTGGGAGCTTCCGTTCCCCAGTGCTGTGTACCATGCCTGGAATGATCTTTCTTACCATTTTCTCTTGGCATCCATTCTAATCCCATACTTTTCCTCCTAAAAGTTTTTGTGTAAAACCTTAAAAATCAGGTGTCAAAACAACGCGTTTCGCAGGTGAACCTGCCTTGTGGATCTCTTCAAAGGTCGCCGCGATGGTGCTCATGGGCCGCACTTCAACGAAAGGATCGATCTTGATCTTTTTGCTGAGGACCATGTCGAGGACGATCGGGTAATACTCGGGCAGACAGCCCCATGTACCGATGACTTCTGCGTCGAAGGCCATCAGTTTCGAGAACATGTATTCGCTCTTCGCCATGCCGAAGCCGACGAGGATGAGCTTGCCCACGAAGGAGAGCAGGTCGAGTGCGAGTTCCTGACCGGCCTTGGAGCCGGTGACCTCAAAGATCTTCCAGCCTGTGTTGGCAAGGCCGTTGGCCTTGCAGTAGCTTCTCCACTCGCCGACGAGGTCTTTGTTCGTTTTGTCAAGGGTGCTTATTACGTGATCACAGCCATAGTCCAGGGCCCTTTTCAGTTTCTCGGGGTTCCTGGCGATACCGATGACTGTCTTCGCGCCGAGGGCCTTTGCGGTCTGGGACATGTACACGCCTACACCGCCGGTCGCGCCGATGATGATGACATTGTCGCCGGGCTGAAGGTCTGCCCTCTTGCATGCCTGATACGGGGTGGTAACTGCGTCTGCGACGACGGCGAGCTGCTCCAGGGCGTAACCTTTCTTGTCAGCGACAAGACAAAGGTCGATCGTCGGAACGACGATGTGGCTCGCGAAGCCGCCGTATACACCGATTGAGTTGCCGGGCATCTTCTGAGCGAGGCACCTGTTGCCCCTTCCGGTCTTGCAGAGGATACACTGCCTGCAAGGCATAACGGCGGGGATGATGACCTCTTTTCCGATCCATGCGGCCTCGCCTGCGACAACGGTGCCGGCGATCTCGTGGCCCAGGGCCAGAGGCGGTTTGCTGACGGTGGGAACGCCGTCAAAGAAATATCCAAGGTCAGTGTGACATACGCCGCAGCCGGCGATCTCGACCAGCACTTCGCCTGCTTTCAATTCCGGGACGGGGATCTCTGCCTTTTCCAGCTTGCCCGGTGTGGTCTCTTTAGTCTCTCTGTTGAATACAGTCGGTTGTACCATCTGCCATTGTTTGATTGTTGTCGGTACATCAGCCATTACAACACCTCCTTAATATATTTGAGTGAAAGATGATCACCTCCCTCGATTCTTACGTCATTCCGTAACCGCCATCCACGCACAGGAGCTGGCCTGTGATGTAACGGGCGTCGTCGGAAGCGAAAAATACAAAGGCCGGTGCTACATCTTCCGGATCTGCGTACCTTCCTAGAAGGATACGTTTTGTGTATATCTCTTTGAGCTTCTCATCGGTTGATATGGTGTGCGTCATTTCAGTCGTGACTATACCGAGGGAAATGACATTGGCGGTGACGTTGTATTTCGCGAGCTCCCTTGCCATGGACTTGGTCATGGAGATCACACCGCCCTTGGCGGCGCTGTAGTTGATCTGACCGATCGTGCCGACGACGCCGGCAACGGAGGTAACATTGACGATCCTGCCGTAATTCTGCTGCATGAAATACTTCGAGGCTGCCTTTGCCATGAGCCAGGGGCCCCTCATCTGGACGTTGACGACCTCGTCCCAGGTCTCGACGCTCATCTTGTGCATCATGGACGGCTTGGAAATACCGGCGTTGTTGATAACGATATGGACGGCGCCGAAGTTCTCGGCGCAGGTCTCGACGATCCTCTGCGCGTCCGCTTCCTGGCCTACGTCGCCTTTCACGGCAACCGCCTTTCTCACCCATCCCCTTGATGATCTCAACAACCTCGTCGGCCGCTTTCTGATTGCCTGCATAATTGATGACCACGTTGGCGCCTTGCTGTGCGAAGGCGACGCTGATCGCCCTTCCCACACCCCTACCGCCGCCTGTTACGATTGCGCTTTTGCCCTCTAACTTCATAACGGCCTCCCCTTTTCGTCATTTATTAACTTCTAAAAGTACTCTCAATTGTGAAAAATTTTACTAAGACTAATATTATATTTCAGGAAAAATTTATGTCAAGATAAAAAGTATGAATATCAAGGGTTTTTTGTCTTACGACATGGTTTTTTTCACACCCCTGACCGCTTGGCTGTTAACCGGATAATTTTAGTGGTGTTCTGGACTGCCGGTATTTTTTTTATCGCAAAAGGGAACGGTTTTTAACTTGAAAAAAGCCGGGATATGTTTAATCATTGAGAAACGATCGAAAAATGCCTTAATGAGGTGCTTTGCCATAGGAAAACAGAGACATCTTAAACTTACCATCCTCTGCGAAAATGTTGTAGGGAATCTCGCCGGGATAGGGGAGCACGGTTTTTCCGTATACATAGAAACAGGAAAGGGGCCGTATCTTTTTGACACAGGTTCCGGTATTGGCATCCTGCGCAACTCCCTGACCTTTGGGAAAGACCTGCGTTCGATCAAAAGGATCTTTTTAAGTCACGGTCACTATGACCACACGGGCGGATTGCAGGATGTCCTTGGCATAAGAGGGGCGATCGACGTCCATGGCCATCCCTCGATCTTCGACGAGAAATACGCCATAACGCGGCAAGGCGACAGGGTGGTGAAGCACTTTATCGGCATACCCCAGAGGAAAGAACTCCTTGAGGCCGCGGGCGGGGTTTTCCATCTTGACAGCGGTTTTCGCGAGATCGAAGAAGGCATTTACCTGACCGGTGAGATACCGAGGCATACGTCGTTCGAGGTTGGCGACGCGCGCCTCCACGTTAAGAAAGGAAATGATTACGTGCCTGACGAGGTGCCTGACGACGGGGCCCTTGTCATCGGGACGGAAAAGGGACTTGTTGTCGTCCTGGGGTGCGCCCATGCGGGAACGATCAATACCCTCGAACATATACGCACGAACATTCCCGGTGAACCCATTCACGCCCTGCTCGGCGGCACGCACTGGGGCCTCCTCCCCGAGGATGCTGTGGGTGCATCGATCCGGGGGGTCAAGGAAATGGACATCGGGACGATCGGTGTTTCCCATTGCACGGGTATCGCCGTCGCATCGAGGCTCATGGGGGAGTTCGGGAAACGTTATTTCTATGCCTCGGTGGGAACGGCCTTCGAGGTATGAAACCAGACAATCACAAGGAGGAAAGACGATATGTCAGCTGTGCTTGAATCACTGAAAGACGGTGTTTTCACTATCACTCTGAACCGGCCCGAAAAGAAGAACGCCATGGACCCTGATCTGCTCAAAGGTCTTTATGAAGCGCTCAAGAACGCCGCCAGGGAAAAGGCGCCTGTTGTTGTCATACGCGGCTCCGGCGGGGCCTTTTGCTCCGGCGGCGATATTATGGCCTTCAAGGAGGCCGAAGACGCCGAGGCGCTCATTGACGCTGAAGCGGGTGTTCTCCATGAGAGCATAAAGATGATCCGTAATATTCCGGCGATCGTCATAGCCGTCATGGAAGGCGTGGCTGTAGGGGCCGGAGTGGGCCTTGCCCTTGCCTGTGACCTTTCCATTGCGACTAAAAAGACCATCATGAACATGGGCTATCGCCGGATAGGCCTGACAACCGACGGCGGGGGCAGCATTTTCTTCCCCGCATCGTGGGGGCAAAGCTTTTCAACGAATTGTACCTCCTTTCCCGGAACGTCACCATGGATGAGGCAAAACAGCTGGGGCTCGTAAATTTCGTATGTGACGACAACGAGGTGGATGCAAAGCTCGATGAGCTTGTCGCGGCCCTGAAGGCGCTTCCCATGGAGACGATCGGGCCTTACAAGGACCTCGTCAACCGCTGTCTCTATTTCGGCCTTGAGACTCATCTCGACCGCGAGCGGCAATACGTGGCGGACCTTGCGGCAAAACCGCTCTTCAAACAGAGGCTCGAGGATTTCTTCCGGAGGAAATAAGGCGTGAAGGGGCTCTATCTCTTTGCGATAGCGGCTTACATCTGCATTCTGTGGCTCACCGGCATCTGGGTGACCAGGCGCTCCAGGTCCTCCGATGCCTATCTTGTCGCGTCGCGGGAGCTTTCCGTGCCGTTCATCTCGGTGCTCATAGCGGGCACCTGGATCGGGGGCGTTTCCATCGTCGGAATGGCCCAGGGTTCATTTATCCACGGCATGAGCGCCCTGTGGTTCCAGGTGGGCATCTGGATCGCCATGTGCGTGACCGCCATTATCCTCGGCCGGATACTGGCCGGCAAAAAGACCTATTCCATCCTCGATGTGGTGGGCGGCCTCTATGACAGAAAGACGACGCGGCTCGCAGGCGTCCTCCAGCTTGCCTTTTCGATCTGGGTGGTGACGATGCAGATAGTCGGCGGCGGGGCCATACTGTCGGTCCTGATGAAAGGTACTGTCTCGTTCAGGCAGGGCATGGTGCTCACCACCATAGTTTTTACCCTCTACAACGTCATGGGCGGTTTTGTCGCCACGGCTTATACGAACCTGATCCACATATGCGCCATCGTTTTCGGCATCTTCCTGGGCGGTTTCTACGTTATCTTTTCGACGGAGGGCTTAAGCGCCATGGCCGGCGGCGGCCACTATTTCACCCCCTTCGGCGATCTTGGTGCCTCCCAGGCGATGAGCTGGGCATTCATAAATTTCACACTCGGCGTTCTTGCCCAGCCCGTCATCAACACGGCATCGTCGGCGAAGACCCTCGCAGACGGGAGGAAGGGCATCATTATCGGCAATATCATCGCCATTCCCGTTGTGGTCATGGCGGCGCTCTGCGGGATCATCGCGAAGTACCGCTTCCCCGAGATAAATTCCCTTGCCGCGCTCCCGGCGCTCATCGCCATCGTTCCCCCCTATATAGCCGTCTTTTTTCTCATAAGCATGTGGGCCCCGCTCATGAGTTCCGGCTCCCCCTTCCTGATGGGGGCCACGACGCTCGCCGTGAAGGGCTATATCGTGCCTTTCTTCAAGATGGCAAACGACAGAAAGGTCCTGCTCGTGTCGCGCCTGACGACGCTCGCCATCGGCGGCTTGTCCCTTGTTCTCGGGTTCTTTGTCCGGGAGATCCTGCGGGAGGTCACCTGGCTCGCCGTTTTTTTGAGCGCCATTGTCTATATTGTTTTCGCGGGATGGTTCCTTAAGGGGATAGGGAGCATATATGCCTTCCTTGCCCTTGCCGGCACCGTCGTGATCATGGCCCTTTCTTTCCTCACCGGGATGCACAGGGTGGTCCATCCGCTGTGGCCTGTGACGGCCTATGTCGCCGTTGTCATGATGATCGGTTTCTTCGCGGGAAAGAAAAGTGCAAACCAACGTTAAATACTTGGACAGCACTTGTGGTATGTGTTAAAAATGAACATATACCCAATAACAAAGAAGAAAAGAGCAAAAACTTACAACAAGGAGGAGCAGTCATGAATCTGGTTGAACGCGCAAAGAGCATCATGTTCAAACCCAAAGAAACATGGGAGATCATCAAAGGGGAACAGGTAACCATACAGGAACTCTTTACCTCCTACGCTGCGATCCTTGCCGCCATCCCCCCCATTGCGGCGTTTATAGGACTTTGCCTTATCGGTTATAACGTACCCTTTCTCGGCCACTGGAGACAACCCATTGTCAGCGGGATCTTTCACCTCGTTCTGACCTACGTTTTGTCCCTGGTCGGTCTTTTTGTCGTAGCTTTTGTCGCCGATGCCCTTGCCCCGAGTTTTGATTCGAAGAAGAACCTGACGGGGGCCATGAAGGCAGTTGTTTTTTCCAACACACCATACTGGGTCGTCAGCATTCTCAACATCATCCCCGGGGCTCGCATTCATCAGCTGGATCGCCGTCATCTACAATCTCTATCTTCTTTACCTGGGCCTTCCGATGATGATGGAAACACCCCCTGAGAAAAAGACGGTCTATTTCGTGGTGGTGATCTTCACAACCATAGTCATCATGTTCGTTGTCAGTTTTCTCGCCGGTTTGGCGCTTGCCACGGCAACCGTAATGACCCCGGGAGCACGTTTTTAACGCAGGGTTTCCAGTAAAGGGTTACCGGATCAAGGGGGTTTTTACTTTATAAAGTATCACTGCTCACTGAATTGAGCAGTCACAATGATGTGAACATGACAATGGCGTTCTGAAGTTTTTCAGAGCGCCATTGCTTTTTTGGTTAACAGACGAAGGCGTCTTGGCCTAAAGCCGGTCCAGGGCGCCTTTGTCTTATTTTTATAAGGAGGTGTTAGATGAAGAGGTTTTTTGTCACGCTGTTGCTTGTTGGTTTCTTCGTTATGCTCGCTGTGGTCCTGTACGCGCAAGTGCCGGCCCCGGGAGCGGCCCAGGCCGCGCCCTTGACCCAGGCGCCCCTGAAGGCCGATACCGGCGATACGGCGTGGCTCATCGTTGCCACCGCCCTCGTCATGCTCATGACCCCGGGCCTGGCATTCTTTTACGGCGGCATGGTGGGACGCAAGAACGTGCTGGGCATCCTCATGCAGTGTTTCACGATACTCTGCCTCATCAGCGTGCAATGGGTCCTTTACGGCTACAGCCTGTCCTTCGCGCCGGGAAAGGGTTTCTGGGGAGGCCTCGAATGGATGGGCCTTAAGGGTGTCGGGTTCACGCCTTACGCGGACTATGCCGCAACGATCCCCCATCAGCTGTTCATGGTCTTCCAGATGATGTTCGCCATCATAACGCCGGCGCTCATCATCGGGGCCTTTGCGGGGCGGATGAAGTTCTCGGCCTTTGTGATCTTTACCATCCTGTGGGCGACGTTCGTCTATGACCCCGTATGTCACTGGGTGTGGGGTGTGGGCGGATGGCTCAAGGAACTTGGCGCCCTTGACTTTGCCGGCGGCACCGTTGTCCATATAAACGCCGGCATAGCGGCGTTCATGACGGCCATCTTCATAGGCAAGCGAAAAGGGATTGCCAACAAGTCGATCTTACCGCACAACCTGCCATTCACCATCCTTGGCACCGCGCTTCTGTGGTTCGGATGGTTCGGGTTCAACGCGGGCAGCTCGCTGGGAGCGAACGATATTGCCGTCAACGCCTTTATCGTGACGAATACCGCGGCCGCGGCGGCAGGCATGACCTGGGCCCTCGTCGACTGGATATTCAACGAAAAACCGACCATGCTCGGCATGGCAACGGGTGCTGTGGCCGGCCTTGTCGCAATAACACCGGCGGCCGGTTATGTCAGCGCCGTATCAGCGATCATCATAGGCATCTTTGTCAGTATCTTTTGTTATTTTGCCGTGGCCTATATCAAACCGAAGCTGGGTTACGACGATGCCCTCGACGTCTTCGGCGTCCACTGTGTCGGAGGTATCTGGGGGGCCATCGCTACGGGGCTTTTTGCATCGAAGGCGGTCAACCCGGCCGGGGCCGACGGGCTTTTCTTCGGCAACCCGAAGCAATTGCTCATACAGGTCATCGCCGTGGCGGTAACTGCCGCCTACTCCTTCGCCGCCAGCTTCATCATCTACAAGGTCATCGATCTTGTCATGAAGGTGCGCGTGAAAGAGAAAGATGAAGTCGTGGGCCTCGACCTGACACAGCACCATGAGAACGCCTACACGATCCTTGAATAGGGGAAGGAGGAAAATATCATGAAACTCATTATAGCGATCATACCGCCTGACAGACTTGAATTGGTGAAACAGGAGCTCTACAAACAGGACGTCAACCTTATCACGGTGAGCGAGGTCCTGGGTCACGGCAGGCAGATGGGTGTCACCGAGGTGTACCGCGGGGTGAAAGAGATGGGCAACCTCCTGAGGAAGATACGCCTCGAGATTGCCGTCAACGAGGACTTCGTGGAAAAGACGATCGGCGCCATCATAAAGGGCGCCCAGACCGGCACGACAGGCGACGGCAAGATCTTCGTCCTCGACCTCGTCGAATGCGTCAGGATACGGACCGAGGAGAGGGGAGGGGTGGCGATAGGATAAAAAACATGGTTTCAGGTTTCAAGGGTCAGGGTTAAAGACAAAAGACTCTCACGCATCTCTTGAAGAATGATCCTTTCTTTTTGCTCTTCTCCTGGAACCTGGAACGGTCTCTCTGTTAACCCTAAATATTTTCTTGTAAATTGGTCAATGCTGCATTATACTTAATCAGCACATCGACGTGCAGATCCCTCAACGACCTCCGAGGGGTTTTCTTAAGCAACGAACAAAGCCGTTCAAAAAAAGTCAACGTCTTAGACTGGTCAAGCCTTAACAACCTTGGAGCGAGGTGCATTATGGCAGGTTTACACAGTTTAAGACATTTCCCCATCGTCAAGGTCGTCCCGCTTAGCGTCCTTGATGGAGAAAAAGAAAGAATGGGCGATACCGCCCTCGGCGGCATTCTATCAAGCGCCATCGAATCATTGCAGGACATTCAATTACTCTGGGAGAGCGACCATAACGACGGCAGCCTGAAAGACGGATTTCAGAAGCTCCACTACCAGCTTAAATATCTCAGGAAGTACTGCCAGAGTGATGAGGCTATATTGAAATGAACCGTTACCCCGAGAAAATGGAAAAGAGATTACTTGTAGTGAAACACGTTGAACAGGAGGGGCCGGGATATATCGGAGATCTTTTTGCTGCCGATGGATGGGACGTTCAGATCGCCGACCTTTTCCGTGGCGCGACCCTTCCCCACGACCTCGCCGATATCGGAGGGATCGTTATCCTGGGCGGCCCCATGAGCGTTTACGAGGAAGAGGCGTATCCTTTCCTGAAAGATGAGGAATTGCTTATCACGAAGGCCCTTATCGAAGAAGTGCCAGTTCTCGGCATCTGCCTCGGGGCCCAGCTCATTGTGAAGACCTGCGGCGCCCGGATAACGAGATCACCGAAAAAGGAGATCGGTTGGTTCACTGTTATGAAAACTCCCGAAGGAATGAAAGATAACCTCTTCAGGGGGAATCCCCAGCATATGACCGTTTTCCAATGGCACGAGGACACCTTCGACGTACCCGACGACGGTGTCCTTCTTGCAAGAGGCCGGGTTTGCAGGAACCAGGCATTCAAGGTAGGACACAATGCCTACGGCCTCCAGTTCCATATTGAAGTGACACCGGAGATGGTCGAGGCATGGATGAGGGATGAAAACGGAATTGATGTGAAGAAGATCATCCGCGACGGCAAAAAGATCATGGAAGACTTTGCCGACCAGGGGAAAAGGGTTATCACAAATTTCAAGAGAATTGTTGAATCTTCCCTGAGATACCGCAAGGTCATAACCCAGTTTGTCAACGACCAGAAATGGTCGGGGAGGCGACAGATAAACTGGTGGGAGGCGGTTTGAAGAAAAACCGTAAAGGAGGTCGTCGCTTGTCGGTAAAAGTTACCGAAATAACTCCATTAAAAATAGGTAAAGGTGTTAGCGTTGAATAATCACATTCCCAAAATATATCTCTTTTATTGTGCAACAAGCTACGATCAGGAAGAACTGATGAGAAGTTATTCCCGGCAGACCGATGAAATTAAAATGATCTCGTTGCCCTGTTCCGGGAAACTGGACATTCTGTACCTCACCAAAGCATTTGACACCGGTGCGGACGGTGCTGTCATCATGATATGCAAAGAAGGTGAATGCCGTTACATGGAAGGCAATATGCGCTCCAGAAAACGGGCGCAGGCCGTCGACGAATTACTGGAGGAAGCCGGACTCGGAAAAGGTCGGACTAAAGTGATTCAGATGGACGACGAGGGCATAACGGGAGCTGTCCATAAATTGGAAGATTTCCGGCTTCAGATAAAGACGATGGTTCAGAACGCTCCGGTTTTGCAAGCATCACGGGATCAATAGTTCTTCGAAAAGGAGTACAGGGTATGAAACCTGATAGCAAGTTGGCAGTTAAGATCGGAGGCAAAGAGTTTATTTTCACCGCCGAGTATTTGCCGGTCGCCGGCACCGGGTTGACGATGGATCCTAAAAGTTTCGGCGGCGGCGTGACGGCAGTAAATGCGGCCGATAATCACTACGGTGTGTCCATGTCCAGCCTTGCTGCATCTCTCGCTTTACGTCAGGCCGGCATCGAACCGGTATTTCAGATAATAACGAGAGACCGCAACCGCATTGCGCTTCAATCCGATCTGCTCGGAGCCGCTTATCTTGGCATCAGGAATGTGCTGTGCCTGTCCGGTTTTCACCAGACCCTTATAGGCTGCGGTGAATCAGCCAACGTCTTCGACGTTGACTCCATTCAACTGATCGATATTGTCAGGAAGATGAACAGCGGTCAGCTGCCGGACGGCACGAAGATCCAGGGAGACTTCGCCATGCTGATAGGTGCCGCCGCCAACCCGGACCTGAAACCGCTTGAGCTGAATATTCTAAGGCTAATTAAGAAAATAGCCGCAGGCGCTGATTTTATTCAAACACAGGCCGTATTTGATGTCGATAACTTCAAGGTCTGGCTGGAAGCTGTCCGTGAAGCGGGGCTTGCCGATAAGGCTGCGATCCTTGCCGGCGTACTGCCTTTGAGGAGCGCAGCCCAGGCTGCGGAATTGACCGCCACCCATACCGATTTCGTTATCCCCGACACCGTCATCGATCGGCTGACGGCTGCCGGCGATGCTCTGGCCCAGGAAAAAGAGGGTGTTAAGATCGCCGCCGAGACCATAAACAAACTCAAGGGTCTTCCGGGACTGAAAGGCGTCCATATTCTTTCCGGCGGCAACGAATCAAGGGTAGGCGAACTGCTGGCGGCTGTATCGTAATGATAGAGGCGGAACGAAATGCCGAAGAAATATCATATAGAGACGAAAAAGATCCCGCCCAGATTACCGAAAACAGGTAAGTTCGGGATCGTCGACTGGCGCGAAGACTGTGCCCGATGCCACAATTGTGTGAAAAAGGCGTGCGTCTACGACCGCTACCGGCAGGAAATGCAATATATCAAAGACCTGGATGAATTTAATGCCATGTTCTTTGAATGCATGGGCTGCTTCTCCTGCGTGCAGAAGTGCACGAAAGGCCTGCTGGCCTTAACCGTGAACCCCGAATACGAACGCATGGGTAACGGGTATTATACGCCTGATATTATTCTGACGACATGGAACCAGGCGGAAACCGCCGGCATTCCCGTTTCCGGCGCCGGCTAC
This sequence comes from uncultured delta proteobacterium, assembly GCA_963816115.1. Lineage (GTDB taxonomy): Bacteria > Desulfobacterota > Syntrophorhabdia > Syntrophorhabdales > Syntrophorhabdaceae > Delta-02. Next base: position 357,677 of record CAWFIZ010000013.1, on the reverse strand, counting down.
CGGGGCAAATTCACGGGCGCCGGTTTCGATTCCATGTGGACCGATATGTCGGAGATCGTCCGCCCCACCCGCGATGGAATTCATGGGCGGGAATACATCAGCACCTCCGTTGATATCGGAAGAAAACCGAAATTACTTTCATTTGAAGACAACAAGCTGACTACCATATTATCACCGCTCGTGGACCTGCCGGTCCCGATAATAATCGATATGTTCCCCGAGGAATATCAGTTCCCCAATCTCATGCCTATGTTGTTGGCTGCTGCCGTTAAGACCAGCACGATGATGATCGTTGATTGGCAGCAGCATAGTCTTCTGGGAACGTATAAAGAAAAATATTTATCGAACATAATTTTCTATCTTGGTAAAGATACTCCTCTGCCACCGCCGGAGATCCTTAAGAAGTCACGCCTTATCGAGATCGCCGACAGCGACGGAGTTGAACAACGGATAAAAGAGATCAAGGCTGTCAACCCGGACCTGGTTGTCGCAGTGAGAGTTGAATTGGACTCTCGCGGCGAAGACAGGGCCATAGAGCTTGCCCATAACCCCATTATCGAAGTGATACACATCGTGTCCGATATTAACGGTGATCAAACGGGGGTGGAAGAACCCGGGTTTATAAAAGACATGACACGGTACGTCCATACTTCTCTCGTAAAAGACGGCATCCGGGATGAAGTGACCATTATCGCCAGCGGCGGCATCGCCCTGGCAGAACATATGGCGAAAGAGATCATTTGCGGTGCCGATGCAATAACCATCAACATGCCGCTATTGATCGCCCTTGAGTGCCGCTTTTGCGGAAGCTGCCGCGATGGCTTTGACTGTCCGGCGAAGATCGAAAGTATCACCGCCCAATATGGGGTCGGGCGTATGACGAACCTGATCGCGGTCTGGCATGACCAGTTGATCGAGGTCATGGGGGCAATGGGGATGCGGGAAGCCCGCCGTCTGCGTGGTGAGACCGGCCGTGCATTGTTCTTTGAAGACATCGAGGAGGAGACCTTTGGAAGGCTCTTTGGCAAAAGAATCAGCGCTTAAGGAAATTCTGCCCGAAAACACCGCGAAAACGTTGGTGCCGCAGGTTGAGGTAGCCCGTGAAGTAAGGCCGGCGCCCCCGCGCTATCGTAATGAGATAGCCAAATATATCATTCGCCGAAGCGATGACTGCACGCTCTGCGGCAAATGCGCCCAGGTTTGCCCCCATGGCGTGCACGTATTGAAGCCCGGTTATAAATTATTTTCTGCCCCGCATTTGAATGTCTGCATAGGCCCTTCCTGCCGGGAGACGGATCATTACTGTATAGACCTGTGCCCGCAACAAGGCGCTGAAAATGGTTGAAAATCCGATGTTGAAGGCGATGGGCGACTATCGCTGGACGCCGGATATGCTGATGGCTACCTGGAAAATGGCGGAAACCGGGGAGCCACCGTCACCTGAATACGGCTACGATTATGAGACCGGGGCCTCCGGGGGCGGTTTTGACCGCCTGCGATTCAAGTTCCCCGATAAACCGCCCGTTGAATTACGTGATGATGAGATAGATACAAGTATCGTGCTAAACAGGCGGGGCGACGACCGGCCGCAGGTGAAGATCGATGTTCCGTGGTATGGCGGCGGCATGTCCTTTGGTTCCGTCAGCAACGTTATCCAGCTTGCCAAGGCCCGGGCGGCTGTCGCTTTCAACACCTTTACCTGCACCGGTGAAGGCGGTTACATGGAACGCATGAAGCCGTATGACGACCACGTCATCACCCAGATAGCCACAGGTCTTTTCGGTGTTCGCGAAGAGACGATCCAGCGTGTCCGCATTGTCGAGTTCAAGTACGCTCAGGGGGCCAAGCCGGGCCTCGGCGGCCATCTGCTGGCCGATAAAGTCACCCCGGCAGTCGCCAGGATGCGTGAAACGGTCCTGGGTATTTCGCTTTTTTCACCCTTTCCGTTTCATAGCGTCTACTCCATCGAGGATCATCAGAAACACATGGACTGGATCAAACACGTTAACCGGCGGACCCTGATCTCCACCAAGGTGTCCACCCCGAATGACGTGGACATGGTCGCCGTGGGCAGCTATTCCGCCGGTACCCATATAGTGCATCTGGACGGCGGGTACGGCGGCACGGGGGCCGCACCTGACATAGCCAAAAAGAACATCGCAATGCCCATCGAGTACGGCATCGTAAAAGTCCACCGTTTCCTGACGGACGAAGGCATTCGTGATAAGGTCACATTGATCGCCAGCGGCGGGTTAAGGACACCGCACGATATCGCCAAGGCGATCGCGCTGGGGGCCGATGGTGTCGTTGTCGGCACTTCCGAACTGGTTGCGCTGGGCTGTATACGATGTTCACGCTGTGAAAGCGGGCGCGGCTGTCCGCGCGGTATTGCAACCACCGATGCCGAACTTGCGGCGGATGTGGACCTCGAATGGGGCACACAGCGGATCATCAATATGTACAGCGCCTGGCGAAAAGAACTGGTGAGCATATTGAAACGGTTCGGTATGCGCAGCGTAAACGAGCTGCGCGGGCGCAGCGATCTTCTGGTGCACCTTGATTATACCAACGATGTGGAGACACATATATGAACAACGGGATTATCGAAAGACTATTGCGTTCCCGACAGCGAATGATCGAAGAGCTGCATATACCATACCCTGCTTCGTATAAAGGTGAAGAAGAAGGCGGCTGCGGCGTGGTCGGTTTTTGTGCCACTGAGCCCGTTGCCGCACGCCATATCCATGAGCCGTCCCGGCAGATGCATAACCGCGGCAACGGCAAAGGCGGCGGAATTGCCGCGGTAGGCTTTATACCGGAGCAGCTCGGGGTAACTCGCGAGGTTCTGGACGCCTGTTATATGGTGCACATCGCATTCCTGGACAACAGTGTCCGGCAGGAACTGGAACAGAAATATATTACCCCTTATTTTGAGGTTGAGACCTCTTACAAGCTCGATACCGTTGCCGATTGGACGACGATCCCTTCACTGGAAGCCAAACCCCCGGATGTTATGCGTTATTTTGTTCGCGTTAAACCGGAAGTTCTGGGTTCCTTCATTTCAAAAAATGAATTTGGTCAAATGACACGTGAAGAAGCGGAGGGTGAATTCTTAAGCCAGCAAAGTGTCAAGCTGAACCAGGAGTACTACGCTTCGCTGGGCGATAAGAAAGCCTTTGTCATGTCCTACGGCAAGAATATCATGATCCTCAAGGTGGTCGGGTATGCCGAGTCGATAACCGATTATTACAAGATCGACGATCTGAAGGCGCATGTCTGGATCGCCCACCAGCGGTTCCCCACCAAGGGACGGGTCTGGCATCCGGGCGGCGCGCATCCCTTCGGAGCGATCAATACCGCACTGGTCCATAACGGCGATTTTGCCAACTACAGCTCTGTATGCGAGTACCTTGCACAGCGCCATATCTACCCCCAGTTCCTGACCGATACCGAGGTTTCGATCCAGATATTTGATCTGCTGAACCGGATATACAACTATCCGCTGGAATATATCATCGAGGCCCTGGCGCCAACTACGGAACTGGATTTCGACAGGCTGCCCGAAGAGAAACAGGCCATCTACCGCGCGATCCAGGCAACCCACATCCATGCCTCACCGGACGGCCCCTGGTTCTTTATTATCGCCCGCACCCTGGAGGCAGCGGACAAGTTCCAGCTCATGGGGATCACCGATACCTCCATGCTCCGCCCGCAGGTCTTCGCCTTTGCCGACGGTGAAGTGCAGGTCGGCTTGATCTGCTCCGAAAAACAGGCGATCGACGCGACACTGCTGAGCATGTCGAAGGATGACAGCCGTATCTGCCCCATCGCCGACAAGTACTGGAATGCCCGGGGCGGCAGTTCGACGGACGGCGGGTCCTTTATTTTCACACTCGAAAAGAGTGAGGCCGGCAAGTACCGGCTGAACTGTACCGATAAATTCGGGGTTTCCGTGAAATTACCGTCCGGAACAGAGGTCGGCAATCTATCGGAAGAAATAACACTGTCCGGGACGAACGGAAATAAAATTGCGAACAACATCAGAGGACACTTCGACGCCGGCAGCCTGGCGGCCTTCAGTTATTTCACCGAAAACATCGCCGAGTGGCCCCTGGCGGATGTCGGTCTCGCATGCGAGACGGTTATTGCCCTTGCCAAAGATTCGAACCATTTTGCCAGGGCCATCGAAATATTGACGCTTCTTAACGATCGGCGATATGCCACCGGCACAAAAAAGCGCAAACACATTCTCCAGATAGTCCGCACCGCCTTGCGCCGGCTGTTTTCCGGGCTTCCTTCGATAGCTCAGGAAACACCGGCAGGCGAGTTCCGGCTAATCAATTACAGCACGAGGGAACTCTTAAGAGAACCCCATATGGGCGAGACGACCCTGGTGATCGATACGCTCGGCTTCCCGCCGGAAGGAAATGAATGCGATGCCTCGCTTCTGGTGGACGCCTACATTAAGGGCTGGAAACATTTCATTGTTTATAACTGTGCCGGACAGCGTTTTACCGGCTGCGGGCTGGGACCGCAAACCGGGGACGTCACCATCGATGTTTACGATAGCGACGGCGATTACCTCGCATCCGGCATAGACGGTCTGACAATTACCGTCCACGGCAATGCCCAGGACCAGTTGGGCCAGATCATAAAGGAAGGCAAACTTGTTATTCATGGCGACACGGGACAAACGTTCCTTTACGGTGCCAAAGGCGGCTCGGTCTTTGTCCTCGGTAATGCCGCCGGCCGTCCGTTAATTAATTCCGTGGGCAAACCGAGGGTGCTGATTAACGGTACCTGCCTCGACTTCCTCGCCGAATCCTTCATGGCGGGCGACCCCTTCGCGGGAGGCGGTTTTGTCATTCTCAACGGCATTACCTTCGACGATAAAGGCAGCGTGGTTGGCCTGAAAGAACCCTACCCCGGCGGCAACCTGTTCTCGCTCGCTTCCGGCGGCGCCATATACGTGCGTGATCCTCATAAGTACCTTGTCCGGCAGCAATTGAACGGCGGTAACTTTTTCAGGATGACCGATCAGGACTGGGAAACCATCCTGCCCTATCTTCAGGAGAATGAGCGTTTATTCGGGATCAAGGTGGATGACCTGCTGACTGTCGACGGCAAACGTAAACGGCCCGGTGAGGTCTACCGAAAGGTTGCCCCGTCCAAACTGTCGGCTAACGCCATGATCGAGTCGGACGAATAGGTATTTTAATTTAATGAGAGAGTATCGAAAATGACGACAAGAATTACAAAACAGAAAGCCCACCGGAGACCTTCTGAGAGCTGTCCAGGAAAAGGCGGATGTCAATCTGAGCGCCTGCTACCAGTGCAAGAAATGCTCCATCGGCTGTCCTGTAGCCGACCGGATCGAGTCGCCGCCGTCGGAGATAATACGGAGGCTGCAGCTGGGCGCCGGCGACGAATTGTTGCAGACCGGCCTCATCTGGACGTGTCTTTCCTGTGAAACATGTTACGCCAGGTGCCCGAATCAGATAAATTTTGCCGCTGTTATCGATGCCTTGAAGTCCATCGCCGTGGAAAAAGGGGTCGCCAAGCCCGAAGGCGATGCGCCTTTATTTAACCGTTTATTCCTGAACACGGTCAAGTCTTACGGCCGCGCGTACGACCTCAAGGCCATTGCAATGTACAAGCTGGGGACCGGGAACCTGAAACAGGACGTGGATAAATTTCCCGCCATGCTGAAAAAAGGCAAAATGGCAATCCTGCCGCCATCCGGCGCCGACAAAGGTAAAGTGAAACGGATCTTCGAAAAGGCGGCGCAAAACAAAGGAACGGGAAAATGAAATACGCATATTATCCCGGGTGCTCTGCTCATTCCACTGCCCGCGACATGCATGAATCATGTCTGGCGGTGTCTCATGCACTTGGTATTGAACTAAACGAGATCAAGGGTTGGACATGCTGCGGTGCCAGCGCCGCTCACCAGACAGACCGGGAACTGGCGGCATCGCTGGCCTCGCGCCAACCTCCTCAAGGCCAAAGAGATGGGCATGGATATGGTGGTCAATTGCGCCGCCTGCTATAACCGCTCGAAGGTGGCCAACTATGAAATCATCAATTCCGAACAGATGAGGCGATCAGTTGCCGACAGCCTGGGAGAACCTTATGACGGATCTGTCCCGGTGAGGCACTTTGTCGAGATACTCTTAAAAGACATTGGACCGGCCAGGCTGCGCAAGAAGATCATTAAACCATTGAACGGTCTCAAGGTGGCCGCTTATTACGGCTGTTACCTGGTTCGTCCGCCGGAAGCTACCAACTTTGACGATCCCGAGAACCCTACCATCCTGGAACGCCTCATCGATGTGACGGGCGCAGCGAACGTGGAATGGTCAGGCAAAGTGGATTGCTGCGGCGGCATGCAAAACCTTACACGAACGGAGATCACCGTCCGGCGGTCGGCCGGGGTCATCGAGTATGGCACAGTCTGCCGGCGCCGAGTGCATTGTCGTTGCCTGCCCTATGTGCCAGGTCAGTCTTGATGTGAGACAGGCAGATATGGAGAAGGCTCCTCGGCAAGAAATATAATATGCCCGTTATCTATGTTACGCAGTTGCTCGGTCTTGCCCTTGGTATTCCGCCCGAAAAACTCGGACTTGACAGGCTCATGGTAAGTCCGGCGGCCGTATTAAAGACAGCAAAGGAAGCGGTCTCGCTAAAACAGCTGATTGATAACGGACAATTGGAGACTATTTAAGGTTACGATATGGATAAAAGTGAAAAGAAACTAACAGGTGCAGTTCTGGTTCAGGGCGGCGGTATCGCCGGCATTCAGGCGGCCCTCGACCTCGCCGATTCCGGATTTAAAGTTTATCTTGTGGAGCGTGATGCGGCCATCGGCGGCATGATGGCCCACCTTGACAAGACATTCCCCACCGGCGATTGCGCTACCTGTATCGTATCGCCCAAACTGGTCGAATGCGCCCGCAATATAAATATTGAGATACTCACCCTTTCCGAACTCGTCGGCCTGGAAGGAGAGCCGGGCAATTTTAAGGCCAGAGTCAAGGTCTCTCCCCGATATGTTGATGAAGCCAAATGCACTGCCTGCGGTGAGTGTACGGATGCCTGCCCGGTGAACGTGCCCAATGAGTTCGACCGTCGAAATGGGTACCAGGCGTGCGATCGCCAAGCTATATGCCCAGGCGACGCCCAACAAATTCGGTATTCTGAAGAGCGGACATGCTCCCTGCAAGGTGGCATGCCCGGCGAACATCAACGTCCAGGGCTACATTCAGTTGATCAAGAAGAAAGAATACCTCAAGGCCGTCAATCTCATCCGGGAACGAAACCCGCTCTCCGCCATCTGCGGACGGGTCTGCACCCATCCCTGCGAGACCGAATGTACACGCAATGATATTGATTCAGCCGTTTCCATCAGGTTGCTGAAGCGTTTTGCCTCTGACCGGGAAATGGAACATGGTCAGGTCCGGTGAGCTGGCCCTTCCGGAAGAGAAGACCCCGCCGGCGGATGCCAAAAAGATCGCCGTCATCGGCGCCGGCCCTGCCGGCCTTACCGCCGCCGCCGACCTGGCGGACCGGGGCTATGCGGTGACCGTTTATGAGGCTTCTTCAGCAGCCGGCGGTATGCTGCGATGGGGTATTCCCGCTTACCGCCTGCCGAAAGACGTACTGGACTACGAAGTAGAGCTTATCCGCCGCAAGGGCATTAAATTCGTTTATAACACCCGGATCGGCATTGATATTTCCATGGACGAGGTGCGCCGGGAAAATGAGGCCGTTTTTCTCAGTGTCGGTACCCAGAGCAGCAGGATGCTGGGTGTTGAGGGCGAGGACAAGCCCGGTATCACCTATGGCCTCGACTTCCTGCGTCAGGCCGGGGACAGGGGCAACCTTCCCGAGATCAGCGGCAAGGTGGTGGTCATCGGCGGCGGCAACGTTGCCGTAGATGTGGCCCGCAGCGCCATGCGCCTCGGGGCCGACGACGTCGAGATGGTAAGCCTGGAGGCGCACTACGAGATGCCGGCTCTGCCCGAAGAGGTTGCCGCCGCGCTGGAAGAGAATATCAAGATCAACAACGGCTGGGGGCCGAAGCGCATCCTTGGAAACGGCAGGGTCGATGCCATCGAGCTCAAGCGCTGCACCAGGGTGTTCGATGAGAACGGGCGGTTCAGCCCCGTCTACAACGAGAACGAGACAACGACACTGAAGGCCGACCGGATCATCGTCGCCATCGGCCAGGCCGTGGACAAAGACTCGCTTGGCAGCATGGGGGCCAGCAACCGAGGGCAGCTGGTACAAGGTCGACAAGATCACCCTGGAAACATCCGCAAAAGGCGTATTTGCCGGCGGTGATAATATCCCGGGCAGTGCTACCGTTATCGGTGCCGTCGGCGCAGGCAAGCGGGCCGCGGAATCGATCGATCGGTATCTCAAGGGTGAGGACATGCTGTCGGAGCGCTTTGAGTCTACCGTAAGACCCGTCGCTCCGGAGATGCTTCCTGAAACAAGGGGTCAGGAAAAGAAGCCTCGCGCCGAGCAGGCAATGCTGCCGGTTGCCGGGCGCGCCGGCAATTTTACCGAGGTTGAAGAGGGCCTTACCGAAGAGGCTGCCCTGGCGGAGGCCGAGCGCTGTCTCAATTGTGCCATGTGTTCCGAGTGCCAGCTGTGCGTTGCCGCCTGCGAGCAGCATGCAGTCGACCATTCGATGACGGAGAAGATGATCGAGCTTGATGTCGGTTCCGTTATCCTGGCACCGGGTTTTGAAGAATTTGATGCCGCCAAGAAGGGTGAATACGGCTATGGCCGGTATCCCAATGTTATCACCAGCGTCCAGTTCGAGCGCATGCTCTCGGCTTCCGGGCCCTTCGACGGCCATGTTATCCGGCGGTCCGACGGTAATCCGGCCAAGCGTGTGGCCTGGATCCAGTGCGTTGGCTCGCGGGACACCCGCTGCGGAAATGAGTACTGCTCCTCGGTTTGCTGCATGGTCTCTACAAAGCAATCGATGATCGCCGCCGACCACCTGCCCGGGCTGGAAGCGACCATTTTTTACATGGATATCCGGGCCCACGGTAAGGACTTCGACCAGTATTACGAGCGGGCAAAGAAGCAGGGTGTTAATTATATCAAGGGCATACCGTCCCGCATCATCCAGATGCCCGGCACGAAAGACCTGCGGGCGACATTCTATAACGAAGCCGATCAATTGCAGGAGAGGGACTTTGACCTGGTTATCTTGTCTGTCGGCATGGAACCGGGCCTAGCCGCCATGGATAGCGCCAAACGTCTGGGTATTGAGCTGAATGAATACGGTTTCTGTGCCACCGACAGATTTACGCCTTTGAATACCTCCCGGCCGGGGGTCTTTGTCGGCGGTGCTTTCCAGGAACCGAAGGATATCCCTGAAACAGTTACGCAGGCCAGTGCCGCGGCTTCAATGGCCATGGAACTGCTGTCCTCCGCCCGCAACACACTGATCACCAAAGCGGTCTACCCGGACGAACACGATGTCACCGACGAAGAGCCCCGGATCGGCGTATTCATTTGCCACTGCGGCAGCAACATTGCTTCCGTGGTAGACGTGGAAAAAGTGGTTGACGCAGTTGCCAGGGAACCGAACGTCATCCTTGCCACCCACACGCTGTTCACCTGTTCCGACACGAGTCTCGACAATATCCGTGACACCATACGCGAAAACCGGCTCAACCGTATCGTCGTGGCTTCCTGCACGCCGCGTACTCACGAACCTATCTTCCGGGACACCCTGCGTGAAGCAGGCCTGAACCAGTACCTGTTTGAAATGGCCAACATCCGCGATCAATGCTCCTGGGTGCACTCGACGATGCCGGAGCAAGCGACCCAGAAATCTATCGAGCTCGTCAGGATGTCCATCGCCCGGGCCCGTCGACTGGTCCCATTGCAGGGCTCTTACTCCGATGTCGTTCAAACGGGCCTCGTCATCGGCGGCGGCATGAGCGGGATGACGGCGGCCCTCGCCCTTGCGCAGCAGGGATTCGAGACCCACCTGATCGAAAGGTCGGACAAGCTGGGCGGCAATTTCCTTGGTCTGAACTACACGCTGGAACATGAAGACGTCGGCGGGTTCCTCACCGCATTGGTCGAGCGTGTTCGGAGCAATAATAATATCGTCCTGCACATGAATGCCGAAGTGAAGAACGTCGCCGGTTTCGTAGGTGATTTCGAGGTTGCTCTCAACGAGAACGGCGAGGAGACCACCGTGCCATGCGGTGCGATCATTGTCGCCACCGGTGCCAACGCGGCGGTCACCGAGGATTTCCAGTATGGACAATCAGCCAATATCATTACCCAATCAGAACTGGAGAATGCCTTGCAGTCAGGTACGTTTTCTTCCGCTAACCGCAGCATCGTAATGATACAATGCGCCGGCTCACGCAATGACGACAGGCCTTACTGCAGCCGCATCTGCTGCTCCATGGCGGTAAAGAACGCCCTGAAACTGAAAAAACAGGATCCCGACGCCAACGTCATTGTCCTGTACCGCGATATCCGCACCTATGGGTTCCGGGAAAAATACTATAAACAGGCCCGTGAAGCCGGCGTCATCTTCATGAGATACGAAAAAGGAGAGCCGCCGGTCATTTCCGGCAATCATGATCTGGTTACGCTGAGAAGTCCCGGACTTCCCGGAGCCGGTGGAGATCGAGACCGATACCATTGTGCTCAGCACCGGTATCGATGCCCCGAAGGATAACCGCAAGCTGGCGGATATGCTCAAGGTGCCGCTGAATGCCGACGGGTTCTATGTGGAGGCCCACCTTAAACTGCGGCCCGTCGAGTTTGCCACCGAAGGCATCTTCCTCTGCGGCCTGGCCCATTCGCCGAAGATGGCCGATGAGAACATCTCACAGGCACGGGCGGTCGCTTCCAGGGCTGCGACCATTCTTTCCAAGACCCGGCTGGAGGTTGGCGGGCAGGTATCGAGTGTGGATCAGGAGAAATGCATTTCCTGTATGACCTGCGTAAGGGCCTGTCCTTACCACGCTCCCTTCGTCAATGTTAACAGCAAGGCGGAGATTGCCGCTGCCGCCTGTATGGGCTGCGGTATATGCGCCTCGGAATGTCCGGCGCAGGCCATACAGCTCAGAAATTTCGAGTCTGATCAGTTCGAGGGTATGCTTCAGGCCCTGTTAACGGAATCCAGTGAGGGCGGTAATGCCGAATCCGCACCGAAATAAGGAAAATGGTTATGAACACAAATAATTCCGAACCTGTAATCGTGGCTTTTTGCTGCCATTATTGCGCGTATGCCGCGGCAGATCTGGCAGGCTCAGGGCGCCTGCAATATCCGCCCAACATCCGCATCGTCCGGTCGCCGTGTACCGGCAGGCTGGAGATCAATTTTTTCATGAAGGCTTTTGAGGCCGGTGCCGATGGCGTGCTGGTCGCAGGCTGCGAGGAAGGCAGCTGCCACTTCAAGGAAGGTAATTACCTGGCGAAGGGCCGGGTAAATACCGCCAGGCAGTTGCTGGAAGAGGCCGGTCTGGAACCCGAGCGCCTGCGCATGGTCAATGTGAGCGCCGCCGGTTCCCAGCAATTTGCCGAGTACGTCCGAGAAATGGTGGAAACTGTCAGCAAACTAGGCCCTTCCCCCGTGAAGAAAATGAACAGGAAAAACGCAAACAAAGAACAAACAGGAGCAATACAATGATAGTTGCCGAAAGAAAAACCATTCCTGAACTTGTCGAGATCTTAAGACCCCACAAGAAAATACTGGTGCTGGGCTGCGGTACCTGCGTTACCGTCTGCCTGTCCGGAGGCGAACGGGAGGTCAGCATCATATCATCGGCACTGCGTATTGCGTCCCGCGTCCAGGGCTTGGGCTTTCAAGATCGATGAACTCACCATCGAGCGCCAGTGTGACAACATCTTCATCGAGCAGGCCGCGGAAGCCATCGAGAAAGCCGACGCCGTGCTGTCGACGGCATGCGGCGCCGGCGTCCAGGCGATCGCCGAGCGCTTCCCCTTAAAGCCGGTCTATGCCGGACTCAACACAACCTTCCTGGGCATTCTCGAGGAGCGCGGCGTATGGACGGAAAAGTGCGCCGCCTGCGGTTCCTGTGTCCTTCACAAATACGGCGGCATATGCCCCGTCACCCGCTGCGCCAAGCGCATGCTGAACGGACCATGCGGGGGTTCCCGCGAAGACAGGTGTGAAGTGCGGCCGGACAGACCCTGCGCATGGCAGCTCATCTACAAGAGGCTCAAGGACATAGGCCAGCTTGAAAGGCTCAAGGAAATAGAACCGCCCAAAAACTGGAATTCAAGCCTGTCCGGCGGCCCCAGGACGCTGATAAGGGAAGACCACAAGGTATGAAGACGGTTCCAAGTTTCAAGTTCCAGGTTCCAGGGGAAAGAAGAAAACCTTTTCTTAAACCCTGAATGATTGCACTTTTTCGCTGCTTGCGTTATGATAGAACGCTTTTTTTAGTGATTCTATAGCACGGCGCTGACTTTCATGCTTATCGTTACCAACCTATCCAAGGCCTACGGCACCCAGATACTCTTTGATGAGGCGAGCTTTACCGTCGGTACGGGTGAGCGCCTCGGTCTTGTGGGGCGCAACGGCACGGGGAAGACGACGCTCTTCAAGATGATCCTCGGCGAGGAAGGGTCTGACTCAGGGACCATCCACATCCCCAGGGGTTATACGATACGCCATCTTTCCCAGCATATTTCCTTCAGCGAGCACTCTGTCCTTGCCGAGGCTTGCCTCAACCTTCCCGCGCACGAGGACGGCCGCGACGAAACATACAAGGCGAAGACCATCCTTGCGGGGCTCGGTTTCGATGCGGCCGGTCTCGATCGGGACCCCCGGACCCTCAGCGGCGGTTTCCAGGTGCGGCTTAACCTCGCGAAGATCCTTATCGCCCAGCCGATGATGCTGCTTCTCGATGAGCCCACAAACTATCTCGATATTGTTTCCATCCGCTGGCTTACGCAGTTCTTGAGGACCTGGAAGGGCGAGTTGATACTTATCACCCACGACCGCGATTTCATGGATTCCGTGACCACCCATACCATGGCGATACACAGAGGCAGGGTTCGCAAGATCGCCGGGACGACCCACAAGCTCTATGACCAGATCATCGAAGAGGAAGAGATCTACGAACAGACACGGGTCAACGAAGAGAAGAAACGCAAGGAGATAGAACTTTTCATCAATCGCTTCCGGGCGCAGGCGACAAGGGCCAGGTCGGTGCAATCGCGTGTCCGTCAGCTCCAGAAAAAAGAGAAAATGGAGAAATTGTCTAGCCTGGAGAGTCTCGAATTCTCCTTCAACGCGGCCCCTTTTCCCGGCAGGTGGCCCCTCGAGGCCGACGGGATCGGGTTTTCCTACGATCCGTCGGGACCGGCGCTTATAAAGGGTTTTACCATTGCCGTCAAAAAACGTGACCGCATCGGCATCATCGGGAAGAACGGCAAAGGCAAGACCACCCTTTTGAACCTCCTCGCCGGCGGGTTTACGCCCGTATCCGGAACGATCACCTACAATCAGAATCTTAAACTCGGCTATTTCGGGCAGATGAACATCGACCGTCTCGACCCGGAGCTGACCATCGAAGAGGAGATATGGAGCGCACAGCAGGGCCGCAGCAAGACCGCGGTGAGGGGTATCTGCGGCGCCATGCTCTTTGACGGCGACAGGGCCTTGAAGAAGGTAGGTGTCCTGTCGGGCGGGGAGAGAAGCCGGGTGCTCCTGGGAAAGCTGCTCGCAGCGCCGGCGAACCTCCTGCTCCTTGACGAGCCGACGAACCATCTCGATATGGAATCCATCGATTCCCTCATAGAGGCCATAAATAACTTTGAGGGCGCGGTGATGATAGTGACTCACAGCGAGATGATCCTCGATGCCGTCGCCGAACGCCTGGTTATCTTTGACGGTAGCGATGTCAGTATCTTCGAGGGCAACTACGAGGATTTTCTTGCCCGTGTCGGGTGGGAGGACGAGGCGCGCGAAGACGATGAATACCGGCAGGCCCCCGTGGCGCCCGTAAAAAGTGCCATCAGGAAAGAATCGAAAAGGCTAAGGGCGGAGATCATCAACGACCGCTCCCGTGTCATGACGCCCATCAAGAACCGCATCAACGAGGTTGAATCGGCCATCACGGGCAACGAAAAACAACTTGCAAAAGACAACGAGGCCCTCATCGCCGCGTCGCAGAAAGGAGACGGCAAGGCCATCATGAGCCTGTCGCTTTCCATCCATGAGACAAAGAAAAAGATAGATGAACTCTTCGATGAACTGGAGGTCATCACCACCCAGCACGACGCCCTGGCGCAGGAGTTCGAGCAGCGACTGAGAGAGGTATGAAGACAGGGCCCAGAGGCCCGTGTTCATCCGCTTAAGATCGAAACGGCGCGTTTTTGGCCAGGTCGATCACGTTGGGGCTTAAAATTTCACCAACTCGACGCGGCGATTTTTTGCCCTTCCATCTTCGGTTTGATTTGGAGCCACCGGTTTGGTTTCGCCAAAACCCTTCGCCTTCAGGCGATCTTCCCGGACACCAAATAATTTTAAATATGCTTTGACCGTTTCAGCCCTTGCCTGTGACAGTTTCATGTTATAGTCCGGCTTACCCTGGTTGTCCGTATGCCCCTGAATTTCAACCTTTATGCCCGGGTTGCGCAGCATCAGCGTCACAATGTTGCTCAGCTGCTTCTCTGATTCCTGTTTCAGGTCTGCCTTATCAAGATCGAAAAGGATGCCGTATAACAGCACTTTGCCGCTTTCATCCAGGGCCTTTTTCATTTCATCGGCGCCGAACACTATCGATTGCTTGAATTCTTTTTCATCGATTATGTACATATAGACCTGGCCCAGATTTACTACCGCGCTGACCCTGCACCAGATATATCCCCCGTCGTCCTTCGGTATCCTGAAATTGAGCTGATCGCGGTCTTCGTACAATACCTCGCCTTTTGCCTGCAAGGCGGCGTTTTTGAAATTTTCAAAAAATTCAAGCCTTGATATGTCCCTGACCCGTTCCCCCTTTGGTGTGCGGACCTCCCAGAGAAGCTTCCAGTACCTGCCCTGGACCTTTTTTCTCTCCCTTTTCTTCGATGTCTTGTTGATAAGGTTAAATTCGAATTCTGAATATTTTTCGTACTTGGACACATTTTTCGCAAGAACCGAACCGGGATACGGCTTAATTACCGGGGGTTCAGGAATGTCCTTCGCGAACGAAACGTGGATCATGGAAAAAAAGAAAACTAATGCAATGAAGGTACAATTAAACTTTTTCATTTGATGTCACTCCTTTGTTTGCATGGTTCAATTTAGACGCTTTTGCATTTATCTTCACATTAAAGATATTGCAAGAAAGCCCTGACCATTCCAGCAACACAAACGATCATGTAATTTCGTACAGAAAATATCAAAATGATTCTGTAAAGTGCGAAACAATACGAAAAATATTTGAAAAAACAGGTTTGATGATGATGTTGGGGCTCACCGGAGAATATGGTGTATGCTAGAGTGCCTTGCTAGCCCTTAAAGAACATTATTATTAGTACAATAACCGCAAGCACGGCAAGGCCCCAGATGAAAATACCTATTGATCCCATCGGGTGCAGCACCATTGTCCTGTAGTAGTGCTTCCTGCACCAGGCGCCGGTGAAAGGAACTGCGCCCGGAAAGTGCTGGAGGTGCCCTGGCGCTCCACAGACATCGCACAACCCGCAAAATCCTCTCGGGACACCTTGTTTCTCCAACGTATCAGGACTCTTATTCCACAAGTCACAGTAACAGCGTCCATGTGGCCACCCTTCGCCCTTGTAGCGCACAATGACCACCTCTCCATCATAATCAAAATGATTGCATTCTTCTACGATGATCTCCTGAACATCATCTTCGGATCCGCCACCGGTACCGGCGCCGATCAATGGGATCGCAACAGATCTGAACTCTCTCGTCTTTGCCTCGTTTAGGGCGGAGCAAACGGAGCCGCGAATGGACCTCTCAGACGAACACCAGTTATGGCCGATACCTGCCACGTGAATGATCGCTTTGAACGGAAGCCGGCCCGCCGAGGTTACCGAAGCTCCACCAGGAGGAAGTACGCCACTGCGGCGAAGCTCGATAAACGGTCGGCAACCCGCTCGTTTCTTGATGGCCCCGGATACTCCTTTCGGCAATAACAGCCACCACGGGATCAGATTCCTGTTCCAGGGATTGACAATCGCGTCAACCTTCTGGTCCAGCAAATCACCTTTGACGATTCTAATTCGCATGATTTTCTGACACCGAACAATTAAGATGCTTCTGCCTGCCCGCCATGTCGATGTTGCAAAATACAATGGTACATATGATAATAAAGTAGGCGATCAGGGCCCTCGCATTCAGTGATATGGTCATAGAGCGCCTCGCCTGGATTTTTCGAACAGGTACCTTTGATGGTAAACCGGGAATACCCGGTTGTCAACAGGAAGCGGTGAGGAGGATTTATGCCCCTTGCATTTCATTCGATCAGCCACGGGCAGGTAGCCTTCGGGTTTTTCAATATCGACACCGACATGGTGCTTCTCGATGTCCATTTTTTCTTTGCCGACGATCTTTCGGCGGCAATAAGGGATATGGCCTCGCGCCGCGGCAATGGACCCGTCGATATAACACTTGATGCCTATACGCTGGAGTTGTCAAATATCGGCAACCTCATGGGTGCGATCCGAGGTTTCGATCTTAGCGGGTTCATCGGTGAGGTGTACAGGCGGTTTCCCTTTCCCCGGGAAGAGGACAAGTTCAAGCAGCAGCCCGAGGGTTTTGAGAACCGGGGCATCATCGAGGAGATCGTGAAGAAGTACGCTGATATGAGGCCCATTCATATCATTGCAGACAGCGCCCGCAAGAGTGTTGACATGGGCGGATACCTCTTTGACAGTGAAGGTTTCCAAGCCCTTATCCTTTATCTCTGGGCGGGGGGCTACCCGAGGTGGAGGGACGGCCTGCGTCCGGCATACGTTATTGAAATGGCGAAAGTGATCGAGGGGTCCACGAATCCTCTTTTTTCAGATTTAAGTGAGAGGCTTATCGGTTAGCTCAATATCCCGGCAGCTAAAACTCTGCCGACCCGACGTATTCGGAAAAACTGAGTATCCTGTTTTTGTCTGACGGGTTCGTGAGGTACGCCGAGATGTCCTTTGAAAGTGATCTGAAGTCCAGGTTGTTGCATTTGAGCAGGATGTCTTTTTTTAATGCTTCGCCGGACCCGATCCCTAATTTTTCTCGTATGTAGTCAAGGTTAGGCCGGGTCTTTCCCATCAGAAAGATGATGTCGAAAAAATCCCGCCCCATCGGCCGTTTTCTGGTGAAGATGCAACTTATTTTTTGGGCGAGAAGTATATCGACGGGAACGACATGGGCGCGCGTGAAAAGTTCGAACTTATTGATGATAATACTGGCGGGAACATAGGTAAAGTTCTGTGGTTCCATGTCTATCTGTATTGTCAGGCGCTCATCCCTGTGGCGTGATATACCGGTCTGATATAAAAGTTCTTTAAACCGTATGGAGGAACGAAAAGCTGTCTTCAACGTGTTCCTGGTTTCGATCGAGTATCCTTCCAGGTTAAGGCGCTTTTCAATGAGCACGGAAAGTCTCTGAAAACCTTCTGCATCGAGTGAGCGGTTATCAAAATCCAGGTCCTCGGAAAACCGTGTACCGCCATGTACAATGCGGATGGCGGTTCCTCCCATGAAGTAAAGACCATTTGCATAAGGCGATGTGTAGATGACTTCAAGTATCCTGTGCTGGACGTATTCGCGTAAAAGGTTCTTTTTGAAGGGCCTCACATTTTCGGGGTAATATGACGCGATCTGAGAAATATCAAGCATCTTTCATGAATCTCCAGAATGAATTGATACGGATGCTGAGGGTTTTTTGCCGGAACCTGTCCAGGTATTCGAAAAGAGTGGGTTCCTTGACATGCGAAAAAAAAGTATCCCTGTTGAATCGGAGGCTTTCAAAATCATCAGGTTTTCGCAGGGAAGGATTTATATAGAAATGATCAAGGACCGCTTTTTCAGGTGACGCGACAGTGTAGTGCTTGTCTGTGCCGTATCCGATCGTTGTGTACCCGAAGAAAAAGCGTGGATGAAGCGTGTGATATATGAATTCCCCGAGGTGGGTTGAAAAGGTCCTCGTTACCCTTGTGGACACCGAAGTGATCCCGTACACCGCCTCAGGTATAAACCCGTAGTAGGATAGTGCCATTTCAAAAGAGACATATGAAGGTGAGTAGATCCTGTTTGCGACGTCAAAAAGCGTATCTTCGTTCAATGGAACATCAGACAACATATAGTAACCCTTAATGACCTTCTTTACGTAGCCCTTGTCCTGCCACTCATTCAACCTGCGTCGATGAAAATTAGGGTCTACGCTCCTGATGTCGTTCAGGGAGAAGATAGTAAAATCCTTAAAGAGCTCTAGAAACGCAATATATCTCATAATATTTACTATTGATGCTATAAATAGCACTTATAACAAATATTATTAGTGAGTAGACAAAATGTCAAGAGAATTGTGCCGCCGGGTTTCTTGACATTTTGCCAACCTTATTCTATATCTATCAACCACTATGATAGAAAGACCCAAACAGAGAGGAGCATGAAACAATGGAAGAAAAGAAAAGTAAAGAGGAGCGTTATAACGAGGCGCGTATTCTGCACAAGTCGCTTGACGAGAAGCTGCAGATGCTGCAGGTGAAGCCCTACCTGACCGAGGATGAAGAGTTGGAGGTGAAGCTCCTCAAGAAGAAAAAACTTTATTTTAAGGACATGATGGAGAAGATCAAGGAAGAGAAGTGACCGTCCCCGAAAAGATGGTCTTAAGTCTCAGGGACCAGCAGGCCGGACTTCGCAGCTTATGCCAGGCCAGGCGGA
The DNA here is from genome assembly GCA_963816115.1 of uncultured delta proteobacterium. GTDB lineage: Bacteria > Desulfobacterota > Syntrophorhabdia > Syntrophorhabdales > Syntrophorhabdaceae > Delta-02. The sequence goes on along the minus strand of CAWFIZ010000013.1, from coordinate 338,770 downwards.
CAAGGGCTATTTCCCTGTCGCCGAGCGTCATCTCTCCATAGAATTCCCGGTTGAAAGCGCCCACGACAGAGGCTATCTCTTCCTTTAATGTCGGGAACTTTGCCATAAGCCTGGAACAGAACTCCGAAGGCGTCTCGCTCCGGCGGCGGCGTACACCGCTTCGTCTTGACCAGCCCACGAGCGCCATATAAAAATCCGCTGCCGTCCTGTAACCTCTCAGGATTTGCCTTATTTTCCCGGCGAGAAGGATAAAGAGGCCCCACGTCCCCACGATCACCTGCGGGAAGAATGTACCCTTGTTCTTGCTGTTGCCATCTTCCCGGGTACGGGAAAAAAGCCATTTAATGAAATAGATCGCGGAAGAGACGATAATGATGAGTATGATCAGCCCGAAAGCTGTCCCGAAGAGCCAGCCCAATATCTTTCCCGCAACCTCTACCCATCCTGCGCTGTCGGAAGATGAAAACTGACCGAGCATGCTTCCTTTCGGTTCGGAAGGCAACTTGCCCACCCCGGTTTGCCTGGGTGAATAGAGGAGCCGGATAAAGCTTATAAAGACCGCGCCCAGGGAGGATGCCCCACCCTTGATGAGCCCGTAGCTCACTTGGGCCGCACTTGTCAGCGGATGCTGGAAAAAGGACACAAGACTTACCACCGAGGCGAAAACGGCGCAGATGAAGCCCATGACAACGCCGAACTTTCGATACCCCGAAATGAGGTCCGAAGATACCGCGGTTTGTCCCCGGATCATCCCTATCGATGTGAGGCCAAAGAAAAAGAATATACATGCGAGAAACCCCGTTGAAGGGTCATCGATGGACATGTTCCCTTTCACCAGGAGGACAAATTTCGTCAGGACAAGACAGAAGAACGCTCCAAGGCCGAGGTCAAAGCGGGAACATATCTTCCCATACGTTTTCGGTCTTGCGGCGAATAACGCCCCGCCTGCCCAGAAAGCACAGCCCCAGAACGCAGACGCAACGAACAGGGACCACTCAGCTGCGCTGTGCGGGGCGCCGAAGAACCGGGCGAGCCACTGGCGCCCGAGAAAAGCAGAAGCGGCGTCACTGAAAAAATAGGTGGTCCTGAGCACGGCGTACACAAAACCGGCTGTCTGTAAAAGCGCGATCGAGATGACCCTCAGGCCCCTGCCCGTGGAAAGGCCGGTGACGGCGGCGGCGGCCAGGAATATGACGGCGGCATCAAGAAAAGGAAAGTGGCGCTGCGCTATGGATATCGTGGAGAAGACCGCCCACGCATACAGCCAGGTGAACTCCATGACAGCACCGGCAAGGGTAAGAAAGATGTTCTCGCTACGCCGCATGTTCTTTTCCTGTATCGTTCGCGAGGATCTCGTTGATAGACCGAATGGTTCTTCTGGACCGGGCATGGGGAACGCTTGACCGATTCGCAGCAGGGCCGCAAACGTAATGGATGACCGGTATCTTGCGGCGCTTGAAATACTCATCGGCGGCGCGAGATGTCTCGTCCGGCCCGTAAGAGAAATAGAGGCATGTGACCCCGAAGGGAAGGTTGTTGTTTTGTTTTAGCCCCTGCACCAGGTTCAGCCCTTTTTCCATACCGAGGCGCGCAAGCGTTTCCAGGATGGTCTGCAGGTGCCCCGGGTCCCTTTTAACGGAACTGGCGGAAGCCGTTTTTCCCGTCATGGCGGCATCTGTCGCGAACCCCATGGCTATGCCCTGATTGTCGAGCAAAACAGCAAGAGACGCTACTGCCTCAAGGGCGCGCTCAAATTCATAGGAGGCCCCCGCCCTTGCAAAACCTTCCACGCCCACGATAAAAAGTACCTTCTCCTGCTGTGTTGGTTCAAAGACCTTTTCCTGGAGTACAAGGCGGCGCGCGCTTGCCTTCCAGTGAATGAATCTCGCCGGCCGCCCGTGCTGATAATCATGGGTGCCGAGTATATACACGGGATCGCGTACAGGGCTTTCGTCCCCGGGGATGCCGAAAAAATCCCGCCGGGTGATGGAAAAAGGCTTTAGGGGGACAAGCTTTGGATAGGCGACGACCTCAATAGTGTCCTTGATATCCCGTTCTTTTGGGAAAAAGCCGAAAAGGTCGCCGCAAGTGAGGTGGATAGGGCCTGCAAGAAAAACCCCCCGATGCGGTGCTGTCAACTCCCATTGAAAGCGGCCGCTGCCGTGCCAGAGCAGGCTGGCTTCCCCCATGAGGGCCGTGGCCGCATCGTCGAACGTGCGGCGGCGCAGACCGCCAAGAGGGATGTTCAATTGGAACCACAGGGGAAGGAAGGAATTGTTCTTTACCGCAAGCCCAAGGTCAAGCCTGCCGCCGGGAAAGACCTTGTTCGTATTGATCGTTGTGTCGCAGCCGATGCCGTAGCGGCCTATTGTTGTCCATAGTTTAGCGACGCCTGCCACGGTGAGGATGAGCAGCGACAAAATTAAAAGGTCCCTCTGCTTGTAGAAAAGGGCGGCGATGAGAAACAATGCCCCCAGAAAAAGCATCGGAAGGGTAATGAAAATGCTGGGTACTCGGCGGTTTATAGCTTCCATGATAAATGTTTATTCAGTCACAACGGGTACGGGTATGGTTTCTATGATCTCTCTCACCACATGTTCCTGTGTTATTCCCTGGAGCCGGACCTCTTCATGAAGGATCAGGCGGTGTGCGAGCACGGAAGGTGCAAGGTATTTGATATCGTCAGGGAGGACGTATTCACGTTGCCTGAGGATTGCCATTGCCTGCCCGGCGCGCATGAGCCCGAGTGAGCCGCGGGGGCTGGCGCCAAGATGGCATGACGGGTTACCGCGGGTCGCGCGCACTATGTCGGTGATATATTTCCTGACAGGGTCGGAGATGCGAATGCCTCTGCGGAATTCCTGAAGCCTGGAGATCTCTTCAGGCACTGCCACGGCTTCAAGCTCGCGAAGGGGGTCATTTTCCTGGAAACGTTTCAGAATGGCCACTTCTTCATCCTGTTCGGGGTAGCCCAGGCGAACGCGCAGAAGAAAACGGTCGAGCTGGGCCTCGGGCAGGGGGAAGGTGCCTTCAAGATCAATGGGGTTCTGGGTGGCCATAACGAAAAAGGGGTGCGGCAGGGGATATGTCTTGCCATCCACCGTGACCTGTCTCTCTTCCATGCTCTCAAGCAGGCTTGACTGTGTCCGGGGTATGGTGCGGTTGATCTCGTCGGCCAGGAGTACGTGGGTCATGACGGGTCCGAACTGAAATACGAACTCCCCCTTTCGCTGGTCGTAAACATTGAATCCCGTAATATCGGAAGGCAGAAGGTCCGGCGTGAACTGGACCCTTTTAAAGGATGCCCCGATGCTCTTCGCAAGTGATTTTGCAATGAGCGTCTTACCGACGCCCGGTATATCCTCAAGTAATACGTGGCCATCGGCCAGCATGGCTACCATAAGGAGTTCGATCGGATCCCCTTTACCGATGATAACGCGGGAGATGTTTCCGATGATCTTTTTGCATAGATCGAAATGCATGGTTGCCTCTCCGGAACTGATTTGAGGAGCAAATGAAAACCATCACAAGCATAGCACAGGTGCTGCTAATTGTAAAACGGTTGTGGGATTGCATGGAACCAAATTTCCAGGTGGGAAAATTACGCCCCTTTTTTGTTGATTCAAGAGGCAATATTTGTCGAAACACATCTGCCAGTTCTTAATAATTATTTGCCCGAACGTTGATCATCGAGGGCCTATGAGGCATTGTGAATCTTGTGAACGATGGCATGAATATTGCTTTTTACTCACAAGGAGTATACGATGCAGGACCGGAAGCTCATGAAAGAAGTGATAAACATCCTGATGCAGAGCGCATCCTATTTTAGGCTGACGATACAGGAAAGGCTCCGCATAGTTAAACATCTCATGAATGTCATGATGTGACAGGAAAGGGAACGTAAAAACAGTTTCAAAGTTTCAAGTTTCAGGGTATAAAGATCAAAAGATAAAAGAAACATCTAATTGAAACGGTTTCTCGCTGCAGGCTATTTGATGCCGGTGATGAACTTCTCTATGGCTGCGTTGACCTCTTTGGGTTTTTCGACCATCACCATGTGTCCCGCGCCTTCGATAAGTTCCAGGCTTGCGCCGGAGATGCACTCCGCCAGGTAGCGGGAATATTTGGGCGGCGTGAAGCGGTCGTCACCGCCGCAGATAACGAGGGTGGGCACGGTGATGTTCTGCAGCGACCCCATGAAGTTAAAACGATCGCAGGCGGTGAAGTCGTTGAAGATCGTCCGCGCATCGTTCTTGATGTACTCTTTGAAGACCTTTTCTTTCAATGCCGCGGGTGTATCGTTGGAAAAAGCCGTATCGATGATGGCGCTGGCCGTCTTTTCCTTGTCCTTCAGGACCCCTTCGAGGATCTCTGGATAGACCTTCAGTTTCGCGCCTGTTCCGATGAGAATGAGGCTTTTTAGTATTTCGGGGTGTGCAAGGGCAAGGTGCATCGCGATCGCTCCACCCATGGAATGCCCGGCAATGTGTACCGGTCCGGCCCCGGTTCCCTCCAGCACGCTTTTTATCGACCCACCGTAGGCCTCGATAGAGTCTGAAGAATTTTCCGCCGATCTTCCATGGCCCTGAAGGTCGATCAATATAACCCGGTTTGTCTTCTCGAAATGGACCTTCTGCGGCAGCCATGAGAGCGTAGAGCCTCCCGCCCCGTGGATGAAAACGATCGGTGCCCCGCTGCCATATGATTCAATGTTCATATCAATATCCCCTGTGGTTATTTCTTCTAATTATAAATGAGAACTTGTGAAGAAATCTATACGATGTTTGAAGAGGTTTTTGAAATGATGAAGATCTCACACGAAATTCGTTTGTCGAGTCGACAATGTTAAACTTGAAATTGGAACAGAATAAGAGGACAATGGACATATGGTCGAGTAGATCAGGGACAGCCAACACCAGGCAACCATCAACACAGGGGAATTGGGGGATGGTTGTCGCGTTGACCAACTGCGTCCCCGGGGCATCCGTGTTGGAATTGAAAGAACAAGGAAATGCCGAAATAATGAACAAATGAGCGGGGATATTGTTCGGGAAGGGGATGGAAGGTCACCATGAAAGAAAGTGACGAGACGTTAAGGGTTTCCGACGCCATGTATCGCACCGTTTTCGAGAACACGGGCACGGCCACCATCATTGGCGAAGGCGATACAACCATATACCTCGCAAATACACAGTTCCAAAGATTGTCCGGGTATCCGAAAGAAGAACTGGAAGGAAAAAAGAGCTGGACCGAGTTCATCGCGAAGGAAGATCTGGAAAAGAATGCTTCAGTATCATCGTCGTCGGCATATCGATCCCCAGGAGCCGCCCAAGAACTACGAACTAAAGTTTGTGGATAGATCCGGAGATATCAAGGACATCTATATCACCGTCGATATCATTCCGGGAGGCCAGAAGAGCGTTCTGTCCTTCATGGATATTACGCCGCTCAAGAGGGCAGAGCGCGAAGTCCGGGAGCTTAACGAAGAACTTGAGGAGAGAGTAAAGAAACGCACGGCACAGTTGGAGGCAACCAATAAGGAGTTAGAGGCCTTTTCATATTCCGTTTCCCACGACCTTCGGACCCCCCTGATCTCCATCCAGGCTTTCTCCCGCCTCCTCGCCGAGAAATACGGGGCTCATCTGGACGCAAAAGGTCTGAAGTTCCTGGGCGCCATCCAGAAGTCGGGGAAAGAGATGGACCAGCTTATCAAGGACCTGCTCGCCCTTTCGCATCTCAAACGTCGCGACTTTAAGCCTGTTGAAATCGACATGAGTGCCCTTGCGAAAGACGTTTTCGAGGAACTTAGAGTGATCGCCCCGGACCGCAAACTGAGGCTCTCGGTCAATCACCCCCCTCCGGGGACAGGGGACCCCTCGCTGGTGCGTGAGGTCTTTATGAACCTGCTGTCCAATGCTATCAAGTTTACAAAAAAGCGGGATACGGCGCACATCGAGGTAGGCGGTTCCGCCGGTGACGGCGAGAATGTCTATTACGTGAGGGACAACGGTATCGGGTTCGACATGGCTGATGCGGAAAAACTCTTTGGTGTGTTCCAGAGATTACACGGGGCCGACGAGTACGAAGGGACGGGGATAGGGCTTGCCATTGTCCAGCGGATCATCGCGAGGCATGGCGGCCGAGTGTGGGCCGAAGGGAAGGTTGATGAAAGTGCAACGTTCTACTTCAGCCTGCCGGACAAAGATCCGTAAACATAAGAATGAAGACAGGACAGAACACTGTTACCAGCCCTTCAACTGGTAATCGTTAATTCTGATAGTCGATAGGCCTTCTCTTTTCGTGGCGTAAAAAATGGCCTGCCCCGAAAACTCTGCAGGCCGCAAGAGTGTTTTCCTTACCTCCGATGTCCGCGGCCACCATGGCGGTCATGCCCCCCTCCCCCGGGATAACTGTGATGTTGAGGTCCGTAATAGCTTTTAGAACAGGCCGGTCTGTTACAACCGCCTCCGCAGCATCCGTACACAGGCTGAGTATAGTAAGGAGATGAATAATACGGACCATCATTGGAAGCAGCTGGCGCAATTGCGCATCCTGCCAATAAGGTCAACACAAGTATGATGATCGCTGTTTTCTGGAATAACAGCGTCCGCCGCAAACCAGGGCCTTCAGCGCTTTTCCGGGATCGTTGTTTCATAACTTATATGACAAAGACCAGGGCGAAAAAGTTCCCTAAAGCAACGCCGTGGCTACGGCTTATCCGCTGCATTTCGTCCTTTCATCACATTTTTCTTGTAATTTTAATCCCGGTACCACTATTGTATTGGTATGTTATATGACCACGGAACATGGCGGCCAGGGTCCAAACCGGAGGTGCTTTAGGTGAAGGTCCGTTTCTGGGGCACACGGGGGTCGCTGCCGGCATCGGCGAACACCTTGGATCTTCGGGAGAAGATCGTCCATGCAATTAAAGGGTCTGCCGGCCGCACGTTTCGTGACGATCACGATATCGATGATCACATAAACAGAGAATTGCCCTTTTACACATGGGGTTACTACGGGACAAACACGGCCTGTGTTGAGATAGAAGGCGGCGAGGGATACGTCATCTGCGACGCTGGGACAGGTATCAGGGACCTTTCGCAGCACCTCGGGTCAGCAGGAGGAGACGGCCCCGGGAGGCCGCCGAACCTCTTCCACATCTTTCTTTCCCACCTCCATTGGGACCACATCCAGGGGTTCCCTTTTTTCGAACCGGCCTATGCAGAGGGCAACAGGATCGTTGTCCACGGGTGCCATTCCGACATGGAGAGCGCCCTTACATACCAGCAGGAGCATGCCGATATACCTGTATCTTTCAAAGATATGGGGGCCGATATCAGTTTCGAGAAGCTTGAGCCTGACAATGAATACGTCATCGCGGGTTTTCGCGTCCGGACGATAAAGCAGAACCACCCCGGCGATTCGTACGGGTACCGTTTCGAGAAGGCAGGAAAAAGCATCGTGTATTCCACCGATTGCGAGCATGTTGAAGATGCCTACAAAGACGATTACAGATTTCTCGATTTTTTCAAGGAAGCCGATCTGCTGATCTTTGATGCCCAGTACAATGATGCTGATGCCGGTTTGACGAAAGCGAACTGGGGGCATTCGAGTAATATGTTCGCCGTTGAGCTGGGTGTGAGGTCAGGGGTGAAGCGACTATGTCTTTTCCACAACGAACCGACCGTCGATGACGCAACGCTTGAGGGGTTCCTTGAGGAAACGCGCCGCTACCGCACCCTGTATGACCCGGACAGCCGCATGGCGGTCGACCTCGCCTATGACAGCCTGACAATAGAGGTTTAAAGAAAGTTTCCAAGTTTCAAGAAAAAACAAAAATACCTGCCTCACGCCCGTTCGCCGCGCTTCAGGCGCGACTTACTTGAGCTCGCGGAGAACGCGGAGAAAAGCCGAAGAAAAAGATTGCGGTCTGATCCCGGAGCCTGCCAGGATCAGACCGTACTTGCATCGCCTTGACAGGCGAGGAAAGGCTTCTTTATTATCCCGCCCGACACAGGACAAAAGCGGGATTGAGAGTGCCCCTTATCCCTGGCAGGCTCCGGGGATAAGGGGCTGATCTTTCCTGTATCTCTCTGTGGGCTCGAGCGCAGCCCGAAGGGTGGAGCGGGCGAGAGACAAGGTCTTTATATTTTAGAGATAGTAGTGTTTCACCGGCTGCAGGTCGTCCGTGAATTCGTAGACGAGCGGTGTGCCGGTCGGTATCTCCAGCTTGGGGATCTCTTCATCCGATATGTTGTCGATATGCTTGATGAGCGAACGCAGGCTGTTGCCGTGCGCCGAGATGATGATCTTCGCGCCCCGCGCAAGGACGGGGACTATATTTTCCTGCCAGTAAGGCATGACCCGTTTTTCCGTGTCCTTCAAGCTTTCCGCGATGGGAAGCTCCTCAGCGTCAAGGGCATCGTAGCGCGGGTCGTTGCCGCAAAAACGTTCGTCCTTCCTCTCGAGCGGCGGCGGTGCCACATCATAGCTGCGGCGCCAGATGTGGACCTGTTCGTCGCCGTATTTCTGTGCCGTCTCCGCCTTGTTGAGCCCCTGCAGCGCGCCGTAGTGCCGTTCGTTGAGCCGCCATGTTTTGCGCTCCGGTATCCACATGAGGTCCAGTTCGTCAAGGACGATCCATAGGGTCCTTACGGCCCTTTTCAGGACGGACGTGAAGGCAACATCGAAGACGAACCCCGCCTTTTTCAATGACCGCCCTGCCTGCCGTGCTTCCTCGGCCCCCTTGTCGGAGAGATCGACGTCGGTCCAGCCGGTGAACCTGTTTTCCTTGTTCCACTGGCTCTCACCATGGCGAATAAGAACTATCCTTTTCATAAATTGGCTCCTTAATATAGCATTACAGCTGTTCCACGGTATATCCTTGTTTTTTCAGAAGCTCCACGATGCCGAGATTACCCACCAGGTGGCCTGCCCCCACGATCACGAAGACGTTTCCCCGTGAACTCATGTAAGAGGCTATCTTTTGCACCATGTTCTTGTTCCGGTCGGTCATGATCCTTTTGTGGATCGCCTGCAGCCGTTTATCGCCGGCGATCGACCTTTCCATGATCGACGCGATCGAAGCGGCATCGCCCGAGATCCAGGCCGCCATCGCCCTGTCGATCTGCTGCACCAGGGATTGCAGGTCCTTGAGCGCGTATATGAGGAAGGACTCCTGTTCATCTTCAGGCAGTCCGGCAAGCAGGTCGATCTGGTAATCGATGCTCTCCAGCTCCACTATTTTTTTCTTCCCCGCCGCTTTTGTCAGGAAATATTTATCTATACCGTAATTCGGGTTGTAGCCGGCCTTCATCAGTTCCAGAGATGATAGCGTCATTCCCAGGAACCATGGTTTTTGCCTGTTGACGAAGGCAGCGGGCAGACCCAGCCGGGATGCCTCCTGCATAATATAATTATACGTTTCCGCCGAGATATGGTTGGCGACGGAATCCTCCCCCTGGTAGAACCCGGCCAGCCGGAGCTTCTCTATGGTTTCGCTCCCTATGCTGTTGATGTCTGCTTCAACGGCGATGGTGCCGGACCTTTCGAAAGCGTCCTCGATCACCTTGCTGAGTGGATAGGCATCTTTTTTCATGAAGTGTATGGAACCCAAAAGATAGACGGTGGCGGTCTTTGTCTGAACGCGCCAGAGGAAATTTATCGGGCCCTGCGAAGAAGCGCGGGAAGGGAAGATGAGGAGTGAAAAGAGAAGGATGAGAAATACTGACAGGAACTGCCGTGATGCCCGTTTTTTCATTAGATCCCCGATATACCCTATACTTATTTCGAAGGTCCTTCAAGTTCTTTAAGATACTCTATGCGCCGGATCGTTTCGGGGTGGGTGGAGAACACCCCCGGCTTAAGCGCCCCGGGATGGCTGCTGTCAAGTTTTTCCAGTATGTCGCGAAAGGGTTTGGTGCCAGCGCCTCTTGAGATGAGGTAGAGCCCGGCCTCACGATCTGCCTCTCTTTCAAAGGCCCTGGAATAGCCGCTCTCAATAAGTAGTGTCGGCAGAAAGGCGGCGAAGTTGGTGATGGAAGTGATGTCGCCCGTGATGAGGGAGAGGAGAAAAAGAATGCCCGTGCCCTGAAGGATCTGACGTATGGCATGGCGTTTCTTCACGTGGGCGATCTCGTGGGCGAAGATACCGGAAAGTTCATTATTGTCGCTTACGAGGGCCACAAGTTCGTCGGTGACGATGATTATCCCCGAAGGAAGGGCAAAGGCATTGGCACCGATACGTTTACCGGAACGAAATTCGATGGTGTAGGTGTTTGCCCGCTGTGGATCAAGCCTGCCGGCAACTTCTTTAAAAACGCCCTCTATCTCCCCTTGTCTTTCGACGGGAAGCCGTGAGGGCCCCAGGAGCTGCTTGTCGAATATCTTCAGGGTTTCCTTGCTGGCGGATGTGGTTATCCGGGGCGGGATGGAATGGGCAACGCGGTTTGACAGGTAAGGTATGCCGTAATAAATGATGGCAAGCAGGGAGAGGGCAAGGAATGCCATACAGACGACGACAGCCTTCCAGTGAGATTCAAGAAAATGGACAAAATTCCATGAACGATTGATGCCGAGAGCACTCTCCAGCCTGTTTATAGCCTCGTGGTTGTCCGATTGCAGCAGGGCCCCATCGGGTATCCTTATACAACGTGTCGTTTTGCCAAGAGGGGGATCGATGGAACAATCCGCGACGGGTACCTTCATGTCAAGGCCGTCAGTTTCACCCCTGATCAAAAGCGCGGCGCCGTCGAAGAAAACCGTCACGTGATGCGCCTTCGAAATTTTTCCATCAAAGAAAGTTGCGTCGAATGATATCATAGGCCTATCTCGATGCCGATAAAATCCGTCGCCGCGTCACCAACGGCGGTGGTGTCCGATTCGATGGAGGCGGTAAGGTTATCAAGGCCGGCGGTGGTGACGACGGTCAGGTTCTCAAGGATGTACCTTGTACGGCGTATCTTTGCCCATGGGATAAGGAGTCCGCACGAAAAGAAGATGGCCGTCATATTGGATATCCTTATCCAGATAAGACGTCCCGCGCTTAGGGTGCTCATAAAGCCTATTTTGCCCAAGCGTGTTTCCGCCCAGCAGTGGTTCATCATAACGCTGTAGATGTAAGCCTGCGAGGTGTACCAGATAGCGGCCATGATCAGGTATATAAAGAACATGTAATACAAGAAGACGAATTTGCCCGGCATCCCCCCGGCACCCCCTGTGATATTGGAGATGTAATGGATCACAAATCCGCCGAAAAGAGATATGGCCATAAAACAGCCCACCCCTATTACAAAGGCCACGATGTAAGCCTTGTAGAAGGGCCCCTTGCGCCCTGTAAATATGCTTCCCGTGGAGCCGTAGGCCAGGTTGCCAAGAAAGTACCTCTTCTTGTAATATTGCCAGGCCGGAAAGAACGTGAAAAGGGTGAAAGGGACGATGCCGGCGAAAAGGAGGTACGTTTCGTAGCTCCCCCCGAGGCTCCCGAGGAACCGGAAACGTATGTTCTTGTAAGAGGTATTATGGGCATTGAAGCGAAGCGATTTGTAGACAAGAAAGGGGAATACGAAATAGAAGACGAAAAAGAGGATGCCCGCCACCATGGGTTCGAATTTTTCCACCGCGATGTAGGTGATGAACATGCCCGCGATGATCATGTTGCCCCTGAGAATGGCCACCGGTTTGCCGTGAAACGTGAAAGGATGGCCCGCCAGGTTCGTATTGGCCCAGATGTACCGGCGGTTGCGCACTTTTGCCCAGGCGGCATAAATTCCGAGAGTGATGACCGTGAGGAAGAGATTGACGATCCATATCTTGAAGTATTCACTGCCATTCCCGGAAAAATGGAAGGTATGGCGCTCGATAGCCCGGGGCGACTCTTCGGCGTGCAGCGCTGCGGTCCCGGTATCAACGCTTGGTCCCTGCACGGCCCCTGTTGCGTATCCCATGGGTGCACCGCACTTGATGCAGTAAAGGGGACGATCGGGAGGGACCGTGCCTTCCATCGAGAAATTGCAGTTACTGCAGACTATCCAGGACACTTAATTTTGCTTTCCCCCTGCGGAATTTCAGTTTTGTTTATTATAAACGCGGCACTACGGTATTACAAAAGGTTTTTACCCATATTCTCAGCCTCTTGAAATTTTAATAGCGTAAACCCTTGCCGGTATGCATTCAGAGGCTATTTCTCCGCCTTATCCAGGTCCTTGCCGGTGTCCCTTGTCAGATCAATGGTAAGGTAGTCCAGTGTAACGGGCAGGCCCACCTCCAATCCTGGTACATGCTGGATGCCTATACGCGCCTTTTTTAATGTACACCCCAAAAGATGTCCCCCGTGCCGGCGGTCTTCGGTAAGGAAATGCAGGTGGTAGCCCGGTGCGTTCAAGGATTCCATGAAACTGGGAGTGTAGAACCCTGCCAGGGACCCGGCAACATCCTCGAAATCAAAGACCGGCTGGTCTTTTGTGGCCTCCACGAGGGGCCGGTAATTTTCAGATCTTGGAACGGCCCTGGTCCTTACATGCTTGAATGTGCCGTCAATACGGATGGCATAAAGCATGTTCTGCGAAGGGATAAGGTTGTCGAGAAGGCCGTAGAGATCCGCGGGATCAGGCCCGCCCTCGATGTCGTCGAAGGTGTCGGGGCTGAAGAACGTCACGCAGGCAAAGGGTGACCTCTCATCATCTTCAACATCGTATACGTTCCCGTCGGACCTTATCTGGTAAACCTTCCCGTCAAGCAGGACCATCTCTCCGTCGAGGTAATTGAACGTGCCAAGGCCAAAGTCGCCATGCCGCTTCAGCTGGGCAATCGTGGTATTTTCCACGTAAAGCCCTTCCACAAGCGCATTTATGGGTGCAGAAAGATAGACGGCATTGCCTTTCTCTTTCACGGAGAGGAACCGCCGGAGCGCCTGTTCGACAAGGTCCGCCGCGGAACATCCCGTGCGCTCCATTGCGGTTGTAAGCTGTTCCAGGATGTCATAGGACAACAGGAACTCAAGCTTTGAGATATTTTCATTATCCGTCATTTTTTACCTCTTGTATAAAGTGTGTATGGTTGAAGCGTAAGAGGTATGACCCTGTATGTCAAGTGGATATTGACCGCAAAATACGGGGTGCGTCACCGGACAAACATGTTTGACCAAACAATACTCTTTCAGTACAATGATTATGATTACACTCTTTTTCTTCTTGCAGCCTGCAGAGCTTCGGAGGAGAATGGTAAAGACGATCGGATCGCGGAATATTTTCTCTGGTATTACCGTCAGTTACGTATGAGGTGACAGTGAAGGAGGATATATGGGCAAGATGAAGTATACCGGGCCGATAAATCGAAGGGATTTTCTCAAGCTTGGCGCGGTGACCGCCACGGCTGCAATGGGCATAACGGGAATAGGCAGCATACTGGAAAGCGCTGCAGCGCAAACGGGGTCTTTTTTCCCAGGCCCTGTCTTCCGGACGCTCGGAAGGACAGGGTTAAAGATAACGGCCGTAAGCTTCGGCGCCATGCTGACGCCCGAATATGAGGTGATGCGGGCCGCCTTTGACCTGGGAGTGAACTATGTTGATACCGCCCGGCGGTACATGAACGGCCGCAACGAGGAGATCGTGGCAAAGGCCATCAAGGGCATCCGCAACAAATTGTACGTGGCCACGAAGACGCTGGGATCGTCAAACACCAAAAAAGAGATCTTCCAGGACGTTGAAACGAGCCTTTCCAGGCTTCAGACAGACCACATAGACGTGATCCAGCTCCACAACCTCACCAGCGGGGAACGCGCTTTTATACCCGAGGTGCGCGAGGCATACAGGCAGTTGCGCAAGCAGGGTAAGGTCCGTTTTTTCGGTGTTACGACCCACACGAATCAAGCCGAGGTCCTGGGTGCCATTACCGAAGACTCCGAGAAGTTCTTCGATACGGCACTTGTTGCCTATAATTTCAAAAGTCCGCCGGAATTGAAGGCGGCGATCAAGCGCGCCGCGCAGGCAGGCATCGGGATCATTGCCATGAAGACCCAGGCGGGAGGATACAAGACCGATGCGCTGGGACGCTTGAGTCCCCACCAGGCCGCGCTGAAGTGGGCACTTGAGGACCCCAATGTCACCGCCGCAATCCCGGGAATGAAAGATATGGACATGCTCCGGGAGGATATCTCGGTAATGGGAATGAAACTTACCCGCAAGGATGAAAGGATCCTCGAGCGCTACGGTGAGGCCATTCGCCCGTATTATTGCCATCTCTGCGCGCAGTGTGAGGCCACATGTCCGCAGCATGTTGCCATAAGCACCATCAACAGGTCATTGATGTACGCGGAAGGCTACGGGAACATGGAGCTTGCAAGGGCAACCTATAATGAGATCGGCAGCAGGGGAAGGGCCACCGCCTGTATCGGTTGCGATGAGTGCGTGGCTCGTTGCGTAAATGGCATTGACATTGTTTCGAAGATGCGCAAGGCCCTGTCAATGTACGCGTGAGGACCATTGAATGGCTTCCGATGGAATAGTGAAACGTTTACTCATCCTGCTCACCGCCGTATCAGTCGTTCTTTTATTAACGGCTCATCACGGGGCGGCATCCGGCAACGGGCCGGTAGAAGGCTTTTTGCCGGCGCCCGGTTTTTCAGAGGGTTGGGTCATCGAAGGGAAGGTCAACCGCTACAGTGCGGAAGATCTCTACGTTTACATCAATGGCGAAGCGGAACTTTATATGCCCTATGGTTTTGATGCCCTTGCATCGGCATTCTACGGCAGGGGCAACGATCCCGGGTCAGGTATCGTTGCGGATATTTACAGGATGCGGTCCCTTATTGACGCCTTTGGCATATATTCAAATTACCGTGATACCGGCGTCGAATCGGTGAAGATCGGAGCAGGGGGTTTTGTCGATGAATCCCAGCTGATGTTCTACAAAGACCGGTATTTTGTCCGCTTGTCCGTCTCCGGCACGGTGACCGGCGGGCGAAACATATTGATGAGATGCGCGCAGGCGATTGCCGCAGGGCTCCCCGGCGGCCCTTCGCGGCCCGGCGAGCTTAACATGCTCGATATACCCGGCGTTGACCCCGATACAGTAAGATACATCGCCCGGGGCGTCCTCGGGTATGTATTTTTCCAAAAGGGATTGACCGCGGACATTATGATCGATGGTGAACCGGCAAAGGCATTTATCATTATCGGTCAATCTCCTCAGGCATCCTCGGCAGCATTTGAGCAATACATCGCTTACCTGCAAGGATCAGGTGCCCCGGTCGAACCTTTAGGCGGCGAAAGCGGGACAACGCTGACCGCACAGGACCCGCTATATAAGTGGACGGTCATAAGGAGGTCGGGCGCATATATCTTTGGTGTGACAAAATTGAAGGACCCTCAGAAGGCCGCGTCCGTGATCGGCCGGATGCAGTCCCTTATCAGCAAACCGTGAATCACGTTGATAAAAACTTCTCTCCTGTCTGGCCCCTTAAGCCCCGGATCCTGGGCCCTTTAAGGCTGTTTCTATTTCGATGGCGATGGGGTGTTGTTATTGACAGTGCGGAGGTACCGGTAGGTTTTTTTCTTTAAAAGGGAAGTGGTGTATTCTTCCACGACTATGCGGCTTCCCGGGGGCGGGACCTGTTTTTCGGGGATGAATACCTCTGTTTCCTCGCCGTTGTCCAGTTTGATCCTGAAAGTGGAGGAGGTGGATTGCGGGCCGCCGGAGGCACTATTACCTACGAGGTTTGCCTCTGCCGTCCTGCCGGTTGGTTTTGAAGGATCGAGCGTTGCCGCGTAAAAGGCGATAAGCACTATGCAGATGACGGGTACCCATAGGTACAGAAAGCGTATGAGCCGCACCCGGTCCGGATCGGCGGTCTTTGCCTTCACCTTTGGTCGTACATTTTGCTTTGTCTTACTGGCCATATTTCCCCGGATTCAGACAACATAGCAAATGGCGGCAGGATTGTCAAAAAAGACATGATGTTAAATGTTCACAATAAGATAATTTTCTGATAGTATTAGATTCATGTCGACGATCGTTGACCTCAACTGTGACATGGGGGAGTCCTTCGGGGCGTACCGGATCGGCAATGACGAAGAGGCTATGGGTTTTGTCACTTCGGCAAACATTGCCTGCGGTTTTCACGCATCGGACCCTTCCGTCATGGGAAAGACCGTTGCCCTTGCAAAGGAACACAATGTCATGACGGGTGCCCACCCGGGATATCCTGATCTGCAGGGTTTCGGAAGGCGTTTTCTCGATATGGGCCGTGAGGAGATAACGGCCGGTATCATTTACCAGGTTGGCGCGTTGAAGGGTTTTGCGGATCTTCTCGAGGTACCCCTTCAGCATGTCAAACTCCATGGAGCGCTTTACAATTACATGGTCAACGAGGAAGAGCTTTTTCTCACGGTCGTTGAGGCCGTTCGCAAGGCTTTCGGCAACGTGATCTTTCTTACGTTGGGGACACGCAGATCCATAGACCTGAAAAGGCGTTGCGGGGAAGAGGGGGTCAGGATAGCCCTGGAGGCTTTTCCCGACAGGATGTATACCGACGAGGGTGAACTTTTGTCCCGCAGATACAGTGGGGCGGTCTTAAAAGACCCGGAGCTTATTGCCAGGCGGGCCATAAAGATGGTGAAGGAGAAGGGTATTGAAAGCTCGAGCGGTCGCTGGATCGACATGGACATCGATACCCTCTGTATACATGGTGACAACCGGGAGAGTATCGAAGCCGCGAGGAATATACGTCAATACGCGGCTGAGGAAGGTATCAGTGTCCAGTCTCTTATTTCTTTCCTTTAAGCGTGTATGAAAATAGAACGGTTGGGTGAAGAGGGGATACGCGTCATTTTCGGGTCGACCATCGACGAGAAGACCCATGCGAAAGTGAGATGTTTCTTTTTTTACCTGAGGTCGCTTGATCTCAAGGAGGTAATCGATACCGTTCCTTCTTTTCGGTCCTGTCTTATCCATTTCGATGTGGGCAGGACCGATCATGACAGGATGAATGCCATACTTGAGAAGATCAGGGAAGAGTATGAGAACTTCCCTGTTCCTGGACCCAATCACCTGGAAATACCGGTGAAGTACGGCGGCAACTATGGCCCTGATCTTGATTTTGTTTGCGACTACTCGGGGCTTTCCGCTGAAGAAGTGATAGAGATCCACTCTGCCGGCAGGTACACCGTTTTTGCTGTGGGTTTTATGCCGGGATTCCCCTACATGGGGACTCTCGATAAAAGGATCTACGTGCCGAGGCTGGCAACGCCGGCGCTCAAAGTCCCGCGGGGTTCGGTCGGGCTCGCGCAGCTCCAGACAGGTATTTATCCCTTTGAGTCACCTGCCGGCTGGCGGGTGATAGGTCGGACGATGATAAACCTTTTTGATTATCGGAACGAACCATACAGTCTTTTTCAGATAGGCGACATTGTGAGGTTTACAAGGTCATGATAGAGGTCCTGAACCCGGGGTTCATGTCAATTATTGTTGACGGAGGGCGCCATGGTCATGCCGATATCGGCGTTCCGCCATCATCGGCGCTGGACAGGTTCGCTTACCTGTCCCTCCTGCACCTCCTTGGCAATCATGAAAATGCCCCGGCCGTTGAGATCATGGGCAGCGATTTCAGGATACGCTTCGGTGAAGATATGCTGTTTGCCCTGACCGGTGCACGGGTCAGGGCTTTTCTCGACGATGATCCCCTCCTGCCCTGGACCTCAACGATGGCAAGGAAGGGCAGCGTCCTCAGGGTGCAGGAAGTGAAGGAGGGGCTCCGATATTATCTCGGGTTTTCCGGAACGATCGAGGCCGACGAGATCATGGGCAGCTGTACCACGAACATAGAATGCAGGTTCGGGGGTTTCGGGGGAAGGCCGCTCATGAAGGCCGATCGGATAATGGTGCGTGATATTGTCACAGACATAGAAGAGAGGGCTTTTCCAGACGAAATGGTCCCCTTAATGGGCCCGCCTCATATCATCCGGATGGTACAGGGGCCCGAGTGGGAAAAATTTGAACCTGGCTCTACAAAAGACCTGCAGGAGAACGGCTGCGGGATCAGTTACAGGGTGTCGCCGAATCTCAACCGGACGGGCATACGTTTTGAAGGGCAATCTTTTATTTTCAAGGACGATGTCGAAAAAAGTATAATTTCGGAGGGGATCCTTCCCGGTACGATCCAGATACCCGGTGACGGACTTCCCATCATCGGGTTGGCAGAACGCACCATTGGCGGCTACGCAAGGATCGGCACGGTTGCCATGGTCGATATGGACAGGCTTGCCCACCTGAGGCCGCGCGATACGGTGCATCTGCGGACGGTCCCCATCGGGGAGGCCGAGCGTCTTTGGAAAGCGAAGAGGGACTCAATCTCTTTTTTATACAAAAAACAGTAGGGAGGGTGATCATGAAAAAAGTATTCCTTGTCGTGTGTATTTTGTTGATGGTCTTTTCCGTTGGTATCACGAAGCTGTATGCTGCCGAGAAGATAAAGATCGGCGTCATATATCCCCTGACGGGACCGGCAGCGAGTACGGGCCAGGTGCTTCTCGAAGGGGTGAAGCTTGCCGTGGATATCATCAATGGTGAATACAAGAGCTTGAACATGCCCCTTGCAAAGGTAAAGGGCCTTCCCAATTTGAAGGGCGCGCAGATCGAGATAATAACGGGCGACCACCAGAGCAACCCCAACACGGGTATGGCCGAAGCGGAGAGGCTCATCACGCAGGACAAGGTCGTTGCCGTTCTTGGTTGCTACAACAGCAACGTGACCGCCACGGCAAGCCAGGCGGCCGAGCGTTACGGCATTCCCTTCGTGAATGAAAGCTCCACCTCGCCGACGCTCACCGATAGAGGTTTCAAGTGGTTTTTCAGGACCACGCCCCACGATGGCCTCTTCAGCGAGAACTTCTATCATTTCCTCAATGACCTTAAAAAGAAAAAAGGGATCGATCCTAATCCCATCGGGATACTCTATGAGAACACCCTGTTCGGTACCGACTCGGCCAAATTCCAGGACAAGTATGCAAAACATTACGGATACAAGGTGGCGGGCAGCGTATCCTACCCGCAGAAAAGTACCCAGCTTACCTCCGAGATCCAGAAAATAAAGAGCTACGGGCCGAAGGTGATCATGCAGACATCATACATAGCGGATGCCATCCTTTCCATGAAGACCTTCAAGGAACTCAACTACGCGCCCGATGCCGTACTCGCCAATGACGCCGGTTTCATTGATCCGGAATTTGTAAAATCTTTGGGCAAGGATGCCGACTATATCCTCTCGAGGGAAGTATGGGCCAAAGACCTCGCAGCGAAAAAACCTATCGTGAAGGTTATAGCCGATATGTTCCGCAAGAGGACCGGTAAACCGATGGACGGCAGTTCGTCCCGCGCCTTTACTGCCATGATCATTCTCGCGGATGCCATCAACAGGGCAGGCTCAACGGATCCCGCAAAGATCCAGAAAGCACTAATGGAAACGGACATTAAGGGCGACCAGCTCGTTATGCCATGGGATGGCGTTAGGTTCGATCCCAAGACGCACCAGAATGTCCTCGGGAAAGGCATCATCGTCCAGGTGATAAACGGTGAGTATTTTACGGTATGGCCCTTCGATCTTGCAACAAAAGACGTTGTATGGCCATTCCCGAAATGGGATAAGAGGAGGTAGCACCGTATGGAGGGGGTCTTCGCTCAGACGCTGGTAAGCGGTATTATTATCGGTTTTATATATGCGCTCATCGCCGTGGGGCTCACGATGATCTTCGGCGTCATGGACATCGTCAATTTTGCCCACGGTGATTATCTCATGATTGCCATGTACTTTGCTTACTGGGGTTTCGCGCTTCTCGGGCTTGACCCCCTCGTTTCGCTTCCCGGTGTCGTCATCCTGCTTTTTGCGCTGGGAGTTGCCACGTATTATCTCCTCATCAAAAAGATAATTAACGCACCCATGCTTGCCCAGATATTCGTCACCTTTGGCCTGCTCATCCTTCTGCGAGGCCTTGCCCAGTATTTCTGGAAGGTTGACTACCGGATGATCCCGCAGTCATACTTAAGCGGCAATATTCAGCTTTTCGGGATCTATATCGGGCTTCCCCAGCTGGTTGCCGCGCTGAGCGCGATCATTTGCAATGGTCTCATCTTGTGGTTCCTGAAGAGGACAAAGCTTGGCATGGCCCTTGAGGCTGTCGCGGAGGACAAAGAGGCGGCACGGCTCATGGGTATCAATTCGGACCGGATGTTCGCCCTTGCCTGGGGCATCGGTATCGCGAGCGTTGGAGTGGCGGGGTCTTTTCTTTCCAGCTATTACTATGTTTTTCCTGAGGTCGGCGGAAATTTCGGCCTCATCGCTTTCGTTGTCGTTGCCCTCGGAGGCTTCGGAAGTGTTGTCGGTGCCTTCATAGCAGGGGTCATCGTCGGTATCGTGGAGGTGCTGGGGGGATATCTCTTTGCACCGTCCCTGAAGTTTGTCTTTGTCCTTGCACTTTATCTGATCGTTGTTTTTATAAGGCCCCAGGGCTTTATGGGAAAGGCGTGAGGTGACCATGAAAAAGAGACATGCGTTTTTAGCGGTCTTTTTGCTGTGCCTCATTGTGTATCCTCTCATATTCCGGAACCCCTTTCCGCGCCATCTTATGATCATGATCCTGATGTTCGCGACGATGGCCATAGGATGGAACATCATTGGCGGATACGCGGGCCAGATCTCCTTCGGGAACGCGGCCTTTTTCGGAATGGGGGCCTACGCTTCATCCATCCTGCTGACAAAGTTCGGGATAAATCCCTGGATCGGCATGGCTGCGGGATGTTTTCTCTCGGCGATCCTCGCTATCGTTGTGGGATATCCATGTTTCCGTTTGAAAGGACACTATTTTGCCATTGCGACCATTGCCATCGGAGAGATGATGATGATCCTTTTTACGACATGGGATTTCATCGGAGCGGCAGTTGGTGTTTATATCCCTATTTTGCCTGAATCATTTCTCAATTTCGAATTCCATTCGTCAAAGTTGCCTTATTATTACATCATTTTGGTCGTGTTCCTCATAGCCCTTACCACCTGCTTTGCCGTTGAAAGAAGCAGGTTGGGATACTACTTCAGGGCCATCAAGGATGACCCTGACGGCGCGAGGAGCCTGGGGGTCAACATCCAGAGATACAAGATGTACGCCTTTGTCCTGTCGGCAATTTTAACGTCAATGTGCGGCACCTTCTACGCCCAGTATGTACTCTATATCGACCCGACAAGCACCATAGGGCTTATGGTGATCTCCATACCGCTCTGCATAATAGCCCTCATAGGCGGCATCGGCAAGCTTTACGGGCCCGTCGTGGGTGCTTTCGTGTTCATCCCTCTTACGGAGTTCACGCGGGTCTATCTGGGGAAAGAAGGGCAGGGCATCGACCTTATCATATATTCCACCCTCATGATAATGATGGCCCTGTTTCGTCCGCATGGGCTGTGGGGGATCTTTGTAAAGGGTGAAAAATGAACGGTAGCGACCATATTTTAACGGTAGAGAATGTGACCAAACGGTTCGGCGGGCTCACTGCCAATTCGAACATTTCCTTTGAGGCAAAAAAGGGGGAGATCATCGGTCTCATCGGTCCCAACGGTGCCGGGAAATCAACTCTCTTTAACTGTGTATCATGTTTTTATCATGCCGATGAGGGAAAGATCACTTACAAAGGGTTGGATATTACGAGAAAGATGCCTGACAGGATATGCACGATGGGTATTGGCCGCACCTTCCAGATCGTCAAGATATTCAAGGATATGACCACTCTTGAGAACATTATGATCGGCGCGTTCCTGAAAAATAAAAAGAAGGCCCGCGCCGAGGAGAAGGCGCGCGCGGTTGGAGAAATGTTCGGCTTTGGCAGCAAACTCGATCAACACGCGTCATCCCTGACCATTTCGGAACAAAAAAGGCTGGAAGTGGCCCGCGTCTTTGCAACGGAACCGCAGCTCATGCT
The DNA here is from genome assembly GCA_963816115.1 of uncultured delta proteobacterium. GTDB lineage: Bacteria > Desulfobacterota > Syntrophorhabdia > Syntrophorhabdales > Syntrophorhabdaceae > Delta-02. The sequence continues at coordinate 316,813 of CAWFIZ010000013.1, read as the reverse complement.
TTTGGACGAAATGATGGCAGGTTTGAACATACATGAAGTGCAAGATGCGAGCGACCTCATACTGAAACTGCGTGATATGGGGATCGCCCTCATACTCGTCGAACATGTCATGGAGGGCATCATGCCCATCGCTGACAAAATGGTGGTTCTTGACTATGGTGAAAAGATAGCCGAGGGACCGCCTTCGGAGATCGTGCAGAACGAACGGGTGATCAAAGCGTACCTGGGAGAAAAATATTATGCTAAACGTAAAGGAAATTGAGCTCTCGTACGATAAGATCAAGGTTGTGCAGGGCGTTTCACTCACTGTTGAAAAGGGAGAGATAGTTGCCCTTATCGGCGGCAACGGCAATGGAAAATCAACGGTACTTAAGGGCATCTGCGGGCTAATGCATCCTTCGTCCGGGGCAATAGAGTTTGACGGCAGGGACATAACGAAGCTTGGCCCGGAGAAGATCGTTGGATTGGGGCTTTCATACGTACCCGAGGGCAGAAGGCTCTTTCCGAACCTGAGCGTATATAAAAATCTCCTTCTTGGTGCGTATCTCGTTTCTGATGCAGGCGAAATAGAGAAACGACTTTCCTATGTGTATGATATTTTTCCCGTCCTGAAGGAACGATCCGGGCAGAAGGCCAACACGCTCTCCGGCGGTGAACAGCAGATGGTTGCCATAGGAAGGGGGCTCATGAGCAGGCCCAGGCTGCTCATGCTCGACGAGCCTTCGTGGGGTATCGCGCCAAAGCTAGTGGACCGGATATTCGAGGTCATTCAGGAGATCCGCAAAGATGGGGTCACCATCCTCCTCGTCGAGCAGGATGTCCAGGAAGCCCTCGACATATGCGACAGGGCCTATGTCATCCAAACGGGGCGGGTTGTCCAGAGCGGCCCGGGCAAGGAACTCCTGGCATCGGAGATGATACAGAAGGCTTTTCTTGGTATTTGAGGCCGAACACTCAGGGTCCGTAACCGGCGCTGCCTGACAGCCCATCACCGAGGTTGCCAGAACAAAGGGCAAGGGTTGGGTCGATTACAAATTACATTTTAAAATGGTTCTTACGTTCTTTTTGCTTTTGCCTGAAACTTTGAAACCCTGAAACTTGAAACTATCTTTTCTTATTCTCCATACATCACGAAGGCCGACCAGAAGAAGGGGTGTGAGAAGGTGCCTTCTTTTCCCCCGCTTATGAGTTTGGCCTTGGCAGCGCGCAATGCCTCTTCCTTGGACATTTTTTTGTCTATCAGGTTCTCGTAAAAGATTATCATCAGTTCCCTGGCCCCTTCGTCGCTGACGTTCCAGAGACTCACCAGTGCGGCGGGGCTTCCCGCATACATGACGGCCCTTGTGAGGCCGGTGACACCTTCGCCGCGGGTCATATCCCCGAGGCCTGTTTCGCAGGCGGACAGGACGACAAGGCGCGCGTTGAACCGACTGTTCATGATCTCGCCTAGCGTGAGGAACCCGTCCTCTTTTTCATCCGGTATCTGGCTCAGGGCGATCGCCTGGAACTGGGGTTCCACGATACCGTGTGTGGAAAAATGGATGAAGGAATATTGCTCGATCTCCTGGGATTTGGCGTTCTCTTCGCGGGCGTCGATCCTGAGGAATGATCTGGCCACCATGTCCTTTTTCTCAAATATCTTTTTGATGCCCTCTATCTCTTCGCCGCTGCCCGTAAGTCTTGTCAGGGTGCCGCCGGCGCGAAGGTAGTTACTTTTCGTAAAGGCCGCCCCCGGGGTGATGCCCGGTGCACCCCTGTCCTTGTCCTTTCCCTCTTCGGTCCCGGACTTGAAACCCTGGTAGTCATAGACGGGGTCGCCGAAACCAATGAAGTTATCGTTCGATCCTTCCTGTTCGTACTGGCTTCTCAATACGCCAAGCACGGTTGCCGATTGGATGTATTTAACCCTGTACTTCTCCGTCATGAAGATCTTTTTTCCATCATGTTCGGTGCGGAGCACTTCAAAGGGGAGATAGGCCAGTATACCCTGGGGCACAACGATGAGAGTTCTGCCGGCCAGGAAGGGTTCAAGGGGTTTCACGAGGATGTCGTAGAGCTCTTCTGCGAGGTTTCCACGGAAACGCTCACCCTGTGGAAAGCCCTGGATGTTCCTGAGGAGGCCGCCTATCTTTTTGACCAGATCTTCTTGCATCACGGGGAGCCCGATGATGGTGAAGTCTGTGTTACTGACAATGAGGCAAAAAACGCCCTGTTTCGTCAGGAAGTATTCTGCGAGCAGTTCACCGTCCCGGAGCACCTTCTCCTGTAGCGATTTGACCGTTAAGGGCTGAGGGTACTGGATTGAGGCGTAGAGAGGGTTTTTGTAACGTATGTCCCGCCTGAGGGTGTCAAGTTTTTCCTGGGCCAGGGAGTGTTCTTGCTTTAGCTTTTCAATGACCTCTTTGTCGGGGGTCTCTTTTTGCGATTCCCCGGCAAGTTTTTTGCCTATGACAAAGAGCTCTCCTTCGAGGGCGTCACGTTCTTTCTTTGTCGCCGGGTCTATGCCTTTTTCGAGGTCCACGCGCGCTTCCGCGAGCTGATCGAGAAAGACCCTGGCCTTCATTGCCTCAATATAATAAAAGGCCTTTTCGCTTTCCTTATTGTTGAGCATGAACACGGCAGCGTCCTCATAATAGTCATAAACCTTTTCCATGTAACTCTTCTTAATATCGGAGAACATTGCCTGTGTGCGCACCTGTTCGAACTTGCCGAGCCCTTCTTCGAAGAGTTTGATAGCTGCCCGGATATCCGCCTTTTGACCGAACACGGATGCCTTTTTCATGAGCACAAAGGCTTCCGATTCCTTGTCTTCCATTTGGCCGTAAAGGGCAAGCGCCCTGTCGTAGTTCTCGATGGACTTTACGTGATCGCCCGCCAACATGAAGACATCGCCGATACCCTGGTAGGCATGTCCCTGGTCCACTATGGAATGGGCCCTTTCCAGGTATTTCAATGCCTCCTGGAACATGTTGAGGGCGGCCATTTTGTTGCCCTTTTGCAGGTAGATCTCGCCGAAGGTCTTGTAGATATCCCCCTGTCCGATGGGTTCGTCCGTTCTTTTATAGAGGGCCATCGCCGAGTTGAACATGGCGGTAGCGTGATCGTTCTTTTTGAGCCTCAGGTAGGTCTCTCCCATTGTGCGGTAGGTATTGGCCTGTCCCAATGGAGAGTTCGCCTTGATATAGAACGTGAGTGCCTTCTCATAGTATTCCATGGCCTTTAAGTCGTTGCCGGCATAGAAATAGATGTCGCCTATTGCACGATTCACGTTGCCCTGACCTATGGGTTCGTTGGCATGGACATAATAGGGCAGGGCCTTATCGTACATTTCCAGTGCCCGGGAAAAGTTCCTGTTGTAATAACCAATGTCCCCGATGCCCTTGTAAACGTCTGCCTGTCCGACAGGTTCTTTGACCTGCCGATAGATGGGAAGGGCCTTTTCATAGATCTCGGCCACTTTCTGGATATGGCCCGTCCTGAGGTTGATCTGGCCCATCCTTCTCAAGACGTCGGCCTGCCCCAGGGGATAACCTGCCGTAACGAAAAGGCCGAGCGCCTTATCGTAAAGCGTCAATGCCTCATCGTTCTTGCCGGAAAAGTAATTGATGTCGGCAAGTCCTTTGTTGGCATAACCCTGGCCGATGAGGGAACGTGTCCCGTTATATATGGCGAGTGCCTTTTCGTAGTTTCCCCCCGCCTTTTTATTGTCTCCGGTACGAAGCGCTGTTTCACCGAGTGCCCGATAAATGTCGGCTTCGCCGTTCTTGTAACGGGCCGCGAAATAACGAGTGAGCGCGATCTCAAAAAAGCCCGTGGCGGCCTTGTAGTCACGCTGCCTCATGAAAAGGTTTCCCAGGCCGCGATAGACGTTTCCTTCCTCGAGGTTGTCCCTCCGGCGCGGCAGCAGGCTGAGGGCACGTTCGAAGAAGGCCTTGGCCTGTTCGTTGGCACCAGTCTGAGTAAAGACATCCCCCATCTTCCGTGCCACGACGCCCTGACCAATGGCCGAGGCGGCCCTTGCATAAAGCTCGGCAGCCTTGTTGTACATAAGAATGGCATTTGTTGTATTTCCCGTATAAAAGGCGATGTCGCCGTTGCCTTCATAAGATTTTGCGAGCAGGGCAGGGTCATCGGTGCTTCGTGCCAGCGGCATGGCCTCATCGTAGAGCTTCAAAGCCTCCGCGTGAAGGGAAACGGAAAGGAAATAGTCGGCCGAAATGAGCATTATAGAAACCAGGGAGCTTTGATCGCCTTTAATACGCGCCCCTTCGAGGACAAGATTGACGAGTGTGTCGTCACGCTCGGCGATAGCATGATCGAGGGTTTTTCCGAGGACGGGCCCGTCGATCTTTTCTTTATTGTCTCCAAAGGCGGTCCAGAAACCGCTGACACCCTGACGGTAAGCGTTTATAAGGTCGCCGGACACCTTTTCCAGGTCTTTGCTCGCCGGCGGTCCGGCTAACGAGGATGCAATGAAGAGGAAAAAGATGACAGGAACGATCAGTGTGATCAGGGAAAGGGAAAATGGGCGCCTCGTTCTATAATTTTTCATTTTGTCCACTGCACCCTCGTTTGTGGTTCTTTGGTGTATGTTTTTGAGGAATATGTTCAATTTATCCAACGACAAGGGCGGAGATCTCCGCCCTTGTCGTTGGATATGGACCTTTTTAAACGGATCGCTTCCGTGGAACGGTCGTCAGCGGAGCGGTCCTTCAACAGGCGGCACAGCCGGCGGATCAGGTGGATCACGTCCCTTGTCTGCAAGACATATGTTTACAGAGGTGATGAGAAACATTACCGCCATCAGGGTAAGCATCAACTTCTTCATCAGGGCCGCGCACCTCCTTTATTTTCTTGTTGACCAGCCCAATTAAAGATCAGTCAGGCAGCGAAATAGTATACTCAGGCGGCTTCGGATCGGGCGGATCGGCAAAGCAGATGCTCGAGACTGATAGCAACAGAAGGGTTGAGATGATGATCCTTGCAAGTACTTTCATGTTTACAAACCCCCTTTCTTTTTTTATCGTTCCCTGAAGCAATGCTCCTTTATAAAGATATTCGAAAGAATGGGAATTGTCAATGAAAGCAATGAGAATTACGCGTGGACGCCCGGTAGATGGTTGTTGACAATCTATCGCGGGAGGCGCACAATTTCTCAGTCAGGGCGCAATAGCACAAAGATCGCTTACATCTTAGCAAAGAAAGGGACACTATGAAGATATTCCAGGTCGATGCCTTTACCTCCAAAGCGTTCAGCGGCAATCCGGCGGGAGTGTGCGTCCTCACCCATCCAAAGGTCGATTCCTGGATGCAGGATGTGGCCCGCGAGATGAACCTTTCCGAAACCGCCTTTCTAATACGCAAGGCCGATGGGTACAGCCTGCGGTGGTTCACCCCCAAGGTGGAGGTGGAGCTTTGCGGGCATGGCACGCTGGCGAGTGCCCACGTTTTGTTGCGGGAAGGTTTTGCCAGGGGCGGCGACAGGATCATGTTCCATACCGCAAGCGGCCTTCTTACCGCCTGGCAGGAAGACGATTGGATCGGACTCGATTTTCCCTCCAAGCCCGATAAAGAGGTCCCCATAACGGACGATCTGATGGCCGCGCTCGGTGTACCCTTACGATACGCAGGCCTCAGCCATTTCGATCATATTGTTGAAGTTGATTCGGAAGAGGTGTTGAGGGGGATCAACCCCGACTTTGCTCTTCTTCTCAAACTGCCGGTCCGGGGGATCATCGTGACGAGCAGGTCCGATACGGAAGAGTTCGATTTTGTATCCCGTTTTTTTGCCCCCGCGGTGGGAGTCAATGAAGACCCCGTTACAGGCTCGGCACATTGCTGCCTGGGGCCCTTTTGGGCCCGGCGTCTCGGCAAGGATGACCTTGTAGCCTGCCAGGCATCTTCCCGGGGAGGGGTGGTAAGGGTACGCCTCGCAGGTGAACGTGTCCACCTTTTCGGCAAGGCCGTGACGGTTATGAAGGGTGAACTGCTGGTTTAAACAAGGGATAAGGGCCAAGGATTCAGGGGTCAGAGAAAAAAGAAAAACAGGGTTTAGGGTTTCGGCAAAAATGCCAGGAGAGCAGGATCCAGGGTTCAGGGCTCAGGATCCAGAGAAAAAATACTTCCCTCTGGCCCCTGAATCCTTAAGCCCTGGGCCCTGCCTTACAAATACTCCTTTATCCTGCTTTCCATCTCTTCATAGCGGAAGAGCCTGCTGAAGTCGATTATCCCCGCGAGCGCCCGTGAATAGGCCCTGACACCGTTCTCTTCAAGGATGGAGACGGGATTGAGGCCGCCTATGACGATAGCGCCGATCCTGCCTTCATTGACGGGGATGTCGAGGAGCGGCTGGCCGGGAAGGCCGATACGAACGAGCCCACCGAGACCGATCCTTTTGAGCTTCTCGGCAAGCTGTTCCACGAGATCGCGGCTCTCGGCGGGGAACTCACGAAAACTGGCCCCGATCCGGCCGCTTCCGGTTTCTACGGCCCCCATGTAGTTGGTCATACCACTGCGGATGAAGACCTCCAGGGGGTCGATGCTCGTGCCGTCATACATTATGATCTCAACAAAACGGACGGGTTTTTTGTCCTCCACCTCGAGAAGCCCGCCAAAGCGCGAAACAGTCGGAATACCGTGTTTAAGCAGTACTCCGTTGAGCGTTATGGAACATACCGTTCCGACGCCGATCATACCTTCCGGTATGGTAATGTGGCCCAGGGATTCACCGGGGGCAAGAAAGGTCATGAGGCGGCCCATGGCATAACCGTCGGCATATACACGTTTTATATATTCGATATTTTTCGCGAATTGACGGGGATCGACTATCGTAACGTTGATGACAAGAGTGCCTGACGTTGTATTGAGGTCAAAGCTCATCTGGTATGTCATGCGGTCGATCTTCGCGGAGAGGAACCCGACACGCTCGATGATCTTGGACGAATCGAGCTCGCTTTCGCCCTTTTCCGTTATCTCGTGGCCACGTTTTGAGCTCTGTTTGGTCAGGCCGCTGCCATCCATCCGTTGGAGGTAAAGCCTTACCGTTCTCTCGCTTATATCGTGACCCAGGGATTGGAGTTCCTGGGCTATCTTTATGCCGGTGAGCGGTACGGTGGAGTTCCGGAGGATGCTCAATATCAACAGATCCTTTTTCTTTTTCATGGAACACAACTCCTATTCGGTAATAAAAACATACTTAACGGCAATATTGCCGTTACGATCTATGATACTTCATTGATTGTTGTTTTGCAACAATATTCATAAGAACGGCCACATGTCACAAAATATGGTTGACAAGGATATTGTGCATTGTTATTATTAGGCGAATTTAAACGGCAATATATTGCCGTTGTAATGGCAAAGAGTTACCATATATTAATAAACTTAAGGAGGTTGACATGATAGAGTGGCCGAAAACAAATGACGCGATCGGGACCGTGAACCGCGGCAATCCCGCAGAGTCAGGTCTGTGCACGTTGTGCCGGGCGGACTGCAAGGGCAGATGTGAAACATGGTTGTCGAGCCTGAAGGGCAGAAAGATCCTCTATCCGAGAGATTTTGGCCTGGTAACGGCAGGCAGTGCCAATACAACACACTTTGGTGTGAATTACAACTCGCTGAGGATCCAGGGTTATCTCTATGGTGTAAAAGGACTTCCCAAAGGATTGAAGAACACCGCAGACGACTGCATCTTCCCTAATGTGAACATTGAATCGGAATTTGGATCAAAGGTCATCACAAAGACGAGGTTGCCCATCATGACGGGTGCCCTCGGCTCAACATTTATTGCCGCAAAATACTGGGATTCATTTGCCGCAGGCGCTGCCCTTGTCGGCATCCCCATCGTTGTCGGCGAGAACGTTGTGGGCATCGACAAGCAGGCGGTCATAAATAATGGAAAGATCGAAAAGGCTCCGGAACTCGACAGAAGGATAGACACCTTCCTGAAATACTATGACGGTTATGGCGCGATCATAGTCCAGATGAACGTTGAGGATACGAGAAACGGCGTTGCCGAATACGTTATCGATAAATATGGGGACAAGGTTATTATAGAACTGAAATGGGGCCAGGGCGCAAAGGACATCGGCGGCGAGATCCAGGTAGACAGCCTCGACTACGCTCTTTTCCTGAAGAACAGGGGCTATATCGTCGACCCTGATCCGTCCATCCCGGAGGTGCAGGAAGCATTTAAGCACGGCGCGATCAAATCATTTGCCCGTCACAGCAGGCTTGGCTATACCGATCTTTCATCCCCGGAAAAGGTCAGGGAAAGCTTCATGAGGTCCGTCAATTACCTGCGTAAGATAGGTTACAAGAGAATTTCTTTGAAGACCGGTTCCTACGGAATGGAAGCACTTGCCATGTCGATCAAGTTTGCCAGCGATGCGAAACTTGACCTCCTTACCATTGATGGTTCCGGTGGCGGAACAGGCATGAGTCCCTGGAACATGATGGAATCATGGGGCGTCCCGTCGGTCCTGCTTCACAGCAAGGCGCATGAGTACGCGACGGTCCTTGCCGCGAAGGGCCAGAGGGTCGTAGACCTTGCATTCGCTGGCGGTCTCGCCCGTGAAGATCACATCTTCAAGGCCCTGGCGTTGGGCGCACCATTTACAAAAATGATATGCATGGGCAGGGCGGCAATGATCCCCGGCTTCGTGGGTTCAAACATCGAAGGCGTCCTGAAGCCCGCCAACAGGGCCAAGGTCAACGGCAACTGGGATGACCTGGCGCCTTCCGTCAAGGAACTCGGTTCGTCGGCGGAAGAGATCTTTGCAGGTTACTACGATGTGCAGAAGAAAGTCGGTGCGCAGGAGATGAAGAACATCCCCTTCGGCGCCATCGCAATGTGGACCCTGGCCGACAAGCTTGCCGCCGGCCTCCAGCAGCTAATGGCGGGTGCACGGAAATTCAACCTCAGGGACATCGCGAGGAGCGATCTCTTTGCCGCGAACAGGGAAGTCGAGAAAGAAACGGGGATACCCTTTATCACCGACGTTCTGGACGAAAGGGCGAACAAGATCCTCAACTCATAAGCTCCATAAAAAAAGTGACGAACATGAGGGTAGGCTTTTAAGCTTACCCTCTTTTTTATTGAAGTGTGACGTACATCATTTGTTGTGGCCGGTTTGTCGTGTATACGTATATGCATACACAGTGGGGTGTATATATGGACAGCTTCTGGGATTCACCTAAAAAATCATGGTCGCGAAAGCGAAGATCGGAAAACCTTTGAACGCCATATGCTTAGGGGGTGGTGCGGAAAAATAGTGTGCAGTAACGATGAAGCAAAGAATTTGCTTCTACTTTTTCTGCATGCCCGATACTTTCCGGGGAGGAAGACATGGGCATGAGATCGTTTAAAAAGGAGGCAAATACGATGATACGTGAGATCAGGTTCATTGTAACCGGTGAAGTCAGGAAACCCAAATTAGGCGATTGGTTCCTTAATACGAAGAACAACCCCATATGTGCCGCCCAGGATTTTAACATCACGAAATTCCCCATTTTAAAGATGGAAGTTGTCGACGAAGATGGAAGGGCGGTCCATTCCCACTGTGCAAACATGTAGATCGTGTCGGTAAACAAATACGTGAAAGCAACGCCCGGAACAACATTCCGGGCGTTGCTTTTTTTACGTCAAGCCGATTATTTCGATCCCATAAGGGTTCGGGATTCAGGGCTCAGGGGCCAGAGAAAAACAAAAGAAGAAGGACTAAGGGCTAAGGGTTTAGGGCTAAGAGAAAAACTGATCTTTTCTCTTGTCCCCGAGCCCCGAGCCCCGAATCCTGTTTCCCCAATTTCCTCTGGCAATCACGATTGTTGTCGGGTAATATATCCGGGGAGGTGAGGCCGTGGGAATGAAGCTTGACCATATCGGTTTTGTCGTCGAAAGGATCGAAGATTTTGTCAAGGCATTGAGGACCATGGGTTTCGAAACGATAACGAAGCCAGTTGGTGATTACAATAAGAACGTCAATGCATCATTTGTGCCCGTGGGGGAAAAGGACGACATCTACCTCGAGGTGCTCGAACCGATCGGTGAGAGGTCGGCGGTCTACAATTTTCTGAAAAAGACCGGGGGCGGACTGCATCACCTCTGTTTTGAAGTGGACGATATCGAAAAGGTATCGAAAGAACTTGAGGGAAAGGGTTTCAAGATGGTCTCTCCACCGACAGATTGCACCGCCTATGATGAGAACCTGGAACGTACTTGCGAAGGCGTGACAAAGATATCTTTTTTCCTTTTGCCCGGCAGGCTCCTCATTGAGCTTCTGGAAAAAGGACGTTGAGAAGGGGTTGATGTCGTGAATATGGACCGTGATGATGCCGATCAATTATTGAAGGGATACGTCAGGAACGAGCGTATGCTCAACCATTGTTATACCGCTGAAGCGGTAATGCGTTCACTTGCCAGGCGGCTCGGTGAGGATGACGAAAAATGGGGGATAGCGGGATTGCTTCACGATATCGACATTGAGGTCACCGGGGCAGACCCCAACCTGCATTGCCTCGAGGCCGAGAAGATCTTCATGTCGCAGGGGATAGACCCCGAAGTCGTCGATGCCATGCTTCAGATCAGCGACCGGTTGGGGCTGTGAGGCAAAATTCTTATGGGCAATAGCGCTGCATCTGGAAACACCTGGAACAGACTGAAGAACTCACCCTATTTGCAGGCGTTCACGAACCGCCGCATGGCGGTCATGGTACTTTTGGGGTTCGGATCGGGCCTGCCTCTGCCCCTGACCGCCGGCACCCTTCAGGCGTGGCTCACAACGGCCGGTATCGATATCAAGACCATAGGCCTTTTCTCCCTTGTCGGACTTCCCTACACCCTGAAATTCCTCTGGTCACCCTTTATGGACAGGTTCGTGCCGCCGTGGCTGGGACGGCGCCGCGGCTGGATCGTTTCCGTACAGGTTCTGCTCCTCACAGGCATCGCAGTCATGGCCCTCAGTTCGCCGGGAAGCATGCCCCTTACCCTTGCCGTCATCGCCCTCGTCGTTGCTTTTTTTTCAGCCTCCCAGGACATCGTCATAGATGCCTACCGGACCGATGTCCTTCCCGACAGGGAGAGGGGCCTCGGTGTGGCGGTCTTCATATTCGGGTACAGGATAGCCATGCTCGTCGGCGGTGCCCTGGCGCTCATACTTTCCGATAGGATAGGGTGGCGCAACACCTATTTCTTCATGGCCCTTTTTATGATCTTCGGAATGCTCGGCGCCTTTACGGGACGTGAACCGGACCACAAGATCGTTCCGCCAAAGACCATGCAGGAAGCCGTCTGGGGTCCCTTGAAGGACTTTTTTTCCCGCAGATCGGCCGTTATCATCATCCTCTTCATCATCCTCTACAAATTGGGTGACGCGTACGCCGGCGCGCTGTCCACGGCCTTTCTCATACGCGGCGTTAATTTCACACCAACGGATGTGGGAACCATCAATAAAGGCATGGGGCTCCTGGCCACCATCGTGGGCGCCCTTTTCGGGGGAACGCTGATGGTGAAGATGGGGCTCTTCAGGTCACTGTGGTATTTCGGCATTCTCCAGATGGTGTCGAACCTTTCCTTCATGGCGTTGGCATTGATCGGAAAGAGCTATACCGCAATGATAGTTGCCGTTGCCTTCGAGAACCTTTCCGGCGGGATGGGGTCCACGGCCTTCGTCGCCTTTGTCATGGCGCTGTGCAACAAGCGTTTCAGCGCGACGCAGTTCGCGCTTCTTTCATCCCTGGCGGTGCTTGGACGCGTCGTCATATCGCCCACCTCGGGCTATATCGTTTCCTATATCGGATGGGCGAACTTCTTTTTATTTACCACCGTTGCCGCCCTTCCCGGCTTGCTCCTCGTCCTGTACCTGAAAAGAGAGATCGTTGCCCTGGAATAAAGCAAGACGCCATGACCCGGTGGTACCCTCAATGAGGGCAGGATGGTTCTCTGCGGGATTTCCGCTCTCATGGCAACGCAATTTTTTGTACGGATTATTTAGATTAAAAATTCTTCATAAAATTCAGTTGACACCTTTTTAATACTGTGGGATACTGAAATCGAAGTTTCGGAAGTCGCTGTCAGTAGTGATGCATTGCTTTAAATTTAAACATCCCCATGACACAGTTCCGTAACCTTCAAAAAATTTATCAAGGAGGGGTTTAGTAAGATGGCAAAAGGAACTGTGAAATGGTTCAACGAGTCCAAGGGTTTCGGTTTTATCACGCAGGATGACGGTGTGGACGTTTTCGTTCACTACTCAGCGATCCAGGACTCCGGTTTCAAAACCCTTGCGGAAGGCCAGGAAGTCAATTTTGACGTCGTCAAGGGTCCCAAGGGACTTCAGGCGGCAAACGTAACAAAAGGCTAAACACTGAACAAGAGGGTCCGGTTCAGGCCGGACCCTTATTATATCACTGTTAACACTAAAAGCGCCCTACGGTAAGCCTTAAGAGGTTTATATCGCCCGAGGCCTTAACACAATGGCCCCGGGTTTTTCTTTCATGTAGACAGTGAACAATCGATCGACCACCTTACGGCAATCAGCCGCTGATGAAGCGTGGCGCAAATATATCCTTTCGTTTTCCTTGATGATTATCCCCACGTGAGACACATCGAGTCCGTCGGTATCCGTATAGATCCCGACATAATCACCGCCCTGAAGACCCTCAAGGACATCCCCGTCAATTGATGCAGATGGTATGTAGTCCACCGTCCGGGGCAGCGGTGTGATGCCCGCAAGAAAGAAGGCCCCGTCCGATCTGAGGTTGAGCGTCTTTCTGCTTTGCCGTGTTCTTCCTTCCCCTATGATCGCAGTGACGTCCCTCACAAAGCGCCCGTTAGATTCACGCCAGTCCGTGAAGAAATGATTGCGGTTTGTATACGTGACGATATCGTCTTTGTAGCGGACCTTTCTCAGACATTGCATAAATTCCGCGAAGGAACTCGCAAGCCGCATTGCCTCGATATGGTCTATAAAGGTAAAGCAATCAAACCCGGCAAGGTCCACAATAAATTCTTCGGGTGTTTCAGGGCCTCCGACGAGGGTCGATTCCACATAAGGCGTGTCGAGAAAATGCCGGGACAGAAAGGCGATGCGCGCCCCGGTGTCGCCAATCCTTGAAGCCTCCGAGAGCATCGCATCGATGCCGGTTTCGGACCATTTCCCCAATGTGATCTTTTCGTTCATACGCATTGGATTCATTCTATCACATATCTTCAGTGAAGCGTAAAAGGGTTAAGGGGCCACGGCCTTTCTTATCTCTGTCCCCCGTATCCCGAATCCTGGCCCCTGCCTTTCTAATACCAATCCGTCAACATAAAGCCGATGCTGAAGCGGTTCACGCTCTTGTTGTAATCGATGAGGCTTTCGCCGTAGCCGTTGAAATACTGCACGTAGCCGCTGACATGCTCGATGAGGGGGAAGCTCCACTCCAGCTGCACGGCGCCCTTGTTGTCGGAGGGCCGCAGGTTATTTCTCAGCATTGCGCCGAATCTGTGTTTGTTCCAGAAATAGTAACCCCATATTTCGCCGTATCCGAGGTACCTGTCGATGTCCGGGTTGTCGTCATCTTTTGTTGTTTCCGGGATCCTGTACCATGTTCTCAGGAGCAGATTGAACCTGTCCCTTTCAAAACCGAAGTTCGCGACTATCCTGTTCCAGCTTCGCGAGAGGGGTTGGGACCGGCCATTCGATTGATGGTTGAGGCCGATATTGATGATCCTCCCTTTCAGGCCAAGCAGATCGTAGTTGGTGCGGAAGTTGAGGAGCAATTCGGGCTCGTAATTCGTTTCGCGGAAGGGGGCGGAAAATTCCTTGTTGTAGAGTTGCCAGAATGCGAGTTGTGTGTAGGCGAACCAGAGGTCCACGTCTTTCCCCAGGATATCTTCCCAGAGCTTCACCTTGAAACTGATCTGGAATTTTACCTCGGTATTCTGCGCCCTGGCGTTCGGGTCGACGTCAAGGCTCTGGTCCTGGTTGGGGGAGGTATTATAAGCGAGGGGAAGGATGTAGTTGGGACGATATGGCCTTATGACAAATTGCCTTTGCCTGCTTGATTCGTCGAGGTCCCATTGCCTGACCATGACCGATTGAGGCGGTATGGCCGGTTCTTTTGCCGCGGTCGCAATTTCATTGGTTGTCTTCGGTGTTTCAACATTCTTTACCGTGTCGGGTTGTTTCGGTGCCTCCTGTGTTTTTCGTCCCGATGCCTCGTCGTAACAGCGCAGCCTTTTGGCATCGTTCTTTATTAGAACGCATTCGGCCATTTTATCCGTAATGTCCGCGAAAGTTACGGGACATGGCAAGAGCAGGCTCACAACCGTAAAGACGGCGGCCATGATCGTCACGCACGATCGATGGTCGTACCTGGCACAGGGCATGGTATCCACCTCCCATTCGGTTTTTGAAAAACAATAATCCTGTTTGCCCAAAAAAGCAACCGTTGTTACCATGGGCAAAAGGATCGGCAATCTGATATAATCCCCTATGCGGATCATTCACGGTAAGCCCCGAAAGGCCCAGTTCATCTCACGCCCCAACCGTTTTGTCGTAGAATGCGCTCTTGACGGGGAAGCGGTCGAAGCTTATCTGCCGAACCCGGGTCGGCTCTGGGAACTCCTCTTTCCCGGATGCACGCTCTACCTTACGAGCAACAGGAAGGAAGTGAAGCTCCCCTATACCGTCGTGGCTATGGAGAAAAATGGTGTGCCGATCCTTCTCCACACCCACCTGGCGAACGATGTTGCCGAAGTGCTTCTGAAAAACTCCCTGGTGCCGGGCCTCGAGGATGCCAGTATAATCAGAAGGGAGGCCACCTTCGGTGACAGCAGGTTCGATTTTCTGCTTAAAAAGGACGGACGGGACATGGTCCTGGAGGTAAAGAACTGCACTCTTTTCGGTGACAGGCTTGCAATGTTCCCCGACGCTGTCACCAGGCGGGGAAGCCGCCATCTCGAAGGCCTTCTGCAACTGGCGGCATCCGGAGTGGCTGCCGGTGTTCTCTTTGTGGTCCATTGGCCCCACGCGGAGTATTTCATGCCCGAGTATCATACGGACCTTATCTTTTCGCGGACCTTTCTGAAATGCCGGGACCGGATCTTCCTGGAGGCCGTCGCGCTCAAATGGAACAAGGACCTGTCTCTCGATGGTCACGTCAAAAGGCTTGCCATTCCATGGGATATGATAGGACAAAAGAACCGTGACAGCGGTTGCTACATCCTCATCCTCAGGCTTGAAGAGGACACCGAGATCCTGGCGGGCGGCCTGGGAAAGGTTAGTTTCAAGAGGGGTTATTATCTCTATGCGGGTTCCGCGAAAAAGGCGCTCACGAAGAGAATGGAACGTCACGGCCGCCGGCGCAAAAAACTGTTCTGGCATATTGACCACCTCAGGGAAAATGCCTCTTTCTACAAGGCGCTCGCGATCAGGACCGGCGAGGACATCGAATGTGCCCTTGCGGCTGATCTTAAAAAGATATCACAATGGTCGGTCCCGGGATTCGGATGTTCCGATTGTGCATGCAAGAGCCACCTTTTTGGTATGGATACAGACCCGCTGAAGTATCCTCCCTTTGTCGAGATGTTGTATAATTACCGGATAAGCGATGTTGAAAAAGAGATCATCCATGCGTATCATTGATGTCCACACCCACGGTTTTAGCGGCTGCGACTCGAGGGGAGCCCGCCCTTCGGACCTCCTCAAAATAGCGCGGCTCCACGGAGAGTTTGGTGTTGGCGCTATTGTTGTCACGATATATTCATCATCCATCGATCAGATGCGGACCGATATTACAGCGGTGATGAAGGCGATGGAAAGTCAGCAAGAAAAGGGATCAGAAAGTCCTGGCCCGGAGGCGGCCATGATTCTCGGTGCCCACCTCGAAGGGCCCTTTCTCAATCCGGCAAGGGCGGGGGCGCTCGATAAAGGATCGTTCCTGCCGGCAACTGTTGTAAACTGCGAGAGGCTTATCGAAGGGTTCGGTAAGGTTGTCAGGATCATAACCGTCGCGCCGGAACTGAAAGGGGCTGCGAAGCTCATCAAAACAATTGTCGATGCCGGTATCGTTGTCAGCATGGGCCATTCCGACGCGACCTTCAGCGAGGCCGAAGCCGGTTTTAAAGCCGGTGCCCGCGGCATCACGCACATCTTCAATGCCATGCGAGGCATTCACCACCGAGAGCCCGGTATAGCAGGTTTCGGTCTGACAAACCCCGATGTCTATGCCGAGGTCATCGCCGATCCCTATCACCTGCACCCGAAGACGTTGGAGCTCATCTTTCGGATGAAGGACCGCCGGCGCATCATTCTCGTTTCCGATACGGTCAGGGGGTCGACGACAGACGCATCACGCAGTGCGGTCACAGGCAAAAACGGCAGGCCCATCGGGGGCTCCATGGCCCTGACGGACTGCGCGGGCCGGCTCATCGAACTCGGATTTGATCGCGATACCGTAGAGCGGGCCGCAAGCGAGAACCCGGCGAGGTATCTGGGAATAAAATAGGATTCAAGGGCTAAGGGCTCAGGATTGAGAAGAGACAGGATTCAGGACTTAAGGATTCAGGGGCCAGAGAAAAACAACAAAAGACAAATGTATTTAAAATCATCTTACGCTTTTGATTTTCTCTATACCCTTAAGCCCTGAATCCCGGACCCTTCTTTGTAAAACAAGGTAATCATTGATGGATAACCCTTAATTAACATTGACTATCTCGGATATTTCAATTACAATATACCACAAATTATATGTTCGAGAAATTACAAGAAAGATTTGAATCGACCTTCAAGAAGTTCCGAGGATACGGGAAGCTCACCGAAAACAATATCAAGGATACCCTCCGCGAAGTCCGGGTCGCGCTCCTTGAAGCGGACGTCAACTTCAAGGTGGCCAGGGATTTCCTTGAAAAGGTGAAAGAAAAGGCCATGGGCGAAGATGTTGCTCACGAGCATCACCCCGGGCCAGCAGTTCATCAAGATCGTCTATGACGAACTGTGCGAGCTCCTCGGCAGCGCCAACAAGCCCCTCGACGTTGCCGGCTCGCCGCCTGTCGCGGTCATGCTCATCGGTCTTCAGGGCTCCGGTAAAACGACAACCTGCCGCAAAACTCGCCACTCCATCTGCGAAAGATAGGACGCAAACCACTGCTCGTTCCTACCGACATTTACCGGCCGGCCGCCATCGAACAACTTGTCAAGCTCGGGAAAGCAGATCAATGTAGAGGCCTTCACCATGGCAGTGATGAAAGACCCCCTCACGATCTGCAAAGAAGCCGAAGACATACGCCATGAACAACGGCTTCGACACGCTCATCGTTGACACAGCCGGCCGTCTCCACATTGACGATGACATGGTCGAATGAGGTCATCGAGCAGAAGAAAGTATCTGAACCCCAGAGAAACGCTCCTTGTCCTCGACTGCCATGACCGGTCAGGACGCGGTAAGCATTGCCGGCACTTTCAACGAAAAGCTCGGCATCGACGGCATTGTCCTCACGAAACTTGACGGCGATACGAGAGGCGGCGCGGCAATATCCATCAAGGCCGTAACGGGCAAGCCCATCAAGTTCATCGGCACCGGTGAGAAGCTCGACGCGCTGGAGCCTTTTTTCCCCGACAGGATGGCATCACGGATACTCGGTATGGGCGACGTTGTCTCTCTTGTGGAAAAGGCGCAGGAAATCTTCGACGAGAAAGAGGCCCGCGAGTTTGAGCGCAAGCTCAGAAAAGACGAATTTACCCTGGAAGATTTCAGTGACCAGATCAAGCAGATGAAAAAGCTTGGTTCACTGGAATCGATCATCGGCATGATCCCCGGTATGGGTAAGCTCAAAGGCGCCATCAATTTTGCCGAAGCGGAAAAGGACATAAAAAAGACAGAGGCCATTATCAGCTCCATGACAACGAAAGAAAGGATCCACCCGAACATTATCGACGGCGAGCAGAAGGCTGCGCATCTCAAAAGGAAGCGGAACGCAGGTCCAGGATGTGAACGAGCTTTTGAAAAAGTACATGGAAACAAAAAAGATGATCAAAGAAACTCACAAAGGGAGGCATGAAAGGCCTCCAGAGACAACAACTATTCCGATAGGAGGTGGCAATTTTGGCGGTAAAATTCAGATTGACGAGGTTCGGTGCAAAGAAAAAACCCTTTTACAGGATTGTAGTGGCTGATGAAAGATCTCCGAGAGACGGCAGGTTTATCGAGAAGGTAGGATCTTACGATCCGTTGAAAAATCCTGCAGAGGTAATCCTCGACAAAGAGAAAATACAAAGCCTGGTATGAAAAAGGGGTAAGGCCCACAAAGACCGTTGAGAGTCTATTCAAAAGGGAAGGGGTTTTAAAGGAGTTTTCATAAAACTGACGGAGGTGGAGCTGTGTTGAAAGAGCTAATCGAGTTCATTGCGAAGGCGTTGGTAGACAGTCCCGATCAGGTGAGTGTCGCTGAAATCGAAGGGGAAAAGACATCGGTTATCGAGCTCAATGTTGCCAAGGACGATCTCGGAAAGGTCATCGGAAAACAGGGCAGAACCGCTCGGGCTATGAGGACGATCTTGAGCGCGGCCTCAACAAAAGTCAAAAAGAGAGCGGTACTCGAAATTATTGAATGATGAAGTGGGTCCCTGTCGGCAAAGTAGTGTCAGCACACGGCATGCGGGGAGAAGTTAAGTTTTACTATTACAATGAGGTGAAAGAAGATTTTCTTCGATACACCTCATTGTTTGTTGTAAAGGATAATGTAAAGACTGAAATTAAACCGCCTAGGGGTAAGGTTTCAGAAAAATTTTATTTACATCACGTTTGAAGGTGTAAGAAGTGCTGAAGAGGTCTCCTTCTCTCGTAGACAAAGAGCTCTTTGTCCGGGAAGAAGACCTCCCTGCCGTTGGAAGACGGTGAATATTACGAGTACCAGCTCATCGGGCTCGATGTTATAAACATGAAGGAGAGAAAAGCTAGGCTCAGTAGAATCGATACTTCGCTACCGGCGCCAACGATGTCCTTGTCGTTGACAGGAGAAAAGGAACTCATGGTCCCCCTGGTGGAAGGTTTTATCATGGAAATAGATGTGAAAGAAGGTGTTGTCCGTGATCGATGAAGGAGGCCTTGCCCTGATGATGTTTTCCGTCCTGACGCTTTTTCCCGGTATATTTCGAGTCGCCCCTCACGGAAAGCATCATCAAAAAAGCCGTCGATAAAGGCGCCATCAGATTTTAATATCATCAATATCAGGGATTTTGCCGAAGACATCCACAGGACCTGCGATGACAGCCCCTATGGCGGCGGTCCGGGCATGGTCATGAAGGTAGAGCCCATCTATAAGGCCATGAAGCATGTCGAAGAGACGCTGGGAAAGCCGAAATTTGTTCTTTTGACGCCGCAGGGCAGGACCTTTTGACCAGTTCACGGCCGAGCGGCTTTCAAAACTTTCCTCATATCTGTCTTGTATGCGGCCGCTATGAAGGTGTTGATGAACGGGTGCTTGATTTTATCGACGAGGAAATTTCCGTCGGGCGATTACGTGCTTTCCGGAGGAGAATTCCCCGCTCTTGTCTTGATAGATGCCATATCCCGATGTATACCCGGTGTCCTTGGCAACGAAGAATCGATTACAGTCGAAAGTTTCAGGGAACCTCTCCTTGAATATCCGCAGTATACGAGGCCCGATACATTTATGGGTATGGAAGTGCCGTCGGTCCTGCTCTCCGGGAACCACGAAGAGATACGGAAGTGGCGCAGAAAAGAGGCAATCAGAAAAACGATCCTCAAACGGCCCGATCTTCTCAATGGTTTTGTAGCCCGAAAAGGAAGACAGTAAGTTCATGAGAGAGGTCATGGAGGAGATCACCTGAATAATGTAAGCATCGGGGTTATCCATTACCCTGTCTATGATAAACATGGCGATATTGTGGCAACGAGTGTCACGAACCTGGAAATACATGATATTGCACGAACATGCATGACTTTTGGTATTGACTTATGCTATATTGTAACGCCTCTTGCGAAACAGCGTGAAATTGCTGAGAAGCTTATCCACCACTGGATTCACGGATATGGTGCGACATACAATCCCGCACGGGGTGAAGCGTTACAAAAGGTGCGGATTATAGAGCACCGTTCAGGAAATGATAGATGATATCGGTGAAGAAGGGAGGCCGCTTGTTGTGGGCACATCATCGCGGGAAAGGCCGAATAAGTCATGACCTATCAGTGAACTGAATGAGTTTCATTGAGAAGGAAACGAGGCCGGCTCTTGTGCTCTTTGGGACAGGATGGGGCCTTAGCCGACGAAGCAGTGGACAGTTGTGACAAAATGCTTGTTCCCATCAAAGGGAAGGGTGATTACAATCATCTCTCTCTGAGGGTAGCACTGGGGATCATTCTTGATAGAATTTTTGGTGAAAGAGGAGGAAGCAATGAATGAGATGGTCGATTTACTTGAAAAAGAGCATATGAGACTCGACCTCCCTGAGGTCATGGTTGGCGATAACGTCAAAGGTCTATACCCGGATCTTTGAAGGCGACAAAGAGAGGATCCAGGTATTTGAAGGCGTTGTTATCCGCAAAAGAGGCGGCAACACAAGGGCCACCTTTACGGTGCGGAAAGTCTCCTACAGCGTCGGGGTCGAAAAGACATTTCCCATGCATTCACCGCTTATCGACAGGATAGAGACGATCGAGCAAGAGCAAGATCAGACGTTCCAAGCTCTTCTTACCTGAGAGACCTCAGAGGAAAAGCGGCAAAGCTCAAAGAAAAAAGAGACTAATGGACCAATGATCTGCCTGCTTACAGGTCTTGTAGGCGGAATTGATGAAGCCGGCCGGGGACCGCTCGCAGGCCCGGTGGTTTCTTCCTGTGTTATCTGGAAAAACTTACCGGAAGATCAAACGCGGTGTTACTGACTCGAAACTTTTGAAAGAAAAGGAGAGGGTCAGTCTTTTTTCATGGATCATGGACAACGCGCTGAGTGTCGGCATAGGCATGGCAAGCCATGAAGAGATTGACGCGATAAATATCCTCAGGCAAGCCTCCTTTCCATGGAGAGGGCCCTTGAAGCGACCGGGGTAGATCCCGACCTGATACTTGTCGACGGGAACCGCGGGCTCAAGAACTACCCCAAGGCACGCCCCGTTGTCAAGGGCGACCGCAAATGTTTTTTTATGGCGAGCGCTTCGATCATCGCGAAGGTTGTCCGGGACAGGGCGATGGATGCATATGACCATATTTATCCGCAATACAACTTCAAAAAGAACAAGGGTTATCCAACGAAACAACACCGCGCCGCCATTGAGAACTTCGGGGTTACCCCGATCCATCGCAGGACGTTCAGGGGCGTGAAGGAGTACTGTGTCCGATAAGCGCATAACGGGGCAGGAAGGAGAGGACCTGGCTGCGAAGGCATTGAGGAAGGAAGGTTACAGGATCATCGACACGAATTACAGGAGCGTGTTCGGCGAGATCGACATCATCGCCGAAGAAGACGACTGTCTTGTCTTCGTGGAGGTCAAGAGACGCAAGAGTCGGTCTTTCGGTATTTCTTTCGATGCCATCGACGACAGGAAGAAACGGCATATAATACGCTCCGCGCAACTTTACCTGAAAGTGAACCGGTACAAAGCGGACCGCAGGATACGCTTTGACGTGGTCGGCATCGACGGTGATGAGATAAGGATAATCAAACATGCCTTTGGGGAAGAAAAGAGGTAAGAAGATGAAAGAAAGGATTCAGCCCTTATCCCTTAGCCCTAAGGCCTCCGCAGGAGGCCTTCCGTGATCGATCAGAAGATCATAGAACTCCTAACGGCACTGCGGGACGGCAAGGTTTCCGCGGAAGATGCTTATGAGCGTTTCAAGGACCTGCCCTACGAAGACCTTGAACATACCAAGATCGATCACCACAGGGTACTCCGCAAGGGCATTCAGGAGGTTGTCTTCGGTGAAGGCAAGACGCTTGAACAGATATCCGATATTGTCTCCTCCTTCAAGCGCAATGACCTCGATGTCCTCGTGACGCGCATTGATGCCGCAACGGGCCTGGCCCTTGTCGGCAGGTTCCACGACGGGACATACAACGGAGACGCAAGGTGTTTCTTTATCAGAAAGGACCGGGCTCCGGAAGGCAAGGGCACCATTCTTGTCATATCCGCCGGAACGAGCGATATCAAGGTGGCTGAGGAGGCCTATGTCACCTCCGTCTTTTTCGGTAACGAAACCGAAAAGCTCTGTGATGTAGGGGTTGCCGGGATCCATCGCCTTTTTCAGAACCTCCCGCTGCTGAAGAAAGCCAGGGTCATAATCGTGGCCGCAGGCATGGAGGGGGCCCTCCCATCCATCGTTGCCGGTATAGTGGGTGTCCCCGTTATCGGTGTGCCGACAAGCGTAGGTTACGGGGCAAGCTTCGGCGGGCTCACAGCTCTTTTGGCCATGCTCAATTCATGTTCCACCGTTTCCGTTTTCAACATCGACAACGGTTTCGGCGCGGCCTATTTCGCGACACTTATTAACCGCTTATGAAGATACTTTACATAGACCCCATATTCGGCATCAGCGGCGACATGATGATAAGCGCCCTCATCGACGCGGGAGTGCCCTTTGCGGAGATGGAGGCCCTGATCGGAAAGATACCCGGTCAGGTGCCGACGGTAAGACCGGTCAGGCTCACACAGGGTGTCATCAATGGGGTCCATCTTGAGATAGGTCCTTCCGGAAGGCACTTTACGATAAACGAGATGGAGGGGATCATAGGCGGCATCGACGCTGAGAAGGCCGTAAGGGATGATGCGCTGGGCATGCTTTCCATCATAGTTGCAGCTGAGTCGAAGATCCATGAGGTCTCGCGTGATGAGCTCCACCTTCATGAACTGTCCCATATCGATACGATCATCGACCTTATGTGCGTCGCTTACGGCATTCGATATTTCAACGCCGGAAAGGTGTTCTGCGGCCCCGTACCCTGCGGGAGCGGCACGATCAGAACATCTCACGGTTCGATCCCCAACCCTCCGCCGGTAACGCTGGAGATCCTCGGCGATCATCATCTTGTTTTTTACGAAGAACCCCTCGAGCTTACAACCCCGACGGGGGCCGCTATTGTGGCTAACTACGCGAAGGCCGGGGCAAGGGCGCCGTCTTTCAGGACCCTGCACAGGGGCAACGGCGTCGGAACATATAACTCTTCACGGCCCGATGTCCTCAGAATCTTCGTTGGTGAAAGCGACGACCCTTCATACGACGAGGAGGTTTGGGTCATAGAGACGGACCTCGACGACATGGAAATGGAATACATGGGCGCCGTTGCCGGCAGGATCCGAAGTGCCGGCGCGCTGGATGTCCTCTTTTTCCCTGTCTCGATGAAGAAGGGCAGGATGGGTATACGGCTAAGCGTTACGACGGACCGGGGGGAACTTGAGAAGATCGTTGAGATGATATTCGCGGAAACGACCACCTTCGGTATGCGTTTCCACAGAAATTTCAGGCGTGTGCTCAAAAGGGAAGAGCATGTGTTTGCAACATCCTACGGGCCTGTGCGAGTCAAAAAAGGTTTCGACAGCGACGGGAAACTTGTTAAAACGCACATTGAATTCGACGATGTAAAGGCGATAGCCGACGCGAAAGGCCTGCCGTACAGGGAAATCCTGGAAATGATAAAGAAAGAAACAGGACCCTGAAACCTGAAACTCTGAAACCTGAAACCTTTTTCTATTCCACATTCTTCAGGTAAAATCGGATATCGTTGATTGTGTTTTTCTTCAGCTTCTCTTCTATCTTGTCCTGGATATCGATCTTCATGTATCTCAACTGGGTCAGCCAGACCGGATCATCTACCTCCACGTAGAGGATGCTGTTCGTGACCCTTGCCGGCTGGGAGTGGTCTGCCATTTTTTCCCCGACGATCTCCCTCCAGAGCGAAAAGATCCTGATCGATTCCATATCGTTGATGCGATAACCTTTCAGGACCTTTGCGAGTGTCTTTTGCAGTGGTGTGAAGGCCATTATCCTTGTTCTTCGATACGGGGGAAGATGGGTGCTATCTTATCGATCGGTGCGATGTCAGATGGGGTATAGAACCGCATTTCCTCATCAAGGTTTATCTCTTCTATCGCCTTGCCGATGCCCAGCGCATTCCAGATCAGCTGGGATTTTTGGGGCATGAAGGGATAGAAGAGGACAGCCACGATCCGTATGCTGTTCCAGAGATTGTACATGACCGTCTTGATGCGCGGGTCACCTTCTTTGGCCAGTTTCCATGGCGCCTCGGAATCGATGTATTTGTTAAGTATGGAAATGATCTCGAAGACGCTGCCGAGGGCCTTGTGGAAGGCAAAGACATTCATTTCCTTTTGATATTCGGCGATGAGCTTCATCGCCATCTCTTCGACATGATCGTCCATGCCGCTTTTTTTCTCCGGTGTTTCTATCGTGCCCTTCAGGAACTTGCCGATCATGGTGACGCTGCGGCTTGTCAGGTTGCCGAAGTCGTTGGCAAGGTCGCCGTTGATGCGATGAACGACGGCATGTTTTGAAAAATCGCCGTCAAGGCCGAAGGGGACCTCACGGAAGAGGAAGAAGCGGAATTCATCGACGCCATATATATTGACCACCTCGTGAGGGTCGACGACGTTACCCAGGGATTTGGACATCTTCTGACCTTCGATCGTCCACCAGCCGTGGGAGATGATATGCTTCGGCGGCTCAAGGCCGTAGGACATGAGAAAGCTCGGCCAGTAAACGGCATGGAACCGGAGGATGTCTTTGCCGATCAGGTGGGCGTCGCAGGGCCAGAAGGTGTTGAACTGGTCCTCATCTTCAAGAAAGCCGATGCCTGTCAGGTAATTGGTAAGGGCATCGAACCAGACGTAGACGATGTGTTGATCGTGCATGGGCACATTGATACCCCAGCTGAAACTTGTCCTGCTGACGGAGAGGTCGCGCAGGCCGCCCTTTACAAAGCTGGCCACCTCGTTGTAGCGTATCTCGGGCATGACGAAATCACGGTGCTTCTCAAGCAGGTCAAGCAGGGGTTGAGTATATTTTGACATACGGAAAAAATAGCTTTCTTCCTTGAGCTTCTCCGGTTTCCTCAGGCAGTCGGGGCACAGGCCGTCCTTGAGCTGCAGTTCCGTGTAGTACCCTTCGCAGGGAACGCAGTACCAGTCCTCGTACTCGCCGAGATAGATGTCGCCCTTTTCCCGGACCTTCTGAAAGATATGCTGGACAACCTTCTTATGGCGTTCCTCCGTTGTCCTGATAAAGCCCGTGTTGGATATGTTGAGGGCCTTCCAGAGGTCGGTAAAGCGATCGACCATCGAGTCGGCATGTTCTTTGGGATGGACGCCCGACAGTTCGGCGGCCTTTTCCACCTTTTGGCCGTGTTCATCGGTGCCGGTCAGGAAGAAGACCCGGTATCCCCCGAGCCTTTTGTAACGGGCCATGATGTCCGCCGCTATGGTCGTATAGGCATGCCCGATGTGGGGAACATCATTGATATAATAGATGGGCGTCGTAATGTAGTATTTTTTATCCAAAATGAGAATCCTTTTAATTGGTCATTGGGATTTGGTCATTGGTTGTTGCCCTTTTTTTGGTTATTGGGATTTGGTGATTGTTTTTTTATCTGTTCATTAGGGTTTGGGATCTGCTGGTTCTTTCCCGGCTCCGCTATCGAGACATCCTTGACCGACAGCGTTATCTCTTTGCCGTCATCAAGCTGGACCGACAGGGTCGAGGTCAGGGCATTATGCTTTACTACCTTGCCTTCGCCCTGTGGTGTCTTTACCCTCTTGCCGATCTTCGGGAAGTTCTTCTTGCAGGAAACGTATGTTTCGTACTCGTAAGCGAGGCAGCACATAAGCCTTCCGCAGATACCGGATATCTTGGAGGGATTGAGGGCAAGGTTTTGTTCCTTGACCATCTTGATGGATACTATGGAAAAGTTGTTGAGGAACCTTCTGCAGCATACGGTGTTGCCGCAGTTGCCCAGCCCTCCGATGATCTTGGCTTCGTCGCGAACGCCCACCTGCCTCAGTTCGATCCTGATCTTGAACTCTTTTGCCAGCTCTTTGACAAGTTCGCGGAAGTCGACCCTGTTTTCGGAGATGAAATAAAAAAGGAGCTTCGTACCGCCGAAGAGGTATTCGGTGGATAGCAGCTTCATTGGGAGGGCCATTTCCCGGATCTTCTTTTTGCAAAAATCAAAGGCGTATTTTTCCTTCTCCTTGAGGGTGGAATGCTCTTTTACTTCCTGCTCGGTTGCCTTTCTGCCGATCTTTTTGAGACCTTCCCTTATCGTATCTATCGGTTCCGAAATGACGGTTCCGAGGCAGGTACCTTTTTCGAGCTCGCTGATGACGTGGTCACCGATCTTTATGTCGTCGAGCGCTTCGAGCTCTACAATGCCTGTCAGTCTATCGATGTTTACATAACAACTTTTCATTGCCTATTCCCTCACAACGTGAATAAGAAGATTTTCAAATACGGGCCATCGGTTAACATTATACCGCATTACGCGCATGGTTTCCTGTATTCTTTTCATTGATCCCTCGATCCATGGCAGGTCGGCCGCTGCCGAGTCGAGAAGGTCTTCAAGGTCGGTGTTGATAACGAACGACATTTCACCCGTTGTTTTTTTAACGAAGAGGTCTCTGAAGAATGAAAGAAGAAAGGTCAGGTACATGGGAACACTTTTGTCCGTGGCCGATGCTTTCTCTGCCAGCGAAGAGACAGCGACGAAACCCTTCGTTTCTCCGCATACGGCCCTGGCAAGCTTTCCCCTCAGAGAGAAATTGCTCTCATCCTGCCAGAAAAGACCGCAGCCGATACTGCCGAAGGAGATAGAGGACAGGAGCCTGGCCTGATTCGCCTCGACGCCGCCCAGGTCCGTGAAGTATGTTTCGAGCTGCCCCCCGCTGAGAGGTGAAAAAGCGACGCGGTTGCACCGCGAGCGGATCGTCATGGGGATCTCCCGCTCCGAAGAAGTGATGATAAAGAAATGATTATAAGGCGGCGGCTCTTCCAATGTCTTCAAAAGTGCATTTGCCGCCTCTATGGTCATCGTTTCAGCATTATTGATAATTATGACCCTTTTATCGCTCTCGTAAGGACGCTCTGATATCTCTTTTGCTATCATGCGGGAGTTGTCGATGCCTATCGAACCTTCGCGTTCGATGATGACAAGGTCCGGATGGCTTCCCCGATCTAGCTTCATACATGGACGGCACTGGCCGCAGCCTGTTCCCTTCTGGCAGAAGAGCTGCCTGGCGAACTCGAAGGCCATCTTTCTTTTACCGATCCCTTCCTGCCCGCAGAACAAAAATGCATGGGGGATGTTCCCGTGTTCCATGAGGAACGCGAGGAGACGCTTTTGCCGCTCGTGGCCGATGATGTCGTCAAACGCCATAACTTTTCAGAACGTTGTTTACCTTTTCCCGGACGATCAGATGGATCGCGTCGGCCTTAAGAGAGCCATCGACGACGAAGAACCGCTTGGGATCTTCTTTGGCGAGCTTTTCGTAGGCCTTTTTTATCTTCTGGTGAAAGGATATATCTTCTTCTTCTATCCTGTCCATTGGGGAAGATGCCGCCTTGCGCTTCAATCCCCTCTCGGCAGATACGTTCATGAGGATCGTGAGGTTGGGCCGTGTTCCCTTCGTAACGAGCCTGTTCAGGGTCTCGATGACGCCGAGGTCTATCTTTCTGCCATATCCCTGATACGCGTACGTTGCATCGACAAAACGGTCGCATATGACGATCTTGCCGTCCTGCAGCGCCGGCAGGATGACCTCTTCCACGTGCTGCGCCCTCATGGCCATGAAAACGAGAAGCTCCGACAGGGGAAAGACATCCATGCCTTTCTTCAGGAGGACAGCCCGCAGGGCCTCGCCGAAGCCGGTCCCGCCCGGCTCCCTTGTTTGTATTATCGGTTGGCCTTTCTTTTTTAAGTAGTCACAGAGGAGCTCGATCTGGGTTGTTTTTCCGCTCCCCTCGATGCCTTCGAAGGTTATCAGCATAATGCCCCTATTTCTTTACGCGCTCTATGTACGCACCCGTTCTCGTATCGATCCTTACGACATCACCTTCTTCGACGAACAGGGGGACCTGGACGGTATGGCCCGTTTCGAGGACCGCCGGTTTTGTTGCGTTCTGGGCGGTATCGCCCTTGATGCCAGGTTCGGTCTGGGTCACGAGGAGGTTAACGAAGTTCTGCATGTCGACGCCGAGGGTCTTCCCTTTGTAAAAGAGCACTGTAATGACCATGCTTTCCTTGAGGTAGTTCTTCGTGTCGCCGAGACTTTTTTCCTCGATGAAGATCTGGTCATAGGTGACCTCGTCCATGAAATAATAGTTGGTGCCTTCTTTGTAGAGGAACTGCATCTGTTTTTCTTCCATGTCCGGGACTTCCATCTTGTCGCCTGACCTGAAGGTCTTGTCGAGAACATTGCCGGTAATGAGGCTTTTGAGCCTGGTCCTCACAAAAGCACCGCCTTTACCGGGCTTTACGTGCTGAAACTCCACAATGGTGAACGGCTCATTATCCTGAAGAATTCTGAGGCCCTTCCTGAATTCTGTTGTGTCGATGATCATGTGTTCCTCCTGCGTAAAAAAAACCGTAAGACCTGTCCTCAAGTTTCTACATCTTCATCATGTCTTTCCTGATGTGAGTCAGAACACGCGGTTTGTCTCCAGTTATTAGTACCATATCTTCGAGCCTGACGCCACCGATATTCGGCAGGTATATGCCGGGCTCGATGGTGACGACCATGTTCTCTTCGAGGATCCCTTCGGCAACGCTGTTGATCCCGGGCGCCTCATGGACGGCAATACCCACGCCGTGTCCGACGCCGTGACGAAAGAAGTCGCCGTAGCCTTTTTCTTCGATGTATCCGCGGACGATATCATCGAGCCGTCTGATGGTCATGCCGGCACGGGCGCTGCTTATCCCAAGCTTGCGGGCGTCGTCGACTATGGTGTATATCTCCTTTACCTTGTCAGGGATGTCGCCCAGGCAGACCGTTACCGTTTCATCGCTGCAGTAACCGGCAACGAGTGCGCCGAAATCGATTATCACCGTCTCGCCATTTTCAAGTTTTTTATCGGTGGGTTCCGCGTGGGGCAGCGCACCGCGTAATCCCGAGGCGACAATGGTAGGGAAGGAGGGCCCCTGTGCCCCACGTTTTTGCATGGCGTGGTCGAGCTCGCCCGCGATCTGTCTTTCCGTTCTGCCGGGCCCAATGAGGCCCA
Organism: uncultured delta proteobacterium; assembly: GCA_963816115.1. Lineage (GTDB taxonomy): Bacteria > Desulfobacterota > Syntrophorhabdia > Syntrophorhabdales > Syntrophorhabdaceae > Delta-02. The sequence continues at coordinate 287,592 of CAWFIZ010000013.1, read as the reverse complement.
GGATGTCGGTGAAGGCCTGTGTAGCAACCCTGATGGCTTCAGTGACAGCCATGATCTCTTCCGGCTCCTTGATCTTCCGCAGTTCCTCTACGGCATTGCTCATTGGGACAAGACTGACGCCGGGAAGATTGTCGGACCATGATCTGTAGATGTTGTAAGGGACGTTGGCACCGTCAAAACCGAGCTGCGAAATGCCATATTTTTTACAAAGGCCATAAAGCGCGTCCTGTTTTTGCTTGATCTCGACGATATGAACATTTTTCGTCACTTCTTTCGCATGGGTGATGTAGCGAAAATCGACGATGAGGATGATATCTCCCCTTGTAACGAGAAGCGTTCCTTCGGAGCCCCTGAAACCGGTCAGGTAAAATATGTTGTCCATCCCTTTTATGACGCATCCGTCAAGGCCGTCTTCCGTGATAAGGTTCTGAATGTTCTCTATTCGTGCCTGTCGTGTCATTGTTACCATAATTTCTTTTTCAGTATTTTCCTGAGCGCACCCGGGTTCTTGTGGCCGCTCTTCCATTCTTTTTTCAGGCCCGCAAGACGTTTTTTATAAAATGCGTTATGTGGTTCTCTCTTCACGAGTTCGTCGTATATCTCGATGGATCTCTCTATGTGGCCCTGTTCGAGATAGATATCCGCCAATGTGACAGAAGCAATGGTCGGTTTGTCCATATGGTGATAAATATATGAATATATTGGACAAAAAGCAAGGGAAAAAGGCAAGCAAATAGGTGATGGGTGATGGGTTATGGGTGAGGGATCGGTTTTTCTGGTTTCTTTAGTTTCTAATGTTTCTTTAGTTATTTATAAACCAGACAAACCAGACAAACCATGGTTTTTCCTATGACCTATAACCTATGACCTATAACCTGGTTTATATACTTCATCCTGTAAAACACCCCGTGTTTCAATCCCGTTATGAGGCCTTCCGTGATGCCTGTTCGTTGCATGATCTTTTTCATCAGCATGACAGCGATATGGCGGTGACGGAAGGAGTCGTACTTGTTGAGGACGATGGTGCGGGGGATGTTGCCGGTGCCCTTCAGGAGAGCGTCATCGGAAAAGAAACGGATGAAGACGTCGGGGTATACGAGGCGGGGCGCTTCGTTACCGGTCTCACAAGGGAAGAGCTCATGGCGAAAGACGGCGTCGCGGAATGGCTGGAAGAGGGCGTCGAGCCCGGCCACGATGAAGACCCTCTGCGAGAAGGGTGCGATGACCGGTTCATGCCGGGCGGGGTATTTCAGCGGACGGCCCTTGGCACCGTCGGCCTCTATGAGGACCGTGTCGAAATCACTGCCGAGAGCCTCGATCTCTTCGAAGGCAAGCGCCGTCAGTTTGCCGCCCTCGACGGTCTTGCCTATCCTTATGAAGGGGGCTCCGCGGACCCCGCTGAGGTAGTCGTCAAAGAGCCTGTAAGGTTCATGGGCAAAGATCTTCGTTGTCGTGGTAATTGCTGTGGTCTTTTGTCGCGCAAGACATGAGCGGGCGAGGTGTTCGATCAAGGTTGACTTGCCCCCGCCCCCCACAAAGGTGACGAACGTTATGCCGTCAATGAGCCGGAAGGGATCAATCTTTTGAATATGCCACATAGGGAAGGCTTCTGATGCGTTTTACAAGGGCCAGGACGTGCTCCCTGTCGTTTTCCTCGACATAGAGCGTCGCGTAACCTTTCTGAAGGATGAAAAGACCGTCATAGGCGGTGTCTTTATGTTCCTTGATCGTGTAGGGGATGTCTTCTCTATCGAGAGCATCCTTGATCATATCCATTTCAAAGATGCTCTCGATTGTGTGCACATTTATCACTTATTTTTGTCCATTGCCTCGGGGCCGGTCTCTGAATGGTCCCCTTGTCGGCGGGTCCGACCCAGATTTCCACTTCGGTCTGGAAACGCGCCGCGGGACATCTTGATATTTGCAGGTCTTGTCATCTTTAACGTAATTGAGGACTACTGTCCTTGTACCTGAAGCTGTTGATATATCTCCACCCGTTCTTGGCATGTTGATCTTGAAATAGTTTTCAAGAGACGTGACGTCCGACATTGCCGCTGAAGAAAAGTACACCCGCCTTGAAGCTAGGCGTTTCGTAGACAAAGCTCCTGTCGTTTACGATGTCAAGTTCCTTGGGTATCGGAACGTCAGGAAAGCCGTAAAATGACTGATTGGAACCTTCCTGTTTTCGGAGGAGTTGTCGGTTCCGATGTGTTTTTGAAAGGCCGCGCACCCGGCACATACAATGAATATCGCAAAGCACAGAATAATAATTTTTTTCATACACTCCCTCCTTCATTATTTCTTTCAAGATACGCGTACGCACTGTGGTTGTGTATGCTCTCGAAGTTTTCCGCCTCGATCGCAAACCACGTGATGTTCGTATCCTTTGATAACATTTCCGCGATATCTCTCACCACATCCTCGACAAACTTCGGGTTATCGAAGGCGTTTTCCGTGATATATTTTTCATCTTCTCTCTTCAGAATAGAGTATATATCACTGCTGGCGCATTTTTCTATAATATTGATGAGGTCCTCGATCCAGAAAAACTTTTTTGTGTTTACATCCACTTTCGCGTTACACCCCTCTGATTATGGGCCCCGTACTCACTTATCTCCTTGGAACAGGGGCAGAGGGTATTTATGGGTACAGAGACGGATATACGAATTCCTTCATGATATCATTGAGTGTCCATAGTGCCCCAGATACCGCACGGATACTCCATATAGCTCTGGGTTTTTGATACGGGGGCCTCTTTTTTAATGAAATAAGGGAAACGGATAATCATATGGGCCGATTCCGCGTCTAATCTGTCTTCATTTCATTTCAGAATATCGGGGAAATTTTTCATGTTGATCATGTTCTTGTTTTCATGGAGGATCTCGACAAACCTGCTCATGTGGGTCCCTTTGTAATGATGCGGGAGGTTAACATACATATCGATGGTGGCAATGGTGTTTTGAATACCGTTTAGCTTTATCGAGGACGATGATGGGGTACTTGACATCCTTGACGCCTACCTTGTCGATCTCTATTTCACGGTCGTCATGCATGTTCTGCACATCTGCCATTTTTAGTCTTATCGTTCATATGCAGCGTATGCCTTGTCTGATTCCCAGACCCGTACTTCTTTGACGATTGCATGTTTTCCGGCCATCTGTTGCTCGATCTCTCCGAATATGTACATTGCGATATACTCTGCCGAGCTTGCCCTCTCGGTAAAGAACGGTATTTCATTGAGGTATTTGTGATCCATGGTCTCGAGAACGTCTTTAAGATACTCTTTCAGAGATCTTAAAGTCAACGAGCAGGCCGTCATCACCGAGCTTTTCGCCGGAAAAAAAGACTTCAACAGCGAAATTGTGTCCGTGAAGGTCCTCGCATTTTCCCTGGTATCCGACGAGCCGGTGCGCAGCCGCGAATGAATCTTTCACGCATAAGGTGAACATAACATAATCTATCGTCTGGCAGGTGTAAAGTCAATAGAAAGGCGCACGGAAAGGGTAGAGTAAAAGCAGGGAATCGAAAGCGTGAATAGCGAGGGCATAGCATGAGCCAGAAAAGAGCGTAAAGCGTAGATTTTGTCAATCTAGACTGTGCACTTGCTAGCCGCTTGTCTCTATTCACTATTATGGCAATTTGGTACGAAAAAAGCAACGGATTGATTTCCGCTGCTTTTTGAAATTGTTGATTCGCGAAAAGCGAAGGAAGGCCGTTATTTCTGTTTCTTAACTGCTTTTTGATGACCACATAACCGGTTGTGGGTCCAGGGATTGCTCCTTCGATGAGAAGAACATTTGTATCGCCCCTCACGTCGATCACCTTCAGGTTTTGTACAGTTACTTTTGCGGTTGCCCATATGTCCAGGCATCTTCTTACCCTTCATGATCCGTCCGGGCGTCATATTCTGGCCGATGGAACCGCCATGTCTGAAATATTCATGGGCGCCGTGTGAGGCCGGTGCGCCGTCGAAATCGTGACGTTTCATGACGCCGGCAAACCCTTTGCCTTTTGATGTGCCCGTAACATCAACGTAATCACCGGGTTCGAACATTTCCACGGAATGAACGGTCCCGACTTCATTTGCGTCAAGGTCTTCGGCTGTTACTCTGAATTCTTTTAGTACTGCCGATGGTGTTGTGTTTGCCTTTTTGAAATGGCCGGAAAGAGGCTTGTTTACCCGTCTGGACCTTCACGATCTCTTCAAAACCGATCTGCAGAGCGTTATATCCTTCTTTTACGGCTGTTTTTTTCTGGACAACAGTACATGGCCCCGCCTTTATCACTGTCACGGGTATGATATTCCCGTGTTCGTCAAATATTTGCGACATTCCAAGTTTCTTACCAATAAGTCCTAATCCCATGTTACACACCTCCGAAAATTGTAACAGCATAAGTCGAAAAGACTTCCAAAGTCAAGACGAATTCCATTTATCCCCTCTTTCGGGGGGCAAAATGCCTTACGCAAAAAATGTGCAGAAAAACCTTATACAATCCTATGACCTGTTTTTAAGATTTTCTTTCTTCCTCCACCTTCTGTGTGAGGACACGGCGAAGCGGTGTGCTTCGTCGCGCATCGCGACGATCCCCTTGAAGACGGCAGATGCCCTTGGTAGGACAAGGGGGTTTTTCCTCGCCGGTACGTAAATGATGTCGTCCATCCTTTTTCTGCGCTCCCCTTTTGCTATTGAAATGATGTCCCTGTCAATGCGGTTTGTTTTTAGTACCTTGTAGGCGGCCGCGAGCTGGCCTTTGCCGCCGTCGATGACGAAAAGATCGGGAAGCGGCCCCAATTTCGGGTCTTTGACCCTTCTGCTCGAGTACCTCGGTGATCATCGACACATCATCCATGGTATCGGCCCCACGGATGTGAAAGACCCGGTAGTGGTCCTTTGCCGGTTTGAAATTCTCGAAGACGACCATGGCCCCGGTCGGGTTCTGGCCGTGGATATGGGATATGTCGTATATTTCGATCCTTGCCGGGGCCGTCTTCAGGCGAAGTGCGTTCTGGAAGGCATCGTCAAGGGGCAGCACCTCTGTTTCATGGAGGTTTTCAACGGCCAGGCGCAACACGTCCTTCATGCCCCTGCGGGCGGGCCCCATGATCCTGACGGTGCTTTTTTTTCTGCCGGCAAGGTATCTTTCAAGGGCATCACCGTCTTCCATTTCTTCCGAAAGGATGATCTCATCGGGTATTGGTCGTGAACTGTAATACTGAAAGAGAAAGGTCATGATAGATTCACCGGGGCTTTCCCCATAGAAAGGTTCTTTGTAAAGACGGCGGGAGACGAGGACGCCACGGCGAAAGGCGAGGACCACGAGGGACAACGTTTGAAGGCTTTCCGAAAAGGCCCACACGTCGCGGTTCTTTCCGAAATGTTCGTGGACATGCTGTTTCTCCGTCATCCCTTTAATGGCCTGGTAGCGCTCTTTCAGCAGCTGTGCTCCTTCAAAGTCCCAAGTAGCGATCTTTTTGATATGTTGTGCTCGATCTCTTTCAGCAGTTTTTCGTCCTTGCCGGAGGAGAAAATCTGTTAGCTCTTCAATGATCTTCCCGTATTCAACTGTCATCAACGGGCATGACGCAGGGCCCGGGACACTTGCCGAGCTCGTAGAGCATGCAGGCCCGCTTTCTCTTCCTGAAGACCGTCTCCTTGCATTTTCTGACGGGATAGATGCGCTCCATGAGCTTCAGGATGTCCTTGACATCGCGCCCGTGAGGATAGGGGCCGAAATAGAGTGAGCCGTCATCGACGATCTTGCGCGTCGGAAAGAGGGCGGGGTAGGGGTCCTGGATGGTGAGTTTCAGCGAGATGTAGGATTTGTCATCCTTGAGGTTGATGTTGTATTTGGGGGAGTGCTGTTTGATGAGATTGTTTTCGAGGAGGAAGGCCTCTTTTTCATTGTCTGTGAGGATAAGATCGATCTCGTCAGATGTTCTCGACGAGCATTTTTGTCTTTATGTCCTTAACGTCGCTGCGAAAATAGCTTCTAACACGGTCGCGGATGCTGCTGGGCCTTGCCTATATAGATGATTCGTCCCGAGATCGTCCTTGAAGAGATAGACACCGGATGATTCGGGAAGATGATCGATCTGCGCCTCGGTGATCACAGGGTGAGTCTCCATTTTTTCGAGGGTCGAGGAGCCTGTCGCGCAATTCGGGAGGCCTTTTCGAAATCCCACTTCTTCGCAGCGTCAGCTATCTCTTTTCTGAGCTTTTTGACCATCTTTGAAAGCTGTTTCGGTTTCAGGCCTTTTGCTTCGAACTCATCGATGGGCACCTCGTAATAATCTTTCTCGTAGATCGACGAAAGGACGTCGACGATCGATTTTTTGATCCCCTCCGGTGTGATCCCGTTCTTTTCATTGTATTCATGCTGGACGCTCGCCGGCGCTCGGTCTCGTCCATGGCCCGGCGCATCGATCCCGTTATCGCATCGGCGAACATGATGACCCTGCCGTTCAAGTTCCTGGCGGCACGCCCGCAGGTCTGGATGAGAGATGTCTGGGATCGCAGGAAGCCTTCCTTGTCGGCATCGAGGATGGCAACAAGGGACACCTCGGGGAGATCCAGTCCTTCCCGCAAGAGGTTGACGCCCACGAGGACGTCGAATTTACCCATCCTCAAGTCCCTCACGATGGCAACCCTCTCGAGGGTGTCCACGTCGGAATGGAGGTATTTGGCCCTGACCCCCTTGTCGAGCAGGAAGTCCGTCAGATCTTCGGCGAAGCGCTTGGTGAGCGTTGTAACGAGGACCCGTTCCTTAAGTTTGACAACTTGTTCGATCTCGGGAAGCAGGTTCTCGACCTGGTTTCTGGCCTCTTTTAAAATGATCTCGAGGGTCCATGAGTCCCGTGGGCCTGATGATCTGTTCCGCCACGAAACCTTTTGCCTTCTGCATCTCGTATTGCGCCGGTGTCGCCGAGATATAGAGGGCCTGTTTCTCTCTAGCCTCGAACTCTTCAAAGGTCAGTGGGCGGTTATCGAGGGCCGATGGAAGGCGAAAGCCGTGTTCGACGAGGGTCGTCTTCCGGGACCTGTCACCGCGGTACATGGCGACAAGTTGCGGTACCGTCACGTGGCTTTCGTCGATCATGACGAGGGCGTTCCCGGGAAGATAATCCATGAGGGTCGGCGGGGGCTCCCCGGGTATCCTTCCGGTAAAGTGACGGGAATAGTTCTCGATGCCCGAGCAATAGCCAAGTTCTGCGAGCATCTCGAGATCGTATTTTGTCCTCATTTCGAGCCGCTGCGCTTCGAGGAGCTTGTTTGCTGACCTCAGGACGGCGAGATGTTCGGTGAGTTCCTGCCCGATGGACGCTCATGGCGCGCTCGAGGGTTTCCCGGGGCATGACGTAATGCGTTGTTGGAAAAATGGTGCAGCGCCTGAACCGCTCGAGCGTCCTGCCTGTCAGTGGATCGATCGTCGATATGGACGTGATCCGGTCCTCATCGTGAATGACCCTGAACGCCCTGTCCTCTTCGTAGGGAGGATATATATCGATCGTGGTGCCACGGATGCGGAACTTGCCGCGGTAAAAGTCGATGTCGTTTCGTTCATACCTGCAGTGGATGAGCTTGTTGAGGATGGCCTGGCGCTCTATGGCCTGCCCTTCTTCAAGATAGAGAAGCATACCGTAATAGGCATCAGGTGAGCCAAGGCCGTAAATGCAGGAGACGCTGGCTACGATAATGACGTCATCGCGCTCGAAAAGGGCATTGGTGGCGAGCAGCCTCAGCCTGTCGATCTCCTCGTTGATGGAGGAGTCCTTCTCGATGAAGGTGTCCGTCGAGGGTATATAGGCCTCCGGCTGGTAGTAATCATAGTAGCTGACAAAGAAATGGACCTCGTTTTCAGGGAAAAGCGTCTTGAACTCGGTAAAGAGTTGTGCCGCAAGGGTCTTGTTGTGGGAGATGATGAGCGCGGGCCGGTTGACCCGCTCAATGACGTTGGCCATGGTGAAGGTCTTGCCGGAGCCGGTGACGCCGAGAAGCACCTGGTGCGGCACCCCGCGTTCAATGTTGCCGGTGATCTGCCTGATCGCTTCGGGCTGGTCGCCTTTCGCCTCGTAATCGCAGATGAGCTTGAATCGGTTCACAGTGATAGTATTCTAATGCCCTTTACCCGCGGTGTCAAAGGAAGAACGGTTTCAGGTTTCAAAGTTTCAGGTTTCATGTAAAAGAGATAAAAGATCCTGATTATATCTAAAAAAATTCTCCCTGTTTCTTTTTCGCCTTTCCCTGAAACCTGGAACTTGAAACTTTGAAACAGTTCTTTTAGGAGCACGGTCCGCAGGTCAGAACGCCGTTGCAGTTTGCGATGTCCACGTTGCAACCGGGCCAGTTGGGCAGGGTGGTGCCGTAGGGTTTACCGTTCTTTTGCCTGCATACCGCCTGCAGGCGTGTCTGGTTCCAGGATATGCTGCCGCAGGTCTTTTTGAAAGTGCCTTTTGGTGTGCATTTCAGTTTTGATTTTTCGTTCCAGACGGTGTTAGTTTCACAGATACCATAATAGAGAGTGGTGCCGGAATATTTGTTCTTGTAGCTGCACTCGCAGCGGAGCATCGGCCCTTCTTCAACGGTGCAGTTCCGGCAGGTCTTGCTGTAGCTTCCACCGGGGAGCGATCCTTGCGCGTATGTATTGGTCTGAACCAGGAGCAACAATGAAAAAATGACAACCGCGGCCATTAAAATGTGCAAAGAAGACTTCCCTTTAAGGTTTTTCATAGACCTCTCCTTTTATTATTTTCAAGAGCTTAATTCATGGTAATAAAATATGAAGCAAAAAACAACACCTATCATCGCCGGAGCCCTGTATTTTTTAACACGCCGCGGATCATTACTGCTGGCCATTGCAAAAAAGTTGTACCAACAGGTATTCATGTAATAAAAGCTCTTGACATGGCGACTGCAAAAGTTTAAAGATAAATCATATATACTTAAAAAACCATTAGGAGGAAGGGGTTATGAAAAAGGTCTTATTGTTTGCACTTGTATTGTTAGTCGGTATTGCATTTGTTAGCGCCGGTTTTGCCCAGGAAAAAGCAAAAGCTCCCGAAAAACCGAAAGCAGCTCCCGAAAAACCCGCAAAAGCAGAGAAACCGGCCCCTGCAAAAGAAGAAAAGCCTGCTGAAGCCAAAGAGCCTGAAAAAGCAGCGGAGAAGCCAAAACCAAAACCGATGCCCGGTTTTAACGGTAAGGTTGTCATGACGGACACCGTATTCAAGACCGTCAGTGTTGAGCGCGGGAAACAGGCCGTTACCTTTGATATCTCCAATGCGAAATTTAAAGGCTACAAGAACTTCGACCAGGTGCAGACAGGCGACAAGGTTTCCATGCAGTACAAAAAAGGCGCCCTTACCATGATCAAGATCGCAGGAGCCAAGAAGGCAAAAGCGGCAAAGAAAGAAGGCGCAGTCGAGAAGAAACCCGCCAAGAAAGAGAAAGTAGAGAAGAAGGAAGCGCAGTCGAGAAGAAACCCGCCAAGAAGGAAAAGAAAGAAATGAAGAAAGAGGAAAAGAAGGAAGAGAAGAAATAACCTCTTATTCGACATAACCGGCCCCGCTTCCGGCAACGGAAGCGGGGCTTTTTATTGGAAAGAACAAAGTTAATTTAAATAAAGCCAATCACCATTTTTTGTTAACCTGATCTGATGAAGGTCATATTTCAAATAAACGGGCACCGTCCACATCACATGTCTCATATGCCCCGGACAAAGGCATCTCTCCATGGTACTGAAGGACGTATTCCCTTGAGTGTATGTAAACTTAAGGAGCAAGGGGCCAGCAGGACATCAGCGCCTCATCTTCGCAGGCTTTCCGTTTGCCGTCTGGTGAACAATTCGATCCGCGATGAGCATCTATGCGGGTCACGGGCGCCATGGCGTGGCAAGGAAATAATATTACATGAGAATGTTAGGATACCCAGGGAGCAATAGCTCCGCAGAGGGCTTATGGGATCGCGATGAACATTTGGCTGACCGGTTATACTGGCCACCGCGCAAAACCGTAAACAGGGCTGGTGTGCTTTCAAGAAGGCTTGCGATTTCTTTGCGCCATGAAAGATGCGAAGTATTTCTTACCCAAGAAAATGAGATCACAAAGGTATCAGTTCCATTTTAAAACTCTTAAGTAACACAACCGGATAAAACGGTTCTGTCCTTCGCCGGCCCCTGAGTCTTAACGTGCTTGAGCCCTGGTTTTTCAATGAAAGGGCAGGGGTGGTTCCATAGAAGAACCATCCCTGCCGTGCTTTTTACAATTTTCCTACAAAAATGAATGCAATAACCAGGGCGTAAATGACCAGTGATTCGATAAGGGCGAGACCGATGATCATAGGTGCAAAGATCTTTCCGGAAGCGCCGGGGTTACGGGCTATGCCCTCAAGGGCGGCAGCGGCAGCCTTGCCCTGTCCGAGCGCACCACCGAAAGCGGCAATGCCGATAGCGAAACCTGCGGCGATGGCTATCATCTGTTTCACGGATGAATCAAGCGGGGCTTTACCGGCAGCCGCTTCTTCAGCAGCGAAAGCAAGGGCGCAGGACAGAACGAGAACCATACCACTGAGCACTAAAATCGTCACAACCTTCTTCATAAACATTCACTCCTTTCTTATCTTTATTCTTGTATCATTTTATTAATGTTCTTCATGGGCAATGGCACCAGAAAAATAGACCATAGATAGCAACGAAAAAACAAATGCCTGGACAAAGGAGACAAAAAGGCCGAGAAACATAAAGATAACGGGAATGAGGAATGGAACGAGGCCGAAAAATATGGCCGTAACAAGGTGATCACCCGTAATGTTGCCGAAAAGCCTGAGGCCCAACGACAACGGTCTGGCGAAGTGGCCGATAAGCTCGATGGGGCACATGAGGATGCTCAGTATGATATTAGCGATCAAGGGCAATGCGGGGCTGTAAAAGACAAAATGTTTTAGGTACTTGACGCCATGTTCCCTGAAACCATATATGTGGGTAAGGAAAAAGACGGTAAGCGAACAGGCGAAGGTCGTATTGACGTTATCCGTTGCCGGCAAAAAACCGGGGATAAGGCCGGACAGGTTGTTGAAAAGGATAAAAAGCGCCAGAGTGCCGATGATGAGCATAAATTCCGCGCCCCGCGGCCCCATTGTGTCGGCAGTGAAGTTGGAAAGGGCCTCAACAATTAGTTCAACGACGTTCCTGAAGGTAAGTTTTTCGTCAGGAATGATCTGGTCTTTTGCTTTTTTGAGCTGCATGTAACCGAGGGTGACTATGATAAGGAGAAGAATAGAAACAAGGATGGCATTCGATACATGAGCCGGCAGTGTTTTCAGAAAAGGTATATATGATGCCCACATTAAAGATTCATGCCCCATTATTCTCTCTCCTTTGATCACCAGAAATGAACATCAACCGACATTGGCTTACGAGAATGGATATAAATACCGTCGAAACCCCCATGAGAAAGTAGATGGGTTTAATGTGCCCATAGACAACAACGACGGTGAGAACCCCCAGAAGAAGGAGGAATTTTGCGGGGAGGGTGAAAAAGAGGTCTTTTTTATCGAAAACTTGCTTGATAAGAAGTTTTTCGATGATCTTGCGAAGTAAGCGAAAGTTGAGGGTCACAATGGCGCTGGCAACGACAAAACTGAAAAAGGCCATGAAATCCCGGGTGGCGATTATTATCGCGATGGAACCGAGAACAAGTATGGCTACGTTGAAACGCTCAACTTCAGTTATCGAAATTTCCCGCATCGTCATCCTTTTTGAGCTTTTTGTATGCCCGGTAAACCGCCCGGAAGGCGGCGATCATTCCAAAAAGCATAAAAACAAACGTAAGGTAAGGGTACGTGTTTAAATACTTGTCCAGATAAAAACCGGCTGCAAGACCAATGACAACACTGAAACCCATTTCAAGGCCAAGGGAACTATAATTGATAAGCGACCTGAAGGTGTCTTTTTTGCTGTCGTTAATGGTCATCAATGTCCCGCTTACCGACTTTTTTCTAACATATGGGTGCCCGATAGTCAACGTTTTTTTAGAACTCAATGGCTGTTTCACGTGGCTTGATTGAAAGGGGTACGAGCCGTTCCTTTAAAAAATAATTTTGGATTTTTCCCCTATGGTGTGTTATAAAAAAGTCCCATGGGCCGTTAGCTCAGTCCGGCAGAGCAGTTGACTCTTAATCAATTGGTCCAAGGTTCGAATCCTTGACGGCCCACCAATTAACAAAACCGTTTCAGCCGCTTGAATTGTTTGAGCAGTTTCAACAGTTTAACTCCACAACATGAATATTTCCGGTAATGCTTTCCAGCTGATTAAATATTTACATGCACTTCAGCCGCGATGGTCTTTGATCCGTTCAAAAGGTCGCCAGGACTAAAAAAAGGATCCGGCAAGACTGTGCAAACCTTTGCCGGATCCTTTTTATTTTTACATGAGAAAAAAGTTATGGTTTCTTCGATGCCGGTTTCTTCGATGACTGCTTTTTATCGGTGGCCTTCTTTTCGGCCCCCTTTTTCTTTGCAAGCTGGGATTCGAGCATCTCGTTCTTTGCCTTTATCGTGTCAAGATCGTTCTTTGTCTGGGTGAGGACGGCCTTTATTTTCTGGTTCTCTTTCGTTGTGTCCTGAAGTTTGGCCTCGGTAGCGGCCAGCTGGGCTTTAGCCTTTTTCAGGATGGCCACTTCCTGTTCAAGGGTGTTCGCCTTCAGGAAGAACATTACGGCGGCGACGGCGAGGACGAGCGCAACTATGCCAAGGACCACCGGTACAACGGGGAGTTTCTTGGCGGCAGACACTGAACCGCTTTTTACATCCTCAGGATCTTTCAGTTTTGGAAAGTCCTCATCACTGTTGATCTGTTTTCCGTTCTCATCGAAGACTGGCATGTCTGATCTCCTTGAATGTATTTTCTTCATAATTACCACAGAAGACGGTGAAATACCAGAAAAAATAGGTGATAGGTGATAGGTGATAGGTCATGGAGAAAGATGAAAAAAACAGGTCATGCGAGAAATTCATTCTATTTGTTTTTTACATAACCTATTACCCATAACCTATCACCTGTCTTTTTAAAGTTTTTCCAGTTGTCTGTCCGACAAATAGTTCAGGAGGATGTTATGAAGGCAGAAAACCTGAAAGAGATCTGTGAAAGCCGTCCTTATCTCAATTTAAAGGAACGTCATCGCCTGGTCATGCACGTGTGGAGCATCATGGAAATGAAGCTGGCAGTGTAACCATTTGGAAAACCTTGACAATCATGGTCAAAAAACGTTATTTTCAAATAATTTATGGACCGGACGCTCCTTCTCAATACAACCTTCGAACCGATCAGTGTGCTGTCCTGGAAGAAGGCGATCACCCTTGTCTATCTCGGAAAAGTTGAGGTCCTCAAGGAATACGAGAGGGAGATCAGGGGGGTTTCGATCACGGTACGGCAACCCGCTGTCATACGGCTCCTCACGCTTGTCAGAAGCAACCACGCCAACGTGAAATTCTCACGGAGGAACGTCTTCCTCCGTGACGACCATACCTGCCAGTACTGCGGCGAGAAGTTCGATGCAAAGCACCTCACCTGTGATCATCTTGTGCCCAAATCACGGGGCGGTATCACGGAATGGACGAATATCGTCACTTCCTGCATTGCCTGCAATCTGAAAAAGGGCGACAAGCTTCCCGACGAAGTGAAGATGCATCCCAGGAAACGGCCTTCACGGCCAAACGGTTTTTATATGTTCATGCTCCACCTTGGCGTCAAGGTGCCGCCGGATTACTGGCGCGATTACATGTTCGTGAGGAATTGATATGGATAGGGTCTTTGCCCCATGGAGAATGGAATATATTACCAGCACAAAGACGGAAGGCGAAAAGAAATGTTTTCTCTGTGTCGAAGATGGTGGCGATGAAGAGTCGCTGGTTGTCGGCAGACTTGGGAAGGCCTTTGTCATCATGAACCGTTTTCCCTATACGAACGGCCACGTCATGGTCGTACCCGTGCGTCACACCGGGCTTGCCGAGGATCTGACCGATGAAGAATCTCTCGACATGATGCGCCTTGTCAGGACCATGGTGACGATCTACAAGGAAGAGTTCAGCGTTGACGGGGTCAACGTGGGCATCAATATCGGACGGGCCGCGGGGGCGGGACTCGAAGAACACATCCATATCCATCTCGTTCCGCGCTGGTTCGGCGACACGAATTTCATGGCCGTCACCGGCGAAACAAGGGTCATCTCCGAACATCTCATGACCTCTTATGAAAAACTTAAGAGAAAATTTCTTGAAAAGGTTCTTTGACCCTTCGCGTCCGATCCTTGATCCTCAGGCAATTGTCCGTGCATTCACCAGAAAAGAGAGCCATGAGCTTATGCTTCCCCAGCGGGCCGTCATCACCTTTAGCGACGCCGATCTCAGGAAGATGACCAACTGGAAGGGGTCGACCGCCGTGCAGGCCTGGGTGCCTTTCAGGGCCCTTCACCATCTCACGGGAACAAGGACGATCGTAACGAGGTCCTCTTTTGGCGGGCCCAATGTCGCCGCCCTCGTGGAGGAGCTTTGTGCCTTCGGCGTCAGGGAATTCGTCCTCTGGGGATACTGCGGCGGCATCGCAAAGGACAGCAGGATCGGCGACCTTTACCTCGCAAGGGGTGCCATCCGTGAGGATGGGATCTCACACCATTACCTTGAGGACGAAGGTGATTATGTCTCATCGAACTGGATAGGTGACTGGATGTCGGCCGGCGAGGCGGAAGGTTTTCGTGTTGCCGATATCTGGAGCATCGACGCGATATACAGGGAGACGGAAGGCAAGATCGAAGCCTACAGCGGAGCGAGGCATCGCGGGGGTGGAGATGGAGGTGGCCTCACTTTACGCCGTCTGCCTTGCCAAAGGGTTGAAAGCCATTGCCTTTCTCGTTGTTTCCGACCTGTTCTCCGGCGGAGAGTGGGTGGGAGGTTTCCACGGAAAGCCTTTCAAGGAGGGTGTTAAAAGGATGTCCCGTTTCATGAACGAAGAGGCGGTTTTATAATGGTGGCGCTCACGAAACGCCAGTCTGAGATACTCGGGTTCATCCAGAGCGGCATCATCCGGAACGGCTACCCGCCAACGCTCCGCGAGATCGCCTCACACTTTCATCTCCATTCCGTGCGTACCGCCTACGACCATGTGCAGGCCCTTGAGAAAAAAGGGTACGTGAAGCGCGATCCCGGAAAGGGAAGGGGGCTTTCCCTCTTGAGAAGCCATGAATTGCCGCTGTCGGGAGAGATCTCCGCCGGCAGCCCCATGGTCCCCGTCGCGATGGAAGAGACGATGAGCATCGATGTCCTCCTCAATAAGGACCATATCTTCCTCAAGGTACGGGGGAACAGCATGATAGACGATGGTATCGTGAACGGCGACATTGTCGTCGTCAAGCCCCAGGCAACGGCCCGGAAGGGCGAGATCGTGGCCTGCCTCATCGAAGGAGAGGTCCTGGTCAAGCGCTTCAGCAAAAGACACGGCGAGATCACCCTCACGCCGGCGAACAAAGAGATGGAACCCGTCGTAGTGAAAGAGAGGGAAGGCAGAAAAGTGGAGCTCATAGGCAGGATAGTGGGGCTCTTTCGGAAATATCGATAACAGGTCATGGGTTATTGGAGAGGAACCAGTTTCTTTAGTTTCTCATGTTTCTTTAGTTTTTTTAGTTAGTTATAAACCAAACAAACCAGACAAACTATGGTTTTCCCTATTACCTATAACCCATCACCAATTACCCGTCTTCTTTATTTCCCTCCTCCACCGAGCACCTTGTAAAGTATGACCATGTTGGAGAGCCTGGCGAGGCGGATGGCTATCAGTCCCTGCTGTGCCGCGTAGAGGCTGCGCTGCGCGTCAAGGACGGTGAGATAACTGTCGACTCCCTTTGTGTAGCGCGCATCGGCGAGACGATAGGTGCCGGCAGATGCCTTAACCAGGGATTCCTGCGCTGTCATCTGGTCGCCCACGGTCCCCTTCCGGGCAAGGGCGTCGGCCACCTCTCTGAAGCCTGACTGGATGGCTTTCTCGTACTGTGCCAGGTATATGTCGCGTTCAGCGGTTGCCCCCTTTAGATTGGCCCACCTGGAACCTGAATCGAATATGGGCAGGATCACCTGTGGTACGAAGCTCCAGGTGCCGGCGCCGGCCTTGAACAGATTGTAAAGATCGTTGCTGGTCGTTCCGATGCTGGTGGTCAGGTTGATGGTGGGGAAGAACGCCGCCCGCGCCGCGCCGATGTTGGCATTGGCGGCCTTCAGCATGCTCTCGGCCTGGAGTATATCAGGCCGCTGCAGCAGTACCTCGGAGGAAAGGCTGGCAGAAATGTCCTTCGGCGTTGCCGTCGCATCCAGTTTCTCAGACAAAAGCTCCGCGGGTACGGGTGTACCGACGAGGAGGTTCAGGGCGTTCTCATCCATCGCGGTAAGGGCCGTGTACCGTGCAACGTCCACACGCGCCGCCTCCACCCTGGTCCTGGCCTGGTTGAGATCGAGCTCGGATGATGACCCCAGCTCATAGCGGCGATTGATCATGTTATAGGAGGACTCCTGCGCCGCCAGGGTCGAACGGGCAAGCTCCAGGTTCTCTTTGTCGGCTGCAAGGGTGAGATAGGCGTTGGCAACCTCGGCGATGAGCGAGATCTGCGCGCTTCTCCTCGCATGTTCCGTGGCGAGGTACTGTTCCAGCGCCCGGTCCTTGAGGCTGCGGACACGCCCGAAGAAATCCACCTCCCAGGAACTGATGCCCAGGTTGGCGTTGTATATGCCGTACATTATAGGCCTCACCCGTCTCGGAGAGGTCCGAGGGGGTTTTATATTCGTTCAGGCTGCCGGTGGCATTGACCGTGGGCAGGATCTGGGCGCGCTGGATCCGGTAAAGGGCGCGGGCCTTTTCGATGTTCAGCGTGGCCACCCTCAGGTCCCGGTTGTTATTAAGGGCCAGGCCGATGACCTTCTGCATCTTTTCGTCTGCGTAGAACTCTCGCCAGTCCATTTCGGCGGCAGCTGCACCGGCCTGATCGCTGCCGGCCTCTTTGTAAGCGGGGCCTGCTCGGCCACGAGGAAGGCACGGGTAGCATCCGGGCGTTTATAGGCCGGGGCCATCGTGCACCCGGCAAGGCACATGATCATAATAATAATGATAATCGCACTTCGTATCATGTCAGTGTCCCTCCGAAGGTGTAATGGGGTCAGGGACTTTTTCTGGTGCCTCGGCCTGCTTTTCTTTTTTGAACAGTTGGGAGACCACGACAAAGAGCAGCGGGATGTAGAAGAGGTCGATGAACGTGGCGGAGAGCATACCGCCGGTGACGGCGGTCCCGATGGCCTTCATTGCACCGGCGCCCGCGCCGGACGCTATGGCGAGCGGCAGAACACCGAAGAAAAAAGCCAGCGAGGTCATGATGACCGGCCGCAGCCTCACCCGTGCCGCCCCGAGGGTCGCTTCGATCAGTCCTTCCCCGTGGGCCATCCGTTCCTTTGCGAACTGGATGATGAGGATCGCGTTCTTTGTCGTCAGTCCGAGAGTGGTGAGAAAACCGATCTGGAAGTAGACATCATTGTGCAGGCCCCGCGACCAGGTGGCCAGCGCCGCGCCGAACACGCCCAGCGGCAGCATCAGCATATTGGCGATCGGGATGGGCCAGCTTTCATAGAGGGCCGCCACGCAGA
Organism: uncultured delta proteobacterium; assembly: GCA_963816115.1. GTDB lineage: Bacteria > Desulfobacterota > Syntrophorhabdia > Syntrophorhabdales > Syntrophorhabdaceae > Delta-02. The sequence goes on along the minus strand of CAWFIZ010000013.1, from coordinate 269,919 downwards.
GAAAGATCACGATGATGGAAAAGGCATACAAAAGGGGCGCCTGGGAACTTGCCATCTTCTCCTGATAGGAAAGACCGGTCCATTCGAAACCGATCCCCTGGGGCAATTTCGCGACGAGCTTCTTCCATCGCCTTCATCGCTTCACCGGAGCTTTTCCCCGTCGCCGGCTCTCCCCATATGTTCATGGACGGAAAGCCATTAAAACGCTCGAGCCTGGGGGAACCGGACGTCCAGTGGCCGGAGGCAAAGGAAGAGAAGGGGACCATCTTTCCCGCGGTATTACGCACATAGAGCTTCTCCAGGTCTTTGGGCAGCATGCGGTAAGGAGCGTCCGCCTGAACGAAGACACGTTTGACCCGGCCGCCCTGAATGAAGTTGTTTACATAGGCGCTGCCGAAGGCCTGTGAGATAGTGTTGTGGATGGAAGTGATGGGAACCCCGAGGGCGCCGGCCTTTTCCCAGTCCACGTCGACCCGGTATTCGGGCACATCCTCCATGCCGTTGGGCCGGACCTTGGTCAGACGCGGGTCTTTTGAAGCCATGCCGAGGAGCTGGTTGCGGGCCTCCATCAGTTTTTGGTGACCGAGTCCGCCCCGGTCCAGTAACTGGAAGTCAAACCCGGTGGCGTTACCCAGTTCGATAACGGAAGGCGGCGGAAAGGCGAACACCATGGCGTTGCGGAACCTGGAAAAGGCCTTCATGGCCCGTTCCGCAACGGCCTTTACCTTCAGGTCCGACCGGTTGCGGAGCTTCCAGTCCTTGAGCTTGACAAATACCAGGCCATTGTTCTGTGCCCTTCCGGAAAAACCGATACCGGAGATCGTCATGCAGGATTCCACCGCCTCTTTTTCGTTATCCTGGAAATGGCGCTGTACTTCGCTCACGACCTTCTTGGTCTGTTCCAGGGTGGAGCCCGTCGGCAACATTATCTGGGAGAACATGATCCCCTGGTCTTCATCGGGAACGTAGGACGTGGGCATGCGAAGGAAGATGAGTCCCACGACCGCCACGATCACAATATAAATAACGAAGTAGCGCAGTTTCCTCGAAAAGGAGCGTTCGACCTGCTTTCACATACCGGTCCCTGATCCGGAAAAAGATGCGGTCAAACCACGAAAAGAAGGGGCGCAGGAAAGAGAGCGCATTTTCCGCCGGTTCATGTCCTGCCGCCACCGGCTTGAGAAGGGTGGCGCAGAGGACCGGCGTCAGGATCAAGGCCACGACCACCGACAGGAGCATGGAGGCGATGATGGTCACGGAAAACTGGCGATAGATGACACCCGTCGAGCCGCCGAAGAAGGCCATTGGACCGAAAACCGCCGAGAGCACAAGCCCGATGCCGATCAGGGCGCTTGTGATCTGTTCCATGGACTTGGCGCGTGGCCTCCTTGGGCGAAAGTCCTTCCTCGCTCATGATCCGTTCCACGTTTTCCACCACCACGATGGCGTCGTCCACCAGAAGTCCGATGGAGAGCACCATGGCGAACATGGTCAGCATATTGATGGAGAACCCGAAAAGCCCCAGCACCGCGAAGGTCCCCAGGAGGACCACCGGCACCGCGATGGTTGGGATCAGGGTGGCCCGGATGTTCCCCATGAAAAGCCACATGATCAGAAAAACCAGCAGAATGGCCTCAAAGAGGGTCTTAACCACCTCTTCGATGGCCACTTTGACAAAAGGGGTAGTGTCGTAGGGATAGACCACCTTCATCCCCTGGGGGAAGAACCGGCTCATCTCTTTCAATTTTGCTTTAACTGCATCGGCCGTATCAAGCGCATTGGCTCCTGCGGCCTGCCGGATGGCCATGCCGGCGGAGGGTTTACCGTTGTAAAAAGACTTCGATATCATAGGCGTCGGTTCCCAGTTCCGTTCGTCCCACATCCCTGATCCGCACGATGGAGCCATCCGGATTGATGCGGACGGGAATGGAGGCAAACTCCTCGGGGGTCTTCAGCATGCTCTGGACAATGATCGAGGTGTTCAGGCGCTGGCCTTTCACAGCCGGCGCCCCGCCGAACTGGCCGGCGGAGACCTCCACGTTGTAAGACTTGAAGCGCAGCTGATGACATCCTCAACGGTCAGACGGTAATCGACCAGCCTGTCGGGGTTCAGCCAGATACGCATGGCATACTGGGACCCGAAATTTTCCACCTCACCCACACCGGGTACCCTTGCCAGCACCTTCTCCAGGTTGGATTGGGCATAGTCCCTCAGGTCGTTGCCGTCCATGCTGCCGTCTTCCGAAATGAGGCCCATGATCATCAGCCAGTTCCTGGTTGCCTTGCCGACGGTGATACCCTGGCGCTGGACCACCTCGGGCAGGCTTGCCATGGCGAGTTGGAGCTTGTTCTGCACCTTGGCCCAGGCAAGGTCCGGATCGGTTCCCGGTGCAAAGGTCAACTCAATGCGGGAGGCCCCGGCCGAATCGCTGGTGGCCGACAGGTAGATCATCTTGTCGAGGCCGGTCATCTTCTGCTCGATGATCTGGGTCACGCTGTTTTCCACGGTCTCCGCCGAGGCCCCGGGATAGATGGCTCTGAATGTAGATCGACGGGGGTGCGATGGGGGGATACTGCGATATGGGCAGATTATAGATGGCGAGACCGCCCACCAGCATGATGATGATGGCAATGACCCAGGCGAAGACGGGGCGATCCAGAAAGAATTTCGATAACATCAGGTCCCTCCGCTCAATTCGCTTTTGCAGGCGGCTGAGACTGTTTTCGCGGCCTCCGGGATCGTTCCTTCTGACCGGCATTGAAAGGGACAACCTTTACGGAAGCGCCCGGACGCACTTTTTGGATGCCCTCGACGATAACCTGGTCGCCGGGTGTAAGACCTGAGGAGACGAGCCATTTGTCACCGATGGCACGATCGATAGTGATCATCCGTTGCTCCACCTTGCCCTTCGCATCCACGACAAGCACGACGGGATTCCCCTTGGGATCGCGGGAGACCCCCTGCTGCGGGGCAAGGATCGCCTGCTCGACAACCCCTTCCTGAACAAGGGCGCGCACATACATGCCCGGGCAGGAGAGTATTTTTCGGGTTCGGAAAGACCATCCGGAGGATAAATGATCCGGTGCTGGGATCGACGGTGACATCGGAAAATTTCAGGCTCCCTTCCACCGGATAGGGTGTGCCGTCTTCGAGGAGCAGTTTGACCCGTGCCTGGTCGGGGCCGTCGCCTTTGATCCGGCCGGATGCAATGTTGCGTTTGAGTCGCAACAGGTTGGCGCTTGACTGTGTCGCGTCAACATAGATGGGGTCAAGCTGCTGGATGGTCGTGAAGGCGGAAACCTGATTTGCCGTCGCGAGGGCGCCCACGGTCACATTGGATTTACCGATTCGCCCGGATATCGGCGCGTGATGCGGGTGTATCCCAGGTTGATGCGGGCCGATTCAACGGCGGCCTTCCAGTACTTGATCTCAGCCTCCGCCTGCATGCAGCGCGGCGGAGACGTCATCATATTCCTGCTGGCTCACCGCTTTGATCGCAACCAGCTCTTTGTAACGCCCGGCTTTCAGCCGGACGGGCGGCAGATTGGCTTCGGCCCTTGCGAGTGAAGCGCTTGGCGTTGTCATAGGCCGCCTGATAGGGCGCAGGATCGATCTGGTAGAGCACATCGCCGGCCTTGACGTCGCCGCCTTCCGTGAAGAGGCGTTTCTTGATGATGCCGTTTACCTGGGGCCGCACTTCCGCGATCAGGTAGGCGGATGTTCGCCCGGGCAATTCCGTGATGATCGGTACGCGCTCATATTGCATGACCACTATTGCTACTTCGGGAGCGGCCTGCTGCTGTTCCTTCTTTCTTCCGCAACCGGTCAACGTGAGGCCGATAACTATTATTCCTATGACAGCAACGAGACTGGCCCTGTAAATACTGCACATACGACACCTCTCTGCGGATTCGGATTGAATTCGTGTAACCACTACCCTCCGGGGCGGACCCGGAATGAAACATGCGTGATTGACAGCCTCTCGTTCCGACGGATTCATGCTACCCCCTCTTCAAGGAGTTTGAAGAGTTCCTCGATCACCTTGTTGCGTTGTTCTTCGGAAAAGGGTGATATGGAAAGGATCTCCTGAAGCCAGAGACCGTCGGCGGCCAGCGCGATGATGGCCGCCCTTTCGAATTTTACCGCCGATGACGCGAAGTCCGCATAGATCTTTTTAATGGTCTCCCGTACCGGCTTGACAAGCTCGGGGTTGTACGCGATGGCGGCAAGCAGAGGGGCACCCACGCGGTCGGGCCGCCGGTCACGGTACAGGATGGATAGTACATATGCCTTGACGAGTCGCGACGGTTCGTTGGGAAGTTCCAAAAAGATCTTGTCGATCGATGCTTTACGCACTGATGCCCGTCGATCGATCATTGCCTCCAGGAGTGCCATTTTCGTCGGGAAATGATGGAGAAGCCCTCCCTTGCTGACGCCCGCTTTCGCTGCCACGGCATCGAGTGTCATATGCGATGCGCCGTGCTCGATTACCACAGCCTCGGCGGCGTCGATGATAGCGTTGTATGAACTGGCCCGTGGACTCACAGAACACACTCCTTAGAATTAAAGCTATACAGTCCAGACGGTATAGTTTAAATTTTTCAGGTTGTTTTTGTCAAAAGTTTTTTTGATTTTTTATATGTAGAAAGGTATTTACGCCTTACCCTTGCGGACATTTTTTCCGATGTAGATCTTCGCATTATCAGATAGTGCCCCGTCGAGGCCGACCTCATTGCCCCATTCGTCGAAGACCTTTTCCCCGGTTTGCGCCTTATCCAGCAACCCTGCTCCTATGAGGGCGTGGCGCACGGTCATGCCCGGCGCCAGGTCGATCTGCCTGTCGTTTACGAACAGCTTCATTTCAGTTGACCTCACGCATCCTTCCCTCAACGGCGGGAGATATCTTTTTCTGTTTCGACACGGCCCTTGCCACAACGTCCCTGAGCCATCTGCCGGCATCGTTATAAACGAGGTTATCACTTTTTATCGTTCCGCCGACTATCGCGAAATCCGGTGATTGCCGTATTGCTTCACGGAAGACCTGGTACCCGTCCCCGCCGGCTGCGAGGTAATCATTGGTGGCAACGACATATTGTTTTGCCGGGTCAAGGGGTTTCCCGTTGACGAATATCTCTCCCAACCGACTGCCTGCGGCACGTTTCGCCGAATACGTGAAAGACAGGCCTGCCACCTGGGGAAAGCGCCCCTCCTTCGCCTCAATGCCGGAGAGGCCGTATTCCAGGGTATCCCTAACCTGTTGTCCCGTGAGCCGTATGGCCACGATATAATTATTGAAAGGCAGTACGGAGTAGATATTTTTGACGGTAACATTACCCTTCCTGATGCTTGTCCGGATCCCTCCGCCGTTGATGATCGCGGCGTCTGCGCCAGATTCTTCCTTGAAGATGTCTGCGATAAAATTGCCGAGATTGGTTTCCCTTACGCGGACATTCTCGCCGTCGAGGTCAACGGCGGCCTCTCCGATGACACGTCCCATGATGGCGTTCACCTGCTTTGCGTAGGAATCGACGATGTGTGCTACATCTTCCTGTTGTTTCTTTGTCTTCGAAGGTACGATCTCTTCAAGCCTGCTCGCGACGTCTACGATCTTGCCGTCTTTCATAGTGAGGTCGAGGACGCCAAGGACGAGACCGTGCTCCCAGGCCTGGACGATGATCGTAGAGCCGACGACTATGTGTTTACCCGTCCTGGTATGGGAGTGGCCGCCGACGATGACATCGATGCCTTTGACCGAATTGGCAAGGGTCATATCGGCGTTATATCCAAGATGGGAGAGCACAATGATGATCTCTGTTTTATCTTTCAATTCGTCAATATAGCGCTCGACGGTCCCGGCGACCGGCAGGAACTTGAGCCCTTCCACATTGTTCGGGTGCGTGGCGGCAGGGGTGTCTTCGGTTACAACGCCGATGATGCCCACTTTTACCCCGCCGACCTCTTTGACGGTATAGGGCTTGAGGACGTCGAGGCCGACGACGTTTGCCGCAAGGATGGGGAATTTTGCCTCTTTGGCACGTTCGATGAGCACTGCCTTGCCGAAATCGAACTCGTGATTACCGACGACCATGGCATCGAAGCCCATGGCATTCATTGCCTCGATGACCGGCTTGCCTTCAAAGAGGTTTGCCCAGGTGTCCCCCTGTATCATGTCGCCCGCGGCAAGAAGAAGGGACGGTTTTTCCTGCCTGAGCTGCCGGGCGCGCCATGCAAGGAATGCCACTCCGCCCCGAAGCTCATCTGAACCGAGGCGCTTGTGGCCCTCGGCAAAACCGTGAAAATCGTTCACGTGGAGGATCCTGATGGTCTGGTCGCCGGCGAATGCCGGGAAAGAGGCAAAGAAGGCTATAATAAATGTGATGAGGGCAATAATGGCGGTTCTCGATCTTTTCATCGTTGCTGGGCTCCCATGATATTTTTCAGCGTCTTGAGGTAACGGGCGTTCCACTTATGGTCCTTGACGGGAAAAAATATGAAACGAGTGTTCTGCACAACCAGAAGCTCATCGACGACAATGCGGTAACGCAGAAAGGTCTCCATGGGTTTAGATGGAGACCTGTTCAGGGAAACAACAAAGAAGCCGCAGCCGGTCGTGAAGAACGAGACCCCGTCGATGCGGCGCAGACCTTCTTCGATAAATGAATGTTCCCGCTTCATGAATACCCGTGTTCGATCGCGGTAGGCCCTGTCCCTCAGGGCTGCCATGGCCGCCGTCGCGGCAAGCGTATTGGGCGGGCTTATGGATGAGAGCTGCCTGATCTGCCGCAGGGCCTCGCCTTCTCCGATGGCATAGGCGACGGGAAGCCCGGCCAGGGCGTAATATTCGGAAAGGGAACGGACCACGAGGCATTTGTCGGATCGCAGGATGTCGCCTGCAAGGGAAGCGTGCCCTGAATATTCTCTCAATGTCTCATCGATGAGGAGAAGGTTTTTGCCGATCCCGGCCGTCTTGACGATCTTTCGGAGATCTTCCCGGGAGGGTGACGATGCCGATATAAAAGAAGGACAGGCAAGTATTGCGGCATCATGTCCGGCCATCTCGTCAAGCCATTTCTCGTGGTCGAGAGAGAAATCGTTGCCTTCATCGAGGGACGAAAAGCTGAACTGTGTTGAACCGGAGGAGAGTAATTCCCGGTAATATGCCGGATATGGCCCGGGGAAAATAGCCGTTTTCGCACCGGATGCCTGAAGGATGGCGGACACAAGGCCGTGGAAGCTCTCGCAAACGAGGATGTTCTCCGCGGGGACGCCTTCCATGCGCGCGATGAGGCGGGTAAGGTGCCGGGCTTGCCTGTCGGGATAGTGGCCCACGATCTTCAGGTCTTTCCTGATGGCGTTGCGTGCCTTTGCCGACGGGCCGAGGGGATTGACCGTTGTGGTAAAGTCCATGACCTGTCTCAGCGAAAGTCCTTTATGTGCGGCAAACTCGTGAATGTCGGGAATGTATCTTTTCATATGGGCCTCTTTGGTCCTTCGGTTCTATGGATCTACCGTTTTTACGTATTTGAAGCCGTTCTTTTCCACCTTGAGGATAACGACCGATTTCAGGGCGTCACCATTCGCGTCAAAACTGATGAGCCCGGTGACGCCTTTGTGGCCCTTCGTCATCGCCAGTGTTTTCATGATGTCTTCCGGCAGCGGTCTTTTCGCGCAGTCCAGGGCCTTCAGCAGAATGGCCGTCGCGTCGTACGCCAGGGCCGCGAAGGCATCGGGAACGATGCCATGGCGGGCCTTATATTTATTGATGAAGGATTCGGCGACGGGGTCCCTGCGGTCGGCCGAATAGTGGTTCGCGAAATAGCCGCCGACAACGGAATCGCCGCCCATCTTGAGAAGCTCCGGCGAATCCCAGCCGTCACCGCCGAGAAGTGTTGACATGATGCCATTTTCACGTATCTGTTTGGAGATGAGGGCAACCTTGTTGTAATAATCGGGGATGAAGATGACATCGGGCCTTTTCGCGGCGATCTTCATGATAAGGGCGGAAAAGTCAACACTGTCCTTTCTGTATGATTCAAAGGCAACTATCGCTCCGTTGCCTTTTGAGAAGGTGTCCTTGAAATATTCGCCAAGGCCCTTGGAATAATCGTTGTCGATGTCATAAAGAATGGCCGCCGTTTTTGCCCCGAGGTCTTTGAGGGCGAAATTGGCAACCACAACTCCCTGGAAGGGGTCGATGAAGCATGCCCTGAATATGCAAGGCTTCCTCTTGCCGCCGGAGGTGGTCACCCCGGGGTTCGTGGCCGCGGCTGATATCATGGGTATATTGTGCTGCGATGCGATCTCGCTGACCGGTATGGCCACCTTTGACGTGACGGGGCCGACTATGGCGGCGACCCTGTCCCTGGTTATGATCTTCAGCGCGACGGCGGCGCCCTCTGTCGCGTCGTTGCGGTCATCGGCCAGAATGGCCTGAATGTTGTATTTCCCTTTTTGCGCGTATTCTTCGACGGCCATGTTAAAGGCGTTCTTTACCGATTCGCCGAAGGTCTTCACGTCGCCGGTGAGCGGCGTGATGAGGCCGATCTTGACGGTCTCTTTCGCGGGAGCGTTCCCGGCAAGGCACAGGAGCAATGAAAGTGCTATCAGGACAGAGGGTACCGTTTTCATTTGTTCCCCTTGGCTGTTCTTCTTTATACATTTAAACCAAACTTATCCCCTGACTGCAATGTTTTTATGCGATCATCATTGTTGCCGCAAAAACGACCGTGATCGTGGTATAATGAACTGACATGAAAAAAGTGATCTCCTTTGACCTGGACGGCACCCTCGTGGATGCAGCTTTCGGCGATATGGTCTGGAACCACGGGATACCCACCGAATATGCACGCGTGTACAATATGGCCTTTGAGGACGCGAAGTCTTACATTCGCGGCGAGTACGAATCCGTCGGTGACGGCGACATCATGTGGTATGAGATCGAGCACTGGCTTAAGAGGTTTCGCCTTGATGTCTCCGCGCCTTGCCTGCTTGAGAGCTATGAATCACATATAGCCCTTTGTCCCAATGCCGGAGAGGTAATTCAGGCATTGGGTGATAAATATATCCTTGTTATCGCATCCAACGCCGCGAGGATCTTCGTTGAAAAGGAACTTGCCCATACGGGCCTGACCGGATATTTCACGCGTATAATATCGGCCACTACGGATTACGGGATGATAAAAAAGGAAGAGGGTTTTTTCCGCAGGCTCTGTAATGAGATGGGCGTATCCGTGGAAGATCTGGTCCACGTGGGGGACCACCACGTGTTTGACCATGACGTGCCTGCGGGCCTGGGGATAGAGTCATATCATATCAACGGGCACGGCGCCGCCGACGGGGATAAGATGCTCCACAGGCGGACAATAACAGACCTTAAGGAACTCCTGGAGGTGTTGTGATGATATGCCGCCGTTGCAAGACCCCCATAACGGCCGAAAAGATCTCCTTCCGCGACGAATGCCCCGTCTGCCATGAAGACCTCCACGTTTGCCTGAACTGCGTTTTTTACGACACGGGGAAGGCGAACTCCTGCAGGGAGGACAAGGCCGAATACGTCAAGGAAAAGGACAGGGCCAACTTTTGCGAGTATTTTCTTTTCACAGAAAGACAGGGCGAAACATCGACGAAGACCGAAGCCGAGAAACGATGGAAAGAGCTTTTTAAATAAGATATGGTTTTTCTGGTTTCTTTAGTTTCTCAAGTTTATTGAGTTTCTTTAGTTATTCAAACCAAACAAACCAGAGAAACTAAAGAAACCAGAGAAACCAGACAAGCTGTTGATTCAAGCGCGGGGGCGGGTGAAGATGATGCGGTAACGGTCCCTGTCTGCGTCAAAGCAGACGGTGCATCCGCTTTCCTCGCAGGATGACGACATTCCTTCCGCGTCCTGTTCTTCTTTTGTAGCCAGCGGTTCCAGGTGGACCTCGAAACCGATCTCCCCGTACATCTCGACCATTTCAGAAAGCCTTGGTTCACAGGCGACGAACCTTCTCTCCCAGCCGGCCTTAATGAGATCTTCTTCCCGTTTCATTATCTTGTCTTCATTTTTTGAAAATGTTCGATCGTTCTTTTCAATCCATTCTCCAGCGTTGTTATCGGCTGCCACTTAAGGGTCTTCTTTGCCAGGGCGATGTCGGGGCAGCGCCGCCTTGGATCGTCTTCGGGAAGTTTTTCGTACACAATGGGTGAAGAGGACCGGGCGAGTTTTATAATGGTCCGGGCAATGTCCAGAATGGAGGTCTCTTTCGGATTTCCCAGGTTGACAGGGCCGGGGAAACCGGAGAAACCCGGCTTGGTGTAATCTTCCTGCCTTTCGAACTGGCCCGTTTCGTAGTCCATCATCCTGATGAGCCCCTCCACCATATCGTCGATATAGGTGAAGGACCGCGTCTGAGTACCGTCGCCGTAAATGGTGATGTCTTTTCCCGACAGGGCCTGGACGATGAAGTTGCTCACTACCCGGCCGTCATCGGGGCGCATCCTGGGCCCGTAGGTATTGAAGATGCGGGCAACCTTTATGTCGACCTTGTTCTGACGCATGTAGTCGAAAAAGAGGGTCTCGGCGACACGCTTGCCTTCATCGTAGCAACTCCTTTTGCCGATGGGGTTCACGTGTCCCCAGTATTGTTCGTTCTGGGGATGAACCTCGGGGTCACCGTAGACCTCGCTCGTAGACGCCTGAAGGACCCTTGCGCGGACCCTTTTGGCGAGACCCAGCATGTTCAGTGTGCCGAGGACGTTCACCTTGATCGTCTTGACCGGGTTGTACTGGTAATGTATGGGGCTTGCAGGGCAGGCGAGGTTGAAGATCCAGTCCACCTCGAGCAGGACAGGCTGGGTGATGTCATGGCGGATGAACTCAAAACCCTTTCGTTTCAGGAGATGAGCGATGTTGCTTTTTGTGCCGGTGAAGAAGTTGTCGAGGCATACCACTTCGTGGCCGTCGCCAAGCAGCCTCTCGCACAGGTGGGAGCCGATGAAACCGGCCCCGCCGGTGATAAGTATGCGTTTTTGTTCGCTGTAAGTGTTGTAACTATACATTCGGTCTGCCGATACAGTAATACTTGAACCCTGTTTTGGCAAGTGTCTTGGGGTTGTACTGGTTCCGGCCGTCAAATATCACCGGTGCTTTCATCAGCGATCTCATCTTTTCGAAATCGGGTTCACGAAAGGAAAGCCATTCGGTGACAAGAAGAAGGGCATCGACATCCTTGAGAACATCGTATTGGTTCCTGCCGAAGCGTATGGCCTTGTTCCCTTTGAAGATCTCTTTTGCAGCAGAGGTTGCCTTGGGGTCAAAGAGGCTGCAAAAAGCGCCTGCTTTTGTCAGGTCATTAACAATGTAAATTGCAGGGGCTTCGCGCATGTCGTCGGTGTTGGGTTTGAAGGAAAGGCCCCAGACGGCGAATTTTTTGTTCTTCAGGTTACCTTTGTAGAAGGACCTTATCCTTTCAACGAAGAGCCCGTACTGGTTCTGGTTGACCTCCATCACCTTTTCCAGGATCGTCGGGTCGTAGCCGAAACTCTGGGAGGTCTTGATAAGTGCCCGGACATCTTTTGGAAAGCAGGAGCCGCCGAAGCCGACACCGGGGAAGAGGAACTTCGGTCCGATCCTTGAGTCGGAGCCGATGCCTCGCATGATCATCATGACATCGGCACCGAGCCTGTCACAGATGTTCGAGATCTGGTTCATGAAGGATATCCGCGTGGCAAGCATGGCGTTGGCCGCGTATTTTGTCATTTCGCTCGATTTCACGTCCATGACGATAAAGGGTGCACCGGTGCGTATGAAGGGCGAGTAGAGCTCCCGGAGTATCTCTTCGACGCGTTCGTGCTCGACACCGACGATGACACGTTCAGGCTTCATACAGTCATCGACGGCGACGCCCTCTTTCAGGAACTCGGGGTTCGATGCAATATCGAATGATATGTCGGCTTTGCGTTTCCTGAGTGCCTCGGTGATCGCGGCCTTTACCTTTTCGCAGGTCCCCACGGGGACCGTCGATTTGATGACGACGATGCGGTATTTCTCGATGGACCGCGCGATATCGCCGGCAACGTTCATGACAAACTTGAGGTCTGCCGAGCCGTCCTCGTCCTGCGGGGTGTTGACGCAGATGAAGATGGTGAGGCCGTGCTCGACGGCTTTTTTGATATCGGTGGTGAAGTGGAGCCTGCCTTCCTTGATATTGCTTTTTACAAGCTCATCAAGCTGGGGTTCGTATATCGGTATGATACCCTTTTTCAGGCCGGCGATCTTCTCTTTATCGATGTCCATGCAAATAACATCGTTACCTGTCTCCGCGAAGCAGGCGCCAGTGACAAGACCCACATAACCCACACCAATTACGGAAATACGCATGAACCCTCCACTTTTTAATTTTTTTACCCCGCTGGGCTGGGCAAAGTCAATATAAATGCTGGTAATTTACATTGCATTCATCGGTAGATTATGTTAAAAAAATACATTCAAGTGGGTCCAGCCCGCTTTTTTAATTTTTACCACGATGATATCCGCCACTGAAACAATAGAAAAGTTAGAAGGGATACTTGTCCCTATCCTCGGAGATCGTGCGCTCGAACTTGTTGAGATCGAATTCCATACATCCGGAAAAAGGTGGCCCCTCAGGGTGTATATCGATAAAGAACAGGGGGTGACGATCAGCGATTGCGAGTATGTCAGCCGGGAGCTGAGCAGGATCCTTGATGTCGATGACCTTATCGAACACCCTTATACCCTTGAAGTGTCTTCACCGGGGCTCACGAGGCCCTTGAAGAAAAAGGAGGACTTTGTCAAGGCGCGGGGTAAGAGATGCCGGATCATCACGAACCTGGAGGTTGAAGGGAAACGGGAGTTTTCGGGTACCATTGTCGACATAAAGGACGAGGAAGTGGTGATGCAAGAAAAAATAGATGTGTTTACAATCCCGATATGTGCTATAAAAAAGGCACATTTGGAGTTTGATATCGAGGGGTAACAATGTATTTTGATCTCAATTATGTTATTGAGCAGGTAGGGAAAGAAAAGGGCATACCGAAAGAAACCATCATCGAGGCCCTTGAAGAGGCCATATTGTCGGCGTCAAAGAAGAAATACGGCAGTCACCTTGACCTTGAGGCGCATTACAACGAAGAGTTGGGCGAGATCGAGGTGTTCCAGTTCAAGACCGTAGTGGAAGAGATCAAAGAACCCGATATGGAAATAGGCGAAGAGGATGCGAAACACCACGACCCGGAATGTATTATCGGTGACGCCATAGGGATCAAACTCAACACATCTTCACTGGGGCGAATAGCCGCCCAGACCGCGAAGCAGATCATCATCCAGAAAGTAAGGAACGCCGAAAGCGATGTGATATTTAACGAATATAAGGGCAAAAAAAGTGAGATCGTCACCGGTGTCATCCAGAGGGTCGAAAAGAACCATTATATAGTGAACCTCGGTAGAACGGAAGCCCTGTTGCCTTTCAAGGAAGTGATACCCAGCGAGACATACCGCCAGAGGGAGAGGGTCAAGGGGTTGATCCTTGACGTAGAGAAGGGCCAGAAGGGCTGCATGATCCTCATGTCAAGGACCCATCCGGGTTTTCTCATGAAACTCTTTGAACTTGAGGTACCGGAGATCCAGGAAGGCATTATCAAGATCATGGGCGCAGCCCGGGAACCGGGTGAGCGGGCGAAGATATCCGTTTATAGTGAAGATCCCGATATCGATCCCATCGGGGCCTGCGTCGGCGTAAAGGGGTCACGGGTCCAGAGCATTGTCCAGGAGCTCAGGGGCGAAAAAATAGACATCATCCCCTTCAGCAAGGACATTGCGAAGTTCGTCTGTAACACCCTCGCGCCTGCAAGGGTGTCAAAGGTCTATATCAATGAAGAAGAACATTCAATGGAGGTCATCGTCAACGATGACCAGCTTTCGCTGGCCATCGGCAAGAAGGGGCAGAACGTCCGTCTTGCTTCGAAGTTGACGAGCTGGAAGATCGATATCAGCAGCGAGTCAGAGGTTGAAAAAACGTCGAAGAAGATCATTGATGAACTTATGGAGAACCTTAAGATAAGCGAGATACTCGCCCGCATTCTCCATGATGAGTACTTAAGGGACGCGAAAGACATTGCAAAGCTGACGCCGGAGGAGCTGAACAAGATAACCAGCATATCCGTAGAGGATTGCAGGCGCATCATTGATGAGGCAAAAGAGATCATGGCGCGCCAGGCAGAAGAGAAAAAAGAGGCAGAAGAGAAAAAAGAGGCAGAAGAACAAGGAGGCACTGAAGAGCCGCCAGGGGAAGCGGTGCAGGAAACAGAAGCGAAGCAGGATGAAACAACCACTTCATCAGGCGAATAATTGTTTCAGGGAGCAAGGAAGGATCAGGAATGAATAAAATCAAGATTACAGCCCTCACCGATAAAGCAAGCGACGAAGAAATACTGGCGAAACTGAAAAAGATCGGTGTGAAGATCAAAGATAAGGCCAGGGACGATGAGGTGCACGGCGATGCGAAGCAGCAGGAATCTGCAGCCGGGGAAATGCTCATTGAAACAAGGGTCGCTTCGACGATCATCCGGCGAAGGGTCCACCAGCCTCCCCCACAGATAAAAGAAGAGCCGGAAGAACCCGGAGAAGAAAAGAAGACTGAAGCGCCGCCCGCCAAAACCACTTCGAGAAAGAAAGCGTCAGAGGTCTCTCTCGCCGAAGAGGAAAAAGAGACCAAAAAAGCGGCTGAGAGGAAAATACCGAAGGATCTCCACGTTCACATAGAGGAAAGGCAGCCCGAGGGTGCCCCCGGGAAGACGCCGGAAACGGGAACCCTTGCCGAGGACAGGACGCCCAGGGGCGATAAAGAGCATATTGCAGAGGAAAAAGAGAAAGAGATAACAAAGGTCCTTGAAGAGGCTTACAAACAGGACCTTGAAAAGGATTTTACCCTGGCCGAAGGCGGTGAAGGCGAGCCTGACCGTCAGAAGAAGAAGACAGAAAAGCTCCTCAAAAAGATCGAGGAGCAGGAGATTGAGGAAACCAAGGAAAAAAAAAAAGGTGTCCTGAAAAGAAAGGTCGTCATCAAGGAAGAGGACCTTTACACCTTCAGGAGACAGAGGCCCAGAACAGGCGCCTTCCGGAAAGACAAACGGGACAGGGGCGGCGACAGGAGGCCTGAAGAGGAAAAGAGGCCCGAAGCAAAGGCCCAAAGGCGCGTTGTCAAGGTCAGTGACGAGATCCACGTCGGTGAGCTTGCGAAGAGAATGAACGTCAAGGCCCAGGACATAATCGTGAAACTGCTGCCGCTGGGCATTATGGCAACGGTGAACAAAACGATCGATTACGACACGGCATACCTTGCCGCGACAGAGTTCGGTTTCGAGGTCGAAAAGATCGTTTCCATCGAAGAAGAGTTCCTGGCACGGGAAGAAGAAGAAAAGGAAAGCCAGGAGAACCTGCAACCGAGATCGCCCGTCGTTACCATCATGGGACACGTCGATCACGGCAAGACGCTCCTACTTGATACGATACGCGATACAAACGTGGCCGAGCGGGAAGCGGGTGGTATAACCCAGCATATCGGAGCTTACAAGGTCAATGTGGACGGCAAGGAGATTGTTTTCGTCGACACACCCGGTCACGAGGCATTTACGGCCATGCGTGCCCGCGGGGCCCTTGTCACCGATATCGTTATCCTGGTTGTTGCCGCCGATGACGGGGTCATGCCGCAGACCATAGAGGCGATAAATCATGCCCGCAACGCCGAAGTCCCCATAATTGTCGCAATAAACAAGATAGACAAGCAGAACGCGAATACCGACAAGGTGAACGAAGGAACTTGCCGAACAGAACCTGATGCCCGAGGAATGGGGCGGCACGACACTGTTCGCGAAGATCTCGGCGAAAAAGAAGGAAGGCATCGAAGAACTGTCTGGAACTCATCGTCCTTCAGGCCGAGATGCTTGAGCTCAAGGCAAACCCGGACAAACTGGCCCGGGGAACCATTATTGAGTCCGAGCTCGACAGGGGGCATGGGCCGATCGGCACCGTCATTATCCAGGAAGGCACCCTCAAGATACAGGACCCTTTTATCGCTGGAATGACCTTTGGACGCGTCCGCGCCATGGTGGACGATAAAGGAAACAGAATCCAGGTCGCGCCGCCTGCAACGCCCGGTCCTTGTTGTCGGTTTCCAGGATGTACCCCACGGCGGCGACCGCTTCATCGTCACTACGGAAGAACGCTACGCCAGGGAACTTTCCAAATTCAGACAGGAAAAACTGCGGGAAAAAGAGGCGCTGAAGAGTTCCAGAACGACTCTGGAAGACCTCTACTCAAAGATCGGAGAATCCGAAAAGGTCATCCTGAACGTTATCCTCAAGGGTGATGTGCGCGGGACCATCGATGCAATTGTGGAGGCCCTGAAGAAGCTTTCCACCAATACGGTTGAAGTCCAGATTACCCACAGCGGTGTCGGGGCCATAACGGAAACAGATGTGAACCTTGCCATGGCAACGGGTGCCATCATTATCGGTTTTAATGTGAAACCCATCGTAAAGGCCCAGGCCCTTGCCGAGCAGGAAAAGATCGAGATCAGGACCTATTCGATTATCTATGAAATGATCGATGATGTGAGAAAGGCCATGGAAGGCATGCTTGAGCCGAAAATCGTTGAGGTCAACATCGGCAAGGCGGAAGTCCGTAAGGTATATTGCCGTTTCCAAGGATCGGCACCATCGCAGGATCGTTATGTTACCGAAGGAAAGGTGACAAGAATTGCCCTCGCAAAGGTCATACGTGGAAGAAAGAGTACTCTTCACCGGGCAAGATCTCTTCCCTGAAACGGTTCAAAGACGACGCGAAAGAAGTGCTGGTCGGGATATGAATGCGGCATTATCGCTTGAAGGTTTTAACGATATACAGGAAGGGGATGTACTTCGAATTTTTTGTCGAAGAAAAGGAAAGAGCAGACCCTTGATGGTTAATGCTATGGTAGTTGGTGTATCCCGAGTCGAACTCTTCTTTCCTGAAAATCATTCTCTCAAAGACAAGACGACAGATGATAAAGAAGAGTGATTGAAAAGACGCGGGCGAAGTTTAATATATCGATGGTGGAGATGGAACAGTCGAACCTCTGGCAGAGGGCCCGGATAGGTTTTGCCGTTATCGGTGTGAACAAGGACCACGTGCAGTAAGGTCATAGAGAATGTTCATGAATATATCGAGTCGCTCTACCTCGGAGAAATAATAGATACCTGGACAGAAATTATCGTGATGGGAAATGAAATATAGAAACCGCCGCCTTCGAGTTCAGGATCTATTCCGCGAAGAGATCTCGCTCATTATCCAGAGGGAGATCACGTGATCCGGGAATCGGTTTTATTACCATTCTTGACGTTAAGATGAGCGAGGATTTGAAGATCGCCAAGGTGTATCTTTCGATATACGGCAATGAGGAAGAAAAAAAAATGACCCTTGAGGCGTTGAAACGCTCCAAGGCTATATCAAATTTCTCCTGGCAAAACGGGTGAAACTGAGGTACATGCCGGAACTTAACTTTATCCTCGACGATACTCTTGAAAAGGTACAGAGGATGGAAGAAATCTTCAAAAAGGATGCAGATGACAGAGAAGATCAATAAGCTCATTCAGGAAGGGCAGAGTTTTTCCTGACGAGCCATATTGATCCCGACGGTGACGCCCTTGGTTCTGTCTTTGCCTTTTGCCCGGTCCTTGAAGTCCTTGGCAAAGAGGCCCCGGTCTATCTCAAGGACACCGTGCCCTACCGGTATGATTTTCTCCCCAAGCCTCAGGGGCTTGTCCATACCATACCCGACGGGAAATACGACACTGTTTTCGTACTCGACTGTGGCAGCCTGTTTCGGGTCGGCGACGGTCACGAAAGGCTTGAGGCCATGGGGCCCATTGTAAACATCGACCATCACGATACTAACGACCGTTTCGGCCGCATCAATCTTGTCGATACGGGCGCCTCGTCAACGGGAGAGATCGTCTACCGGATCCTGAGATCCATGAGGGTGGATCTCAACTATAACATTGCCGTTAATGTCTACACGGCGGTCTTTACTGACACCGGTTCACTGCGGTATGACAACACCGGCATTGCGGCTTTCAGGATCTGCGAAGAGATGGTGAAGGCCGGTGTTGAGCCCGGCCGATGTGGCGCCGATGGTCTATGAGAACCATCCCAAAGAACGGTTCCTTCTCCTTGGCGAGGTCCTATGTACGTTAAGAACGTTGATGATGACAGGATTGCCATTGCCAGCGTTACCGAAGATATGTTCAGGAGAACGGGAACGAACAGCGAATTTACAGACGGTTTTGTTGAATATATCAAGCAGATACGGGGTGTCGAGGTTGCCGTTCTTATTCGGCAGGTCGGCAAGGACCTCTACAAGATCAGCATGCGGGCAAAGGGAACCGTGGATGTGGCTGCCGTTTGCAGCACCTTCGGTGGCGGCGGACATAAGAATGCCGCGGGATGCACCATGGAAGGCACCATTGAAGAAGTGGAAGGGAAATTGCTCAGGAGGCTTCGATATAAAATGACAACAACAGATGAAATAAATGTCGGGACGAAACGGGAAACTTTGGAAATAAACGGGTTTTTAATTATCGATAAAAAAGCCGGTATGTCTTCCTATGATGTGATCAGAAGCTGAAAAGGCTTCATACGTTCAAAAAAATCGGCTATATCGGCACTCTCGACAGAAATGCCACGGGAATCCTGCCTGTTGCCCTCAACGAAGGTGTAAAGCTCATCCCTTTTCTCGAAAACGTCGAAAAGGCCTATCGCGCGCGGTTTCTTCTCGGCGTTACTACCGATACGCTCGATATCGAGGGGAAGGTGCTGACCGAGACACCTGTGGAGCCCTTTGACAGACAGGTCATCGAAGAGACGCTCTCAGGGTTATGTAGGAAAGATAACCCAGCGTGTGCCTATCTACTCGTCGAAAAAGGTGAACAGAAAGACCCCTCTACAAATGGGCCAGCGAAGGGGGTCGCTGTCGAAGCGCCGGAGAAAGAGGTGGACTATCTTCGATATTACACTTCCTTGATTATACCCACCCCTATGTGGATGTGGAAGTGACCTGCTCGAAAGGGACGTATATCAGGGCCCTTTCGAATGATTTTGGGAACAAGCTTGGTTGCGGATGCAACGCTCTATACACTGAAACGGACAAAGCATGGGAGATTTACCGAAGATATGGGTATCGATATTGACAGTTCAAAATCGAAGCAGGACCTAATTAACTATTTATTATCTGTTGGAAAATGTTCTACAATCTATCACGTGGTGTGATTGTAGAATCGGCCTTGGAGAAGTTTTTGAAACACGGGTATGCCTGTACCGATTACGGGCAATACAAGAGACTGGAAAGACGGCGAAGCAGCGAGACTTCTTCATAAACAGGGGTCCTGATCGGTATCGGTACTCGCCGATTGCTCCTCAAAGACCATAAAAATAAAGAGATTAATTAATCATTAAGGAGGATTACATGGCGCTTACCACGGAAACGAAAAAAGGGAATCATCGAGGATTTCAAGTCCCACGAAAAGGATACCGGTTCTCCGGAGGTCCAGATTGCTCTCCTCACAGAAAGGATCAAATCCCTGACGGAACATTTCAAGAAATTCGCGAAAGACCATAATTCGCGAAGGGGGCTTACTGGTCCTTGTCGGGAGCAGAAGAAGGCTCCTCAACTATCTGAGAGAGAAGAATGTGGATCGGTATAAGAAGGTCGTCGAAAGACTTGGCTTGAGAAAATAAAATACTAAAATAACAGGAAAAAATATGAAAGAAAGTATTACCATTGATTTGCGGGAAGACCGCTAACCATCACTACAGGCGAACTTGCAAAACAGGCAGACGGCAGTGTCCTGGTCACAGTTACGGGGACACCGTTGTTCTTGTTACGGCAGTTGCTCGGAAGGAAGAATCAAAGATAACGATTTTCTCCCTCTTACCGTCAATTATCAGGAAATGGCATACGCTGCCGGGAAATTCCCCGGTGGTTTTTTCAAGAGGGAAGGAAGACCTATCAGTTCGGAAGTACTTATGTCGCGGCTGATAGACAGACCGCTGAGACCCTTGTTCCCGAAAGGTTTCAGAAACGAAGTGCAGGTTATCGCCACGGTCCTTTCCGCTGACCAGGAGAATGATCCGGGCATGGTCGGGATGATCGGTGCCTCAGCGCCATGATCCTTTCGGAATACCCTTTGAGGGCCCCTTTGCGGGTGTCAAGGTGGGCAGAATCAGACGGGACTTTTATTGTAAACCCTATCCCTGCGCGATATGGAGGATAGCGACATTGACATTGTCGTCGTCGGAACAAAAGACGCGATTCTCATGGTTGAAGGCGAAGCCCACTTTGTAAGCGGTAGCGACCTCATCGAAGCCATCCAGTTCGGTCACCAGAGCATGATACCTCTCATCGAGATGCAGGAGGGCTTGCAGGCAAAAGCGGGAAAACCGAAATGGCAGCATAAAGTGGCCGGAAGACCTGACAGAGTTGAAAAAAGAGATCAGCGACAAAAGTCGAAAAGGACCTCCTTGAAAGCTTTGCCATAAAGAATAAACTGGAAAGAGACGAGAGGCAGGGTCAGATACTGGCAAGGACCTCAAAGAAGGTTATCCCGAAACAGAAGAGAAGAAAGTCAGCCAAACTCTTCGATGATGTGACCGGTGAAATTATGCGGGAACAGCTCTTGTCGACAGGGAAACGGATCGACGGCCGAGAGATTCTGAAGATATCAGGAATATCAACTGCGCCGTAGGTGTTCTTCCCAGAACTCACGGTTCAGCGGTTTTTACACGAGGGGAAACGCAGGCGCTGGCCGTAACAACCTTCGGTACTGCTGATGATGAGCAGAAAATCGAATCTCTTCATGAAGGGGAAACGTATAAATCCTTTATGCTCCATTATAACTTCCCGCCATACTCTGTCGGCGAAGTATCGTTCCTCCGTGGGACATCGACGGCGCGAAATCGGTCATGGGAACCTGGCGGAACGGGCCCTTACCCCATCCTTCCGTCCAAAGAAGATTTTCCCTACACGATCACGGATTGTTTCCGAAATCCTCGAATCGAACGGTTCTTCTTCTATGGCGACGGTCTGCGGCGGATGTCTTTCCCTCATGGACGCCGGCGTACCCATTAAAGAGCCTGTTGCCGGTATAGCCATGGGTCTTGTAAAGGAAGGAGACACGGAGATCATTCTCTCCGATATCCTGGGCGACGAAGACCACCTCGGCGATATGGATTTCAAGATTGCCGGGACACGGGAAGCCGTCACCGCAATCCAGATGGACATCAAGATCAAAGGGCATCTACAAAGGAAACCATGTCCAAGGCTGTCATTCAGGGACAACAGGGGATCGTAAAGATCCTCGATATCATGAAAGGCACCATTGAGCAGCCCCGAGAGACCACCTGTCTCCTTATGCACCCCGCATCTTTACCATGCAGATAAAACCGGACAGGATCCGGGACGTTATCGGCCCCGGCGGCAAGATCATCAGGGGTATCATTGAAGAGAACGGGCGTCAAGATCGATATCGATGATTCCGGTACTGTCAGGATCGCTTCTATTGATGAGGATTCAGCAAATGCCGCCATTAGATATGATTAAAATGCTTACCAAAGAAATCGAACGGCGGCACGGTCTATACAGGCAAGGTAAAGAAAGTCACTCGACGCCGGTGTGGTTGTTGAACTGGGGCCCAATGTGGACGGTTTTGTCCATGTGAGCCAGCTTGCCGACGGAGTTTGTCAAGAAGGCCTCCGATGTTGCACAAGGAAGGCGAAATATGACGGTAAAGGTCATCGATGTCGAAGACAACGGCAGGATAAAACTGTCCAGAAAGGCTGTTCTGAAAGATCAGAGGGACAGCAAGGAGTAAATGTATAGAAAAACTGTTCTTGATAATGGTATCACTGTTGTAACCGAATCCATCCCGTACTTCTCGACGGTGTCTCTCGGTATCTGGTGGAAGGCGGGGAGCCGTTACGAAATACCGTCAAATAACGGCATCTCGCATTTTATCGAGCACATGCTCTTTAAAGGGACTGCCACCCGGAGTGCCTACGACATCGCCCGTGAGTTTGACGCCATAGGCGGCACTATCAATGCCTTCACCGGCAAAGAATATACCTGCCTCTACGCGCGGGTGCTGCAAAAAGGATATGAATATCGCCCTTGATATCCTATCCGACATGTACATAAATTCCCTTTTCAAAAGCGATGATATCGAAAAGGAACGATATGTCGTTGCCCAGGAAATAAAGATGGTCGATGACACACCCGAAGAGTCCATCTACGATATGTTCAATGCCTCCTATTTCAAGGACCACCGCTTGGCATGACAATCCTCGGTTCCGAGAGAATGTGGAAGGCTTTGCTGACGGAAGGGCAGCTAAGGGATATTTTAAAGACTATTATGCCCCTGAAACAGGCCATCATTACCATAACCGGCAGGGTCGATCATGATGATTGTGTGCAGCGGATCGAAAAGTTTTTCAAGGATGTTGTCCGAGTGAGGAATAAAGCGTGCAATTGGTGTGCCCGTTCCCAACAGGGGGATTAATATTTACGAAAAAGACCTGGAACACATCTACCTCTGTATCGGTACCGATGGGGTGAGCCAGGTTGACAGACGAAGGTATCTGCCTTACGTGCTGAATGCCATAATGGGAGGCAGCATGAGTTCCCATCTTTTTCAGGAGATCGGGAACAGAGGGGACTTGTCTATAATATCTATTCCTATGTCAATTGCTACCATGACACGGGGACCTTCGGCATAGCCACCTCTACATCGCAGGAATCGATCACCGAAGTGCTGAGCCTCATAAAAGATGAAATCCAGACGGATCAGGGACGAGGGCATAACCGACGCCGAACTCTCATTTTCAAAGGAACACATCAAGGGAAACCTTTTTATTTCCCTTGAAAGTTCGGAAACGCGTATGGGGAGGCTCGCCAAGAACGAAATCTACTTCGGGGGTTATATCCCCCTCAAAGAAACGCTCCGTGAGATAGACAGCATCCAGGAAAGAGGACGTGGCAGCCATTGCGCCGGAGATATTCGAACATCCCGAAGAGATATCCATAACAGTGCTTGGAAACGTCGACGCGAAAAGGTGGAAAACGTATGGAAAAGATAGAAGTCCTTATCACGAGAGAGGATGGCGCGGTGATCCCCGCTACGCCACGGACGCACTCTTCCGGGGTCGATCTGTGCGCTTTTGTCGACGGGCCTATAGTACTTAAGCCCTTTGAACGCGCTCTCGTGCCGACCGGTATCTTTATCGGAATCCCGGAAGGATATGAGGCAGAGGTGCGGCCCAGAAGCGGTATAGCCATAAGCACGGCGTAACGGTGCTCAATACGCCGGGCACCATCGACGCTGACTACCGGGGCGAGGTCAAGGTCATCCTTATCAATCTCGGGAAAGAACCCTTTGACGATAAAAAATGGCGACAGCATTGCCCAGATGGTCTTCAAAAGCCTGGCCCGGGTCGAATGGAAGTCTGTCGTGAGCCTTGATGATACAAGCCGTGGCCAGGGAGGATTCGGCTCGACGGGGGTGTAACGGGATGGAAAGCATCTACCACCATCTTGACAGTTTTATCCGTCACCTCGTATCGGAGCGTGGCTCATCGCCCCATACCGTCGAGGCCTATAACCGCGATATACTGGTTTTCATTAAATTCCTGGAAGGGATCTCCTGCGACATGCCCGAAAGGGAGCACATGGAAGCATTTATAGGCCATCTGCGACAGAACGGAAAAAAAGCGAGGAGCATCGTCCGCAATATCTCCGCACTGAGGGGATTTTTCAACTTTCTCATCATGGATGGAAAGATCAAGGTGAGCCCCCTCGAGGACGTCGATACCCCGAAATTCAAACCGCCCATCCCGAAGGTCCTGAGCGAAGAGGAGATAGGCGAACTTATCCGGCTTCCCGAGGGGCAGAAGACGGCGCTGCGCGACAGGACGATCCTTGAACTCCTTTATGCCACGGGCCTTCGCGTCTCGGAACTGGTAAAGCTGAAGAAGGGTGATATCAACCTCGACGGCGGTTTTGTCATCACCATGGGGAAACGCTCAAAGGAGCGTGTAGTTCCTCTCGGGTCATATTCCCGTGATGCGATCAGGCTCTACCTTGAAACGGAAAGACCGAAAGGCCAGTATCTTTTCCCGAACCGCAGCGGCGGCATGATCACACGCCAGGGAGTGTGGAAGATCATAAGGAAATACGGCAGGCAGCTGCAAAAAGGCAGCGTATCGCCCCATACGATAAGACATACCTTCGCGACGCATCTTCTCGAAGGGGGGGCCGACCTCAGGTCGGTCCAGGTGCTGCTTGGCCACGAAGACATCTCCACAACGCAGATATACACCCATGTGGACAGCAAGCGCCTCAAGGAGATCCACAAGAAACACCACCCGAGGGGTTGATGAAGGTCATTACGTCCCATCTGAATGCGGATTTCGATTCCCTTTCCTCAATGGTAGCGGCCAAAAAGCTCTACCCCGACGCGACCCTTGTCTTCCCGGGATCGCAGGAGAAAACGCTCCGTGACTTTATTATCCATTCCACGCTCTATCTGTTCGATATTGCCAAACTGAACAAGATCGACCATGATTCCGTAGATACCCTTATCCTCGTTGACACCAGGCAGAAAACTCGCATCGGCGACCTTGCGAAGATCGCCGACAACGGGAAGGCGAAGATATACGTTTATGATCATCATCCGCCTACCGACGAGGACGTCAGGGCCGATTTCCAGATCGTTGAGAGCGTTGGTGCGACGGTAACGATCCTCGTGTCCATCATCAGGGAGCGCGGTATCCCCATAACGCCGGAGGAAGCGACGATCATGATGCTCGGCATCTACGAGGAAACGGGCAGTTTTCGTTTTTCCTCGACCACGCCTGCCGATTTTGAGGCGGCGTCTTACCTTCTCTCGCAGGGGGCGAATGTCAATCTCGTTTCCGACATGTTGGTCCGTGAAATGACCCCGGAGCAGGTCTTTCTCCTCAACGATATCATCCAGAACGCCACCGTGTACAATATCAACGGTATCGATATTGTAATTACCGAGGCGAGCACCGAGCAGTATGTCGGTGATCTGGCCGTTATCGTCCACAAGTTCCGTGACATGGAGAACATCAACGCCGTTTTCGCCCTTTTCAGAATGGAGGACCGTATCCATATAATAGGGCGCAGCAGGATCCCCGAGGTCGATTCAGGATACATCATGTCCCTTCTTGGAGGCGGCGGGCACAAGGTGGCGGCGTCATCGACGGTGAAGGAGATGACCCTCGTAGAGGCCACGGAGAAACTGATCGAGATACTCCACAACAACGTGAAGCCCCTCTGGAAGGCGAAGGACATCATGTTCTTTCCCGTTAAATCCATCGATTCCGAAAGCCCCATCAGCGAGGCCAGGAGCATCATGACCAAGTACAACATAAATGCAATGCCCGTCCTTTCCGGGGGCAGGGTCGCAGGTGTGATCACCCGGCAGGTGGCAGAGAAGGCCGTTTTTCATAAACTGGAGAATGTGCATGTCGATGAATACATGTTCAAGGAATTTCAGGCCGTAGCGCCTGAAGATTCCATCGAGGCGGTAAAGGAAAAGATCATCGGCAATAACCAGCGGTTTCTGCCTGTTGTCGAGGGCCACGAACTGAAAGGGGCCATCACCAGGACGGACCTGCTGAGGGTACTCGAAGACGAGATCGCCAAAACGGTCCTTGAGAAGCTCGAATTCCACGAGAAATATGTCAAGCGCAAGAACCTGCGCAAACTCATGGAGGAGCGCCTCGACGAAAGAACGATCAAAAAACTTGCGGATATGGGCAGTCTTGCCGACCAGATGGGTTTTCACGCCCACCTTGTCGGCGGTTTTGTCCGCGACCTCCTTCTTCGCGACGAGAACTACGATATCGATGTTGTAATAGAAGGCGACGGCATTGCCTTTGCCGAGGAGATGTCAAAACGCTTCAACGTGAAGATGCGTTCCCACAAGGAATTTTCGACGGCGAAGGTGATCTACCCGGATGGTTTCAAGATAGATATAGCGACGGCACGCCTTGAGTATTACAAGGCGCCGGCCGCCATGCCTACCGTTGAGCACGGCTCACTGAAACTTGACCTCCACCGTCGCGATTTCACTATCAATACCCTTGCGATATCGCTTAACAAGAACTCATTCGGCGAGCTCATCGACTTTTTCAGTGCCCAGCGGGACATAAAGGACAAGACGATCCGGGTCCTCCACAGCCTGAGCTTTGTCGAGGACCCGACGAGGGTCTTCAGGGCCATCCGGTTCGAGAACCGTTTTGGGTTCAAGATCGGCAAACAGACCCTGGACCTCATCAAGAACGCCGTGAAGCTCAACTTTCTTGCGCGGATACGGGGGAAGCGCATCTGGGCGGAGCTTGCCCTGATCCTGAGGGAAGAGGCACCCGAAGCTATCCTTAAGAGGCTTCAGGGACTCGACCTTTTAAGGTTCATCTCGATGGCGATCGTATTCAACAAGGAAAAGGAAAAGCTCTTCGGTCAGATGCACGCCGTTTTTAAGTGGCACGAATTCCTCTACCAGGGAAAGCCCGTTGACAGGCTGCAGTTCTATGTCCTTGCCGTTCTGGATAATATGAAGCCCCCTGACGTTCTCGAATTTTGCAAGAAGATGGAGATGAGCGAACGTTTCAGGAGGCGTGCCATTGAGAACGCAGAACATTTCCGCGGGGCCATGGCGCGGTTTTCCTCGGGAATAACGGCGATGCGCAAGAGCGAGATCTACAAGATACTCGATTCGCTCTCCCGGGAGACCATGCTATTCATCATGGCAAAGACACGCTCCGAAGAGGTCAAGAAGGCCATTTCGAGCTACATCACCCATTACGATTCTTACAGGCCTTTCACGACGGGCAACGACCTCAAGAGGCTAGGTGTCCCTGAGGGGCCGCTTTACAAGGAAGTCCTGGAAAAATTGAAGGACGCCAAGATCGATATGAACCTCAAGACGAAAGAGGAAGAATCTCATTTTGTGGACATCTATCTAATGGAACGGGGGATAATACCGTGAGCCTTATTGTACCCGCACTGGAAGTTCAGCTTGAATGCTATGAAGGGCCCATGGCGGTCCTTATCACGCTCATTAAGCGTAACAAGGTGAGCATCTGGGATATCCCCATCGCGCTCATCACGGAGCGGTTCCTCCAGTACGTGGAGATCGCAAAGGACATGAACCTCAAGATCGCGGAGGACTTCATAGAAATGGCGTCTCTCCTTCTTTTCATCAAATCGAAGATGCTCCTGCCCACAAACGGGACGGGTGAGGAAGAGGACCCCCGGGAAGAACTGGTGGAGCGCATCATTGAATACGAGCGGGTGCGAAACATGTCCGTTGCCATTGACGAGCTTCCCATGCTCGAGAGGGACGTATACTGCATCGGTAAAGGAAATCTTGAGAGGGAAGCGGACTTCGACCTTTTGTGCCTGTGCAACCTCTATTTCGAACTGATCCAGGTCAGGGAAGAGCCTTACCTGATGGTTCGCGAGATACGGCCCACCCTTGAAGAGAAGATAGACTCATTGAAGGGCCTCCTGTTTAGCGAAGGGCGTTTCGAGTGGGACATGTACATAGAGGAGGACAAAAACGAACGCGTTGCCACCATCCTCGGAATGCTGGAACTGGCGAAGATAAGACTGGCGACGCTGACGCAGCGCAGGCCATTCGGTAAAATTGTCATGAAGAAAAGGGACATCGGGCCGATTGCGGAGACCTTACCTGCATAAACCATGTGATATTCCGGCCGACCGATGCTTTAGCGCGCCGGGTCTAAAAAGATGTTCTTTGTAAGGAGGGGATGAAATGGCCAGCAAAACGGCAAAAAGAGTTATCCTGATAATTACCATCGTTATAGCGGTCCTGATCTTTATATCCAGTATATCGGGTATGTTCACGGGAGTGGCGGGAGGCGGAAAGATCGGTATCGTAGAGATCGAAGGGACGATAGCCGACCTGAAGGATGTGATGGCCGATGTGGTGAAGTTCAAGGAAGACGACAGCATACGCGGTGTCATCGTCCGGATCAATTCACCGGGAGGGGCCGTAGGGCCGACCCAGGAAGTGACAAGCGAGCTCAAAAAGCTCAAGGCCGTCAAGAAGGTCTACGTCTCCATGGGGTCCATTTGCGCTTCAGGGGGTTACTATATTGCCACTGTCGGTGAAAAGGTATACGCGAATCCTTCGACGATCACCGGTTCCATCGGTGTGATCATGCAGCAGACCGTTGTAGAAGACCTCATGAAGAAGATCGGCGTCCAGAACAATACCATCAAGGCCGGCTCAATGAAGGACGTGGGAAATCCCTTCCGGAAGATGACCGACAGCGAACGTCAATATCTGCAGGGTATCATTGACAGCATCCATGACCAGTTCATCAAAGATGTGGCAGAGGGGAGGAAGATGCCCATAGAAAAGGCGCGCACACTCTCCGACGGCCGGATCTACACCGGGCTCCAGGCAAAAGAGGCGGGGCTTATCGACGGCATCGGGACCTTCTATGACGTTGTTGACGAGATGAAGAAGGCCGTTGGCATCAAGGGTAAGCCGGAACTTGTCTATGCCAAGAAACCCTTTTCACCCCTGAAATGGCTCATTTCCTCAATGGTGCAGGAGATGTTCGCAAGGGTTGAGACCCAGCCGTTCCAGTACAAGTACGCGCCGTAAGCGCAGGGTTCAAAAAGCAGGGCTCAGGATTTAGGGGTCAGAGAAAAGATCAAAGAAAGGGCCCAGGGCTCAGACTGCTTGTTGACAGACTGCTCTCTTCGTTATCCAATCCCATTTGTAGGTTTTAATGGAGATGCCGGAGTGCTCACTGACCTGATCCAGGTGGGCCTCCATCTCGGACAATTTTCTTCCCAGCAGATGTCTATCTACCAATTCCATACCTCCCGGCGAGTATGTCCCTTTCTTTCACGCTGAAATCGAAATATTTTCTCAAGGTCAGGGATTCATATTTGTGTCGAAGGAACGGCTCGTTATCGGTGAGCACATTCCTGCTCTGCAAGATCCTGCCCGCAAAGCTGACGGGTGCAGTATTGAGCACAACGAGGTCGACCTCTTCGGTGCCGAGAGCATTGGTTATTGTGGAAAATGTATCGAGATAATCGAACCTTTTCATGTTCTTTATGTATATGGCTATGTCGACATCGCTCAGATTGCCCGGCCTTGTTCTCGTCAATCCGCCGAAAAGATAGGCGAAGGCGATATTCTGCTCCTTTGCCAGAGATCTTGCCAACACGGCGATCCTCTCGTTGATGTCCCGCGGAAGTTTTTTGAAACGTATCATGGAGAAAGGATAGCGCAGGATCCAAAGAAATAAAAGGGAACAGGGAACAGGGAACAGGGAACAGAAAAAGACTGCTTGAACAGCTTGAGCCGCTCGAACCGCTTGAACGTAAAATAATAAGAATTATAGTTGACCTCCCGTACACCCACCACCATCCTCTTGTTGTTCCCTGCTCCCTAACCAATTCTTGACAACAGGCCACGAACCGGGTATATTACGTTATCTATAGTGGTATACAGCGAATGATCAGCGTGCGGAGGTGGAAAATGTTAACCGGGTTGTTGCGGAATGTTGTGCTGGCTTTCATATTTACAGTTGCAGTGTGTGTTTTCTGTGCCGCTGGAACCGCTGCAGAGCTCACGATATTTGCGGGCGCAGCGAGCAAGCCCGCCACGGAAGAAGTCGTGAAGACCTTCGAGAGAAAAGAAGGGGTGAAGGTCAACATCACCTTCGGGGGGTCCGGTTTCGTTCTATCTCAAATGTCCTTGGCAAAACAAGGCGATATATATTTTCCCGGTTCATCGGACTATATGGAGATCGCAAAAAAGAAGGGCCTTGTTTTTCCCGAATCAGAACGCTATGTCGTGTATCTCGTACCCGCCATCAACGTACAGAAGGGGAATCCCAGGAATGTCAGGTCGCTTAAGGACCTTGCCCGGCCGGGGGTCAACGTTGCCATAGCAAACCCGGAGGGTGTCTGTGTCGGGCTCTATGCCGTTGAGACCATTGAAAAGAACCTTTCGCAGGCCGAGCGGGCGGCACTGAAAAAAAACATCGTGAACTATACTGAAAGCTGTGAAAAAACGGCCACGGCCATCTCGCTGAAGGCCGTAGATGCCGTCATCGGCTGGAGGGTATTCCAGTATTGGGACCCCTCGCGTATCGAGACTGTTGCCCTCAAGAAGAACGAGGTCACAAGGGTCGGCTATATCCCCATAGCGATCTCAACATTCACGAAACAGCGGGCGCTTGCCCAAAAGTTCATAGATTTTATCCTGTCCGATGAAGGCAGGGCGGTCTTTAAAAAGTACCATTACTTCATGAGCCCCAAAGAGGCCTTTGACTGGATAGGTGAGAAAAAACCCGTCGGCGGCGAATATAAGCTTCCGGCAGAGTGGGTCAAAAAGTGATATGACCGCTTCAAGGGAGCAGAAGGAGAACATCCATGGATATTTACGATACACTCAAGGCTGAGTTTGCCAGGATAGCCAATGCAATGATGTATGAACGTGTCGCCGTTGTTTCCGCGCGGCCGCTTTCGACCAGGGAGGCCATCGGTGAGCCGGACCGGGATGATTATCCCCTGCTCAAAGGCAAAGAGGTAATGCTGGAGGCGGTTTTCAGGGGCAGTAAGGGACATGCCTTCACTGATATGCCAGGCCGTTTTGAGGGCGCTCTTCGCGATGTCGTTGAACTGCCCCTTGAGGACAATTTTCAGCGGGCTGTCTTTATCGCGAGTTTCAACGCCGTAATGAGGGAGCTCGGCCTTATCGAGGGCACCATCCACTGCAGGGACAAGGAACCGGCGGAATGCGCCCGCGAACTCGTTGCGCATGTTAAGGAAAAATATGGAAACCCGCGCATCGCCTTTGTCGGTTTTCAGCCCGGCATGATCGAGCGGCTCTCGGAGGTCTTTGAGATGCGGGTCCTCGACCTGGACGAAGACAATATCGGGAAAAGGAAATTCGGCATCGTCATAGAGGGGCCCGACGTGACGGAGGAGGTCCTTGCCTGGGGCGATATGATTCTCGCCACGGGTTCCACATGCGTGAACGGGACCATAACGCGGTTTGTCGGAAAAAAACCCGTGGTGTTCTATGGCGTCTCCGTATCGGGGGCGGCAAAGGTGTGCGGTTTTGAGCGTTACTGTCGATATCCCCATTGATCAGGGAGGTTTTTTGTGCGCAGAACGATAATTGTTCTTCTCGTTGTCATTGCCATTTTGTTTTATGCCGTTCAAAATGAAGCGAGTGCGGCAGATGATCCCCTGATGGTCTTTTGCGGCGCAGCCTTTAAGAAGCCCATGGAAGATATCGTGACCCTTTATCGAAAGCAGACCGGCGGTGAGATGGACGTCATATATGGCGGGGTAGGAACGCTCTTCAGCCAGATATTGTTGTCGAAGCAGGGCGATGTCTTTGTTGTTCCATCGCCGGACATCATGGACCGTGCCAAAAAGAAAGGTGTTGTGGTAACTGGATCGATAAGGAATATCGCCTATATCGCCCCCTGTATCAATACTCAAAAAGGCAATCCTAAAAACATTCGCGGGCTCAAAGACCTGGCGAGACCGGGGATCAGGGTAGGGCTTGCAAACCCGGAGATCGTCTACATCGGGGCCATTGCGGTGGAGATCATAGAAAAGAACCTTTCCGCAGACGAGAAAAAGGCCTTCAGGGAGAACATCGTGACCTATATTGAGGATTTCAACAAACTGGCAACCCTGATCGTCCTGAAGCAGGTGGACGCTATCATTGGTATGCACTTCCTTGAAGGCTGGTATCCGGACAAGGTAGAGACGGTGAAGTTCAGGCCCGGCGAGGTGCCAAGGATCGGTTCCGCCCAGGCCGCCGTTATCAACTATAGTGCAAGGAAAGAGGAGGCGGTCAAGTTCATCAACTTTCTCGCCTCGGGCGACGTTCAGGCCATATTCAGGAAATATAACTATTTCGGCACAACAAAGGATGCCTTTTCGTGGGTGGGCGGCACGAAACCCGTCGGGGGAGAATTCGTTGTTACAAAGGAGTGGATAAGGCAGTGACCTTCAGGAGACTCTCCATCTCGATGAGCTTTGCTGTTTTCATGCTTTACGGAGGGCTCATCCTCTCGCTTTTTTATTTTTACGACGGTGCGCTTTTTTTCGAGACACTCAGGTCGGCGCGGACCCTTTTTTCTATTCGATTGAGTCTTTTTACCGCCACGGTCTCAACCATCATCGCCGTCGTTGTGGCAATTCCATCTGCATACGCGCTATCAAGGTTCCGCTTTTTCGGCAGGCAGTTCATCGACACGATCCTTGAGCTTCCCATGATCGTTTCCCCCGTGGCGCTCGGCGCGATCGTCCTCATTTTTTTCAACACGCCGGCCGGGGTCCTGTTGCAGGAACAGGGGATCAGGTTCGTGTTCACCATTTACGGAATATTCCTCGCCCAGTTCATCACCACCGTCGGGATAGCCATCCGTCTCATCAAGGCTGCCATGGATGAGATCCCCGTGCGTTACGAAGAGGTCGCAAAAACGCTTGGCGCGTCACCGGCGAAGGCGTTCTTGACGGTGACGCTTCCGCTGTGCAAGCGCGGGATCATCGCGTCATCTATCCTGACCTGGGCGAAGGCGCTCGGGGAATTCGGGGCCACCATCACCATCGCGGGTTCCATGGCGATGAAAACGGAAACTATCCCCGTGGCTATCTTCATGCGCCTTGCGAGCGCGGACATAGAGGGGACGGTCGTACTCGTCCTTATCCTCGTAGGGACAGGCCTTGGGATCCTCTACGGGGTGAGGTTATTGCTGGGAAAGACATTGCCCGTGTAGGTGCCGATACATAAGAATGGAGCATTCAGCGTGCCAAGGATCGAACTGAAGAACATAGCCGGGCAGGTACTCAATGATGTGTCGCTGACCGTTGAGGACAACGAGATCCTTGCCCTTGTGGGGCCGAACGGGGCCGGGAAGACGACACTGCTTAACGTTATCGCAGGTCTTACGGAATACCGGGGAGAGGTGCTTTTCGACGGCGCGAATATGGACGGGGTGCCGCCGCACAAGAGGGGCGTCGGTTATCTTTTTCAGGACCTGGCGCTATTCCCCCACATGAGCGTTGCGGGTAATATCGCTTACGGGCTCAAGGTCCGGGGGTATCCGAAGGACACGGTCAAAAAAAGGGTTGACGAGCTGACAGAGGCCCTCCATATCGGTAAGTTGAAAGACCGTCTTCCCTATAATTTGAGCGGCGGAGAGAAGCAGCGCGTGGCCATCGCGCGTGCTATCGCCCCATTCCAGAAAATACTCCTCCTCGACGAGCCGACGGCGAACCTCGACACACAGACGGCAAAATATTTCCGCTCCGAACTCTCCGTTCTCCTGCGGCGCCTTGAGATCACTACGGTCTTCGTGATCCATGACCTTTTGGGGGCAGAAGAGATGGCAGACAGGATAGCCATCATCCACCGCGGCAGCATCGAGCAGGTCGCGACCCCGAAGGATGTCTTTTTCCACCCGGAGACGCATGTCGTTTCCGAATTTATTGGCATGCCTAACATTCTCGACTGCGACGAATGTACCGTCCTTTCGACGGGACTCGTCGAAGTGCTCTCCGGGAACATGCGCGTCGTTCTTCCATACGAAGGAAATACGATCAGGAAACTTGCCATCTCTCCCCACGATATATATATCTCTGATACCAAACCGCCCGGACCGGCACTGAACCGGTATACCGGGACCATTACCGAGATCATCCCCTTGAGGGCAGTGGTGCGGGTGAAGGTAATGGTGGATGGGACCGAGCTGCTTGCAGAATTATCCCGGGAGACCTTCGACGAGATGAAGCTCGCCGTTGGCAGCGCGGTACATATCATCGTCAAGCTGAGGCGCCTGAGATATTTCGAGGTTTAACAGCCTGTTTATAAACTCCCTCCGGTCTGTCAATTTTGAGGTCTCTTTGCGCCTGTTCCTATCATTTCACTGCTTTAAAATACATCGTTTCACGCCCGCTTCACCCTTCGGGTTCGCTGGATCCCGCCACGGCGGGAGGCGTGAGTCAAGATTTTTTGTCTTTTCTAATTACCATTTGACCAATGTTTTACTTGAAAAATTGTCGGGATTGAAAGAAAATAGAACGAGATGGGCCTGGCGTGAGCATTTGAACATTTCTTTGATCCAAGGAGGGGAACAATGGCAAAAACTCAGGAAATCAAAAAAGACGTTAAGAAGAAATCACAAAAGACACTGAAAGAGAAACGGCTTGAAAAAAAGGTAAAAAAGGAATCAAAGAAATAACTACTGCTATCCGGATGCGAAGACCGGGAACTTAAGACACGTCACGCTATATTTGCATCGGCAAGTCACTGCTCAAACCTTAAGGACAATGGCTCTATGTCTATTCCCTAAAGTTGGAAGGAGGGTGTTTTTATGAAAAAACAAAAAAAGCTTACCACCAATGCCGGTGCCCCCGTCGTAGATAACCAGAACATAATGACAGCCGGGCCGCGGGGCCCCGCGTTGCTGCAGGACGTCTGGTTCCTTGAAAAGCTTGCACATTTCGACCGCGAGGTGATCCCCGAGCGGCGTATGCACGCCAAGGGCTCCGGGGCCCACGGCACTTTCACGGTCACCCATAATATCACACGATATACAAAGGCCAGGATCTTCTCCAAAGTGGGTAAGAAGACAGACCTCCTCATTCGTTTTTCGACAGTGGCCGGTGAGCGCGGCGCCGCCGATGCCGAACGGGACATCCGGGGCTTCGCGATGAAGTTCTATACCGAAGAGGGTAACTGGGACCTCGTGGGGAACAATACGCCCGTGTTCTTCCTGCGTGACCCGCTGAAGTTCCCCGACCTCAATCACGCCGTGAAACGGGACCCGCGCACCGGAATGCGCAGTGCCCGCAACAACTGGGACTTCTGGACATCACTACCGGAGGCACTGCACCAGGTGACCATCGTCATGAGCGATCGCGGAATACCTTGTTCCTTTCGCCATATGCACGGATTTGGCAGCCACACCTTCAGTTTCATAAACGCGAAGAACCAGAGGTACTGGGTCAAGTTCCATCTCAAGACCCAACAGGGGATCAAGAACCTCACAGATGCGGAGGCCGAGGCGGTTGTCGGTAAAGACCGGGAAAGCAACCAGCGAGACCTCTACGAGAGCATAGAACGGGGTGATTTCCCCCGCTGGACCTTTTACGTCCAGGTGATGCCGGAGAAGGACGCGGCCACCTGCCCTTATAACCCTTTCGATCTCACAAAGGTCTGGTTCCACAAGGATTATCCCCTGATCGAGGTGGGCGTGCTCGAGC
Source organism: uncultured delta proteobacterium (assembly GCA_963816115.1). Taxonomy (GTDB): domain Bacteria; phylum Desulfobacterota; class Syntrophorhabdia; order Syntrophorhabdales; family Syntrophorhabdaceae; genus Delta-02. The sequence continues at coordinate 234,525 of CAWFIZ010000013.1, read as the reverse complement.
TAAACCGCAACCCTGAGAACTTTTTTGCCGAGATCGAACAGGCGGCCTTCAATCCGGCCGCCGTCGTTCCAGGCATCGGTTTTTCGCCGGACAAGATGCTCCAGGGCCGGCTGTTTTCCTACGCCGATGCCCAGCGCTACCGGCTTGGCGTGAACCACCACCTGATCCCCGTCAATGCCGCCCGCTGCCCGGTACACAGCTACCATCGTGACGGTGCCATGCGGGTTGACGGCAATCATGGAGGTACGCTCGCTTATGAGCCCAACAGCTACGGACAGTGGCAGGAGCAGCCTGGATTTGCCGAACCGCCGCTTAGCCTTGAAGGGGCCGCCGACCACTGGAACCATCGTGAGGATGAAGATTATTACTCCCAGCCCGGCAAGCTTTTCCGCCTCATGAACAAGAAACAGAAGGCAGCCCTCTTTGGCAACACCGCCAGAGCTATCGCCGACGCTCCAATGGAGGTCAAGGTACGCCACATAGGTAACTGTCTGAGGGCCGATCCGGCCTATGGGAAAGGGGTGGCGGAAGCAATGGGCATCCCGCTCAACAAGGTGCCAAAGTAAGTGAATCATACCGATGACAATACGAAAAAAGGGACCCGAAACCGGGTCCCTTTTTCATCTATCAGCAGGCTGTTACGCCTCACGCATAAAGATACCGTAAAGTGTGAATCGTAAAGCGTAAAGAGTAAAAGATAATTTTTTACGCCTCAGGCCTTACGGACATAGTCAGGATGCTACGATGAGCCCGATCGCGAACAATGCCGGCGTGGCGAGGTCGATGATCACGTTTTTGCCGAGGTAGGGCACCAGGCTTTTCATTTCATCTGAATATCGCAGGACACCCCGCGCCGTATAGACGGCGATAACCGTCGTCGCGAGGGCGAAGAACACCTGCACGGGGAAAACCCCCAGCGCGTAGCCCATGAAGAGGGGGAGATAGGACGCCGCGAGAAAGAGTACGTATATCCTCGCGACATTCTTCCTGCCAATAAGGATCGGCAGGTGGTTCCTTCCCACGGTCTTGTCGGCCTCAGCGTCGGGGAACTGGTTGAGGAGCAGTAGGTCACTGACAAGGAATCCCGGGACCAGGGAAGCGAGAAGCGCTGTCCATGAATATCCTCCCGTCAGTACAAAATGCGTGCCCAGGACCATGAGCGGACCGAAGGCGAGCCCGGGAGCGACAAGGCAGATGAAGGGCCTTTTTGTGATCCACTGGGTGTAGAAGACTATGAGGGCAATGCCGAGAAGGCCCAGTGGCAGCAGCCAGATCCCCACGGTGAAGACAAAGTACATACCAATGGCAAAGGCGAGCAGCAATGATATGATCCCCGTCGCAAGGGCAGTGCCTGCCTTGTCCGGACGTTCCTGAAGCGCCCCGCTTCCGCCGCTGAAGGGGGTCCTCTGCGTCCTGGAATCAAGTCCGCTTTTAAAATCGCAGTACTCGTTCAGGGCGTTGACGCTGATGTGGGCACAGACCGCCCCAACCGTTATGAGCACTATAGATATGACATCCGCTTTTGCCCCCGACCATACCGCCGTGCCTATCCCTACCAGGATGCACATGGGCGTCAGTATCAGGAACGGCACTTTCATAGGGCCAAGTAAATAACGCATTGAATCTCTCCTCCAGGATCGTAATAAGTACATAATAATACAGGATTTACCATAAAATAGCAAGGGTAGAGATTATAACGCAGAGATCAGGGAATCTTTCAACGTTCAAGCGGTCCAAACGGCTCAAACGGTTCAAGCCATTATTTCCATCACCCCGGTCTCAACATTTTCTTCAATGTCTCCATGTCCTCCCAGGCCTCTTTGATCTTGCTCTGGCTGCGAAGGAGGTATGAGGGGTGATAGGTGGGCAGAAGGGGTGTCCCCCGGAAGGTCGTCATCTTTCCCCGGATGCGGGTGATGGGCGCGTCGACCTCGAGCAGCGTGTTGTAGGCGTGGCGCCCCAGTGTGCATATGATCCTCGGGCGGATGATGTCGAGCTGGGACAGGAGGTGGCCCTTGCAGGATGCAACCTCCTGCGGCTCGGGGTCACGGTTCCCCGGAGGCCTGCATTTCAGGACATTGCAGATAAAGACGTCGCTCCTTTTTATGCCTATGCGCTCGATGAGCTGGTCGAGGAGCTTACCGGCCCTGCCGACGAAGGGCCGCCCCTGGTTGTCTTCTTCTTCGCCCGGTGCTTCTCCGACAAAGACGATATCGGCCTTCGGATCACCTTCGCCGAAGACGACGGTCTTTCGCGTCTTCGCCAGGCCGCATTTTTCACAGGCGAGGACTGTTTTCTTAAGCTCGCCGAGGCTGGGCCCCTCTTTGGCGGCAAAGACGTACTCGTCAACCCCCATGTTCTTCAAAGCCGTCAAAAATCTCTTAGCATCCATCGTTTCCATCCTTTAATTATTACATTTCGTAAAGAAAATCAAAAGACCCTGTCTCACGCCCGTTCGTCGCTAACGCTCCTCTCTGGAGGCAGCGGAGCTTAAGGAGAAAGAATGTGCGTCGCATGGCCGGAGAATACCGCCCATACGCCGCAGTCCCGATCCCGCTTTGACACTTATGACGGGCGGGATATAAAGCCGGTTTCAGGTTTCAAGGTTTATGAAACGTTTCAGGTTGTAAAAGAAGATGATTCATCGTCTTTTCCTGAAACCTGAAACCTTGAAACCTGAAACCTGAAACTGTTTCTATAATCGCCGAAGGCGATCGGAGTGCGGCCTGATCTTGGTCTTCTCTAAGATCTGGACGCAATATCTACGCTTCCTCTGTGTTCTCTGCGGGCTCGAGCGCAGCCCGAAGGGTGAAGCGGGCGTGAGACAGGGTCTTTTAGTATTTTAAAGCATTCCATTTCCGTGGCTCAAACGGAGAAACGTTCAGGAATGGTCCGCACCTTTTTCTCTGACTCGAATACATACGCTGCCTGGAGCATGCGGCCTTCGTCGAGGGGTCTGCCGATTATCTGGAGTCCGATGGGAAGGCCCTTGGTGTCGAAACCGCTGGGGATCGATATCCCGGGAAGGCCCGCGAGGTTTACCGGTATTGTGAAGATATCCGACAGGTACATGGTCAGAGGGTCCTCGATACGCTCACCCGCCTTGAAGGCTGTAGAGGGCGATACGGGGGTGGCTATCAGGTCGCAGAGTTTGAACGCCTCGTCGAAATCCTGCCTTATAAGCGTGCGCACCTTGCCCGCCTTCCTGTAATAGGCGTCATAATAGCCCGATGACAGGACATAAGTGCCAAGGATGATCCTGCGCTTGACCTCCTTGCCGAAGCCTTTGAAACGTGTCTTTTTGTACATGTCGATAATGTCTTTCCCGCTCTCGCGAAGGCCGTACTTGACGCCGTCGTAGCGGGCGAGGTTCGATGAGGCCTCGGCGGTGCAGATGATGTAATAGGTGGCCACGGCGTGCTGTGTGTGGGGAAGGGCCACATCAACGAGTTCGGCCCCCTGGTCCTTAAAGACCTGCAAAGATTCCTCGAAGGTCTTTTTGACGTCACCTTCCATTCCTTCAACGAAATATTCGGCCGGGATACCGATCTTCAGCCCCTTTATATCCTTGCCCAGGAAAGATTGATAGTCTGGAACGGGTTCGGGTATGGACGTGGAATCCATCGGGTCGTGTCCCGCGATGACGCCGAGTATGGTAGCGCAATCGCTGACGCTGCGGGCGAAGGGCCCTATCTGGTCAAGGGATGAGGCAAACGCGATGAGCCCGTAGCGCGATACCCTGCCGTAGGTCGGCTTCATGCCGATGACCCCGCAAAGGCTTGCGGGCTGGCGTATGGAGCCGCCCGTGTCGGTGCCGAGCGCGCAGACGCACAGTCCCGAGGCAACGGCAGCAGCCGAGCCGCCGCTTGAACCACCGGGGATGCGCGTTGTGTCCCATGGATTTTTTGTCGTCTGGAACGCGGAATTTTCCGTCGATGACCCCATTGCGAACTCGTCCATGTTGAGCCTTCCCAAGTGGACGAAGCCGGCATCCTTGAGCTTCCTGATGACCGTCGCGTCGTAGGGAGGTACAAAGCCCTGGAGGATCTTCGATGCGCAGGTTGTTTCGATGCCTTTTGTGCAAAGGATGTCCTTCATGCCCAGCGGAATGCCCAGCAGCGGCGCGTCTTCGCCGAGGGAGATCTTTTCATCGGCCCGTTTCGCCATCTCCATTGCAAGGTCTTCAGTTGTCCTGAGATAAGCCAGGAGCTCACCGTCATATTTTTTAATGCGTCCGAGGTAATAGTCCGTCAGCTCCACGGAGCTTATCTCTTTCTTCTTCAAAAGTTCCCTGAGTTGCACTATCGTAAGATCAAGTATGTTGTCCACTTTCAAACTCCTGTATTAGGATTCAGGACCCAGAGAAAAGAATATATTATTTTCTCTGACCTTGTCTCATATCCATTGTTTTAATGTCACATGTCAAGGGCAAACCCCTATGTGCTATGGATGACAGCAAATCCTTTTCGTTTTCAACATTCAAGCGGTTCAGCACACTGTTTCCATCTTCACTCTTCCACCTCAATGATAGGCGGCACCCTGAAGAAAGTGTCTATTCGCTCGGGGGCGTTACTCACCGATTCTTCCGAAGTGAAAGAGGCCTTTTCTACATCGTCCCGCATGACGCAATTGACGGGTACCGCGTGGCTTGTCGGCTCCACCCCGTCCGTATCGAGGGTGTTGAGTGAGTCCATGTACTGTAGGATGCTGTCGATCTGCCCGGTGTATCGTTCGATCTCCTGCGGATCGAGCTCAAGCCTCGCAAGATGGGCCACATGCTCAACAGTCTCTTTCGTTATCTTCATAACCTGTCACCTTTTTCATTTTGATTCGTCATTTTTTGCTTTTCTCCTTAACCTGAAACCTGAAACATGGAACTGTCTTCACCTCATCCGCATTCCGCGACCGCCTTGATGATGTCCCATCTTGTCACGATGCCGACAACCTTTTCGCTATCGATTATGGGTATCCTGTTGACATGCTTCTCCACCATAAGTTTTGCCACCACGACCGCTGATTCCGTGGGAGGCACAGTGATAACTTCGGTGGTCATCACATCCGATACGGATAGTTCGCCCATGGCACCCGTCTTTAACCCCCGCAGGATATCGCTCTGGCATACGATGCCGACAAGTTTGCCTTTGTCGACGACAGGCATGCCGGCGATCTTGAACAGTTCAAGCTTGTTGAGGATGATATTCAGTTTTTCCGACGGATGACAGGTAACGATGTCTTTATTCATCAGCTCAACGACTTTCATAAATACCCCCTTATATTGGCTGCCCGAAGAGCAGTGTTTCCTGGATAAGTTTCTGAAAGGTTTCCACGGACTTCATGGCCTTGCGCAGTTTTTCCTGTTCATCGGGGCCGAGCATGTCGGGCCGCAGGAAATTCGAGCTCTTGCCGCCTTCGTCGCGATCGTTGATCTGGTTGATGATACGGTAGCGGACGAAGGTGAAGTAGGCGTCCGTCAGGGCGCTTTCCATCTCTTTTTTAATAATATTGCGCTCTCTCAATATACCGATGCGTTTGAGCGTGTTGGTCTCAAGGATGCCGTTGGACAGTGAGAGCATCCGTACCGAGAGAATAAGAGGCGACCAGCCGAGGACCTTGATATTGAACCTGTCCTTGTTCTCTCCTTCCTTTTCAACCTTGAAACCGCCGAAAAAGGTGAGTGCGCTGGGCATAATGACCGCCGACTGGATGAACTCCTTCATGACGTGTTTGTTGTTGATAAGCATGGAGAAGAAATGTTCCAGGAAGGAGTCAAGGATGGCCTTGCTGCCCATCACGGCGCGGGCGTCTGTGAGAATGATGATATCGAGGGGTTCGAAGATGCCCCTGCTGAAGGTGATACGGTCCTCGATCCTTTTTCTCCAGTCTTTTTCAGAACCTCTCCAGCGTTCATTGACGGGCATGACGCCGCCCTTGCACTTTTCGAAGCCGACCTCATCGAGCCTGTCCGTCGCCTTTTGAGAGAATATTTCGAAATAACCGTCCAGGAGCTGTTTCGGCGACAGTTTGTCGGGGGCAATGGAAATACCTTTGGTGCTTAAAAGCGCGGTACACCGTTCTTTCAGCTCCCCGGATGCAAAGTCATCTTTGCGCTCTTTATAGATAAGCATATTGTCCTGGTCGGTGACCATTGTCTGCTCATCCCGGCCTTCGCTCCCGAGGCCCGCCCAGGCGTAATTAACGGGCGGTGTTCCCAGGCCTTCCCCGACCATTTCCTGCTCGACCAGTTCAAGGACCTTGACGGCGATCTTGTCCCGTATGATGCGAAAGAGATCGTGGACGTCAACGATGGTGTCCTCTTCGAGAAAGAAGTTCACTACGCCGGCAACGGAGCGCTCGTGGCACTCCCTCAGGTCCCGGTACGATGATGTGTTCTCTATGGTCTCGATGACAAGGGCATTGAGCTCCGTTTCAAAGATCTCGTAGTCCTTGAGAACGGTCTGGAGCGTAGTGCCGAGTTCCGAGAGTATACGGTAGCGTTCGTGGCGCACCATGGCCTTGTTCTTCATGTCTTCCTGGTGCTGCGCGATAAAGGACTCTATGATGGAAAAATTTAACGGCATTGATTACCTCGACAGGTCTTCCAACACCTTTCTGCTTGAGATCAGTTTTTCTTTTTTTGCCATGAGCTCACCGTACTGGGCCTCGTTCTTGGCAATGACGTCCGGCGGCGCCTTCTGGCGGAACGACTCGTTGCCGAGCTTTTTTATTAATTTTTCACTATCCTCATCAATTTTGGCGAGTTCCTTTTCGATCCTGCCAAGCTCTTTGGCGACATCGATCAGATCTTTGAGCGGCACGAATACCTCGATGTCCTTGTAGACGCCCACGGCTGAGTGCTCAGGCGCCTTACCGTCGATAAAGGAGATGTGCTCGACCTTGCCGAGCTCCTTGATGTAGTATTCGTAATCCTTGAGAAGGTCCTCATTTCCGTTTGCGCGGATAATGGTCTCGACGCGCACGTTGGGCGCGATGCCTGTTTCGCCGCGGATGTTCCGGATGACATCAACGACGCCCATCATGGTCTCCATCATTTTTTCGCTTTTGCCGTCGATCTCCGAAGGGTCAACTTCGGGGAAGGGCGCCACCATGATGCTTTCCCATCCGCGCCCGGGTATGCGCTGGTAGATCTCTTCCGTCACGAAAGGCATGATGGGATGGAGAAGTTTCAGGATGTCTTCGAGGGTGTTGTACAGGACAGCCCTGGTGGTGTCGGCATCGAAGCGTTCCACTTTGCCGTAGAGGTTCGGTTTGATGAGTTCCAGGTACCAATCGCAGTATTCGTGCCAGACAAAACCATAGAGCGCACTGGCCGCCTCGTTGAAGCGGTACCCGGTGATGCTCTCGCTGACGTCCCTGATCACCTGCTGCACACGGGAGCGTATCCAGCGGTCCGGCAGGAAGGATGAGCCTTTGCCGTCATGGGACGGTTTGTTTTCACCGATGAAGGAAAGCGTCAATTTTGATGCGTTCCATATCTTGTTGACGAAATTGCGGCAGCCCTCGATCCGCTCTTCCGAAAGTATGACGTCCCGTCCCTGTGCGGCAAGCATGGTGAGGGTGAAACGGAAGGCGTCCGTCCCGTACTGGTCGATGATGATGAGCGGGTCGATGACGTTGCCCTTCGATTTGCTCATCTTCTTTCCTTCTGCGTCGCGGACGAGGGCGTGGATGTAAACGTCACGGAAGGGCACGTCGCCCATGAACTTTAGCCCCATCATTATCATACGGGCGACCCAGAAAAATAGGATGTCAAAACCGGTGATGAGCAGCGATGTGGGATAGAACGTCTCGAGATCATCGGTCTTATCGGGCCAGCCCAGCGTGGTGAAGGGCCACAGGCCCGAGGAGAACCAGGTGTCGAGGACATCCGATTCCTGGCGGAGGTCCTTGCCCCCGCATTTCGGGCATGAATCGGGGTCGTCAACAGCCACGATCATCTCGTTACAGGCCTTGCAGTACCAGACGGGTATTCGGTGGCCCCACCAGATCTGCCGTGAGATGCACCAATCCCTGATATTTTCCATCCATTCGAAATAGACCTTCTCCCACATCTCGGGAATGATGCGGACCCGGTGCTCACGCACTGCCTCAATGGCGGGTTCGGCCAGCGGTTTCATTTTGAGGAACCACTGGAGTGAGAGTGCGGGCTCGACGACGGTCTTGCAGCGGTAACACTTGCCGACCCCCAGGTTATAGGGTTCCGTCTTTTCCAGGAGCCCCTTTGAATCCAGCTCTTCGACGATCTTTTCGCGGCATTCAAAACGTTCCACGCCGCGGTAATGGACGGCGTTCTCGTTCATGTTGCCGTCATCGTCGATGACCTTGATGAGCTCGAGATTGTGCCTCTTCATGATCTCGAAGTCGTTGAGGTCATGGGCGGGTGTGACCTTCAGCGCGCCTGTGCCGAACTCCACGTCCACGTAGCTGTCGCCGATGACGGGGATCTTCTTGTTGACGATGGGGAGGATGACCTCTTTTCCGACATATTTCCCGTACCGGGGATCATCAGGGTTGACGGCCACGGCGGTGTCACCGAGCATGGTCTCCGGCCTCGTGGTGGCAACGGTAAGGTGGCCCCCGCCTTCCGCGAGGGGATAATTGATGTAGTAAAGGAAACCCTGGGTCTCTTCGTGCTCCGCTTCAAGGTCGGAAAGGGCCGTCTTGCAGCGGGGGCACCAGTTGATGATATAGTTGTCCCGGTAGATGAGCCCTTCTTTGTAGAGCCGCACGAAGACCTCGCGGACAGCGCGCGTGAGCCCTTCATCCATGGTGAACCTCTCACGTGTCCAGTCACAGGAGGCCCCGAGGCGCTTGAGTTGTTCGATGATGGTGCCGCCCGAGGCCTGCTTCCATTGCCAGACGCGCTCGACGAACTTTTCCCTGCCGAGGGCCTCGCGGTCTGTTCCCTCCCTGGCAAGCTCACGCTCGACGACGTTCTGCGTGGCTATCCCCGCGTGATCGGTCCCCGGGAGCCACAGGGCGTCAACACCGCACATGCGGAAGTAACGCGTTATGATGTCCTGCAGGGTATTGTTGAGGGCGTGCCCCATGTGGAGCGACCCCGTCACGTTCGGCGGCGGGATCACCATGGAAAAATACCCCTTGGGGGAATTGTGCCCGGCGGTGAAGTACCCCTTGTCTGTCCAGAAGGCGTACCATTTTTTTTCGATGTTGTGGGGATCGTAAACCTTATCCATTATTAAGAGCTCCCTTTTCCGTGTGGACCGTCAATACCTGTTTGATGGTCATCATTATGTTATTGAGCACCTTCCTATACCTGTATGTTCCAGGGCAGCGGCAGGAAGAGCTTTTCAAAAAGACTGAAGGCATAACGGTCAGTCATGCCCGCTATGAGATCGCAGACGCATGTGGACGGCTCGTCGTAGAGATCCTCGCGTTCCGTTTCATCAAGGAAGGCATCGGGGTGTTCCAGAAAATATTCGTAGAGGTCCTCGATGATCCGGGAACACTTGATAAAGTCGTGAGTGGACGATGGCGCTGTTGTAGACCCTGTCGTAGAGAAAATCACGGAGGTCCACGATGCGGGATTCCAGTTCTTCGCCGAATGTGAGTTCCATCTTCCCGCTTTCCAGCGTCTCCGAGATGACCCCCCTGACCATGGTATCGATGCGGTCAGATACGTTGTGACCGAGGTGGTCACGGAGGTGTTTCGGGATGTCCTCTTCCTTTATAATGCTGCCGCGTATGGCGTCGTCGATGTCGTGGTTCAGATAGGCGATGACATCGGCGATGCGGACCACCTCCGCCTCTTTTGTGAGCGGCCTTTCCTCTTCGCCGCGGATGATGATGTCGCCTTTGCCCTTGGAATGTTTCACGATGCCGTCACGGACCTCGTGTGTCAGGTTTAGGCCGAGGCCATCCTTTTCGAGAATATCGACAACCCTGAGGCTCTGTTCGTAGTGCCGGAAGCCGCCGGGGTGAAGGGTGTTGAGGACGTCCTCGCCTGAATGGCCGAAAGGTGTATGGCCCAGGTCATGTCCCAGGGATATGGCCTCCACGAGGTCTTCGTTGAGCGAGAGGGCACGCGCTATGGTCCTGGCGATCTGGGACACCTCCAGCGTGTGGGTGAGCCTCGTACGGTAGTGGTCCCCCGTCGGGGTGAGGAAGACCTGTGTTTTATGTTTGAGCCTTCTGAAAGACTTGCTGTGCGTTATCCTGTCCCGGTCGTGCTGAAAAGCGGGGCGTATGTCGCACTCCGGTTCTTCGCGCACCCGCCCCCGTGTGGCGATGCTTTTTTGAGCATAAGGCGAAAGGATATGCCCTTCCAGCTCTTCCAGTCTCTTGCGGATATTCATTCGATAGTTACCAACTCCCTAATGTAGCATAAAGATGTAACGATTTCAACGGAGTGAGTAAAGAATAAAGGGCTCTGGGCTTGGATTCTGGGGTCAGAGGATAGACAAGGATGCAGGATTCAGGGGTCAGATAAGATCAAGGGAAAAAAGAAGGGCTCAGGGCTGAAGATCCAGAAAGACCAAACAACGAAACATTTAGTGGCTTTCTCTTTGTTTTTCTCTGACCCCTGGACCCTGGTCCTGAGCCCTGTTCTTCGCCTTGACAACATCCGGATTCGAGGATATAGAGAACATTATAGTTCCATCACGGAGGAGGCCCGAAGACCGGTATACAAAAGGGAGGTTCCATAATGGTAAAGAGAAAACGGATCGCCATACTTACGGGCGGCGGGGATGTGCCGGGCCTTAATGTGGCCATCAAGGCCGTTGTTGTCCGCGCCCATTCCAACGATATTGAAGTGCTGGGCGTCCGCAGGGGATGGAAGGGCCTCCTGGATATAAACCCCGGTGATCCGGCCACGGTGGGGAAATTTACAATGCCCCTCAACATGGACAACGTGCGTACCATTGACCGTACCGGCGGGACTATCCTCCACACGTCACGGACAAATCCGGGCAATGTCAACGCCGATGATGTGCCGGCGTTCATCGGCGAAGGCGACCGTGTTGAGGCCGGGGGCGGCAAGGTGGACTGCACGAAGCACATATTGAAGGTGCTCGAATTCCTTGAGATCGATGCGATCATCCCCATCGGCGGCGACGACACCTTAAGCTATGCCTGCCGGATGAACCGGGAGGGCGTCCAGATCGTGGCGATCCCCAAGACGATGGACAACGATGTCTTCGGCACCGATTTTTGCATTGGTTTTTCAACGGCAGTTACCCGCTCCGTCGATGCCATCAATGCGCTGCGTACCACGACAGGCTCCCATGAACGTATCTGTGTTGTGGAACTTTTCGGAAGGAACTCCGGGGAGACCTCGCTTATTGCCGCCTATCTGGCCGATGTGGACCGTGCCGTTATTTCAGAGGTACCCTTCGACATGGACAAGCTTTTCAGGTACCTTGTCGAGGACCGTTCGAGGAAGTCGTCCAATTATGCCATAATGACCATCTCCGAAGGCGCTCATGCGGTCGGCGGCGTTGCCGCTGAAAGCGGCAGGGAAGATGCGTACGGGCACAAGAAGCTCGGAGGCATCGGCTACACCGTTGCCCAGGAGATCACGAAGCAGACGAAGATCAATGTCATTTACCAGCAGCTTGCCTACATGATGCGCTCGGGGACGCCTGATTCCCTCGACCGGATGGTTGCCGTCTCGTACGGGAGCCTTGCCCTGGACCAGATCGCCATGGGCCACAGGGGACGCATGGTGGCTCTCCAGCAGGCGGTATACACGACAGTCCCCCTGGATATGGTCATTGCCGCGAAGAAACGGGTGGACGTAACCGCACTGTACGATACCGAAAACTACCGCCCGAAGGTGCGCGACACCCTTGGTAAACCGATGTTCCTGTATTAGAAGATTGTTTTTTTGTTTATGACCCTGAAACTTTGGAACCTGAAACTCTTGAAACTGTCTTTTCTGGCCGGAGGGCTTTATGAAGGCGATGGTTATTGACAGGGTATGTGATCTGGGGGTCGAAAAAGAGCCGCTGCGGCTTGTGGAGATGCCGGTGCCGTCCGTCGGTGACGCGCAGGTGCTGGTGCGTGTGTCGGCCTGCGGGGTCTGCCACACGGAACTCGACGAGATAGAGGGCAGGACGCCTCCTCCGAGGTTCCCCGTGGTCCCGGGCCACCAGGTGGTGGGCCGTGTCGAGAGGCTGGGGCGAAAGGCAACGCGTTTCAAGGAAGGCGCGCGGGTAGGGGTTGCGTGGATATACCATGCCTGCGGTGTATGCAGGTTCTGCCGCGAGGGCAACGAAAATCTATGTGGGCAGTTTTTGGCAACCGGCCGGGATGCCAACGGAGGGTATGCCGAGTACATGACCGTGCCCGAGGCATTTGCGTTCAGTATACCCGAGGCCTTCAGCGACCTGGAGGCTGCCCCGCTTTTATGTGCGGGAACGATCGGTTACAGGTCCCTGCGCCTCACGGAAATGCTCGACGGTGAGAACATCGGGCTCGTGGGGTTCGGGGCATCGGCGCACCTTGTGATCCAGATGGTGCGGCACAAGTATCCAGCCTCAAAGATATTCGTTTTCGCCCGCAGCCCGGGAGAGCGTGAATTTGCGATCCAGCTGGGGGCTGACTGGGCGGGGGACACAACGGACACCTCACCGGTGAGGCTCCATCGCGCCATCGACACGACGCCGGTCTGGGGTACGATCGTCCACGCCCTGAGGAACCTTGAAAGTGGCGGCCGGCTCGTGATCAATGCCATCAGGAAGGAAGAGACGGACAAGGACGAACTTCTTCAATTGCGCTACCCGGAACACCTGTGGCTTGAAAAAGAGATAAAAAGCGTTGCCAACGTCACCGGCAGGGATGTGAGTGAATTCCTTGAACTGGCTGCGGCGATCCCAATACGTCCCGAGGTCGAGGTTTTTGCGCTGGAAGAGGCGAACAGGGCCCTCATCGAGCTGAAAGAGAGGAAGATCCGCGGCGCCAAGGTGCTCAGGATCGCATAGATCGGCCGATCTCCATGCTCCGTCGAATTTCACCCCGCAGTACCGCAGACCCGGCATTCCCATGCCTGTTCCCAGGGGCGAAGGAAGTTGACAAATCAAGACAGCTTTTGATAAGTTCTTTCTGCGGACCCATGTTCGAGTAAAGTCCTGGACAAAAAAAGAAGGTATGGAGGACCAAAATGGAAGGTATAAATCGAATTCTTGTTGTAAGCAGGTCAACCGTGGAATGCAAAAAGGCGTTCCATTACGGCGTGTCGTTATCGAGAACCTACGGGGCCCGGCTGTATATACTCCATGTGGAGTATGATCCGTTCACGAAGGTCGGCAGATTTTTTATCCCCAGCCTTGCAAGCTTCGAGGAGGAGTACCGGGCGCGGGTCAAGGAGATCAAGGCGGAGATCGACGCAATGATCAGCCATGAGAAAACCGAAGGGATGGTCATCGAGGAAATGATCGAAGACGGTGATCCCGCCGAACAGACCCTTCGTGCGGTCGAGAAAGGAAAGGCGGACCTGATCATCATGGCCGCACACGAGGAAGGAAGGATCGAACGTATTATATACGGCAGAAGCACACACGAGATCGTCAGAAAATTGCCCTGTTCCGTGTTGCTTGTAAAAGGAGAACAATAAACAGAAAAGAAGACGGAAGCGTAAATCACGGTTACACCGTGACGGAAGCGGGGGACAGCAACGAAGCATTGGAGAGATTCCGGTCGCAGAAAGGGTTTTCCCTGTTGTCATCCTCGATGTGATCATGCCGAAAATGAACGGGAAGATCGTTTTCGATAAGATGAAGGTACTTAGCCCTCAGGTCAAGGCCTAAAGATGAAATGATCTGTTTTAAAAAAGGATACACAAAAAGGCCGGGATGATATACAATGAAGCGTTTGTTCCGGCGGGAGAAGAATAAAAAAAATGCCGAAGACGGGACTTGAACCCACACAGGCAAATTGCCTACTAGACCCTGAATCTAGCGCGTCTGCCAATTCCGCCACTTCGGCACCCTATAAAGTTATATGGATGTGATAGATAAGTCAAGAGGTGTCGATGAAAATTTTTGAATCTTTCAATGCGGCCGGAAAATATCCCGGTCCCGTTCTCACCATAGGCAACTACGACGGTGTGCATGTCGGCCATAAACGCATCATCGAAAGGGTTGTCGAAAAGGCGCGGGAGATCTCCGGGACCCCCATGCTTATGACGTTTGCGCCCCATCCCCACAGCGTTCTCAAGCCAGATTCCTACATACGGCTCATCACGCCGCTTCACCTCAAGGAAAGGCTCATTGCGGACAGCGGTATAGAGATCATGCTCGTCGTCCCTTTCGATGGACACCTGCGGTCCCTATCCCCGGAAAGTTTCATAGAGGACATCTTGATCGGCACCCTCGGCATCGCCGGAGTCATAGTCGGTTATGACTTCCGGTTCGGCAAGGGCGGCGCCGGTGACATCGGGATGTTGAGGGATTTCGCCCGAAAAAAAGGTTTTTATTTTGATGTTGTCGAGGCCATTACGATCGACGGTGAAAAGATCGGCAGCAACAGGATACGCAGACTGATCATGGAGGGTGACGTAAAAAGGGCCAATCAGCTCCTTGACCGCCTCCACATGGTCGAGGGGGTGGTCGTTCACGGCGTCAGCCGGGGAAAGGACATGGGATTTCCCACCATCAACTTCGAGACCGTTTTCGAGCTCATACCCGGAAACGGTGTGTACATAACTGAAGTGGGGTTCGACGGACGAAAGTGGCCCTCCGTTACGAACATCGGTTTTAATCCTACCTTCGACGGCAAGAAACTGCTCGTGGAGACTCATATCCTCAATTATTCCGGAGACCTCTACGACCGAGACGTTGTGATATACTTCCATGACCGCATCAGGGAAGAGAGGAAGTTCAAGGATATCGTTGAACTGAAGGAGAGGATTGCAACAGATGTATCAATAGCGAGAGAGTATTTCAAGAACCGGCGCAGCATATGCTGCGCGTAGACGGGTAAACGGGGTAAAAGATTAAAAAAAGTCTTCTCCTCGTGTGCTCGTCAGTTCGTCATAGACTATCCTGCCGTCCACCATAGTAAGGAGGTTTTTCCCCTTGAGTGTCATGCCGTGAAAGGGGGTGTTTTTACCTTTCGAAACGAAAAGATCTTTGTCGACTGTCCATTCAAGGCCGGGGTCGAAGATGATGAGGTCTGCGCGTGCGCCTTCAGATAGCTCCCCCGAATTGATACCGAGCAGTTTCGCCGGGTTGACGGTCATTTTCGTCAGGAGTTCCTTCATGGTCAGCACACCTTCGTGGACAAGGCCCAATGCCAGGGCGAATGCGGTTTCAAATCCGGAGATCCCCGAGGTTGCGAGATCGAACTCCACATCCTTTGAGGTGAACTCGTGAGGGGCGTGATCGGTGGCGATCATATCGATCGTGCCTTTGCGGAGCCCCGCCTTAATGGCCTCGACATCCTGTTTCGACCTGAGCGGTGGATTTACCTTCGTGTTCGTGTCGTAACCGAGGGTGGCCTCGTCGGTGAGGGTGAAATAATGCGGGCAGGTATCGCAGGTGATCTTTTTAAAGCTTTTTTTGAATCGATCTATGATGTCAACGCTGCCGGCCGTTGACATATGGGTAAGATGGATGGGGGCGTCGACGTAACGGGCCACGGCGATATCCCGCTGGGCGATGATCTCTTCCGCGATGGCGGGGACCGCCTCGAGGCCGCTGAGCAGGGAAGCGAGGCCTTCATGCGTGAACCCTCCGGAGAGGGTCTCGTCCTCGCAATGGGAGATAACGGGTAGCTTGAAGATCTTTGCGTATTCAAGGGCCTTGCGCAAAAGCCCGGCACTGCGCACCGACCTGCCGTCGTCGGAGATCGCCACGATCCCCGCTTCGAACATCTCGCCGATCTCGGCAAGCTCCTGACTTTTGAGCCCTTTCGTAATGGCACCGCACGGCAGGACCCTGCAGGCCCCTTCGAAGGCGGCCTTGTCGACGATGAATTTTGTGACGCTCCTGTTGTCGTTGACAGGGTCCGTATTGGCCATGCAGACAACGGTGGTGAAACCGCCGCGCACCGCCGCCAAGGTGCCCGTCCTGATCGTTTCTTTGTATTCGTAACCCGGTTCCCGCAGGTGCGCGTGAACGTCAATGAGCCCGGGCGCGATGATCCGGCCCGATGCGTCAATGACCTTTGCGCCGGGATCGACCTTGCGGATATTTTGTGAGACCTCTTCTATAACGGAGCCGTCGATAAGGATGTCATACCTGCCGTCGATGCCGTTTTTCGGATCGATGAGGCGCCCCCTTTTGATAAGGGTCTTCACGCTTCACCTCCGATAAGGAGATAGAGTACCGCCATACGAACGGCAAGGCCGTTCTCAACCTGGTCGAGAATGACGGAATAAGGGCCGTCCGCGACATCATCGGCGATCTCAATGCCCCTGTTCATGGGGCCAGGATGCATAATGATGACATCATTTCCGGCCTTTTCGATATGGTCCTTCCTGAGGCCATAGAGAGTGGCATATTCTTTTGTGGACGGAATGTAGGTCGTGCCGCCGCGTTCCTTCTGGATCCTGAGCATCATGATGACATCGGCATCCTTCACGGCCCTGTCGATATCATATTCCACCTTGACTCCCAGCGATCCCATGTGGGGAGGTATCATGGTTGGGGGTCCGCAGCAGACGACATCATTGTTGAAATATTTTAATGAGAAGATGTTGGACCGGGCCACCCTGCTATGGGCAATGTCCCCTACGATGACAACCTTGAGCCCGTCGATGCGTCCCTTCTTTTCACGAATTGTAAAAAGGTCGAGGAGCGCCTGCGTCGGGTGTTCGTGTGAACCATCCCCGCCATTGATGATGGATGAATCGAGGATCCCGGCGAGCATATGAGGCGCCCCGGGCATACCATGACGGATAATGATGGCGTCAGGCCGCATGGATTCAAGGTTCCTCGCTGTATCCTTTAGGCTTTCCCCTTTGGTGGAACTGCTTGTGCTCGATGAGATGTTGATCGTATCGGCGCTTAACCGTTTCGCGGCGATCTCGAAGGATGTCCGTGTTCGCGTGCTTGGCTCGTAAAAGAGGGTAATGACCGTCTTGCCGCGGAGCGTGGGGACCTTTTTGATCTCCCTTTTGGATATCTCCTTGAAGGATTCTGCGGTATCGAGAACGAAAAGGATCTCCTCTTTTGAGAGGTCGCGGATACCGAGGAGGTCTTTTCTTTTCCAGTTCATATGGTCTTTACTATCACCACTTCATCCTTGCCGTCTATTTCGTGGAACCTGACGAGCACTTCTTCCCTGCTGCCCGCAGGACAGACGATGCCCGCATAGTCTGGGTGTATGGGCAATTCACGCTCACCCCGGTCAACGAGGACGGCAAGCTGTATCTTTTTAGGTCTTCCAAGGTCCATGATGGCGTCTATGGCCGCCCTGGTGGTTCGGCCCGTGTGGAGGACATCATCGACGAGGATGACGGTCATATTGTTCACGTCAAAGGATATTTCCGTTTTTTTCACTTCCGGCGATCTTAGTTTCGAAATGTCATCGCGATACATGGTGATGTCGAGGACCCCCAGGGGCAGGGCGATCCCTTCAACATCTTTCACCTTGTCCTGGATGCGTGTCGCCAGATAGATGCCCCTTGTCCTGATCCCGATGAGGCTCAGTTGGGTACAGCCTTCGTTCTTTTCGAGGATCTCATGGGTGATCCTGTTGACTGTTCTCTGCATCGCCTTTTTATCGAGAATAACCCTGTTCTTCATTTAATCGTCGAAGTAGATGGCTTTTTCTTTACAGTTTTCCATGCAGGCCCCGCATTCGATACAGTCTTCAGGCGCCATCACTATGAGGGTACCGTCATCTTCCACGAATACCTCATAGGGGCATATTGTAATGCATTCCCCGCAGTTTGAACAGATCTCACGGGAGATATAAGGTCGCACACTATTAAGTAGTACTATAAAAAGTTTTCTAAAAAAAAGCAATGGTTAAAAGGAAGGGCTAAGGGTTTAAGGATTCAGGGGTTAGAGAAAAACAAAGAAAGGCAGAAGTGTTTTGTAGCGAAGTCATTGCTCGACGAAGAGAACAAAAAATAGCCCCCATCCCGTTGTTTTAAACGACGTTTCTGTGATATGGTACCAAAAAGAGCCCGCGGAAAGAGGCATGAGAGCCGTATGCCTTACCGCGGGTAACGGGTCATGGGTTATAGGTTATGGGAAAGACAAAAGACCGGGGGATTAAGGAGATGACGGATAAGATGCCGGAAAGAGACAACCGTCCATGGGGGTACTTTGATATCATCGCTGACCTGCCGGATTGCAAGGTAAAGCGGATCGTCGTTTACCCGGGCTGCCGTTTGAGCCTCCAGAGGCATAGCCTTCGAGACGAGCACTGGCTGGTCATCTCCGGCAGCGCCTCTGTGACGATAAACGGCAAAGACGCACCCCTTGGCAGGGGGGGATCGATCGATATCCCCCGCGGCTTTCTGCACCGTGTGGAGAATACCGGGGCTGAGGACCTTGCCTTTATCGAGGTGCAGATCGGCGATTATTTTGGAGAGGATGACATCGAACGGGTGGAAGACGATTACGGAAGGGCGTAAATAAAGGGATTACGTAAAAAATATCAAAGTGAAAAAATTTTTATAAACCGTGAAAAAAAATGTTGCATATTTCGTAGATTAGGGAGTATAAACTATTTAGAAGGTGGTTGTTATGGGAACTACCGTCAAACAATAATCTAAAGGAGGGGTATGTATGACGAAGGCAGAATTGATTAGCAAGATGGCAGCGGGTTCCAAGATCTCCAAAGCTGCTGCCGGCAAGGCCTTGGAAGCTTTTCTTGATGGCGTGAAAGCCGCTCTGAAGAAAGATGAGCGCGTAACGCTCGTCGGTTTTGGTACCTTCTCGGTTTCAAAGAGGAAAGCACGCAAGGGCAGAAACCCGAGAACCGGGAAAGAGATCAAGATTCCTGCACGGAAAGTGCCGAAATTCACAGCCGGAAAAGCCCTCAAGGACGCCATCTAATCAGATTCGAACTGGTCTTTTTATAAATGCCTCCCTGATATAGGGAGGCATTTATTATTTCCTGATTATTTAGATGAATATTTGAGGAGGAGGTTCGAGGCGTCGGAGATGAGCTTTTCTTCGGAGCCGACTTCTTCCGACAGTTTTTCCTGCACCAGAATATCGCATTCTTCATTGCCCAGAGAGAGGTAAAGTTCTATGCGGTCCCTTTCTATGCGGGCATGAATGCCCAGAGGTACATGGCACCCTCCGCCGACCCTGGCCTGTATGGCCCTCTCGATGGTGACCTCCCGCAGCGACCTTTCATTATTGATGGCCGTGAGCAGCTCCATGATGCTGTCATTCCGGCGTATCTCTACTCCAATGGCGCCCTGGCCGCAGGTGGGCACCATGATGTCGCAGGGTATGATCTCGCTGACAAAGCCTTCCAGGCCCATACGCTTAAGACCGGCAAAAGCAAGGATGATGCCGTCGAGGTTGTCCTTCTCGATCTTCTTGATCCTTGTATCCACGTTGCCCCTGAGCGGCATCACGTTTATGCCCTTGAGGTACCTCAGGAGCTGGGCCTTTCTTCGCATGCTCCCCGTTCCGACGCGGCAGCCTTCCCTCAGATCGCCAAGGCCTTTGTGCCTTAAAGATATGAAGGCGTCGCGGGGGTCTTCACGGGTCAGTACGGCGCCGACGCAAAGGCCTTCCTCCAATTCGGCGGGCAGGTCCTTCATGCTGTGGATGGCCATGTCGATGCCGCCGCTTGAGAGTTGTGCCTCTATCTCCTTGACAAAGAGTCCTTTCCCGCCGATAAGGTGCAGAGGTGTGTCCCAGACGGTATCGCCCGTCGTTTTGATCGTCTTCACTGTGAACTGATGATCGGGGTGGGTCTTCTTCAGGGCGCCTATGACGATCTCGGTCTGTCTCAGGGCCAGTTTAGAGCCCCTTGTCCCCACCACCCAGTTCTTCTTCATCGTCTTCCTCGAATTGAAATAGTTTTTTTAAGATCTCGAAAACAGCCGGGTCACCGTTTTCCTTGATAAGGGCCAGATAAGGGTGAACGAGCTTATTCATGATCGAGCGGGTCATCGCATCGATATTCCGCAGCGTCTCTTCATCGGCATGCCCGAGTTTGCCAAGGGCCCTTTTCATCTCTTTCGTCCGTATCTCTTCGGCCATTCCCATGATATGGCTAATGAGGGGATTCACGTCGATACGTTTCAACCAGTCCGAAAATTTTACCACCTCTTCGTCGATAATGGTCTGGGCCTTTTCGGATTCCTTTACCCTGTCGGCGAGGTGTTTCTGGGAAAGTTCCTTGAGGTCATCGATATCGTACAGATAGATGTTCCCCATGTCGTTCACGGAAGGGTCGACATCTCGGGGAACGGCGATATCGATGAAAAAGATGGGACGGTTCTTTCTTTTTTTCATTATCCCCTGTATCAGGTCAAGCCCGAAGATGGGTTGTTCCGATCCCGTGGAGGTCAGCACCATGTCGACCACGGTGAGAAGTTCGGGAAGCTCCTGGAATGCCCTGGCCTCTCCTATGATCTCCCCGGCCAATTCCCGGGCCTTTTGATATGTCCTGTTAGTTATATATATGTCCGAAAGCCCCTCTTTTTGAAAATACCTGAGGGCTGTTTCACACACCTCGCCTGCGCCGACAACTAGGATCTTTTTCCGGGCGAGGCTGCCGAATATCTTCTTTGCAAGCTCCACGGCCATGGAGCTGATGGAAAGGGGGTTGTAACCTACCCTTGTTTCCGTCCTGATCCGCTTGGCAACGCTGAATGTCTTGTGAAAGGTCTTGTTGAGAAAAAAGCCCGTTGAGTTTGCGGACGCGGCCAGGCGATATGCGTCCTTTACCTGGCCCAGTATTTCCGGTTCCCCGATGACCATTGAGTCGAGGCCGGAGGCGACGAGGAAAAGATGACGAAAGGCCTCTTCGCCGGAAAAGCTGTACATATAGTCCGTGAACCATTCATCAGGGGTGGCGAACGTTTCCGACAGTATGTGCCGTATCTTGCGGAGCGCCTCTTCCCGGTTCCTGCCGGAGAAATAGATCTCCGTTCTGTTACAGGTTGAAATGATGACAGATTCGGTTATTCCCTGCCGGCAGATCTTCCTTAAAAGGGCAGGCAGGAACTCTTCGTTGATGTAGAGCTTCTCCCTTATCTCGACGGGTGCCGTGTTATGATTTAGTCCCAGTATGCCGATGGCCTGTTTTTTCATGATCTATAAGTAAGTGTGCATCCCTTTCAGAAGGAAATTGACCCCCAGGAACGTAAAAAGGATGAGAAAGAAACCGAGGATCATCATATATGCGGTCTTTCTTCCCCGCCATCCAAGCGCCAGCCTGTTGTGGAGGAGAATTGCATAAACGATCCAGGTGATGAGCGACCACGTTTCTTTCGGGTCCCAACTCCAGTATGAACCCCAGGCAAAACCGGCCCAGATCGAACCGGTGATGATCCCCACGGTAAGAAAGGGGAAGCCGAGTGACATGCACTTGTAGTTGATGTTGTCAAGGGTTGCCAGTGATGGGAATTTCCCGGAAAAGAGGAACCCTTTTTTTCTTTTTATCTCTTTTTCCATGATGAGGTAGAGAAGAGAGATAAAAAAACCAAGAAAAAAGACACCATTCCCGAGAAAGGAAAAAATGGCGTGGACCGGGAGCCATGCGCTCTGAAGGGCCGGGGCCAGAGGCCTGATCTCGCTGGGAAAATGAAGGGACATGATCACGATGAGACAGACGAGCGGGGTGATGATGCTCCCGATGATATGGACGCGGTACGTCTTGTTGATGTAGAGAAAAAAACCGACTATGCAGAGCGAGAGAAAAGAAAGGGATTCGTGGAAGTTTGTGATGGGTGTGTAACCCGCCTCGAAATAGCGCATGAACATTGAGGCGAAGTGGACGATGAAGCCAGCCGCAAGAAGGTAATAACCGGGCCTCTCGAGGAAGGGCCTCGTCCAGGCGAGATATACCGCGTAGGTCAGGGTTGAGGCAAGGTAAAGGCAGAGTGCCGCGTAATAGAGAAAGGTGCTCATCCTGTGTGGTCACCGATGATCTTCTTCATACCCTTCAGACCGGCACCTATGACCTCCCTGATGTCCATGTTCCCGATGTGCTTCATGATGGCCCTGCGTTTTTTTCCTTCGGGGACGGTTTGCAGAAGGTGCTGCCTGAAGGCCGCCATTATGCGTGTATAAACGACATGGTCCTTTGTTACCGTTCTTTCGATCGCCTGCCGTATCTTCTTCGCTGCCAGGGGCAGAAGCCCGGCCGTGGAGATGGCTATGGTGATATCACCCTTTTTGATAATGGAGGGAACGATAAAATCGCATTCCTGCGGTTTGTCGACAACGTTGACGGGGATACCCTTTAAGCCGGCATCCGCTCTGATCTTCCCGTTCACGTTTCTGTCATCGGTACATGCGAAGATCATAGCGGCCCCGCCAAGGTCGCCGCGCCGGTATTTCCGCTGGCGGATGCGAATAGCGCCTGAATCGGAAAGAGATGAGAGTTTTTTTGTCACCTCAGGGCTGATGACGGTAACGTATGCCTCGAACTTGAGAAGCATCATCACCTTTCGCTCGGCGATGCTTCCCCCACCGATGACCAGGCACTCTTTCCCGGTTATATCCAGGAAGAGAGGGTAATAATGATGCCGCTCAGTGTTTGATCTCAAAGGTGGCAAATTCACCGGCATATTGTTCCCATGAGACATCCGCATGCTCGACGAAGGCCCCGGGGGGACCTTTGTGTGACCACCGGACCATCTTCTCGATGTCGTCTTTTTCGCCTTCACAGATGATCTCCACGCCGCCGCCATGCAGGTTCCTGACCCATCCCGTAACACCGCCAATTTCCTGTGCCTTCTTCAATGTACCGTAACGGAAGAACACGCCCTGAACGATACCGTTGACTATGATATGCGCCCTTTTCTTCATTGTACGAAAATATAGAGCCTTCCGTGATTAATAAAAAGCACGCCAATTGAAGCCAGTAAACATTTTGTTGTTGGCAGATGCTTTTTATATTATACTTATCACAACAATCCCATAAAATCAAAACTGCGTTTGCTATTGGGGGGATACACAATGTACAGGGTCGGCATAGACATAGGTTCCGTTAGCGTGAACGTAGCGGTCATCAACGAGAACGGCAAGACAGTAAAGGCTAGCTATATTAGGCACAAAGGTAAGCCTTTCGTTACGGCGAAAGAGGTCATCGAGGAAACCACACAAGAATACGATGTGGACCTGATATCCACAACGGGAACGGGCGCGAAGGTCTTTGCGTCCCTCATCGGAGTCCCTTTTGTCAACGAGATCGTGGCCATAACGAAGGCGATGGGTCGCCTTTACCCCCAGGCGGGGAGCGTCATCGATATCGGTGGTGAGGACTCCAAGCTTATTATCTTTGAACCTTCGGGCAGAAAGAACACGGCCCTGCGGGTGAAGGATTTTTCGATGAACGCGCTCTGCGCGGCCGGTACGGGCTCATTTCTCGATCAGCAGGCCTCCCGGCTCAGGTTCACCATAGAGGAGTTCAGCGAGATCGCCCTGAAAGCAAAGAACATACCGAGGATCGCCGGACGGTGCACCGTCTTCGCGAAATCGGACATGATCCATCTGCAGCAGATAGCCACGCCTGACTACGAGATCGTCGCGGGGCTGTGCTATGCCCTGGCGCGGAATTTCAAAGGGAACATAGCCAAAGGCAAGGAGATCAAGACGCCCGTTGCATTTATCGGCGGCGTGGCGGCGAATGCCGCCATGAGGGGGGCCCTGAAAGAGGTCTTCGAACTGGCGGACGAGCATTTTATCGTACCCGAGAACTTCACCTCGATCGGTGCCATGGGCGCCGTTTTTGCCGTTCTCGAGGACCCTTCACTGAAAAAGAAGTTCGCGGGCCTGGACAGGCTCAACGCCTATCTCCTGGAGGAAAGTACGGAAACGACCCACGATCCGCTCACGATCTCTGCCGGGAACCTTAATATATCCTATGATATGAAGACCATTTCAGGGAAGACCAAGGTCTACCTGGGTGTCGATGTGGGGTCTATCAGCACCAATCTTGTTCTCATCGATGAAGAAAGGAATGTCCTGTCTAAGAGATACCTCATGACGGAAGGAAGGCCCCTTGAGGCGGTCAAGAGGGGGCTTGCGGAGATCGGCGATGAGGTGGGCGATAACGTGGAGATCCTCGGCGCCGGCACGACCGGGTCCGGACGCTACCTGACGGCGGATTTCATAGGTGCCGATATTGTCCGCAACGAGATCACCGCTCAGGCACAGGCCGCCATCGATATTGATCCGACGGTTGACACTATCTTCGAGATCGGCGGGCAGGATTCGAAATATATAAGCATCGACAACGGCGTTATCGTTGATTTCGAGATGAACAAGGCCTGCGCCGCAGGGACGGGGTCTTTTCTTGAAGAGCAGGCGGAACGTCTCGATATCTCCATAAAGGAAGAATTCGGTGACCTTGCGCTGAGATCGAAAAAACCCGTAAAAATGGGTGAAAGGTGCACCGTTTTTATCGAGTCCGACGTAACGCACCAGCAGCAGCGCGGAGCTGACAGGGAAGACATCGTCAGCGGCCTTGCCTATTCGATCGTGCAGAACTACCTCAATAAGGTCGTTGTCGACAAAAGGGTGGGCAGCAGGATATTCTTCCAGGGCGGCACTGCCTTCAATAAGGGCGTTGTCGCAGCCTTTGAAAAGGTCCTGGGCAGGCCGGTAAAGGTCCCTTCCCACCATGACGTGACGGGTGCCATCGGCGTGGCCATTCTGGCAATGAAGGAGAGGACCTGGGAAAAAAGCGGGTTCAAGGGTTTTGACCTGAGCAAGCGGCCTTACAGTATCGATACCTTTGAATGCAAAGGTTGTGAAAATCTCTGCGAGATACACAAAGTGTCCGTCGAAAATGAGGCACCCCTGTATTATGGGAGCAGGTGCGAAAAATATGACGTCCTGCGAAAGGTCGAAAAAAAGGACATGGCCGACCTCTTTTCCATGCGGGAAGAGATCCTCAACGACATCTACGACAAAAAAGCTGATGGGCTCAAGATAGGCATACCCAGGGTCCTCCATATGCACGAGCTCCTGCCTTTCTGGAAATGTTTTCTCACCGAGTTGGGTTTCGATGTTGTTGTGTCTGATAAGACGAACAAGAAGACCGTAAGGGACGGGGTCGAGAATATTATCGTTGAGAGCTGTTTTCCCATCAAGCTTGCCCACGGACATGTTGTCAATCTTATGCAGAAGGGGATCGACAAGATCTTTTTGCCCAGTGTGATCAGTATGAAAAAGCCATCAATGCATGCGAAGAACACCTTTGCCTGCCCTTACGCCCAGTCCCTTCCCTACACGATCAAGGGATCCATCAATTTCAAAGGGAAGGGGGTCCGCGTTTTTACGCCCATCATTCGTTTCGGCGAAGGCAACGAGGTGGTGTTCAATGACCTCGTGGAGCACTTCAAAAAGTACAAGATAAAGAAAGGGAGGATCAAAAAGGCCTTTGCGGCGTCGCTCGAGGTCCAGGATACCTTCTATCAACGATTGAACGAGATGGGCAGCGCCTTTCTCTACTCCATGAAAGAGAACGAAAAGGCCATGGTCATCATGGGCAGGCCATACAACAGCGCCGATCCCGGGGCGAACCTCAATATCCATAAAAAATTGCTCAACATGGGCGTCAAGGTGATACCGATGGATATGCTGCCCGTGAACGATATGATCGAAGACCCCGTTGATCTTGAACACATGTACTGGAGGTACGGTCAGAAGATACTAAAAGCCGCCAGGGCCGTTAAGAACAACCGTAATCTCTACGCCATCTACGTGACGAGCTTCGGGTGCGGCCCGGATTCCTTCATATCCCATTTTTTCAAGAAGATCATGGGCAACAAACCCTACCTGTCTCTCGAGATCGACGAACACAGCGCCGATGCAGGGGTTGTCACCAGGCTGGAGGCGTTCCTCGACAGCATCAACAACGCCAGGTTCGACGAAGAGGTCGTTGAACGGTCCGTGACCGCTTTCGAGATGAACGGAAAGCGCAAAAAGATATACATACCCAACATGTGCGATCATTCGCACACCCTTGCAAGCGCTTTCAGGGCATGCGGCGTGGACGCGAAGGTCGTAGAGGAATCGGATGAGGAGACGGTGCTGGTGGGAAGGAAGTTCACCTCCGGGAAGGAATGCTATCCCTGTATCCTCACGACAGGTGACATGCTCAAAGCAACGAGAGAGAAAGATTTCGATCCCTCGCAAAGCGCATTTTTCATGCCTTCCGGGGAAGGCCCTTGCCGCTTTGGACAATACCACCGGTTCCACAGGATGGTCCTCGACGAAGCGGGCTTTGCCGACGTCCCGATCTACGCTCCGAACCAGGATCACCGTTTCTACAAGGCGCTCAATATAGTTGGGGGAAAGTTTTCCCGTCTTGGTTGGAGGGCGGTAGTCGCAACCGATCTTCTGATCAAGATACTCCACGAGACGCGCCCTTATGAGAAAAAACCCGGGGAAACGGACAGGGTGTACCAGGAGTCCCTCTCAGACGTTTCACGCTCCATCGAGGGCGGCGCAAATGACATCGATGTTGTGCTGAGGGAGGTCCTGAAGAAGTTCGCGGCCATCGAGCGCCGCCCGGAAAAGAGACCGACCGTCGGCCTTGTGGGCGAGATCTACATCCGGTCGAACAGGTTCAGTAATTCACAGTTGATCAGAACGGTGGAGGACCTCGGCGGTGTTGTGTGGCTGGCACCCGTGTCGGAGTGGATATCCTACGTGAATTACACGGGTAAGAGAAAAAGCAAAAAAAGAGACAGCCTGCTCGGTGTCCTGAGCTTTATTATAACCCAATATATCCAGAACAAGGACGAACACATGATGGAGGAGATCTTCGTCCCTTTTATCAAGTACGGGCCGGAGCCGAAGATCAGGGACATCCTCGAAAAGGCGAGCCCTTACATCCACGACAGCTTTGAAGGTGAGGCCGTACTTACCATCGGCAAGAGTGTCGATTTTGCGCATAAGGGTGTTTCAGGCATAATCAATGCCATGCCTTTTACGTGCATGCCGGGGACGGTATCGAGCGCCATCATGGGCCTTATCCAACAGAACCATGGCGTGCCCGTCATCAACATTGCCTATGACGGCCAAGGGTCCGCGAACATACTGACCAGGCTGGAAGCGTTCATGCATCAGGTAAAGGAGCATATCCAGGATTAATGGGCAACCCGCTGATCGACATTATCATTATAATCGTATTGCTTGTACTGAACGGAATATTTTCCGCCGGTGAAACTGCGATCATATCATCACGTAAAAGCAAGATAAAAGAACTTCTCAAGGAAAATAAGGACCGGAAGACGGAAACGCTCTTTCATATGAAGGAGAACCCCGAGCGTTTTCTCTCAACCGTTCAGATCGGCATTACGTTGTTCGGGACGCTGGCGTCGGCCATCAGCGGTGTCATGGCCGTTAAATATATAATGCCCTTGATCAACAATGTCGGATTCTTAAGGCCTTTTTCGGAATCCATTGCCATCGTCATCGTTGTTTGCGTCCTGACATATCTTTTTATTGTCTTCGGCGAACTGATCCCGAAATACATCGGCCTGAGCTACAAGGAAAAATTGGCCATTTCCATCGCGCCCTTCTTCGACTTCGTATCGCGCATCCTTTCCGTGTTCGTCAATTTCCTGTCGGTGACGACGCTGTTCTTTGTCAATGCGCTGAATCTCCGCAAGGGTGAGGAGCACGTTGGCGAAGGCGAGATAAAGATCCTCCTTGAAGAGGGCAGGCGCAAAGGCGTTTTCGACAAGACGGAAGAGGAACTGATCAACAGGGTCTTCCATTTCAGCGACCGCTCCGTGAGGGAGGTGATGGTTCCACGCCCGAATATCTATGCGATCGATATAGATAACAGCAAGGAACAGGTGCTGGAGTATATCATCGTCAACGAGTTCTCGCGCTATCCCGTTTACCGGGAGAACCTGGACAACATTATCGGTTTTGTCTACCACAAGGACATAACGAGGCACATCTGGAGGACCCAGGAGTCATTCCAGCTGGAAAAGTTGCTGAAACGCCCGTTCTTTGTGCCGGCAACCATGGAGATCAGCATTCTCCTGAAAGAGATGCAGCGGACGCGCCATCACCTGGCCGTCGTTATCGACGAATACGGCACGGCCGTTGGCATCGTCACCCTTGAGGATATAATGGAGGAGATCTTCGGCGAGATCATGGATGAAACGGACGTGGACGACAAGATCGAGCGGCACCGGGACGGGTCCTATCTCATCGATGCGGCCTATTCCATCCGTGACCTGAACCACCGTCTCGAGATAGACCTGCCCGAATCTCCCGATTACGAAACGCTGGGCGGTTTTATCATGACCCAGCTCCAGGGCCTTGCCAGGGGCGGCGAGATCGTATACTACAGCAGCTACCGCTTTACCGTCGTCGACATCGACGGCAGAAGGATCGTCAAGGTCAAGTTTGAAAGAAAGGGATGAAAAAGGCAGGGATCAGGTCTTTTTTTCCATAAGGGGAACGATCACAAGCTTCTTGAACCGCTGATACCCCGCCCTGCCCAGACAAAAAGGAGTTGAAATACCTGTCAGAAAGACCTCCACTCCCCGGGATCGTGTTGTCCATGATTGTATGTGATGCCGGTTGATCATGAGAGACCGGTCGAGAACAACGAAGACATCCTCCGGAAGGCGCCTTTCCCAGTCTTTCAGCGAAGATCGTACCATGTATTGCACACCTTTAACGTCGATGACATTCGTATAGTTTTTATCAGCAGTGATGGCGGCGATCCTCGTAACGGAAAGGAAAGATATCTTCCTTCCTGTGTTCAGAAAGACCCGGTCTGAATAGGAAAGCGGCCCCCCCATTTCTCCTGATGTATGGGTTTTTGATGTTACCCGTTTCAGCGATCTCTCCAGACGTTCGGGATCAACAGGTTTTACAAGATAATCAAGGGCGTTGACCTCGAAGGCCCGGATGGCAAACTGGTCATAAGCAGTTACAAAGACAATAAACGGTGGGTCTTCCAGTCTTTCCAGGAGATCGAATCCGGAACCTCCGGGCATCTGGATATCCAGGAAGACAAGGCCGGGTCTGGTTTCCATGATCATCTTCTCTGCCTCGTCAACGTTCCGGGCTTCTCCGGCAATCCGGACATTCCAGTGTTTTCTCAAAAGCCCCCGCATCTTTTCCCTGGCGAGCCGTTCATCGTCAACGATGAGGACAGATAGCTCCAGTTCAGGATCGTTTTTCACCGGTTCCTCCCGTCCGCGGGATCTCTACAGTGACACACACCCGTCTGTCCTGTTCGTCGATATGCAGGCGGTACCGGTCACCGTAGGTAAGGTGGAGCCTTTTGCGGATGTTCTCAAATCCTACCCCGCCATCGCCGTTGCCGTTTTCATTGTTTCTCTGGATCCATCTTCCCGTGTTGGATACTGCGATCTCCACAGACTCGCCGGACTCCCGGCAGGAAACGTCAACCTCAAGGGGCATGGGAGAGGTCTTCATACCGTGCTTGACAGCGTTCTCGACGAGAGGCTGGATGAGGAGTTCCGGTATCATGGCATCATGGAGCGCATCGGGTGCGTGAATGGAGACGACAAGGTTATCCTCAAAACGGACCTTTTCAAGATTGAGATAGCTTTCAATGACAGCCAGTTCTTCAACGAGGGGAACAAACCCCGATTCCCGTGAGGTAAGGGTGGAACGCAGGTAACGGGAGAGCTGATGGATCAGTTCGGTGATGCGTCCGGGATCGCTTTTTGACAGGAGAATCAAGGGAGTTCAAGACATTGAAGAGAAAATGGGGATTGATCTGGTACCGGAGTGCTTCAAGCTGCGACTGCACGAAGAGCCGCTGTGCCTCCTGCGCCCGGCGGCGCTCCTCCTCTACCTGCCTTTGCTCCGTGATGTCGTCCAGGATGCCCTGGATCCCGGTGATCCTTCCCTCACTGTCCCGGTCCGCCCTGGCATAGATGGACCCTATGCGCCTGGTTCCGTCACGTCGATGAAAGATAATTTCGAAGTTCCTCACCATACCCTGCGTCTGCAGTTCTTCGAGGAGAAGGGCCCTCCTGTCCTTTGAATAATACTGCGCAACGTTCGTACCGACGATCTCCGAAGGGGAGCTGTAGCCGAGGAGCAGCGCAAGGGCAGGATTGGCGTTCACGAGAAGGCCGACGGGATTGGTGATGAATATCCCTTCCACGGCGTTCTCGAAGATCCCCCGGTACATCCGCTCCGCCTCCTCCAGCGCGTCGCGGCCTTCTTCGAGACTCTCGGCCATGGTGTTGAGGCCGTGGGCGAGCCTTGCGACTTCGTCTCCGCCCCGCATTTCCAGACGCCTGTCAAGGTGTCCGGTCTCAAGCTCCTGGGCCAGCGCCATGCACTGTCCGAGTCTTTTGAGGAGAGGGCGTGCGACAAGGGAGACACCTATCGAGACTACAAAGAGCATTGTCGCAAGGGTGACCGTGGTTACCTGCCCCATGCTGTGGATGGGTTCGAGAACATCTTTTTCCGGCCTCTCAACAACAAAGAGCCATTCAGGTTCCGGAGTCCTGCAAAAAGCGGCAAACTGTGTCCCCTTCTTTGATGGATACCGGATAAAACCTTTGGATTGCGAAAGAAGCTCAGGCATGACGGGCATCTCAGGTTGTTTATATTTTCTGTCTTCGATGACATTGGTAAGCTTCCACCCTTCCGGCAGTGCCGTGTCAAGTTGCGGATCGAAGAAGTATGCTTTTCCTCCATGAACGTACTGTTGGGGCCGGAGAAAGTAGTCGTTGAAATAATCGAGGTCCAGGGCGGCCCTTATGACGGCAATTATTTTACCATGATCCCGGACGGGCACGCTGATGACGATGACTGGCCGTCCCGTCCCCTGACTTAAGAATATCTGGGAGATAAAGGCCTTTCCTGCAAGCGCTGCGAGAAAATCAGCCCTGCCGCTGACAACCTGCTGAAATATAAGAAGATTGACGCGGTTCGGAAATGAAGAGGCAATACACCGGGCTTCCCTGTCAAAAAGGTTGATCGACTGGATCACCTTTGTTCTTTCTACAATTGTCTGAAAGTACCGGCATGTTTCATCAACGAGGGAAGTGTTATCCGGGGCACCGATCGTTTGTTTGATCAAGGGCAGGTCTGCCATGAGCATAAGGTCGGTCTTGAAGATCTCGAAGATGATCTCGCTCTGCTTTGCTATCAAGGCCACGGTATGTTCCATCTGCGCCCTGGCTACCGAACCGAGCCTCTTTTTTGCCGATCGGTAGGTCAAAAATGAGGATAGAAAGACGCCTGACGAAGCGATCAACGAAAATACGAAAAGTAGTTTTCCGCGAAAGGTCATAAGTGAAGAACCGGCTAAATCATCTCATTCCGATTGATAATTGTCAAGAACGAGGGGAGGTCACTTTTTACCCGGGCGGGACCTACATCAGAAGGTAATGACCCTGGCCGGCCTGGACAGCAGCGCTTGCGTGTGCTCTTGTTCCTGCTCAAGTCCCTTTTTCCCCATCATCGCTTTCGTGTAGATCTTGCCCTGTTCGACACCGGGCTGGTCGAATGCGTTGACACCTATCAGGTGGCCCATCAGGACGGTAACCATCTCGAAGAGGTAGAAGAGGGCGCCCAGGTTGTAATCGTTGATATCGTCGAGGACAATGGAGATATTAGGGGTCTTTGCCTCCGTGATGGAGAGCCGGGTCCCCTGGAATTCGGCAAGGAAGAGCTCCTTCATGTCTTTGCCTGCCAGATATTCAACGTCATCGAGGTAATCGAAACTGGCGGGGATGGGAACTTCCTGCGTTGCGCAGTAGAAAAGCACGATGCACTTGTCTTTGGGCCCTTCTACGAAGAGCTGCAGTTGTGAATGCTGATCCGTAACACCCATCGATTTCATGGGCGTCGGGCCGTGGCCCTTCTTGCCCAGGCTCTCTGCCTCGAGCTGCCTGAACCAGTCGGCAAAACCGGAAAGCCTTTCACAGTAAGGCATGAGGACATGGATCTTTTTCGCGTTCCTGTCCATGAGATAGAGGATGGCGGCAAGGACGAATGCCATGTTCTCTTCACCGTCAAAACGGGCGATATGGGCTGCCATGCCTGCGGCGCCGTCGGAGAGCCTGTCAATGTTGATGCCCATGAGCGCGGAAGGGAAGAGCCCCACGGGGGTCAGGACGGAAAACCTGCCGCCCACGCCATCGGGCACGTTAAGAACCGGGTAGCCTTCCTTGCCCGCGATCTTGTTGAGAATGCCCCGGTCCCTGTCGGTAATGAGAACGATCCTTTCCTGGTAGCCCGGCGATCTTTTCATCAACTCCTTGAAGACCATGAACTGCGAGATCGTTTCAGGTGTTTCTCCTGATTTGCTGATGACAATGAGGACGGTGTTGTCAATGTCAGGCAGGACGGTCTCGATGATGGCGCCCATTTTGTGAGGGTCGATGTTGTCGAGGATGAAATAGCGCGGCCTATTACCGCGAAAACGCCCCTCATGGTTATGAAAAGGGTTGAGAAGGGCATCGAATATTGTCTGTGTTCCAAGCGAAGAACCGCCGATCCCGAGAAGGACCAGGTTCTTTACGTCCTTTTGGCCGATCCTTGCCGTGAGCTTTTTCATCTCATCGAACTGGAACCGCATTGAAGGCAAAGTCATGAAGGGGAAAGGCGATGCAATGAGCTTTGAATAATAGTCGCTCAACCGTGGCAGCGTTTCCGTAAGCTCAGCCGGGCCGATACCATTCTCGCCGACCCCTTCTGCCAATGCATTGGTGATATCCAGTGTTATGGCCTTCATTTTTTCTCCTCGAATACACCCATATTGCGGAATTTTTCGTAACGTGTCTTTTTCAATGCTTCCGGATCAAGGGTCATCAGTTCCTTCAGGTGCCTGCTGAGGACCCCGCGGGCGTTCTCGAACGTTTCCTGCCAGTTCCGGTGTGCGCCGCCGGAGGGTTCCTTGATGATCTCATCAATGACCTTCAGCTTCAGAAGTTCACTCGCGGTGGGCTTCATGGCGTCCGCTGCCAGCGGGCCTTTGGTGCCGTCCCTCCACAGGATCGCTGCGCACCCCTCGGGAGATATGACAGAATACGTGGAGTTTTCGAACATGAATATCCTGTTGCCGACACCGATGCCCAGGGCCCCTCCGCTGCCGCCTTCGCCTATCACGATGGAAATGATGGGGACCTCAAGGGAGAACATGAAAAAGATGCTCGAAGCGATCGCCTCGGCTTGTCCCCGCTCTTCGGCTCCCACACCCGGGAACGCGCCCGGTGTGTCGATGAAGGTGATGATGGGCCTGCCCCACCTCCCTGCCATGTCCATGATGCGCATTGCCTTGCGGTAGCCGTCGGGGTGGGCCATGCCGAAGTTCCTGTGTGCCATTTCTCGGACATCCTTGCCCTTCTGGTGCCCCACTATGGCCACATTTATGCCTTCGAAGCGGGCGAACCCGGCAATGAGCGCCGGATCGTCCTTGAATTTCCTGTCACCGTGAAGTTCCATGAAATCGGTGAAGATATTGTGGATGTAATCGAGCGTGTGAGGCCTGTTCAGGTGGCGTGCAAGCTGGGAGCGCTGCCAGTTTGTCATGTCACCGTAGATCTCCTTTTCCAACTTGATGATCTTCTTGCGCAATGAGGCCAGTTCTTTGGCGTAGTATGGGTCTTTTGCGTCGTGGAACCGCTCTATCTCGAGGATCCTGTGTTCCAGCGGCTCAAGCTTTTTTTCAAAATCAAGGTAGTATCTCATCAATTACCTCTACTTCCATTCCTTCCGTAAAGTGTTTCAGAAGGATATCCTTTTTCTTATGATCGATCCTGACGTTGCGAAGGGGAAGGGACTGTTTTTCCCCGTTGAGCCGAAACTCAAGGAGCACGCCTGATTTGCCCCTGACGCTGAAGAGGATGTCCTTCAGTATCCTCAGGTCTTCCTTCCTGATGATCTCGCAATGTATCCTTATTTTCACTGTCTTCAGGAGTTCGCCCGTCAACTCTTCGAGAAGCGCCACCCCTTTTGCCTTGATCCTCGCCCCGGTCTCTTCGGTCTTTTCCAGGGAACCTGTTATCATGAGCGGTTTTCCGCTCTGAATGACGGAAAAGCTTTTATTGTAAAGATCGGGGAAGAATATGGCCTCGACGGCGCCCTTCGTGTCTTCAAGGGTTACATAGGCCATCCT
This sequence comes from uncultured delta proteobacterium, assembly GCA_963816115.1. Taxonomy (GTDB): domain Bacteria; phylum Desulfobacterota; class Syntrophorhabdia; order Syntrophorhabdales; family Syntrophorhabdaceae; genus Delta-02. The sequence goes on along the minus strand of CAWFIZ010000013.1, from coordinate 200,307 downwards.
GTCGCCGCGTTTTGTCGTGATCTCCTTCAAGGTGCTCACGATCCCGGCGATGCTCACATCCTCCGCCGTATCTGTTTCTTTCAGTTTCTGGCTGTCGTAAGGCGTTAACTCGGTGATAAGGCTCTCAAAGGGCTTGAGGGGGTGTTTGCTGAAATAGAAGCCAAGGGACTCTTTTTCGCCACTCAAGATCTCGTCATGGGAAAGCTCGTCCATGCCGGGTATGTCAAAGGACATCGTCGATTCCTGAACGTCGGCATCTCCGAATATGCTCCCCTGTTTGATGTTGTTCTTTGTGTCCCGCTTTGTCAGTTTGTCCAGCATCTCCTGCGCCAGGTACAGGATCTGGGATCTTTTGAGCCCCAGGCAGTCAAAACAGCCCGCCATGGCAAGGCTCTCGATGACCTTCTTGTTGGCCTTACGGGAATCGATGATGCTGCAGAAATGGACAAAGGATTTGAAACCTTCCGACTCTTCACGCGCCTGGATGATGCTTTCAATGGCGGCCTTCCCGACGTTCTTGATACCGGCGAGGCCGAAACGGATCTTTGAATCGACAATGGCGAAGTCATGATGGCTCATATTGATATCGGGAGGAAGGATCTCGATGCCCGATTCCCTGCATTCGGTGATATATTTGACGAGCTTGTCCGTGTCGCCGACCTCGGTGGTCAACATGGCGGCGAAATAGTGGATGGGGTAATGGGCCTTGAGGTATGCCGTCTGGTAGGCGATGAGGCCATAGGCGGTGGAGTGGGACTTGTTGAACCCGTATTCGCCAAAGCGCTGGATCACATCGTATATCTTCTCGGCGATGTCCCGGGGTACGTTATTCGAAACGGCACCTTCCACGAACTGCTCCTTGTACCTTTCGAGCTGCTCCGGGATCTTCTTGCTCATGGCCTTGCGCAGTGCATCGGCGTCCTTCATGGAGAAGCCGGCAAGGACCGAGGCTATCTTCATGATCTGTTCCTGGTAGATGATGACGCCGTAAGTGTCGTGAAGGATCTCTTCGAGCTTCGGCGTCTCGTATTTGACAAGAGAGGGATTGTTGCGGCGCTTGATGAACTCTTCAACCATGCCGCTGTTCAAAGGCCCCGGCCTGTAGAGGGCAATAAGCGGCATGATATCGTCGAAGCGCGACGGTTTGAGCTTGGTGAGGAGGTCGCGCATCCCGCGGCTTTCAAGCTGAAAGACGCCGGAGGTATTGCCCGCGGCGAGGAGGTCATATGTTTTTTTGTCATCGAGGGGGATACGGGCAATATCGATATCAATACCTTCTTCGCGCAGCAACTTAACAACTGTATCTATCAGCGTCAATGTTTCCAGACCGAGAAAGTCGATCTTGATGAGGCCGATCTTCTCGATCATCTTCATGTCATACTGGGTCACCGTCTCATCGTGTTTTCCCCTGTATAGCGGGAGATATTCGGCGAGGTGCTTGTTGGCGATGACGATCCCGGCCGCGTGCGTCGAAGCGTGGCGTGCGAGGCCCTCGACAACGGAGGCGTTGTCGAGAAGTTCCTTCACCTTTCCGTCAGTCTGGTAAAGCTCCCGCACCTGGGGCTCTTCGTTTATGGCCCTCTCGATGCCGCGTTCGGTTGAGGTGATGAGCTTGGCTATCCTGTCAACCTCTGCGTAGGGCATGCCGAGCGCCCTCCCCACGTCCCGTACCGCCGCCTTCGACTGCATGGTGCCGAAGGTGGTGATCTGTGCCACGTTATCTTTGCCGTATTTCTCGGTGACGTACCTGATGACTTCGTCGCGGCCCTTCCTGCAGAAGTCGACATCGATATCGGGCATACTGATGCGCTCGGGGTTGAGGAAACGCTCGAAGATGAGGTCATATTTGATGGGATCGATGTCGGTGATACTTAAGCTGTATGCGATGAGGCTCCCGGCCGCCGAGCCCCTGCCGGGGCCCACGGGGATGCCGTGGGTTTTCGCGTAATTGATGAAATCGGCAACGATGAGGAAGTAACCCGAGAAACCCGTTTTCTTTATGACGTCGAGCTCGTAGGTGAACCGTTTGCGGTAGCGGTCGTGCAGGTCCTCGCCAAAGGAGTCGTAGGCCGAACGCACCTCGGGCATCCTCTTTTCAAATCCCTGCCGGGACAATTCTTCGAAATATTCGTTGAGGTCCATTCCGTCAGGGACATGGAAGTCGGGGAAATGATATCCTCCGGTTTCGTCGGCGACCTCAATTACGACGTTACACATCTCGGCTACCCGGAGTGTGTTTGAGAGAGCTTCTGGGTAGCGGGAGAAGGCGATGTCGATCTCCTCGGGGGACTTGAAGTAGAACTGGTCGCTCGAGAAGCTCAAGCGGTCCTTGTCGTTCATCGTTTTTCCCGTCTGGATGCAGAGCAGGAGCTCGTGGGCTTTCGCCTCTTCGCGGCGCAGGTAATGGCAGTCGTTCGTCGCCACGATGGGCACACCGTAATGAGAGGATAGCTCGATGAGGCGCTCGTTCACTATCTTCTGTTCGGCGAGGCCGTTGTCCTGGAGCTCGAAGAAGAGCCTGTCGCCGAAAAGGGAAAGATAATAATCGATATTCTGACGGACCATCTTATCGGTGCCCTTAAGGATGGAATTGGGTATCTCTCCCTTGATGCAGGCGGTCAGGCAGACGAGTCCTTCATGGTATTGTGTGAGGATCTCGCGGTCGATGCGCGGCACGTAATAGAATCCCTCCAGGTGGGCGAGGCTGACAAGCTTGAGGAGATTATGATAGCCGGTATTGTTCATGGCGAGAAGGACCACATGATAGGCATTGTCCTCTCCCTTCACCTTTTCCTTGTTGTGGCGTGACCTGGGGGCTATGTAGGCCTCACAGCCAACGAGCGGCTTGAGCCCCTGTTTCCTGGCTTCGAGATAGAACTCTACGGCCCCGAACATGTTGCCGTGATCGGTAATGGCGCAGGCCGGCATGCCGTATGATTTAGCGGCGTTGAAGAGACGGTCGAAGCGGATCGCTCCGTCAAGAAGGCTGTACTGGGTGTGGAGATGGAGGTGGACGAAATCTTTCATCGTCTATTCCCACTCTATCGTGCTTGGCGGTTTTGAAGAAATATCATAGACCACCCTGTTGACCCCCGGTACCTCATTGATGATCCTCCGCGCCACGGTATCGAGCGTGGTATAGGGGAGACGCGCCCAGTCCGCCGTCATGGCGTCCTCGCTTTCGACGACGCGAAGGGCGATGACATTCGCATAGGTGCGTTCGTCGCCCATTACACCCACCGTCTTCACCGGTATCAGTATGGCAAAGGACTGCCAGATGTGCTTGAAGGCCGGGTTGTGCTCAACCTCTTCGCGGATGATGCTGTCAGCTTCCTTTAGCACCTCGAGCCTTTCTTTCGTCACGTCGCCGATGATCCTGATGGCAAGGCCCGGGCCGGGGAACGGCTGCCGCTCAACGATATTTTCGGGGACGCCCAGTTCCCGGCCGACAACACGCACCTCGTCCTTGAAAAGCTCCCGCAGGGGTTCGATGAGGATCAGTTTCATCTTTTTGGGGAGGCCGCCCACGTTGTGATGGCTCTTGATGGTGGCCGACGGCCCCTTGGAGGAGACGCTCTCGATGACATCGGGGTAGAGCGTTCCCTGGGCGAGGTATCGTACGTTTCCTATCCTCAGCGCCTCTTCCTCGAATATCTTGATGAAGAGCCTGCCGATGATCTTCCGTTTTCGTTCCGGGTCCCTTACGCCTTTCAAGGCCTTGAGGAAGACGTCTTCGGCGTTGACGTATTTAAGGTTCAGGTGAAGGATTTCCTTGTATGCGGAAATGACCTCTTCGGCCTCGTTCTTCCGCAGTACCCCGTTGTTGACAAATACGCAGCGCAGGTTCTTACCGATGGCCCGGTGGATGAGGGCCGCTACGACAGACGAATCAACGCCGCCGCTCAGCGCGCAAACGACCTTCCCGTTCCCCACTTCCTCGCGGATCCTTGCAGTTGCGAGCTCGACAAAGGAGCGCGGCGAGAATAGCCCTTTGAGTCTGCATATCCCGAAGAGGAAATTTTTGAGGACCCGTTTCCCCTTGGGGGTGTGATGCACCTCGGGATGGAACTGTACGCCATAGACGGTACCCTTTTCGTTGCGGACCACCGCGTGGGGTGAATTGTCAGACCGGGCGAGGGTGACAAAGCCTTTCGGCATGGTGAGGACCTTGTCCTGGTGGCTCATCCAGACCACATCGCCATCCTTGATACCTTCCAGGAACCTGTCTTTCTTTTCCATGTAGATCTGGGCCTTGCCGTACTCACGCTTTGGCGACTTCTCGACCCTGCCGCCAAAAAGATGGGCCGTGAGCTGCAGGCCGTAACAGATGCCGAGTATGGGAATGCCAAGATCGAAGACTTCCCTGTCGCACAGGGGTGCGTTCTGCTGGTTTATGCTGCTCGGTCCCCCTGAAAGGATGATTCCCCGGGGTTTCATGGACCTCATCGTCTCCAGGCTTACATTGTGCGGGTATATCTCGCAATAGACGCCAAGCTCACGTACCTTGCGGGCTATGAGCTGGGTGTACTGGGAGCCGAAATCCAGGATGAGGACGAGCTCTTTGTGGTAATCGCTGTAATTGTCTTTCATTTTCTTACTCTATCCTGTAGTTGGGCGCTTCCCTGGTGATGATGACATCGTGAACGTGGCTTTCCCGCAGGGCAGCGGAGGTAATGCGCATGAACCTGCGTTTTGCCTGGAGTTCCTCGATGGTCCCTGTTCCCACGTATCCCATGCCGGCCTTGAGCCCGCCGACCAGCTGGTTGATGGATATCGAAAGGGATCCGCGGTATGGCACCCTGCCTTCAATACCCTCGGGGACGATCTTGGATTCTATCTCGTCTTCGGGGATGCAATAGCGGTCACGCGTTTTTCCTTCCCGCATGGCCTCTATTGAGCCCATGCCGCGGTAGACCTTGTAGGTCCTGCCCTGGTAGAGCACCGTTTCTCCGGGTGTTTCGTCGGTGCCTGCGAAGAGGTTCCCGATCATTACCGTCTGGGCCCCTGCTGCAATGGCCTTTGTTATATCGCCGGAGAACTTGATGCCCCCGTCGGCTATGACCGGTATGCCGTAACGCTTCGCTACGGACGCGGCATCCATGATGGCGGTGATCTGCGGCACGCCGATGCCGGCCACGATCCTTGTTGTGCAGATGGAGCCCGGCCCGACGCCTATCTTCACGGCATCGCATCCGGCCTTGATAAGGGCTTCGCACCCTTCTGCGGTGGCGATATTGCCGGCGACAAGCTGGACATCGGGAAAGTTGTTCTTTACCGCCTTTATGGATTCGATGACGTTCCGGGAGTGCCCGTGTGCCGTATCGATTACGATGACATCGCACCCTGCCTTCAGCAGGGCCTCCACTCGCTCGTCCCTGTCGGGGCCGACGCCCACGGCGGCGCCTACGCGCAGCCTCCCAAGCTGGTCCTTGCAGGAATAGGGATATTTGCGCATCTTCTCAATATCTTTAATGGTGATAAGGCCCTTCAGATTGAACCCCCTGTCGACGACGAGGAGCTTTTCGATCTTGTGCTTGTGGAGGATCTTTTTTGATTCCTCAAGGCCGATGCCTTCCTTGACGGTGACGAGGTGGTCCTTTGTCATGACGTTCTGGACCTTTCTGTCGAGGTTGGTCTCAAAGCGAAGGTCCCTGTTGGTTATTATGCCGACAAGCTTCCTGCCCTTTGTGACGGGTATGCCGGAGATGCGGTACCGTGACATCAGGTCGAGGGCATCCTTGATCTTGTTATCGGGCGAGATGGTTATGGGGTCGACGATCATGCCGCTCTCGGACTTTTTGACCTGTTCTACTTCCTGGGCCTGTTCGGGGATGGTCATGTTGCGGTGGATGATGCCTATCCCGCCTTCCTGGGCGAGGCATATGGCGGTCTTCGATTCCGTGACCGTGTCCATGGCCGCGCTCAATATGGGGATATGGAGCTTGATCGCCGGGGTGAGGTAGGTGGAGACGTCCACATCGGCGGGCATGATCACGCTCGAGGCCGGGACAAGCAAAACATCGTCAAAGGTAAGTCCTTCCCTGAAATCCGTCGGCACTTTTTGTGGCATGATTCACCTCATGGGATAATATAGGTGTTTTTTATGGTGTTCTTTATATAATATAAAAAAATGTATGTGCCGTCTGGTGTGAGCTCATACATAAAAGGCTTGCCATTTTATAATGGTTTAGTATAATGCATAAGGCTTAAATAATCAAAAAAATTTTCTTGCAGGTACCGTCGGTTATCCATGGTTGTTACAAACGATAAAACACTTCTCGAGGTAACCGGTCTTACGACCTCGTTCTTTACGGGCGAAGGGATCGTGCATGCCGTCAACGATTTGACATTTTCGGTCGCCAGGGGGGAGATCTTCGGGCTTGTCGGGGAGAGCGGCTCCGGCAAAACGGTCACGGCCCATTCCATCATGAGGCTCGTTCATCCGCCGGGGGTGATCACGGCTGGCCGGATCGTTTTTGAAGGCGCAGACCTCCTCGGTCTCAGCGAAGTGCAGATGGAAGAGGTTCGTGGAAACCGCATCGGCATGGTTTTTCAGGAACCCATGACAGCCTTGAACCCGGTCCTGAGGATCGGGGAACAGATCGCGGAAACACTGGAGGTACACCGGTCATCCGGCAAGAACGGCATCAGGCAGAGGGCCCTGGAGCTTTTAAGTAAGGTGGGGTTCGATGAACCCGGGAAGCGGTATACCCAGTATCCCCATCAGCTCTCCGGAGGCCAGCGGCAACGGGTGCTCATGGCCATGGCGATCTCCTGCGACCCTTCCCTCGTTATTGCCGATGAGCCGACGACGGCCCTCGACGTTGCCACGGAGTCGCAGATACTGGGTCTCCTCGAAGGTCTGGTGGACACCCTGGGGATGTCGATGATATTTATCACACATGACCTCAATATCGTGAAGTCGCTGGGCCAATCGATCGGCCTTATGTATGCCGGGAGGATGCTCGAACGTAACGGGGTCAAAGATTTCTTCAAAGAACCCCTCCACCCTTACGGCCGGGGTCTTCTGGAATCGATCTCCGGGTTCTCGGGGGATGCAAAGAGGCTCAAGGCCATCCCCGGGAGCGTTCCCAAGCTTTCAGAGCTGCCCACAGGGTGCACCTTTCATCCGAGGTGCCCCCATGTCATGGATATTTGCAGGATAAAAGAGCCTGTTATGAAAGGGCTTGGGAAGGATCAATGGGTCCGCTGCTATCTGTATCAGAACTGAAAAAGCATTATGAGGTTCGAAGGTCCGTCTTTTCCGTCGCGAAAGAGACCATCAGGGCCGTCGACGGCGTCACCTTCGAGCTTGAGGCGGGCAAGACCCTTGGTATCGTAGGGGAGAGCGGCTCCGGCAAGAGCACCCTCGCGCGGTGCGTCCTGCTGCTGGAGCGGCCCGACAGCGGCGAGGTCGTTTTTCGGGGATCGAAACTCATGGAGATGGGCAGGGAGGGCGTGCGGGATCTGCGCAGGCAGATGCAGATCGTCTTCCAGGACCCTTATTCCTCACTGAACCCGAGAATGAAGGTGCGTGACATCATCTCCGAGCCGATTGTGTTCCACGGCATAGCGAATAAAAAGGACGCAAAGGCGAGGGTAGCGGAGATATTGAGGAGTGTGGGCCTCGATGAGGATTTTCTCATGAAGTACCCTCACGAGATGAGCGGCGGCCAGAGGCAGCGGGTAGCCATCGGCCGGGCCCTTGCGACAGGCCCGGCGCTCATCATCGCCGACGAGCCCGTGTCATCGCTTGACGTGTCCATACAGGCACAGATCGTCAACCTCTTCCTTGATATCCGGCAGCAGTCAGGGATCTCCATGGTCTTTGTCTCCCACGACCTCAACATTGTCCGTTTCCTGTCGGACCACATCCTCGTCCTTTATAAGGGAAAGGTGGTCGAAACGGGCGAGCGCGACGAGGTTTTTTTCAATCCCCTCCATCCTTACACCAGGATGCTTCTTCGGGCCTCCGGGGGAGAATTCTCGCTGAAACATGAGACGCAAGACGGCACAGACGGCTCCCTCTGTCCTTATTATAATAAATGTGAAGAAAGGACCGGGCGCTGCACCGCCGGGGAACCTCAGCTCGCAGGCAGCGGAAAACACAAAGTGGCATGCTATAAGTTCCCAAAAGTGTGACAAAAATCATTTACAATGTAAATAATTGTGCTAAAATACCGATAATGGTATTACTAACTTACATAATTCAGGAGGTGTAGTATGTTAAAGCTTCACAAGAACACAAAAGGTTTTACGTTGATTGAACTCCTCATCGTTATCGCGATCATCGGTATCCTCGCGGCAATCGCTCTTCCCGCCTATATGGATTACACGAGACGGGCACGCATGACGGAAGTAACAAACACGATCGGTGCCGTTAAATCAGGGTTGACGGCGTATGCCAGTGAGGTTTCCACCGGAGTAGTGGGCTGCGCTTTTGCCGATGCCGCTGCCATCACGGCCGCAACCGGTATCAGCATCCCGGGGAAATACATCACTTCGATGACCACTGCCGCTTCGGGTACCACCGACCTGATCATCACCGTCACGCTGCAGGCTATCGGCGGCGGTGTTGATGGTACGACCCTTATCCTGACCAGCACGAACAGTCTGACGCTATGGACATGGAGCGGTACGGTCCCGGCAAAATTTATGCCTAAGAACTAAACTGCGCGATGGATGAAAGAAGAGGGGGCAAACGCCCCCTCTTCTTGACAACGCTATGAAAAGAAACGGTTTTACATTATTGGAGTTTTTGGCGGGGGTGATTGTCATATGTGTGATAATCATGATCGCCATCCCTATGAATGCCATGCGGCTAAAAAAAACGGAACATGTCAATATGAAGGCGCAACTTTTGTGCATCAAGGACGCGGAAGAGGCACACAGGTCCTCTTATGGAACATACACGATGGACGGGACAAGACTTGCAAACTGGAAGGACAGGACAAAGAAGTACCATTTCAGGATACGCTACGCCGATTCTTCGCAGTTTGTCGTCGAGGCAACCGGCGGCCGGAATGACGGCAGGCATGACGATATCTGGACCATTGATCAGGACGGAAGATTGGCAAACGTAAAGTGAGTCGGAAAAGCGATGCATACCATATATTCCATAGTTGTTTTCATCTTCGGCGCCGTCATCGGTAGTTTCCTCAACGTCTGCATATACCGGATACCAAGAAAGAAGTCCATCGTCAGGCCCCCGTCATCGTGCCCCGGCTGTGAAAAGCCGATCAGGTTCTACGATAATGTCCCCCTTGTGAGCTATCTCCTGTTGAGGGGGAAATGCAGGGATTGCGGGACCGGGATCTCTTTCCGGTATTTCTTCGTTGAACTGATCACCGCCGTTGTTTTTATGATGATCTATCGCAGATGGGGATTGTCCTATGAGTTCTTCATCGAGGTCTTCTTTGTGTCCATCCTCATCGTTGTGTCCTTTATCGATTATGATTTCCAGATCATTCCCGATGTCCTCAGCGTCGGCGGCATGGTCGCGGGATTGATCATATCTTTCATGAGGCCCGGTTTCCGGGTCATGGACGCCGTATACGGCGTGCTCGTCGGCGGGGGCGTGCTCTTCGTTATCGCTTACGGATATCAGCTGATCACGAAGCGTGAAGGCATGGGCGGCGGCGATATCAAGCTCCTTGCCATGATAGGTTCCTTCAGCGGCCTGAAAGGCGTCATATTCTCGCTCGTTGGCGGCTCCATCGTCGGAACCCTTGTCGGTATCCCGCTGATGCTCATGAAAGGCAGGGGAGAGGGAACGAAATATGCCATTCCCTTCGGGCCCTTCCTGTCGCTCTGCGCGGTGTTGTACCTTTTTATGGGCCCCGGGGTGATCCGCGCCTTCAATGAATTTCTTTTGCATAGATAGGGGGAGATGATACATGAGAAAGGTCCTTTTTATCCTGGTCTGCATTATGGCATTGGGTGCTGCTGCTACTTCGCATGCGGCGACGAACACGGATTACTGCGTGTTCCCCATCTTCGCGACGAACGCCGTGAAACCGAACGTCATGATCACCATGGACCTCTCGGGCAGTATGCAATTCCCGGCCTATGTCTATTGCAATTTTACCAATTACGAGGCTTCACCCGACTACAGTGCGCGGTGCGATATGCCTAAAAATGCAACGGGTAATGCGACGGTGCAGGGATATTACAATGATAGCAAGTATGACCTGACGAAAAGATATTACGGCTATTTTGACCCCGATAGCTGCTACAATTACAGTACAGCAAACGCCCGCTTCGAGGTCAACACCGCGGGGACCTGTACCGACAAAATAGGGACAGCCGCGGCAATATCGGGAAACCTCCTCAACTGGATAACCGCAACCCGGATGGACGTTGTCCGCAAGGCCCTGACCGGAGGGAGGGTGAATAGCACCCAGACAGACACCCTGCAGAGCGAGGGCGCTTACTTCTATACTACATCCACCTACTACGATAACTACTTTAATGATGTGACAACGGGTTGCAAATTCCGTATAACCCGCAGCAGTTATTCATACAACAGGATACTCAGACAAGACAATGCGGGGTGCCCCCTCGGGACTTTCAGCGGACGCAATATCCGCGTGAAGACCGACCCGGCGTCGATCGCCGGTATTGTCGATGATTTTTACGGTAAGGTCTACTTCGGGTTCATGGGTTTCAAGAGCGATTCAACCTCCAATTACGGAAAGATATATTCGGGGCAGAACGCGACGCTGGCCACCCTCAAAACACAGATCAACACCAGTGTTGCATATTGGGGCACGCCGACAGGTGAGGCACTGCGAAGCGCCAACAATTTCTTCCGGCAGAGCAACACGTATTTCTCGGGCCTTGCCAATAACAGCACGTTTATCAGCATGGGGGACGGTGATAAGGACCCCTTCTATGATAAGGTGGGCGGTACAAATGTCGCCGTACCCTGCCGCAGGTCTTTTGTCCTGCTTTTTTCCGACGGCCAGTGGAACGTCAGCGTGGACCCGGCGAGGGCCGCCAACGAACTCCATATCAACGACCTCAGAAGCGACCTTGTGGGGACCCAGAACATCAACACATACGTCATCTATGCCTACGGCGACCAGGGGAACAAAACGCCGGGGCGCAACGCCTCGATAACGACGGCCATCTTCGGCGGTTTCGATTTCTCCGATACCGACAAGATCCCTTACGGTTTCAGCGGACTGCCGGCAGACAGCACGCTTGTCACATATCCACTGTCGGGCTGTGACCCGGCGGTGACATGGAACGAGCAATGCCGTGAATGGGACAAGGAGAAAACAGGGCTTCCCTACAACTACTTCGAGGCAGACGAAGGTGACACAATTGTGACCAGTGTGGCCAATGCCCTGAACGACATGCTCCGCCGCTCCTCCTCGGGAACGGCCGCCTCCGTTCTTGCATCCGCCGAGGGCAGCGGCGCCAACATCCTCCAGGCGTTGTTCTTTCCGAAACGCAAGTTCGACAATGCCGAGATCGACTGGACCGGAGAGATGCAGAACCTCTGGTACTATATCGATCCCCTGATCGCCAGCAGCACCATCCGTGAGGATACGAACGGAAACAGGACCCTCGACATCTACAGCGATGACATCATAGCCTTTGAGTTCGACATCGGCCTTGGCAAGACGGTGGTGCGCAGGTACCAGCCCGATGCGTCCGGCAATGCAGGCACCGAGGACACCCCGTCACCGGTTGATATCGACGAGGTGAAGAACCTCTGGGAGGCGGGGATCATACTATGGGCGAGGGACATCACCACATCGCCGAGGACCATCTATACGACGGTTGACGGAAAGACGCTCATCAATTTCTCGACCGCAGTGGCGGCATCGAACGCAACGCTCCAGACCTATCTACAGACCCCGGCCGATCCCGCCACGGCCCAGAATATCGTCAATTATGTCCACGGGTACGACATACCGGGTTACCGCGGCAGGACGGTGAAGACAAGCTACTCGGGTGCCACGGATACGCGGGTATGGAAGCTGGGTGACATCGTCTCCTCCACGCCCCGCCTGAAGGGGCCGTTCCCCCTCAATTCTTACCAAAAATATTCGCCCGACGGCTACAATGACCGGACATATTACCAGTATGTCAATGATGTCGACGCGGCAGGGAACCCTGTCGGCAACTACACGCAACGCGGCACTGTGTTCGTGGGCGCCAACGACGGCATGCTCCACGCCTTCGAGCTTGGCAAACTGACCTTCAGCGGATTGTCGACCAGCACCGTGGCACGTTTGGAAACGACGGACGTACCTCTTGGGACGGAACGGTGGGCCTTTGTACCGAAAGGGGCGCTGCCGTATCTCAAGTACCTCACGAGCACAAATTATTGCCACATGTACCTGGTGAACCAGCCCGTTACCATTTTTGACGCCAGCATCAATGCCGGCGGCTCCCTTGTGCAGGACCCCAACTACACTAAGACCAGGGGAAGCTGGAGGACCATCGTCATCGGCGGGATGGGTTTTGGGGGCGCATGCAGGGATACGGCCAGCGCCTGCACGGACTGCGTGAAGACGCCGATCACCAATGTCGGATATTCCTCATATTTTGCCTTTGACATAACGGACCCCGTCAACCCGAAACTGCTCTGGGAGTTCTCCCGCCCTGCAGGCGATCTCGGATTTTCTACGACAGGCCCTGCGATCGTGCGGATCGGTGACCCCGCAAAGAACGGAAAGTGGTTCGCGGTCTTCGCGAACGGACCGACGGGACCCGTCAACACCACATACAACCAGTTCATGGGGTCTTCCGATCAGAACCTGAAGCTCTTTGTCCTCGATCTTATGACCGGGCCCGATTCAACGGTCAGTGTTATCGATACGGGGATCGCCAACGCCTTCGGCGGGCCGCTTAACCATGCCACGATCGATATTGACAAGGGCGACCCCAACGCGGCGGGCGCAACCCCATACAGTGACGATATCCTTTATATGGGATATACCAAAAAGGATACCACGACCTGGACAAAAGGCGGGGTCATCCGTATTATGACCATGAACGATACGAACCCCAACAACTGGGTCGTGAGCAAGGTGATCGACAACATCGGCCCCGTCACGGCGGGCATAGCAAAACTGCAGGACAGGAAGAACAGCAAATTGTGGCTCTACTTCGGCACGGGGCGGTTCTTTTACCGGATCGACAACGGCCTCACCCTTGACGATCCCGACTCGCAGCAGGCCTTTTACGGAATTATGGAGCCCTGTTATACTTCATCGAACACCCTTGATACGGCGTGTATCTCTCCTGTCGGGACAGGGTCTCTCAAAAACCAGACCGGTTCATCCTCCAATCTGGACCCCATGCTCTATCAGGGTTGGTACATCAACTTCCCGACGCCTGACACCGGTTACAAGGCCCACAGGGTGCTGGCGCAACCCGTGGCATCCTTCAACGGCCTTGTCTATTTTCTGACGAGTTCTCCCTCAACGGATGTCTGCTCTTTCGGCGGTTACACCTATCTGTGGGTTACCTGGTATCAGAACGGCGGGGCGCCGCCGAATTCGGCGTTGAGCGGCCGTATCCTGACACAGCTCTCGACGGGCATGATCGCGAACCCGTCGCTGGTGAATCCCGACGGAACCTCCAAGCTGACATTGGGCGGGGGCAAAGGCATGCAGATCGGCCAGGGCATAAACATGGGTGACGGTTTTTCATTGCTTGTACCTCCCAGGCCGATGAGAAAGATATTGCATATGAAGGAAAAATGAAAAACAATAAAGGGTTTACATTAACCGAACTGCTTATTGTTATTGCCATCATCGGGATAATGGCGGCGCTGGCGGCGCCGAACATGTCAGGCTTTGTAAGGAAGAACAGGATACAGAACCAGACAAGAAGGCTTTACTCTGATATTATGAACATGAGGATCATGGCGATGAATAACAACAGGACCCACTTTATGGTCTTTACGCCTCCCAACCAGTACCAGGTGATCGAAGATACCAATGGTGACGGTCTTCCCAGTGCGGTCCCGACAGATACGCTGCGGCTCGCGAGGTCGGCGATGGTCCCCTTCACCTGGAGCAATACCGTGCCTCAGGACGAATCGATGGAGCAGACCTTTACCAACAGCAGGGTCGTTTTCGATGCCCGCGGCATAGCGACCCAGCAGGGGGCCATATGTATACCTGCGCCCAGCCTGAGACCGTCAACGAACTGCATTGTGGTGGCACCGACCAGGATCAGGATGGGCCAATACACGGGAGCGGCAGGAGGGTGCAATGCGGCGTCTTGCAACTGACAAAAAAGGTTTTACCCTTATCGAGCTTATGGTCTCGATGCTCGTACTTTCCATCGGTATGATGGCCATGCTTGACGGATTGGGAAATTACATCAGGATCAATATCGATAATTCCATGCGCAACGAGGCCATGCGGATCGCTGAAACAACCATGGAGACATTGCGTAATTCCCGCTTTGATGATGTTAAGGCAGGTGCTGTTGTGATCCCCGTCACCGAGCAGAGAAGGTTCCGAAATCTTTCGATCAATTATAACGTGAACTGGGTGAGACAGAACATTTCAGCCAGCAGCGTTGCGATCCAGGTGAATGTGACCTGGACCCACAGGAATGTGAACCATTGGCACAATGCGGCAACTATCATAAGTACCGATGTGTGAGGTTGAAGCGGACATGCAAAAGAAAGAGAGCGGATTCAGCTTATTGGAACTACTCATTGTCATCATGATCATGGGCATCATCATGGCAATGAACAGCCAGTTGCTGCAGAGCCTGGTACGAGGACAAAGACAACAGGCAGCGGTGGCTTCGGCGCAGTTCGAGACGGCCCTTGCCCTTGAGATACTGAGAAGCGATCTCGCAAATGCCGGCTTTGGACTGCCCGATCAATTCCAGTCCGCGCCCAATGGTTATTTCGAGGCGGCCGGAACCCCCGCGCAGCTGTACAACGATGCACCCAATATCCCCAGGGCGTTGGTCCATAGCAACGATGTGAGCGCATTTGCCACATACCTTGCTAAATCCGATTATCTGGTCATCAAATCCCCTGCCGTGGGAATGAACAGTGCCGCCGGAAAGTGGAGCAACATAAACGGTGCCACGGTCCACGTATGGAACGACCTGTCCATGGACATGGTGAGCGGTACGGACTACATGATCGTTATCAAGCCGCGTTCCAGCCTCGGTGGCCAGTCGCAATTGATAGTCGATTCCGGGTCCGGCACTTACGCTCTTCAGTACACGACGTCACCTCTGGCCGCGGCCTTCCAGCCGACAGGCTCAGGGCAGCGGTACCTGGCCTTCGGTGTTGTGCAGGGCGCACTGCCCAGCATGCCCTTTAACAGGGCGGATTATTTTGTGAGGCAGAACGCGGTGAACCAGGATTGTGCAGCGGGCACGGGCACACTTATCAAGGCAACCGTTAACCATACAGCGGGAGTCGGGGGAACACTTACTGAATTTCCTCTCATGGAATGTGTGGCCAGCATGCAGGTCGTCTTCAGGCTTGACACGAACGGCGACGGGGTCCCCGATACCACCGTCAACAATATATCGGGCCTCGATGCGCTTTCGGTCAAGGAACAGGTGAAAGAAGTGCAGATATACGTTCTTGCCCACGAAGGTACATTCGACAGGGGGTTCACCTACGGAGGGGCAAACCCTGTTACCGTTGGTCCCACTGTAGCGCTTGGCGCCTCCGTGGACCTCACTGCCTTTGGTGCCGACTGGAACCACTATCGCTGGAGACTGTACACCCTCTTTGTGAAGCCAAAGAGTTTTTATTAGGAAAAAAGGAATGATGATGTTTAAGCAAGTCAAAAAGAACAAAGGTGTCGCACTGATATCAGCGCTGATCGTTGTATCCATTGCCGCCGGTATCTTTACGGCCATTATGTATTTTAGTATAACGGGTTCTGAAATATCGGGGATACAGAGAAAATACCAGAGCTCCAAGGAGGCATCCCTTGGCGCCATCGATCTCATGACAAAAGATATATTGCCGAGGGTGATTACCGGGACCACCCTGTCAGGCGTGGTGAGCGGCCTTGCCATACTGCCGGACATCGTCCCGTCAATTACGGCAAATTCAGCCAAGGACGTATGCTTTCAAACAAAACTGACCTCATTGACGGGAAGCTGGCCCGGTGGTACCTGTGACAGCAATCCCGACCCTACGGTAAACAGCGATATTGTCTTTAATCTGAAAGGAATAGCCGGTTCGACCCGGCCCTTCGTCGTCAGCATGAAGATAATCGACACAGTCCCCGGGAACTCCGATAAGAGCGGCACAGTCCTTGAGATGGCTACAGGTACAGTCGACAACGCGTCAGGCATGATAAGCGTGCAGCACTTCCCTTATTTGTATACGCTCATGACCGATGCGAGGCCGCAGAACAGCACAACGGAGCGGGCAAATATTGAAGTCCTCTATGCCTATTAAGCCGGCATCAAAACGGGTCCAGGCACAAAAAAAAGGACAGAAGAAAACCGGCAAAAACAAGACCGGTATGGTCTTGATAATAATTTGTGTTATTGTCGTGGCTGCAGCACTCTATTTTTTATTGGGCAACAGGTCGCCCAAAACCGGTGTTGCCGACGGGCCAAAAAATGACTCGGCCGAAACAGGGGATACACTGCAGGCGAGAGGGCCGCAGGAACCTCTGATCTCCCTGGCAAAGGCAAAATTGAAACTTGAATCGGTCAATAATAAAGATATCGTAAGGGTGGTCGTTGAAAAGTCTACCGGAAGTGATGGCAGCGAGGTCCTTTATAAATATGAATGGTCGATAAACGGTCAACCTGCCGGTGACGGGAGTGACAGTTTGAGCGGGTTTAAACGGGGTGATAAGGTGGCCGTCAAGGTTACGCCATTTGAAGGTGAAAAGGCCGGGCAACCAAGGGTCCTTGAATTTGCAGTGCAAAATGCCCTGCCGCAGATCACGGATGATAAGCAGATGAAATACGATGGGAAGTCGTTCTCTTACCAGATAAAGGGTGTCGATCCTGACGGCGACCCATTGACGTACGTACTTGCCGAAGCTCCGCAGGGTATGACAATAGACCCTCAAACAGGGGTGATCAACTGGCGGTTGAAAGAGAATGATTACGGACAACACACGATAAAGGTGAAGATCGCTGATAATAAAGGCGGAGTAATAATGCACACCGTAAAGATCGACCTCACTAAGCCTGCCGAAGAAAAGAAAACAACAGAAAACCAAAAATAATATTCAAGCATTTTCTCTTATACACGAGAAGATCCTTTGATTTTATTGATATATTTCAGCTGGCAGCATGTTTATTTAAAAACATAATAATTTATTTATATCAATGTATCCTTATAGTTACAATAAATACCTGAGTAAACAAAATGAATATGAAGGCTAACCTGAAAAAAAATGTTGACAAAAAAAAGTGCTTCTGTTAAATTTTTCAACATGATAGGCATGAAAAGGATAAACATCTTTTCTCTATATGCACATAATGCATCGAATATATTGCAATTATTGGGCAACGGCAGGCCTGGCATGGGCTGCGATGCGTATAATTGCGATGGACGGCATATAATGCTGTTTGTTGCGCCAAGCGGGGGTTTGAGCGGACGATCGATATTTTCTGATCGGACGTAACTAAAACATGACAGATTCATTTGAAACCTTTGGGCTGGTCTTCCTTGTATTGTTTATCGTAATTTATCTGTTCGGCAGTTATATAATGTATCGTATTGGCAAGAAGTTTGGGATAGGGTCTTTCTGGGAATATCTCGTTCCTTTTTATAATATGGTTCTCCTGTGCAGATGCGGCGGGGTGTCCGCGTGGAACGTACTGGGATTGGTGATATTTCCCATCAGCATCTATTCAACTATCAACATATGGGGCAGTATAGCCGAGAGACTGGGAAAGAGTTACTGGCTCTACGGCATCACAATACTTCTTGTTGGCGTTCCAATATTGATCCTTGCATTTGACAGCTCAGCGCCTGAAGGCGACATGGCCATCATCCGTGAACCCGTGTTCGAGCAGCAGGATGCCGACGAACCATCAGAGGAATATGGATATGTCGAACCGGCTGGCGGGCAGCGAACGGATAGCGAAGGACCGCAGCCTGAACAGGAGATGGAAACGGACCAGCCCGAGTTCAGGCACGAAGAAACGGAGCCGTCAACAACAGGGAAACCGAAGAAGGTCAAGTCAAAAAAGAACATTATTGAGTCTCTCAAACAATCGGGGATGTTCAGCAGTTTTGTCATCAAGCAGGTAACGGATCTCGTCGGCGTCGACATCGGTACGACCTCAATTAAATTATGTACCCTGAAAAATCTGAAAGGTTCTTTTTCGATCCAGAACGTGATCAAAAAGACCTATGAACAGGAACTTATCAGCGATGGCCACATCGTGGACATCGATTTTCTGTCACAGGAATTGAAGAGCATCTTCAGCGAAAACAATATCAAGACAAAGAACGTGGCCTGCGCCCTTTCAAGCTACTCGGTGATCTCGAAGAAGATCGCCGTCCCCTTTACGGACGACGAAGCACTGGAAAATATGATAAGCGTGGAAGTTGAGAACGCAATACCTTTTCCCATGAAGGACATCTATTACAGCTATTATGTTCAGGGTGTCGATCCCGAGAAGCAGAGCATGATGAACGTAAAGATAGTTGCCGTAAAAAAAGAGATCGTGGATGCCTATATAGCAACATTCAATATGGCAGGCTTAAGCCTCCAGATACTGGATGTTGATATGTTCGGTATTTCCAATGTTGTGGAACAGGTCTATGTACCAAAAGAGGGCTCGGTGCTTATTGTCGATATCGGGGCTTCCGTAACCAACATAGCCATTCTGAACGGTGATAACATTGAGTTCACGCGAGAGATCCTTATGGGCGGGAAATATCTGACGGGTCAGATACAAAAGTCAATCAAGGTAAAATACAAAGACGCGGAGCAGAAAAAGCTTTCTGCCGACGCCGATGTTGCTTACCTCTTTGAAGATTTCATTTTTAATATCTCTTCGGAAATAAATAAAACGGTGCGGTTCTACCTTGCAACAAAACCGAAAGAGAACATAGGCAAGATATATGTTACGGGAGGTTCGTCACTTTTACCGGGGATCAAGGAAAAGATAGTAGACGAAACAGGTATAGCGGTGGAGGTTATAAATCCTTTTCTTTTGATCCAGGGCGGCGCCGAAGCACAGATAGGTTTGTACGAGGAAATGAAAGAGTTTATGGTCGTTCCCGTCTATCTGTCAACTCGAATAACGGATCTGATGGCGTGATATGATAAAGGTCAACCTGTTACCATACAAGAAGTCAAGAACGAGCACATTGAAGATCAACGTGGTAACGTTCTTCCTGCTGCTCATTATCGGCAACATATTATTCTGGAGCATCTTCTTCTATAATTGGAGGGAGATAGGCGATTACAGAAGGAATATCGCCTCCACAAAGACCGAGCTGGCAAGCATGCGGCCATATTACCAGGAATATCAGAGGATCCAGGCAGCAAAGAAAGAGATAGAACGAAGGATAAAAGTGGTCAACCAGCTCAAATCAGGAAGGGCCCTTGCCGCAAGGTCGCTTTTTGATATGTCGGCATTGATGAAGGAAGGGGTCTGGCTGAAGACCTTCAAAAAGACGGAGAATAAGTTCGAGATCGAGGGGAGGTCTCTCGTTAATGAGTCCATATCGGATTTCATGGAAATGCTTACGAAGCTTCCCTATATGAAGGATATAGAATTGAAGAGCATCCAGGACGTGACGGAAGAAGGCCTTGTAATAAAAAAGTTCATAGTACAGGGGAATATGTCATTATGAGAGTAGGCTTCGAACCAAAGAGCCTGGGAAAGAAATTAGAGAAGATACCGCAAAAGTATATTCTCATTGTCATGGTCATCCTTGTACTTGCCTTTCTCGCCGCGCTTTATTATTTCGTCATGGTCCCTCAGATGGAGACCAAAGACAAGCTGGCAAAAGATTACAGAGAGTTGCAGGCGGAATTGAAAACATTACAGGACATCAAAAAGAACATAGATAAACACCGCAAGGACTACGCGCAGATGCAAGAGCTATTGCAGGATGTAATGCGGCAATTGCCGGAATCGAAGGACATGCCGGCCTTGCTCAGAAGCGTCACCGGTGTCAGCGAGGAAACCAGATTAAAGGTCAAGCAGTTTGAACCAAAGCAGATCAAGAACAAGGATTTTTATTCAGAGCTGCCCTTTGAAATAAAGTTCCAGGGCAAATTCGATAATCTGGCATCATTTCTTGATGGTGTAAGGAAACTGGAACGGATCATAAGCATCAATAATTTTGCGATAGAATCAAAGGGCCCTCCGAACAATGTGGTCCTTGAGGGTACATGCGGCGCCAACGCATACGTATATTTGCGGGAACCGGTAAAGAAGCCGGCACCGGCAAAAGGGGCACAAAAGGCAGGAGATGATGTCACACCTAAGAAAAAGTAGTGTAATTCTCTGCGCTTGCTTTGTGTTCTGCGCGTCTTACGTGTTTGCGCAGAGTACAAAAGTACCGCCCGTTCAAAAGCCTCAGGAACAGAAGGCGGAGCAAAAGTATAACGTAGAAGATTTTACCTATATAAGCGAAGGTACGAGAAATCCTTTTGAACCGATCCTTCTGTTAAAGGCAAAGACATCAAGGGGAATAACAGTCAAGGCATCCAAAGACAAGAAGGAAACGTCGGTAAAGCTTGACTATGAACTGGAAGCGCTGAGGCTTGTTGGAGTGATAAGGAGCGACAAGGGAATGATCGCGATGATGGAAGATACACAGGGCAAGGGCATCTTTTTTAGAAAGGGTGACTACCTGAACAAGAATATGTGGGTTGCTGATGTTACAACCAGCAATGTTGTGTTGGGTTACAAATCAAAAGGGGAGACAAAGAAGATTGTTGTTGATATCCCCACCAAAAATTGAAGGGTGAACTATGAGTAGAAAAATAATGATATTATTTTTTCTGTTACTTTTGATCATACCCTTATTATGTTTCAGCCAATCAGCGAAAAAAACAACCCCGACGACAAAGGTTTCCTTCGATTTCATGGATGCGGACGTGCGGAACGTTATAAGGATACTTGCGGAAGTGTCCGGCAAGAACATAATCATTTCCGATGCCGTTAAAGGCAAAATAACGATGAAGCTCGAAAATATCTTTTGGGATGAGGCCCTGGACCTGGTCGTTGAAACCGGGGGCTTAAGGAAGATCGAAGCTGATAACGTATTAAGGGTTGTTACCGCCAAGGAATTCGAGGATGAGAGCAAGAGAAAATTGGGTGAGCGGGAAACCTTCAGAAAAGAGAGACTCGAAAGACAGAAGATTGGAGAAGAATTTATCACCGAGACCGTCTATTTGAGCTATGTAAGCCCGACCGATATGGAGAAGATGCTCAAGGGCGGTGAAGGAGCTACAACACCCGGAGCAGCGAAAAAGGGGTTCCTGTCAGAATTTGGGACCATTACCCAGGTTACATGGAACAACGCGCTCATAATAAAGGACACAAAAGAGAACGTTTCCAACATGGTTAAAATAATAAGCGAGCACGATAAAAAACCGAACCAGATACAGATAGATTGCAAGATCGTTCAGGCCACATCGAGATTCGCGCGAGAGATAGGCGTACAGTGGGGAACCCGCTACAACCAGACCTCGAGGCAGCTTGGCAATAAAGAGGTTATGCTGTCAGGTGGAACAGCATACACAAGCGCGACCGAGGGCGGTACCGGAACAATGACGTCACCTGTCGACAAGTATGGATTCAGGCCGGGCGGATTCATTGTACCGTACAATGTAAATTTACCGGCGGCAGTGGGTGCCGGAAGCGGCGGTATCCTGGGTATGTTCATCGGTGGCGCTGACGACTCGTTCTTGCTCGACCTGCAGTTATCGGCCCTTGAGAATGAAGGGAAAGGAAGGATACTGTCTAATCCGAAAGTTGTTACATCAGACAATAAAAAGGCGATAATACAGCAGGGCAAATCCATACCATACAAGACATATTCGCAGTCAGGCACTCAGACACAATTTGCCGAAGCGGTATTGGGACTGGAAGTAACCCCGTCAGTCACAAAAGATGGGTTCATAAAGCTCGAGATACTTGCCAAGAAAGACCAGGCCGACTTTATCAATACATCTGAAGGTGTCCCCACGATAGACAAAAAGCAGGCCACTACAATGTTGTATGTGAAAGACGGGGAAACGGCAGTTATCGGGGGAATCTACGAGAGAGAAGAAGGTGCGGGCGAAAACGGGTTGCCAGGGTTGAGGCATATCCCGCTCCTGGGAT
Source organism: uncultured delta proteobacterium (assembly GCA_963816115.1). Classification (GTDB taxonomy): domain Bacteria; phylum Desulfobacterota; class Syntrophorhabdia; order Syntrophorhabdales; family Syntrophorhabdaceae; genus Delta-02. The sequence continues at coordinate 178,026 of CAWFIZ010000013.1, read as the reverse complement.
GGCTTTTCAAAAAACAGAGCTCTCTTGACAATAAAACAGAGCTCCTGATATTCATTACGCCGAGGATCATTAAAAATATTTACAAGAACGAGGGCTAAATGAAAACGATTACTGCAGTCATTATATGCATATCGGTTTTTATATCCGTCAATGGTTGTGCCACAAAAGAGCAGAATGTTCTTCCAACTGTCTTGAACAGCGATAAGACCGTAGGGCAGATAGTAGGAAACCTGGACAATAAGTTCAAGATCCTCATGGGGGACAAGGCAATAACGAATCTGGGAAAGAAAAGTGGAATAATCAAGGGTGATATATTCACTATCTTTAATAAAGATGATGCAACTATGATGGACCCCATCGGAAGATGCGCCGTTGTTCAGATATTTGACACCACAAGCGTCTGCGAGATCATCAAGATGACAAGGGATGTAGGGAGTGATAACGTGGCGATAAGTAAATTGAAATATAATGACGCCAACCTTTTGCCCCCCGTATTCGCTTTATTGACCAAGGTGGTGGAACCATACTCGCCCGAGAAACAGGTAAAAGTGTATATTTATGATATTTTTGATGAAAAGAACAACGTGACGAAGTTTTCGGAAAAGGTACGTAACGAGTTGAAAAATGTTTTTTTTCAAAAGAAAAGGATAATAAACGCAGGTAAGGGCATATCACCCGCATTGTTCGCTTATTTGCCGGGTGAGTACGGTGAGTACAATAACGTTATCGAGGATTACCTGAAAAAGGACCAGATAGACGTTATCATTTCAGGAACGTACAAAGTGAAAGGCGAAAACATTGAATTGTCATTCTACAAGATAGATAAGAATTATGAAGACCTGGCGCTTGATACAACGATCCCCGGTAAGCAGTATTCTGAACTCGTGGCCAGTGTAACCGTACCATTCAGTGAAAGAAAGAAAGAGAAAACCGTAAATTGTAACGTGATATACAAACCTGTCTATCATAGAACGGTAAGCCGTGATGAGCGTAATGATATAATAAGTTACGAGACCAGGGGCAACCCGATCCTTGAATATACATTGAGAAGGGCTGAGTTCAATATAATAACCCCTATCGATTTTGCCGTGACCATAGATAAAAATGAAATAAAATTTGACAAACAAAAAGAGATCATAATACCCTTAACAACCGGAAAACATGAGATAAAGGCGACCTTTAAAAAAGGGTTCTATTATAATGATGCGTTACTGGTTGCCCTTTCGGAGCCGGACAGCATAATAACAAAAAGCGCTGTTATTTCAATAGATAATCCTGAAGATCTAGTAATAGAGATCGAGGCCAATCCGCTTCCAAGAAAAGAGAACGTTGTATTCAAGGTATATCGAAGGGCAACGAGAAGCGCAACGATGATAAAACCCGTACTTCAAAGAGAGATATTGAAGCCTGTCGAGACCTTTAAAGACTAACGACCGGGCATGAAGCAATATGCCGAATGGAAAGCCTACTTAAATTCCTTTCACATGCAAGTGCATTTTCGCGGCGCCGAGCCGAAGAGCTGATCCACGAAGGCCGAGTCAGTGTCAATAATACCATCGTAACATCCCCTTCTTTGCAGATAGGTCCTGAAGACAAAGTTTATATCGATAAACAGATCGTCAAGGCAGAGGCCATACATGTCTACATAGCCCTCTATAAACCGGTAGGGTACATGTCTGACATGAAGGACACAAAAGGCAGAAAATTGGCGAGAAACCTGATAAAGCACGATCTGAAACTGTTTCCCGTGGGGAGACTGGACTATAATTCCGAAGGTCTGATGATATTTACAAATGATGGCGACCTGGCAAATTACGTAATGCATCCCCGATACGGTGTCACAAAGGAATATCTCGTAAAATTCAAAGGCATGCTTTCCAGGGAAGATATGGGGAAGATGAAAAAAGGCATCCTGATAGATGGCGAGTTATACCAGGCCGAGAATATACGTCTTGTTAAAACATCGCTTAACAACGCGTGGTACAGCATTATGATAAACGAAGGAAAGAACCGCATGATAAGAAAGATGGGGGATGCGGTGGGCCACTCCGTCCTGAAACTTAAACGTGTGCGTATCGGGAAGCTGTTGCTGGGAGACCTCAATGTCGGCGAGTACCGGCATGTAGAAAAAAAGAGATAATATGAAGTTCAGGTTTAATATAAAATCATGCGATATTCGAAGTCCGATATTCAGACACATTTGATATAAATGGCGGAGAGGGTGGGATTCGAACCCACGGTACGCGGATTAGGCGTACAGCCGATTTCGAGTCGGCCCCGTTATGACCACTTCGGTACCTCTCCGGGCATGGAAAAACTGCTTGAGAAGATGTTCGCTTTTTTCTTTTAAAACACCGCCTGTCACCTCAACCTTATGATTGAGTGGAAGTTCATTTACATCGATAACTGAACCGAACGCCCCACGCCTGGCGTCATAGCATCCGAAAACAACCTTCTTGATGCGTGCTTCGATAATGGCACCTGCGCACATGATGCAAGGCTCCATCGTAACGAAGAGGGTGCACCCTGTGAGACGGAAGTTGCCGACATTGCGGGACGCTTCTTCGATGGCCAGGATCTCGGCGTGTGCCGTTGGATTATCGAGGGCCCTCGTCTTGTTGTGGGCGCGTGAGATGATCGTGCCATTTTTGGCTATAATTAGCGCCCCCACGGGGACCTCGTCCTCACACCACGCTTTTTGCGCTTCTGACAGGCATAATTCCATGTATTCCTCGTTCCGCATCAATCAAGTATACTTATTACAGTCGTTGAAATCAACACAACGGTGATGAAAAAGCCCATTTGCCAGCAGGAAAGATTAGTAGTTTACAAAGATTATCCATCCTGTTATGATGAATATCGATTACAAACAGACAAAAGAAATGACGAAAAATGGTGGATAATGATCATTTTAGGCATTGACCCGGGTCTGGCTAGCACCGGTTTCGGAGTGATACGCTGCGACGGCCCTTCCCCCGTGCTCATTAGATGCGGCTCGATAAAGACACTTTCCCATGATACAATACCCGACAGGCTGATGCAGATCCATGACGATGTCAGCCAGGTCATAGACCAGGCACAACCCGATCTCGTTGTCCTGGAGAACGTTTTTTCCCTTGTCCGTTATCCAAGGGCCGGCTTGCTTCTCGGCAGCGTCCTTGGTGCCCTCTACCTCACGGTGAGGCAAAAAGGGCTGCCCGTCCAGGAAATATCCCCGAAGGAGGTCAAGAATGCCCTTGTCGGTTTCGGGAACGCCGGTAAAAAGCAGATAAAAACCGCTGTGCAGAGCATGTTGAAGATAGGTGACATCCCTTCCTTCCACGCGGCGGACGCACTCGCCGTTGCGCTGACGGCATACTATCGCAAAGACCATCGGAGGGCCGTATGATCGCCTATCTTGAGGGCACATTGAAGGGTATCTACGATGAACGCCTGACCTTGCTTGTCGGAGGTATCGGGTATGATGTTCTTATCCCGGCCTTCGTGATGAGCGACCTGAGAAGATCAAAGAAGCCCGATGACGAGCTGAGCCTCTACATATCCTTCCATCAGACCGAGAGACAGCCCAAACCGACCCTGGTAGGGTTCAGACAGGAGCTGGACCGGGAGTTTTTCGAGCTTTTCATCACTGTTGAGGACATAGGCCCCCTTGCTGCCGTAAAGGCGCTGACAAGGCCCATACGGGAGATAGCGCGCTGTATCGAGGAGAAGGACGTGAAGTCTTTGCGAAGGTTGAAAGGGATAGGGGAAAGAAAGGCAGACAAGATCGTCGCGACGCTAAAGGGCAGGGTCGCGAAATATGCCCTCATGCCTGAGGCCGCTGTTGCCGTGGAGATCGTGGAGGACTTCAGGAAAGAGGTCGAGCAGGTATTGGTCACACAGCTTGGTCACAAGATGTTCGAGGCGAGACAGATGATAGAAGAGGCGATGAAGCGAAACCCCGGGATCACTTCATCGGAAGGACTTTTTGAAGAGGTATACAGAGGCCAGAAACAATGATACAGGAAGAGACGGGAGACCTTTCAGAACTATATAAGAAAGAAGAGGCCGCAGATGGCGAGAGTGTTGTCACCCTTCGTCCCAGCAGGCTCTCTGAATATGTCGGGCAGGACAAGATCGTCGAGACGCTCCAGATAGCCATAGAGGCGGCCCTGAAAAGGGGTGAACCCCTGGAGCACATTCTTTTCAACGGCCCTCCCGGACTCGGAAAGACCACCCTCGCGCACATTATTGCCAACGAGATGGGAACGCGCATTGTCACGTCATCGGGCCCGGCACTTGAAAAGGGCGGCGACCTGATGGGTCTCCTGACGCACCTTGAAAGAGGGGATGTGTTCTTTATAGATGAGATCCACCGCATCCCCAAGATCGTTGAAGAATTTCTTTACCCTGCCATGGAGGATTACGCCGTAGATTTTATCTTTGATAAAGGTATTCACGCGAGGACCCACCGCTACCGTCTGGAACAGTTCACCCTCATAGGCGCGACAACCCGTTCGGGCCTTTTGTCTTCGCCGCTCAGGGAACGTTTCGGCATCGTACGGGACCTTGATTTTTATGCCGAAGAGGACCTGGTGAAGATAATAAAGCGGTCGGCTTCGATACTGGACGTGACCATCGATGATATGGGCGCCTATGAAACGGCAAAGCGTGCACGCGGGACCCCGAGGGTGGCCAACAGGCTTCTCAAGCGTGTCCGGGATTACGCACAGGTGAGGGCACAGGGAGAAATTACAAAAAATGTGGCAATAGACGCATTGACACTGGAAGGTATCGATGATCACGGATTGACTGAGACCGACCGGAAACTGTTAAAAACGATCATCCTCAACTACAAAGGCGGTCCAGTAGGCATAGAGGCCCTGGCGGCAACCCTGCAGCTTGAATCCGACGTATTGATAGAAGTGGTGGAGCCCTTCTTGCTGAAATCGGGTTTTATCATCAGGACGTCACAGGGGAGAAAGGCTTCTGAAAAGGCCTTTGCCCATTTCCATATCCCCTTCGGAGCAGCGCCGACTGCCGTAGGGTTGTTTGATGGCATGGCAGACAAGAAGATCAAATAATCCCTTGTTTTTTGAAGTGCCTTCCCGAAGGAATTGCCTGATTAGGCTTGATTTTAGCCATAGAGTATATTAGAAAAATATGTTTGTATAAGATAAATAACGGGAGAGGGCCATGGCCAACGTAGGAGTAGTAGGAGTTCAGTGGGGCGATGAAGGAAAAGGGAAGGTCATCGATTTTCTTAGCGGTTTCGCAGATATTATTGTCCGTTTTCAGGGCGGAGCTAACGCAGGTCATACCATAGTCATCGGTGACAAGAAGGTCATTCTCCATCTGATCCCTTCAGGTATCCTTCGCGAAGATACGCAGTGCGTGATCGGGAACGGTGTTGTCCTCGACCCCGAGGTCCTGCAGAAAGAGATCGAGGAACTCAAGGGGCTTGGCTATCTTAAAGACGACAAACGTTTGATGATAAGCGGTTACACCCACGTCATCATGCCTTATCATAAAAAGCTTGATGTACTTAAAGAATCGAAGATGGCAAAGAAGATCGGGACCACCGGCCGTGGCATCGGCCCTGCTTACGAAGACAGGGTGAGCCGGATGGGTATCCGCGTCATTGACCTCATCGACAAGAAGGTCTTTCGGGAAAAACTGAAAGCAAACCTTGAAATGAAGAATTTCCTCATTCGGCGATATTACAAGGATGAACCGTTAAAGATGAAGGACATCCTGAAAAGTTATGAGCCACACCGGAAACTGCTCAAGAAATATATCTCCGACTCGGTCACCTTCCTTCACAAGGCGATGGCAAAGAAAAAACAGATACTCTTTGAAGGTGCACAGGGAACCTTTCTCGATATCGATCACGGGACCTATCCCTTCGTGACGTCGTCTAACACCACTTCCGGGAACATCGCCACCGGCGCAGGTGTACCCCCAACCGCCGTGGACTATATTCTCGGTATATGCAAGGCCTACACTACAAGAGTTGGCGAAGGCCCCTTTCCGACGGAACTGACGGGCCCCGAGGGAGAGCTCATGAGAAAGATCGGTGACGAGTACGGAGCGACCACGGGCAGGCCCAGAAGGTGCGGATGGTTTGACGCGGTGCTCGTGAGGAGGGCGATCAAGCTCAACGGCTTGAGCGGTCTGTCCATCATGAAGCTCGATGTTCTCGATTCATTCGAAAAGATAAGGATATGTACCCAGTATAAAATAGGCAAGCGTTTCTATAGCGAGCCGCCAATGGCCCTCAGCGATCTCTATCGTTGCGAGCCCCAGTACGAGGAAATTGACGGTTGGAACACCCCGATGAAGGATGTCAGCAAATTTGACGATCTGCCCGAGGGAGCCAAAAGATATCTGAGGCGCATTGAAGAATTGCTTGGAATTCCCGTTGCCATCATATCGACAGGGCCCGACAGGGATAGCACCATTGTCCTGAAAAACCCCTTCGCGTGATCCTCGGCAGGGACTTTTGCCAGTATCTGCAGAATGGCCGAAAAAAAGCGGATAGTTTTATGATCAACCCCGCAACCCCGGGGCCTTCGAAGATATCCTGCCCCTACACAGCGCAGTGGGCTGCCTTGTCCCGATAGACCATTATCAGCGCCTGACCTTTAAAACTGTTGACTTTGGCGGTTTGTTCGGGTTTTAATAAGAATCTTAAATTAACGGATCAATGGAGGGAGGGAAGAATGGATGCCAGCAGTTATTATAAGAGAAGGTGAATCCTTCGAGGGCGCCCTCAAAAGATTTAAAAAGCAGTGTGAAAAATCAGGGATTCTCTCCGAGATCAAAAAAAGAGAACATTACGAAAAGCCGAGTGTTAAAAGGAAGAAAAAAATACTCGCTGCTAAAAAGAGAGCTCTGAAAAAACTCAAAAGAACGATGGATAAAGGTCTTTATTAAAAATAAATGGACTATAGATCCAAAATCGAAGAGGGTTTAAAAGAGGCTTTAAAAAAGAGGGACAGCATAAGAGTGTCCGTTCTCAGGATGCTCCTTGCTGCTGTCAAGAACAAGGAAGTCGAAAAGATCAGGCCCCTGTCTGACGACGAGTTCTACGCGCTCGTCAAGACATCGATCAAACAGCATCACGATTCCATCGACAGTTTTAAAAAGGGCCAGCGTCTTGAACTGGCCGAAAAAGAGGAAAAAGAGCTCGAGATCCTGAAAGAATTTCAGCCTTCCCAGCTGACGGAAGATGAAATTCTTCGGGAAATAGAGGAAGCGGTAACGTCTGTCGATGCGAAGAACCAGAAGGATATGGGGAAAGTGATAAAATTCCTTTTGGAGAAATTTCCAGGGAGGATTGACGGCAAAGTGTTGAGTACAATGGTGCTTAAAAGACTATCTTCATGATCGGTAGTCGAAAGCCCTATGATCGATAAGACGCTAGCATACCTCGACTACACCAGACTTCTGGACATCATTTTCCAATTTTCTTCGACACCATATTCCAGCGATTCGCTGCTTCAGCTCAGACCACTTGATGATATTGACGGGATAAACGAACGGCACGACCGGATAGAGGCCGCCATGGATGTTATCGAGTGGGACGGCCGCATCCCTTTTTCCGATGTACCCGACATTATCGAAGTGCTCAGAAGGATCTCTGTCAGGGATTCCGTGCTTGAACCATCTGAATTTCTCCTTATAACTGGTTTTCTCAAGGCTTCTGATGATATTGCAGATTTCCTGAAAAAGGTCTTCAAGAAGGGCAGGTTCATCGATGAGATGCTTGCCGGGATCGAGAAGCTCCCGGAACTGTATAAGCGTGTCACGAGATCGGTCAACTCCGAAGGGTATCTTGAGGACAGCGCTTCTTATGAGCTCTCCCGTATCAGGACCGAGCTGTTCATGAACAGGGAGAGGATAAAAAAGCACCTCGAAAGGATCATGGGCCGTGAAGCGGTGCGCCCCATCATTCAGGACGATTACATATCCCTCAGGAACAACAGGTACGTCATCCCTCTTAAACCTAATTTCAACGAGGCCATCCAGGGCATCGTCCATGACTACTCCCATTCACTGAAAACATCTTTTGTTGAACCCGTGGAGTGCGTGGAGATGAACAACGCTATTAACGTTCTTGTGAATGAGGAGCAGGAAGAGGAAAAGAAGATCCTCCGGGAGCTTACCGGGTTTGTAAGAGGTTACATGAACGTCCTGGAAACGAACGTGCAATGCCTGGGCGAGCTTGATTTCTTTCATGCCCTGGCACTTTTCTGCCATGAGTTCAAGTGCGTGAGGCCTTACGTCACAAGGGCGGGCTGTCTTGAGATCAAAAATGCCGTCAATCCCTTTATTGCCATCTCCAAAAAGACCGATACCGTCCCCATCGACATCGTCATGAACGAAGGCGAGAAGGTGATGATCATAAGCGGCCCCAATGCCGGCGGAAAGACGGCCGCTCTCAAGACAATAGGGCTTTTGTCACTCATGGCAAAGACGGGTCTTTTTATCCCTGCCGCCGGCAGGCCGGTGATCCCTTTCTTTTCTGATATCTTTGCCCTTATCGGTGATGAACAGGACATCTCGATGGAGCTGAGCAGTTTTACCGCACATATGTACGCGATCAAAGACCTTTATCTGCGCACCAACGGGGATGAGCTTATTTTGATCGACGAGATCGGTGGAAACACAGAGCCCCAGGAGGCATCGGCTCTCGCGATGGGTGTCATCGATGCCTTTGTTGAGAAGGGGTGCCAAGTTGTCGTTACGACGCACCTCAACCTCATCAAAGCTTACGGTTATATGAAGCCCTTCGCGATGAACGTTGCGACCTCTTTCGACACCACGAATATGAGATCTCTTTACCAGCTGATTTATGGGACGGCCGGTTACAGCAACGCCATCAATGTCGCCAAAAAGATAGAAGTGCCCCGGGAGATCATCGAGAAAAGCTACGCCTATTTCAATGAGCAGGAGTTCCTGCTGAACGACCTGATCACGAGCCTTGAGGAAGAAAAGTCACAAACACAGGCCGACCGCAGGGAACTGGCGAAGATAAAGGAAGAAGCGCGGCAGAGACTTTCGCTTATAAAGGAAAAGAAAGAGGAGTACTTAAAAAAACTGGAAGAAAAATGCAGTGAAAAGCTCCTGGAACTGGAGATCCAGATCGAAGAAATAAAAAAAGAGGTTGCAAAAAAAGAAAGAACGTCTATAACAAAGAGTAGGGGTAAATTGCGTGTCCTGCAGGAAAAAATGGGGGGACCCGCCAATCAGGTCAGGGAGGACATCCGTATAGGCGACTGTGTTCTTGTGAAAACACTTGGCAGCAAAGGATATGTCGTTGATATCGACAAAGAGGGTAGTGTTTTTGAAGTCGCCATCGGGAACGTAAGAACGAAACTGAAACGGATGTTCATTGAAAAGACTGTCCCGGATGCAAAGCAGCGGGTATCGAAAGACAAGACAGAGATCACCGTGGATCAAATAGAACAGCCGGAGCTGAATATTATCGGCATGCGGGTCGAAGAAGCCTTGAGGAGTGTTGACCGGTTCCTTGACAGGGCCGTTGTCCAGGGTGTCCCCCATGTCAGGATCCTTCACGGTGTTGGTACGGGAAGGCTCATGCAGGCTGTCAGGGGCCGCCTTGCCGACACGCGCTACGTGAAGACATTCCACGGCGATGAGCGAAACAGCGGTGTCACGATCGTGGAGTTTGCATGAAAGCGTCGCTCGATGAATTGCTGCAAAGTGTTAACATCCTCGATGTCATATCTCAGCACGTGAAACTGAGAAAGGCCGGCAAGGATTACATGGGACTGTGCCCCTTTCACAAGGAAAAGACACCATCCTTCACGGTGAGCGTTGATAAGCAGATCTTTTATTGTTTCGGCTGCAGGGAAGGCGGCAATGCCGTCAATTTCCTCATGAAATATGAGAACCTTACCTTTGTTGAGGCCATTGAGGACCTTGGCCGCCAATACGGTATCGAGGTCGAGAGAAAGGGCGACAGGAAAAAGACCGGACATTACGAAGCGCTTTCGAAACTGTGTGAGTATTACCAGGGGGGGCTCAAACGCGCGGATTTTGCCAGGGAATACCTTGAAAAAAGAGGTATGGGCCCCGATGTGATAGAAGAGTTCAGGATTGGCTACTCTGACCGTTCGCGAGGGGCATTGAAGAGGCTTCTCAAGGCGTCTGATATCCCTAACGACATCTTTCTGAGTACCGGTATTGTGAGGATGAAAGATACTGAGTTCTATGACATGTTCGGAGGCAGGATCGTTATCCCCATCATCGACGTCAATAAGAGAATTATCGGCTTCGGTGGAAGGACGCTCGATAAGGACGGTATGCCCAAGTATGTCAATTCGCCGGAATCTTCGGTCTTTTCGAAACGGACCGCACTGTTCGGCATCGACAGAACGAAAAAGCACATTACCGATCAGGACGAGGTGTTCATCGTCGAAGGGTATTTTGACCTTATCGCCCTTTACGCGGGTGGGCTGAAGAACGTTGTCTCCACTCTCGGGACCTCTGTGACAGAAGGCCAGGTATCGAAATTGAGGAATTATACCGAGAACGTTACACTCATGCTGGATGGCGACGAGGCGGGCATTAAAAGCGCGCTCAGGCTCATAGGGCTTTTTGCTGAAATGGACATCAATGGGAATATGGTAGTCCTGCCTGAAGGTCACGATCCCGACAGTTTTATCCGGGAAAAGGGTATCGATGAGGTCTTAAGGACGGTCACAAGGAAAAAGCCCATTCTCGACTATTATTTCGCTCATTATGCCGAAAAAGAAGACATGACGACGGTCCAGGGAAAACAGGCCTTTATCAAGCAGGTGGTGCCTCATATTGACGCCATACGTGACGGTGTGAAGAGGAGGCTCTATGTAAAAAGATTGTCAGAACTGACCGGAGTTGAAGAGGGGCATTTTGTCGGGAAGAGGTCTTATGAGGTCAGTGAAGGTCCAGCTGCGGCGCAGGGGTCAAAAGGTGTGATAGAGAAAAAGGTCATCAATGCCTGCTTTGCACACCCGGATCTTCTTGAATATTTTAAAGGAAAGGAGGTGCTGAGTTACATAAAAGATGCCGACGTGAGAGAAGTGATCTCAAAGATGGTTAACTGTTTTGAAGAAGAAAGGCACCTTGATGTCAGAGGTTTCATTGAAAAACTCGACAAGGAGTCTTTGAAAGGGCTTGTGCTCGACGCGGTCTTTGATGCCGTTGCGTTGAGTTCGGATGAGCCCGAAAAGGTGCTAACAGATTATTCCAAGCATATAGAGAGGCAATTTTTCAAGGAAGAATCAAAAAGGATCACCGAGAAGCTCGCTGATGCAGAAAAAAGGGGGGACGAAGAGGCCATCCTCAGACTCCTGAAACAGAAAAGGCAGGTATTGACGCATATAAAAAATAATTTTTTATAGAGAGGTGACCATGCCTGAAAAAGTAAGGAGATATCTTCCTTATGAGGAGAATCTTGAGAACAGGGAATTATATGTATTCATATCTCATGGTGAAAAGCAGAACAATATCCTCGATGACATTGAACTTTTCGAGATAGAGCACCAGGACGGTCTTGTCGCGGTGGAAGACACCGAGGTCGGCGAGGTGCTTGATGGGGATCTCGCCGAGGTCTACGACGATGAGCTCATCAATCCGATCCGTCATTACATCAAGGAAATGGGAAGCATGGCCCTTCTTACGAGGGAAGGCGAAAAGGAAATAGCCCGGTTGATGGAGGAGGCAAAAGAGGAGATCAAGCAGGTCCTCTTGTCTTTCCCGGGGACGGTCAAGGAACTGCTGGGTGCCCTCATGGCCCTCAAGACATCGAAAACTGCAGTTCAGGATATCACTCTGGAAGTGGAAGACGAAGAAGAAGGCGACACAGAACTTGAATACCAGAGAGAAAGGGTAATAGCGCTTCTGGAAAGGCTCAAGGAAGAACATGACAAACTGAAGCAGGGTGGCAACGGCAGGAAGGGCAGCCATAGTAAAGAGATGCAAAAGACCATAACCGAGATCAACTTGAGCAAGAAGATCACGGAAAAGATCATCATGCGAATGAAACGTTACGTGGAGCGCATTGAAAAGATCGATGCAGAGATAACCAGGTATAAAAAGATCAAAGAAAAAGGAAGCAAGAAGCATCTCGAAACACTGGTGGCACGGAAATCGAGGATCGAGGAAGAGACCGGGATCTCTTCAAAGCTTCTCAGGCACTATCTGAAGCGCATTGAAAATGCCGAACGCAATTTTTCAGGCGCAAAGAATGAATTGGTCAAGGCCAATCTCCGGCTGGTGGTTAGCATAGCGAAACGCTATATTAACAGGGGGCTGTCGCTTCTCGACCTGATCCAGGAAGGCAATATCGGTCTCATGAAAGCGGTAGACCGCTTCGAATACAAGCGGGGCTATAAGTTCAGCACCTACGCCACTTGGTGGATACGGCAATCCATTACGCGTGCCATCGCTGACCAGGCAAGAACGATCAGGATACCGGTCCATATGATCGAAACGATCAACAAGATCATCAGGGTGTCCCGCGGACTTGTTCAGGAACTTGGCAGGGAGCCTTATCCTGATGAGATAGCTGACAGGATAGGATTTTCGTCAGAAAAGGTGAGAAGGGTCCTCAGGATCACAAAGGAGCCTATTTCCCTTGAAACGCCTATCAATGATGACGAAGATACCCATCTTGCGGATTTCATCGAGGACAAGAATGTTCTTACGCCTCAAGATTCGGCCATTTACGAAGATCTCATCGCGAACCTAAATAGTATTCTCGCTACACTTTCACCCCGGGAAGAGCGGGTTGTGAGGATGCGTTTCGGGCTCGGGGAAAAACACGACCATACCCTTGAGGAAGTGGGACAGGTCTTTGAAGTGACTCGTGAGAGGATCCGCCAGATCGAGGCCAAGGCCTTGAAGAAGCTGAGGCACCCGACAAGGGCTAAGATGCTGCGCTCTTTTGTGGAAGTGTGATCAGGCGTTTACGTTCGTTTAAAAAAGCAAGGTTCAGGGTTCAGGATTCAGAAGAGTAAGCATCTTTTTTCTGGTCCCAGAACCCTTATCCTTTTTTCCTCGATCTTTTCTCTGAACCCTGAATCATTATATCCCGAGCCCTTGCTTTGCAAGAATTTTTCCTTGACAATCGGGCATCAGTAAAATATTTTATGCGAAATTCTTTTATAATCCTTTTCATTGTCAATTATGAAATATCAAGGCATCAAAGGAGGGGAAGGAAGTGAATGTTTTAGTGTTCATCAAACAGGTGGCTGATACGGAAGCTCGTATTATCGTAAGTTCCGATCAGAGGGCCCTCGAGATCGAAAATAAATATACTGTGAATTTTTTTGATGAATTTGCCGTCGAAGAAGCGATACGGATCAAGGAAGCGCTCAAGGATGTTCAGGTCACCGTTTGCACCTACGCACCTGCAAGGGCCATGGAGGCATTAAAGACGGCGATCGCGATGGGCGCCGACAGGGCTTTTCTCATAGACAGTACAAATTACGAGGCCGACGATCCCTTTGTCGTATCAAGCGTTCTGGCGGGGTTTGCCGACAAGGATGGGTTTGACATTATCCTTTGCGGCCGCCAGGCCATGGACGATGAAAATGCCAACGTGGGTGCCATGATCGCCGAATTCCTCGGTATACCCCATGTGAGCCTGTTGACAAAACTTGACGTTATCGATGACGGTAGAGTGCGGGTGCGCAGTGAGATAGAAGGCGGGCAAAAGGTATCCGAGATTGCACTGCCTGCACTCTTTACCACGCAGAAGGGCCTTAATGAACCAAGGGTGCCGCTGATCACGGGTGTTATGAAGGCCATGAAGATCCAAATACCCGTTCTTGACCCGGCCTCGATCGGCATTCCCCTTGGCCCCATAGACTGCGGGTCATCAAAGATCACTGTCCTTTCCTATGAATTGCCCGCCCGGCGGCCATCGGTGCATATAATTGAGGGTACATCGCCCGAGGAAAAGGTGAAGAACCTCGTTAAATCGCTCAAAGAAGACGCGAAGGTGCTCTGAGAGGAGGTATATAAATGACCAGGGATATTTTTGTACTTGTTGAATGCAGGGACTCTGTTGTGAGAAAAGCATCTCTTGAACTGCTCTCCAAAGGCAGGCAGATAGCCGGAAAATTCTCTTCCAACCTTTGCGCCGTTCTACTTGGATCGGGTGTGAAGGAGGTGGCGGACACGCTGAAGGAGTTTGCCGATAAGACCATTTTTATCGAAAACGAAGAACTGAAAGATTACGACTGGGATACACACGGATCAGCCCTGGAACAGATATTGAAAAAGTATGACCCCATGATCGTTCTCGGTACTTCGTCGATGACGGGCAAAGATCTTTTCCCCAGGGTTGCCGGCCGCCTGCGGGCCACCATGATATCTGACGCGGTAGGGATAGACTTCCACGAAGAAAGCGTGAAGATCAAGAAACCTCTTTTTGGCGGCAAGGTGATCTCGTGGCTTGCGCCAAAAGCCGGTTCAATGGCATTTATCACCTTCAGACCGAACTCATTTGCCGTTGAGAAGGCAGACATAAACGGTGAGGTGATCGAAGAGAACGTGACGGTAGAAAAAGACCGGAGGATGAAGACCACATCCCTCGAAAAGAGTGGATCAAAGAAGGTTGACCTCCAGGAGGCAGATTTTATCATCTGTGGGGGAAGAGGAATGAAAGGCCCGGAGCATTTTGCGACGCTTGAAGAGATAGCAAGCCTGATGGGGGGCCGTGTCGGCGCGTCACGGACTGTTGTGGACAGTAAATGGAGAGAGTACGATGATCAGATCGGCAAGAGCGGGAAGACCGTTTCCCCGAAACTTTACATCGGTTGCGGCATTTCCGGCGCCCTCCACCATATAATGGGCATGGACACATCGAAAGTGATCGTTGCGATCAACAAGGACCCGAACGCCCCGATATTCCAGTATGCCGATTACGGTATAGTGGAAGATCTGTTCCCGGTCCTCCCTACCCTGAAAGAGGAATTGAAAAAGACAAGGGAAGAAACTTAAAGACAGGACTTAGGATTCAGGGCTCAGGGGTCAGAGAAGATCAAGGACAACCAGCTTATTTTAGTCCTTCTCTGAATCCTGAGCCCTTTTTCTTTTCTCTGACCCCTTGACCCCCCGTATCCTGTTCCCTGCCTTTTATACTGTCCAATTATTTTCTTGACAAATAAATTGTACTGTATAATTATGTAATGTACTGAGGAAGCTTTCTTAAAACGGGGTGAACGAAAGATGGGGGATGCGGGCAAACAGAAATTGATAGACAGCAAAGATCTTTTGAACAGGTCCGGGATATCACGGGCGACTCTCAATAATTACATCAAGCTCGGGATCATCCCCAGGCCGCTGGTCAGGAGCCCCGCGGAAGGGTTCAAAGGTGCGAAGAAGATCGGCTATTTTCCGGAAGCTGTCTTAGACACTATCAGAGAGATCAAGAGGCTGAAAGGGGAAGGAAAGTCGATGGGGTTGATCGCCGGGAAGGTCAAGGCCATCTCCGACGAGCATTCCTATGCAGGGCCCGAACGCAGAGTCCCAGATCTGTCCTGTGATGAAGGGCAAGACACAGAACCCGGGATCCAGACAGAGGACGGGTGCCTGAAACTTACCCTTGATGAGATCAAGACACCGGCATATCTCCTAAATTATCAGTTCGAGATCGAGTGGATCAACGAAGCGGCGGAACGCAGCATATTCGGAAAACCGATCAAGTCAATACGGGACGTTGAGCTCAGAAATGTGTTCAGGCTTTTCCTGAGCTGGGAGTTCAATAATTTCGTCAAGAACTGGGAGAAATTCCTCGATTATCATATGGCCTTTTTCAAGGTCAAAATGGAGAGGGAATATCTTTCACAGCTCTATACCGCAATGTCCAGGAGAGAAACGCATTATTTACAGGCCGCCTACGACAGGGTAAATAAAATTCCCATAGAAAAGGCATATCAGCACCGTGTCGATATCGAAGGGATGTCGGGCACAAAAGAACAATATCTTGTATATACCACTTTTTTCCGTGAAGGGATGTTCTTTCTATATACACCGGCTGATACGGCCCCGGAAGGCATAACGGAGTTTCTGTCGAACCGCGAGATCGTCGTAAGGGACCTCCTGCAGCAGCGCCTGCCCACCCTTGTCTCCTTCAGCGTACTTGTTGCGGATCTTCAGAACTCCGTGCGTATCTGCGCGGAGCTTCCTCCTGAAGAATATTTTGAGCTTATAAACGCCATGTGGAGAATACTTGAAGAGTCCTTCAGGCAGTTCAACGGTATATATGGTAAAAGGATCGGAGACGGTGTCGTCTACTATTTCCTGAAGAAGCAGGACCCCGATTACCTTATGAACTCGATCAATTGCGCCCTTGCCATCCGGGAAAAAATGGTGGAATTTTCGAACGAGTGGAAGGCCCGGAAAAAATGGCTCAACGACCTTTATCTCAATATCGGGATAAATGAGGGACAGGAATACTTCAGCACTACCGCGCCGTCATCGACGAACGTCGAGTTCACCGCCCTGGGCGACACGATCAATTACGCTTCAAGGATCTCAAACCTTGCCCGTTACGGCATGGTACTGACGACAAAGAACCTCATGAACCAATTGAACGATGAGCACAGGGGAATCGTGCGTTATGGTATCAGGAAAAGGTCGGAAGACCGGGAGATCTTTGTGGAGAATGTCTTTTCCCGTGTTGATGACTTCCTGGAGGGAAACGAAACATGGCGGCAACGTTTTGCCGATATTGCGACATTGCCCATAACGGAGATCGTGGACAATAAAGCAACAGTACTGAAATAGCAGGGATCAGGGGTTAGGGCTAAGAGCCAGGGCCAAGAGCCAAGAGAAAGACTGTTCTTTTCCTACCCTTCTGGGTTCTAAGCCTTTCCTTCTTTTCTCTGACCCCTAAATCCTGAGCCCTGAGCCCTATCTATTCCCTGTTCCCCTCTTTTCTGTTATTATTATAGTCCTGTCATGGAGATCATTTCAGCAAGAGGTCTAACAAAAAATTATGATGGCTTCAAGGCCGTCGATCATGTCAGTTTTTCCATCCTTTCGGGGGAATGTTTTGGCTTTCTTGGCCCCAACGGCGCGGGGAAAACAACGATAATGCGCATCCTCTATTGTTTCATGCCCCCGACGGAAGGCGATGTGACGGTCTTCGGCTGCGACATCAACAAACATCAAAGTCTCATCAAATCAAGGATCGGCGTCATGCCGCAGGAGGAAAGCCTTGACCTGGACCTCACGGTCCTGGAAAACCTTATCGTTTACGGGAGATATTTTGACATACCGAAAAAAAGGTCCGCAGTCCTTGCCAGAGAGCTTCTCTCTTCCGTTGATCTCCTGGAAAAGATGAACGAGAATATCAAAAACCTGTCGGGGGGAATGAAGAGAAGCCTCCTGCTTGTGAGGTCCCTTGTGAACGACCCCGAACTTCTTGTCCTTGACGAACCCACAACCGGCCTTGACCCCCACAGCAGGCAGACGGTGTGGCATAGGCTGAAATATTTGCAGGGGCGGGGCAAGACGCTTCTCCTGACGACCCATTACATGGAGGAAGCGCAGAGGCTCTGTGACCGTGTCGCCATCATGGACAGGGGAAAGATCATTGTTATCGCCTCACCCGGTGATCTCATGGAACAATACGGTGGAAATCTCGAAGAGGTATATTTGAAGCTTACCGGGAGGAAGCTTGAAGGTTAAACGGGCCTTCAGGGTCTGGCAGAGGCATTTCGCGGTCTATACGAAGCTTTACAAATCCAGCATAGCCCTCAATTTTGTAGAGCCCGTCCTGTATCTCGTCGCTCTCGGTTTTGGCCTGGGGGGCTATATTAACGAGATCCACGGGAAACCCTATATCAACTTCATTGCTCCCGGTATCATCGCTTCATCATCGATGTTTGCCACTGTATATGAATGCACCTACGGCACATATGTCCGGATATTCTTTCAAAAGACCTTCGACGCCATCCTTTCGACGCCCGTCAATATCGATGATCTGGTCGCGGGAGAGCTCATGTGGGGGGCAACAAAAAGTACCCTGTACGGTATAATCATCATCGGGACCATCAGCGCCTTCCACCTTGTCGATTCCTTTTTTGTCCTGTTGACGATCCCTGTACTTTTTCTCAGCGGGCTCATCTTTGCCGAGATCTCCCTCATATGTGTGGCACTTGTCCCCGGTATCGATTCATTGAACTATTTCTACACCCTTTTCATGACGCCCATGTTCCTCTTTTCGGGCATATTTTTCCCCCTGGACACATTCCCGGCCTTTGTGGGCAAGATAGCCTTTTTTACGCCCCTGTTCCATCTCGCAAACGTTTGCAGGGCCCTTGCGGCGGGAAACCCGGAGGGCGCCCTGGAAGGTGTGGTGTGGATACTTGTCGTTGTCGTTCTCCTTGCCCCCTTTACCTTCCGGCTCATGCGCAAAAAAATAATCAAATAGCGCCGGTTACCTGCCTGCCCCCTGGTATTCAAGAAGCCTGAGAATGATCCTGTTCATGACATCGTCAATTGTTGAAACGGGTACATCGAAATTGTTGCAGAGGATCGAAAAGACGAGCGTTTCGTCATGCTTTGTCGTGATGTATCCCGACAGGCTCCTGACGTGTACCATTGTCCCCGTTTTTGCCCGGATCCTGCCAACTGCCTGGGAGCCTTTCAGCCTGTTCTTGAGGGTGCCTTCGGTGCTCATCGCGGGAAGCGATCCCATGAACTGCGGGGCGTAAGGACCGTTCGCCATCACCTTCAGCAACTGGATAACGGACCGGGGAGTAACAAGGTTGTACCGCGAAAGGCCCGACCCGTCGGCCATGGTAAGCCCCTCTGTATCGATGCCGGCGCTTTTCAGGGAGGAGATGGCGGCGACGGTCGCCCCTTGTGTCCCGGAGACGTTCCCTGCTGCCTTTCCTATAGTCAGAAGGAGCAGTTCGGCATAGAGGTTGTTGCTCATCTTATTGACTACCTTGATGATCTCCGAAAGCTTCGGGGAACGGTAGACCGCGATGGTCTTCCAGGGATCTTTCTTCTTTTCGACAGGAGTGGCCACCGTTGTGGGGCAGTTGCGCGTGCAGACTATGCCCCCTTTCATGCTAATGCCGCCCGAAGCGAGAGTTTCCTTGAAGACGAATCCGCCGAAATAGGCCGGGTGAGCAACGGCGATATAATGGGTGGTGGCCTCACTTCCCGGGGCAACGGTGCCGCTTGCGTTGAGTGTTCTCGGTGTTGAATATTCAAAGCTTATCATGTCATCCGACCGGGGCGTTCACGGTCTTTACATTATTGATGAGCCTGACGTAGCCTGGTTACCGGCTCCATGACGATACGCGCATGTTCCCCCGGTTTTAACGCCGGGCTAATGTCGAGCTGTACGCAATTATTGTTGAATGTGAAGGCGTCTTTCGGGGCCGAATAGCAGTTCGTGGTATCTTCGACGAGCCAGCCTGCGCCGTAGGGGCGTCCGGAAAAAAGTGAGTTATCGATAACGATATTGCCGCGGACCTCTCTGATCCCCGCTTCTTTCAGTTTCGATGCCCACTGTTCGAATACATACAACGGGTTGTTGTCATTGAAATATCCCGATATCGTAGGATCACCCGATCCCTTGATGATCAGATTGCCCCGGAGCACCCCTGAGTGGACCATCCCGTCAGTGAATAGCCTGGTTTCGTAGCGGAAGTCAGGCGATAGGGCAAGAAGGGCCGCTGCGGTCGTGAAGAGCTTCATGTTGGACGCCGGAACAAAACGTTTCTCGCCATTGTATTCAAAAAGCCTGTTTCCCGTTGCCAGGGATTCAACGATGATCCCCACGTGGGCAGGCCGGAGCGGCGCCTCATCAAGGATGGCCGCGAGATCGCGACGCAGAGTTCCCTCGGTGCCTGGGTCCTGACCGGCAGGCCAGGCAAAAAAAGGCGTCAGCACAAAGAGGGCAACGAAAATGATCGTAATTGGCCGGAGGGCGGAGGTCTTGAACATTGTTCTCATGCCGGGCCTGCTTTTCTGATGAACAATATGGCACCCATTGCAGTATCGTGACCTAGCGGGTCAATAGTTAGCGATGAGACAGCGGTCATTCTGGCACATTCGCGTGTTGATGCGTCCCGGAAAGCGCTCTTTCAGGTGTTCGATCCTTTTTTGTTTGGTCACGAAGAGCACTTTTTTCTGTGAGGCGATGAGTCGGGAAAAGTCCTCTTCGCTCATGAATATCTTTTGCGCGTCCTCATATTTAGAGCCCATCGCGAGCTCTCCCTTATATGAAGCGATCACGACCGGTTGTCTCAGATAAAAGGGAAGGGTGAGGTCCAGTGATGAATAGTTGACGATGAGGTCCGGTCTGGCCTTTTCCTTCCCGATGGCCACGGCAATCTCTTTCGCGGTATTGACCCGGTCTATAACCCCGGTATGCACGATGATGGCTATGATGAGGGAAAGGGAAAAAAGGGTGAGCATCAGGAAGAGGCGCCCGGGTTGCCTGAATCTCCTGAAAAAGAGAAGCGTCAGGGATATGGCCGAGGACAGGGATACCCACAGAGAAAAATATCGCAGGTCCTTCATGATCCCCGGTGCGTCGGTGGAAATGGTCTCAATGTAGGCCGTAAAGTCCTTGTTCAGATAAAGGAGGCAGGAAAAGGCCACCACGGCCATCAGCACCATATAAATAACGGTCTCCACGGGCCGGCTGAACTGTGACCCCTTTTTCTCATGAAAGAGGACACCGATGATCATGGAAAGGGTCGGGAAAATGGGGAGAATGTAAGGCGGGAGCTTGGATCCTGACACACTGAAGAAGATAAAAACGAGGGCCGACCAGATGAGGAAAAGCCTGCACTCGGGTCTCTTCCATGTCAGAGAAACGGCCCGCGGTATGAAAAGGGACCAGGGAAGCATCCCCCCGAGAAGCACGGGGATAAAATAATAAATGGGCCCGCTCCGTTTGTGCTTCGTAGAAACAAAACGGAGAATGTGCTGGTCGACAAAGAAGAAATTGAAGAATTCCTTCTCCTTGAGCGAGATAATGACGAACCACGGTGCCGCGATGGCAAGGAACAGCAAAGATCCGCGGAAAAGCTTCATGTTCTTCACAAAGGCAATGTTCTTCTCGGTCAGGAGAAAAAGGAAGATCGTCGCTCCCAGGAGGACGGGGGCAACGGGTCCTTTCGTGAGCGTCGCGAGCGCCATGGACGCATAAAAACCATAGATAAAAGGGGCCTTGTTCTCCCGGTAGTAACCGTAAAAGGACAGGAGCGACAAAAAGAGCCAGAGTGTCAGGACCATATCCGTCGTCACGATCCGTGCCATGGAAAAAAAGCCCAGCGATGACAACAGGACAAGCGAAGCGAGGAATGCCGCCTGCTCATCGGTCCACCTGCGGACGAAGAAGAAGAGGGAAAAGACGCACAGGACCGCGGCGAGGGCGTTGGGGAACCGAAAGGACCATTCGCTCACCCCGAAGAGCTTATAGGAAAGGGCCGTGGCCCAGTAGAGAAAGGGGGGTTTTTCGAAATACCTTACGTCGTTGAGGCGCGGCACGGTGTAGTCCCCGCTTGCCACCATCTCCCTGGGGATCTCGGCGTACCTGCCTTCGTCAGGCTCTTTGAGCGAATAGCCGCCTATGCCATAGAGGACAAATACGTAGGAAAAAAGGAGAAGGATAACAATTTGCCTGACAAGCGTTTTATTTCTGAGGTCCATAGGGTCTTATCCGTCACGTTCTTTTACAAAGTGGAAAAGGGCCATATCCGTATCACCGATGCGTTCCCCCAGCCTTATCCTTATGCCGGGGACCGCGTTCTCGACTTCTTTCGCATCCCTTCTGCGGGTCAAAAGAAAGAACTCCTTCTCGCCGCGGGCGAACTTTTTCAGATGAGTGATGTCGTGTTCGTCGATATGGACCGCGAATCTCCCCGTATAGTATACGTAAACACCGCGCATGCTGCCATAGTAAACCCACGGTGTGCTCTCGCCGGCAAGCCCCCTTATTTTCTCGCACAGGGGCTTCGGTGATTTGTACCGGTTCCATTTCTCGAATATTGATATATTGCCCGTCATGTATGTAAGCGCCATGAAAAGGGACACCAAAGCGAAGGCCGCCCGGGCTCTCCGGAGCCTGATGCACACAAAGACAAGAGAGCCGCAAAGCAGGCTGAGAATCCCGAGGACGATACGTTCAACGTGGAATTCACCGTACAAAGGTGTCTTATAGACAAGAAGGATGATCCCCAGGGCGCAGAAGACAGCGGCAAGCAAAGGGAAAACTATTTTGTTGTATCGGGCCTTTTCGTCCGTGATGCACCCCGAAACGATCACCGAGAGGGCGGGCAACGCAGGCAGCATGTATTTGCTGATCTTGCCCGACGAAAGGGAAAGAAAGAAAAAGAACCAGAAGAACCATATGCAGAAGAAACGTGTCCCCCGGTCCCTGTTCCACCCCTTGATCGCCATGTAAAGGCCCATGGGGAGAAAAAGGCTCCAGGGAAAGAAGTCCAGGGGAAGTGTTGTCAGATAGTAATAGAAGGGTCTTTTATGGCTCCAGGCATCGAAGAACCGCAGGAAGTTCTGGCGGAGGATGTTCTCATAGAGATAGGGGTATCCCTCCCGGAGGTACACGGCCAGATACCAGGGTATGACGATGGCTGAGAACACAAGGAGCCCGAGCCAGGTATGTTTCGTCAGAAGGACGGTTAGCTTTTTTCCCGAGGCGCAGTACAAAAGGACCACAGGGACAGCGAGTACCACGGCAAGGGGGCCCTTCGTCATAAAGGCGAGGGCAAGGAACACGAAGAAGAGGTAATAATAAACCGTTCTGTTGCTTTCCGTGAACAGGAAGAACGCGAGAAGCGCCAGCACCAGGGCCGCCGAGAAGACCATGTCCACCTGGAGGTAGCGAGCCTGCCAGTAGAAGAGCGGTGTTAACGCGAGTATGACGGCACTGCTCAAGGCCCTCTGGAGGCCGAAAGATCGGAGGATAACAAAGAAGAGGGCCATGATCGTTATAAGTGCCGCGGTGCTTGAGGCAAGGCGCATGGACGTCTCGTTCGGAAGAAAGCGGAAGGTTTTGGCAAAAGCAAAGACTACATAATAAAAGAGAGGGGGTTTTTCTCCATAGGCAGTGTTGTTCAGATGGGGGACTACCAGATTATTGTCAAGCTCTTTGACGATCTGGGCGAAATCTCCCTCATCTGGCGCCCAGAAATCGCGGGCGCCGAGGTTGGTCAAAAAAAGGAGTGAGCAAGCTGCCAGGATGAGGATGATGGTGATCTTTGTGTTCTTGCGGTCCATTGAATGATCTATCGCCTCTCACCTAAAGGGAACAGGGTTTCAAAAAAAGGGCTCAGGATTCAGGGCTTAAGGGGTCAGAGTAAAACAAAAAACATAACCCAGGATATATGGGATCCAAAGGTTAGAGAAAGGAAAACCTTTCTGGCCCTAAGCCCTATCGCTGGGTCCTGGTTTCTCTCTGACCCCTTAAGCCCTGAATCCTAAAACCTGTATCTTTAAAAAAAGGGTAGACTGTAAGCCGGGTTTTGTGTCTCCCGCTTGACAAGCGGAAGCGGTGATCATTTCTCTCAGGATCCAGGTCGCCCTGGACCTCAAGCGGCCTACCCGGGTACTGGACGGGCCATCCATGCCGCTTTGGCGGCACCCTCTTTGGCCTTGCATCGGATGGGGTTTACAAAGCACCCGTGTCACCACGGGACTGGTGAGCTCTTACCTCACCATTTCACCCTTACCCCAAAAAAACGGGGCGGTATCTTTTCTGTTGCACTTTCCCTGAGGTTGCCCCCGGTTCCCGTTAAGAACCATCCTGCCCTTCGATGCCCGGACTTTCCTCCCCGCTTTAAACGGAGCGACCACCCGTCTACCCTTTTTTTATGGCGTCCTTTGCAAGCTTATCCGCTATTGCGTTCTGTTCCCGCGGTATATATTGTATCGTAAAATGCTCGAAATTGCTTACGATTTTTTTGATCCGCCTCACATAGTCCAGCAAGGTGGTGTTTTTGATCTTGTATACACCCGTGACCTGGTTCGCGACGAGAAGTGAATCGGTGTACACCGTTATTTCCTTTACTGATCGTTCCGCGGCGCTTGTCAGTGCGTGGAGAAGGGCCTCATACTCGGCCATGTTGTTTGTCATTTCGCCGAGAAAGATCCCCTCTCTGAGCAGTTCCCTCCCTTCGTCGTCCCTGGCGAAGATACCGGCCCCCGACTTTCCCGGGTTGCCGGATGAGGCACCGTCAACGTGGACATGCCAGCGCATTAATCATTTTCTCTGAAAAAAAGGATACGGTTACAGCTCGGGCACTGTATAAGCTGCTTGTTCTTGGTGACTTCGATAAAAAGTTGCGGGGGAATGTTCATGTTGCAACCCTTACACACCCCGTTCTTAACGTTTGTTACGGCGATCCCGCCGCGCCGCTCCCGGAGGATGCCGTAAATATTCCGCAGGCTGTCGCTGACGACAGACAACAGGTTGTCCCTTTCGGTGGTGAGTTTCGCTATGATCTTATCCATTGACCGCATCTCTTTTTCGATCTGCGCCTTCTCGGTCTCTGATTCTTTTTCCCGTTTTTTAAGGTATTCCGTGGAGGTATCGTGATCTTTCTTAAGGTCCTCTACCTTGTCCATAAGCACGAGAACATCCTCTTCGGTCCGGTCGTTCGCCTCCTTTGCAGACTCGATCTCCTTGAGAAGTGCCTGATATTCCTTGTTTGTTTTCACATCGCAGAGTTTTACTTCCAGTTTTTTTATCTTGTCTTTGTCTGTTTCGAGTTCCTTTTCTTTTTTGTGTCGTTCTTTCTCTAATTCTTCAATGATCTCTTTTTCTTTTTCGATCTTTTGGCGTATCCCGGATAGTTCGTCTTCCATGGCTTTCAGTTTCTTGGGGGCCTGAAGAAGTTTTTGTTCGTTTTCCATTATCAGTAATTCTATTTTTTGTGCCTCGAAAAGAGTTCCTAATTCCTGCTCCACTTTATAACCTCCAAAAAGTTGAGGGGGTGTACCCTATGGTACACCCCCTCTGCGTAAGTTCAACGTTCTGTTCTATGAGAAATTTTTTCACCATTTAATAATTAATGGGCCCACCTGGGTTCGAACCAGGGACCTACCGGTTATGAGCCGGTGGCTCTTCCAGCTGAGCTATGGGCCCAACTTTTGTAATAAAATAAACGATTTCACCCCACTTTGTCAATGATTGAAACGGGGAATAGGGGGCAGGGAACAGTGATCGGGTAACAAATCCTCCTCCGTCACCCCGGCGCAGGCCGGGGTCCAGGTTATCGGCCTTGCGGGGAAAGTCAGATGAAATTATTTTTTTGTACCCAACAGCCCGTCAGGCAGTTTTTTTCATCCCTATCCATACCTTGTTCTCCATACCTGTTCCCTGTCTTTTTTATTCACTTTTCCGGCGAATCTATATACAATGTCCAAGAGGAAACATCATGAGAGTTGAGGAGGGGACTCATGAGTGACGAGAAGGTGACAAAAGAACAGCTTATCGAAAAGGCAAAGAAACCAGCGCTTGATGCCATGAAGATGCACCCTTTTTACAAGGGCAAGATCGAGGTGGTGCCCAAGTGTGTCATCAGGGACATAAACGATTTCGCCATATGGTATACGCCGGGGGTAGCGGAACCCTGCAAGGAGATCAATAAAGACCCGGACAAGGTCTTTGAGTACACCAATAAGGCAAATACCGTCGGGATCGTGACCGATGGCACAAGGGTGTTGGGTCTCGGCGATATCGGACCGATGGCAGGTTTGCCCGTTATGGAAGGCAAGGCGCTTTTGTTCAAATATCTTGGGGGTGTTGACGCCTTTCCTATCTGCCTCGATACAAAGGACCCCGAAGAGATCATAAGGACAGTGAAGATCATAGCGCCGGTCTTCGGGGGCATCAACCTTGAGGACATCGAGAACCCCAAGTGCTTTTACGTGTTGGAGCGGCTCAGGGCAGAATCCCCGATCCCGGTCTGGCATGATGATCAGCAGGGGACCGCGGCAGTTACCCTTGCCGGGCTCATAAACGCACTCAAGATCGTAAATAAGCGAATTGAGGACGCAAAGATCACCATGATAGGAATAGGCGCGGCCAATGTCTGTATCGTGCGCATGCTCATCAAGGCCGGCGCTGACCCGAAGAAGATAATCGTTGTGGACAGCAAAGGAATACTCAACAGGAAACGAGACGATATCAAGCCGAACTACAAGGAAAAACTTGAATTGGCCCAGATCACCAACGGGGAAAACCGCCATGGCGACACCGCCGCCGCTCTTAAAGGTCAGGATGTTCTTATAGCCCTTTCAAAGTCGGGGCCTGACGTGATCCAAAAGGACTGGGTCGCCTCCATGGCCGATAATGCCATTGTTTTTGTCTGTGCCAACCCCATACCTGAGATGTGGCCCTGGGACGCGAAAGAGGCAGGTGCCCGTATCGTGGCGACGGGACGGAGCGATTTTCCGAACCAGGTCAATAACTCGGTGGGATTCCCTGCCATATTCCGCGGCACCCTTGATGTTATGGCGCGAACCATTACAGACGAGATGTGCATCGCGGCGTCCCGGGAACTTGCAAAATTCGCGGAGGACAAGGGGCTGAGCGAAGACCATCTCCTGCCGACCATGAACGAATGGGAGGTCTTTCCCAGGGAGGCCGTTGCCGTCGCGAAGATGGCCATGAAACAGGGCGTGGCCCGGCTGACGATCGATGAAAAGGAACTTTATAATATGGCAGTTACGAAGATCAGGCGTGCACAGGACCAGGTAGGCCTTCTCATGGAGAAGGGCGTGATCGCGCCTTACATTGAGTGAGAGGCTTTATTTAGGTATGCGGGAGATCCATACAGAAGATATTGTATCTGCCATTGAAGGCCTGTTCATCGATGCCAATATAAACCTTCCCGAAAATGTCTATAACGCTATCCGGGACGCCATAGAAAAAGAAAGATCCCCCGTTGGCAAGGAGGTCCTCAGGGAGCTGCTCAAAAATGCAGATGTGGCCCGTGAGGAACATTTGCCGATATGCCAGGACACCGGCGTGGCAGTCACCTTTCTCGAGGTCGGCCAGGATGTCCATATCGTCGGCGGCGACCTTACGGAGGCGGTCTATGAGGGTGTGCGAAGGGCCTATAAGAAGGGCTACCTGAGGAAATCCTGCTGCCATCCTTTCAGCAGGAAGAATACCGGCGACAATACCCCTCCCGTCATTCACATGAAGATCGTGGCCGGGGACAAAATGAAGATCACCGTTCTGCCAAAGGGTGGAGGAAGCGAGAACTACGGAGAGGTCCGCATGCTGGTGCCGGCCCAGGGCAAGGAAGGAGTTAAGACCTTTGTGCTCGAAATGGTGAAAAAGGGCGGCCCTAATCCTTGTCCTCCTATTATTGTAGGCATTGGCATAGGGGGCAATTTCGAGACATCCGCGCTGCTCTCAAAGGAGGCCCTTATGGTCCCTGTCGGCACGCGAAATGACGATGAAGAACTTGCAGGGATGGAGATCGAGCTGCTTGGTGATATCAACCGGACCGGTATAGGCCCTCAGGGATATGGCGGCACGGTGACTGCCCTTGACGTCCATATCAGGATGGTGCCCTGCCATCTCGCTTCACTGCCGGTGGCAGTCAATATTCAGTGTCATGCGCACAGGATCAGGGAGATGATACTATGATGGGTCATGCACATCGGTCTTCAAATGGTGGGCGTTCTTATGACACGGAGAGGAAGATCAAGGCCCCCCTTGAGGGTGACGTTATACGGCTTCTGGGAGCGGGGGACAAGGTGCTTTTGAGCGGCTATATATATACCGCCCGTGATGCCGCGCACAAACGGTTTGCCGAAGCCCTCAGGACCAATGGGCAGCTTCCGCTTGAGATCAAGGACCAGGTCATATATTATTGTGGTCCCTCGCCCGCACCGCCGGGGAGGGTGATAGGCTCATGCGGGCCGACCACGAGCTCGCGCATGGATGCGTATGCGCCAAAGCTGATCTCGTTGGGTTTAAAGGGCATGATAGGGAAGGGGAAGCGTTCTCCTGCCGTCAGGAGCGCACTGAAGGAACACCAGGCGGTCTATTTCGGCGCGACGGGGGGGGCCGGGGCGCTTCTTTCCCGCAGTGTGATCTCCGCAGAGGTGATAGCCTACGAGGACCTCGGGCCGGAGGCCGTTATCAGGCTGGAGGTCAGGGACATGCCGCTTTTTGTCATAAATGACATTTACGGGAACGACCTTTATGAAACGGGTGTGGAGCGCTACGGTGTCGGAGCATTATAGGGGCTGATGGTCCTTTTTTTGACTTTTTAAAACAAATATTTTAAAAGAGGAAATTATACAAGGAGATTCGATGCCTGAGATTCGTGTTGCCGTTGTCGGCGTGGGGAACTGTGCAAGCTCGCTGGTTCAGGGTATTTTTTACTATGCGCGAAAGAGGAAGGATGCCGTCGGGCTCATGCACTACGACATCTGCGGGTACAAACCTAAGGATATCAGGCTGGTGGCGGCCTTCGATATCGACAGGCGCAAGGTCGGGACCCCGCTTGAAAAGGCCATTTTTGCCCCTCCCAACTGTACCAAGATAATTGAACCAAAGATCCCCCCAACAGGTGTTACCGTTCTCATGGGCCACGTTCTTGACGGTGTGGCCCCCCATATGGACATTTATCCGCCCGAGAGGTCCTTCGTTGTCGCGAAGGCAAGACCCGTTAATGTCGCAAAGGTCCTGAAAGAACGCGGCGTTGATATTCTCCTGAACTATCTCCCCGTCGGTTCCGAGGAGGCTGCAAAATATTATGCCGAATGCTGTCTTGAAAGCGGCGTGAGCCTGATCAACTGCATCCCGGTTTTTATAGCCTCCGATAAGGGTTGGGCCGGGCGTTTCGAAAAAAAGGGGATACCGATCGTAGGGGACGATGTAAAATCCCAGATAGGCGCCACTATCATCCATAGAAGCCTTGCCAAGCTTTTCAATGACCGCGGCGTGAAGCTGGACAATACATATCAGCTGAATACAGGTGGAAATACGGATTTTCTAAACATGCTCAACCGGGACAGGCTCATATCGAAAAAGATATCAAAGACTGAAGCAGTGCAGTCCACCATGGATGTTCCCATTCCACCGGAGAACATCCACATCGGCCCCTCCGATTACGTTCCCTGGCAGAAGGACAACAAGGTCTGTTTCATGAGGCTCGAAGGCAGGATATTCGGCGATATACCCATCAACTGCGAATTGAGGCTTTCCGTCGAGGACTCGCCGAACAGTGCCGGGTGCATAATAGACGCACTGCGGTGTTGCAAGGTGGCGCGTGACAGAGGCGTGAGTGGGGTGCTCGAATCGATCTCCGCGTACACAATGAAACATCCCATCAGGCAGTATCCCGATGACCTCGCCAGGAGCATGGTGGAAGAATTTATCCGGGGTGAGAGGGACAGGTAGGGGGGCTTATCTTGATAAGCTCGAAGATTGGCCACCGCCTTGACCCGATCGTTCTTGCACCGTACCGTTTTTTCTTCAGAAAAAAGGACATATCCCCAAATATCATCACCATAACGGGCACTTTCTTCGGTTTTTTGTCGGCCTTTTTGATCGCAATGGAATTACCGGCGTCGGGCGGCGGCGCCCTTCTTGTCGCAGGTTTTTTTGATGTCCTCGATGGGGCCATCGCCCGCACTACAGGCAAAGTCACCCGATTCGGCGGTTTTTTTGACTCTGTCCTTGACCGCTACACGGACCTTGCCGTCATGGGGGGGATCCTGTTCGTATATGTCCGTCATCACAACGTAGAATATGCGATCGCGACCTTCGTCGCAACGATAGGCACCGCCCTGATACCCTATGCGCGGGCGAGGGCAGAGGCGGCATCGCTCGTATGCACGACAGGGCTCCTCGAGAGGCCGGAGAGGCTCATCGCGCTCGTCATCGGGCTGTTCTTCCCCTTTCTGCTTGGATATATGATGATAGCCCTTGCCGTGCTGACCCACGTGACGGTCATCCAGCGCATCCTGTACGTCAGGAAACAGACAAGAGAACAGGGATAAGGATCCAGGGTTCAGGGCCAAGGGGTAAGAGAAAGAAAAAGAATCAAGAGATCGGGAAACGCCTCTCAAACCCTGAAACCCTGAAACTATCTTTTCTATTCGTGGACCATGTTGAATATCTCTTCCTTGAGGATGTTCTTCGCCATTTCCCGCGGGATCCCCGACTTGATGACGGTCCCCTTTTTGAAGAGCATTGCCTTGTTCGCGCCGAAGGCCAGGCCGATATCGGCCTCCTTTGCCTCCCCCGGTCCGTTGACCTCGCATCCCATGATGGCAACGTCAAGATAGGGATCGAACTGGTTGATGTCCCGCTCGAACTCTTCGACGATCCGGGCGAGATCGACCTTGCACCTGCCGCAGGTTGGGCACGATATGATGTTGATCCCCCGCTTCCTTAAGCCCAGGTCGCGCAGGATGTGGTAAGCGGCGGTCACCTCGTAGACGGGGTTCCCCGTCAATGAGACCCTGATGGTGTCGCCTATCCCTTCGTAAAGGAGTATGCCGATGCCGATCGCTGATTTGATGGCGCCCGAAAAGACGGGACCCGCTTCTGTAATACCGACGTGAAGGGGATAGTCTGACTGTTTAGCGAACTTTTTATAGGCGTCGATCGTTTCACGGATATCAGAGGCCTTGAGGGATACCTTCAGTTGCGTCCAGCCTGTGTCCTCGAAGAGCTTGACATAATACAACGCGCTTTCCACCATGGCCTGCGCGTTCGGTCGTGGATATTTCTTCAAGACCCTTTTTTCAATGGAGCCGATGTTCATTCCGAGTCTGACCGGTGTTTTTGTCTCCAGGGCCACATTGGCGATCTCCTGCACCTTGCGCATATTGTTGATGGTGCCCGGATTGATCCTGATCGCGTCGATACCGAGTTCCATGGCCTTTAAGGCTATCTTGTGGTTGAAATGGATGTCGCCGATAATGGGTACATCTACTTCTTTTTTCAGGAAGGGAATGATCTTGCAGGTGTCTTCCTGCGGCAGGGCGATCCTGACCAGCTCGCAGCCGGCTTTTTTTAGCTCCCTTGTTTGCTCAAGGGTTTCTCGAAAGTTTTCGGGGTTGGTTTTAAGCATCGATTGAACGACGATGGGACTGCCGCCACCTATCGGGATGTTGCCGACCGCTATCTTTCTTGTCTTCTTTCGTTTCATTATTTTATTCCCTTAAATTAATGACCGGATGTTACTTATCATATCTTGTGCGTTCACCACATGTCAATTGTCACAATGAAGAAAAGATTACTCCCCTCGAATGAATTGTGATATATTGGAAAGCTCATGGATAATCAGAAAAAGGCCGGCATCACCCTCATCGTTATCGGCATTTGCATTCCCTTGATGGCCCTTCCATTTGTGTCGGGCTACGAAAAGGACAAAGGCTTGTGGAATAATTATTATAGCATTGGCATAAAGATCAAAAAAGATACGCAGGGTGAAGGGTCGAAAATAGCCGATGGAAGTACCGGTGATCAGGCCTCAAAGAAGTCTTTTTTTTCCGACAGGATCATCCCGCAAAGGATCCCCTTCAGGCTATTCCTTATACCCATGTTCATTTTACTATATATAGGGATAGTCACGATAGATAAGGCAAGATCGAGAGCAAGAAAGGACACGGCAAACGTCGATAATGAAGAATGATATGATAGATGGTTGGACCGGATCGACACTTTTTCCGTGTGAAAATGAAGTTTTTTTGTTATCTGTTGAAGGCCGTTTTCCCCCCGATCATAACCCCGTATAAGTCTTGCAATACCCTTTGCCATCCCCGTTTCAGAGCGCGTTTTTTGCAGGATATTTTATTTGACTATCAGGAAGTGGTAAGACGATAATATTTTAACGGAATGTTCAGCCCTTAATTTAAAAAAAAAAGGGGGGGGGTGATGGCATGTTTGTTGATTCGATGCTGAGCGGGTTGACCGGGCTTACAGCCGGTTTTGCGAACCTGCAATGGTCACACCTGATCATGAAGATGCTGACAACCACAAAGGAACGCGTGGTCGTTATGCACGCACACCAGAAGACCGTTTCAAAAACTACCAAGATGCTTTTCCCTGTCGTCATAACGATCGTTGGCGGACTTATAGCCCCGAAGGGCCTGCCGCTTCTGGCGACGATCATGCTTGGCAACCTCATGAAAGAATCGGGTGCGGTGGGCAGGTTGACAAAGGCCGCAGAGAATGAAATAGCCAACGTCGTAACTTTGCTCCTCGGTATCACCATCGGTGCCACCATGAGCGGCCCCGTGTTTGTTCAGACGCAGACACTTATCATCCTTGCCCTCGGTCTGCTTGCGATATGCCTTGACACCGTTTTCGGTGTCCTTTTTGGAAAGCTCCTCTATTTGATCACAGGCGGAAAGGTTAACCCCCTTATCGGGGCGGCCGGTATTTCCGCCTTTCCCATGTCCGCCCGCGTGGTACAGAGAGAGGGCCAGAAATGGAACAAGAAGAATTACCTCCTCATGCACGCGATGGGGGCAAATGCCGGCGGGCAGGTCGGGTCTGTCATGGCGGCGGCTGTCATGCTTTCCGTTCTTCATGGAATGGGCATCATTTAAATGATAAGGAAATAAGGAAGCGCAAATTTGGACGGAGAATATCAAGAGGGCCGGATAAGAGAGATATTATCCGGCCCGATCTCTTTTTAAGCATTAAACCTCATTTTTCAAACCAGTCTATATCCTTTGCCCTTTCCCCGGTGGTGTGCAGGGGGGGCATTCATTTACTGAGCAGCACGGGACATGCGGCCCCTTTGAGGACGCCCCGGGCCACGCTCCCGATCAGGTACCGCGAGAGCCCTGACTTTCCCAGGGAAGATATGACAACGAGGTCAACGCCTTTTTCCTGCTGGAACCTGACGATCTCTTCTTCGGGCCTGCCGATGAGAGCTTTCCGTTTGACCTCAACGGTAGAGTCGCCAAGCAGCTTGGCCGCCTGTCTTTCCATCTTCTTCCGGGCCGAGGCGACCATCTTCTCTTCATATTGCTGCAAGGTCTCATCCGTGATGGAAACGTCGGTATAGTCGTCCGCGATGCTCCGGAACTCTCCGGGTATGACATGGACCAGATAGACCTTGGCTCCGTACTCTTTCGCGATGTCCAGGGCCTGCTTCAAGGCCTTGCCTGAGTATTTTGAAAAATCCGTGGGTACGAGGATCTTTGTAGGACGAAGCATTGTGAGCCCCCTTTAACGTCTTTATCTCTGCCCGGTCACTTCAGAAGCGAAAGGAACATGCCTGCCGCCACCGCCGTGCCGATAACGCCCGCGACATTGGGCCCCATGGCGTGCATGAGGAGGTGGTTCTTCGGGTCTGCCTCCTGGCCCACCTTTTGGGCGACCCTCGCCGCCATGGGAACGGCGGAGACGCCTGCCGAGCCGATGAGGGGGTTGATCTTCTCCTTCAGGAAAAGGTTCATGATCTTGGCGAGAAGCAGGCCGCCCACCGTGGAGAAGGAAAAGGCGATAAGCCCGAGGATGAATATGAAGATCGGCTGGGGCTTAAGGAATATCTCGGCCTTCATGGTCGCGCCAACGGCTATGCCGAGGACGATGGTGACGATGTTGAGGAGCTCGTTCTGCGAGGTCTTCAGGAGCCTGTCGACGACCTTGCACTCCCGGAAGAGGTTGCCTATCATGAAGAGCCCCATCAGGGGGGCAGAATCCGGTGTGAGCAGGACTATAACGATAGTTGCCACTATGGGGAAAAGGAGCTTCTCAAGCTTCGAGACGGGCCGCATCTGTTTCATGCGGATCTTCCTCTCCGCCTTCGTGGTGAGGAGCTTCATGATGGGCGGCTGGATGAGGGGCACCATCGACATGTAGGAGTATGCCGCAATGGCGACCATGCCGATCATGTGCGGCGCCAGGGCGGTTGAGAGGTATATCGATGTCGGGCCGTCCGCGCCGCCGATGATCCCTATGCTGGCCGCCTCTTTCAGGGTGAACCCGAAGAAGATCGACCCGAAGAAGGCTATGTACACCCCGAGCTGGGCGCTGGCCCCCAGGAGCAGGGTCTTGGGGTTGGCGATCATGGGGCCGAAGTCCGTGAGCGCACCGATGCCGAGGAAGATGAGGCAGGGGATGATCTCCGTCTCGAGCCCGTACTTGAAGA
This sequence comes from uncultured delta proteobacterium, assembly GCA_963816115.1. Classification (GTDB taxonomy): domain Bacteria; phylum Desulfobacterota; class Syntrophorhabdia; order Syntrophorhabdales; family Syntrophorhabdaceae; genus Delta-02. The sequence goes on along the minus strand of CAWFIZ010000013.1, from coordinate 143,893 downwards.
ACAGGTTGATCAGTTCGCCGGGTCCCGTCAGCGGTGCAAGCGGCATATTGACGAGGAAGATGCTGAAGCCTATGGGTACGAGAAGGAGGGGCTCGAAGTCTTTCTTGATGGCGAGGTAAATAAAGAGGAAACCGATGAACCACATCACCACGTGGCCCACCGTCAGATGGAGTATGCCGGTTTTCAGCAGCAGTTGATGGAAGATATCGAAACCCATGTTATTTCCCCCCTTTCCGCTGGATTTGCTTGCATAAAAAGCTCATCAGTTTGACGCTTACGGCAAGGATAGCCAGGGTCAGGAACACCACTGAGAACCCCAATATTGCAACCCTAATAGCTTCTGTCCACATTTCTAATACCTCCTCCCGATAATGAGTAAGATAAACGTCACAAGATCGCCGTGATCCGGTGACATCCCAAGCATGCTAAAATTTTCTCAAGCACTTAAAGATAACCGACAGTTCTTTTATAAGTCAACCTAAAAGTGTACCAATAAAAAGACCCCGCAGGGTTTCTCCGGCGGGGTCTTTATTTTTTACTTACAATGATATCAGGCGCCGCTCATGCCCAGCATCCTGGGGAGAAAGAGGGCGATGTCCGGGAATGTTAAAAGCAGAAAGGCGGCAACGCAGAGGGCGGCAAGGAATACCCATATCCCGGCGAAGACATCCTTCAGGGGGATCTTGGAAACACCGGCGACAACGTAGCTGTTCATGCCGACGGGAGGCGTAATGACGCCCATCATGGTGATGAGGACAATGACCACGCCAAACCAGATCGGGTTGAAGCCGAGCTGCATGATGACAGGGTAGAAGATGGGTATGGTGAGGATGATCAGGGCAAGGGCGTCGATGACGCAGCCGCCGAGAAGGTATATAAAGAGGATGATGGCCATAATAAAGACTTTGGGAATATCAAGACCGCCGACATAACTGGCGACGGTGAAGGGGATGCGGGAAATGGCAAGGAAGTGGCCGAAGATGGTCGCACCGGCGACGATCACCATGATCATGCAGGAGGAGACAAGCGTTTCCATGATGGACTTCCCTATGCCCTTGATATTTATGGACCGGGTTATCATGGTGAGCACCAGCGTGGAAAAGGCGCCCACGGCCCCGCCCTCCGTCGGCGTGAAGAACCCCTTCATCATGCCTCCCATGACGATGATGAAGATTATGATTATCTCGATCGCGCCGGGAAGGGCCCTGAGCCGCTCGGCCCAGGTCGATCTGGCGGCCTTCGGCCCAAGGGTCGGGTCCTTCTTGCACCAGAGATAGATGGCAAGGATGAAGAGGAAGCATATCATGATGCCCGGTACGACGCCGCTCATGAAGAGGGTGCCGATGGACTGCTGCGTGAAGATGCCGTAGACGATGAAGATAACGCTGGGGGGGATCATGATGCCGATGCCGCCGGAGGATGCGATGGACCCCCCTATGAGCTTGTCGGCGTATTTGAACCTGCGCATCTCGGGAACGGAAACGCTTGAGAACGTGGCGGCGGTCGCCGTTGTGGAACCGCATATGGCGCCGAAAAAGGTACAGCCGATGACGGTCGCCATGGCGAGCCCGCCGGGGATGTGGCCTATGAACCGATGGGCGGCGTCATAGAGCTTCCTTCCTATACCGGAATTGGCAGCGAGCTGGCCCATGAATATGAAGAGCGGGATGACCGTCAGGCTGTAGGAGGAAAAGACATCGAAAACATCCTTTGCAAGAAGGTTCGATGCCGCCGGAAAGGATGTGAGGTACCAGAAACCGATAAATCCGACGATGGCCATGGAAAAGCCGATCTCGAGCCCGATGAAGAACAGGGCAAACATTATAAGAAGTCCGATTACACCGACAAGTTCAGGGCTCATGATTTTTTCCTCGCTATATCAAAGAAGTCAACGATCAGGGTGAAGGTCTGCATAAAGCAGCATAGCCCTATGCCGATCGCTATCGGGTAGAAGGGCATCTTTATGGTAAGCGAGACCTCTCCCGACCTGTAAAGGTCCTGCGCCATGATCAGCATGTTGTACCCTATGACGAAGAAGAGGACGGTGCCGAGGACCCTCGTGAAAAGCAGCAATATGTTCTTTGCTTTATCACGGAGCTTCATGGTGAAAAAATCGACGGAGATGTGACTCTTCATCGAGGTTGTGTAGGGGATGCAGAACCCTATGACGACAGCAGCTGACAGGCCAACCAGCTCATAAGTGCCGATAATGGGCTTGCCTAACTCCCTCATTATGACGTCCGCCACGGTGAGCAGCATCATGAACATAAGGGCGAACCCCGCAATGAGGTAAATGATACGGTTTATGTTCTTTGTTCTCTCGAAAAGACTCACGTTGAACCTCCTTTGCAAATATTGATTAGATCACCATAGTGAACAAGATCTCTGCTGGCGGTATATTTTTCCTGGACACGAACGGTAAGTTCCTTTTGTTTTTTTGAAGGGTTTGTTTTAACCCTTGTTTTATAACTCATTTTACCCGAATCAAATTATTGATGTCAACAGAATTCAAGGATTTCCAGGCCCCTATGTGCTTGTAATAATATCGTTTTATGTTTTCTATAATGAACAAATGGTGTACCTTAGCTCTCCGCCCGCATACCGTCTTGGTCGGCATCAAGTGAAAACAGGCGAGGCGTGAGAATACCTTGGTCTTTGAAAATGCCATTTATTTATTAAATGTAGCTTACTTTACAGACAGGCATGGCAAGATTGTGAGAATAAGAAAATATAGTTGTAAATAAGATCCTAATTATATATACGAGAGGTGAAGAGTGAGTGCATACAATTGGTTCATGTTAATTCTGGTGCTTGTCGTTTCTATCTTTGCGTCTTTCATTTTTTTGAAAGATACCTTTAAAACAGCTGTTAAAAACGGAAAGACCGGCGACGAGTAGAATTACGGTCAGAATAAAAAAATGAAGCAGGGCCCCGAACATCCCTGCTTCATTTTTTTTGTTAGTGGGATCTAGTAACTTATCTTGTTCTTCCAGCCGGGTTCAAATTGTTGATCAAAGAAGTTCTCCAGCTTGTCAAAGAGACGTTTCCATCCGGAGGCAAACTCATATTTCAATACATCCTCAAGAAACGGGACGATCTCACCGAGTTTGTCCTTGGGAAGGTACGCACGGGCTTTCATATCGTAGGCGCGTTTCAAGGCCTCGGAGTTAAGGGCGTGGGCGGTGAGCATGACAACCTTGAGACCCTTATTCTTTGCGGCATCAAGAAGATCGAATCCGCGGACGCCCATGATGTCGAGAATGACGATATCATACTGTGTTGTCCCAAGCTTTTGCATGGCATCTTCGTATGTAGTTGCCTTGTCGAATAAGCAACTCTTGCAGGCGTCGCTTATTTCTTCCTGGAGGACGGTGAGCACATCAGGCTCATCGTCAACGGCTAAGATCTTTTTATTCTCAAGCAGCGATTTTTCCATACAGACCTCCAAAATGTTTGCCGTTCACGGCAAGGATATTATTACTGCCAACGGGTGAACAAACGAACTGTTCCTCAGGGTAAGGACCGCTGGCGCACTGTCTCATAAATATTGCTGCATATTGGAACTTCCCGTATTGATGTATTTTTTCATACATTGCCGTAGAAGTCAACCCAAGATTGTTCCAAATTTTGGTGAAGGAAGGGCGTCCCACGCTTGTCGCCCATTATCCGCGTTGCTCGCCTTGCGTATATTTGGAGCAGGAAGGAATGTCAGAAGAAGATAAATGTTATCAGGATAAATACGGGAATGAGGATTACAAGAGAGAACAGCATGTATCCAAAGAAGGATGGCATACTGATGTCGTTCTCTTCGCATATGGCCTTGACCATGAAGTTCGGCCCGTTCCCTATATATGTATTTGCCCCCATCAATACTGCGCCCACCGAGATCGCCTTGAGATAGATCTCGGGCACATCCACAATGAGGTTTTGTACAATTCCCAGCGAATCGGCAACACTCTGGGCCGACGAGAAAAATATCAGGTATGTCGGAGCGTTGTCGAGGAAACTTGAGAGAATGCCCGTCGCCCAGAAGAAATGCCACGGCTGAGCGATGCCCAGCCTGCTACCGTTCACCGCGAGGATCTTCATGACCGGTACCATTGTCACAAAGATGCCGGCAAACAGGACGGCCACCTCGATGATGGGATGATAAGTGAAAGAGTTCTCTTCCCGAAGGGTGACAGACGTGAAATAGATGGAAAGGGCCGTTGCCGTGAGCATGGTTATCTCCCTCAGGATCTGGGGGAGGAACAATGAGCCGATGACCATGAGTAGAAAAATGAAGTTGACCTTGCCTTTTATCTCCACCTTTTTCTGGGGCATCTCATCCACTGCTTCCAGGAAGGAACTGGAATTCCACTCCTCCTTTTTGAACATATGAGAATCAAGGAAATAGAAGATCACCAGGAGGGTAAAGACGGCGACGATCCAGAAGGGTAATAGCTTGAAAGTCCAGACGAAGGGGACGCCGCGCAAAAAACCCAGGAAGAGCGGCGGGTCGCCGAGCGGGGTCAGGAGGCCGCCGATATTGGAAACGAGGAAGATGAAGAATATAAATATGTGCGATACGCGCTTTCTCCCCCGGTTCACCTTTAGCATCGGCCTTATGAGCACCATGCTGGCGCCCGTTGTGCCGATAAAGCTCGCAAAGATGGCGCCGATAAGGAGCAGTATCGAGTTCAACTTTGGTGTTCCCCTGGAGCCAAGCCTGATCACGATCCCTCCCGAGATCGTAAATAGGGAGCCCAGAAGGATGATGAACGAAATGTATTCCTCCAGGGCATGGACAAGGAGGACCCATTCTTCCGTTAAGACCGCGAAGGCGGCAGGCATTGCAATAAGAAAAGTGAACAGTCCGTAGTTCTTTGACCACCACTCGGACAAAATCAGGGGAAAAACAGCAATGGAAAGAAGGAGAACAACGAAAAAGATACAACTCCACATGGGGAACTGCGGTCCGCCGTGGTCGCGAAAATAATAGACGACGAAAAGCAAAACAGCGAGATAAACCGTTACGATTGTTTTTGAAAGGATCCTTTGTTTTCTCATAATATTAATAAAGGAGGCGCGAAAGTACGCCGAATTTAAGTCGGTCTTCGACCTTTTTTAATCCTTTGAGGTTCCACAGGGCCTTAAAAAGCTGCTTCTTTTTTTCTTCTCCCCCGATAACACCTTTCACGAGGAGCGTATCCACATCGATAGCCTCAAAGGTTACCTTGCCGAAGTCGCCTGTAACGTCCTGACCTGCGAGAATTATCTCCGCCTTTTTTTCCAAAAGCTTTTTTCGCAGGAATATTTTCGCCTCTTCGCGGTTGACCTCCGAGAAGTGTTTTCTGGCGTAACTTGCCGACATGTCGAGTGCATCGGTGAGCGACACCAGGCTTGCGTTGAATGTGATATTGAATCTCAGGGGATCGAAGAGGTCCCTGTCGAAGTAATAGCCGATGAACTTCTTTTTTGCACTGTCCTTTTTCTCGATGAGGCTCAAGGCTTCCTCATACGATATTTTTTTATCCAAGGCTATATCACGGATGCGATCGGACATGTTCCTCAAGATCTGGATGCTCACCATACCGGGATAATCCTCAAGGATCATGTGCGCTCCGCCGCCGACGAAGACAATGTCGTTTTTCAGGACAAAGTCGTAAACACAGGCGGCGAGGGCCAATTTGAAGGAGCTTTTGTGAGACATCAGGTCCTTGGCCCGCTCAAGCAGGGAAGGGCTTGGCTCGTCCTCAAGACTTACCAGCAGGGCTTGGGAAACCCCCAGATCGTAGCCTATGTTGTTGATAAATGTTTCATCGGCATAGACATATCCGAGACTCTCGGCAAGGCGGCGTGCAAAAAGGCTTCCCGCGGACCCGTATGATCGTGAGACCGTAATCACCATCATAATGCGTTACCCCCAATTAACCTGTCCATGTTCCTGTTCAACAATCCCTGATTAACCTATCTTTTTTTGTTTGATAAGACAACAAAAATATCTCCACGAAAATGCATTTTTTTTCAAAACCGTTGTTCGGGGGGCGTCAGTCCGATATCGCTTGCAAAATGCACACAAATCGATTACTTAATAAGTATCATTTTTTTAGTGATGACGAAAAGGAATCGTTTCAAACAACAACCCCACCCGTTACGGACCAGGACGGAGGGAGAGGACGAAGGTGATGACCATGACACGAACACTGGGTGATATAACCGGCGAACTCAGGGAAAAAATCCTTGCGCCCGCGAAAGAGGAGGCGGAAAGGATCATCGGGGAGGCCCGTGCTCAGGCGGACCGGATCGTTCTGGAAGCAAGACGTGAGGCAGAAGAAAAAGGGAAAAAGAACCTGGGAGAGATCGAAGATACCAGGAGAAAGATGGATATGGAAATGAAGTCGGCGGCGCAGAACTTCCTGCTGCTCCTGGAAGAGCGCCTTGAAAGGGCCATCATTCGGCCCGTTGTTGAGGAAGCGCTTAACCCTGTGCTTGACGACCCGTATTTCCTGAGAGAGGTTCTCGAAACCCTGATCCGGGAGTTCTTCGGGTCCCAGGGCAGTCAGGCCAGTATCGATATAATCCTTCCCGAGAGGCAAAAAATCGCCATGGAAAATTTTTTTCTTGAGAAATTCAAGGAAAAGGCCGGCAAAGGTGTCAGGGTCCACTTTACCGATAAGGTGACTTTCGGCTTCAGAATAGGGGTGGGTGAGACAGGCAGGCACTTTAACTTTGAAGATGGCCTGCCGGAGGCCTTTGTTGAATTTTGTTCCCCCCGTTTCCGAAAATATTTTTTTGATATGAGCTGAGGTTTGTTCAATATGGGAAGCTATTATTTTCTGATCAACCTGCTCCCCGCAATGCCCTCTTCGCTTGGCGACAAGCTCCCTGCCGCCTTTGCAGAGACATCACTTTTGGTAAGGCGCAACATCGAACCGGACGACGCGCCGCTTGTCGGTCTGAGCCTTAATTTTACGGATGCCTGTAATTTTGAGTACTGGCAGAAGGGGTGGGATGTCTTTATTCCCGGTGGTATGCTCAGCCGCGACCAGATACAGCAAGGCCGCGAACTGCCCTTCTTCATGAAGGCCTTCCTCGCGGAAAATGACCGGCGGGAGCGCCGCCGTTATATTTATGACGACCTGTGGGAACGCTACTTCGCCCACGCTTATTCGCTCGCATCGGAGATGGGGTGCTTTTTTCTCGCTGATTACCTGTCCTGGGAGATCAGGCTGAGGAACGGCCTTGTTGCGTTGCGGACCAGAAAAATGGGTGAAGAGGCACAGGATCACCAGATACTTCCCTGGATGGGCAGCCTCGATATGTCATCAATGCTGTCCGACCTGAACGAGGAGCGGGGTCCACTGTTGATGGAGCGATCCCTCGACGAGGAGCGGCTGAAGCGTATTTACGATTATGAAGGAACAGATCCTTTTTCACGTGATGCCGTCCTCGCCTATCTTGAAAGATCCCGTATTTTCAGCCGCTGGGAGGGGGTGTATGAGTGCCGGGGCCCTGAAAATATCATTGCGAACGGAGGTTAGAAGTTGGCACATCCAATAGAGAGCCGGGTCCTTGCCGTGAACGGCCCGCTGGTTACCGTGGAGGTGATCAGGAACCGTGAGATAATGATGAACGAGGTTGCCTATGTCATGCTCAGCGGTGTCGGGCTGAAGGCGGAAGTGATCAGGATAAGGGGGCGCCTGGCGGATGTGCAGGTATTTGAAGGTACCGTGGGCATCAAAGTGGGAGACCCGGTGGTTTTTTCCGATGAACTGCTTTCCGCGACACTGGGCCCGGGTATGCTCGGGCAGATCTACGACGGTCTTCAGAACCCGCTGGGCGAACTTGAGAACGGCCAGGGTTATTTCCTGCAGAGGGGACAATACCTCGACGCCCTTAGCATAGAGAAAAGATGGGAATTCACCCCTTTCGTGCAACCCGGTGCAAAAGTGAGAGCGGGCCACTATTTGGGAAAGGTCACCGAAGGCATATTTGATCACCACATCATGGTTCCCCTTGTCTTTCAGGATGTTCTGGAGGTAGCCGGGATAGTCCGGCGCGGTTCTTATACCGTGGAAGACACGATTGCCACCCTCGTAAGCACGGACGGTCATGAACATCCGGTGTCGATGAAACAAAAATGGCCGATCAAGCTCCCCATTCGAAGCTACCGCGAACGATTGCTGCCCGATCGCCCTCTTTTGACCCAGTGCCGTCTGATCGATATTTTTTTCCCCATAGCCGAGGGGGGGACGGCGTGCATCCCCGGACCATTCGGAGCCGGAAAGACCGTCCTGCAGCAGATCATCTCGCGTTATGCGGAAACGGATATCGTCATCATCGTTGCCTGCGGGGAGCGCGCCGGTGAAGTTGTCGAGACCATACGTGAATTTCCGAAATTGGAGGACCCCAAGACCGGCAGGCCCATCATGGACCGCACGGTGATCATCTGCAACACTTCCTCCATGCCGGTTGCCGCCAGGGAAGCCTCGATCTATACGGGCATCACGTTGGGAGAATATTACCGCCAGCTTGGATTGAAGGTGCTTCTTCTGGCTGACAGCACATCGCGATGGGCGCAGGCGCTCCGGGAATCGTCGGCGCGCATGGAGGAAATACCGGGAGAAGAAGCCTTCCCCGCCTACCTGGAGAGCCGGATCGCGGCGCTCTATGAAAGGGCCGGCCTGGTCAGGCTCCATAATGATACGACAGGGTCATTGACGGTCATCGGGAACGTTTCCCCCGCCGGCGGCAATTTCGAAGAACCCGTCACCCAAAACACGCTCAAGGTTGTAGGGGCCTTTTACGGATTATCCAGGGCAAGGTCGGACCAGAGGCGTTATCCGGCGATAGACCCCCTGATCTCATGGAGCGTTTATATGAAACAGATGGAAGAATCGCTGAACCGGCTCAGTCCGGACTGGGTATCCCTTGTTGAAGAAGCCCGGGAGTTCCTGTACCGGGGCGATGAGATCCGTCAGATGATGCTCGTAGTCGGTGAAGAAGGCATAAGCATTGAAGATCTTACGATCTTTTTGGAGGCCGAGATCATCGATGCCGTCTGTCTGCAGCAGGATTCATTTGATAATGTGGACCGGGCGACACCCAGGGAGAGGCAGGTGTCCGGCTTCCTCCTGCTTATGGACATGGTGCATACCCCCTTTTCGTTCGGCAGCAAGGAAGAGGCGAAAAAGGAAATGACACATCTTCAAAACCTTTTCTTTCAGATGAAATATTGCCCCTTTGAGGGCGAAGGATACATGCAATATCGTAAAGAGATCGAGAGAATGCTGCAAAAAGGGGCAAAGAACGAATGATCGTTGAATACACACAGATCGTCATGATCCAGGGAGATATCATTGCCGTTGAGGCCACGGGTGTCCGATACGGAGAACTGGCGGTGGTTAAGAGCAGGATAAAAACATCTCTTGCCCAGGTCATCAGGCTGCGCGGGGATGAGGTCCTTCTTCAGGTCTTTGCCGGGGCCAAGGGCATATCGACGGGTGACCGGGTCCGTTTTCTGGGCCATCCGATGCAGGTGGGTTATGGTGACGCCATGCTTGGAAGGATATTCAACGGTTCGGGGGTTCCCATTGACGGGGGGGCAGATCTCAGGTCACTGCCTCGCCGGGAGGTCGGCGGGCCTTCGGTAAACCCCGTGAAACGCATCATCCCCCGCGGTTTCATAGAGACAAGGGTCCCGATGATCGATGTTTTCAACCCCCTTGTTGAAAGCCAGAAACTTCCAATTTTCGCCGCTGCCGGCGAGCCTTACAATGAGCTTTTGACCAGGGTCGGGATACGCGCCAATGCGGATGTTGTGGTCCTCGGGGGAATCGGCCTGAAACATGATGAATACCTGAAGTTCCGGTATGCTTTTGAAGAGGCCGGGGTGTTGACGAGAACGGTCATGTTCATTCATACCGCTTCAGACCCTGTCGTGGAGAGACTCATCGTTCCGGATATGGCCCTCGCCCTTGCGGAACAATTCGGCGTCAGCGGGAAACGGGTCCTTGTTCTACTGTCTGATATGACGGCATTTGCCGATGCCACGAAAGAGATCGCCATTTCCATGGACCAGGTCCCGTCAAATCTTGGCTATCCGGGGTCCCTTTACAGCGACCTTGCGGCCCGGTATGAGAAAGCGGTGGACTTTGACGGAGCAGGGAGCATCACGATCCTTGCCGTGACCACCATGCCGGGCGATGATGTAACCCATCCTGTCCCGGACAATACCGGTTATATTACTGAAGGCCAGTTGTACCTGAAGAACGGGGTCATAGAACCCTTCGGATCGCTATCCCGTCTGAAGCAGCTCGTAATCGGCCATGTGACACGTGAGGATCACGGCTATATCATGAACAGCATGATCAGGCTTTTCGCAAGGAGCAGGGAGGTTGAGCAGAAACTGGCCATGGGCTTTGAAAAGACCGAAGATGATGAGCGTTTTTTGAAGTATGGCAGACTTTTCTTCGATCGGTTCATGGACCTAAGGGTGGACATAGGGATAAACGATGCCCTTGACCTCGGGTGGAGGACCCTCGCGGAGTGTTTCGGCCCTGATGAGGTGGGGATCAAGCAGGCGATGATCGACGAATACTGGCCCAGGAACGCCGGTTGACAGGTTTAAGGTATAATGGAAGAACGGATCAGGTTCAATAAGGTTTATCTCAGGGAGCAGAAACAAAAAAAGGCGATGTACGGTCGTTTTTTACCTGTTCTCGAGGCAAAGAAGCAGCAGCTTCTGATACATTTGGCCTCCGTCCGCAGGCAGATCGAAGCCCAGAAGCTGATCATTGAAGAGACCATGAGGGAGATCGCCTCCTGGGCCCAGGTATACCGGATGATGGGAGACACCCTCAGGTATTACATCTCTGTCAGGGAGGTTCGATATTCTTACCGGAATATAGCCGGGTTAAGGTTACGGGAGTTTCGAGAGGTTGTTTTTGATGAACCGGGATACAGTCTTTTTGTGACACCTTACAGTTTCGACCTTGTCCTGCTGAGAACGAGGGAGTCCATATCCATCAGGGAGAGGATCAGGACGCTTGAGGAGCAGGAGCACGGCCTGGAAAGGGAGTTCAGGAAAACAAGCCAGCGTATCAACCTCTACGAACGAAGACTTGTCCCGCGATGTATTGAATCCATCAGGAGGGTCACTGTCCATCTCCAGGACCAGCAGGCGGCGGCAGTCGGAGTGGCTAAGGCAGCAAAGAGGCTTAGCGAGGAAGCATCTTATTATGCTAACCCGTGATGCCTGGTGAAAGTAAAAGGGTAAGGGTAAAGGGAGCGTAATTGGCTATAACAAAGATGAAAAGAGTTTTCATCGCCGGCCTTGCCGATGACAAGGAAATGACCCTGGAGCTTATCCGGAAAACGGGTGTTTTTCACGTTGAACCGATAAAAAAACTGGCAGGAGACGATGAGAGCAGGAACGCCGCCGCTGTCCATGAAATGAGAAGGGCCTGGCAGACATACGGATCTGTAAGGAAATTCGTCGGCCACAAAAAAAAGACTTGTGTTCTCATAACCGATGAAGAAGTACCCTCCTATTGTGAAGGACAGCTTGAAGCCCTGCGGGAAGTCCATAACCGGAAGGCATCGCTTGAAAAACTTGTCAAAGAGCTGCGCTCGTGGGGGGATTTCAACCCTTCCGTTCTCAAGGCGCTGGAAGGGGACGGTGTTTTTGTTCAGCGATTCAAGTATGATATTGCCGGTGCTGACGTACAGGTCTTCCCGGGCGACATCTTTCTGCAGGTCGTGGCCCGTAAGCCTGAACTTCTCTTTTTCACGATCAGCACGGGTGTACCCATCGAGTTGCCCTGGGCTACGCCTCTCAAGCATCCAGAAAAGGGATTGTTCGAGGCGACCGAAGAAATGCGCCTGCTTACGGAGAAAGAGGAGGCGATCATCGCGGAGCTCTCCGGCATGGGTGACAGGGTCGAGGTCCTGAAGGGCCAATATCTAAACTTGTTGAATGAGGCAAACTATACCGAACACCTCGGCACGTTGTATTCCGAGGGATTGCTTTTCGGTCTTCAGGGTTGGCTGCCTTCAGATCTTGAGGAAGATTTCATGCAAGAGGCGAGTACGGCAGAGCTTGCAATAACTTTGACCACCAGGGATCCCGCAGAGGACGAGACCCCTCCGGTGCTATTGAAGAACAACTGGTTTTTCAAAAAGATCGAGCCGCTTATAAAGCTTTATGGCCTGCCGAACTACCGGAGTCTGGACCCTTCATACTTTTTTGCCCCCTTCATGATCCTTTTTTTCGGGATCTGTTTAGGTGACGCAGGATACGGGGCGGTATTTTGGCTGGCTTCGTACCTGATCGTGAAACGCTACGGCGATCTCTTCGAGAACCTTGCGTTGGTAATGAAGCTGTGCCAGTTGTTCTCGGTTGCGGCGATCGTGATCGGCCTCATAACGGGATCCGTCTTTGGTTACAATTTTACCTCCCGTCAATGGGTGCTTGTTAATATCCATCAGGACCACGGGGACCCGATGATCCTTTTTTACGCAAGCCTTGCTTTTGGGGTGGCCCACCTGTCTTTTTCGTACATACTCGGTATCCTCCAGGGTGTCTCAAGGATCGACCAGCTTCGAAAGGCAGGTCTGCTGGGTGTTCTGTGGGGCGGGGCGCTTCTTGTCAGTCGCAGCATCTGGTTCCCGGACCCTTCCTTGCCGCTCTACCTTCCCTTGTATTACGGTGGATTGATGTTGCTTGCCGCAGGGGTCCTGATCAACTTCTTTTTTGCATCACAGGATAGGAACTGGTTGATCAGGATCGGGTTGGGCCTATATAGCATATACGGTTTGACGGGGATCGTCGGCGACCTGCTCTCTTACGCCCGCCTGTTCGGGCTGGGCATCGCGACAACGGCCATTGCTTCGGTGATGAACACCCTGGCCGGCATGGTCTACCAGGCGGCAGGACCCGTCATCGGCGCAATTCTGTCAGTCATCCTTCTCGTTTTCGGACATACGTTCAACCTGGTCCTCTCGATCCTTGGAAGTGCCGTTCACTCGGCACGGCTCCATTTTGTTGAGACCTTCAAGAGCTTTTATCGAGGAGGGGGTACGGAGTATAAACCATTTAAAGTGGAAAGGGGTTCATGACATGGTAAAGAATATCAGGGTCCTCGTGATCTCGTGTGCCCTTGTGCTGGTTGCCGGTATTTTTTCGTCCGCTCTGGCCCAGGGGGCATCCGATCAAAAAGAAATGGCGACACTTGTCGCCAGGGTCATTATGGGTTTCAGCCTGTCGATGGGACTCGCAGGTTCGGCGATCGGCCTCGGCATTTCATTTTCCGCTCTTCTGGGAGGGGGGAAAGAAAATTTTTTCAAGAACATTGCCGTTGCCCTCATGCCATCGACCCAGGGTATCTATGCGATCGTCGTACTCTTTGCCAACATGGAAGGGCTTACGACGGACCCGTATACAACGGCCGGGAAGGCGGCGATCTTCGGATTTACCCTGCTGTTCAGTGCCTGGTACCAGGGGATCGTGTGCGCGGCCGGTATCAGGAGTATTCTCGAAGAGAAGAACACTCTGGCCAATGCGATGGTTGCGGGAGCAATGCCGGAAACATACGCGGTATTTGCCCTGGTCATGACATTTATAATGAAATGACCCGGAAGTGCGGGAAGCCCCGGGAAAATAGTCCCGGTACGCCCCGGAGCGGCTGATGCCACCTCATTTTCTTATACGCTGACCCTGATCGGAAGGATCATGGCGGCAATACCGTTCCACTGGAGGCGCCGCTGTATGGCATAAGCGGTCTCGTTGTGGAGGATCCTCTGGAAGGGGTTCTCTTTCTTGAAGACAAGTTTTCCCGTAAAGACCGTTGAGAGCGGAAACTCTTTGACCGTCGACCCCACCAGTTCGGTGACACTGTCCACTACGTCGGTCGCGATGTCCATGCGGTAATCGGCAGGGAACCCGTGAGCGCGGGTTATCTTCACGTATTTTTTAAGCCCTGTAATTGCCGATTCCTTGAGCGCCTCCATCTCGGCGATCCCCTTGAACGTTCCCGAATCCACTTCGGCAACGGACACAAAGATAAAATTCTTGTAAATATTGGGGAAGTTCCTGACAACCGACAGAAGGGTGTGGAGCCCGAAGCCGCTAAAGCCGCCCACGAGGAGGATGGCCGTCATCTCTTTCGGGTCGATGGGGTTGTTATTGAAATGGGTTGTGGCGGGTAGGTCGGAGAGCGTTTCTTCAAGATGGCGGATGCTGTCACGGACCTTCCGGTAATGGCCGCGTATGAGATAGCACAGGCCGATGACACAGGATGTGATAAGGAGGGTGATCCAGCCGCCTTCCCCCAGCTTCTCGTAAACAGTGACAATGAGGATGGTGAAACAGAGGACAAAGCCGACGATATGGATGATGATGTGTTTTTTCCACTTCCCATCCCTGTTCTTGTTTTTCAAAAAGAACCTGATCATTCCTGCCTGCGACAGTGAAAAAGTGAGGAAGACGTTGATGGAATACATGATAATAAGGGCCGAGATGGAACCTTTTGTGTAAATAAGAAGGGCCAGCGCGGCAAGCCCCATAACAAGTACGCCATTTTGCATGGAAAGGCGCTCCGATAGTGCGGCAAAGCGCCTCGGGAGCCAGGAATCGACGGCCATATTGGACATCACCCTGGGGCCGTCAATGAAACCTGCCTGGGCGGCCACGATAAGGAGGACCCCTTCCGAAAGGATCGTGATAAGGGCTATCCATTTTCCCAACGGCCATGACCCAAAAACGCTGTCGGCAAGGACAGCGTTTAGTGTCCTGCCTTCCGAGGGCTGGATCCCGAAAAGGAAGTAGCAGAAGAAAAGGCCGCCGGCAGTTATTGCAAGTGATACCGCCATATAAGCCATGGTGCGCTTCCCCGTTTGTACTTTTGGCTCACGCATGATCTGCATGCCGTTCGAGACAGCCTCTATACCGGTATATGTTCCCGCGCCGAGGGAAAAGGCCCGCAGGAAGACGGCGAAAAGACCGATGAGGCCGATGGTTGCCATGTCGTGCCCGAATGAGGCCCGGGATTCATTAAAGAGAGGCCTCACCTGTGGGATGTGGCTGGAGATGCCGTAACCTATCAGGAGGATGTGGGTTACCACAAAGATCACGAAAATGGGCGCAAGGATGGCGATGGATTCCTTGACCCCCCTGAGGTTGAGAATGACAAGGGCGCAAACAAGGAAGCCGACGAAAAAGAGCTTATAATGTTGGAAGGCCATCGGAAAAAAACTGAAGATGGCATCGCCGCAGGCAACGAGTGATACCGTTATGGTCAGCATATAATCCACCAGTAGAGCGCAACCGGACACAACACCGACATTTTCATTGATCGTGTGCGAAGCGACGATGTAGCCCCCGCCCCCGTGAGGGAAATGTTCAATGATCCTTGAGTAGGAATAAGAGATGATGAATACGGTAAACGCGGTGGCAAGCGCCAGAAAAAGCGCCAGGTACGTATGCTGGCCGATGACCCTGAAGGCCTCTTCGGGCCCGTATGATGATGAAGAAAGTCCGTCGGCTCCCAATCCTATCCAGGCGAGAAGAGGGACAAGAGACAGTTTGTGAAAGAGGGAAGGCTCGTGGATATCACGGGGAGGGCCGATGACCCTGCGTTCTATTTTTTTTAATATCGACAGTTCTTCGGGGACGTCATTTTCCATCCTGTTTCTCCTCGGGGTTCGACAATCACAGCCGGCCTCATTTACTTGATCCTGTCGATGTCTTTCGATTTGCCGATGACGACGAGGATCTCGCTGTCCTTTATGGTGTATTTGGCCGGTACCATCTTCATCGTGTCCGTGAGCATGTCCCTGATGGCAATGACGTTGACACTGTACTTGCTTCGCAGATGGACATCCGCGAGGGTCTTTCCGAGAAAGGCCGCCGGCGGGGCTATCTCGCCTATTATGTAGTCCTCCGTCAGAGGGATATAATCGAGAATGTTTGGAGAGACCAGGCTTTTCGCGATCTTGCTTGCCATCTCCTTTTCCGGGATGATGACCTCCGTTGCACCGACGCTTTCCAGGACCTGTTTGTATTCCATATTAGGGGCCTTCACAATGATGTTCCTGATCCTGAGATGCTTGAGGTGGAGCGTGATAAGGGTGCTTGCCGCCAGGTCCTCACCGAAGGAGACGATCACCACATCATTCTCATGCAGGCCCAGGGACCCCAGTATATCCTTGTCAAGGCCGTCGCTCACGATCGCCTTGGTGGCAAAATCCTTTACGTGCTGGACAACATCTTTGTCCTTGTCGATGGCAATGACCTCTACACCATTTTCGTAAAGCTCTTTTACCACGTTGAAACCGAAGATGCCGATACCAATGACGACAACCTTTTTCATGTTTTTTTCTCCTTAACCTACCATTACCGTTTCTTTGGCGTAGGTGATGCTTTTCTTTCGTGACGCAAGGGTCAGGGCGAGGGCGAACGTAAGCGGGCCTACGCGCCCCGCGAACATTAGAAGAACGGTGGCGAGTTTTTGCGCGTTGTTCATCTGCGGTGTGACTCCCATGGAGAGGCCCACGGTACCGAATGCCGAAACTGCCTCAAAAAGATATTCCAGAAAAAAATGACGGCTCTGGGCCACGTGCGGCTGGGACGACTGGGCAAAGAGCAGTAACGAAGTGATAAGCACTATGGAGAAGGCGGAAGCGAAGATGATGGAGATGGTTTTCGTGATCGTCTCATTGGGGATGGTCCTGTTGAAGACGTTTACGTTCTCACTTCCCCTGAGACGGTTCCAGAGGAGGAGAAAAAGTATGGCGCCGCTCGTTGTCTTTACCCCGCCGCCCGTTGACCCGGGCGAAGCCCCTATGAACATGAGTATGATGAGAACAAGTATGGAGTCATTGGTAAGCTGGCCGATATCTACGGTGTTGAAACCGCAGGTCCTTGCCGAGATGGACTGAAAGAAGGCGACAAGAAAGCGTGACGTGGAGGACAGGTCTTTCATCAGGTGATTCTTTTCAAGGACATAAAGCAATATCGTTCCTGAGGCAATGAGAACGCAAGTTGTTATGAGGACTATTTTTGTGTGCACCGAGAGCCTTTTTTGAACCCCCCGGACCCTATCAATGATCTCGTGCAGAACTACGAAACCGATCCCCCCGACAACGATCAACAGGGTAATTGTGAAATTGACCGTCACGTCGTCACGGTAAGACATAAGACTGTCGGAGAACAACGAATACCCGCAGTTATTGAAGGCGGATATTGCATGGTAGACGGCTTGATATAATGCCATACCCGGGGTGAGATCTCGAAGGAAGCATATGAAGAGTACCGCCGTTCCGATGGATTCGATAATAATGGTATAGAACACGACGGACTTGAGGATGTGGAGGAAATCGACCCCGGGGTTGTGGATGAATGTTGATTGGACGATCTCCTTGCTCTTGAAGGAGATGCCGAACCCCATCATTCCCAGGAACAACACGGAAAATGTTGTGATGCCAAGGCCCCCTATCTGGAAGAGGATAAGGGTTATGACCTGACCGCCCGGCGACAGGTCCTTGCCTATGTCGATAACGGTAAGGCCGGTAACGCACACCGCAGACGTTGAGGTGAAAAGAGCGTCAATGAAACCAAGACGTCCGTGGGAAGAACTCGCCGGGAACCACAGGAACAGGGCGCCGATGAGGATGACGAAAATGAAACCGAGGACAAAGGTCCGCGCCGGTGTCAGGCGTTTCGCAAGCAGCAACCGTATGGCGATGAGGGGGTTTTTTGACATGGCCTATGTTCGATAGTTGAAATGTTATCTTATTCCTGTAGGCAATTGCAACAGGATATACCTGCAACCCGGCATTGTGGTGCTATAATGCATCGGGAGAAATGCATTGACAGGGGCAGCCCCATCTTTTATATTGTCAGATAAGTTGGTAAGTATATTGTATAACCTTCCCGGAAGGTGTTCGTTCATGAAAACAACAAAGTGCATTCTGTTTATTTTACTGGTTACGATCTTTCTGCTATTGGATCTGAGACCGGCACAGTCTTCAGGGCCCCACGGGCATGATGGGCTTTCAGGGTTGTCATTGGTTTTTGCGCAGCTTACGAATGACAGCAAGCTCAGACCGATCCAGAAACAGGTCCAGCCGGTCCCTGACGTCATAAAACGTCCGGCGTTGAGGCCAACGAAGTCCGGAACAGGTCAGACGACCCAGGGTCAGCAAACACAGCAGGATACAGCCACAGGCGCAGTTTCTCAGACGGGTCAGGACCAGGGGATTTTTTACCAGTCGGACCAGGGGACGCCTTACCAGTCGGACGACCAATCACAACAAGGGTTCACCTCTTACCCGGATTCGTCCTCCGTCGGCACAAGCCCTCCCGTGAAGGCATACGACAGCGCTCAGACACAGACAGACATGCAGCGCAGGACAGGGGGCCAGGCAAGAGGCAATGTGCCGTCCGGCCAGATGCAACCCATACAGCAGGGTATGCCTCCTCAGCAGGGTATGCCTCCTCAACAGGGTATGCCTCCTCAACAGGGTATGCCTCCTCAACAGGGTATGCCTCCTCAACAGGGTATGCCTCCTCAGCAGGGTATGCCTCCTCAACAGGGTATGCCTCCTCAGCAGGGTATGCAGGCCGCCTGCAAGATACAGCTCAGTGAAGACAGGACCAGTATTGCGCTCATCGATCAATCGGGACAGGAAATAAACCACGTGGCGCTCGGCCAGGACAGGGTCCAGAAGATCTTCAGGTCCCCCGACGGCAGCTGGAACGTGGTGGTCTTCAAGGTACGCCAACGCCAGGAATATGGGGCCATTGCAATCAATCTGGCACAATGTGACCCGCAGGATGCCAGGGAGATACGTTCCATACCGGACAATGTGGAATTCCAGGGAGAAGAAATGGCGGTCCAGTTTCCCGGGAACGTTGTTGAGCGCTATTCGCTGAACAATAAATCAGCACCGTAAAGGGATCATCTCATACTGTGTCATGCATAATGGAGGTTTTGCTATGAAAATTAGAAAGTATATTGCTATCATCGTGGCAGCTGTCTTTGCCCTGGCTTTTGTCGGGGTTGTTTTTGCCGACGAAGAAGACCCGGTTGTGGATAGTTCAAGGACGACCAAAAAACTGCAAGGCCTGAAGCGCCCCAAAGGTCAGAGGAAAATTGTCACCATTTATGAATTTAGAAGCTCCGTCCCGGAAGTCGCCGCCGGTGGCGCAACGGACATGTTCACAACGGCGCTTATCAAGTCGGGCTACTTCGCTGTTGCCGAGAGACAGAGGCTCAACGAAGGCGTGATGCGTGAAAAACAGCTGCAGGGCGGTGGAATGGCAACAGGCAGAGCGGGTCAGACAAAACTTGCCGGTGCCCAGTATATATTTGAAGGGACCGTATCCGAGGCCAATCCGGGAGAATCCCAGACAGAGGGCGGGGTTTCCGTGGGCGGTATGGATGTCGGAGGCGCGAAAAGCTCCGACAGTATCGGCCTCGATGTCCGGATCGTCGATGCTCAAACCGGCCTTGTACTTGATTCGGTCAACGTTCGCAAAAAGATCGTGACAAAAGGCGGTGGAGTATCGGGCATGGGCAGGCTTGCCCAGTCAATAGCAGGACTGAGCGGTAAATCGGTCCCTCTCAGTCCCGATGCGAACTTCAAGGCAGTCAGGAAAGAGGGCGTAGATAAGGCCCTTCGGTCCTGCATAGAAGCCGCGGTATATGAACTGATCGTGAGATATGGTGAGGATTGATGAGGGGACACGCGAAGCGGTCCGGTCTTGTCCTGGCCATCCTGCTTTTGTTGTCATTTTTCGGGGATGGCCGTGCATACAACGATGGCCCGCCTGTGGCGGCCCTTTATCCCGATGATCTGCCGATACACACCAATTTCTTTTTTCCTGCCGGAAGCCCCCTGGAGAGATTCACCAATCAGAAAGACGCGTGGTACGCGATCTACCAGACGTCCCTTTATCCCGGTTATGCATATGCGGTCTTATTGAGGCATAAGGGGGACCCCGCCAGGATGAGGGTCTATGCCCTTGATAACCATCCTTTTGATAAGGTTTCCATGAAGTACGAGCTTGTCATGAGAAGGGTGGATGCGCCCTATGATCAGGGTTACAAGGGGCCCCTCTACGAGGCTGTCATCAGCCTGCCTGAAAAAGCGAGGACACGGGGCATTTTCCTGCTTCTCGAGTGGCGTCCCAACATGGGCAATGACAAACCTGTTCCGGTTTCGATCCAGGTGCTCTCGACAGGCTATGGGCAACTGATGGGTAGGGGAAGGAAGTGGAACCAACCTTATAAGTGGAAAACGGAGAGCCAAATGCAGGGCGGAAGGCCTGTCGTGCTCCCCGTGCCTTAAGATGAATAAAAAACTTAAAAAATGAGGTAATTTCCGGAGCGTTCTTCCGATGTTTGGAAATTTGGTTGACACCTTTTTTAGAATAAGTTTTAATGTAATAGAGCTTGTTTTTGTAAGTAAATTAATATAGAATTCACATAAATGTCGGTATTGACTATGAAGTAAAGAGATATTATGAAAATGCTATAACTGAAAAATATTATAAAAACCTTACGAAAAGGGGAGTCATGGAAAAGATTTGTATTGTCAAACGGAGAAAAACAACAGCACAAATATCACAAGACCCCATCGTAGAAATTCATGCAACCGCCCCTGTCACAAGTCCTGTTCGGGACCAGGAAGTCAAGGAGATCGAGCAGATGCAGGAAGTTTCAAACCCTCCGGTGATAGGTATGCCCGAGGCTTTTGATATTCATGATGGTGATCACCTCATATTCAAGGAAGTGGCCGGTGAGGAAGAACAGATCTTCTCCATTCAGCTCAGTCCCCAGCAGTCCCAGATCGTCCAGTCAATGAACTGCATCAAGGACCTTTTGAGCGGTAAACACCATGGTGTCAAGATGTCCATGGAGCAGACCGCTGACGGAAAGACTGCATTCAATTTCCACTTTAAACCGGTTTACACCACACGCATGTTAAATCCTCAAGACGTAGCGACGATGCTTCAGATAAGCAAAAGCATGCTGTACCGGCTTGTGAAGGAGAAAGAGCTCAAGAGTTACAAAATAGGGAAGTTAAGGCGCTTTCTTCTTGAAGACGTTGTGGAGTATCTAAGTGGCAGTATACAGATATAACGGGAAAGGCAAGTAACTGTTATGATGTTGGTGGGGGTCAGAAAGATCCGGTCTGTTGCCTGATAGAAGGAGGACATATACATGTACACCGATTACTGGGGTTTAAGAAAGCCGCCATTCGATAATGTGCCGGACCCTTCGATGTATGTTGATGCTCATCTTTCCGTGGAAAACACCGTTGCCGAAACACTCTTTGCAATTGAAGAAGGCAACGAATGTTTGACGGTCATCGTGGGTGATGTTGGCCTCGGCAAGACCTTATCTTTGAGGCTGATCCTTGATTCGTTGGACCAGAGCAAATATAAGATCGCCTTTGTTACCAACCCGGATATGTCCTTCGTGCAGATCCTGCGGGAGATAATCGGTCAGTTGACAGGTAAAGAATGTGAGATCCGTGGTAAAACGGAGCTCCTTGAGGTCTTTAACAAACTGCTTTTTGAAACAGCAGATGAAGGAAGGAAGGTCCTGGTCTTTATCGATGAAGCGAACGCGATCTCTCCCACTAACCTCGAAAGTTTGAGGCTTCTCACCAATATGCAGGACGACAACCGTAACCTTTTTACGATCGTTCTTGCGGGCCAGATGGAACTGGCCAAACGGCTCGAACATCCCAAGAGGGCAAACCTTTTTCAGCGTATCGGTACCTATAACAGGATCGAGAAGATGCACAATGAAGAGCTTGTCAGGAACTATATAGATATGAGGCTGAAAATGGCAGGCGCTTCAAAAAACATCTTTACCGATGATGCCATTCACTGGCTTTATAAATATTCGGAAAATGGTGTGCCCCGTCTCATTAATAAAATAGCTAAGTTATGCTTGAAGGCCGGTGAGACTAACAGCTTTAACGAGATCACCGGAGATGTTGTACAGCAGATCGGACAACGTTTCGCAAAGATGACCGGTCCGGCAGTGCAGAAAAGGACACTGAAGGAAAGACCGGTCAGGAAGCTGGCCGAAGAGGAAGCCGCACCGATGGAAGCACCCGGGCAGGTGAGAAGGTTCGAAGAACCCCAGAAACCCGTGTTTACGCCCTCCGCCGCCACCTCCGCCTCCTCCGCCACCGGATGTTTCGTTGAAGACACCGCCACCTCCGCCGTTTTCTCCGGAGAAGCCTGTTTCGCTCCCGGAATTACCCGTGGGAGAACCGCCGGCAGAGGCGGCCTTTGAGCCTGAGAAAATGGCTCCGCCGCCTCCGCCGCCGCCTCCTCCGCCGCCTCCTCCCCACCACCTCCACCGATCATCGAGCAGTTCGAAAGCCCTCAGGAAGAAGAAGTTGAACTTCCCGAAATCGAACAGACACCACCGGTAAAGATCGAGGAAGAACCGGAGGAAGAACTAAGGGAAGAACCGGAAGCCAAGGAAGAAGCTGAGGAAGAACAAGGGAAGAACCGGAAGCCAAGGAAGAAGCTCAAGGAAGAACCGGAAGCCGAGGAATTTAAAGAAGAGGTCATCGAAAAGGTAGCGCCTCCTCCTCCACCCCACCTCCTCCACCGCCTCCACCGTCTCCTCCCCCCACCTCCACCTCCACCGTCTCCTCCGCCACCACCTCCGCCACTTCAACAAGAGATGGCAGAGGTTGCAAAGCCGCCTATACAGCCGCCCGCAGAGGGTTTTCCGGGACAACCGGAAGAAGATCCTGAAGTTGCATTTATTGCCGGTTGCAAGATCAAGATAGAGATACCGCCACACATTGCCGAACAGACAGTTGCGGCAAGCGTTGATCAAAAGAGAAAGGTTGCCGGGGTCCTGGCGGCACAGACACTTGAGAAAAATCCCCAGCTGACGGCTTCCCCGACGGTCGATCCGGTTTCAGTATGGAGCGAGATATTGAGCGTTGTAATGAAGAGGTTGGGAGGGTAAGATAAGGATTAGGACCCAGGGCCCAGATTCAACAGTAAAGGGCTTAGCCAGATCAGAAGGAGACTTTAATAATTTCCAATGTACCGGATTTGGTCATTGGTTATTTTTTTGCAGGCCATTTTGTTGTCGTGACCTGTGCAATTGGATCATACCGGTCAGTTGTTTCGCTTCCCGGTGCCGGGGGTTAACGGAAAGCACGTATTGAAGCCTGCCCTTGATACCTTCCAGAACCGCCGGGTCAGGGTTCGATCTATACTGTATATATTGCAGTCGCGCAAGGTTGTAGTGAGCATCTTCCTGGTAGTTGTTTATGATCAGGGATTTGCTGTATGCGAAGATCGCGTGTTCGACGCTCCCCAGCGTTTCGTAAATGTAGCCAAGATAGTTCCATGCTTCCGTGTTGTCCCCGTTCAGCTCGATGACACGGGAAAAAGATTCAAAAGCTTTTCGAAGCTCGTCCTGCTGAACAAAAAGGCGTCCAAGATTGAGGAGGGCCCTCAGGTGGTGCGGGTCGATCTCGAGTGCACGGCGGTATTCTTCTATCGCCTCGTCGAACATGTCGTGCCTGTCGTATATGGAAGCCATAAAAAAGTGGGGCTGCGCGGCGTTAGGGTCCACTTCAATGGCCTTTTTCCAGAGATCTATCGCCCCGTTGTAATCGGCCTGCATCTCAGCGATATTTGCGAGATTTATAAAGGCTTCCATGTGTTTCGGATCAAGCTTTAGAGCATGTTCGTACATCTGCCTGGCGCTGCCGAAACGCTCCATTTTCTCGTAGGCATAACCGAGGTTGATGTAGACCTCGATATTGTCGGGTTCAAGCTGCACGACACGGGCGAAATACTGGAGGGCTTTTTCGTATTGTTGTTTTTTTAAATGGATAAGGCCCAGGTTGACGTATGCGTCCGTGTACCCGGGATCGAGCTGGATACACTTTTTATAGGCTTTGACCGCCTTGTCGAATGACTGCTCGATGAGATGATAGTTGTAGGCCTCAATAAACCATTGTTGAGCAGTTTTTTTGGCTGCTGCCATCTAATCTCCCGTGATCATTGTGTGGGGTCTCAAAAAACTGTAAAAAAAATGAGCAGACAACATGATAATTCATACTCAATAACAGCTTCATGTTAACAGAGCATTTTCACCGTGTCAAGGGGTAAACACGTGCCTAAAAACCCCTGTCAAGAGCTCTTACAAGGTCTTTCAGCTTTCTCAGGTCTTCGGTTGTGAAGCGTTTGTCCTGATAATAGATCTTTTCGAATTCCCTTACAAACTCAAAGGCACCCCGTTTGAGGTTTTCATCGTCAATGGCGGACAGGAATTCTTCGAGTCCCTGTGATCTTTCTTTCACATATCCGGCATCCTTCAGCCTTTTCATGAAATCGTCCATTATCCTTTCCTCGCCTGACCGTACCGATGTCAGGAGGAACCACGCGAGAAAGATCGATCCGATGACCAGGACGGACAGACCGAAATACTTCAATGTTTTCCCTTTCGGAAAGGAAAAAGAGAATGACGGTTTTTTCAATTCGGCCACAAAGGCCCGCGCAATGGAGGCCTGTTTTTCCAGGTCATATGTCAGGACAATACCATACCAGTAATAGTTTATAGTATCGAAAAATAAGCTGAAGGCGCAGGAGAACGCCTCCCTTTGATCGGGCGAAGGTTTCTGCGGAGGCAGGTGTGGGATCGAAACGGACCCACCCCTGCCCGGCGATATGGGCCTCTACCCAGATGTGGGCATTTTTCTGTGGAACAAGATAGTAACTGCCTATTTCATTGTAGTACCCGCCTCGGTATCCGCCTACGAGCCTTGAGGGAATATCGTTGACACGGAGCATGACCGCCATTGCCGACGCGAAGTACTCGCAATTACCGAAACGGGACTCGAAGAGGAAATTCTCAAGGGGATTCTTTGTCACGGGAAGGCTCGTCAGTGAATATCGGTAGCGGCCGGAGTGCAAATGATCGTAAATGTTCCGCAGGGTACCGTCTTTGTTGCCCTGGAGGGTGAGTCCCCTGGCGAGGGAAATGATCTTAGGCGAAAGGTTTGCAGGTAGTTGGAGATTGGATCCAAGGTCAATATTTTCTTCGGGAATCACCCTGGAGACTATCGACAGGGCGGTATAGCGCACCCGTTTATCAATGGAACCGGACATTGTGAATGTGAGGTCTTCGTTCTTTCTTATCCTCCTCAGATCAACAAAGATCGGTTTGTCCAGGGCGAAGACATAGGAATTCTGATACGGTTCGAGGTAAATGGTCTGATTCACCGGTCTTCCAGTCGGACCCCTCGCGGTGGCATGGGAATAAAGACGTCTGCCGGTGGCCTTCCAGGAGGTGCCGTCAAAAAGGTCAAGGGTGATCCCCCTCCAGTAGAGAGACTCATCATCGATCCTGTCCATGGTGGCCCTGAACAATATGCTCTCGTCTTCCTGGATGTCCGAGACCTGTCCAAGCATGACGTTGTCGGTAAAACCGGTCCTGGCCTTGTCGGGCCTGTTGAGAAAGGTGAGAATAGGATAATGTGTGCGCGGCAGGATGACGAACATGACCGCAGATAAAGGGATTGCGAGCAGCGGTATCCAGAGGCATTTGACGACCATTTTTTTGATGGTATGGTTCGTAAGCTCAAGGGACGGGTCCTGGGAATAAAACGTGAGAAAGACAAGCGAAAGAGAGAGGAGGAAGAAAAAGACAAGAAGATAGAGGACAAAGGTCATGCTCAGCGTCAACAGGCCGAGTCCCGCGAGAACGAAGAGCGCCAGGGCGTATATCTGCATAAAATCCCGGACCTTCTTTTGTTCGAGGAACTTGATCCCGAGAAGGACGAAAAGCGCTTCCATCATTTGCGCGATGAGGTCCTGCATGCTGATCTGCAGGAAAAAAAAGACAACGACAGCAACGGAAAAAACGGTCAGGAGCCACCTGGGGATGAAGATCCTTTTGAATTCCAGATAGATCGAAAGGGCCATCATGGCAAGCAGAAGAATGAGGTAAAATAAATGGATCTGACCGGATACGGCCACAATGCATAGTATACCGGTAATGTACGCGGAGATGTTGACAATGGTGCTCACTTTCAGCTGTGTGAAATTGACCGCGATCATAAGCCTCGGGGACCTCGGTATGGGAAAGAAGAGGCAGGGCTCAGGGGGCAGGGCTCAGGGGGCAGAAAGAAGATTATAAAGATCTCCGGATTTACAGACTTACGTTTGACTTCTATGGTACCAATCTTCATTTTTCTCTGACCCCTATTCCCTGGCCCCTGAGCCCTGTTCGTACATCGCCAACTCCTTGAGCATATTCAATTTATGAACGGCGGTCACGTCGGGAGGGTAGAGCCGTCCGTTTATCTTAAGCCCCACTGGCACATTGGCCTTGATGAGCTGGACGATCGTGTAGGCGACGCAGGATATGCGTTCTTCGGTATCCTTGATGAGGACCCTGTCGAAATCGATGGTGACCGGCTGATATGAAAGTGAGGAATGTTCTTTCGTCTTGAGCTTGCCCGTCTTGGCCGTGGCCTTCCAGTGGATGTATTTAAGGGGGTCTCCCCGCACGTATTCCCGTATGGAGATGATGTCCGCGTCATACCCTATCTTGTCGGAGGTCTTTTCACCTCTCGTTTTCCTCTCCCTTCGATAAAGGTTCGCCAGATCACAGGCCTTTAGCGACGGCAGAACTGTGATGGTATAGGTGCGGTCCAGCTTTTTGAAACGCGTGAAAAAATTGAATGGAAATACGGAAAAAACATAGGGCTTATCGATGGTGTGCAGGCCGCGCTTTGGAAAGGTCACGCTGGTGTATAATGAAGCCTCACCCTTATTGGGCGTGAACGGCAGAAGCGCGGAGATCCTTTCAGCCGAAAGGCCGATCAGGAAGGCAGGCAGGAACTTGCGCCGGTTCTGCATGGTGATCTTCACCGGAAACTGGTTTCCCGCGTATATCTCCTGGGGAAATTCGATCACAAGGTCCAGCTTTGAGAGGTTGTTCTTGCCGAAGACACCGGAAATGCTCATGAAGCTGAGCAGCGCCGACACGACGAGAAAAACGAGGTTGTTGTTCGTGTTGGCCGCCGCTATGCCGAGAAAGATGGTGAGGGCGATGTAGATGAAACCTGCTTTGGAGATCTTTATTACAGGGGTGTGGGTACCGTGTCTACTATTGATTTTACAATCTCCCTTTTGTTGAGGTTCTCGTATTCCTCTTTGAAGATCACACGGTGCGGGATGGTGTATTCGATGAGGTCCTTTATGTCTTCAGGGATGACAAAGTTCCTTTCATTGAAAAAAGCGTTGGTTTTCGCCGTATTGATGATCGTCAGCGCCCCTCTTGTTGAGAGGCCGGCAGAAAGGTACTCGCTCGTTCTTGTCTTCTGTATGATGGAAAGGGTGTACTCAAGGATCTTGTCGGAAACATAGATACTGTAAGAGATCTCTTCCTGTATCCGGGACACCTCGTCCTGGTTGACGACTGGTTCGATAAGGTATATGCCCTCTCTTTTGCTGCCGATCTTGAGTATCTCTTTCTCAGCCTCACGCGAAGGATAGCCGATGCTTATCTTCATCATGAACCTGTCGAGTTGTGATTCCGGGAGAGGGAATGTGCCGAATTGCTCGGCAGGGTTCTGTGTCGCTATGACGCAAAAAAGCTTGGGGAGCTTGTATGTCTTTCCCTCGATGGTGACCTGCTTTTCCTCCATGGCTTCGAGAAGGGCACTCTGTGTCTTGGGTGTGGCCCGGTTGATCTCGTCGCAGAGCACAATGTTGTTGAAGATCGGTCCGGGATGAAAATCGAACTCGCCCGTGGTCTTATTGTAGATGGACAGGCCGGTTATGTCTGTGGGGAGAAGATCGCTCGTACACTGGATCCGTCCGAAGGTAAGGTCCAGGGACTTGGCAATACCGATGGCGAGGGTGGTTTTTCCGAGTCCTGGAAGATCTTCTATCAGCAAATGTCCCCGGGAAAAGAAAGAGATAAGCGACAGGCCAAGCGGTTTTTCCTTACCCTGCAGGTACATCGAGAGCGACTGCGTGATGTGGTGGATCTTGTTCGAATCCAACCCTACGGCGAGGTTCTTATGATCCATGCATATCATTGTAACACAAAAGGCAGGGAAAAGGGAAAGGGGTCATGAAAGGGGTAAGGGTTCAGGGCTCAGGGGCCAGAGAGAAACAAAACAGACAGAGCCCAAAATTAAGGATACAGAGATCAGAAAAGAAAAAGCAAAGCTTTAGCCTTTTTTTGTCTTTCTCTGAACCCTGAACCCTCCCCTGCCCCTACTTCTTGACAAAAGACCGGTTTTCGGTTCAATATGAAAAGATGCAGCCCATTCCCCGGTTCCCTCATTTCAGGCCCATCGAGTTAGACGACCGTCCTTTCATCAGGGAGGTCCTTATCAAATACGGCCCGGGGACATCGGAGCTGACCTTCACAAATCTTTTTATATGGCGGAACCATTATAGTTTTCAATGGTCGGTTTATAAAGACTGGTTATGCATAACAGGAGTGGAAGGTGAAGGGCCGCATTTCGCCATGGAACCTGTCGGTCCTGCAATGCGCGCGGACGTTGCCGTGCTCCTTCTTGAGTGGCTAAGTGATGAAAAAGGGGTGCTATTTCCCTCTATTGAGCGGGCAGACAGCAGGCTGGTCTCCGAACTGGCAGGCAAGCCGCAGATGGCGGCACAGCTTGCCCGGGAACATTTTGATTATGTTTACGTTACAAAAGATCTCATTGACCTGGCCGGTAACAGGTATCGAGCTAAACGGAACCACATCAATCAATTTAACCGGTCATACGGGTCGTACCTGTATGAACCCCTTGGGGAGGATCACCTCAATGCCTGCAGGGCGCTTCAGGAACGATGGTGCATGCTGCATCGCTGCGAAGAGGACCTCAATTTATCGGGTGAATGGGATGCCGTGAAGGAGATACTGAACAACTATGACAGGCTCGAACTTGTCGGCGCTGTTATATTGTTGGACGGCGATGTTGAGGCCTTTACCATCGGAGAGCTGCTCAGCGATGACATGGCGGTGATCCATATAGAAAAGGCCGACCCCGGGATACCCGGCCTGTACCAGCTGATAAACCAACAGTTCTGCGCGAGACAATGGCATGGCGCCAGGTTTGTCAATCGCGAACAGGACCTCGGGATAGCGGGATTGCGGGAAGCGAAGCTCTCTTACAATCCCCATCATCTCGTGGAAAAATACAGGATCACGCGTAAACCTGCGCTTTGAGGGCCAACCATGAAGAAAAAAAGCAATGAGAGATATAACAAACACCTCTCGGCCGAGGAGAAAGAGCGTTACGCCAGGCAAATGATGATCCCTTCCATCGGACTTAAGGGACAGGAGCTCCTGAAGGCGGCGCGGGTCTGTATTGCCGGTATCGGAGGCCTGGGATCGGTTTGCGCATATTACCTCGCGGCCGCGGGCGTGGGGCACGTCAGGCTCATTGACCGCGACAAGGTTGAGCTCTCGAACCTGAACAGGCAGATACTCCACTTTACGGATGATATCGGACGGCCCAAAGCACTCTCTGCCTTTGAAAAACTTGAAAAGCTCAACCCCCATTGCCGGATGGAGGCGATCCAGGCCGATATTGATGAAGGTAACGTTTCCGAGATGGTCGGTGACTGCAATGTTATCATAGATGCGCTGGACAACATCAGGACGAGAAGGGCCCTCAATGCCGCTTCCGTTCGCGCCGGTATACCGCTCATCTACGGTGGCGTCGAAGGGTTCACGGGGATGGCCTCCACGTTCATCCCCGGCAAGACCGCCTGCTTTGAATGTCTTTTTTCACATATTACGGAAGAAGAAAGGACGAAGGGGGTCATAGGGGCCATTCCGGCAACGATAGGTTCAATACAGACGCTGGAGGCGATCAGGATCATTGTCGGACATCCGGCGGCCCTTGCCGGTAAGCTCCTTTATTTTTCCGGCACGAACATGACCTTCCACGAGATCCTTGTCGAAAAGAACCCCGGATGTACCCTTTGCGGTTCTCGCCGGGAATGACATTGATACCGTTTTGCCTCGCGTCTGTCTGAAATAATATGAGTTTACATATACATGGCGCTTTATTATAATCGAACTTAGATATGGCCATCATGGCCGCATTCACAAACCGGTCCTTTCCACTGCGCTTGGATGGAGGGCTTCAAACATGCCTCGAAAAGGGTCTACGAGAGAAACATCACCGGGAAACGGGGATATGGACCCTCTTTTCTTCAAACACTTCTGTGATACCATGCCCGACCCTGTCTGGTTGAAAGACCTTGAAGGACGTTTTCTTTATGTGAACAAGGCAATGTGTGCAAAGATCTTAAAGTGCAGGCAACCCCGCACCGCGCTGGGGAAAACGGAAAGCTACTTTGCCGGAAAGGCCCGAAGGGAAGGGTACCGGCATGATATTGACAGGATGTCCGAGGCGAGCGATCGGGCTGTCTATGAAAGTCAAAAGGCGGACAATTTCTATGAGTATGGCTTTATTCATAACAAATTCTATTATTTCGAGATATATAAAAGCCCGCTCGTCGACGGCGAAGGGAAAGTACGCGGTCTGTTCGGGCTGGCAAAGGACATTACGGCATACACGGCCGCCGGTGAAGAGCTTGAAAAATATGAGACCCAGTACCGCAGTATATTTGAGAACGCGCTGGAAGGCATCTTCCAGACCACAGGGGACGGTAAATTCTTAAGTGTCAACCCTGCCATGGCGAGGATGTTCGGTTACGTTGCCCCCGAAGAAATGCTTGGGGTGACGGGGGGCATCCAGGATACGTTTTTTGTGAACACCGATCAAGGGGTGGAATTCCTGAGTCATCTTGAGAGGAATGGGCTTGTTGAAGATTACCGGGTGGAGGTTTACAGGAAGGACTCAAAAAAAGCATGGATCGCGATAAACGCGTGGGCCGTGCTTGGGCCTGACAGTTCATTGCTCTGTTACGAAGGCACCGTGGAGAATATAACAGACCGGAAACGGTCCGAAGAAGCCATCAATAACGAGCGCAAACGTTTTGAGATGGTCTTCAGGGAGATCCCCTTCGGACTGGTCCTGATAGACACATGGGGAACGTTCAAGTACGTTAACCAGAAGTTCGTTGAGATATTCGGATATACCACGAAGGATGTTCCTAACGGACGGACGTGGTTCAGAAAGGTCTACCCCGAAGCATCTTACCGGCACATGGTCGTTGCCGAGTGGAAAGGGGATGAAGCTCTCTCGCAAGCGGGTCAGAGATCGGCGAGGATATACAATGTTGTTTGCGGGGACGGTACGACAAAGATCGTCCGTTTTATTTCCGTCAGGCTTCCCACGGAAGAGTTCCTGATGACCTGTGAAGACGTCACGCAAAAAAGGATCGCAGAGGAGGCCCTAAAAAATTCTGAAAGAAGGCTGGCTGACATTGTGAGTTACCTGCCCGATCCTACCATGGTCATAGACCGAAGCGGCGTGGTCATCGCATGGAACAGGTCAATGGAGGTTCTTACCGGTCTTCCGGCACGCGATATTGCCGGAAAGGGGGAATATGAATATGCCATTCCATTTTACCGGCAGCGGCGCCCCATACTGGTCGATCTCGCCCTGGCACCCGACGACGATTCGATCGGAAAGAGATACCCTTTCGTGGAAAGGGACGGCGACACCCTCACCACGGAGCTTTTCGTACCCACCTTCGGCAAATCTGGGGCGTATCTTTGGGCCAGGGCGAAACCACTCTATGACGTCACCGGCAGCATTGTAGGAGCGATCGAAACGATACGGGATGTAACGGAAATGAAACTGGCAGAGATCGGCATACGGCAGTCGGAAGCGAAGTACCGGGCACTCTTTGATGAATCCATCGATGCGATCTATATCTCGACCCCTGACGGCCGGCTTACCGATATCAACCCGGCAGGGATGAGACTCTTCGGTTATCACTCGAAAGAGGAATTGTTGCAAATTGATGTCGGAAAGGACCTTTATTATGATGAGGGGGCCAGGGCCATCCTTTTGGAGAAGCTTAACCGTGAAAGTTTCGTAAGTGCCTATGAGATCAATATGAAAAGGAAAGACGGGCAGAGGATGGTAGTTTCATTGAATGCCGCGGTTGATACCGATGAGGAAGGAAACGTTATCGCGTACCGGGGAACGATGCGCGATATAACGAAACTGAAGGCCCTGGAGCAGCAACTTCTTGAATCGCAGAAGATGGAGACCGTCGGGAGGCTCGCAGGCGGTATCGCCCACGATTTCAACAATATGCTCAACGTCATTCTCGGCAATGCCCAGCTCGCGAAGATGAGACTGCCCGCAGAAGGTAAGCCCCACGATTATGTGGCGGCCATTGAACGGGCCGTTCGCAAGGCGGCTGATTTCGTAAAACAACTGCTTGCGGTCAGCAGGCGCCAGATGCTCAATACGCAGGTGGTTTCCATGAACGATGTCATAGCCGATTTTTCCAAGATGGTCAACAGGGTGATAGGCGAGAACATAGAAATGAATTTTATCCCCTCCGTCCGTATGCCGTTCGTGAAGGTCGATGTTGCCCAGATAAACCAGGTGCTGCTGAACCTTGTCGTGAACGCCCGCGATTCAATGTCAAAGGGCGGGGTCCTTACGATCATGACATCCATGGAAAAAGTGGTTGAAGGCGGTGAACTTTTACATGCAGACCTTGAGCCGGGGAATTATGTCGTCCTGACGGTAAGCGACACGGGTGAAGGGATCGACAGGGAAGTGATGGACCATATGTTCGAACCCTTCTTTACAACAAAGAAACAGGGTGAAGGTACAGGCCTCGGACTTTCCGTTGTTTATGGCATCGTCAAACAGCACGGTGGTTATGTTAAGGTTGAAAGCGTCAGGGAAAAGGGTACGTCTTTCCGGATCTATCTTCCCGCCGCCGCCGAGGTGAAGCGTGCTGAAGCCGACGAAAAGAGTGTTGTCTGTGGCGGGAACGAAACGATCTTCGTTGTTGAGGACGATCTTGTGCTTCGCGGTATTGCCGCCGACATTCTGGGTGCTCTCGGTTACGCGGTGATCGTTGCCTCCGATGGTGAGGCCGCAGTGAAGTTGTTCGAAGAGAAAAGCGGGGACATAGATCTTGTGCTCCTCGATGTTGTCATGCCGAAGTTGGAAGGGACAGAAGTGCACAGGCACATAAAGAAGATAAAACAGTCAACCCCCGTTCTCTTTGTGACGGGCTACAGCCTGGAACGTATCGATGAAAATTTTATGAAGGAGAATAACGTTGAGGTCCTTCAGAAACCCTATTCCATGGAGGTCCTGAGCCAGAAGGTAAGGGAGATACTGGACGGAAGGAAGGGCTAACTCCACGGTGGTGCCGAAACGGTATCGACGAACTCCACCAGGAAAGGTTCATCCCAGCTGACGCCCCGCAAAAAAATGTTCTTGAGACCTTCAAGCGTGCGTGTCCTTTTCGCTTTGACGCCAAAGGACCCGGCAAGCTTCACGAAATCGGGGTTCACAAGGCCCATGGACCCGGTTATCCCGTGGCGCCTTCGCATCGCGTCCTCAAGGATGGCGAAGCTGTTGTTGTTGTGTACAAATATCACCACGGGGATATTATATCGTACTATGGTCGCAAGTTCGGACATCTGTGGCAGTACCCCTCCGTCGCCGCATATCGCCAGGCATGGCCGCTGCGGTCGGGCCGTTTTTGCCCCGATCGCCGCCGACAGTGAATAAAAGATCGGCGATATCCCCCTGGGCATGATAAAGCTCCTCTGATGGTAAACGGGCAGGTAGTATTCGGCGAAGTAGGATGGGATGTTGAGGTCGCAAACGACGGTGGTCGTTTCGGGGACGATATTCCTCAGAAGGTCCACAAGGGCATATCCCCGGGCGGACCTTTTCATCAAGACCGCTTCAGATCGTTGTATTTTCTTCAGCTGCGCAAGGGCCCAGGAGAACGTTCTGCACCGGACGATCCTGGAAAGACCCCGGAGGGCCGTGGTCGGGTCTCCCGTGAATTGGAGGGCCGCAGGGTAGTTCCTGCTTACCCACCGGTTGTCAATGTCGATATGGACGAGGTTGTCAATTTTTACCCCCCGCCTTTTAGCGTCCACGTCACGAAGCCGGGTCCCGGCAGCAATGACGAGGTCCGATGATCCGATAATGTCCCGTGTGACGCCTTTTGCCATGATATTCCCGAAAGAGAACATGTGTTTGTCGCTCACGACGCCTTTTCCTCCCGTCGTGGTCAGAAATGGTATGCTGCTGCGCCCGCAGATGCTCTCCACGAGCGATGCCGCCCGATCGTTCATGAGGCCCTTGCCGCCTATCATGACCGGCCGCTCGCAGGAGGCCAACATATGTTCAAGGTCAGCGAAGAACGGATGGTCATTCTCCGGCCCGTCTTCCGTTGTTGTCATCGAGATCGGTATTTGTATATTGTCTCTCGGGGATGAAGGGGCCTCCTTGTCGAGAAGGCCGTAAGGTATCGAGATCAGCACGGGCCCCGGGCGGCCGGTTGTGCACGTTCTATAGGCGTCTTCCAGAATTAGTGCGATAGAGCTTGTTTTTTCGACGGTAAAGGCACCCTTGATGAAGTGCCTGAAGATGTTTGCCGGATCATTGATCTCGTGCAGGATGCCTTTTCCCGCGTCCTTTCGGTCTATATCGATGTGTACGATAAAGAGCGGGACGTCATCCGAATAGCCTTCCATGCAGCCGGAAACGATATTGCCGAGGCCGGGGCCCGGTGTGACCAGGATGACACCCGGTTTTCCCGATGCCCTCGCGTACCCGTCGGCCATGAAAGCCAGATTGGTTTCGTGGCGTGCTGTTATTGTTTTGATGCTTTGCTGGCCAAAAAGCTGGGCATTGAGGCTAAGTGTATGTAAACCGGGTATTTGGAAGATATGAGAGATACCTTTTTTCTCAAAAAACGATGTAATAGCCTGTTTTCCTTGCATATTAGGTCCAGAGTCAAGAGTTTAGCATACTGAACTTGAAAGTTAAATAAAAATTTACTTGACAAAAAAAAGGATAATTTAGTTTAATAATGTAAACTTTTAGTACGTATATACTGTTATGGTTAAAACTGATAAAATGAGTATCGGTGAAAGGATCAAAGTGCTGAGGCAGGCGAAGAACCTCACTCAGGAGGAACTGGCTACCCGTGCCGGATTGACGAAGGGTTTTATCTCGCAGATCGAACGGAACCTTACCTCCCTGTCGGTTGAGAGCCTGATAGGCATCCTTGACGCGCTTGATGAAAAGCCCTCAACTTTTTTTAACGGGGCTTTTGATGAAAAGATCGTTTTCAAGCTCAAGGACAGGGTTGACCTTGAGATCGAAGGTGTGAAAGGTTTTCAGATACTCGTGCCGGCGGCGCAGAACCGGTTGCTTGACCCGGCCCTGCTCGAACTGGGTGCGGGCGAAAGGACACCGGAGGAACAGCCCCACGAGGGAGAAGAATTCGGTTTTGTCCTATCGGGCAGCGTTGAACTTGTGCTTGGCGGAAAGCCGCAAAAATTGAAGAAAGGTGAATGCTTCTATTACAAGGCAACGAGGAAGCATTACATCATGAACAGGCGAAAGACATTGGCGGTATTGCTGTGGGTATCTTCACCTCCTAATTTTTGATATCCCCCGGCGGGATAAAGAAAGTTTCGAGGAAGGCCATGACGTGAAAGCATCGGGAGGGCGAGGTTTATTTCGCCCATTGATATAAAAACAGCTGGATCTCTTAAGGCATAAGGAATCGCCCACGAACTTGCTGTGGCTTAAAAAATTTGGGAGGTGGTCAAAGTGATTATCAAAACACCCACGAAGTTTTTTCTTGTCAGCGGTTCGTCTGACGGATTCTCACTTTTAAATGCATTTGACGGCGCCCTCCTGGCCTCCGGTGTGGGCGACACTAATCTGGTGAGAATGAGCAGCATTCTCCCTCCCGGTTGCGAAGAGATCAAACCGCGCCCGGTTTCATTGCCGCAGGGGGCACTTGTACCGACAGCTTACGCGTCCATTTACAGCGATGTTCCCGGAGAGGTCATATCATCAGCCGTAGCAATAGGAATACCAAAAGATCCAAACCTTGCCGGCCTGATCATGGAGTATTCGGCAAGAGCGGAAGAGAAGGTTGTAGCGGAGCAGGTCAAGAAAATGGCGGAAAAGGGTATGGAACTGAGGAACCGGCCAATAAAGGAAATAATGTCCATTTCGGCCACATATAGGGTTGTTACCATCGGTGCGGTATTCGCCGGTGTGGTCCTGTGGGATTAGTCCGGGTCATGCCCGCGTTGAGGCATTGCAGCATTGGCATCTTTGACGTAATATTCGTTCCACCGATATCTCCCAGAGGCATTCTTTCATGAAAGGCGTTTTCCGTAACGAGTACATGGGCTCCAGGGCAGGTGAGGGGCCTGCCGGTATCACATTGCTCGGTTGTCCGCTGGATGCCACATCTTCTTTTCGCAACGGTACAAAATTTGCTCCCGAAAGCATCAGAAAGGCTTCGTGGACCCTCGAAACATACAGTCCCTACCTGAAACTTGACCTGGACGATATGGTGTTCTCTGATGCGGGCGATCTTGAACTTCCCCAGGGGAACCTTGAGAAATCGCTGGAACTTATTGAGAGCGCTGTGGCATGGATAACGGAAAAAGGCGAAAAACCCCTGTTCTTGGGTGGTGAACACCTTGTAACCTATCCTGTTCTCAGGGCGATGAAAAAGCGTTTTAAAGACATACAGGTCGTGCATTTCGATGCCCATTGTGACCTGAGGGACGAATATGAGGGGCAGAAGCTTTCTCATGCCACGGTTATGAAGCGCGTCAAGGAATTGGGGATATCGGAAATGTTTCAGATAGGGATACGATCCGGGACGAGGCAAGAATTTGAAGAGCTGTTTCCTGTAGATTCGCCGTCCATGCTTGCACGGAGCCTCAACCGGAACACACCGGTCTATGTAAGTTTTGATATGGATGTTTTTGATCCGTCCCTGGTCCCCGGGGTCACCACCCCGGAGCCCGGAGGCCTGATGTTCAGGGAAATTATGGAATATTTCAACGTTCTCAAAGGGATGGACATCATAGGCGCGGACATAGTTGAACTGGCCCCTGACTATGATATGACATTCGTTTCTTCCGTCTGCGCCTCCAAGGTTGCGCGGGAGATCCTCATGCTCTTGCATTCAGGCAAAAAATAGATCACATACGATTTGCTGTTCGGGAGAAAAGTCTATGAATAATATAAAGAACCGCGGAAGAATAATGATAATAGGGGCCGGAGGCGTAGCAACCGTTGCGGCGCATAAATGCGCGCAGTTGCCCGGGGTTTTCAAGGAAATATTGATCGCGAGCAGGACACTCTCCAAATGTGATGCGATCAGCAGCGATATTAAACGCAGATATGACAGGGATGTCCGGACGGCACAGGTGGATGCCGACAACGTACCTGAGCTTGCCGCTCTCATAAATACATTTCAGCCGGACGCAGTTCTCAATCTCGCGCTCCCCTACCAGGACCTGAATATCATGGATGCCTGTCTGGAAACAGGGGTGCACTACATAGACACCGCCAATTATGAACCCCCCGATGAGGCCCACTTTGAGTATAGCTGGCAATGGGCATACCGGGAGAGGTTCAGGCAGAAGGGGATCATGGCGGTCCTCGGATGCGGGTTCGACCCCGGCGTAACGAATGTCTTTACCGCATATGCCCGTAAGAACCTCTTCGACGAGATACATTACCTTGATATCCTGGACTGCAACGCCGGGACCCACGGCCACGTGTTCGCGACGAACTTCAACCCCGAGATCAATATCCGGGAGGTCACGCAGGTTGTGCGGCACTGGGAAGAGGGGAAGTGGGTGGAAACGCCGGCGATAATCGAGGAAGGCAGCGTGCATTTCGGCTTTGATTATCCCGTGGCAGGGGTGAAGGAAAGCTATCTTCTCTACCACGAAGAGCTGGAGTCACTTGTTCAAAACATAAAAGGGCTGAAAAGGGCCAGGTTCTGGATGACATTCTCCGAAAATTATCTCACCCACCTGAGGGTGCTTCAGAATGTCGGTATGACGAGAATAGACGAGGTTGACTACGAAGGTCTCAAGATCGTTCCGGTAAAGTTCCTCAGGGCCCTGCTTCCCGAGCCGGCCTCCCTTGGAACAAAATACACGGGGAAGACGGTCATAGGCAACATCATGACCGGGATAAAGGACGGGAAGACCATCACCCGGTATATCTACAACGTTTGTGACCATGCAGAGGCATTCAAGGAGACGGGGACACAGGCGATCGCCTATACGACAGGGGTCCCGGCAATGATAGGGGCGATGATGGTCCTCACGGGCGTCTGGCAGGGGGCCGGGGTGTACAATATAGAGCAGCTCGACCCCGACCGGTTCATGGAGGCGCTAAGCAAATACGGACTGCCCTGGCAGGTAGCAGAGCACCCGGCGCTTCCCTATAAGGTGTGAAACTTATCCAATGAGCGCCGGTAAACACATCGAAGAAACGATCCGGGCAATCTCGGCAAAGGATGCTTTTGCCGCAGGCAAATACCATAATTTATCGGACCGCGGGAGACGAAAAACACTTGAGGCACTGGATGATAAAGGCCTCAGGTCGCTGACCCGTCTTATCAAAGACTCCAGGAAAAAAAATTTCAGGGCGGCGGGCAAAGGGTTCTCGGGGATCGCCGCCGGAGTGCTTCAAACCCCTGTTTACCTGATCGACGAAACCCTTGTAGCAGAGAACATGCGGGTCTTGAGGTATGTGAAGGACCGCACGGGATGTAAGATACTGCACGCTTTGAAATCGTACGCCTCATTCGCCACCTTTCAGACGATGGCGGCGCATCTGGACGGTGTGTGCGCGAGCGGGCTCAATGAGGCCAGGCTCGGCTGTGAAGAGTTCGGGAAGGAAGTGCATACCTTTGGTGCCGCGTACAAAGAAAAAGAGATAAGGCAGATCCTGAAGTATTCTGACACCATCATATTCAATTCCTTTTATCAGCTTCAGAGGTACGGGGGCATGGCACGCAGGAGCGGCGTGGAGGTCGGCCTGAGGGTGAACCCGGGACACGCCGAGATAACAACGCAGATGTACAACCCGTGTGCCCCTCGTTCGAGGCTTGGAATAATTCACGACACTTTCAGCGAGGAGTTCCCGGAGCATGG
Organism: uncultured delta proteobacterium; assembly: GCA_963816115.1. Lineage (GTDB taxonomy): Bacteria > Desulfobacterota > Syntrophorhabdia > Syntrophorhabdales > Syntrophorhabdaceae > Delta-02. Next base: position 104,753 of record CAWFIZ010000013.1, on the reverse strand, counting down.
GAACATCGTGGACGGCCTGCACTTCCACGCGATGTGCGAGCAGAATTCAGACGTCCTTGAAAGGGTCCTGAGGTCCTTCGAGAAACTCTACGGGCCATACATCAAGGGACTGAAATGGGTGAATTTCGGGGGCGGCCACCACATGACCCGTGACGATTACGACCTGGAGCGCCTTATCAAACTCATAAATAATTTCAAGAAAAAGTACGAAGTGCAGGTATATCTCGAACCTGGCGAAGCGAGCGTATACAATGCCGGGGTCCTGATCTCCACCGTTCTGGATATTGTAAAGAACGAAATGGAAATAGCCATAATGGACACATCGGCAGAAACACATATGCCCGATGTGCTGCTTATGCCTTACAGGCCGCACGTAATGAGGTCTGCCGGCCCGGATGAGAGGGAATTCACCTACAGGCTGGCGGGGCCAAGCTGCCTTGCCGGGGATGTGATAGGAGACTACTCTTTTGATAAGCCACTCAAACGAGGGGACAGGCTGGTCTTTACCGACATGGCCCTCTACAGCATCGTGAAGAACACTACATTTAACGGGATCAACCTCCCCGATATAGCGGTGGTCAGGAATGGCGGGAAGGTAGAAACAATGCGCAGGTTTGGCTACAGAGACTACAGGAACAGACAATCGTAAAAAACGTTGATACCGGTCTTTCCTTCCTTCGTCATCCCGGCTTCAGGTCCGGTACCCTGGAAATACGATCTGTAACTCAAATACACGCCGCTCATAATAGGACTAAGGTCGATCGGGTATAGTATTCATTGCGCGCAGACAAGATCGAATTATATAATTATGCGATGAAGGGTTTCTTTCAAAAGGTGCTGCATATTGATCTCACCTTGCGGACATCTACCGTGGAGGTTTTGCCGGACCTTGTCTACGAAAGCTACCTGGGCGGGAAAGGCCTCGGTGCCTATCTTCTTCTTCGCAACTGTCCTGAAGGGACCGACCCCTTTTCCCCGGAGAATCCTTTTATTATTGCCGTCGGGCCTATCACCGACACCCTGATCTGGGGATCGAGCCGTTACGGTGTCTTTACGAAGTCACCGCTTACGGGTATCTTTGCCGAATCATATTCCGGCGGCAGGGCGGCCGAGCCTATAAGCAGGACAGGTTATGACGCCGTAATTCTGAAAGGCGCATGTGCCTCGCCGGTCTTTGTAGAGGTCACCGATCATGAAGTTATCTTTCACGATGCATCTGACCTGTGGGGAAAGGACACCTATGCGACGGAAGACCTGATAAAGAAAAAAATAGGGAAGAAAGGTGTCGGTGTACTTGCTATCGGACCCGCCGGGGAAAACCTTGTCCGTTTCTCTTCTGTCGTCAACGACTACTGGCGGTGTGCGGGCCGCACCGGTGTCGGTGCGGTACTTGGATCAAAAAAGGTGAAGGCGCTTGCCTTTTGGGGAGACATGCCCCGTCCCATTGCCGATCCCGACGGCGTGCGCCGCTTCAGCAGTAAATGGACAAAAAAGTCAAAGGAGTATCCTGCCGCGGGCTTCTTTCGCAGCTTTGGGACCCCCGGCCTGGTTTCGGTGATCAACACCGCGGAAGCCTTTCCGAACCGTTATTGGGCATCCACCGTCATGGACGGCTGGGAAAAGATAAGCACCGAGACGCTGCATACTGATTTCACTGTAAGGCCGAGGGCCTGCAACAGGTGTTTCCTTGCATGCGGGAGATTGACGAGAATAACGAAGGGTAAATATGAAGGCCTCACGATAGACGGGCCCGAATACGAAACGATCTATGCCCTGGGCGGGCTGTGCCTTATAAACGACCTTGCCGAGATAATACATCTCAACGATGTTTGCGACCGTCTCGGCATGGACACCATAACGGCGGGTAATCTTGCCGCCTTTGCGATAGAGGCGTCAAGGCGGGGGAGGATACCGGACAAGCTGGATTACGGTGACGCCGATGCCGTGGGCAAACTCCTGCATGATATAGCGAACCGCAACGGTATCGGGGCAGTTCTTGCCGACGGCATAAAGCACGCAGCGCGTGAATGGGACCTCGAAAACATCGCTATACACGTCAAGGGAATGGAACCGGGCGGTTATGACCCCCGTATCTTCAAGGGAATGGGCCTTGCCTACGCCACGAGCAACCGCGGGGCATGCCACCTGCGTTCCACCTTTTTCAGGGCTGAGCTGTCCGGCATGATCGGCCCCGACGAGATCGAGGGCAAGGCGGAGCTTTTTCTCGATTTCGAGGACAGGCTCATCCTCCACGACTCTCTCATCATGTGCCGGTTCTACCGGGACTTTTACATGTGGGACGAGATGCGCCGGATGGTGCACCTGACAACCGGGCTCGACCTTACGAAGGAAGAGATCAGGACTGTCGCCTCCAACATCCAGGACCTGACGCGCATTTTCAACGTCCGGGAGGGTGTAACGAGGGCCGATGATTCATTGCCGAAACGGTTCCATGAAGAACCCGTAGGCTCACGCTCAAGCGTCATCACGCGGGCCGACCTGGAGAGTCTCAAGGACGGCTACTACCGCCTGCGCGGCTGGGACCCCCGCGGCATCCCGAAAAGAGAACCGCCCTGTCCCTAGAGATGGCTTGGGCCGTTTGAACGTTAGAGGCTTAACCTGCTTCTTCCGCGATAAACATAAAATAATTGTGCGCACCCATTCTTCACTTCCAGTATAACTCTATAATATAATAGGTAATAATGGTAATGATGATTTTAGGTATCAAAATAATTGACTTCTGTCTGTAAAGTACGCTACATTTCATGAAATAAATGTTTCTTCCAAAAACCAAAACGATCCCCTGCCCCATATGTTCGAAACCTGACGCCGACCGGTACGGTATGCGGGCGGAGGAGAGACAAAGAGTGCCATTTGTTCGTTAAGGAACTTACCGTTCGTGTCCTGGAATAAAATACCGCCAGCTGATGTTTTTGTTCACTATGGTGATTTAATCAATATTTGCAAAGGAGGTTCAACGTGAGTCTTTTCGAGAGAACAAAGAACATAAACCGTATCATTTACCTCATTGCGGGGTTCGCCCTTATGTTCATGATGCTGCTCACCGTGGCGGACGTCATAATGAGGGAGTTAGGCAAGCCCATTATCGGCACTTATGAGCTGGTTGGCCTGTCAGCTGCTGTCGTCATAGGGTTCTGCATCCCCTACACCACCTCGGTGAAGAGTCACATCTCCGTCGATTTTTTCACCATGAAGCTCCGTGATAAAGCAAAGAACATATTGCTGCTTTTCACGAGGGTCCTCGGCACCGTCCTCTTCTTCGTCATAGGGTACAACATGCTGATCATGGCGCAGGACCTTTACAGGTCGGGAGAGGTCTCGCTTACCATAAAGATGCCCTTCTACCCGATAGCGATCGGCATAGGGCTATGCTGCTTTATGCAGACCTTCACCCTGATCGTTGACTTCTTTGATATAGCGAGGAAAAAATCATGAGCCCTGAACTTGTCGGTGTAATCGGACTTCTTATAATGTTTGCCCTGTTCTTCATCGGGCTCGAGATCGGCTTTTCCATGGCCATCGTCGGATTTATCGGTTTCTGGTACCTCACATCCTTTCCGGCGGCATCGAACCTTCTTGCAAAGGATGTTTTCGATGTCTTTTCCTCCTACAGCCTGACGGTCATCCCGCTCTTCATATTCATGGGCCAGCTCGCTGCCAATTCCGGTATAGGAAGGAAGCTCTATGACGCCGCCTATCGGTTCATAGGCCACATCCCCGGCGGGCTCGCCATGGCGACCGTCATCGGCTGTACCTTTTTCGGCGCCATATGCGGTTCCACAACGGCGACCGCCGCCACGTTCTCAAGCGTTTCCGTTCCCGAGATGCGCAGGTTCAAATACGCCGACAAGCTCATAGGGGGGTCCATCGCATCCTCCGGCGGCATCGGCATCATGATCCCCCCCAGCGTTATCTTCATCGTCTACGGCATCTTCACGCAGCAGTCCATCGGCACCCTCTTCATGAGCGGCGTCGTACCGGGCATCATGATATGCTTCCTCTTCATCCTTGCCATCTATCTCTGGTGCAAGAAGGACCCGACCCTTGGGCCGAAGGCCGCCAGATCGACCTGGGCCGAGCGGCTCAGGGCCCTTCCCGGCGCGATCGAGATAATCATAATCTTCATCATCGTCATGGGAGGCATGATGAAGGGGTTCTTCACGCCGACGGAGGGCGGGGCCGTGGGCGCCTTTTCCACGCTGGTGCTCACCATGATAACCCGGTCCATAGACACCAAGGGTGTAGGGAAGTCCATTTTGGAAACGCTTGTCTCCTCCTGCATGATCATGGTGATCGTCGCCGGCGCGACCATCTTCGGCCACTTCCTTGCCGTTTCCCGCATCCCCTTCACCGTCGCCAGTTATGTCGGCGGCCTTGATATCCCCAATTTCCTTATCATGGCCCTCATCCTCTTCATATACCTTCTCGGCGGCTGCGTCATCGACGCCCTTGCCCTGATCATCCTCACCATACCCATCTTCTACCCTGTCGTCATGCAGCTCGGCTTCAACCCGATCTGGTTCGGCGTGATCATCGTCCTCATCACCATGATGGGCGTCATTACGCCTCCCGTCGGCATGAACAGCTACGTTGTCGCCGGTGTTTCCAAGATCCCCCTGAAGGATGTCTTCGCCGGGATATGGGTATTCCTTGCCGCCCTCTGCGTTGCCGCCGTTCTCCTTATTGCTTTCCCGGACATTGCCCTCTTTCTCCCGAGGATGCTGGGCATGAGCGGCACCTGATGTCATTGTTTTCTAAACTCATTACCCAAAGGAGGTATTAGAAATGTGGATAGAGGCTACGAAGGTTGCAATATTGGGGTTCTCAGTGGTGTTCCTGACCCTGGCTATCCTTGCCGTAAGCGTCAAACTGATGAGCTTTTTATGCAAGCAAATCCAGCGGAAAGGGGGGAAATAACATGGGTTTCGATATCTTCCATCAACTGCTGCTGAAAACCGGCATACTCCATCTGACGGTGGGCCACGTGGTGATGTGGTTCATCGGTTTCCTCTTTATTTACCTCGCCATCAAGAAGGACTTCGAGCCCCTCCTTCTCGTACCCATAGGCTTCAGCATCTTCCTCGTCAATATGCCGCTTGCACCGCTGACGGGACCCGGCGAACTGATCAACCTGTTCTTCAAGTACGGGCTCGAGACGGAGATCATCCCCTGCCTCATCTTCCTCGGCATCGGCGCGCTCACGGACTTCGGCCCCATGATCGCCAACCCCAAGACCCTGCTCCTGGGGGCCAGCGCCCAGCTCGGGGTGTACATAGCCTTCTTCGGGTCGATCTTCTTCGGGTTCACCCTGAAAGAGGCGGCCAGCATAGGGATCATCGGCGGCGCGGACGGCCCGACGACGATATACCTCGCCACCTCCCTGGCGCCGCACATGATCGGCATGGTCGCCATTGCGGCATACTCCTACATGTCGATGGTGCCCCTCATCCAGCCGCCCATCATGAAGCTCCTCACCACGGAGAAAGAAAGAAAGATAAGGATGAAACAGATGCGGCCCGTCTCGAAGCTTGAGAAGCTCCTTTTCCCCATAGTCGCGACCATAGTGATCTGCCTGCTCACACCGGATTCTGCCCCCCTGATGGGGCTCTTCATGATAGGCAACCTCTTCCGGGAGTGCAGGGTCGTCGACAGGCTCCTGAAGACCTCGCAGAACGAGCTCCTCAACATCGTCACCATCGTCCTCGGCATAGCCGTTGGCGCGACCATGAAGGCCGAGATATTCCTGAAACCCCAGCCGATCTTCATCTTCATCCTCGGGCTTGTCGCCTTCGCCTTCTCCACGGTGGGCGGCGTGCTTCTCGCAAAGATCATGAACCTTTTCCTGAAGGAGAAGATCAACCCCCTCATCGGCTCGGCAGGCGTCTCCGCCGTTCCCATGGCGGCGAGGGTCTCCCAAAGGGTGGGCCAGGAGGCAGACCCGAAGAACCACCTCCTCATGCACGCCATGGGGCCCAATGTCGCGGGCGTTATCGGCACGGCGGTGGCGGCAGGCATGTTCCTTTCGCTTCTGAAGTGACCGGGCAGAGATAAAGACGTTAAAGGGGGCTCACAATGCTTCGTCCTACAAAGATCCTCGTACCCACGGATTTTTCAAAATACTCAGGCAAGGCCTTGAAGCAGGCCCTGGACATCGCGAAAGAGTACGGAGCCAAGGTCTATCTGGTCCATGTCATACCCGGAGAGTTCCGGAGCATCGCGGACGACTATACCGATGTTTCCATCACGGATGAGACCTTGCAGCAATATGAAGAGAAGATGGTCGCCTCGGCCCGGAAGAAGATGGAAAAACAGGCGGCCAAGCTGCTTGGCGACTCTACCGTTGAGGTCAAACGGAAAGCTCTCATCGGCAGGCCCGAAGAAGAGATCGTCAGGTTCCAGCAGGAAAAAGGCGTTGACCTCGTTGTCATATCTTCCCTGGGAAAGTCAGGGCTCTCGCGGTACCTGATCGGGAGCGTGGCCCGGGGCGTCCTCAAAGGGGCCGCATGTCCCGTGCTGCTCAGTAAATGAATGCCCCCCCTGCACACCACCGGGGAAAGGGCAAAGGAACGCGGCTGACCACCATTAAAGCGAGGGGTGCTAAACCCCTCACTCCTCGCCATGGTGGTCATTACCATCTTCTGCCGATCTGTGTGCCCGGATTCGAATGTGCAACACTTATTTTCAAGGGCACAGGGGCCAGGGATCAGAGGAAAAAAAGATATATTTTTGGATCCTTATCCTTGTTCTCTTTGAGTCCGCTTACTTCTGTGCGATCTTTTTTTCCGGTAGCGTGATGGAGCCTTTTTCGTTGATGGAGATCCGGGGTTGACCTGTGTCCCGGGCTATAAGATTGCTCATGACGCTCAGGGCCTGTTGTTTAGGGTCTATTGCGGGAATGCCGTCGGCAGAGAGCTTGACCGGGGTGATCTCGCCGCCCAGGAAATTTCCCGTTTTCGGGTCTATCCGTGCCGAAAGGATGGCGCTGATCCCGCTTATGCCACGAACGTTGAACATCTTGTAAACCAGGAAATTGCCAAGGCTGTATGCGATCAGCTTCCCTTTGTAGATCTCCATGGCTCTCAGCACGTGCGGGCCGTGACCGATGACCATGTCGGCGCCGGCGTCGATGGCGGTGTAGGCAAACTTTACCACGTTTCCCCGGTTTTCACCCAGGAAGAGCTCTTCGCGGTCGATGGTGCGCGTCGCCCCGCTGCCTTCTGCTCCACCGTGAAAAGAAACAATGACGATGTCGTTCTCACGCTTCAGTAGGGCAACGATCGAGCTTGCCGTGTCAAGGTCGTGGATGGAATGGGAGTGATCGCTCAGTTTATATGAAAAGCAGGCGATGGCGACCCTGGCCCCGCGGATGACAAGGCTTGTCACGTTCTGTCCGCCGCATGCTGCAAGGCCGGACCCTTTCAATGTGTTCAGGGTGCTGTCAATACCTTCAGCCCCGCAGTCGTGGATGTGGTTGTTTGCCACGTTGAGGACAGTGAAGCCAGACTCCTTCAGGTGGCTCACATAACGGGTCGGGGTGACGAACTCATAGCACTGGGTCGATCCCTTCGTGCATTTTTGAGGAGTGCCGTTGTCGATAAGAGGGCCTTCGAGATTGCCGAAGACGATGTCACCGCCCTTGAGCCTTTCCCGGACACCCTGGAACAATGATCGTCCTTCGTCTTTGGGCATCTTACGGGCCGGGTGGGTAGTGCCCATCATAATATCGCCAACGGCGGTTATGGTCAGGGGGGCATTGCTTTTTTCGGGGTACTTCTCAGCAGTGCTCTGCGCCGCCAGCCGTCCTGGGAGCAAGGCCAGCAGAAAGACCGCAGCCGCAGCAGTCGAAAGGACCGTTGACCTCATGGTAAAGATCCTGTTTCCCCTTTCATTTCCCATAGGTTTGGATTATTTACCATGACGGCTCCAAAACTTAAAGATAATTTTGATGTCTTGTTTGTGACATAAGGCGCTCCGCCTCATGCCAGTGCATATGTACATAGATCGTCAATAAAATTCAATATGTTTTGAGGATAATGGCAGGATATGGTGGTATGTGGCATGAATGATAAGAATATCTTGACAAAATATCATATATATATTTAGATAATGACGTTTAAGATAGCCGCAATGACCTCGGCTTTTCATCCAGTGAATGCATCAGAGAGAGGGGATACCATGAGATCATCATCAACTGACATTTCCAAGCCGGCAGCAGCTAAACGTTCAGAAAAAGAAACATCCATGAAGATAGAAGGCCTGGAAGAGATGAACGAGGCGCTCAAGACACTACTGGCACGCGGAGAGGAAGAAAAGAAACATCTCGAAGACAGGATCCAGTCAAACGTGAAGGAGCTTGTCCTTCCCTATGTGGCGAAACTGAAGACCACAGGACTCAACATAGAGCAGATGACCTACCTTGAGATCATTGAGACGACGATCCAGAACGTTTTCTCAGCCTTCCTGCAGAAGATAACGTCGAAACAGTATCATTTCACCCCCAAGGAGATCCAGGTCGCAACGTTGATACGTGAAGGAAAGACAACGAAACAGATCGCCGACATTATGAAGGTAACAAGAAGCGCCATCGGATTGCACCGCCACCACATCAGGAACAAGCTGGGACTGGGCAAGGCGAAGGTGAACCTCCGTTCCTACCTGTTGTCAATGCAATAAGCAACAGGTCCCCATATCCTTATTTGGTATTTGCCCCGTAATAGTTCTATGATATAATCAACAATACCAATCCACATAAATTAAGACTGGTTCTCAGGCCTAAAGCCGGGATGACTGAAATAGGGCCTGACGACTGAAAAAGTGATTTGAAATAAAGGCTGGGAAGAGATTTATCAACAGTCTTTCTAACCCGGGGCATAGGACCTTGAACGTGGAACACTGACAGGCGAAGATGAATAACATAAAGAAAACAAACCGGACAAACCAGACAAACCAGACAAACCAGACAAACCAGAGAGGGGCCAATGAACAGGTATCCGGATATAGCCGATAAGCTGATGACGCTCGAAGAGGCCGTCGGAAGGTTCGTAAAGAACGGCAGCCAGCTTGCCATCGGGGGATTCACGGTGGCCCGCAACCCCATGGCCGTCGCTTACGAGATCGTACGGCAGCACATACGGGACATCCATCTTGTCTGCCATTCCCATGGGCAGGCGCTCGATGTGCTCATAGGCGCCGGATGCGTCAAGAGGCTCGAGATCGCTTACGGAGGCAACGGACGTTACGCCCCGACATGCATCAGGTTCAAGAAGGCCCTTCAACGGGGGGAGATCGAGTTTGAGGATTATTCCAACTACCAGATGTCGCTGAGGTTCCTGGCCGGCGCTCTGAGCATCCCTTTTATTCCGACGAAATCGGGGCTTGGTTCCGACCTCATGGAATACGAAGGTTTTTCGGGTGAGGTCAGAAAAGAAGAGAAAGTGGCGAACAAGAAGTATGCGAAGGTCCGGAACCCCTTCAGCGAAGAAGAGGATGAAGTGGTCCTGCTGCCGGCGCTTACCCCGGACGTGACCATCCTTCACGCCCAGTACATTGGGGAAGACGGGACGGTCCGCATCAAGGGGCTCACCTTTGCCGATATCGAACAGGCCAAGGCGGCGGACACGGTCATCGTCACCTGCGAAGAGATCGTGCCGCGGTCTTTTATCCGCAGCGACCCTGACCAGAACTCATTGCCGCCCTTTTTTGTGGATGCCATCGTGAAGGTCCCATACGGTGCCCATCCGACGGCCTGTTTCAATTTCTATGATTACGACCCGAAGCATCTCAACCTCTACCGAAAGATGGCGGATGACGACAACCTCTTCAGGGAATATCTCGATGAATGGGTCTTTGGGGTCAGTTCCTGGGAGGACTATCTCACGAAGGTAGGAATGCAAATGATCCTTGCCATCAAGGCAAACCCCGTGATCGGCTACGCGCCGGGACTTGACAGGAAATAAGGAGGTTATCCCATGGCCCAGTACAGTGACAACGAAATGATGGCCCTGGCGGCGGGGCGTTTCATAAAGGACGGTGACATCGTATTTGCCGGGACGGGCGTTTCCATACTTGCGGCGACGGCGGCAAAACGTATCTATGCGCCGAAGGCGGTCGTGTTCTTCGAGACCGGAGGCATAGACCCGTCCCTTGACGAGATACCCATGGCCGTCTCGGACCTGCGCACCATGAGCGGGACATCGCTCAATTCAGGCCTTATCGAGGCCTTTTCAATAGTGGGCCACCGCAAGCTCCATACCATAGCCTTTCTCGGCGCCGCACAGATTGACCGGTACGGGAACCTGAACACAACCTCCATAGGAGATTATCACCATCCGAAAACGCGTTTTTCCGGAAGCGGCGGCGCCTGCGATGTCGCAACGTTCGCCTCGGGGGTGATCACCTTCATGCAGCACGAAAAACGCAGGTTCGTCGAGAAACTCGACTATCTGACCAGCGTCGGCTGGTATAAAGGGGGCGATTCGAGAAAGAAGCTGGGCCTGAGGCGCGGCGGCGCCCTTGCCGTTGTGACCAACCTCGGTGTCCTGAGGTTCCACGAAGAGACAAAGGAGATGTTCCTCACGGAATACTTCCCCGGGGTCACTATCGAAAAGATCGTCGAGAACACCGGTTTTCCCATCGATGTCTCCGGCGCCGTGGAAGCTGCCGCCCCCGCACCGGAAGAACTTGCGATCCTGCGCGAAGAGGTGGACCCCCAGAGGCTGATCTGCCAGGCTGTCCCGGCAGTGCCGACAAAGGGGTGAAGAGTGTTTCTCTGGTTTCTCTGGTTTCTTTAGTTTCTTTGGTTGGACCTTATTACAAGACATTGAAGTCTTTTTAACCAAACAAACCAAACAAACGAATAAACAGAGAAACTGAATTCATCATCTAACCCTTGCCTTAACCCATGACCTGTCTTTCTATTGCTAATTTGTGAAAATTAAGTTTATAATAGGGCAGTTTTAAGGGACTTACGGTCCCTTTTTAGTATGTTGGAGGTATTATGAAGGTTCAGGTTGAAACGCTCGACAGCGTGAGAAAAAAAGTGGAAGTTCTTCTTCCTGAAGAGACGATTGCCGGGATCAGGGAATCGATCTACGATGAAATAAGAAAGAACGCCAAGATCAAAGGCTTCAGGCAGGGCAAGATCCCGAAGGCCATCATCACCCAGTATTACAAGGACTATATCGAAGAGGAAACCAGGAAGAGGATGCTTCAGGACACCATGTTCGAGGCGCTCAGGGAGGCGAAGGTTGAACCCGTCATCGAACCTGTCGTTGATTTCCTGGAGGACGCAAAAGGTCCGGGTTACAGCCTTGAATGCGAGATCCTGCCCGAGATCCAACTGCCTCAGTACATGGGCATCGAGATCGAGGCGGAAGCGATCAAGGTGTCCGATGAGGACGTTGGGCAGCGCATCGAAAGCATGCGCGGTTTCCATGCCAGTTTCGAACCCAAAGAGGCCGCCTCGGCGGCAGATAAGGGTGATTTCGTTGTGATCAAGTACCAGGGGTATCACAACGGCGAAGCGATGAAACAGATAGTGGCCGAGGCCTATCCGCTGGAACTCGGGAACGCCATGCTTATGCCTGAGTTCGAAGAGGCGATCACCGGTATGAAAGAGAACGAGGAAAAAGACGTGGAATTGACCTTTCCCGACGATTATCCCGACAAGGACATCGCGGCGAAGAAGATCCTTTTCAAGATCACCATGAAGGAGATAAAGCAGAAAAAACTTCCCGAGGTCAACGACGAGTTTGCCAAGGACATGAGCTTCGAAAACATGGAGGTCATGCGAAAAGGCGTAAAGGAAGAACTTGTTAAAGAGAAAGAAGGGTTACGCAAGAGTGAACTGACCCGGAAGATGATCGACGTTCTTCTTAAAGATCTTGATGTTCCCGTTCCCAAGAGGCTCCTTGAAAAACGCATAACCGGAATGATCGAGGACGCCCAGGCGCGCTACCAGCAAGACAAGTTTTCCACCGATGAGATGAAGGACATTGAGGAGAAGATGAGGGCCGAATTCGGCAAGCGTGCGGAAGAGCGGATCAAGGTAGAGATCGTTCTTGCCCGCATCGCCGAAAAGGAAGAGATCAAGGTCGATGACGGGGACGTCGAAGAAAGATTAAAAACGATTGCAGAAGACGCAAATAAAACATACAATGAAGTGAAAGGCATCTATGAGCAGTATGGCCTCATTGCGGGCCTCAAGGACAGTATAGTTGAGGAGAAGGCGATGAGTTACCTGCTGGACAATGCCGTTATCAAGGAGAAAGCATGAATCTCGTACCGATTGTCATAGAAAAGGACGGCAGGGGCGAGCGGGCGTACGATATTTATTCGCGCCTCCTTAAAGAGCGCATCGTCTTTCTCGGCACCGCTATCGACGATATGGTCGCTAACATCATCATTGCCCAGCTGCTCTTTCTTGAATCGGAAGACCCGTCAAAGGACATCTACCTTTATATCAACAGTCCGGGGGGGATCATTACGAGCGGCATGGCCATCTACGACACCATGCAGTATATAAAGGCACCTGTTGTGACGACCTGTATCGGCCAGGCGGCAAGCATGGGGGCACGTGCTGCTTGCCGGGGGAGAAAAGGACAAACGGTTCGCTCTGCCCCATTCGAGGATCCTCATACATCAGCCCCTGGGCGGCGCACAGGGCCAGGCGAGCGATATCGACATCCAGGCGAAAGAGATCCTGAGGGTGAGGGAAGAGATCAACGCGATACTGGTGAAACATACCGGTCAGCCCATCGATAAGGTCGCAAAAGACACGGAACGTGATTATTTTATGACCGCCGAGCAGGCGATAGAGTACGGCATTATTGATCAAATACTCGAAAAGAGGTTTTAAGACATGATCAAAAAAACGAACGGCAGGACGATCAAGCTTAACTGTTCTTTCTGCGGGAAGAGCCAGGATGAGGTCAAGAAGCTCATTGCCGGACCGATGGTCTATATATGTGATGAATGCATCGAACTGTGCAATGAGATCATTCAGGAAGAGGCCAAGAAGGAACGTTTCGATTATATCAAGACGTCCATCCCCAAGCCCCACGAGATAAGCAAGCTCCTCGATGACTATCGTCATAGGTCAGGATCACGCGAAGAAGGTCCTCTCCGTTGCGGTCTATAACCACTACAAGAGGATCGAATCAAAGACGCAGTTCGACGATAGTGGAGATCCAGAAGAGCAACATCCTGCTGATCGGCCCCACGGGTTCCGGAAAGACGCTGCTCGCCCAGACGCTTGGCAAAGATACTCCATGTGCCCTTTACCATAGCCGATGCGACGACGCTCACCGAAGCAGGCTATGTCGGTGAGGATGTTGAGAACATCATCCTCTATCTGCTTCAGTCTGCGGATTACAACGTGGAGAGGGCGGAGAGAGGCATCGTCTATATCGATGAGATCGATAAGATCTCGAGAAAGACGGACAGCCCTTCGATCACCCGCGATGTCTCCGGTGAAGGTGTCCAGCAGGCACTCCTGAAGATCATCGAAGGAACCGTTGCCAATGTGCCGCCCAAGGGCGGGAGGAAACATCCCCAGCAGGATTACATCAAGGTCGATACATCGAATATTCTCTTTATCTGCGGCGGCGCCTTTCATAGCATCGAAAGTCTCATCGCAAGCAGGATCGGCAAGAAGAGCATCGGATTCGGTGTGGATGTCGAAGGCGGGCGGGACAAGATGTATTCGGAACTCATCAGGGACATACAGCCTGAAGACCTGCTGAAATACGGGCTCATCCCTGAATTTATCGGCCGACTTCCCATTATCGCGACACTTGAAGAGCTTACGCGAAGAAAACCTCGTGGAGATCCTGAAGCGGCCGAGAAACGCGATCGTTAAACAGTACAAGAAACTCTTTGACCTGGAGAACGTGAAGCTTACCTTTACGGAAGGCTCGCTGCGCGGCATTGCCAAAGACGCGATGAAGAAGAAGACCGGAGCCCGCGGTCTGAGGTCCATCATGGAAAAGGTCATGCTCGACGTCATGTATGAGATACCGTCGCTCTCCAACGTCAAAGAGTGTGTTATAAGCGAAGAGGTCATCGTCAATCACGAAAGGCCGATACTCATTTACGAAGAAGAAGCCGAGATTGCAGCGTGATTGGTTGACATTTGACGCCGAACCTGTTATATTGACGAGCTATTGGGCGGGTAGCTCAGCGGGAGAGCATCGGCCTTACAAGCCGAGGGTCGCAGGTTCAAAACCTGTTCCGCCTACCATTTACGCGGGGTCGTAGTTAAGCCTGGTTATAACGCCGGCCTGTCACGCCGGAGGCCGCGAGTTCAAGTCTCGTCGACCCCGCCATTTTTTAAAAGACTGGTATTAGTGTATCCGGTATGAAATTTATCCTATGCATACATAATCACCAACCAGTCGGCAATATGGACTATATCCTCGAAGAGGCGTATATGCGTTCGTATATGCCTTTTTTTTATGTCTTGAAAGATTTTCCCGGACATCAAGATCAATCTTCATTTTTCCGGGTATCTTTTTTCAGTGGCTCGCAAGAGCGCAAGCCTGATTACATCGAGCTTCTTAAAGAACTCCACGACAGGGGCCAGCTCGAGATCGTCTCGGGCGGCATGTATGAGCCGATTCTCGCCCTTTTGCCGGAGGATGACGCGCTTGCGCAGATCGGTATGCACCTCGATCTCATGGAGGAGACCTTCGGTGAGAGGCCGCGCGGCATGTGGCTTGCCGAAAGGGTCTACGAGCCTCAACTGCCGAAGATGATGGCAAAGGCGGGTATAGAATACACCATCATTGACGATAACCATTTCAAGTCAGTCGGTCTCATGGATGACGAGCTCTACGGATACTTTGTGACCGAATTCGACGGTGACAAGCTTTTTATTTTCCCGGGCCTTGAGTCCCTGCGCTACGCCATACCGTTCAAGACCATAGAAAAGGTCGACGAATATTTCAGGGAGATAAAAGAGGCAGGCGGCGATCTGGCCGTCTTCGGCGACGACGGTGAGAAATTCGGCCTCTGGCCGGGCACCTTTGACTATGTGTACGAGAAAGAGCACTGGCTCCAATCTTTTTTCCAGTACCTTGCCGATAACGCGTCCTGGCTGGAGACGGTAAAATTCAGCGAGTACATCGGCGAGGCCCCGCCGATGGGGCGCATCTACCTCGCCTGTGAATCCTACAAGGAAATGGGGGAGTGGTGCCTGCCGGCCGCGCGCGCAAAGGAATATGCGCAGCTCCTCCACGCCGAAGGCCTCGCCTATGGCGATTTCCTCAAAGGGGGCTATTACCGGAACTTTCTTATAAAATATCCCGAGAGCAACGACATGCACAAAAAGATGTTCCGTCTCTCGAAAAAGGCAAAAAAGAACGCCGGGGCGAAGAAGCACATCTACATGGCCCAGGCGAACGACAGCTACTGGCACGGCGTGTTCGGGGGGCTCTACCTGCCGCACCTTCGTGCGTCGGTCTACCGCCATCTCATCGAGGCGGCGAAGCTCCTCGACCCGAAAAAGCCCTTCGTCGACGGATACATCGAAGACATAAACCTTGACGGCCATGACGAGGCCGTCATCATGAACAACGAAATGGAGGCATCGTTTTACTTAAGGGAAGGCGGGGTCCTCTACGGTCTTGATTACAAGCCGTCGTCGGTAAATATCATGGCCACACTCAAACGGCGTTACGAAGGGTACCACGAAAAGATCAAAGAGGCGGTCTCCGAGGCTTCCGCGGACGGGACGAAGACGATCCATGACATGGTGATGGCGAAGGAAGAGGGCCTTGACCGTTATCTCCACTATGATTGGTATCGCAGAGGCTCTCTGGTGGACCATGTACTCGGCGAGGATGCCGCCCTGGATGCATTTTACCGGTGCGAATACTTCGAGCCCGGCGATTTCGTCAAGGAACCCTACCGCGGGACCTTAGAAAAAGGCAAAAAGAGCCT
Organism: uncultured delta proteobacterium; assembly: GCA_963816115.1. GTDB lineage: Bacteria > Desulfobacterota > Syntrophorhabdia > Syntrophorhabdales > Syntrophorhabdaceae > Delta-02. The sequence goes on along the minus strand of CAWFIZ010000013.1, from coordinate 88,793 downwards.
GACCCTTACCCTGAGGAGGGACGGTCACTTCCGGCACGGCCATCAGGGTATCCCCCTTTCGATAGAGAAGAAGATCGTCGTCGACGAGAAGGATGCCCGGTTCACCGTGGATTATTCCATCACCGGTGACGTTGCCGTGCCTTTTCTCCTGGGCATAGAGTTCAATTTCTCTTTCCTTGGCAGCGGCGGCGACCGCTACCTGGAGACGGAAAACGGCAAATACGGGCTCACGGAACAGGGAGTCCTCGCTCCCGCGAGAAACCTGAAATTCCACGACCCCTACCAGAACATCGAGGTCTTTCTCGAACTCGATGAACCGGCAGAGTTCTGGACCTTCCCCGTCGAAGTTGTGTCCCTTTCCGAGAGCGGTTTCGAGCGCAACTACCAGAGTACCATGATAATGCCGGTCTACCGCGTCGACATGACGAAAGGGCCGGAAAAGATACACCTGAAGGTGCGCCTGGCGCAAGCCTATCGGGCCTGACAAGAGAAACGTCGGCCGATGCCCGTGGTATCCGTCATCATCACAACCTACAATCGACGGCAATTTCTGAAAGAGGCCCTGAAGTCTGTTCTGGATCAGGATTATGCCGACAAAGAGGTCATAGTCGTTGACGACGGTTCGACGGACGGTTCCGAAGAAGAAACAAAAGGGTTGCCAATCCGGTATGTCCGGAAGGGCAACGGAGGTATAAGCAGCGCCAGGAACGAGGGATTAAGGACAGCCCTTGGTGAATATATCGCCTTTCTCGATGTCGACGATCTCTGGAAGAAAAGGAAACTCTCCACGCAGATGCAGGTCATGGGTCAGACGGGGATACGTCTCACCTATACCGACGAGGTCTGGATCAGAAATGGAGTAAGGCTCAACCAGAAACTGAGGCACCGAAAATATTCGGGGCACATCTTCGAACACTGCCTGCCGCTGTGCATCATCAGTCCTTCCTCTGCCGTCATCCACCGCAGTGTTTTCGATGACGTCGGTTTTTTTGATGAATCGTTGCCGGTCTGTGAAGACTACGATATGTGGCTTCGGATAACGGCCAGATACCCCGTGGTGTTCATAGAAAAGCCCCTCATCGTCAAGCACGGAGGCCACCCGGACCAGCTCTCGCGGGCCTACACCGGCATGGACCGCTTCAGGATAGCGAGCATCGCGAAGATACTCGAGGGTGGCACATTGGACGATGACCTTGCCGAAAAGGCAGTCCGCGAACTGGAAAAGAAATGCCGCGTCTACGCGCAGGGTGCCATAAAACGCGGCAAGAACGAAGAAGGGAAACACTATCTCGATCTGGCCGCCCGATACGTGAAGACAGTTCAAGGTTCTTAGTTCAAGGTTCAAATTTCATTTTTTTAACGTTCAAGCGGTTCAAACATTCAAGCCGCTCAAGCTGTTCTTAAGCTTGACAGCCGTTCCTTTGCCATGTATGTTATTTCTTTACCTGTTGCGCGATCACTTGAGGTGAGGGGAGAGAGGGGCAACCTATGCCGTACGATGCGACGAAGATGGCGGACTGGCAGATATCAGAGGCAGCTGAAGAAAAAATGAAGACCATCCGGCAGCTTCGTGATGAGATGGGCCTTGGTGAGCATGAGGTCATCCCTTACGGAAAGATGGGCCGCTTCAATTACGCCTCCATCATGGAGCGCCTTAAGGGCAAGCCTGACGGTAAATATATCGATGTAACGGCCATCACGCCAACGCCGCTTGGCGAAGGCAAGACCACGACAACTATCGGCCTGCTCGAAGGCCTCGGAAAACGGGGAAAGAACGTCGGCGGGGCCATCCGCCAGCCATCTACAGGCCCCACCATGAACGTCAAGGGCAGTGCCGGGGGCGGGGGGAACGCCCAGGTTTTGCCCCTGACAGAGTTTTCCCTGGGACTTACCGGTGATATCGACCGGATCATGAATGCCCACAATATAGCCATGGTTGCCTTAACGGCAAGGATGCAGCACGAGCGCAACTACAGTGACAAAGAACTTGCAAAGAGGGGCCTCAAGCGCCTCGATGTGGATCCCACCAATATCCAGATGGGATGGGTCATCGATTTCTGCGCACAGGCGCTTCGCAGTATCGTTGTCGGTATGGGCGGCAGGATGGACGGCTTCACCATGCAGTCCCACTTCGACATCGGCGTCAGCTCGGAGCTGATGGCCATCCTTTCCATCGTGCGCGACCTTAAGGACCTGCGCAAGCGCATCGGTGAGATCACCGTCGCCTACCGCAAGAGTGGTGACCCTGTTACTACGGAAGACCTCGAGGTGGCAGGGGCCATGTGCGCCATAATGAAGGACACCATAAACCCCACGCTCATGCAGACCGTGGAGGGCCAGCCCGTAATGGTCCACGCCGGCCCCTTCGCGAACATTGCCATAGGCCAGTCATCTATCATCGCCGATCTGCTCGGTCTCAAGCTCTTCGACTATCACGTGACGGAAAGCGGTTTCGGCGCCGATATCGGTTTCGAGAAGTTCTGGAATGTCAAATGCAGGTTAAGCGGCCTCGAGCCGAACGTTTCCGTTATCACCGCAACGATCAGGGCGCTCAAGATGCACGGCGGAGGGCCGCGTGTGGCGCCGGGTAATCCGCTGCCGCCGGAATATACACAGGAAAACCTTAAGCTCCTGGAGCAGGGAATTCCCAACCTCCTCCACCACTTACGGATCGTCAAGATGTCCGGCATGAAGCCCGTTGTGTGCATCAACAAGTTCATCACTGATACGAAGGACGAGATCGCACTTGTGCGGCGTTTAGCCGAGGCCGAAGGTGCCCGTGTCGCCGTATCGGAGCAGTGGCTCAAAGGCGGGGAGGGTGCGCTGGAGCTTGCCGACGCCGTGATCGATGCATGTAATGAAAAGGTTGAGTTCAGACATCTCTACCCCCTTGAGATGCCGCTTATGCAGAGGGTCGATATGATAGCCAAGAATGTCTACGGGGCGGACAGCGTGCTGTGGATCCCCGAGGCGGAGGAAAAGGCGCGGAGGCTCGAGGCCGATCCCTCAAAGAGTGATTATTTCACAATGATGGTCAAGACCCACCTGAGCCTCTCCCACAAGCCGGAGTTCAAGGGTGTGCCAAAAGGCTGGCGGCTTCCCGTCCGCGACGTCCTTGTTTTCACCGGCGCGAAGTTCCTCTGTCCCGTCACCGGCGCCATCAGCCTCATGCCGGGGACAAGCTCCGATCCCGCCTTCAGGCGCATCGATGTGGATGTGGAAACGGGGAAGGTCAAGGGGCTTTTCTGACCGTCTTTTATTTCTGTTGGATCTCCCCCGTCTTTACGGAGAACAGGTAGGTCTGGCCGTCTGTTGTTTTAATAAGGACCGTACCCTCTTTATCGTCGTAGCGCATCTCGGAGTTCCAGAAGAAGTGGCTGACCGTGTAACGCAATTTTTTCTCGTCACGGACCAGGTCCCTGATAAAATATTGCTTGATCTCTTTCCCGTTTTCGTGAAAAGAGAGGGCCAATTGGCCCGTGGACGACGCCCAGGGTCCCATGCGGACAAGGTGCTTGCCGTCTGAACTCGGATAGACCCCGAATGCATACCAGTGGACGACCCACAGCGGTGTGGTCGATCCGTCGTTCTTGTAAAGTCCGGACTGTTTGTAGACCTTTCTGATATCGGGATCCTTTTGTGACCATCTTTCGGGCGGTGCCAGCATTACGAAAACGTATTTCTCATTTTCCGTTATTTTCGTATAATCGCGGGGAGGGGCAGGGGTGTCGGCGATTGCCGGTACGGCCAGGGCTAAAAATATCGCGATGATCTGCAAGGCGGCAGAGGATCTTCGAATTGTGTTCATGTGACCTCCTTCATTGCTTTAATATGCAATTATTTATACTGAAATATCAACCATGAAAAGAACGGGTGTTCTTCCGGATCACGGGCGGTGAGCCCTGGAGCGAAATTTACCAACCCGTTGGAAACCGTTCGATCGTGTCCGGTGATCTAAACAAGCGACTTCCGATTGACATAAGACCGACCGGCTGATAACATCGATATTCAAGGGGCAAAAAAAACGAAAAAGGGGGGATTGTATGGACCTGTTTGAGGCTATGCAGGGAAGACGGAGCTGCCGGGATTACTTGCCGGAGCCGGTGGGTGAAGAGGTGATAGAAAAGATCCTGGAGGCTGCAACGTGGGCGCCGTCGCCGCTAAACACCCAGCCCTGGGAATTTTTCGTTATCACCAACAAGGAGGTCAAGGACAAGATCTTTGAAGAAGCGCAGCGTTGCAGGATTTGGGCCCTTGAGAAAAGCGGCTGGAAATGGCTTGATTCCTACAAGGTCAGCTTCCTGCAGCAGGCACCGGTGATCATCGCCATTGTGGGGGACCCGAAGAAGACCGGCGTCGACATGTTCATGGAAGAGGGTAATATCGGCTATCAGGCCGCCTGTGCCGCCGCGATCCAGAACATGCATCTTGCCGCCTGTTCATTCGGGTTGAGTTCGCTCTGGTACACCCTTTTCAACAAGAAGGAGATGAGGGTGATACTCGGGATAGACGAGGCAAAGACACCGGTGGCCCTTGTGTGCCTGGGCAAGCGGGCGTCCGATATCCGTGAGGTCCCGAGAAAGAGCGTAAAGGATAAAACAACATACTTAAGATGAACCCGCATATATTGCAGCTACCCTTCATTCCGATTTGACTTGTCCTTCGTTCCTGAATTCCCATTGGCACCAGCTGTCTGAAGGATAAGGGCCGGGAGGGCAGTATTTGCAGGATACTTTTACCCTGGGATCGATGACCGCGGCAACGTTCCTGAAGCCATGCTCAAACGTAGGCCGGCAAGCGAACACGCCTTTACCGGACTTGATCCTTGCTTCCTGAGGAGGGCATGATGTGACGGTCAGAAGGGCCGCATCGCCCTTTTTCTCGATACGGTAGTCGCATTTTGCAGCCCAGCTCATGAAATTGACTGCCCGCACTACCTCATCGAGTCCGGCATTGTCCGGAAGGGCAAGGATCTCCTTTATCCTCAGGGCCTCCAATCTTGAGGAGACATCCCACATGTTAATGTCTATTTCAAGCGCCTTGTCCGTGCCGTACCGGTCCTCAACACCGGAGAACCAGAGCCCGTCGCAGGTGTGCCAGTTCCTCGAATACATCTTTATCAGCTCTATGAGCGTTTCTTTGGGCAGCTTTTCCAGTTCAGCATGAACGGGGTTTTCCGGATCTTTCATGTTTTACGGACCTCCTGTTGGTCTTTTCATAAACGTTCCCTCATCGTTCTTTCATAAAACGCGTTCCAATGGTAACGATCTTTTATTATAATAGATCAGGGGCCCGGAGACAATACGGTGCGATCAAGAACATCCAGGTATTTGTCTTCCCATAGCCTGTAACCTGTCACCCATGATCTGCCTTATTCCGAACGGCCCGGGGTGGAAAAGCGATACCATGCGGAAGATCGTATTTATACTGATGATAATGATCATGACATTTTTCGGGTGTGATATGCAGAATAATTTCATCTATTTTCCGGACTCCGTCAGACCTCAAGAGCAGTTCCTTGCATCGGAGGGCTTGAAGTTCTGGTTGCCTTCCCGGGGCGATTATCGCGGGCTCATCGCCGCGAAGGAGATCAAGGCCGCAAAGGGCACGATCATTGTTTTTCATGGCAACGCCGGCAGGGCGGCTGACCGGGAATTCTATGTGAAGATGCTTGCGCCGCTCGGTTATCGTGTCATCCTTGCCGAATATCCCGGTTACGGGGGGCGAACGGGCACCCCGGGTGAAAAGGCCTTCGTGGGCGATGCGTTACAGACCCTGCGCCTTGCCTTCGAAAAGTATGACGGCCCCGTCTATCTGCTGGGAGAGTCTTTGGGCTGCGGGGTGGCAGCGGCGGTTGCCGGGATGACGTCTGTTCCCGTTGAAGGGGTCGTGCTTATAACGCCCTGGGATTCCCTTACGTCCGTTGCACGCTCAAAGGTCCCCGCGTTCCTCGTTCGACTATTGCTGAGGGACCGTTACGACAGCGTCGCCAATTTGAGGTCGTTCAGGAAAAGGATCGCCGTGGTAGGGGCCGAGCGTGACGATATCATACCCATCAGGCACGCCGAAACATTATATGCTTCATTGCCAGGCGAAAAGCGTATGTGGACGATCAAGGGCGCCGGTCACAACGACTGGCCAATGTTCATAGATCCCCCACGCTTCAAAGAAATAATGGATTTTGTAAGCAAATAGCTGGAACAGATCTTTGGGTTCTTTTAACTTTGAAACTTTTTTTACTGTGAAAGGCGCTCTGATATCTGGCGGGCTATTTCCCGAAGCTGCCGGGCCATGCCGGGCATTTCTTCTTCCGACAAGGAACCCGTGAAACTGAGGATGCAAATGGCGGCCACGGGGAAATCGTTTGAGTAGACGAGTGTGGCAATGGCCCTGACACCCATGAGGTATTCTTCGAGGTCGAGGCTGTAGCCTTGTTCCCGCGTTATTTCGATCTCTTCAATGAAGCGGTCAATGTCGGTTATACTGTTTGCAGTATATTTCGGCAGTCCCTTCACTTTAAGGAAATCCCTGATCTCATCATTTTCCATAGGTGCGAGAAACGCCTTGCAGAAGACCGACGCCGTGATCGGCAGCCTCGTCCCTACAGGAGAAGATATCTTCAGTTTTTTGCGTGTTTCTATGGTGTCCAGCACTTTTACGACACTGTCTTCGCGGACGCAGAGAAAGATCGTTTCGTCTACGGTTTCCATAAGTTTTTCGAGAAAAGGCCGCGCGATGGAGGTAAGTTCCCCGCCTTGAAGCACCTTCTTGGAGAGCTTGAAAAGCTCCTGGCCGATGGTGTAGCGTTTCGTCGCTTTGCTTTTTACGATAAAGCCCATGTCCTGCAGGGCCTTGAGTATTCCGAAGACGGTGCTCTTGCTCAGCGAAAGCGACCTGGCTACCTCGGTGACACCAAGGGGCTTGTTGCTGTCCACGATAAGCGACATGACCTCAAAGGTCTTTTTTATGACCGGCGCGCTATACATAATTCATTATGATGAACACTATATCTCAACTCAATTATTTTGTCAACGGTAATATGATTGATAATATTAAATGAAAATGGGCAATTTAACAGCGCATGAATTGTATTTATCATGCTGAACAGTTGCAAAGCACAGGGACGAAACAGACGAGATAAGCCGGCTGGTCAACCTTGAACCTTGGACCTTGAACGTAGAACGTAGAACGTTATTGATTTTACCGGCAGGTTGTTAAAATAGGGTATGTTCAAACAGGGGATAATTTGATAGAATTAAACGTTCAAACAATATGCCGCGAGAATACAGAATAAGATTCCTGCCGATAGACAGAACCATTCCGGCAGACGAGGGAGATAATTTACTCGAAGTCGCCATGAGGACGGGGGTGCACATCAATGCATCCTGCGGCGGGAACGCCTCATGCGGAAAATGCAGGGTCAGGATAGCCGAAGGAGCGATAGAGGCCCCACCGCAGCCGGCGCTCAGCGACAACGACTACAGCATGGGCTTTCGTCTTGCCTGCAGGTCCATCATCAAGGGAGATGCCGTCGTCGAGATCCCCCTGGAATCGCAGGTGGACAGGAGCATCCTCAGGAGATCGGCGGTGATGAGCGATGCAGACGCCGGTGCCCTTGACTCAGAGCCGGCGGCAGGGAACACCTTCGGGCCGTTGGTGGGCAAGTACTGCCTCGAGCTGCCGCCGCCGGGTGCTCAAGACAATGTTCCCGATGCGATGAGACTTGCCCGTGAGCTTACCTCAAGGATGGGAGGGTCGGAGCCCGTGGTCCCGCTTGGCATTATCAGGCAACTGGGTGGGGCTTTGAGGGATGCCGACTGGAAGATCACTGCCACGGTGGCCTCTGACGGCACGGCTGCTGAGGTTATTTTTATTGAAAAGGGTGACACAGAAACGGACCATTACGCCATCGCCATCGATGTCGGGACCACGACGGTCTGTGCCCAGTTGATCAATTGCGCAGGTAAAAAAGGCCCGGAGGGCGGTCCGTGGCAAGAATGGCCTGCCGCGAGCTCATTGGTCATGGCCGAATCTGCGGATTACAACGGACAGATAAGCTACGGTGAAGATGTCATTGCCCGGATCATGTATGCGGGGAAGAGGGGAGGCCTGAAGAAGCTCCAGGAGGTCCTTGTCGCCACTATGAACGGGTTGATAGGGGAACTTATAGATGAGGCTGCCATCGACGCTGCCTGCGTTACCCACGTTGTTGCGGCGGGTAATACGACGATGATGCACCTTCTCTTCGGGGTCGATCCGAAACATATCATGCTTGCCCCTTACACTCCTCTGGCGACGGCCTTTGCGCCGGCAAGGACACGGGATGTCGGGTTGGAACTGGGCGATCATGCCCGTCTCTATACGGTACCCGGAGTGTCATCCTACGTGGGTGGAGACATCGTTTCCGGCGTTGCCCTGTCGGGGATGACGCATCGGGATGAACCATGCCTTTTTATGGATATCGGGACCAACGGTGAGATCGTGCTTGGGAACAGGCAATGGCTCCTGTGCGCCTCATGTTCCGCCGGCCCCGCTTTTGAAGGCGGGGGTATCCAGTTCGGTATGCGGGCGGCCCCCGGGGCCATAGAGAAGGTCCGTATCAACCCCATTACCCTGGAGCCCATGATCCTCACGGTGGGAAGGTCGAAACCGCTTGGCATATGCGGCTCGGGGCTCATTGATGTTATTGCGGAACTTTTCCTCGCAGGGGTCCTTGACCGGAATGGAAGGTTCTCACAGAGACATTCGACGCCGAGGGTGAGAGAAGGTTCGGACGGCCGCGAATACGTGTTGTGCTTTGCCGCGGATACGAAGATCGACCGCGATATCGTCATAACCGAGATCGATCTCGACAACATCATGAGGACAAAGGCGGCGGTATATGCGGGATGCAAGGTGCTGCTCGAAAATGGAGGCCTTGCTTTTCCCGATCTTGGTATGGTTATTATTGCTGGAGGTTTCGGTCACTCAATTGACATTGAAAAGGCCATCACAATAGGCCTGCTGCCGGAGGTGCCGGTAGAGCGTTTCCGGTTCATCGGCAACGGTTCCCTCGGTGGTGCCCGGGCGAGCACGGTCTCACGGGATTTTTTTGAAAAGGCCGGCGCGATCGCGAGGTCGATGACAAACATTGAACTGTCGAACAACACGCAGTTCATGGACGAGTTCATGGCGGCAATGTTCCTTCCGCACACCGATGAAAAGGCCTTCCCGGAGGTCATGAAGATCATTTCTTCAGGGAGTGTTTAGGTAAAAAAGGCATGCCTCTCGCCCGTCCCGCTGTGGGCGGGACTCGATCCCGCTTTTTAACTGATGACGAGCGGGATAGAAAAAAAGCTTCTTTACCTCGCCGTCAGGCGATCGGAGTGCTGACTGATCTTATTATTCTCGAAGATCGGTCAGCAAAGGTTTCCTCTGTGCCCTCCGCGGGCTCGAGCGAAGCGGGCGAGAGACAGGTTTTTTTGTCTTTTAAAAGGTTTTTACGGAGGTTATATTTATTGATGCAGAAGGTGATAGCGATAGCGGGGAAGGGCGGGGTCGGCAAGACCACCATAAGCGGGATGCTCGTCAGGTATCTCGTTGAAGATCTGAAGCAGGGGCCGGTACTTGCCGTCGATGCCGATCCGAACTCGAACCTCAACGAGGTCCTGGGGGTCAGTGTCCACTCAACCATAGGAGAGACCAGGGAGCAGATGAAAAAGGACGTTCCCGCGGGTATGAGCAAAGATACCTGGGTTGAATACAAGGTGCAGGAGGCCGTCATCGAGGCCGGGGGTTTTGACCTGCTCGTCATGGGACGGCCCGAAGGGCCCGGATGTTACTGTGCCGCCAACAGCCTGGCGAAAAAGTATATCGACGCGTTGAAAGGGAACTATTCCTTCGTGGTTGTCGACAACGAAGCGGGCATGGAGCACATGAGCAGGCTCGTGACGCAGGATGTGGATGTGCTCTACGTCGTATCAGACCCGACACCCCGGGGTATCATGACCGCCTCCAGGATACTCTCGATCATCGGTGAACTGAACCTTCATATCGGTAAAACGGTGGTGATCGTCAATCGCTTTCATGAAAAGGATGGAGCGGCCCTCTCAAAGGCAGCAGCCGAAAGGGGCGTGGCGATCGGCGGCAGGGTCAGGGACGATGAAGCGCTGGCGGAGTGCGACGCGGCAGGACAGGCAATATTCGAATTGAAGACCACATCGGATTCTCTTTCCGATGCATACGGGATCTTTGAGAGAACTATAAACAATTGATCAGGGAGCGATCGTTCATAGTAAAGGAGAGCGCATGACGGCGAGGATCATCAGCGGGACAGAGGTTGCCAGGCAGGTAAGGCAACAGATCGCGGATGAGGTGGTTAAACTTCGCGATAACTGCGGCATAACGCCGGGGCTTGTGACGATCATTGTCGGGAAAGACCCGGCATCGGTCAGCTACGTCACGGGCAAACAGAGGACGGCTAAAGAACTGGGCTTTTACTCTGTCCAGGATGACCAACCGGAAGATGTTTCCGAAGAGAAGCTCCTTGGCCTGATAGAAGGGTACAACAATGACCCGGCGATCCACGGCATATTGGTCCAGCTTCCCCTGCCGGCGCATATCAACGAGACGAGGGTCCTTTATGCCATCGATCCCGATAAGGATGTCGACGGGTTCCACCCCGTCAACCTTGGAAGGCTGATGATCGGCGAGGCGAGGTTCTATCCCTGCACACCTTTTGGTATCAGGGAACTCCTTGTGCGCAGCGGTGTCGAAACAAAAGGTGCCGAGGTGGTCGTGGTGGGCAGGAGCAATATCGTCGGGAAACCCGTCTCCATGATGCTTGTCCAGAAGGAAGAGGGGGCAAACGCCACCGTCACCATATGCCACACGGCAACGCGCGACCTGGCGGAGCACACGAGGAGGGCGGACATCCTCATCGTTGCCGCGGGAAGGCCGAAGGCGATCACTGCCGACATGGTGAAGGAAGGGGCCGTAGTAATAGACGTAGGCGTGAACAGGATCGGCATGACACCGGAAGGCAAGGCAAAACTGTGCGGTGATGTCGATTTTGAGGCGGTGAAGGAGAAGGCGTCAGTTATTACTCCCGTGCCGGGTGGTGTGGGGCCCATGACGATCACAATGCTTATGCAGAACACACTCAAGGCGGCCAGGATGGCCGCGGAAAGGAAATAAGGCCGTGGACGATTATAGTTACGATGAAAAGGAAAATTTCGAAGGGAAAAAAGTGAGGGTCCTGGGGCCCACCTTCGAGGAAGGAAAGCCCTCCGAACGTGGCGACTGGCGTGAAAAACTTGCCACGCGCGACGAGAGGCTCGGCTACATCCGTTCGGCTATGCGTTACTGGTACAATAAAGACTGGTACGGCAGCGAGAAAAGAAAACAGGAAGCTTAAAAGGGGGAATAGATGGCCTTTGAAATTCCGAAGATCAAATACACGGGGCGGATCAAAGAGGTTACCATCGGTACCGGCCCGAGGGCGTTAAAGATAGGCGGTGAGTCCTGCTACCCCTTCTACCGGTTTGAAGGCGACATGCCCAATACCCCGAAGGTCGCCTTCGAGGTCTGGGACAGCCCTCCCGATGAATGGCAGGAGTGGGCCATCGAGCCCTACCGGGACGTCATCGGTGATCCCGCGGCATGGGCAAAGAAATGTATCGATGTCTACGGGGCCGAGATGATCGTTCTCCAATTGAAAAGCGCAGACCCCAACGGTGAGAACAAAGGGACCGAAGAGGTCGTTCAGGTCGTCAAAAGGGTGGCCGACGCCATCGATGTACCGCTCCTTGTCTGGGGCACCGCAAATGATGACAAGGACAGCGAACTCTTGAGAAGGGTCGCCGAGGTGTGCGAAGGAAAGAACGTCGCCGTGGGCCCCGCATCGGAAAAGAACTACAAGCAGATAGGCGCAACGGCCATTGGTTACGGGCAGGTCGTCATGGCCTCGTCTCCCATCGATGTCAACCTGGCGAAACAGCTCAACATCCTGCTTGGCAACCTGGGTGTGAGCGATGAGAAGATCATCATCGATCCCACCACGGGGGGCCTGGGCTACGGTCTTGAATATACCTATTCGGTGATCGAACGCGACAGGATGGCGGCCCTCACCCAGGAAGACGCCAAGCTCCAGTTCCCCATCATTTGCAACCTCGCGCCGGAGGTCTGGAAAACGAGAGAAACGAGATTGACAAAGGAAGAAGACCCGAAACTTGGCGATGAAAAGAGGCGCTCAATCCTTATGGAGGCCACCGCGGCGATGACGCTTCTCGTCGCGGGAGCGGACATCGTTGTCATGCGCCATCCCGACAGCATATCCCTGGTCAGGGACATGATCGGTGAACTGAGCGCTTAAAAGGAGAAACGATGGCCGACGGAAAAGAGAAGAGCATCGACAAGGCAACCCTTGAGCTCATAGAAAAGGCGCAGCGTGAGAACATCTCCACCGTCTTTTCCCGGGCCGACGAGATCAGGCCCTGTCCGATCGGCGTTGAAGAGAGCTGCTGCAAGGTCTGTTCCATGGGGCCCTGCAGGATGCCCCGGTCCAAAAAGGGTGAAGGAAGACCGCGTGCAGGTGTCTGCGGGGCGACGATCGATACCGTCGTGGCCCGCAATTTTGCCCGGAAGGTCGCCGCCGGCTCGGCGTCCCACTCCGACCACGCCCGCGAGGTTGTCATGACCTTTTTAAAGGCGGCCCGCGGGCAGGCGCAGGATTTCACTATCAAGGATGAAATAAAACTCCTCGAGGTGGCGCTCGACTTTGGCATCAATATAGAGAAGCGGGACATAAAGGACATCGCCATAGAGCTTGGCGAGAAGGCCTTGAACGAGTTCGGCAAGCAAAGCGGAGGGCTCATTTATACACATAAGGCGCCCCTTCGCCGGCAGGAGATATGGAGGAAACACAATGTTCTCCCCCGCGGTGTCGACCGCGAGATCGTGGAGGTGATGCACAGGACACACATGGGAGTTGACCAGGATTACAGGCACATCCTCCAGCAGGCGACACGGGCGGCCCTTGCCGACGGCTGGGGCGGTTCGATGATCTCCACGGAACTGCAGGACATCATGTTCGGCACGCCGGTACCCGTTCTCGGGTCCATCAACCTGGGCGTTCTCAAGGAAGACCACGTCAACATCGTGGTCCACGGCCACGAGCCCCTTTTACCGGAGATGCTGGTTGTCGCAAGCCGTGATCCGGCCATCAAAGAGCTTGCTGAAAAGGCCGGCGCAAAAGGGATCAATCTTGCAGGCATGTGCTGCTCCGCCAACGAGGTCCTCATGCGCCACGGTATACCATGCGCGGGCAACTTCCTCCAGCAGGAGCTGGCCCTCGTCACCGGTGCCGTGGAACTCATGACCGTAGACGTGCAGTGCCAGATGCAGGGGCTGGCGAACGTTGCCGAATGTTTCCATACAAAGCTCATCACAACCTCTGACCGCGCCATGATAGAAGGGGCCGAACACATCGAGTTCCATCCCGAAAGGGGCCTCGACACGGCTAAGGAGATCCTTGCCATGGCCATAGAGAACTATCCCAACAGGCGCCACGGTGTCTACATACCATCGGAGTGCCAGGACATGGTGGCGGGTTTTTCCCACGAAACGATAACCTACCTCCTGGGCGGGCTTTTCCGGGCGAGCTATCGGCCGCTCAACGACAATATTGCCAACGGAAGGATCCGGGGCGTTGCCGGCGTGGTGGGCTGCAACAATGTACGGACGCAGCATGACGCCGCCCATATCGCCATGATCAAAGAACTCATCAGGAATGACGTCCTTGTCCTGACGACGGGTTGTTCCGCAATGGCTTGCGGCAAGGCCGGCCTGCTCACACCGGAAGCGGCTTCCCTTTATGCAGGATCGGGACTGGCTGAGGTCTGTGAAGCGATAGGGATCCCTCCCGTCCTCCACATGGGTTCCTGCGTCGACAATTCCCGGATACTCATCGCGGCAACCGCCATGGTCAAGGAAGGCGGCCTCGGTGATGATCTGAGCGACCTGCCCGTGGCCGGTGCGGCGCCGGAATGGATGAGCGAAAAAGCCCTTGCCATCGGCCAGTATTTTGTCGCCTCGGGTATCTTCACCGTTTTCGGCACCACCTGGCCTACGCTGGGAAGCGATAAGGTCACGGAGCATCTTTTCAATGAATACGAAGACATGTACAAGGGCATGTGGGCATACGAGGTAGACCCGGTGAAGGCGGCGCACCTCATGATCGACCATATAGACAAAAAACGCAAGGCCCTCGGTATCGACAAGGCACGGGAGCGCGTCCTTTTTGATATGGCAATGCGAAGGACCATGGAGTGAGATGTGATGGACATGACATTGATAACTGGGAAGGGGTGGATGGATGTCTAAGATCATAGCATCGGCGGCAATAAGGGGTGCCAGGAAGATCTTCACCCATGCCGAAGCAAAATACCGGGAGGCGCTTGAGAAGTTCGGACCCGACCGGGAGGTCGGCTTTCCCAACACCGCCTATTATCTCCCGATCATTTACGCGATGACGGGGATCGCTGTTTCCCGGGTGAAGGACATGGAGCGCGTCCTCGATCTCTGCGGGAGGTTCATCCCTCCGCCCGTAAAGGAAAAGACACCGCTTCCGTACCTGGCACCTGCCCTCGATGCGGGCATGGCGACATTCTTCGCCGAAGAGATCATTGAGGCGATCCGCTATCTCGAAGATCCCGGCCGGTACGCCGCGGACTCGGAAGAGACAACGGACGAGACGATCTGGCTCGGTGCGGCGAACGACGTGATCTTCAGGAAGAGGGGCGTTGAGTTCGTTGACGGCACGGCTCCGGGTTTCGCGGCCATTGCAGGCGCGGCACCGGACGCGGCCACGGCGGCCAGGATCGCCCTCGAGCTGCAGGAGAAGAACCTCTATGTCTTCATGTGCGGACAGAACTCGGGGAAGCGTTTCGCGCAGCAACTCGGTGAGGCGGGCGTACAGATAGGCTGGCCCACGCGCCTCGTGCCCTTCGGCCCCGATATCTACCAGGCCGTTTTCGCCATCGGTTTTGCCTGCCGTGTCGCCATGGCGTTCGGCGGTGTCCGTCCCGGCGATTTCAGGCGCAACCTCATCTATAACAAGGACAGGACCTATGCCTTTATCCTTGCCCTGGGTGATGTCACCGATGAATGGTACGCAAACGCCGCCGGCGCCATCAACTGGGGTTTCCCGACCATTGCCGACACGCCCATACCACAGGTCCTTCCGACGGGCATCTGCACCTACGAGCATGTTGTCTCCAATGTTCCTCACGACCAGATCGTCCAGAAGGCCGTCGAGGTCCGGGGCCTAAAGGTGCAGGTCGCGAAGGTCCCCATCCCCGTATCCTACGGCCCGGCCTTCGAAGGTGAACGGGTCCGGGGTGAGGACATCTACCTCGAAATGGGCGGCGGCAAGACGATTGCCGTAGAATGGACGACCTCAAAGAACATGGACGATGTTGAGGACGGCATGATCGAGGTCATCGGCCCGGATGTCGCCGACGTGACGCCCGGCTCACGGCTCCATTTTGCCCTGGTGGCCGAGGTGGCGGGAAGGAACTTCCAGGAAGACTTCGAGCCCATCCTGGAGCGGCAGAACCATCATCTGATAAACCAGGCGCAGGGGGTCATGCACATCGGCCAGCGCGACATCGCATGGATCAGGATCTCCCGGCAGTCCGTCGATAAGGGTTTCACGCTGGAGCATATCGGCAGGATCATCCACGCCAAATACCACCAGGAATTCGGCGCCATCTTCGATAAGGTGCAGATAAAGATCTATACGGAGGAAGAGAAGGTCCGCGAGGTCCTGGATGTGGCCAGGGCATCTTACTCCCACAGGGACGAGCGTATCGAAGGCATGACGGATGAGAGCGTCGAAACGTTCTATTCCTGTATCCTCTGCCAGTCCTTTGCCCCAAGCCACGTTTGCATCGTAAGCCCCGAGCGGACGGGACTGTGCGGGGCGTACAACTGGCTTGATTGCCGCGCGGCATACGAGATCAGCCCCGAGGGCCCCAATCAGCCGGTACAGAAGGGCGCCGTGATCGACGAACGCTATGGCCAGTTCCGGGGCTGCAATGAATATATCCGGAAGGCGTCGCGACAGAAGGTGGAGAACGTCAGCCTTTACAGCCTCATGGTCGATCCCATGACAACCTGCGGCTGCTGTGAGTGCATCGCCTCCATCCTGCCTACCTGCAACGCCATCATGACGGTAGACCGGGATTTTACCGATATGACGCCCTGCGGCATGAAGTTTACCACCCTTGCAGGGTCGGTAGGCGGCGGTGCGCAGGTGCCCGGATTTCTCGGCCACAGCAAATACAACATCACCCAGAAGAAGTTCTTAAAGGGTGACGGAGGTCTCCTGAGGATAGCCTGGATGCCCAAAAGGCTCAAGGACGAGGTCTACGAGCGGCTGAAAAAACGCGGCGAGGAGCTTGGAGTGCCCGATCTGCCCGACATGATAGCCGACGAAACGGTGGCGAAGACCGAAGAAGAGGTCCTGGAATATATAACGAAAAAAGGACATCCCTGTTTGGGGATGGAAGAATTGTTGTAAGAAGACAGGTTATGGGTAATAGGTGATAGGAAAGACTTATGGTTTCTTTAGTTTCTCTTGTTCTCAGGTTTCTTTAGTTATTTATAAACCAGAGAAACCAAACAAACCAGATAAACAAAAGAAACCATAGAAACTGATTCCTCACCCATAACCTATAACCTGTATCATTTCGAAAGGAGATATTGATGGCGTTAACGGGGATCCAGATCTTGAAGCTTCTTCCAAAGACCAATTGCGGGGAGTGTAAGTTTCCGACGTGCCTTGCTTTTGCCATGGCACTGGCGGCGGGGAAGACGGAGCTCGACCTGTGCCCGCACGTTTCTGCCGAGGCGAAGGGTGAACTCTCCGACGCCAGCGCACCGCCGATCAGGCAGCTTTCCATCGGTGTTGACGACTACGCTGTGAAGATAGGCGGGGAAACTGTCCTGTTCCGCCACGAGAAGACCTTTTTCAACAAGCCCGGTATCGCCGTCCTCATAACGGATGTTATGGACGATAACGAAGCGGAGCGTCGCCTCGCCGGACTCGAATATTTCCAGTACGAGCGCGTCGGCGTCACCATGAAACCCGAGATCGCCGCCATCAAGTTTACCGGTAACAGGGAACGCTTCCTCGATATCGTCAAAAAGGCATCCGCAAGGCCATGCGGCGTTGTCCTCATGTGCCCGGACGCAGCCATCATGGGAGAGGCCCTCGATGTTATAAAAGATAAAAAACCCCTCATCTACGGGGCGACGCAGGATAATTACGAGGCCTTCGGCAACCTGGCAAAAGACCACGGTCTGCCGCTTGCCGTTATAGGCAGCGGGTTCGAGGCGGTAGCGGGTCTAACCGAAAAGCTCACCGCAATGGGGCTCAAAGACCTTGTCATTGACACGTCCTCGCGGGGGATCAAGGATGCCTTTACGGACCAGGTGGCCATCAGGAGGGCCGCGCTCATCTCAAAATATAAACCCCTTGGTTTTCCTACGATCACCTTTCCCTGCGAGATGACAGATGATGCAATGAAAGAGGTGCTTATTGCGTCTCTCTTTGTGGCCAAGTACGCGGGTATCATAGTCCTGAGCGACATAACGGGCGAGACCGTTTTTCCTCTCCTTCTACAGAGGCTCAACATTTACACCGACCCTCAGAGGCCCATGACGACGAAGGAAGGCATCTACCCCATCAACAACCCCGACGAGAATTCGCCCGTCCTGATAACGTGTAACTTTTCCCTCACATATTTCATTATCAGCGGCGAGGTCGAGAACTCACGGGTGCCAAGCTGGCTGTGCATCATGGACACGGAAGGCCTTTCCGTCATGACGGCCTGGGCAGCCGGCAAGTTCGTCGGCGACCTTGTCGGTTCTTTTATAAAAAAGACAGCCATAGCGGAGAGCATAAAACACCGGAAGCTCATCATACCCGGTTACGCCGCGGCTATCCTTGGCGATCTGGAAGAGGAGCTGCCAGGCTGGGAGATACTGATAGGCCCGCGCGAAGCGGCCCACCTGCCGGCGTATCTGAAGACATGGAACGGCGTAATGAAAATGACCAATAAGCAAATTCGCAATGACCAATAGAAGCTTGACCGTTTCCTTTTTAATTGGTCGATTGATTTCTGGTAAATTGGTTATCCTAAGAGACTGTGAGGTAATCATGTTTCTCATTGGTGAGAATTTAAACGTTATGTCGAAGAAGCTCGGTGAGGCGTTCCAGGCACGCGATGCCGGGCCTGTTCAAAAAATGGCCGAGGCAGAGGCCGCTGCAGGCATGGACATGATCGACCTCAATATCGGACCGGCGCGAAAAACAGGGCCTGATTTCATGGAATGGCTCGTAAGGGTGGTGCAGGAAGTGACCGACCTGCCCCTTTCCCTGGACACGTCAAACATTGAAGCCATCGAAGCCGGGCTCAAGGCGGCGAAAACAAGGCCGCTCATCAACTCCATTTCTGCGCGACCCGAGAGGATGGAGGCCCTGATGCCCATGGCAAAGAAGTACAACGCGTCCTTCATCGGCCTCACGCTCAGCGCGGAGGGGATACCCCGTGATGCCAACGAGCGCGGGCTGTGCGCTGCCGAGATCATGGCGGCGGCGGCAAGCCACGGCATACCCGACGAGGACATCTGGATAGACCCCATCGTCCTGCCTGTAAATACCCAGCAGCTTCAGATCCAGGGCTGTACGGAGTTTGTCATGATGCTTCCCGACCTCGCCCCGGCGTCAAGGTCAACCTGCGGGCTGTCGAACGTCTCCAACGGCGTGCCGGCGCACTTAAGGGGTGTCATGAACAGGACGTACCTCATCATACTTAAACGATACGGCATGTACTCCGCCATTGTCGATGCCTTCGACAACGAACTCATAGCCATTGCCCGGGGAAAGATGCCCGAACTGGAGGCCCTTATCCACCGTGTGGTGGACGGGGAAGATGTCGATGCATCGAGGCTCTCGAAGGAAGAGGCCGATTACGTCAAGACCGCCAGGGTGATGATGGGGCAGGTGCTGTATTCCGATTCATGGCTGGAGATATAGAAAGAAAGTTTCAGGTTTCAGGTTTCAGGTTTCAGGAAAAGGAGATATATATAAAAGAGAGTTTCAAGTTTAAGAGTTTCAGGGTTCAGGAAAGAGCAAAAATTTTTCAATCTTTTGACCCTGAAACGCTTCTCAAACTTTGGAACTTTGGAACCATCCTTTCAAGGGAGGAGCATGATGAATAAAATGTTTGCGCGAACTTTGATTTGGCTGTTGGTACTGTCCCTGGTAGTTCCTGCAGGTGTTTTTGCCCAGGGCACGGGGACATCGAAACCGGTGTTCAAGCAGGAGGAACTGGAGCAGATGCTGGCGCCTATCGCCCTCTATCCGGACGATCTCATCGCCCAGATGCTGATGGCGTCCACCTATCCCCTCGAGATAGTAACGGCTGCGAGGTGGGTGAAGGCGAACCCCAAGCTAAAGGGTGACCAGTTGACCGCTGCATTGGAAAAGCAGAATTGGGACCCAAGCGTGAAGTCGCTCGTCAACTTTCCTTCAGTCCTTGACATGATGAACGAAAAGCTCGACTGGACTGAAAAATTGGGGGATGCCTTCCTTGCCCAACAAAAGGACGTCATGAGCACGGTCCAGAAGCTGCGCGCCAAGGCACAGGCTCAGGGGACGCTCAAAACGACAAAAGAGCAGAAGGTGATCGTGCAGCAGCAGGAGATCGTGATCGTGCCGGCAGACCCTCAGGTCATCTACGTTCCCGCCTATAACCCGACGGTCGTTTACGGGGCTTGGCCTTATCCTGCCTATCCTCCCTACCCTTACTATCCGCCGGGATACGTGGCGGGGGCGGCTGCATTTTCCTTTGCCGCCGGCGTCGCGGTTGGTGCTGCCTGGGGTTACGCCTGGGGAGGATGTAACTGGAACCATGGCGACGTGAACGTCAACGTCAATAAGAACGCCAACATCAATAACAATATCAACAGGAGCAACTACGCGAACAAGATATCAAATAACCCTAACGGCCAGGGGCAGTGGAAACATGACCCCGATCACCGCAAAGGAGTTGCATACCGCGACCAGAACACAAGCAATAAATACGGGCAGGGCCAGAGGCCGGGATCGGACACCAGGAAGGATTCCAGGGGACATTCAACTGATACCAGGGGCAAGCAGGCAACGACCGGCGACCGCGGCGGACGGGACACGATGGGGCAGGGTAAACCGTCCGCGGGTTCGCGGCAGGAAACGCCCAAGGTGTCGGACCGTTCTTCCATGCAGCAGGCGAGGTCTTCCAACGCCTTTGACGGTATGGACCGCGGCGGAAAGGAAACAAAGATGGCAAGCGACCGCGGCCGTGCAAGCAGCGGAAGCATGTCGGGTTCACGCTCCGGCGGGATGTCCGGTGGCGGCGGCGGCCGACGCAGGTAGGCGCTTATACGCCGGATACCATGTGTACAATAACCATACGAGGAGGAAAAGCGTATGATCCGCGTTACAGATAAAAGAAGACATATCCCGGGATATAAGTTTTGTGCGGTCTTTGGTGCAGTTATGCTCATGGCACTGCTCCTGGTTGCCTCTCCCTGCGGCGGTGCCCAGACGGCAAAGGCGAAACAAAAGGCCTTCACCTCCGCTGATGAAGCGGTAAAGGCCCTCGTCGATGCCGCAAAAGCGAAGGACACAAAGGCGATGCTGGCTATTTTCGGGCCTGAAGGAAAAGGAATGGTCTTTTCCGGAGATGAAGTGGCCGACAAGGAAATTCTGGACCGTTTCGTGACTGCCTACGAGACAAAGAACAGGCTCGAAGAAACGGGGGAGTCGAAGGCCGTTCTGTACATCGGAAACGATGAGTGGCCTTTCCCGGTCCCCGTTGTTAAAAAGGCGGGAAAGTGGTCTTTCGATACCGGGGCAGGCAAGGCAGAGATACTTAACAGGCGGATCGGCAAGAACGAGCTCTATACCCTTCAGACATGCCTTGCCTATGTTGACGCCCAGAAGGAATATGCCCTGGGGGATTACGATAAGGACGGCCTGTTCGAATACGCGCAAAAGTTCATGAGCGACCCCGGGAAAAAGAATGGACTCTACTGGGAAACCAAAGAGGGCGAAGAGCTGAGCCCCATGGGATCTTTAGTTGCGAAGGCAAAGAGCGAGGGTTACGGGAAGAAAAAAGCCGGCGACAAACCGGTCCCATACCACGGCTATTTATACAAGATACTCAAAGCACAGGGAAATAACACCCCCGGCGGAGCTTATGATTACGTTGTTAAAGGCAAAATGATCGGAGGTTTTGCCCTTGTTGCCTACCCGGCACAGTACGGGACATCGGGCATAATGACCTTTATCGTAAATCAGGACGGCATCGTATATGAAAAGAACCTGGGTAAAAATACCGCCAAGACGGCGGGAGCGATGAAGGCCTTTGATCCTGACGGCACCTGGAAAAAGGTCCAGTGATCAGCAACGGGCTTAAATTGATGCGATGAGATACGTAAAATTGAACAATGCTGAAACGGAAATATCCGTCATAACCCTCGGTACGTGGGCTATAGGCGGCAGCCACTGGGGGCCCTACGATGAGGAAAATGCACTGAGTGCCATCGAGACCGCCCTTGAGAATGGTATAAACGCCATTGATACGGCACCGGTGTATGGTGACGGCCATGCTGAGGAACTTATAGGTAAGGCCATCCAGGGGAAGAGGGACAAGGTGTTCCTTGCAACAAAATGCGGCCTCGACATATATATGCGCAAGTATGAACGTGACCTTTCCCCTGCGTATATCGAGCGCGACCTCTCCGGGTCATTAAGGCGCCTCAGGACCGACCATATAGATCTTTACCAGTGCCACTGGCCTGATCCCGGGACCCCCTTCGAAGAAACTATGGCGGCGCTGCTGCGATTCAAAGAACAAGGAAAGGTCCTGCATATCGGTGTATCGAATTTTAACGAAACCGAATTTCGCGGGGCGATGGAACATGGGGAGATCTTCTCCCTGCAGTCCCACTATTCCCTGTTGGAGAGGGCTGTCGAGAAAGACCTGCTCCCCATTTGTGTTGAGAACGATATCAACGTTTTTCCATATGGCTGCCTGGGAGCAGGTATGCTGACGGGCAAATACCGGGAGTGTCATAAGTTTTCCAAGGGTGACGCCCGATCTTTCTTCTATCGTTTTTTCAAGCCGAAATACTGGTCAAAGGTGCGCCGTCTCGTCGACACAGTTGAGGGGATAGCTGAACAAAAAGGAGCGCCGCCGGGTGCGGTCGCGCTCTCATGGCTTCTTAAGCAACCCGGAATAAAGTCCGTGATCGTTGGGGCCCGTTCAGCCGGGCAGGTGATGGACAACATTTCCCGGGTGCCCATAGATCTTACAGGCGACGATCTGCAGCTGCTTGATGCGTGTTCGGGGGATATTTACGTTCTTTAAAAGATCATATCGCGATGCCCGGCGTGGCACAAGAGATTGCGGGGACACGAATGGTGAAGGAGGTTTGCCGTGATGATCGAAAAACTGAGCATGGCCCTTGGATGGTGTACCGTCATCAATCTCGCGATACTGCTGTTCTGGTTCCTGGCGTTTTCCAGGGCCCACGATATGTTGTACCGGATGCACGGAAAATGGTTCAAGGTTTCCAGGGAGACCTTCGATGCCATCCATTACGCATGCATGGCGTTCTACAAGATCTGCATCATCGTATTTAATCTTGTACCACTGATCTCCCTGCGAATTGCCGCATAGAAGGGAAGGATAATAAAAATGAAAGACCAAACCAGATCAGAATTGAAACAGCTGCCCTATATGCTCGGGAAGTTACTGGGCGGCTTTCTGGCTGTTATCGGTTTTGGCGCGGCAGTTTACGTTCATACCCACGGGGCGGGACCATCGCTGATCTGTGTCCTGCTATATCTTTTGACCGGCATCGCGGGGCTGGCCATCTTTATTGTTTCCTCAAGGCTGCTTGCGAAAAAGGCGAAAGATGCATGATACACTATTAAAGATAGAAAAGGCTTGTCTCTCGCCCGTTCGTCACTTCGTTCCTCACTAGAGCCCGCAGAGTACGCCGAGGAAAACTGTGCGGCGTATGGCCGGAGAATACCGCCCATACGCCGCAGTCCCGATCCCGTCCCTGACGCTTGTACCAGGACGGGATGGAAAAGAAGATTTTATATCCCGCTTGAGCGGGATCGGAGTGCGGACTGATCCCGGTAGTCTCCGGGATCTGGACGCGATCTTTTCAGGCTTCCCCTGCGTTCCCTGCGGGCTTGAGTCCCGCCACGGCGGGACGGGCGAGAGACAGGCCTTTAAGTCTTTTTGGGTCTATCAACAGACTGTGAAACCTTGAAACTTGAAATGGTCACTTCAGGTAATCTTTGAGCAAAGGGTTTCGATATGGTAAATAACTGTTTATGAAAGATGTTGTGAACTTTTGCGACCTCATGTGCAGATACGCGAAAATGCCGAAAGAAACAGGTGTCGACGGATCGGGGAGCTGCCGGACCTTCGTGGCTATCCGGTGTGAACTGAAGAAGACCCTCGTCCACAAGAACATGCCCTGCAGACAAAAAGTTCTCAAAACCTCCAAAAAGAAATAGAAGAAGAACAGGGAACGGAAAAAGACCGCTTGAACAGCTCAAGCCTTTCTTTTACCAATCACTGCCCTCCTTCCGGAACGTCGCCGCTTTCGAGGTCACGGGCTATCTTGATCAGCTTTTCAAGTTGGTATCCCGATGAAAGGGAGGCCCGGTGAAGCGTGTTGATGACCGAGTAACAGGAGCGAAGGTCTTCCAGCAGTTCTTTCTCTTCTATTCCTTCCTGCGACATGATGGACACGCCGGCCGTGAAGTGCATCCAGGCGATTATGTCCTCGAAGGCCTCCTTGCTGAACCAGAGAACATCCTGGTAACGGTTGACCTCCAGAAAATATTGGACATCGCTGTCGTTCATAAATGATGTGAGGATCACCTGGGGACTTTGTTCGTCGCACCACCTCTGGTGGGTGGTGAAGATCTTGACGAGCGACTGCGCATGGTGTACCTCTGTTTCATCGTATCCGAGTTCCGTGAGCACCTCTCCTATGATCCGTCCGAAGAGCCATTCATCGATCCAGCTCCTGCTTATCTCTTCACTGATGGCCTGTCCGTCGACAACACCGCCGAGGAGATGGACAAAAAGCCATGCGAGATGGGAAGCGGAAAGCTCACGGGAGAGGACGGCATGAATGTCCGTTTCGATATCGGTGATGTCTTCCGTAAAGGGGTGGGAAGTGACGAGGGCTGTAAATTTCCTTGTTATCTCATTGACGATAGCCCCTTCATCCCCTGAGGAGCTTGAGAATGTTTTGATCTCTCTCATGAGACTGTAAAGTTTTCCGGTGATCTCATCGGTCAACCCTTCGGGAGGCAGGAGGACCTCATTGTTCACTATGTCTTTATGTGTTGCCAGGACGTATCTGAAGAGGGACGCGTTGACGAGTTCCCTGAAATGGTGGTGAATGGGTTGCAGGAATATTTCCCGCATGGTTTCGTCAATGTTCGGAACGCCCCTGCCGCCCAGGTAGCCGCACAGTTGTCCGTAGTGGTGCCACTCGTTGTCCTGCACCTGACGGAAATCAAGGAAGACATGGTATTGATAGGCCCCCAGCTCAACGAAAAGACCTTTTTCGGCCAGTTCTCTGCTTTCACGAATGTATTCCAGGTTCGAGGCATGGTCTTTGAAGATCGTGTAATAACTGGCCTCGGAACTGATCCCGAGACCATCCCCGAGGTCCTTCTGAATGAGCCTGCGGGTGTCCGCATGCTCTTCCCTGACGGAAAAGGCCACAGACCGGCGGGCCCAGCCCTTGACCGAAGAGTACTTATTGTTGAAGACGAAGAGCGTCTTTTCATTTTCGAAACAGTTTGAATAGGCGAAGACATCCTCTTTGACGGTGCCCTCGGGTGAGAAGAAATCGTATAGTAGAAAATCCTCCACGCCGGCGAAGAGATAACGCTTATGGAGAAGCGGAAAGATCTCCCGCTCATGGCGTTCGACGAGATACCTGTCGGGTGATTCGTCCCAGTAGGCCCGTCGGTATTCCATGCCGTATTTTTCAGCGTACCCTTCGATCTGGCCGTGGCCGAACATGGGCAGGCCGGGCATGGTAACCATCATGGTGCAGACCCCGAAGTATTTGTCGCTATTGCCGAACTGTTCCACCGCCGTCTTCTCATCGGGATTGTTCATGAAATTGACGAAACGGCGCAGTATCTGGGGGTCGAACTCGAGGGTGTTCTTCATGACCGTACGGTACTTGGAATTCTCCTCATCGCGGAGCATGTTCATAAAGGCGCTGTTGTATACACGGTGCATGCCGAGGGTCCTTACGAAGTAGCCCTCCAGCAGCCAGAAGGCCTCCGCGAGCAGAAGCGTGTCCGGTGCCTCAAGTGCTATCCTGTCCACCACTTCCCGCCAGAACTCATGGGGCATGTGTTTTGAGAACTCATCATATGTGAGGCTGTGCTCTGTCCGCGTGGGTATGGCCCCTCCTGTTCCGGGCTCGGGAAACCACAGTCTCTGGTAATGTTTTTTAGTGAGGGTCATGGCTGCGTCGAAACGGATGACGGGAAATTTCCGGGCCACGTGGAGGATCGTATTGATCATCGCTTCGCGGACCTCGGGGTTGAGGTAGTTGAGCTGCGCCGTGTCGTTCCAGGGCATGCTGGTGCCATCGTTGCCGTGGTAGACGTATTTTTCATCACCCGTCCAGTTATCGCGGCGCTTGAAGACAACTGCGGCATCGGTACGGTCGTAATAGTGGTTCTCTATCTGCATGGAAACCCTCTCGTCAAGAGAAAGGTCGGGACCGTCGAAAGTATACCAGGGGAAGGGGTTCTGATCGAGGGACACGAACCAGTCGGGGTGCTCGATGACCCACCGTGAATAAATGCCTACATGGTTAGGCACCATGTCGCTGGCAAGGCTGATGCCCCTTTGCGTCGCCCTGTCCTTCAGGTCAAGGAAGGCCTCTTCGCCGCCCAGGTCGTCGGCAATTGTGTAATCGTACAGGGAATATGCGGAAGGCACCGCTTCCGGATTGCCGCACATCTGCTTGATGCGCTGCGACGCAGAGCTTCTCTCCCAGACACCGATCAGCCATATACCCGTAAACCCTCTTTTTTGCAGAACATCGAGCTCTTTGTCGGGTATTTCGTTCAGTTTCGAGATGGACCGCCCGTAAGCCTTCGAAAGCTGGTCGAGCCATACGTAGATGTTCTTGGCCAGGAGCACAAGCCGCGGCATCCAGTCCTTGTCGGCGCTGAACTGTTCAGTTTCGGACTCGAGGCCGGTATAGCGGTATACCTCGGCCTTTCCCGGGCCCAGAAAGGGCATCTTCTCTTCTTCCCTGAAGAGGTCGAGGCTCTTGAGCATTCTTGAAACAAATTTGCCGAGGAGGTATCCCCAGCGTTCCATGATGTATTCAAGCTGTCCGGAAAGAGAATAAGGCACGGCAACGGCGGGGCTGCGGAGCATGTCGACGAGGTTCTGGCTCTCCGGTCCGAAGGCAGGCTGGCTGTCAAAAAAGGACCGCAGCTCCGCGATGACCTTGAGGAATGCCGTCTCTTTTTTGAGGGCAGTGTCGTCGAAGAGTTCCAGGAAGACCGAAAAAGCGGGGTTCATGTTGGCAAGCCACAGAAGGAGCATCTCTTCGAGAACGATCTGCCCGTTCGGTGTATCGCCCGTCTTGCCTGAGAGATATTCATCAATGGTCATTTTTCTTTGGTAGACGGCGACGGGGGGGAATTCATCGGTAAACTGGCGGATCGCCTTTTCGACCTCTTTATGGCCGAGCTTGTCGCTCACGTGCTCAAGGCCGCGCGCCATGGCATCTTTGCCCGTCGATCCGACATAAACGCTCACTACGTAGTGGAGGACCTCGTCGATGAGGCCCATGGCGATGAGCGCTCCGGCGCGGATGGCCTGCTCGGGATACCTGATAAGGTCACGTTTCTGGTTCATTTTCTGCGCGAAGGTCCGGGCGGCAAGGAAGTTGGTGAATATGACGTTGCCGCTCAGGGTGAAGAGGGCATCATTGAAATGATAAACGTCCCTTGCCTTGCGCGATACGTGAAACTCTCTGATCGTTCTTGTCATACGCTCCCACATTACCTGTATGTTGTAGTGTAATAAAAAGAAATGCTAACACAGGGGGCGGATCGAGTCAATAAAGGGCTCAGGATTAAGGGCTCAGGATTCAGAGAAAACAAAAGGCAAGAGATTTGTTGTCCGGGTTTTTTTAAAGTTTTTCTCTGATCCCTGAATCCTGATTCCTGGGCCCTTCTTCATCCTTTCCACTTCCTCTTTATCTTCCTGATGTTCTTTTCGATGTTGTCCATGTAAGGGTTCTTCTGCCCGTCATAATGGTATTTGACGTATTGCTGCAGGTCACCCATGATCTTGAAGCGTTCAAGGGCTATCTCCTCGTAGAATTTCGGGGTGCTCCTTATAAGCTCGTCGGCATTCTTGAAGAGGGTGGAACCCTTTCCGAGGAGCTTTTCCACACCTTCGAACTTGTAGGACTCAGCGAATTCCTTGTAGAGGGTTGGAAGGTTATCGATGTAGTCTACGGCGGACATCTGTCCTAAGAGATCGGCCGTGCCAAGGGCGTACCCTGCGATCCGTTCTTCGTCGTTGTGAAAGCGGATGTTAATGTCGAGGGCGACGCCGGTGCATCTTATGATGTTGAGGATATATGGGATATTTTTACCGGGTATGCCGATCTCCTTGAGATAGACGCTGGCAAAATCGATGCTGCGCTGCATGTGGGTAAAGGTGTATTTGGCACCCGTGCCTTCATTGTCGCCTTCTTCCTTAATGTAGCCCGTGTCATGGAGCAATACCCCGACCATTCCGAACTGAAAGAAATCCGGTGATATCCTGGGGATGCTTTCGCTTTTGTTCCAACCATCGATGATCTCGATAAAAGGCGGTACTGTCTGCATGGTGTGGTAGAGATTGTGGTACTCGGCGTCACATTTCTGGTAGCCCTTGCGTTTTCCGTTAAAGAGGTCGACAACATCATTGAAAACGCGTTCGATGACCGAAATATCGTGATCACCGTAATTCTCGTTATGGACCTTCTCAATGTGTTTCAGAATATTTTTCGGTGTCAGTTTTGTCTTTGGGAACACGGATATACCCTAAAAAGCCTATCTCCCTCGCAGGAATTTTTTGTAGTAGCTTCTAAAAAATATACCATATATGACGATCGTGAGAAAAGCACTTATGGCTAGCGGGGCGAGAAGCCCCCCTGGCAGGAGGCGGCGGGCCGTCACGATGGCCACGGCTAGAATGATCCCGGCGAGCAGCGACTTGATGATGTCCCTCAAGGCCGCCCTGGATATCGTGTAACCCGTCCTCTTTTTCAGGATCACATAAAGAAAGCAAAAATTGTAGAGAGAAACCATGGATGTGGCGAGGGCGATCCCGAAGTTCTTGAAGGGTACCATGAGGATCGATGCGATCATCGCGTTGAGCGCGATGGAGGTGATACCTATGAGGGCAGGTGTCTTCATGTCGTGCATGGCGTTGAATACCCTGACGAATGAAATGGAAAGGGCGTAAAAGATGAGGCCGATGCTGTAGCCTAAGAGCGCGCGGTTGGTCATTACCGTATCGGCCGGGGTGAAGGCCCCGCGCTCGTAGAGGACCTTCACGCAAAGGTCGCCTGTCGAGCACATCAGTATGGTGGCGGGTATGAGGGTTACACACATCAGGACGATGGAACTGTCCAGATGTGCCCTGATACCCTTCATGTCGTTGTCATGGAAAAGCTTCGATATCTTTGAGAACATGACCGTGTAGACGGGAACGGCGAAAAGGCTGAAAGGAAGGATGAAGATCCTGAAAGCGTAAGCGAGCGACGCCACTTCCCCGTGTGGCAGGTAAGAGGCGATGATCCTGCCCACGAAACTGTTGATGGGAACGATCGATGTGGCGATGAGCGCGCCGGTGAAGAGATGTTTCGCCGTGGTGATGGAGGGGTGTTTCAGATCGAGAATGAAATGGTACCGGATGCCGTGTTTTCTGAGGTAAGGGTATTGCATGACGATCTGGGCAAGGGCGCCGGCACTGACGCCGATAGCGAGGCTGTAAATGCCCAGCTTTTTACCGAGCAGGACCGCCGAGGCTATGAAGAACATGTTCCAGAGGATGCCCGACATCTCGGGGGCGGCGAAATGCTCTTTCGCGTTCAGGAAGGCCTTCATGACGGAGAGGACCGTATGAAAGGAGATGACGGGTATCATGATGAGAAAGAGGTTGTTGGTTATCACTTTGGCCTCTGCGGTGAATCCGGGGGCTATCATCCGTACCACGGCGGAGCTGAACATGAAAAAGAGAAGCGACGCAAAGAGCGTTATAACTATGGAGATATTGATGAACGTAGAGTAGATGCGGGAATATTCTTCCCTGTCATTGAGGTATTTCGTGCATACGGGTATCAAAAATGCGCTTGTCGCGCCGGAGAAGAAAAGGGTCTGGATGAGCTCGGGGAAATTGAAGGCCACGATGAAGGCGTCGACAAGGGCCGTGGCCCCGAAGAGGTAGGCCTGGATGGCCTCACGGATGTATCCGAGGGGTCTGCTTACAAGGGTTATGATGGTGATGACGGACCCCTTGCGGATGATATCCAGGGCAGGGTTTCGATGGCCGGTTTCAGATGCTTTCGTTTCCAATATTTTTTCTCTTGACCGTTTTACGGAGTTTATTGAGGGCCTTTTGTTCGATCTGCCTGATACGTTCGCGCGTTACCCCGAATACCTTTCCGATCGATTCCAGCGTCTGGGGGTTGTCACCATCGAGGCCGAAACGCAGCATGATCACCTTTCGCTCGTCGGTGCTGAGCGTATCAAGCCAGGAAGCAACCTCTTCAACGCGCCCCGTGTGCTCAAGAATGGAAAGCGGTCCTTCGTCGTCAGGGTTGTAGAGGACCTCTTCCAGGGTGAGCTTGCTCTCTTCGTCGATGCAACTTTCCAGGGAATAGGTCTTGATGGCCATGGTAAACAGGTTCCTGACAAAGTCGATGCGATATCCCGATTCACTTGATATCTCTTCCGCGGAAGGTTCTCTCCCCTCTTTCTCAACGTAACTGCTGACGATCTTTGATATCCTGTTCACCCTTGACGAGACATGAACAGGCAGCCGTATGGTCCGGGAATGATTGGCTATGGACCGTTCAATTGATTGTTTGATCCACCAGGTGGCATAGGTGGAGAACCGGCATTCTCTCGCGAGGTCGAATTTCTCCACAGCCTTGATTAGGCCGATGTTGCCCTCTTCGATGAGGTCGAGGAGGGTTAGTCCCTGGTTCACGTATCTGCGGGCGATCTTTACGACAAGGCGCAGGTTCGCCTCGATCATTTTCCGGCGGGCCTCAGCGTCGCCGCCGGCCACTCCCCGGGCGTACATCTTTTCTTCTTCGACGGTTATGATCGGCAATTTGCGAAGGTCCCTCATATAGAGGCGCTCTACCTGGATATCATCGTAAGGGAATGTGTCCGTTGTATGTTTTTCCCCGGTCATCCTTTCCATCCGTGTTGTCCGATGAGTTTCACGAACCTGCAGCCGCCATAACTTTCTTCGGTATAATCGTCCTTATCTTGCCTTGTATAGACGACGAGGTTCTGGGTAAATTCGTCACCGATGGGGATCACAAGACGGCCGCCTTGTCACGAGCTGTTCAAGAAGCGGTTTTGGCGGGTCGGGCGAAGCGGCGGTGACGATGATCCCGTCGTAGGGGCCGTGTTGTTTCCAGCCGAGAGTGCCGTCGCCGATGTGGATGATCACGTTGGAGTACTTGAGTTGATCGAAGATCTTGCGGGCACGCTTAGCGATGGACGGGATGCGCTCGACCGTGTAGACCTGGTCTGCCAGTTCGGCGAGGATGGCGCACTGGTAGCCGGAGCCGGTCCCGATCTCCAGGACCCTTTCCGTACCGTCAAGTCGCAGTGCCTCGCTCATGAGGGCCACGATGTATGGTTGAGATATCGTCTGTTTTTCCCCGATGGGAAGGGGATTGTCGTCATATGCCTGGGGCCAGAGGGCCTCATCGAGGAACAGGTGCCTCGGCACCCTCAGCATGGTCTCGATGACGCGCCTGTCCTTGATACCACGGACGATGATCTGCGTATCGACCATGTGCTGCCGCTTACCCTGATATTGGTTCATCATAGAGAGAGTTCTCTGGATCTCTTGCATGCCTTTTCTATGGCTTCGATGATACTTCCCTTGAAGGCCTTGTCTTCAAGGACGGCAAGCCCCGTGATGGTGGTCCCGCCAGGCGAGGTTATCATCTCGCGCATCACCGTGGGATGGATCTGTTCTTCTTCAAGCATTGCAATGGTGCCCTTGATGACCTGAATGGATATGGCCTTGGCCTTGTCCCTGGGTATGCCTATCTTTACCCCGGCGTCTATCATAGACTCGAGGAAGAGAAGAAAAAAGGCGGGACTGCTCGCCCCCAGCGATGTAATGGCGTCCATCAACTCTTCGCCAACTTCGATGATAAGGCCCATGGAAGAGAACATGGCCGTCACTGCCTTGAGTTCTTCCTGTGTTACGTTCCTTCCCGCCGCGACACCTATGACCCCTTTCCCCACCTTAACGGCGATGTTCGGCATCAGCCTCACTATCTTGACGGGTTTTCCCGTCAGTGAGAGGATGTTCGACATGGTGACGCCGGCCATGATGGAAACAATGATCCTGGAATCGTCGATGGAAGGGGCCATGCCCTGGAGGACCTTTTTGGCATCCTGGGGTTTGACGGCAAGGATGAGATAACCTGACCTTTTCGCCAGATCGGCAGCTTTCTTTACCTGTTTGACCCCGTATGTTTTCTCTATGTATGCGGCCCGTTCTTTTTTTGCCTCGGTGAAGAGTATCTCGCCTTTTTTGACACCTCTCTTCAAGAGGGCCTTCAAGATAGACTCGCCCATATTGCCCGTGCCGATGATCCCCACCTGTCCCATAGATTTCCTCCTTGTACCTTATAACAGAACGTAGTGGTTATTTTAAAGTCAAAACTGCCCATCCTTTCCAGGTGAAAAAACAAAAAATACAAAAGAATGTCTCTCGCCTCACGCCTTAGGCGTGATCGTCGCCTAAGGCTTCTCACTGGACCACGCCCAAGGCGTGGCACAGAGTTCACAGAGGAAGATTGTGCGGCGTATGGCCGGAGAATACCGACCATACGCCGCAGTCCCGATCCCGCTTCTTCGCTTATGACGGGCGGGATAGAAAAAACGCTTCTTCATATCGCCGAAGGCGATCGAAGTGCGGACTGATCTTATTATTCTCGAAGATCAGTCCGCAAAGGTTTATGTCTCCCCTGTGGACTCTGCGGCCTCAAGTCCCGCCCACGGCGGGACGGGCGAGAGACAGAATCTTTATTGTTTTACCGGGTTTACCCGATGATGCGGATCCGTTTCTTTTCCGGCCTGGTCTTGAGCAGGATGTAGGTGGCGCCGGGCCCGCCGTCTTGCATGACGGCGTTCGAAAAGGCAATGACCCACTTGCGGTGCATGGCGCGCACGATCCATGTCTTCAGGTAGTCCTTGATAGTTGGGTCCCTCTTCGATCTGAGACCTCGGCCGTGGATCACCTTGACACACTTGAGGCCTTTTTTGACCGCGTCGCCCAGGAAATACTCGAAGCTTTCCCTGGCGCCTTCGATGGAGAGGCCGTGGAGGTCCATGACCTGCTGGACAGAGAATTCGCCCTTGCGGAGCTTCTCCATTATCAGGGGATTGATGCCTTCAACGTAGCCTTCCATGTACTCGGGGAGATTGGTGACATTTATGACGCTGTGGTCCGCGAGTGCCTCCTGCAGGAGCTTTTCCGCGTCCTCCCCTCGGCGGCGGACAGCCGTATGACCCTCTTTTTTCCCTGTTATCCTCTTTTCGCCTGCCTTGATGGCCCGCACACCTTCCATTGCCTTCCGCAGGAGGCGTTCGTCGTCCTCGACGGCAACGGCACGTTGCTCATCTTTTTGCAGATCTTCTTTTTTGAGCTCGATCCTGTGTTCTTTCAGGAACCCGGAGAGCCCGGTGAAGGGTTTATTGATGTGTTCGTTCTCGTCCATGGACCATTCTCTTCAGGAAAGCTCCATATCGGTCACAGTTATGGTGTAGGTCTGCACGGCGTCTTGGAAATCAACGAGCTTCACATCGAAGGAACCTTTTTCGCCCGCCTCGATCGCGATCACGTCGGAGTAAGTGGCAACAGGTTCCGCACTTTCGTCGAGGAGCTCAACGGCGATGCTGAGGACCGCTTCCTCCTGTCTTTCGTTAACGAGCCATCCTGATATCTTTGCCCAGTAGGGAAGGGCGAGCAGACCGCAGCAGGGCATAAGGGAAAGGAGAAAGACGTGGCCTTCAAAGGTGATGCCGTCGGCACAATTTACACTCAGGCATTGCAGTTCTTTGTGGTTCTCCGGGGTTATGCAGCCGATCAGGTTATTCGTCGATGTCATGGCACCACTCCTCGCATAGATCATCATATTTAACACAGGAGAAGAACTTTTGACAACAACCGGTATTTATAATAGATTAGAACAATCATGCAATGGTTAGCTTATCTTGTGGATTACGGTATTATAGGCCTTCTTGCCGTTATGTCCTTTATCTCTCTTGCCGTCTTCATCGAGCGCTGCCTGTTTTTCAGGCGCCTTCACATATCGGATTACCGCGACGACAGGAGACTTCTGGAGATAGACATAACAAAGAGGATGTCCGTTATCGCCACCATAGGCAGTAATGCCCCTTATGTGGGGCTGCTTGGCACCGTGCTCGGCATCATGCTGACCTTTTCCAACATCGGCAGCCAGGGATACGTGGATGCAACCGGTGTCATGTTCGGTCTGGCGCTGGCGCTCAAGGCCACCGCGATCGGCCTTGTAGTGGCCATACCATCGATCGTTTTTCATAATTACCTCGTGAGAAAGGTCAAGGTGGCCCTCCTGAACTGGGACTCTCAAAATGGAAGAGAAAGAGTTTAGCTATATCAACATGGTCCCTTTTATTGACGTCATGCTCGTCCTGCTTGTTATCGTCCTCATGACGGGGACCTTCGTTGCGACGGGCATCATCCCCGTTGAGCTCCCAAAAGTGACGGGCGCCCGGGAAAAGGCCATGAAGACGGGGATCATCGAGATCGATAAGAGCGGGATCATTTATTATCAGGGAAGACAGGTGGGGCCGAGCGGCCTGAGAGGCGCCCTTGCGGGCATACCCCGCCAGACCCCT
Organism: uncultured delta proteobacterium; assembly: GCA_963816115.1. Taxonomy (GTDB): domain Bacteria; phylum Desulfobacterota; class Syntrophorhabdia; order Syntrophorhabdales; family Syntrophorhabdaceae; genus Delta-02. The sequence goes on along the minus strand of CAWFIZ010000013.1, from coordinate 54,481 downwards.
TTCCTGATAAGGGCGGACAGGGATATTCACCTGCAGCTTTTTGTAGAGGTCCTGGATACGGTAAAAACGATGGGGTTCAAAAAGGTCAGCCTCCAGACGGAGGAAGGGAAATGACAAGGACCCACTGTGCCTGCTACACGATCTCCCTTGCGGTCCACCTCCTTCTGGCGGCAGCACTTCTTGCTGTTCCCATTGACAGGATCGTGCCGCATAAAAACATTGCCCTCGATTTCAGCATCGTTGGCGGTTCTGCGCGTTATACGGGAAGCACCGGGGAAAACCCCGGGAAGAAGATACCGGGCGAAGCAGAACGCGGCGGACGCGACCGTGCACCCGCGGTTGAGAAGAAGGCCGTTCAGGCCGCGGGGCATGACGACCGGCGCAACAGTTTGCCGGTCATAGGCGATACGGTCCCCGACGGAAAGAAAGGCATTGCCCGCAGCGATGCTCAGGGGCAGGTAAGCATTACGGGGGAGCGCCGGGCGATGGGGTCTCCGGGATCGTTGGTATCGGAGGGAAACCCCGGAGGACAGGGCGGCAAAGGAGCAAAGGTACTCAATTACTCCGGGCCCGGCGGCGTCGATGAAAGACATTTTTATTTTATCCGCGACAGGATCATGCAAAATATCGTCTATCCGGAGCGGGCAAGAAGAATGGGGTGGGAAGGCAAGGTGACCATTTCCTTCGTTGTTGAGGAGAACGGTTCCATTGATAATATAAGGATCGTCAACAGCTCAGGTTTTACGGTCCTCGATGAAAACGCGAAAGAAGCAGTAGCGAGAACAAACTTTAAACGAAAGGTGCCCGTCCGACTCGTCGTTCTCTTACCCGTCGAATACAGGCTCAGGTAACTTAAGGAACAAGCCTGCATTAATTTCAGCGGCCGGACGGCCAATAGAGTGAAGATATGAAGGTCATTGAAGATAACCAGTTGATACTCATAATCTGCCGGGGCAGGAAATACCTGAAGAGGATAACCCCCGACCAGTCCTTCCACGGAAAAGGAGGGATGCTCCGGTACGGCGATCTTATCGGAAAGCCTTACGGGATAAGGATCGGGGAATATGACATCTTTGAGCCGACCATTGAGGACATCGTCATGTACGCCCTGAAAAGGGAAACGCAGATCGTTTTTCCCAAGGAGAGCTTCTTTGTTGCATTTCGGCTGAGCCTCAAAAATGGTTCGAAGGTCTTAGAGGTGGGCACCGGCAGCGGCGCCACGACCTATATATTTTCCCATGCCGTGGGGCCCGAGGGCCTTGTCGTCTCCTTCGAGCAAGAGGAGAGGCATTTCAAGAACGCGAAGCGGAACATCGAACGCTTTGGTGAGTGGAAGAACGTGGAACTCCACAATGAAGAGTTCCACGGTTACACCGAGGGTGACTTCGACGCCGCCTTTATCGATGTACGTGAGCCCTGGACGGTCCTCGAAAAAGTGAGGGGCCTCCTGAAGGGAAGCGCCACCATAGGAATGATCGTACCGACGGCAAACCAGATATCGGAAGTGTTGAAGGAGCTTGAAACAGGCTACGGCGACACGGAGGTGCTCGAGATACTCATCAGGAAATACAAGACCGTAGCCGAACGCGTGCGCCCCAACGACCGCATGATAGCCCACACGGGGTATCTCGTCTTTACAAGAAAGTTGGAAGAAGAAAGGGCTCAGGGGTAAGGGTTCAGGGCTCAGAGAAAAGACAAAAATTCAAGGCTCAGGGCCCAGGATACAGGGGTCAGAAAAATACATCATTTTTTTTGCCTTTGGTTTTCTCTGATCCCTGGACCCTACCCTGGGCCCTGGTTTAAAGTATCACAAATTTCTTCACGTAATCCACTATCTCCTGGGGGTCGTCCATTACTTTGAAGATGTTCAGGTCCTCCGGGAGGATCTTGCTTTGGGCGATCATGTGTTCTTTCATCCAGTCGATGAGCCCCTTCCAGTACGAAGAATCAACGAGAATGACCGGGAAGGGTTTCATTTTCTTGGTCTGGATGAGCGTGACGGCCTCGAAGAACTCATCGAGGGTGCCGAAGCCTCCCGGCATGACGATATATGCCATGGCGTACTTGAGGAACATGACCTTGCGGACGAAGAAGTAGCGGTAACTGAGCCGCACGTTAGAATAGGGGTTCGGTTTTTGCTCGAAAGGGAGCTCGATGTTTATACCCACGGATTTCACGCCTGCGTCTTTTGCACCCTTGTTAGCCGCCTCCATGACGCCGCCGCCGCCGCCGGTGATGATATTGAAGCCATTTTTGCCGAGCAGCCTGGTCAACCCGTAGGTCTTTTCATAAAGGTCGTCGCCCTTCTGGCAGCGGGCGCTCCCGAAGACGGTAATGGCGGGCTTGATGTCATTGAGGTTCTCAAATCCCTCGACGAATTCCGCCATGATATGAAAGAGCCTCCATGATTCCTTGAGGGTCATGTCTTCTATGACGTATTGTTTCTCCATCTTTACCCCTTTTTACCTTGAGATTTTGCCTGTTCACATATATTATTTACATACAAATAGCTTGTCAAACTAAAACGAATGGGCGAGATACTGATCGGAACAAGCGGTTTCTCTTTTGATGACTGGATCGGTGAAGTTTACCCGGCAGGCATCAAAAAACACGAAATGCTTCCCTACTATGTGAACAAACTGGGGTTCAGGACGTTGGAAGTGAATTATACCTATTATGCCATGCCTTCGCACAAGACGATGGAATCCTTCGCGAGACGGACCCCGGCGGATTTTTCTTTTGTCGTGAAGGCCTATAAGGGTATCACACACGAGGTATCGGGCGGCATGTCGGCGGTTACGTGCAGGCTGTTCAAGGAAGGCATCAAACCGCTTGGCGTTAACATGAAGGCCCTTCTTTTCCAGTTTCCCTACATGTTCGGGCCAACGGATGAGAACATCGGGTACCTGAGAGGGCTGCGGGACGAGTTTGCGGGATATGAAGCGGTCATCGAGTTTCGCAATGCCAGGTGGTTCGAAGAGAGATATTTTGACCTCCTAAGGGAGCTCTCGCTGGGTTCATGTGTCGTTGATGAGCCGAAGCTCAAGGGCCTTATGCCTTTCATGCCCGCTCTCACGTCGGAGACGGGTTATTTTCGGTTTCATGGCAGGAGCAAGGCATGGTTCAGGGAGCCCGTCGATGTCAGGTATGATTATCTTTACTCGGAAAAGGAGCTCGAGGCTTTCGCGGGGCCCATTGCGGATATCGCACGGGGGGCGAAGGAGACCTTTGTCTTTTTCAATAATTGCCATGCCGGCAAGGCCGTCAAGAACGCACTCATGATGATAGAGCTGCTTCGTGAGAGGCCTGTCTAAGATAAAAAGGCCACCGGGTTAATGCGGGTCCGTCACATACGCAGCGTTGAACGAAATATGAGGAAGTCGATATGAACACCGAAATATTCAGGGAATACGATATCAGGGGAAACGTCGAACGTGACCTTACGGATGACGTCGTCCGCGATATCGGCAGGGCCTTCGCGTCCTATATGGACCAAAGGGGAAAGAAGGCCGCCTCCGTGGCCCGCGATTGCCGGCTCTCTTCCGAACATTACCGGGACCTTCTCGTTGAGGCCATGGTTGAAAGCGGCATGGAGGTCACAGACTTAGGCCTTGTGCCGACGCCGCTCTTCTACTATTCACTTTTCAACCTTGACGTCGAGGGCGGGATCATGGTGACGGGAAGCCATAACCCCCCCACGATGAACGGTTTCAAGGTCGCAGTCGGCAGATCGACGATCTACGGAGAGCAGATACAGGATGTAAGGAAGATCATCGAGGCGGGCGGGTTCTTAAGGGGCAAGGGTTCGTACCGGGAGTACAAAGGCATCGTTGACGAATATTACGCATACCTGCGCTCGAACATAAAGATAGGAAAGAGGTTCAAGGTTGTCGTCGATGCCGGCAACGGTACCGGCGGGGTCATCGCCGTGCCTGCCATGAGAGAGTTCGGACAGGAAGTTACGGAGCTCTTTTGTGATATGGACGGCCATTTCCCCAACCACTTTCCCGATCCCACCGTTGAGAAGAACCTCGTCACTCTGAGGAATACCGTTCTCGATGTGAAGGCCGACGTGGGGATAAGTTACGACGGGGACGCCGACAGGATAGGCGTTGTAGATGAAAAGGGCAATATCATCTGGGGCGACTGTCTCATGCTGATCTTTGCCCGCCATGTATTGAAGCAGCACAAAGGGGCGATATTTGTCTCCGAGGTCAAGTGTTCCAGGAACCTCTATGAAGATATCGAAAGGAACGGGGGCGTGCCCATCATGTGGAAGGCGGGCCACTCCCTCATCAAGCAGAAGATGAAGGAAACGGGCGCCCTGATGGGCGGGGAGATGAGCGGCCATATCTTTTTTGCCGACCGCTTCTTTGGCTACGACGATGCCATATACGCGTCATTGCGGTTCCTGGAGATAATGGAGGCTGACGGCAGGCCCGTATCGGAGTTCCTGGGCGATGTGCCGAAGACCTCTTCTACGCCCGAGATCCGGGTGGATTGTGCCGACAACGTGAAATTTGATGTTGTGCGGGAGCTTACGGAATATTATCGCGGGAAATACCCCGTCATCGACATCGACGGCGTAAGGGCCCTCTTTGATGACGGCTGGGGGCTGGTTCGGTCCTCAAACACGCAGCCCGTTTTGGTACTGCGTTTTGAGGCAGACACTCCAGCGGCCCTCGACCGGATCCAGTCCATGGTGATGGAAGATCTGGAAAGGATAATGAAGAAGTACAGGTGATAGGAAAGATTATGGTTTATTTAGTTTCTTTTGTTTCTATAGTTTCTTTAGTTGTAAAAAACCAAACAAACCAGAGAAACCAGAGAAACTGATCCCTAACCCATCACCTGTTTTTTCCGAGCGAAGCGAGAAAAAAATGTTAAACATACCACGTCATATCCTGAGGCCCGCGCGGTATACCGGCAACGAGCCCAATCATGTAAAGAAAGACCTTCGCGACGTAAAGGTCCGTTTCGCCCTTTGTTATCCCGACATCTACGAGATAGCGATGTCCTACTACGGCCTTTTCCTTCTGTACGAGATCGCCAATAACATAGAGGGCATATGGTGCGAGCGTTGTTTTGCTCCCTGGGCCGACATGGAAGATCATCTCAGGCAAACAGGCAGCGCGCTTGCCACGCTTGAATCGAAAACGCCCCTTCACGCAATGGACATGATCGGGTTCTCGTTGACCTACGAGCTCAATGTGACCAACGTCCTTAACATGCTCGATCTGGGCGGGGTCAGGATACGCGCGCAGGAACGACGGGGGAAAGACCCCATCGTCATAGGCGGCGGCCCCCTCATGCTCAATCCGAAGCCTTATGAGCGGTTTTTCGATCTCATCGTGACGGGCGAAGGGGACGAGGTTTTGGCCACCATCCTCAAGCGGGCGCGCGATATGAAGGGAGAGCCTAGGGACGCGGTCATCGGTGAGCTTTCCGGCCTGGAGGGCGTCTATTCCTCTTTCTTTCCGAAGGATAGGGTGAAGCGCCTCTTTGTAAGTGACCTCGACGGGGCGTACCATCCCGTTCGTCCGCCCATACCCACCGTGGACAGTGTCCATAACCGCCTCAACATCGAAATATCCAGGGGCTGCGGGAACGGCTGCAGGTTCTGCCTGGCCGGGTTCGGCTACCGTCCCTACCGCGAACGTTCGTTTGAAACGGTGAAGGCCGTGATCGACGAAGGTCTCAAGCATACCGGATACGAGGAGATATCCCTGCTTTCACTGAGTTCCGGGGATTACGGCTCGCTCTTCGATGTTCTTGAATACTCGAAGAAGGAACACAAGGGGTTGTCGGTAAGCCTGCCGTCCCTCAAGATAGGCAGCATAGGTGACGCCGAGATAACTGCCATGGGCCAGATGGCACGGACGGGGTTTACCTTCGCCCTGGAGGCACCTACGGTGGGCCTGCGGTCAAGGCTCAATAAGAACATCGACGTGGACAGTCTCGTGAGGCAGCTGCCGGTCCTCAAGGACCTTGGATGGCGCAGGCTCAAGCTTTATCTCATGGTCGGTTTTCCCTGGGAGACCGAAGAGGACCTCATGTCAATCCGAGATGTCATCGCTCCGTTCCGGGCGGCAGGCATGGACGTGAACCTTTCCATCTCACCCTTTATCCCCAAGCCCCACACGCCGTTCCAGTGGTTGCCCATGGACGAAGAGGGGACCTTGATGGAAAAGATCACGCTTATAAAGGACGCCCTCAGGAAAAAAGGCGCCCGCGTGAGATACCGCGATACCGCCGTGAGCGTTGTAGAGGGCATCGTTGCGAGGGGCGATCAACGTCTTGCATCGCTCTTCGAGCATCTCCACGGGCAGGGTGTCCGTCTCGAGGCGTGGAGGGAGTTCTTTTCCTTTGAACCCTACCGGCAGTGGTTTGAGGGAAGCGCGGCAGATGTCAGGCAATACACGGGCGGCCGCGATGCCATTGCGGAACTTCCCTGGGACGTCATCGACATGGGTTACGAAAGGTCATTTCTCCTTGAGGAACTGGAGAAGGCGCGATCCGGTGATATGACGGAAGACTGCCTGACCGGGTGCGCCCAATGCGGGCTGGGGTGCGCGAGAGGTGAAAGGCCGGCGCAGGCGCCTCGCGCAGTTGCGGGGCCAACGGAGATCACAGGTGGTGCCGCCTCGCCGGAGGCAGCCGCCGCGCAGGACCCGAAAAAGATCACTTTTCGCTATGGCAAATACAGTGACGCCCGTTATATCGGCCACCTTGACACCATGGGGATCCTTGTCAGGGCGATGAAGGCCTCCGGCGTGAAGATAAGGACCCGCGGCAAATATCATCCATTGCCGAAGATAGCCCTGTCGGACGCCCTTCCCGTTGGCGTGGAAAGCACCTGCGAGTTCATCGAGATCGAAACGGACGCCGCCATGACAATTGATGTCCTGACAGTGGGGCGTATCAATAGAATACTCCCCGAGGGTATGAAGATATACGAGTTTGTTGAAGGACCCCTGAAAGATGTGGTAAAAGATTACCTGTTCATCCTGGTTGCCGATAAAGAGCCTGAAGGTGAATTCGAGAAATGGAGAAGGTTCGGGGACAGGTCGTTCCTTATATGGCGGGGCAAAGGCATCAAACAACTCTGGTTGCAAGGCGGCTTCAGCAGGATCATAAAAATTGAATCGAGACGGGTAAATGGCCTCTGAACTTATTATAAACGTAACGTATAATGAAACAAGGATCGCTTTTCTTGAAAATGGCGTCCTTGTTGAATTTTTTATCGAAAAAAAGAACGATCACAGCATGGTTGGCAGCATATACAAGGGCAAGGTCGTAAGGATCGTTCCCGGGATGGACGCTGCCTTCATCGATATCGGGCTGGAGAAATCGGCATTCCTCTATGTCGGCGATATCGTTATCGACCGCATGATGTACGAGGAATTCGACGGTTCCGATTATCATTTCGAGACCGGCGAGAGGATAGAGGGCGTTCTCGAAGACGGGCAGGAACTTATCGTGCAGGTTTCCCGTGAACCTATCGGACAGAAAGGCACGCGGGTCACCTCGAAGATAACACTTCCCGGCAGGCTCCTTGTTCTCATGCCGGGAACGGACCATATCGGCGTGTCCCGGAAGATCGAAGGGGAAGAAGAGCGCAAACGCCTGGCAAGCGTCATGAAGGAAATGTGCCCCAGGGGTTACGGACTTATCGCCAGGACCGCGTCGGAGGGCAAAGGCGCGGATGAGCTCGAGGCCGACCTCAACTTCCTGAAACGGATCTGGGAGAGCATACAGGAGAAATCGAAGGCCGCAAGGGCGCCTTCGATCCTCCACCAGGAACTTGGCATTATCTTCAGGGTGATCAGGGACCTCCATTCCCATAACCTGAAAAAGATCATCGTCGATGATGAATACATCTATAGCCGCCTGGAAGGGTTCCTCAAGGAATACCTGCCGGAAGAGGGTTGCGAGGTCACCTATTTTGACGAAAAGGACCCCATATTCGAGGTCTACCGTATAGAGATGGAGGTAGCAAAGCTGCTTCAGAAGAAGATATGGCTCAAGTCAGGGGGTTATATCGTCCTTGATTATACGGAGGCATTGACGGTGATCGATGTCAATACAGGGAGGTATCTGGGTAAGAAAGACCTCGAAGACACGATCCTGAGGACGAACCTTGAGGCCGTCAAGGAGATCGCCTATCAGATCCGCCTGCGCAACATCGGTGGTATAATCATCATAGATTTCATCGACATGGAGCGCAAGGAATCCAGGGAGATGGTCTACCAATCGCTTATGGATATCCTCAAGAAGGACAGGATCAAGACCTTTGCCTATCCCATCAGCGAACTGGGATTGGTGCAGATAACCCGCAAACGGACCCGTCACAACGTGGTCAACCTCCTTACCGAAACATGCCCCAACTGTGACGGCTCGGGCTATATCAAGTCCCGCTTCACTGTCTGCTACGAGGTGTTAAGGGAACTGAAGAGCGCCTGCAGGAAAGGAGAGGGAAGGGTGTTCAACATCTACCTCGCTCCCGATGTGGCAAACCTTCTTTATGAAGAAGAAAAGAGCTCCCTGGAGCAGATCGAAACAACCTATAAAACGAAGGTCAACCTCATTGCCAACCCCGCTTTCGGTGTCGACAAGTTCCATATTGAAGGAATAATGTAAGCAGGTGCCGTTATGAAAAAGACCGTCCTTTCTCCCGCCAAGGTCAATCTTTACCTCAAGGTCCTTTCAAAGAGGCCCGACGGTTATCACAACATCCAGAGCATTGTCGATATCGTGTCCTTGTACGACACGATCCATATCGAGGACATTGACGGCGACGAGATCATTATCGGTGACGACAGGGGGGTACTCCCCCGGGGTGAGGCCAATACCGTCTTCCGCGCCGCAGCTGCACTCAGGGAAGCGGCCTCGGTGCGCCGAGGTATTCGTATCTTCATCGAGAAGCGTATTCCCATAGGAAGCGGCCTTGGCGGCCCCAGCACCAACGCGGCGACGGTGCTTAAAGAGCTCAGCGGACCATTGGGGATTATCTTTAAGCGATGATGAACTGCGTCGCATCGGCAGCGGTATTGGTGCCGATGTACCCCTGTTCCTCTACGGGAGGTCCTGCCTCATGGAGGGAACAGGTGACGTCATAAGCCCCCTGGAACTGCCGAAGATGTGGTATGTCATTGTTTATCCAAACGTTGTCATATCAACGAAAACGGTATATGAAGGTCTTAAAATCGTGTTGACAAATAAACAAAATGATATTAAATTGAGGGGTAATTTTAAAAAAACAGGTGACATAGCGAGCATTTTGGAGAATGACCTCGAACGTGTCGGTATAATAATGTGCCCACAAATTGGAGAGATCAAAGAAAGGTTGAAAGAGGCGAAAGCCTTGGGATCGCTGATGAGCGGAAGCGGTTCATCGGTGTTTGGTATATTTGCTAACGAAGAAGATGCATGGCAGGCATCTTCTTTACTGAATAAATTGGGGGTTGTCTTTGTTGCGCACAGTTTATAGGGAGGGATACTTTTTATGGAGGTTACTGAGGTAAGAATATTTCCCGTGAACGAAAAAAGGGTAAAAGCGTATGCTTCGATAGTTTTTGACGATTGCTTTATTGTGCGCGATCTCAAGGTGATCAATGTCGACGACAAGATGTTTGTTGCAATGCCGAGCAAGAAGATGAAGGACGGAACCTTTCGTGATACCGTCCATCCCTTGAACAACGTCGCCAGACAGATGATCGAGACCAGCGTACTCGGTGCTTACGAAAAAGAGGTCAACGGGCAGAGTTAGACTTAAGAACGACTTTGGGGTGTCGTCAAGCGGTAAGACACAGGCCTTTGGAGCCTGCATTCGGAGGTTCGAATCCTCCCGCCCCAGTAAAATTATTTCAGGAGGGTTTCGATTGGATAAACTCAGAATATTAACCGGCAACGCAAACCCTGAACTGGCATATAAGATCTGTGAGTATCTCGGTGTGAAGCTCGCCAAGGCAAAGGTAAATCAGTTCAGCGACGGCGAGATCCAGGTCGAGATCGATGAAAGCGTGCGCGGCATGGACACGTTTGTGGTGCAGTCCACTTGTCCGCCTGTCAATCAGAATCTCATGGAGCTTCTTGTTATGCTGGACGCGCTGAAAAGGGCGTCCGCTGGGAGGATCACCGTAGTGATACCCTACTATGGATACGCGAGACAGGACCGCAAGGTGCTGCCCCGCACATCCATTTCGGCGCGTCTTGTCGCGAACCTGATAACCGTCGCCGGGGCGTCGAGGATACTGGGCATGGACCTCCACGCGGGCCAGATCCAGGGGTTTTTTGATATCCCTGTCGATCACCTGTACGCACTGCCCGTCCAGCTTCAGTATCTAAAGAAGATCAAGGGGGAGATCGTTGTTGTTTCTCCCGATGCGGGCGGCGTTGAAAGGGTTCGTGAGCTTGGCAAGAGGATCAACGCAGCCATCGCCATTATCGACAAGAGGCGGGAAAAAGCGAACGTTTCCAAGGTGATGCACGTCATCGGCGACGTGAGGGGCAAAACAGCCATCCTTCTCGATGATATGATCGATACCGGCGGGACTATTGTACAGGCGGCGCAGGCGCTGATAGATGACGGCGCTAAGGCCGTTTACGCCTGTTGCACCCACGCGGTGCTCTCGGGAACGGCGATCGAAAGGATCAATAATTCCCCACTGAAAGAATTGATCGCCACCAATACCATTCCCCTTTCGGACCATGGGAAACAATCGAAGAAAATAAAGACCCTCGATGTCTCGCCGATACTCGGTGAGGCCATCAAGAGAATACACAGTGACGCATCTGTAAGTTCGTTGTTCATATAGCAGGAGGAGCATTATGGAACAGGTTTTGATCAAAGCAGACACAAGAAATGCAACAGGCAAGGGCATCGCGAGAAAGCTTAGAAGAGAAGGTAGAATACCTGCGGTGCTCTACGGAAGAAGCGTGGACCCCATTTCGATAACCATCTCATCGAGGGATTGGGAGAAGATGACCAGGCACATCAAGAGAAACGTCATTCTTGATATGGAGATCAGCGGCGGGCAGAGCGTTGAGAACAGGCCTGTCATGGTGAAAGAGGTCCAAAGGGACGGCCTTGGCGTGAACGTCCTTCATATCGATTTTCTCCAGGTGTCCATGGAGAGGACCGTAGAGGTGGAAGTCCCCATCCATCTGAAGGGCAAGTCCAAGGGAGAGGTCCTGGGTGGTATCATCGAGGTGCACCTGAGGTCCATCAGGATCGAATGCCTCCCCGCGCAGATCCCGGAAGAGATCGTTGTCGACATTACCGAACTCGATATCGGCGATTCAGTCCACGTAAGCGACATAGCGCTGCCCGGTGTAAAACTGGTGGAACATGGCGATAACGCCATCCTCTCTGTCATACCGCCGACGGTTGAGGAAAAGAAGGTCGAGGAAGCAGTGATCGAAACAACGGAGACGAAGGAGAAAGAGAAAGAAAAAGAGGAGTAAGGGTTCTTGCATCTACTATGCGGGCTTGGGAATAAGGGCTCCGGTTATACCTTTACAAGACACAATATCGGTTATCTTGTTATTGACCGATTCTCTGAACGTTTCAAGCTTCCAATCACGAAAAAAGACTCGGGTTGCAGGATCGGGCTGAAAGAAGGCCTGATCCTCGCAAAACCCGATACCTACATGAACCTGTCCGGGGGCCCCGTCACCAGGCTGGCCGGGAAGTTCAATGTCTCTATGGACAGCATGATCATCGTCCACGATGATCTCGATATGGACCTCGGCAGGATGCGTATCCGTTTAGGCGGCAGGGACGGGGGGCATAAGGGTGTCAGGTCGATCATAGAAACCATGGGCAGTGCCGATTTCTACCGTCTCAAGATAGGCATCGGCAGGAACCCTGCCATACCTGCGGAGGACTACGTCCTTTCCAGGTTTGATCGGGAAGAGGCACATGAGCTTGCCGATATCATCGACACGGCCTGCGATGCCTTGAGGACCTTCATTGATGATGGAGGGGCGAAGGCCATGAGCCTCTTTAACAGGCGTCCCCCGGAGTGAGCGGGTGTTATGAGCTTTTCATGCGGTATAATAGGGCTTCCGAATTCCGGTAAATCCACCATCTTTAACGCCCTCACGGCGCTGTCGGTGCCGTGCCAGCCGTATCCGTTCTGCACAATCGATCCCAACGTCGGCGTGGTTCCCGTGCCTGACGGGCGCCTTTTAGGTCTGGCGAAATTGCTGGGGCCCGAAAAGGTCGTCCAGACCACGATCGAATTCGTCGATATAGCCGGCCTTATCAAGGACGCCCACAAAGGGGAAGGCCTCGGCAACAGGTTCCTTTCCCACATACGCAATGTGGACGCCATAGCCCATGTGATACGTTCATTCAACTCGGGCCAGGTGCCGCATGTGTACGCCGATATCGATCCCGCCCGCGACATGGAGATCGTGGAGACGGAGATCATCATCTCAGACCTGGAGATCGTCGAGGAACGGATAAAGAAGATCGAACGCCTTGCGAAGGTCTCAAAGGAAAAGGGCGAAACGGAGGTGGAGCTTCTTCTGAGGGTCAGGCGCTACCTTGAGGCAGGCCGGTTCGTGTCCATGGACGATTTTGACGAGAACGAGAAACAGATCGTCCGCACCTTCGGCCTCATTGCCACAAAACCCCTTTTCTACATCGCCAACGTGGATGAAGAGGGCCTTGCCCGAATTCCCGCCGTGGCAGTTGAAGGCGCCGCGAAGAACAGCGGCAGGGAGGTCGTCTACATCTGCGGGAAACTCGAGGAGGACCTGAGCGCACTTGCCGAAGAAGAACGGTCCTCTTACATGGACCTTTACGGCATGAAAGAGTTCTCCATAGAAAGGGTCATTCACGTCGGTTACCGCATCCTGGGCCTTGTCACCTTCTATACCGTTGCAGGCAAGGTAATGAGGGCCTGGACCATTCCCGAAAAGACAACCTGTGTAAAGGCCGCCGGTAAGATCCATACGGACATGGAAAAAGGCTTTATCAGGGCGGAGGTCATCAATGCCGGCGACTTCATCGCCTGCGGCAGTGAGCACGCAGCACGCGAAAAAGGCCTCCTGCGCCTTGAAGGCCGAGACTACATAGTGCAGGACGGCGACATCCTCCACATCCGCTTTAACGTATAAAGACAGTTTAACTGTTTCAGAGTTTCAAAGTTTGAAGGTAAAAATCTTTTCCTTTTCTCTGAAACGATTCATAAACATTCAAACACTCAAACCGTCTTTAAATGTTCCTTCCCCACTCTAGGGCGTTCTTCATGAAGCCGCACCTGATGTCGGGCTGGACGCATTCATGATTTGTTTCGGCAAAAGGGAAGAGAACGAGCAGCGCCTCGCGCACCTTTATTTTAATGTCGGGAAGCAGCGGCAGGACCTCTTTCTTTTTGATCCCCAGGTCTGCGATGATCGTTACAAGGCTTTCAATGGCATCCTTAAGGGGCAGGTTGGCGCTATGAATGGGGGAATCGGGGGCAGAATCGCTCATTTCTCCGGTGAAGTTTGTGATGGTGAACTGTTTGGACATGCGGCGGTAAACTGCGGGTGTCATTTTGAAGGCCGGTGTCCAGAAGTAAAATGGGGGTTCTTCCCACCCGGACTGGATGACCTTGGGGAGGTTCCCGAGCCTGACGAGGTCAGCATAGCAGCCGAGCTTAACACCTTCCATGTCGGCCCGGATGCGCCAGAAAGGGAGATATCGCCGGGGAGTCCCTTCGGGGACCTTCTTCGATATGACGAAAGCATGATCGACGCGTTTTAAGGTGTTCTCCCCTGCCTCCCAGGCGCTGTTACAGTTCTTGCAGAACATAACGCTGCTGTCCCTTTCCGCGATCGTGTCCCATCCGCAATTGGGGCAGAGGGTTGGAAGAAAGCCGACCTTCCAGCTGCCCGAGAGGGCCTCGTATGGCAGTGGTTCATAGACGGCCGGGCCGCGATAAAGAGGTTCATTGAGTATGGCATCGTAGTAACGGCCGTTGCGGATATAAACAGGGGTGTAGATAAGGCTTGTGGTATCGGCAATGAATGATTCATGGAAGATCCGTTCTTCTTTCAATTCGGTCCGTGTTTCAGGGACCTCAGCGTAATCCCCTTCATTGCCTCTTCGGACAAGGCGTGTTTCGTGAACGGTTACCATCTCGTATGTGACGGTCTGTTTTGTTCCCACCAGTGATCTGTTGAATGGTGTCTTTGGCTGGACAAACCTCGCGTTCTCCATGGGCTGGACAAATTTGAGCTTCAGCGACTGGGGCCGTATGCCAAGTGTCGGGTTGAAATGCTCGCTGTCTATGGCAAGGAAATTCTTGTCGATGACCCTGTCTTCGATCTTGCTGGTCTTGCAGAGGAAATGGATCCCCCTGAAGCGCCAGTAGGGTATGAACAGGACGTCTTCAAGGAATGGATCGGATGGGGTGAAATAGTAGCGGAGATAGTCCTGCGGCTGTATACAGAGCTTCGTTTTACAAAAAGAACATGAAAGAAGCCTGTCGGTCTCTTCGAGGACAACGGGGCCGCCGCATTGAGGGCATTGGTGTTCGATCTGCATCGCTGTCAGATCTTTTCACCGCACTGGTTACAATATACCGAGTGTGACAGGTTCTCGGACCCGCAATGAGGGCATTTAGCCGGACCGGGTATTTGCGTGACGGGCTTGCCGCATGACGGGCAAAATTTAGCAAGCGCCGGAAGGTTCTTCGTGCAATTGGGACACTGCTGAACGACAAGGAGGTGGTGACCGCAGGAAGGACAGAATTGGTTGTCTTTCGTAACGGGCGACTGGCATTCGGGGCATTTGATCGCGTCGGAAGACCGGGGCGCCCCCCGCAGCGTTTCCGCGTACATGGCGGGCATCATGAAGCCGAGCCCCATACCAAGCCCGCCGCCTGCTTCACCCTGATTTTGCGCCGCGCTCTCCATGGCCATGGCGGCTTTCATTTTCAGGAGCTTGTTGAGGTCATCGAAGACGGCGAGCCTGCTTTTGTCATCGATGGCCTTCTGAACTTCCTGTGGAGGGGTTATCGAATTGATATAGAGGCCTGAAAGCTGGATGCCGAAATGAGAGAAATCTTTTTCCAGCGCCTTTATAAGCCCCGCTGAAATGGTATCGTACTGTCCCGGCAGGTTGAAAAGGGTATCGAGGTTGTCCCCGAGGTAGTCGTTGAAACGGGAAACTATGACCTTTCCGAGATAGTCTTCGATGTCCTCGACGGTATAAGGAACCTTTTGTCCCCACAAGGGTATTGATAAAGAGCGACGGCTGGACGACCCTGATGTTGAACATCCCGAAGGCCCTGAGCCTGATGAGGCCGAGGGTGGAATCCTTGAATGCCACCGGGTCCCTCGTCCCCCACGTGAGGTTTGCGAATGTCTTCGTGTTGATGAAATAGACCTCGGCCCTCAGGGGACTGACGAAACCCCAGGGAAGGCTCAATATTTTTGTGATGATGGGGATGTTCAAGGTGGAGAGGGTGTAGCGACCGGCGCCGACAGCGTCGTATGCCTTCCCTTCATAGAAGAACACCGCCGCCTGGCTCTCGCGGACGGTAAGCTGGGCACCGTACTTGATATCACCGGAACCCTCCTCGGGTATCCTGTGGGCCAGCTCCTTGCCCGTGTCATCAAACCACTCGATAACCTCGAGAAAATTACCCCCGGACATTCCCATGCAATCCCCCTGATTTTTTTGAAAACTTACTATGTCCGATGTCTAAAGTCAATGTTTCAAGAAACAAAGAAACCTGTCTCACGCCCGTTCGTCGCTCGCTCCTCACTGGACCACGCCCAAGGCGTGGCGCAGAGCTAAAGAGGAAGATTGCGCGCCGCATGGCCGGAGAATACCGCCCATACGCCGCAGTTCCGATCCCGCTGTTTTCACTTGGACCAAGCGGGATAGTAAAGAAGCCATGAATGCAGAATATCGAATATCGGACAGATAGCGATTCAAAAAAGTTTCTTTGTTTCGCCGAAGGCGATGCAAGTGCGGCCTGATCTTTGTCTTCTCTAAGATCTGGACGCAGTCTTTTCGCTTCCTCTTCAATCTCCGTTCCACGCCACGGGCGTGGTCCAGTCCCGCCAAGGCGGGACGGGCGTGAGACAGTCTTTTTTGGGTTTTTTTTGGTTCGAGACTGTTGAGTTACTATCCGAAACGTCCCGTTATGTATCCTTCCGTCCTTTCATCCTGCGGGGAGGTGAATATCTGCGAGGTGTCGCCGAACTCTACGAGGTCGCCCAGGAGCATGAAGCCCGTGTGGTCGGAAACGCGTGCCGCCTGCTGCATGTTGTGGGTGACGATGAGGATGGTGTAACGCTCTTTCAGCTCTATCATGAGCTCTTCGATGCGCAATGTCGCAATGGGGTCGAGGGCGGAGCAGGGCTCGTCAAGAAGGATGATCTCGGGTTCCACCGTGAGCAGGCGGGCCACGCAGAGCCTCTGTTTCATCTCTTCCGACAGATCGAGGGCGGACATGTGAAGCTTGTCCTTGAGATCATCGAAAAGGCCGACGGCGTGGAGGCACCGCTCCACTGTTTCCTTCATGGTCCGCCTGTTGCCAATGCCGTGGACCTTCAGGCCGTAGATCATGTTCTCGTAAACAGTGAAAGGGAAAGGGTTCGGTCTCTGGAAGACCATGCCGACCTTTTTTCTCAGGTTGATTATATCTACATCATCCAAATTATCGTTGTGTACGTAAATATCTCCTTCGATACGGATGTCGTCAATGAGGTCGTTCATGCGGTTGAAACAGCGAAGGAGCGTCGATTTGCCGCACCCGGAAGGACCGATGAGCGCGGTGATGGTGTTTGCGTATACATGAAAATCGATGTTTTTCAGCGCGTGGAAATCGCCGTAGAATAGGTTGAGTTTCTTTGTTTGAAGGGCAAAATCGTTCATCATCCGAATTTTCCCTGAATATAGTCTTCTGTTTTCTTTTCGGCTGGTGTCGTAAACACCCGGTCCGTCGTGTCATACTCTATGAGCGTCCCCAGGTAGAAAAAGGCCGCGAAGTCGCTGATACGGGCGATCTGTTTCGTGTTGTTCGACACGAGGATGATCGTGTAGTCCGATTTCAGCTCGCTCAACGCATCCTCGATCTTGGCCGTGGATATGGGGTCAAGGCCCGAACATGGCTCGTCGAGGAGGATGATCTCCGGTTTCAGTGCCAGCGTCCTGGCAAGGCAGAGCCTTTGCTGCTGGCCGCCCGAGAGCTTGAGCGCCGATGTGCTGAGCCGGTCTTTGACCTCATCCCAGAGGAATGCCTTTTTCAGGCTGTCTTCAACTATATGGTGGAGACTGGTTCGGTCCGATGTCCCTTTAAGCCTTGGCCCGTAGGCGATGTTCTCGAATATGGAGCGGGGCAGGGGGATGGGGACGGCAAAGACGGTGCCGACGCGCCTGCGAAGCTCGATGGGGTTTGTGCTCCCGTCGAGGATGCTCCTGCCGTCTATCGATGCATCGCCATCGATCTTTACGTTGTTCTCGAAATCGATCATGCGGTTTATGATGGAGATCAGGCTTGATTTCCCGCTGCCCGAAGGTCCCATGAAACCTGTGATGGTATTCCTGTAGACGTCGATGGTTATGTCCTTCAGGACCTGCATGGTGCCGTATGACAAGCTGAGCTTGTTTATGGATATCTTTGTATCCATATCTCCCTATGAGTATTTTGCGATGGCCTTGTTCATGAGGTAATAGGCCACTATGTTGATAAGCAGGATGCTCAGGACGAGAACGAGCGCAGTGCCGTATGCCTTTTCCATTGAGATGCCTTCCCGCGCCAGGATGTAGAAGTGGACCGCCATGGTCCTGCCTGAGTCCATGATCGAAAGGGGAAGCCTCAGTGAGCTTCCCATGGTGAATATGACCGCTGCCGTTTCACCGACGGCCCTGCCGATACTGAGCATGATCCCCGTGAGGATGCCCGGCATTGCCGCGGGGAGGACCACTTTTTTTATTGTTTCCCATTTACTGGCGCTGAGTGAGTAACTGACGATCCGAAGCTGTCTGGGTACCGCCCTGATGGCCTCTTCGCTGGTCCTGATGATGGTGGGGAGGATCATTATGGTCACGGTAAGGACACCCGCGAGCAGGGACCAGCCCATCTTGAGCTTGATGACAAAAAAGATGAAGCCGAAAAGACCGTAAAGAATGGAGGGGATGCCGGCCAGGGACTCGACGCCGAAGCGGATGAACTTCGTAAAGATAGATTCTTTGGTGTATTCCGTCAGGAAAATGGCCGTTCCGAGGCCAAGGGGTGTGGCGAAAAGTATCGACAGGAGGGCAAGCTGTATCGTACCTACAATGGCGGGAAAGATGCCGCCGTGTCTTCCCATGTCCTCGGGGGAGGAGAAAATAAAGGCGAAATTGATGTAAGGAAAGCCCTTGACGCATATTATCGCCACGATGACGACAAGGATGCTCACGGTGAAAAGCGCCTGGGCGTTTAAGCCCACCCGGACTATCTGATTGATGATCCTGGGGTTTATTCTCATTTGGCGGTCTTCCTCTTGATGCCGAAGTTGGCGATGTAGTTAAGGACCATGATGATAACCATCAGGACGATGCCTGTAGAGAAAAGGCCCAGCCTGTGGTCGCCGGTCGCATAGGCAAGCTCGAGGGCTATGTTGCCCGTTAACGTCCTGAGCGGATCGAGGATACTCGTGGGTATCTTCAGGGCATTGCCGGCTATCATTATGACGGCCATTGTCTCTCCGATGGCCCTTCCCATGCCGAGGATAAAACTCGCCAGTATGCCCGATTTGGCTGACGGGAGGATGACCTTGTGTATCGTTTGCCATTTCGTGGCGCCCATGGCAAAGGACCCTTCGCGGTACGTTTTGGGTACGCTCACAAGGGCATCGAAGGAGATGCTGATGATCGTCGGCAGGATCATGACCCCGAGTATTAGTGACGTGGAGATGAGAGAAAAGCCCGATCCCCCGAGATAATTCCTGACAAGGGGTACGATGTATATGACCCCGAGAAATCCGTAAACGACGGACGGGATGCCGGCGAGGAGCTCCAAAGCGGGTTTGAGGAGCATCTGTGTCTTCTTGCCGGAGTATTCAGAGAGATAAATGGCGCAGGAAAGTCCCATGGGAGCACCGATGACCAGGGCCCCGATGGTGACCAGGAATGACGAGACTATCATGGGGAAGATTCCGAAATGGCCCTTTGTCGGTGCCCATTTGAACCCGAAGATGATATTTTTTAAACCAACCTTGAGAAAAAGCGGCAGTCCTTCGGCAAGGATGAAGAGGAAGATGAGAAAGAGAAAAAGGAGAGATGAGAGCGCGAAGGCAACGAGCACCCACTTGACGAAACGTTCCTTGAGCATTGTCCTGTCAGTCATAGAAGCCGACGAGTCCTTCATTCTTAAGAATTTTCTGGCCTTCTTTCGAGAGCACGTAGTTCACGAACTGTTGCGCCTTGTCATCCAGCTCCCCGTTGGTTAAATATAGAAAGGGCCTCACGATCTTGTAACGGCCCGACTTAATGGCCTTTATGGAGGGGTTGACATTATCGATGGATACGGGTTTGACCTTTTTATCGACGAGGCCCATTGAGATATATCCGATGGCATAGGGGTCGGTGGCGACCACCTCTTTGACGGAGCCGTTCGAATCCTGGACCATGGTGCCGTCGTCTATCTCTTTACCTATCATGATAAGGTCTTCGAAGGCGCTGCGCGTGCCCGAGCCCTCTTCGCGGGACACGGCATCGATCTTCCTGCTGATCCACCCGAGTTCCCGCCAGTTGGTGATGCGGCCGCTGAAGATCTGGCGTATCTGCGCGAGGCTCAGCATACCAACGGGGTTGTCGGGATGGACGATGACCGCGATCCCGTCGTGGCATATCGTTATAGTATTGAGCTTTTTTTCGTTCTCTTTCAGTGCACGCGAGGACATGCCGATATCGACGGTGTTGTTGATGGTTGCCTGGATGCCGGCAGTTGAACCGCCCCCCTGGACGTCGATGATAAAGTTCTTGTGGTCTACCATGAAATGCTCGGCCAGCTTTTCCGTGAAAGGCATGACGGAGGTGGAGCCGGCAATAGTGATGGTTTGCTTTTCCTTGGACCTGTCACGGGCTTTGCCTGAACAGGAGGGCAGCAGCAGAACTATCAGAAGCAGTATGACCCATTGCCTTCGGAACATATTGTTATTCCTCGGGGTCCTTGATATGTCGTATGATCTTTCCTTCAACGAGAAAGATGACAAGTTCCGCGATGTTGACGGAGTGATCGGCCATCCTCTCCAGGTATTTGGCGATGAAGAGCACCCGGGTCGCCCGTGATATGGTACGCATGTCCTGCATCATGTAGGTCAGAAGTTCCCTGAAGATCTGGTCAAGGAACTGGTCGACCTTCTTGTCGTCCCTGGTGACCTTTCTTGCCGTTGCCACGTCTTCCTTTACGAAGGCGTCGAGGCTCTCCTTGAGCATGAGCTGGACGGTTTCTGCCATCATCGGCATGTCGATATAAGGTTTGAGCTGGGGTTCCTGGTTGAGTTCCTGGACCCGCTCGCATATATTGACGGCCATGTCGCCTATACGTTCCAGGTCGTAATTGATCTTGATGGCAGTTGTTATGAAACGGAGGTCCCGTGCTGCCGGCTGTCGCAGGGCAAGGAGCTTGAGACAGAACTCGTCTATTTCGACCTCAATGGAGTTAATGACGTGGTCGTCTTCAATAACTTTAGTGGCGAGTTCGGAATTGCGTTCCAGGAGCGCCTTGATAGCGTTGTTGATAGCTTTTTCAACCAGCCCGCCTTCGTAAAGGAGCTTTTCCTTCAGTTCCTTCAGTTCTAGGTCAAAAGTCTTGTAAATGTGTCCTTCTAACATTACCCGCCTCCATGGTCTGGATGGCAAGAGTATAGTAATTTTTGCCATCGATTACAATTGGATTTTAAAAAGGCCTCTTAGCCGAATTTTCCCGTCAGGTATTCTTCCGTGCGTTTGTCCTTGGGTACGGTAAACATCTTTTCCGTGGGCCCGAATTCGATGAGCTCCCCGAGGTATATGAAAGCGGTGAAATCGGAGACCCGTGCAGCCTGGGCGATGTTGTGGGTTACGAGGAGCATGGTGACGTTCTTTTTGAGTTCCACGAAGAGCTCTTCGATCTGGGATGTAGATTTTGGGTCAAGGGCCGATGTCGGTTCATCAAGCAGCAATATCTCCGGGTTCATGGCCAGCGCGCGTGCTATGCAGAGCCGTTGCTGCTGTCCGCCGGAGAGGAATGTCCCTTTGCGGTGCAGGGTGTCTTTGACCTCCTCCCAGAGGGCCGCTTTTTTTAACGATTGCTCGACAATGTTATTGAATTCCGCTTTGGGCTTCCGAATGCCGTTCAATTTGTACCCGGCGATGACGTTATCGTAAATGCTCATGGTCGGAAAGGGGTTAGGCTTCTGGAAGACCATGCCTACCTTTCTCCGAAGGATGATTGGCTGCATGGTGTAGATATCGTCGCCGATCAGTGTCATCTTCCCTGACACCGTGGCGCCGGGAATTAGCTCGTGCATCCTGTTGACGCAACGGATGAGGGTTGTCTTGCCGCAACCCGAGGGTCCCATTAGGGCGGCAACAACGTTCCTGGAGACGGTGAGGTCCACTTCCTTGAGTATCTTGTTCTCGCCGAAATAGGCGCTGAATTTATCTACTTTTAGAACTGTATTTTCCATTTAATGGAGATCCCCCTTGCGATAAGGTTCAGGGCAAGCGTCAGAACAACAAGGATGAACGAGGCCCCCCAGGCGAAAGAATGCCACTCGGGGTACGGGCTCATTGCGTAATAGAATATCCTGTACGGCAGGGAGTCTATCGGCTTGAAGATATTGGTGTTCATGAACTGGTTGCCAAATGCCGTAAAAAGAAGCGGCGCCGTCTCCCCGGTGATCCTCGCCACGCTGAGGAGGATGCCCGTCAGTATACCGCTTATGCCCGAAGGGAGTATGACCTTGAGGATGGTTTTATAATAAGGCACACCGAGGGCGAGCGAAGCTTCCTTCAGGTGGTACGGTATGAGCTTCAACGTCTCTTCCGTTGTCTTGACGATGACGGGGAGCATCATGATGGAAAGGGCGATGCCGCCGGAGAGAGCGGAGAATGTCTTAAGAGGGGCAACGATCCAGATATAGGCGATGATGCCTATGACGATGGAGGGCGTTCCCTGGAGGACGATCACGCTCAGGCGAATGGTATTGCCCAATTTGCCGGTCTTGTTCTCCGAAAGGTAGATACCGGCGGCGATCCCGCAGGGTATGGAGATGACGCATGACAGGATTATGAGCATCAATGTCCCCACTATTGCATTAACAACGCCGCCCCCTGTTTCTCCTATCGGTCGTGGGAGATTGAAGAGAAAATCCCAGTTGATCACCATGATACCGTTCTTCGTTATGTAATAAAGGATGAGAAAAAGGGGAAGAAGCGATATGAAGGCGAAGAGACAGACGATCCCCTTGAAGATGATGTCCTTTACGAGACGAGTGCTGACGTGACCATCCATCATGTGACCTCTTTAGAGGCTTCTATACTGATCTTCTGGATAATGTAGGTGCCTATGACGTTGACGATCATTGTTACAAAGAACAGGACCAGGGCTATGTAAATGAGTGATGCCGCCGTGACCCCGGTGGCCTCGGCGAACTCATTGGCGATGACGCTTGCCATAGTGTTGGCAGGGCTGAATATGCTCGTGGGCAGGAAGTTGCTGTTGCCGATCAGCATCGTAACGGCCATGGTCTCACCGATGGCCCTTCCGAGGGCAAGGAGTATTCCAGCAATAATGCC
Organism: uncultured delta proteobacterium; assembly: GCA_963816115.1. Lineage (GTDB taxonomy): Bacteria > Desulfobacterota > Syntrophorhabdia > Syntrophorhabdales > Syntrophorhabdaceae > Delta-02. Next base: position 31,701 of record CAWFIZ010000013.1, on the reverse strand, counting down.
GGAGCGCGCGTAGGGGATGACGATGTTCTTGATGACCTCGAAGCGTGTGGCGCCCAGTGAATAGGCCGCCTCTTTCAGGTCGCCCGGTACCAGGGTGATCACCTCCCTGCCGAGAGACGCGGAGAACGGTATGATCATGATGGCGAGGATGAGCGAAGAGGTGAGTATCCCGACACCATGAGGGGCAACACCGATCTTCATCTCGATGAACCGTACCGCCGGCATGAGAAGGAAGAGGCCCCACAGACCGTATATGACCGAAGGGATGCCGGCCAGGACCTCAACGGCGCTGCGAAGAAAGGTACAAATGGGCCCCTCTTTGAAGTATTCACCGAGGAAGATGGAGATGGCTATCGAGAAAGGTACGGAGATCAACAGCGCAAGGAATGAAGTGAAAAGGGTCCCGACGAGGAAGGGAAGGGCACCGAAGGTTTCCGTCGTGGTGTTCCACACACTGCCGATGAAAAAGAAGAGTCCGAACTCTTTTATCGATGGTATTGCGGTTATTAGGAGCGTAGCAAGGATCGCGAGGAGAAGGAGCACGATTAAAATGCCGCTAACCGCGAGAATGAAGTTGAATCTTTTTTCGGAGCGATCGGTGCTTCCAGGAGCTGTTGTTTTCCGGGTATCCATATCATCCAAAGGGGGTGGGAGACGGTGCTTAAAGTTGCACCGGCTCCCTTTCGTAGTTCTTTATTTCACGAGAGGCTTGCCGTTGTATGTCATTGAGCGGATCAGCTTTTTCGCTTTCGAAACAGCTTCTTTCGACAGGGGGGCGTACTGGAGGGGCTCGACGTATTTTTGCCCGTCGGCCACGACCCACATGAGCAACCTTGCCAGCGCTTCGGCCCGGTCCTTTGCCTTCCCGCCGTAGTTCTGTTCCTTGTAGAAAATAAGCCAGGTGAAGCCGCTGATGGGATATCCGTCGGGAGCTTCGCTGTTGGTAAGGGATACGTTCGTATCGTCGGGTATCTTCACGTTGGCGGCGGCGCTGACAGTCTTCAGGCTGGGTTCTACGAACTTGCCGGCCTTGTTCTTGATGTTGCCGTAGGCCATCTTGTTCTGCATGGCATAAAGGAGTTCAACATAACCGATCGCTCCCGGTGTTTGCTTCGCGTAACCGGCGACGCCGGGATTCCCCTTCTGGCCGATGGTCCCCGCGGGCCAGTTGACGGATTTGCCGGTCCCGAGTTTCTCTTTCCACTCGGCGCTCACTTTACTCAGGTATTCAGTAAAAATATATGTGGTACCACTGCTGTCGGCACGGCGTACAACGGTGATGGCCAGGTCTGGAAGTTTTACTTTGGGATTTGCGGAGGCGATCTTCGGGTCGTTCCATTTCTTGATATTGCCGAGAAAGATATCAGCGATCGCGTCAGGGGTAAAATTCAGTTTCGGATTGCCGGGCAGATTGTAGGTTATCACCACGGCGCCAAGGCACGTAGGAATATGCACAACCGTCGCTCCGGCAGCCTGAAGTTCCTTGGCCGACATGAAAGCATCGGTGCCGCCGAAATCGACGGTCTTCTTGATGAGCTGATTGATACCGCCGCCCGAACCGATACCCTGATAGTTGATCTTTACCTTGTACTGCTGATTATAGGCATCGAACATCTTTGAGTACAGCGGCTGGGGGAACGTGGCGCCCGCCCCGAGCAGTTCCATATCGGCTGAAGATACCGGGGATGTAAATGCAAAAAACGCCAGGACAATGACCAGCGAGGAAAAAGCCTTTGAAAAAATGCGTATCATGTAAAACCTCCTTATTTATTCTAAACTGGTGACAAGGTTCTTGAAGTAGTTTATTCAATGAATGTTAATATTGGAGGAAAATATTGTTAAGGAATGGTTAATTCTCGGGCTGTAGTTAAAAAGACCGTTATACCGCCAGGGGACGGGATAACGGTCTTTTTAACTACATCGCCGGCGATATCTTGAATGTGGATAAGGCGCAGGCTCTCTATGGCAACACGGCAATAACTGTATTACACAGCCACCACTGAATTGTATTTGCCAAATTCGTTGATCTCTTTGCCGTGAGAGGCCGGGTCTTCCATCCACTGGCCATCGACGATAAAGAGGTATTGATAGACCCCCTGGGGGAGCATTACGGTGGTTTTCCAGACGCCTTTGGCATCTTTCTTGAGAGGGCGGGCCGAAGGGTCCCAGGAATTGAAGGAACCCGCAAGGAACACCTGGCGTGCACCGGCATCGCTGAATTTAAAGGTCACACGTTTTTTAGCTATATTTTCTGCCATTTTCCCCTCCGTTTTTCTTTTATAGCGACCATAATATCACAAATTGACAATTTTTTCATCAAGGGTCGGGATATAAGGTCCTTCTTACACATAAGCCGGCAGGGTGATCGTGAACTTCGTACCCTGCCCGACGGCGCTTTCCACGGTGATCTTTCCTTCGTGGAGGAGGATGATGTGCTTGACGATGGAAAGGCCCAGCCCCGTCCCCCCGAGCTTTTTGGACCTCGATTTATCGACCGCATAGAACCGTTCAAAGATGCGTGCGGTATGTTCCGGCGGAATGCCCGGGCCAGTATCGGTAATGGTGATGGCTATATCGGCTCCGGCGGAGGTCATTTCGACGGTTATCCCGCCCATTTCAGTGTACTTGACGGCGTTATCGAGGAGATTGATGAAAACCTGTTCGAGCTTGAAGGGATCGCCCATGACCGGCGGAAGATCGGGAGCAGTGTGGACATCTATGGAAAAACCTTTTGATCGCATCTGATCTTCAAAGATCCTGAGCGTCCTGTCGACAAGATCGGGCATGTTCACGGCTTCGAGTTCAAGCAAAAGGTTCTTTTCTTCCAGTTCGGAAAGGGCCAGCAGATCGCTGACAACATTGATGAGGCGGTCGGTGTTGCGCCTTATGATCTCCAGGTAGCGCCTGTTCTCATCTGAGAGCGCCCCTTCTTCCATTGTTTCGATGAAACCCTTGATGGAGGTGAGCGGTGTTCTCAGTTCATGGGACACGTTAAGTACAAAATCGGTTTTTATCTTCTCCAGTTTCTTGATCTCAGTAATATCGTGAAAAACGATGATGATCTCTTCTTTGAAGCTGAGGAAGGTAGCGCTGCACAGAAAGACCATGCCGTTGATATCAATTTCCTCAACGTTGTTGCTCCTGTCTTCCCTGACCTTCCTGATCAGCTCGTTGACCCCGGGTTCCCTGAGAATTTCCCAGTATAGCTTGCCTGTTTCAAGGTCCTGACCCGTGATAATCTTCAAACTTTCATTGGCGAGCAGCACCCGCTCTTCGCTATCAAGGACCAGCAGACCTTCCTGCAGAGAGGAGATGATGCTGTTCAGTTCTTCTTTCTGGCGGGTGAGTTCGGCAAAGAGGCCCTGCATCTCGTCGGTCATGTTGTTGAAGTTGTCGGCGACCTCTTTCAACTCACCCTGTTCCTTCAGGAATACCCGGACATTGAGATCGTGACCGGCAACGCGTTTGATGGCGGTGCTCAGTTCCTTGATCGGCCTGTAGAGGGTGCGTGCGAAGAAAAATGCGGCGAAGAGGGCGATAATGAGGACCACAAAGGCGATCTGAATGATCTTCACGTTCAATTCCCTTGTGATGACCTTGATGTCTTTTAAGAATTTGCTTGTCCGGAGGACGTAGATCGTCCTGTTGTCCTTTTTGACGGGGATGGCGATGTAGAGCATCTCCTTTCCGAGGGTTTCGCTGACTCGCAGGAACCTCCCCGTACTGTCTTCGAGCGCCTGGGCTATCTCCGTCCTTGTGCGGTGGTTCTCCATTTTTTGCGGGTCTTCTTCGGAGTCGGCAATGACCTTGCCGTCGGGGGCCACGATCGTAATACGTATGTTGATCTCCCTCCCCAGCTGCTTTGCAAACCCGTCCAGTGCGGCATCGTTCATGGAAGAAGGGTATGTCATCCGGGCCGCCAGGACAGTTGCGACGTCTTCTAACTCCCGGGCAGTCCGGTCCAACTGATAGTTCCGGATAACGTAGGACGAAAAGAGGACGATGAGGCCCGAGAGGGCCACGGTCAGCAAGAAATACCCACCGAATATCTTGAGAAAGATCGATCGTGTCATTCCTCTATCTTGTACCCCACGCTTCTGACATTCTTTATGATATGGGAGGCCTTGCCGAGCTTCTCCCTGAGGTGCCTGATATGTACGTCGACCGTCCGGTCGATGACGAACTTTTCCTCTCCCCAGAGGAAGCTCAGGATCTGGTCCCTTGACTGGATGCGGCCCTTTTTGGAGGCGAGAAGCTGCAGTATCTTGAATTCCGTGGGGGTGAGGTTGATCTTTTCCCCGTCCGACTCAACCTCGTGTTTGTCGAGGTCGATGGTGACGATGCCGGAGATCACGATCTTCCGCGCCTCCTCCTCCTTCATGCCGTGGCGCCTCAGGACGGCACGGACCCGTGCGATGAGCTCACGGGGCGAAAAGGGTTTTGTCACGTAATCATCTGCTCCAAGTTCAAGGCCGATGACCTTGTCCGCCTCTTCCGTCTTGGCAGTGAGCATGATTATGGGTATTGATGAGAAACGTTCCTGGCCCCGTAAATATTTACAGATCTCAAAACCGTCGACATCGGGCAGCATGAGGTCGAGTACGATGAGGTCAGGGAGCTCTTTCCCAAGGAACCGATAGAAAGGCTCTGCTTCAGCGAACTCCCTTACGCGGAAATTTGATCTTTTGAGGTGAAGCGATACCAGTTCGAGTATGTCCGGCTCGTCGTCGATGATGGCTATCAATTGATTAGTCATAATATGAGGTTACCTCATCGCCCGTTTTTTGCAAAGATGTTTTTCCTGTTGCATGTTGTCGTTCTATACCGTAATATTCTGTTGCAAAGTCATTGCCCCTATAATAATCTTGTATATCCTAAAACGGAATTGTTAATTTTAAATTAAGAACGATCTTTTTGTTTAAGGAAGGAGGGTCCATGAGGTCCGACAAAATGAAGAAAGGTCTTGAGAAGGCGCCCCACCGGAGCCTTTTTGGCGCCATGGGATATTTGAAGGAAGAGCTCGACAGGCCCATCATCGGCATCGCGAGCTCCGCCAACGAGGTCATCCCGGGACATATACATCTTGGCAAGATCGCCCAGGCGGTAAAGGACGGCATAAGGATGGCCGGCGGTACGCCCATGGAGTTCTCCACTATCGGCATCTGTGACGGCATCGCCATGAACCACGAGGGCATGAAATATTCTCTGGGTTCCCGCGAGCTTATCTGCGATTCCGTCGAGGTCATGGCAAAGGCCTACCCGTTTGACGGGCTTGTGCTGATCCCCAATTGCGACAAGATCATACCCGGCATGATGATGGCGGCCATGCGCCTCAATATCCCCTGTATCATGGTCAGCGGCGGCCCAATGCTGGCGGGCCGTTTCAAGGGCAAGGCGGTCGATCTCATATCCGTTTTTGAAGGGGTGGGAAAGGTCGCCGGCGGTACCATGGATGCGAAGGAGCTTGCCATGCTGGAGCAGTGCGCCTGTCCCGGCGCCGGGTCATGCAGCGGCATGTTCACGGCCAATTCCATGAATTGCCTTTCCGAGGCGCTGGGAATAGCCCTTCCGGGCAACGGGACCATCCCTGCGGTCCATGCCGCGAGGATCAGGCTCGCCAAGGTCACGGGTATGACGATCCTTGACCTCATCAAAAAGGGACTGAAAGCGAGGGAGATCATGACCCTCGACGCGTTCAGGAACGCGATTTCCGTTGACATGGCCTTCGGCGGGTCGTCCAATACGGCGCTCCACCTTCCCGCCATTGCCCATGAAGGGGGTATAAAGCTTCCGCTGACGCTCTTCGATGCGATATCGGAAAAGGTCCCCCACATCTGCAACATGAGCCCGGCCGGGCCGCATCACCTTGAAGACCTGAACGAGGCCGGCGGCGTGTATGGGATCATGAAGGAACTGGCCCGGAAAAATCTCATCAAGAAGACCTGCATCACCGTTGCCGGTAAGAAATTGACCGATCTGTTAAAGGCCGCGGAGGTGACGGACCGGGAGGTTATCCATTCCATAGACAAACCCTATCATGAAAAGGGCGGCCTCGCGGTCCTCGAGGGAAGCCTTGCGCCGCAGGGGTCCATCGTGAAGCGCATAGGTGTTTCGGAGAAGATATGGCACTTCGAGGGCAAGGCGCGCGTCTTTGAGAGCGAAGAAGAGGCAGGAAAGGCCATCATGGCCGGGAAGATATGGGCCGGCGACGCCGTGATCATCCGTTATGAAGGGCCAAAGGGCGGGCCGGGCATGCGTGAGATGCTCACCCCAACGAGCGTTCTCGCGGGACGCGGGCTCGACACGGCCTGCGCACTCATCACGGACGGGCGTTTTTCGGGCGGCACCCGGGGCCTTTGCATCGGCCACGTATCGCCGGAGGCGGCAGAAGGCGGACCGATAGCCCTTGTAAAAGACGGCGACATCATCGAGATCGACCTCGTGAAGAAGACCATCGACCTCAAGGTGGGCAAGGCCGAGATGGATAAGCGAAGAAAGGCCTGGAAGAGACCGAGGCCGAAGATCACGGAAGGCTACATGGCCCGCTACGCCAGGGCTGTCACGAGTGCCGCAGGCGGTGCCATTTTTAAGACCGATAACGAATAAACAGATCATCACGAAAGGCCGTTCAACATGGAGAAACGCAAGCTTGGAAAGACCGGATTTGACGCTACCATCATGGGCCTTGGAGGTGAAGGCCTCCTGAGGACCAATGGACTCGATAAAAAGACATACACGCTTATCAACAAAGCGCTTGACCTGGGCATAAACTACTGTGAAACGGCCCGGGCTTATGACGGCAGTGAGGAATACTACGGTAAGGCGCTCCGTGAGCGCAGAAAAGACATCTTTCTCACAAGCAAGTCTCACGCGCGGACGAAAGAGGGCGCCATGGAACACCTTCATGAGACATTGCGCAACATGAAGACGGACCATCTCGACCTCTGGCAGGTGCACGACGTGCGGACCGGGCAGGACGTTGAGGCCGTCTTCGCGCAAGGCGGTGCCATCGATGCCTTCATCGAGGCAAAAGAAAAGGGTTTGACGCGCTTTATAGGGATCACCGGACATCAGGAACCATCGATACTCAAGTACTGCCTTCAGCGTTTCGATTTCGACACGGTCCTGATGCCGGTCAACCCGGCTGAGCCTTCATATAAAAGCTTTCTCGAAGAGGTGATGCCACTTGCCGTCGAAAAAGGCATGGGCGTCATCGGCATGAAGATATATATTCGGGGGTTCACGTCGAAGCTTTCCTTCTATACGTCGATGGAGTCATTTTTTCGTTACGCCCTCTCCCAGCCGATAGCGACGGCCGTTATCGGCTGCGACAATCTTGACCAGCTCGAAGAGAACGTCTATTTCGCCCGCTCCTTCAAACCGATGGACTGGGAAGAACAGGACGGTTTCGTGGAAGCCATCGCCCCCTTCGCCCGCCAGCTTTTGTATTATAAAGAATAATAGGGTTAAGGATTCAAGGTTCAGGACACAGAAAGATAAAAGCCCGTCTCACGCCCGTTCGTTGCCTGCGGCTCCCCTCTGGACCACGCCCGGGGCGTGGTCCAGCGAAAACCCTGAAAGGGTGGAGCGGGCGTGAAACAAGTTTTTTAGTTTTCAATCTTCTTATTTTTCTCTTTTCACCGGTTCGGCTACGAAGTGCCTGATATCTATCGCTTCACCGTCTTTCTGATATGACCGGACCAGGTCTACGATACCTCCGTCAGGAACGGTGAAGCGTTCCTGCTGGCGCATGTATTCCGCCCATGATTCGACAATGAAGGATTCGATGAAGCGGCCGGGGGTTTCGGCGTCCTTGAAAAGGTTCCAACGGAAGGCGCCGTCCCGCATCCTCACCGTCTTCAATGAGCGCATGGCGGCAAGGAAATCGTCTGTGCGTTCGGGTTCGATGGAATATTCGGCAACGACAAGGATGGGGCCCTCATGCATGTGAGGTTCGATTGCCCCCGTGAATTGCGGCCAGAATTCCGTGGGTGTCATATCGATGGCGTAGGATTCGGAAAGCCGCCTTCGCAAGGTGAGAGCGAGACCGGTGGCCATGGATAAGGACGTGATGATAAGAGTAGCCTTGACGCCGAACCAGGATGCGAAGGATCCCCAGATGGTGCTGCCGATGGCGAAGGGACCGAAAAAAACGAGCATGAAAACGGACATCACGCGGCCCCGCACCCAGGAAGGGACGATAGAGAGCACCGCTGTGTTATATGTGGAGATGAGAGTCAGCCAGGCGATGCCTCCCGTCACAAGCGTCAAAGCGGTCAGGACGAATGTACCCGAGAAAGAGAGCACGCAGATCGATGCGGCAAAAAGAAGGGTGGCAAGATTTGCAAGGTGATTGAATTTGAGGTATTGCCCTGCTTTGGGAAGAAGCGCGGCCCCGATAAGACCGCCTACGCCAAAGAAGCACAGGAGGAGGCCGAAACCTGACGGGTCGAGGTTAAGGCGGGCACGGGCGATTATGGGGAGAAAGGTCCAGAGCGAGGTGCCGAAAAAGGAAAAGATGGCCATGCGCAAGAGGATCGTTCTTACCTGTGGCACGTTCCGTACGTAGCGAACGCCGGTCCTGATCGCTCCGACAAAACGTTCCGTAGGCAATGTCTGTTCATGCTGTGTATATTTCCAGTATGTAAGCGACAGGATGACACCCGAGAACGAGAGGGCATTGAGGAAAAAAACGCAGGCCGGGCCCAGGATGGCGAGTACAAGGCCTCCGAGTACAGGCCCGGCCACCCTGGCAATGTTGAATGCCACAGAACCGAGGGTGACGGCAGACTGCAGGCGTTCGCGAGAGACGATCTCAGGAATGATCGACTGCCAGGTAGGAGCGTTGACCGAAGCGGCGAGGCCAAGGGTGAAGGTCAAAAGCAGGAGCGTTACAGGCGTGACGACCCCGGCCAGCGTGATGATGCCCAGCGCAACAGCAGCAAGGAGCATGACGAACTGTGCCGTTATGAGCAGCTTTCGCCTGTTGACGATATCCGCGAGCGCGCCGGCAGGCAAGGCCATCAGGAAGAAAGGCAGGGTCATTGATGTCTGCACAAGGGAAACCAGAAATGGCGAGAGCGTCATCGATGTCATCAGCCATGCCGTCCCCGTTTCGTGCATCCATGAACCCACAAGGGACACGACGTTTGTGATCCACAGGGCACGAAAAAATGGCTCTCTCAGGGCGATGAAGATGCTTTTTTGTTTTTCCTTGATCATAAGCGCAAGAATGAGCCCTTTTTGCTCTGTTAACGTATCAGGTGAATAATGGCAGAGGCTTTGAGCGTCGATCCATAACGGTCTTAAAAATAGAGCCTGAAGATGGGCAGGGCCTTTGCGGAATAGTATTCTTCTTTGCTGATCTTTCCGTCGCGGTTGAAGTCGAATGCCTCCCGATGCTGAAGGGCCGCAGCGTAAAACTCTTGAACGTTGACCATGGTGTCATTGTTCTTGTCCATGGACTTGAATTCTTTCGCGGCCTCGGGACTTGCCTTAACATTGAATTCTTTTTCGTCGATATAGCCGTCATTGTTCTTGTCGTATTCTTTGAACTTTGAGTTGACCGCAGCCTGGAATTCCTCTTTGCTGATATAGCCGTCCTTATCCTTGTCGGCCTTATCGAACGCGTTCTCCTGTGAATATACGTTCCATGTGAGAAAGAATGCGGTCATGAATAACGCGATAAGAAAAATGATCTTTTTCATTTATTACCCCTGTTAGATGAAAATAACCTGTCATCGCCTCAAAATGCAAGATTAAAGAAACGGAAAAAAGTGATCAGGAAACAGAGGCAGAAGAAAAGGCAAAAACCTTGTCTCACGCCCGTTCGTCGCCAAAGCTCCTCTCTGGAGGCAACAGAGCATAGGGAGGAAACATTGTGCGCCGCATGGCCGGAGAATACCGCCCATACGTCGCAGTCCCGATCCTGGTCTTCTCTAAGATCCGGCCGCAGTATATTACGCTTCCTCCCCCATCTCCCCTGCCTCCAGCGAACCCGAAGGGAGAGCGGGCGTGAGGCAAGTTTTTTGACTTGGCTTGTTCGACGGTATTGTCGTTATCGTTGCGGTGTGTTCGACATATCTGGCCGGTAAACACTTTTTTCGATATTTTTATAATGCGGAAAAACCTGTTATATCGGGTGATTGCTTCAAGAAGCATCCCATGGCACGTTGCTTGCTTTATAGAATGCAAAACAAGGAAGGAGGATATGATGAAAAAGCTCGTTACGATGGTCTTAATTGGTGTGGCAGGGTTCATGTTAATGGTTCCGTCATTGGGCTACAGCGATCCGGCCTGGAAATACGGTCCCCAAAAAGCACGGTACGCGGTTGTCCGCAATCATGCCCCTCGGTACTACGCTGCTCCGGTCAGGTATAATCAAAGGAACACATATTATGTTGACCGCCGCAATGAATACAACGATGGCCTGCAGATAGCAGGAGCCGCCCTCGGCGGAATCATCCTCGGAACCATACTTGGAAGCGCGATCACGCAGGGAAGATAAAAACCCTGTAGTCTCCCCTTCTGCCATTCAAGCGGTTCGAGCTGTTCAAGCGGTTCGAGCCGTTTTTTCTTATTCAATGAATATCAGGAAAGAATGTGATATCATTTCATCTTAAAAAAACCCGAGAAAGAGGATCGCCCTGTGGAAAGTAGCGTAATTGAGGAGATAAAGGGGGTCGTTGGCAAAGAGAATGTCATGGATTCCCTCGAGGAAAGGAAGTGCTATTCTTACGACGCCAGGACCGACGGGATCGTTCCCGATCTTGTTGTTTTTCCTTCATCGGCGAAGGAGATATCTGCCATCATGAAGCTTGCCAACCGCCATCGTTTCCCTGTCATCCCGAGAGGGCAGGGCACGGGCCTGACCGGCGGATCGATACCCCTCAACGAAGGCCTTGTCCTTGTTTTTTCCAAGATGAACCGCATCCTCGAGATCGATAGGGAGAACCTCATAGCCGTCGTGGAACCGGGCGTCATTACTTTCGATCTTCAGCAGGAAGCATCGAAGTACGGCCTTTTTTATCCGCCTGATCCCGCTTCGTACAAGTATTCGAGTATCGGCGGGAACGTTGCAGAATGCGCGGGCGGCCCCAATTCACTGAAATACGGCGTGACGAGGGACTATGTAATCGGTCTCGAAGTGGTCATTCCGACGGGCGAGATCCTCAATACCGGCGTCAGGACGATGAAAGGGGTCGTAGGCTATGACCTGACGCGCCTTTTCGTGGGGAGCGAGGGCACCCTCGGTGTCGTCACGAAGATAACCATGAAGCTCATCCCTCTTCCGGAGGCGAAGGCGACGATACTCGCGCTCTTTCGCGAAGTGGAAGAGGCGGCCCGCGCGGTGTCTGCGATCATTGCGGCGAAGATCGTTCCGTCAACGATAGAATTTATGGACAGGGCCTCGATACGGTGCAGCGAAAAGGCCTCTCCCATGGGTATTCCCGAAGAGATCGGCGGTCTGCTCCTTATCGAGGTTGACGGAAGCGAAGAGGCCCTTGCCCCGCAGGTTGAAAAGGTGAAGAAGGTCCTTTCGGATCAAAGCGTTGTGCGATGCGATGTGACCCGTGACCCTGAGGAAGCTGACAAACTCTGGCAGGCGAGGCGCGTCCTCTCCCAGGCCACCTACAACCTGAACCCCGTCAAGATAGCCGAAGATGTCGTGGTTCCCCGCTCGCACATCCCAACGTTGATCCGTGCGCTGGAAACGTTCGAAAAAAAGTACGGCGTTCCCATACTGAGCTTCGGCCATGCCGGTGACGGCAATTTCCATGTGAGCATTATGATCAAGGACACGCCCGAAGACCGGGCGAAGGCGGAAGAAGCGGTGAAGGACATCTTTGCCGAGACGGTCCGACTTGGCGGCACGCTCTCCGGCGAGCACGGCATAGGAACGTCGAAGGCGGCCTATATCCACATGGAACTCTCACCGGAAGTCATCGCGACGATGAAGTCCATAAAATCCCTCTTCGACCCCAACAACATCCTGAATCCGGGCAAGATCTTCAGGTCTTAGCAGAAAAAAAGGAACCTTGTCTCACGCCCGTTCGTCGCTTTCGCTCCTCTCTGGAGGCAAAGGAGTGTAAGGAGGAAGAATGTGCGTCGCATGGCCGGAGAATACCGCCCATACGTCGCAGTCCCAATCCTGCCTCTACGCTTGGACCAGACAGGATAATAAAGAAACTGACCCTGTCAGATTCAAACGGTGTGAGTCAATATGCCGGATATTTGGATGTCAATCGGTCTTAATATCGCCGTCAGGCGATCGGAGTGCGGCCTGATCTTGGTCTTCTCTAAGATCTGGACGCAATTTTTACGCTTCCTCTTTAATCTCCGGGGCCTCCAGTCCCGCCAGGGCGGGACGGGCGTGAGACAAGTTTTTGCCTTTTGCGGTTCAAACCGATTTTTCCCAACCCTGGCCGAAGTCGGCAAGCGGCCTCACGGCCGTTACTTCAAAGGTGACCGCGGCGTAGACCATCTTCGCGGCACCGGCGCCGGCCTTTTCGACAAGCTGTTTTCTCATCATGTCGACGGTGTCGCCGGAGGTCTGGCATTGGTTCATTTTGAGGTACATCCTGACCCCTTTCCATTCGGGCAGCGCTTTGCCGGGTTCCATAATAAGGTAGCAGGCATTCGGATTATCCTGCAGGTTTGCGAATGTCCTGTTGTTGCCGAGGGCCATGAGGATCGTCTTATCATCGGTCATCCGAGGTGAGCCGAAATAGGCGGAATTGACCTCGCCGGCCTTGTTCGATGTGCTGAGCACGCCCAGGCGCGGCTGCTTATTGAAGAATTCCATCAGACTCTTTGACATGATACGCCTCCCAAAATTATTTTTGAGTTGTTATAGTACTATTTTTTCGAGTTCCGACAACAGTTGGGGAATGTTGATAGTGATGGTGTCCCACAAGATATCGTAGTCCACGAAATCATATCCATGGATAAGCCTGTTTCGCATGCTGATGATCTTCGCCCAGGGTATTTGCCTATGTTGTTCCTGCAGATCCTTAGGGTATTTGCTTGCAGCTTCGCCGATCAATTCTACAAGTCTGGTCATTGCAAGGCAAAACACTTCGTCCCTCTCAAGATCGGAGAGGCTTTTCCCTTTTGAAAGAGCGATGACCTTGGTTGCGTAATCTTTCATATGAAGAAGGCGTATACCGGGATCATGTTCGGACATGCTGTACCTCTGCCTTATCGAGCACTTTATCACGAAAATATTTGCTCAGGCTATTTGGTGTGTTGATCTCTACCTTTCTTCCATCAAGTATTTTGGAAAGTTCCTCTTCCATGTCATAGAGTTCGAAGAAGCCGACACGTGCTTCCGGTTCAAATTCCACCAATACGTCAATATCGCTGTCCGGTTTGAAATCCTCTCGTAAGACTGACCCGAAAAAGGAAAGTTTAACAATATGGTTACGCCTGCAGAAATCAGACAGTCGTTCTTCTGGAATATTTATTCTACTGGCCATCCTTGCACCAACCCATATCCTTTCGTGCATTATAATCTATTTCTGATATTGTGGCAATAACACATGAAAACAGGGTTGATGTCTCAAAATTCACAGTTGACACTTTTTTCGGGACAATGCTATAAATTGCCATACAATTAAAACAAGAGAGGCGTGCCTTGAAAAAAGCGTGCGTAAGGGTAGCGGGCCTCGGTTGGCAGGCACAGCGGCGCAAGATAGGGGCCTCATTCGCAAATTTCGAAAAGGTTTACCGGAACAAGCACCAGGAACTTGTCGAAAAGTTAAAAGGCGTCCTGCAGGAGATCGACCAGTGCGAGGCGCAATATTGCGGTGAGAAGGACTGATACAACAGGTTCGGCTACATGTACTTCTCCTTCATGGAAGACCGCTACCAATGGTAAGATCTACGGTAAATGAACGGTTTAAAAAAAGACCCGTTTCACGCCCGTTCGTCGCTCAAGAGCTCCTTACTGGAGCCCACGGAGTTCGCGGAGGAAGATTGCGCGCCGTATGGCCGGAGAATACCGCCCATACGGCGCAGTCCTGATCCATCTTCGTTCCACGCCACAGGCGTGGTCCAGCGACTCCGAGCTATCGGAGAAGCGGGCGTGAGACATGTATTTTTTGTTTTAAGTTGAATTTGGTTATTTAGAGGTTTTTCTCTGGCCCCGTGCCCTGGCCCCTGTTCCCTTCTTTATTCTTCTTCTTCCGGATCCGGGAGGACCTCGGCTATCTGCCGATATTCACTCATAACCTTTCTGGTGAAAGAGGTTGTCTTTACTATGTCATCGCTTGCCGGTTTTTTTACCTTGGCGGGACCTGCATTATAGGCATGAAGGGCGGAAGTGATATTGTCGAACATGTCGCGGAGCTTTGACAGATAGCTCACGGCGATCTTGATGTTCTTTTCCGGTTCGTGAAGGCATTTAGCTCCCCTTATCTCAATGCCCGATTCCCGTGCGATTATCCTCGCCGAGGATGGTTTTACCTGCATAAGTCCACGGGCACCCTTTCTGGAGATAGCGTTATTCTTGAAGTTGCTTTCGACTTTCATGACGGCCAGGACAAGACGATAGTCCATGTCATATCTTTTCGATTCTTCATATACACTGTTGGCGATCGCCTTGATCCTTTCCTCGGATCCCCCGGTTTTACGTTCTTTGAGGAACGTGGCAGTTTTTTCGACGATCACGGCTTTTTCGGAATCGTCGTCCTCAACAAAGCCCGTCGAAGAGAAGGTCGCAGTCGAAAAGAGTCCAAGACCGAACAATATCGTTATGATAGTTATATATATTCTCTTGCTTATCATCATGGTGTATTAATTACCCCATGACGGAAGTGAATGTCAACCTTTTTGTCAGGCGGTTAACCATCTAACATTAGATAAGTCTATGATAATATGGATATATTGAATGATCTTCCTGCGATATGGTTTCGGTTTATAACAATATCAGGTCGGATAAAATAAGATGGTATTGAAAAAAGACATCCTGTGTGCGACGATGACAATATGAATTGCAACAGGGCGGCAGGCTGCGCAATGCTTTTGTTGTTGTGTTTAAGCCCCTTTTGCGCCTTCGCTGACGACGGGGCCTCTCAGACAATGTTATATCCGAGTCAGTATATTGAAGAAAAGTACGGAAGCTTTGTAAGGACCGCGGAAAAGATCTTTACCCAATACCCCGGCCCCGAAGCCGGTTACAGCGAAAAAGACGATATGGAGATGCGCCGGCTGCTGGAGAACATTCCTCTCTATCGCCAGAAGATCAATGAATGTCAACGGGTCAACCGGGCCATATCAAAACTGGCGCCGGCAGGAACGCTTGACCGGGAGTATTTCAAGCTCACCAACATGAATGATAATTTTTCGCTGAGGATACCGGAGTTCAAGGCCCGGTCCGAGACGGTCTCATCAAAAGAGAAGGATGCCCTGCGCCTTGCCGCGCTTGCATGCACCGCGCCCACGCCTGCTTCTGCGAAAGAGTACGCAGATAAGGCAAGAGAGGCAGCGCGTGGATCGGTCGATGCATACCGGTATTTGCGGAACATGTTCGACTGGGGAAAGCTCAAGCAGCAAAGAAATGATGTGGCAAAGATCGATGGTGACCTCAGGAGGCTTGAAAAGCTCGGGAACGAGTACAAAAATGCTTACGCTGAAGCGAACGATGTGTACCAAAAAGGGCTCAAGGGCGGGTCGACCTACACTTATTTTGATGATAAACGCAGGCGGCTGGAGGGTTTGATAAACACCCTCAACAAACAGTACCAGGAGCTGACCGGCATGCTTAAATCTTACCTGGATCAACCATGGGGGCTTCAGATGATGAACAGGGCACAGCGTGATCATCTGATCGCTGGAAAGATCTTGAAGGATTTCCCCCAATACAAAGAAGAGCAGTACCTGTTTGGAAAAATAAATGTTTTGGATAGCCCCGAAAGGAATGGTTGCGAAAGGCTGCCCGGTAAGAGTTTGATCTCTTCACGGAAAATAGATGACTATTACAGTTATCTCAAAGAGATCCAGAGCGTAGGACAGCAGTCATATGCTATCGCGAAAAGCGCGCAGGACCACGCAAAGCGTGCCCTTGAATGCGCCGGCCAGAAAACGGAAAGGCCGCCGTCACCGCCGTCTCAGGGTGGGCCCGCATCCCCGCCCCCGGCAGGCGCAAAGGGATGCCGGCCCGGCGAACATAAGTGCGACATGTGGTGCTGTCAACTTGATGTGCAGTGCTTCAGCGCCTATTCAATGAAAATGGCGATCTCCCAGGGGCGCTGCCGCACACCCTGATCCCCGCTCCCTGCATCTTGCATTGACTTGTTCCCTTCCATTTGATACAGATGTTACATGAAAAGGGGGGTACCGTTTTCGGGGGATCTTGCGACAACGGCAATGGGAATCCTTCCCCATGAAGACGTCGAGAGCGCCCTCGAACTGGCATCCACCCTCGATATCCCTTTCTGGCCGCAGCTTCCCAGGGTGTCTTTTTTTGAGGACATGTACGTGCAGGCCCTGGAGAGGTTCCCGGGTGCCGTCCTTGACGAAGGCCGGGGCAGGTCGTTCATCGATACGCCTCGCTTTTACGATGAACTGGATGCCTTCTTCAGCCACGAAGCCGATCCTTCCTGGTTTGCCCTCTCTGAGCGCTATTCCCTTGTTTACCGGCGTTTTCTGGAGCGGGACCTTTCATCCTTCAAGGCGGTCCACGGGCAGGTCATAAGCCCCGTGAGCCTCACGTTAAAAATTGTAGATGAGAATGACAAGCCGATAGTTTATAATGATGACATACGTACCGTTGCGTTTTCGTTCATCCAGAAAAAGGTAAATGCGCAGTACAGGGAGCTTGCCGGTAAGAATGAACGTTCCTTTGTGTGGATCGATGATCCTGGTCTCGAGTTTATCTTCAACGCCATGAGCGGATATGACCATATTAAGGCGAAAGATGAGCTGCACGAATTTTACGAAGGTGTCGAGGGCCCCAGGGGCCTCCATCTCTGCGGGAACCCTGACTGGGATTTCCTTCTTTCCCTCAATATTGAGATCATCTCATTGAATGCCTATGCCTTCGGCGATATTTTTGTGAACTATGACAGGGTAAAGGATTTTATGGAAAAAGGCGGGATAATAAGCTGGGGCATCGTGCCGACCGGTGCCGAAGAGTTCTTCAGGGAAGACGTCCAAAGCCTGGCCGCGCGGTTGGAGGGCATGTGGAAGCCATTGATCAGGAAAGGGACCGGGATGGATGAGATCATACGAAAGAGCATGCTTGCCCCTGCCGCGTGCAATCTCCTGAATGCCGACAGAACGCAGACGGTCGAGAGGTCGTTCCATCTCCTCCAGGACCTGTCTCATTATATGAAGGAAAGGTATTGCCCATGAAAACTGTCCATATTGTCTGCAAACGTGAGAAAGGGGACGCGCTCAAGCTCGCCGGGGACATCATCCGGCTTTTCGGTGAGCAGAACAATATCATGATCGAGGAAGAGTCCGCCAGGCAGATGGGTTACGGGAAGACCTTCGAAATGGAACATGTAGGCGAAGAGGCCGATCTGATAGTTGTACTCGGAGGCGACGGGACCCTCCTCTCCGTTTCGCGTCACGGAAGGGGATCGGAGGTTCCGATAATGGGGGTCAACCTCGGGAGCCTTGGCTTTTTGACGGAAACCTCCATCGAGGAATTTGCAACTACGCTTGCGAAGGTGCTGGAGGGGGATTTCAGCGTATCCAAAAGGATCATGCTCGACGTCAGGGTAAAAAGAGGTGGCGACCCCATCTTCGACATTACCATCCTCAATGATGCCGTTATCACAAAGGACGCCCTCGCGCGGATAATAGACATCGAAACCTATGTGAACGAAGAGTACCTGACCACCTACAAGGCCGACGGGCTCATCGTGTCGACGCCCACGGGTTCGACGGGGTACTCGATGGCGGCGGGCGGGCCGCTCATATACCCGTCCCTGACAAACATAATCGTCACGCCCATCTGTCCCCACACCCTGACCAACCGGCCGATCATCCTGCCGGAATGCGTTGTCGTGAGGGCAGTGCTCAAGTCAAGAGATGAAAAGGTCATTCTGACCCTCGACGGGCAGATCGGTTTTCCCCTCGAATACGGCGACGAGGTGACCGTGAAGAGATCGGACCACATCGTCCACCTCGTGAAGTCGTCCTCGAGGGGTTATTTCGAGATCCTGAGAACCAAGCTCAAATGGGGTGAGCGGTAGGAACATGATAACCTATCTCGGCGTCAAAGGTTTTGCCATCATTGACGAACTGAAGATCGAGTTCGGAGAAGGTTTCAATGTCATAACCGGCGAAACGGGGGCGGGAAAATCAATTGTCATCAACGCGCTGGCAACGCTTATGAACGCGAAGGCGGCACCCGACGCGGTGAGGACCAGCGAGGCCCGGGCGGAGGTGGTCGGCCATTTTACAAGCGGCGACGATGAGTACATCCTCAAGAGGGTGATCGGCAACTCCGGGCGGTCGAGGGCCTTCCTGAACGAAGACCCTATCACCTTGAACAGGATGGAAACATTGGGCGGCGCTCTCATCAGCGTTTACGGGCAGAACGAATTCCAGCACCTCCTCGACAAGGACAATTATACTAAGATCATCGACAACCTCCTGTCTATCGGCGGCGAGCGGGAAAAGCTCGCGGAGAAGGTTGACGCGCTGAAAAAGTTAAGCGCCGAACTTGCTGCCAGGAAGAGGGAGGCCGAAGGAAGGGAGAGGGAGGTGGAGCTCCTCGAGTTCCAGATCGATGAGATCGAAAAAAAGGACGTAAGCGACGAGGAAGAAGAGGTCATCCGGGAGCGGCTCAGGATATTGAAGAGCGCCGAAAAGATACAGGGCGCCCTTGACGAGATCACGGAAGGCCTTCAGGGGCCGGAGCAGTCGCCCCAGGCGCTTCTCAAACGTTACGCCGCGATGCTGAAAGCGATTGGGCCCATTGAAACCATAGAGGCCTTAAGAAAGCGGGTGGAGAACATATCCTTTGAAATGGAGGACCTGCTTTTTGAGATACATAATGTCGGAAAGACCCTCCTTTTTGACCCTGAAGAGACCCGGATGCTCGAAGAGCGCCTTTCCGAGATATTCAAGATCAAAGACAAATACGGCAAGACCGGCGAGGACATCAGGTCTTACCAAGGGAAGGCACAGGAGCGGCTCGCTTATCTGAGGGGGCTCACCGACAGTATCGACACGCTTGAAAAAGACAGGAAGAAGCTCGAAGGGGAAGTGAAGGAAATGTCGGGCCTCCTCTCAAAGGGGCGCAGGGAAGGAGCTCCCGGTATCGAAAGGATCATGATCAAAGAACTTGGTTTTCTGTCCATGAGCGGCCTTCAATTCAAGGTCGGCATCGAGGACCGCGGATATATCGATCGTGACGGCCAGGACGACATCGAACTGCTCATTTCCACCAATGCGGGTGAACCGCTCAAACCCTTGAGAAAGATAGCCTCCGGAGGGGAACTGTCGAGGATCATGCTGGCGATCAAAAAGGTCGTTGGCGGCGAAGAGGAAAAGACGTTGATATTTGATGAGGTGGACTCAGGTATCGGGGGCAGGGTGGCTGATCTGGTCGGCAGGCGCCTCAAGGACCTTTCGAAAAAGCACCAGGTGCTTTGCATTACCCACCTGC
This sequence comes from uncultured delta proteobacterium, assembly GCA_963816115.1. Taxonomy (GTDB): domain Bacteria; phylum Desulfobacterota; class Syntrophorhabdia; order Syntrophorhabdales; family Syntrophorhabdaceae; genus Delta-02. Next base: position 12,077 of record CAWFIZ010000013.1, on the reverse strand, counting down.
CGCAGATAGCGGCGTACGGCGACCGTCATTTCCTCGTGGAAAAGCAGGTCAAGGACGGCCGGACCAGGACGTTCATACGGGAACTGTCTGAGGAGGAGAGGGTGAATGAGCTTGCAAGGATGCTGGGAGGGGCAACGATAACGGACACAACAATACAGACGGCACAGGAGATGCTTAAGCCATGATCAGAAAAGCCAGGGTCGAGGATGTAAAGAAAATACACAAATTGGTGAACCAGTCAGCCGAGAGGGGCGAGATGCTCCCGAGGCCGCTTGGGGAGCTGTACGATAATCTGAGGGACTATTTCGTTTACATGGAGGACGGAAAGGTTACCGGGACGGGTGCGCTGCACATATGCTGGGAAGACCTGGCGGAGGTCCGTTCGCTCTGCGTGGCCGATAAGGCGCGAAAGAAGGGTGTCGGAAGGGCCATTGTGGAGGCCTGCGTGGAAGAGGCCAGGTCGTTCGATATCAATAAATTGTTCCTCCTTACGTACCAGGTGGAATTTTTCAAGAAATGCGGCTTCACCGTCAGCGACAAAAAGGTCTTCCCCAGAAGATATGGTCCGACTGCATCAAATGCCCCAAATTCCCCGAATGCGATGAAACGGCGATGATGAGAGAGACGGGAACAAGGATTAGAAAAGAAATAACCAATAACCAAATCTCAATTACCAAAAAAGATGGAAGGACAGCAATAGGTTTGTCTTTTCACCCGTCGTCATCCCGGTCATCCTTATTCTTCGTCATTCCGGCGCAGGCCGGGATCCAGTCCCTGTTTTTTTAAACTGTCCTTAAGGACTTTGTATTTATCTTTTACCCATGGAACCTGGGATTTCGAAGCTCTGAAACTATGATCTTTATCTGTTTTTCCATTTTTAACGATTTGTCAATGGCAGCAGTCGAAGACGCATCGTTTTGGCGTCTAAGGAGAGTAGCGCACCTGCCTCCAATTCCGAGCCGATCTGACGCAGAGCGTTAATGACATTTGCACCGATCGATTCAGGACTGACGTCATCTGAACGGATCTGAACGACGCTTGGTGTCACACTTTGAGTGGCAGCCAGTATGGCGCTAAAATCAAGGTCGTGGGTCAACACGATGTAGCCGTTGTCCGCTGCCCAGGCCATGATCTCGGAATCCCGGGCATTGGGCTTACCGACTGTGGACCAGTGTATGGCTTCAAAACCTGATTGAGTCATCAGGGTTACCCATCGCGGCGATAGATTCATATCGATAAGAAGTTTCATGCGTTGGCGAGCAGGATCTCACGTTCTTCGGACCGCCACGCTGCGTAACGGATAGCTTGCATTATGTCGTCACGTTCAAGGTATGGATAGTCCGAAAGAATCTCTTCAATTGTACGTCCTGCTCCAAGTTGGCCCACGATCATGCCGACGGTGACACGCATTCCTCGAATGCACGCCTTGCCTCCCATAACATCCGGTTGTTGGGTAATACGATCAAGCGTTGCCATAATGCACCTCTTTATTCGAACATATTGAAATAATAGATGAATAAGAATGATATTTCAAGTGCTGTTTTCGTGACCCGAGAACATCGCCCATACGTCTTAAGTCCCGATCCCGCAGGAGAAGACGGTTCCAAAATTCCAAGTACAAGGAAAAGAAAAGGTTTTTTTCTTCATTACCCATGAAACTCTGGAACCTGAAACCCTGAAACTGTCTTTATGTTTCCTCCCCCATCTCCGTTCCACGCCTCAGGCGTGGTCAGTCCCGCCACGGCGGGACGGCGTGAGACAGTCTTTTAATCTTTCCGTCTTGATACTGTTTTGCTAAACATATATAATTGACACGTGATGGATGAAGCGAAGAGAATGAAGGACATTATCGAGAAAATAGCCGGCCGTTTTGACGGCTACGAGCTTTTTTACCTCAATGAGAAGGAAAAGAAGATCGAGGCCAGGGAAGGGGAGATCTGTGGCGTGGAGGTCAAGGAAGAGGAAGGCTTCGCCCTTCGCGCCGCCAGGGACGCAAGGCCTGTCTTCGCGTATACCTACGATAAGGACGATCCCGCGGGTAAACTTCTCGCGAACGTGGAAGGCCTGCTGCCGGTGATAGAAAGGGACGATGATCACATCTTTCCTTCCTCATATGCTGAATACCCCTCATCTTCTCTGCGTGACGGGTCGGGCCTTGCTGTCAGCGATGACGAAAAGAAGGCCATGCTCATAGACATGGAGAGGACGATCAGGGAATACGACAGGCGGATAACGGCCGTCAGGAACTGCGAGTTCCAGCAGATCGAACTTGAGGCGGCAGTGGAGAATTCGAAGGGGCTCAGCGTCCGGGGAGGAAAGACCCTGTTCCTTTATTCGGCGCTGGCCGTGGCAAAGGACGGAGACGACGAGGTGTCATGGTACGATTGGCGCTGGTCACACGATCTGGCGGGCGTAAACAGCAAACAGATGGGCCTGGATATCGCGGAGAAGACGGTATCGATGCTCTTCGCGAAGCAGATAGCCACGGGGACCTACGACGGCATATTGACGCCCAGGGCGGCATCGGACCTCCTGGGGGTGCTTTCGGAATCGTTCCTCGCCGAAAGTCTTTTCAAAAATAAGACCACTCTCAAGGGCAAGGAAGGCACCCGTTGTTTCGCGCAGGCCGTGACCGTCATCGATTCCGGGATGGCAGGGACCGACGCGTTCCCATTCGACGGGGAAGGCGTACCGTCACGGGACAACACCGTAATAGAAAAAGGTGTTTTCAACACGTTCCTCTACGATACATATTTCGCAAAGAAACTGGGAAAGGTCGATCAACAGGCAACAGCGTCCGAAGCGGCCTTAAAAGCCCCCCGAAATGCGGCCCGCGGGGCATGTTCATTGAGGCGGGAACGAGGGACATCCGGCAGTCCATGACAAACGGCATTGTGATAGAGGAACTGATGGGCACCCACACGGCCAACGCGATCACCGGTGATTTTTCGGTGGGCGCCATGGGATACATCTATAAGAACGGCACCAAAGGCCCCTTCCAGGGCGTAATGTTCTCGGGCAACATCTTCGAAATGTTCAACAACATCAAAGAAACAGGGACCGACCTGACCTGGCAAGGCTCCTTCGCCTCCCCCTCCCTCTACATAGAAGGCCTGAAAATAAGCGGAACCTAAGAAAACGGTTTCAGAGACCTTAAACTTTGAAACCGTTTTTTTATCTCACGCCCGTTCTCCCGCCTATGGCGGGATCACTGGACCACGCCTGAGGCGTGGAACGGAGCATAGGGAGGAAACATTGTGCGCCGCATGGCCGGAGAATACCGCCCATACGTCGCAGTCTCGATCCCGCTTTACTCTACTTTCGAGCGGGATAATAAAGAAACCTTAAAATGCCGAATATCGTACTTCGAATATCGACAGGTAATAACGTAAAGATTAACGATTCAAAAAAGCTTTTTTATTTCGCCGAAGGCGATCGGAGTGCGGACTGATCTCGGTCTTCTCTGAGATCTGGACGCAGTCTTTAAGGTTTCCTCTTCCATCTCCTTTGCCTCCAGCGAACCCGAAGGGTGAAGCGGGCGTGAGACAAGGTTTTTTGCTTTTTTCGTCTTTCTCTTCCATCTCCCAACCACGCCTCAAGCGTGGTCCAGTCCCGCCATTGGGGGACGGGCGAGAAACACAAGCCTATTACCACGTTTTCCTGTTAAAATTGTACCCAGGTGATGGCCTTTTCATGGCGGTCGGGTTTAATTATTTACCGCAGTTGCAGTCATATAATGAGAGAGATCATGAGAAAAAGGTCCGGAACGGATGAAGGATTGTTCTATCCGCTCCGGATATATCTTTTAATGCCTTTTGAACCTGAGAAAGTTCGCGCATGTAGCGTTAGACCCGCTGTATTGGTCGCATCCGCATTGGATCCGGGTATAGTCGTAGCATGTGGTGTATCCCCTGCGATTGCGTACCCCATTTGAATTGATCAGGCTGCAAGCGTGGTTTGTCCATTCCTGCTGGTTCCTGCCGACCAGTTTCACGAAGCCCCCACCGGGCATAACATAATATGGCCCGTCAGGTGTGATCAGATCGTGTACAAAGGTTGGCTGCCAGCCATTTCCCCGGCAAGGCCCGGCCTCTGCGATGACAACAGAGAAACTGATCAAACAAATGAGTCCAAGAAAGATCACAAACAATTTACCTTTCATTTCTCCACCTCCTCTATTTACTTTTGTGTGTTTCAACCGGGTTGCTACCTGAACATATAAATATTTTGCCTTCAATTATATAAGTTGCAAGAAAAAATGTTCTGTAATCAAGAATACATTTTACGATAAAAAGAAAAACATGAACCATTTATCCATATCCGTTCCTCTCTCGACCACGCCCGAGGCGTGGCACAAGAGCCCACAGAAAAAGATTGTACCCCGCATGGCCGGGAATACCGCCCATGCGTCGTAGTCCCGATCCCGCAGGGAAAGATGGTTCCAAAGTTTCAGATTCCAGATTCCAGGAAAAGACATTTTTATTCATTACCCATGAAACCCTGAAACCTGAGACCCTGAAACTGTCTTTACATTTCCTCCCCAATATCCGTTCCACGCCTCAGGCGTGGTCAAGTCCCGCCAGGGCGGGACGGGTGTGAGACAAGGTTTTTTGTATTTATCTTTTACCCATGGAACCTGGGATTTCGAAGCTCTGAAACTAGATCTTTATCTGTTTTTCGATTTTTAACGATTTGTCAATGGCAGCAGTCGAAGACGCATCGTTTTGGCGTCTAAGGAGAGTAGCGCACCTGCCTCCAATTCCGAGCCGATCTGACGCAGAGCGTTAATGATAAGAAGTTTCATGCGTTGGCGAGCAGGATCTCACGTTCTTCGGACCGCCACGCTGCGTAACGGATAGCTTGCAGTATGTCGTCACGTTCAATATACGGATAGTCCGAAAGAATCTCTTCGATTGTACGTCCTGCTCCTAGTTGGCCCACGATCATGCCGACGGTGACACGCATTCCTCGAATGCACGCCTTGCCTCCCATAACATCCGGTTGTTGGGTAATACGATCAAGCGTTGCCATAATGCACCTCTTTATTCGAACATATTGAAATAATAGATGAACAAGAATGATATTTCAAGTGCTGTTTTCACGGGCCCCGAGCCCAGCGGGGAAAACAAAGACCCCGTCTCACGCCCGTTCCCCCGCCCTAAGAGTTCGTTCCTATCTGGAGGTCTTCTCTATGCCCACATGAGCTTTTATTCTTTTATCTCCTCCACCGTAGTTTATCTTGGATTATTTATCGTTCATCGCCGCAGGAAGTAATGAAGCATAGCAGGATCCTTGTTTGATGCAGCAACTTGTTATACAACTTTTTGTATATAAAAGGAGCCAGGCTCTTTGTCGTGTGTCAAAAACGGCGCAACAGCTTTCAGCTCCTCGTAATGATTATGAAGCAAATAATTGAGAGCTCCTATGATTTTCCAGTTGTTGTTGTGTGAAAGAAATGCTTCAAGTAAATACTGCTCATTCCAGAATATTACTTCTTTTTCTAACCACTGCTTCGGGTAGTTCTTGGGTGAGAATATGTCGTGTACATGGACAATTACTCCTTTTTTGAGAGTGGGTAGCAATTCAAGGTATTCAAAAAGCACATCTCCTGGGCCTTATGATGTGGGACGAGTCAATGAATAGAATATCGTGTTCTTCCAGTTCCGAGAAAAACTCGACATCAAGGTCTTCAACCTTTTGTCTGACAACTGTTACTCCCGTTTCTTCAAGCCACGGCATCTCATAGGGCTCTATACAAATATGCTTGCATTTGTAATAATGGTCTTGCTCATTATTTTTGTGAATGGCCTTTATTGCAATTAGGGTGGAGTTACCACTACCGATTTCAAATATTCTTTTTGGCTTAATTGACCTGATGAGCTGATACCAATATTCAGCATCGCCGAATCCAAATACCTCGTTATTCAGATAAAAGCCGGGACCGTCACGTTTTTCTATTGGTATGTCTGCAATTTCCCTTGAAAATGAGAACGTGGCAAGTAGCTTAAGTTGTTCAGGAACATTCCAATCAATTCCGGAAAGATTTCTGTCCTGAGAGAATGGCTGTTTTGGTTTTCTGTGATCAAACTGTGGTTCGAAGTAATGATCACGTATTGGGAAAACACCTATTTTCAGCAGGGCATTTTTGCAGATTGGCAGCCTGTGCACGCCCGCTCTACGCACAAGCTTTAGCAACCAAGCGGAAGGATACGCAAGGGGTGCAAGAAGCACATCTGCTACTGGAATTAATCTTAAAATCAATTTCTTCACAAGAACTCCTTGGTCTGGGTTTGTTCGCCAAACATTAGCATTTAAGGATATTCAGCATTTGCTGTGGGTTTGCGATCCTAACCCGTAGGATTCCAAAAAAGTTGTAAAAATCAGCTTCAAAATGTCCTGTCATTTTAGTGAATATGTTTATATTACCAGCAAGTTGTATAAATATGATTTCAGATATCTTGCTCTAAAAGTCTATGATATACGATCTGTTATTGATTACCACCCATACTTTTGTATTTCAACAAAATTCTTATGAGTGTTCTTATCCATCTTAGCTATGCAAGATATTTGTATTGGCAGCGTGAGGTCGAACCCCTGATACTTGCAACTATTGAACATCATCTTTTTTCGTTCATCCAATGCAGATCTCTGACAAAATCACATGTTTCCCCTTGTTTGTAAAAAAAACTTGACATGCTTTCATATTACTGAGAAAATGTATCTGTTCAGGGGTTGAACAAATCAAAAATGCATTGTAATTATTCGATAAAGCACTAACCTCCATGGCGGTAGCCCCTCAAAATTCCACACCATGAACGAAGCGCAATTCAGAACATTAAGAGAACTTTCAGAGGAAAGCGAGATTTCCCAGCGGGACCTTTCGAAGAAGATCGGCCTGAGCCTGGGAAGCATCAACTTCATTATGAAGGAACTCATTAAGAAAGGGTACGTCAAGGCCCAGCGTTTCAAGAACTCCAACAACAAGGCCGCCTACCTGTATGTCCTGACACCACAGGGCATCAACGAACGCATTAAGTTGACCCAGTATTTCCTCCAGTTGAAGCTGGAAGAGTACGAACGATTGCAGAAAGAGATCGAAGAGCTCAAGAACGAGAACCACGCACAAAATGGTGAAGACGATCTTGAACGGCAGGGAGTGAAATGAACAAGAAAGTGCTTGTTACAGGTTCGGACGGTTTTATCGGCAGCCACCTTGTTGAGATGCTTTTGAAAGAAGGTTACAGCGTCAGGGCCTTTGTTTATTATAATTCCTTTAATTCGTGGGGTTGGCTGGATACCTTCTCAAAGGACCAGCTCGGATCGATAGAGGTTGTCACGGGCGATATCAGGGACCCGAACGGAGTGAGGCAGGCAGTGAAGGGTATGGACACCATTTTCCATCTGGCCGCACTGATAGGGATACCTTTTTCTTACCATTCCCCCGATTCGTACATTGATACGAACGTCAAGGGCACGCTCAATATCTTACAGGCGTCGACGGATGAGAATGTGTCGAAGATAATAGTGACATCCACATCGGAGGTATACGGCACGGCTCAATACGTTCCAATCGATGAAAAACACCCGCTCCAGGGCCAGTCACCATATTCGGCCTCAAAGATAGGAGCCGACAAGATAGCCGAGTCATTCTATCGTTCTTTCGGAACACCCGTTGTGACCGCAAGGCCATTTAATACATTTGGGCCCAGACAGTCCGCAAGGGCAGTTATTCCAACGATAATTACCCAATTATTAAGTGGAGAGAAGACAGTCAAGCTTGGGTCGACTCACCCGACGCGAGACCTGAACTATGTGTCCGACACATGCGCGGGGTTCATTGCCCTCGCAAATTGCGAGAAGGCGATAGGACAAGAGATAAATATCGGCTCAGGCAAAGAGATCTCCATCGGGGATCTGGCGAAGATGATCATTTCCCGTGTAAATCCTGACGCGCAGGTCATCTCCGATGACGACAGGATCAGGCCGAAAGAGAGTGAGGTTGAACGGCTTCTTTGCGACAACAGCCTCATTCGTGAATTGACCGGATGGGAACCCGCTGTTTCGCTTGAGGAAGGTATTCAAAGGACGATCGAATGGTTTAAAGACCCCGATAATCTGAGGGGATACAAGACGGACATATATAATGTTTGAAAAGGCAAATTCGTAGAATGCAAAAAAACAAAAAGAGAATGCTGATCACCGGTGCAAGCGGGATGCTTGGCAACAATCTCGCATTTTATTTTCGCGAAAAATACAATATTCTTGGCCTATACCATAAACATCCTGTTGTCATAGATGGCGTCCGAACGAAAAAGGCAGATATATTTTCCGAAGGTTGTCTTCAAGAAATAGTTAGCGATCTCAACCCCGATGTCCTTATACACTGTGTCGCACTAACTAACGTTGATCTCTGTGAGTTGGACCATGAACAGACTGATAAGCTTAATATTATTGGTACGAGAATTGTTGTTGACAGTATAAAGGATCAGGAGACAAAGTTAATATATATATCATCAGATTCGGTTTACAATGGCGACAAAGGCAATTTTTCAGAAAAAGACCCGGTGGACCCTCAGAATTATTATGGTATCAGTAAATATATGGGTGAACTGGAATCGTTGAAAATTAAAAATTCAATGGTCCTGAGAACGAATTTTTTCGGGTGGAATATCCAGGAGAAACACAGTATAGCCGAGTGGATCCTGCACGAGTTGTCAAACGGAAAAATGATACAAGGATTCCGTGATGTATTTTTTTCGTCCATATATACTTTTGATTTTGCCAAAATATTGGATATTGCCATCGACCTGGACCTGATTGGTGTTTTCAATTGCGGGAGCAGTACAACGCTATCAAAGTACGAATTTGCCATGCAGATCGCCGAACGTTTTGATCTTGATAAGTTTCTAATAAAAGCTATTTCCATAGATGATTTTGACCTGAAGGCAAGGAGAGGAAAAAACCTGACCTTGAATGTAGAAAAATTGACCAAAGCTACTGGCCACACCCCGCCATCGATCAACGAATCGATAGAGGCCTTTTACATGGATCACATCGAGGGTCTCCCCAAAAAGATAAAGAATGTAAATGTTTGAGTCGATCGTTAAATTTATCAGACAATTATACAACACAGATGGATACATCCCCCTCCACGAGCCAAGATTTATCGGCAACGAGAAGAAGTATCTCAATGAGTGCATCGATTCCACATATGTTTCATACCTTGGAGAATTTGTCGTGCGCTTTGAGGATATGGTGAAGGAATATACCGGGGCCAAGCACGCGGTTGCGACCGCAAACGGTACACTTGCATTGCATGCTGCCCTGATATTGGCAGGGGTCAAGCCAGGCGAAGAAGTATTAACCCAGGCACTTACCTTTGTGGCGACTGCCAATGCCATCAGCCACTGCGGGGCAAGACCGGTGTTCATAGACAGCGAAAAAGAAACGCTTGGAATGTCTCCCGAGATATTGGAGGAGTTTCTGGGAAAAGAAACGGTCATGAAGTCTGACGGGTTTTGTTATAACAGAATAACAGATAAGAGAATTACCGCCTGTATTCCCATGCACGTTTTCGGACACCCCGTCACAATTGATAGAATACTTGGTATATGCAAAAGTCATAATATCACCCTGGTCGAAGATTCGGCAGAATCGCTTGGCAGTTTCTTCAGAAACAGGCATACAGGGACATTCGGCAAGTTCGGTGTGCTGAGTTTTAACGGCAACAAGATAATTACAACAGGCGGCGGAGGAATGATCCTAACCGACGACGACGATCTCGCGAAACAAGCAAAACACATCACGGCGACGGCAAAAGTGCCCCATAAATGGGAATTTATTCATGACGAGATCGGATACAATTACCGTATGCCCAATGTAAACGCCGCTGTTGGCTGCGCACAAATGGAAAACCTCCCGCTATTTATTAAAAATAAAAGGGAAACAGCCCGGAAGTACGAAAACTTTTTTAAAGAGATAGACGTAGATTTTTTTACTGAAAATGATGGTTGCCTATCTAATTACTGGTTGAACGCCATTATCTTGAATGACAGAACACAGAGGGATGAGTTCCTTGAATATTGCAATGATAACGGAGTCATGTCAAGACCGGTATGGACATTGATGAACAAACTGCCCATGTATAATGATTGCCAGACAACCAGTCTCGAAAATGCTCAATGGCTTGAAGACAGGCTGGTCAACATTCCGAGTAGTGTGAAAATATAGAGGGATATTGTAACAGATGGCGGACATTGTTGAATTAAAACTTTCCTTTGATAAATTACCAGTTTGGAGAAACGTTCAGAATATTCCGGGCAGGCTGGAATTGATGGAGTTTGACCTGGGTTGGGACGAAAAGGGGTTCATACGTCAGACTACCCCTCCAGACGTGCAGGAAAGGATCTGTCGAATGTACGCTGATGAGAAATACAATTTCATCACCCAGCCACCTGGGTCTTCAACATGGGCGAACAGATTGGGCGATGAAAAGATCGCCTTTATCAATAGTGTCTATGGTGACCCGAAAGGGAAAACGATACTGGAAATAGGTGCTGGAAGCCTTTACATTGCACAGATACTTACCGGTGCGCATGGCGTTAGGAAGTACATAGCGATAAGATCCCGCTTCAAGGATGTTCCCGGCACAGAAAAAATCGAAATAATACGGGAATACTTTACGGAGGACACGGTGATCGACGGAGACGTTGATCTCGTAGTCAGTTTCAACTGCCTTGAGCATGTCGCCGATCCGGTGGGTTTCCTTCACAACGTCCACAGGACATTGTCGATGACAGGGGGGAAGGGGGTCCTTGTATTCCCCGATGTCGAAGGGCAGTTCAACAGAGGTGATTTCTGAACGCGATCCTCCATGAACACATTAATTATTTCACCAGGGACACAGCGGCAAAGCTGATGCATGACTGTGGATTCGATATATTGGTGAGCAGAACTGAGTATGATGCGCTCAAACTCTTGGTGCAGCCCCGGACAATATCAACGGGTACGGCCAGCGAGGGTTCGGGCGATCTGAGTTCGTTTTTTTACGAATCAGTCTGCATGTTCAACGTAAACTTGGAGAATTTTAAAAGGCATTTCATGTCAACTCTAGCCTCAGGGAAGAGAGTGGCATTCCATGGCGCGAATAACGGATTGAATAACTTACTGGCTCTGGCTGGTTTTTCCGATACTTGCCTGATAACAATATTTGATGGGGACGAATCAAAGACCGGAAAATATCTCCCTGCGTGTGTGAACCCGATCCGTCATTCTAAGGACCCTTTTTATTCACAAATGGATGAGGTCTATGTATCGGCAACCACTTTCTTCGAGGAAATAAGAGAATTCCTGCTTACCTTCCATAATTTTGATAATTCGGAAAACTATCCTCTTATCCTTTTACAGACTAGAATACCGATGTCAAAGAAGCATCTACCGAAATACCTGAACATTACTAAGGACGATATTCCGATGATTGACCTCCATGTCCATACATCGTGGACAGATGGCATTAACACGGTCAGGGAGATGTATGATCATGCAGCATCCCTTAACCTCGGTAAAGTGCTGTTTTCGGAACACGTCAGAAGTATCAGCGCAGAATGGTTCCAAAAGTTTGTTCGGGAGGTCAGGTCTTTAAAAGAAACTGATTGTCAAGCACTTGTGGGCATGGAAACGAAGATCATGGATCATGATGGGAATCTGGACTGTACCCCCGAGATGGTCTCGCAATGTGATCTGGTGGTTGGGAGCGTCCACAGCTTTCCGTCATTAGGAAACGTAAAGGAGTGCGTCAAAAACCTGCCAGGCGAAGAAGCGGTTCGTATTGAGTATGAGCTGGCCTGTTTGATCCTGGAGAACGATGATGTGGATATTATTGGGCACCCCTTCGGGATGTGTTACAGACACTTCAATGTCCAGCCTAATGATGAAATGATATGTTCCCTTATCGAGAAGACCGGCAGGGCAAACAAGGCATTCGAGATAAACGGTCACTATCACGATGATCTTTGGCGGTTGATCGAGTTGTGCAAGATATACGGCACCAGTGTGTCTCTAGCAATACGAGAAATGAA
>CAWFIZ010000012.1:0-202724 GCA_963816115.1 uncultured delta proteobacterium | reverse complement strand
GAGGGCGTCCTCCCCACCGAGGTCAGGTCATGGCCGATAGACGCGACCGACCTGCCGGACGAGGCCGTCGTCTTGCGTCTCCTGAAGGAGGTCTCAGACTGGGTCGGCGCGAGCAAGGCGTGTCTCTACTACTTCGACTGCCGGTCGGCTGACGTCAACCTCGCCACGGTCGAACGCGCCTTCGTGAAGGCGAAGGCTCGCAAGACCCACAAGCGCGCCTACCCGCACCTCAACGCGCCGGGGACCTGCCTCTACGTCGGCAGCTCGCGCTCGCTCGCGACGCGCTTCCGGGACCACCTCGGCTTCGGCGCCAAAGGGACCTACGCGCTGCAGCTCCTCCACTGGGCGCCGCCACTCTCGCTGCAGCTGGAGTTCGTCTGCGCCAGGTACGCGGAGAAGACTCCCACCGAGGTGATCGCGGCTCTGGAGGACGCGCTCTGGGAGACGAGACGACCGATGTTCGGCCGCAAGGGACGCTGGTGAAGGCTGGCGGTCGGTTCCGGCGATCCGCTTCCGGCGGCCGCTGAGCCCGTCGCATGAGCGACCTCGCCCGGCTCCTCCTGCTCCTCCTCGGGGGCGTCGCGTTCTCGGTCGCGTGGGTGTTCCTGACGCGCCGGCCGCCCTACGAGTGCCCGCCCGACAAGGCCATCGTGCTCACCGTCAAGCGCCACAGTGACGCGCTGCCGTTGCCTCCGCAGTGCAGATGCCCAAAATCAAGTTCCTCTTGACCTTCACCCTGCGTGAGAGTTCATGTTGTCCTTGTCCGCATCGACGAGTAGAGGGCATCAGGGGGAGCGCATGATGACGGTCAGGTCATCCAACCTACGTGCAAGTCCCACCGCCGCCTTCGCGGGCGTCCTCCTGCTGGCACTGGCCGCCGCGCTGCTGCCTTCGGCCGCAGCGGCCTCGGCCTCTCCGGCGGCGTCCGCGAGCAAGGGCACCGCCACCTACCGCGTAGGCACTCTCGAGAGCGTCGAGACGCTCAATCCCTTCCTCGGTTACACGGTTGTCGACGGCGTCGTCTACCACCTCAACTACGACTACCTGACCGGCTATGACCCCGTGAAGCTCGAGCCGCGGCCCGAGTTCGCCGAGAGCTGGTCCCACTCTGCAGACGGCAAGACGTGGACCTTCAAGATCCGCCCGGGCATGACCTGGCAGGATGGAGAGCCGGCGACTGCCCGCGACGTTGCCTTCACGTTCAACTACATCATCAAGAACCAGCTTGCGGTCTACATGTTCTCCATGTCGTCAATCATCAAGGTGACGGCGCCGGACGACGCGACGGCGGTCTTCCGGTGCAGCGCCCCCAAGGCCGACATCCTCGCCATGCCGGTCCCCATCGTGCCCGAGCACATCTGGTCCAAGGTCTCGCCCAAGGCGGCGCAGTCGACCTTCGCCAACGACGCACCGGTCGTCGGCTCGGTCCCTATCAGATCATGGAGAGCAAGAGCGGCAACTTCACGCGCCTCGTCCCCGACAAGGACTACTGGCGAGGCGCGCCACACCTCGACGAGCTGTTGTTCATCACCTACACGAACGCCGACACCATGGTCCAGGACCTGAAGTCCGGCGCCATCGACGGGGCCATCGGCGTCCCGCCCGCCCAGTTCAAGCCCCTCGGCTCGGCGTCCATCACGACGGTCCCGGGCACGGCCTGGGGCTTCACCCAGCTCTCCTTCAACTGCTACGACAGCCCCGAGTCCAAGGGCAACCCGGTGCTGCTCGACCCCCACTTCCGCCAGGCGCTCCAGTACGCCGTGGACAGGGACGCCGTCTCGTCGCTCGCCTTCAGCGGCTACCTGGATCCGGGTCAGACGCTCGTGCCGCCCTACTCGGTCTACCACTGGGAACCCTCGAGCGATCAGGCCTACACCTTCGATCCCGAGAAGACCAAGGCCACGCTCGACGAGGCCGGCTACAAGGATGTGGACGGCGATTCCTACCGGGAGACCAGGCAGGGCAAGCCCCTCACGCTGCGGCTCTACGTCGCCAGCGAGGTGCCGGCCGAGGTCGCCGCGTCCAAGCTCGTCACCGGCTGGCTCAAGGACGTCGGGCTGAAGATCCACCTGGAGACGCTGGACCCCGCCGCCATTACGTCTGCACATCTGGAGCTACCACGGGGCGACGTTCACCGCCCGACTACGACATCATGCTCTACTACTGGGCCTTCCCCTACGACCCGCAGACGGTCCTCGGGCTGCTCACGCCGGGGCAGGTCGGGGCCTGGAGCGACACCTCGTGGACGGACGCCATGTACACCAAGCTCTTCGAGCAGCAGAGCAGCGAGATCGACCAGGCGAAGCGCATCGCCCTGGTGCAGCAGGCGCAGCAGATCGCCTGGGAGTCGTCGCCCTACGTGATCTTCGGCTACCAGCAGCAGTTGGAGGCCTACGACAGCGCCGGCTGGCAGGGGTACGTCGCCGCGCCGAGCGGCTTCAGGGGATACCCCGGCGCAGTGCTCCAGGATCCCGCGCAGGTGGACACCTACATCGACCTGCGGCCGGCGACGACGGCGGCGACGAGTGCGTCCGGCTCGTCCTCGTCGAGCTGGTGGATCGCGGTCGCGGCCGCAGTGGCCGTCGTGATCGCGATCGCGCTCGTGATCCTGGTGCGACGCCGAGGGGGCCGCGAGGTCGAGGCCTAGCGTGAGCGTCCGGCGCGACCTCGAGGAGTTCGTCCGGCGCGAGGGCGAACGACTAGGCGCGCTCGCGCCGAAGCTGCCGTTCGCACGCGAGGAGTACGAAGCGCGCCTCGCGCGCCTTCGGGCGCGGATGCTCGAGGACGGCATCGACGTCCTCGTCCTGACCGCACCCGACTCCATGTGCTGGCTGCACGGCTACCAGTCGCGCTGGTACCGAGCCCACTCGTCGACCACTCTCCCGCCGACGCAGTGCACGGTCGTAGCCGCGAGCGATCCGATGTTCATGATCGAGACGCGCTTCCACGAGGAGCTCGTGCGCCTCACGTCGTGCATCACCGATTTCCGCGGGCTCCCCGACACGGGGCTCGACCACGAGGCCGGGGTCCAGGACTACGTGCGCTTCCTTGTCGAACAGCTCCGGCAAGAGGGCTGGACGCGAGGAACGGTCGGACTCGAGGCCTGGAGCTGCGTGCCCAACCCGGCCGTCTTCAAGGCGCTGGAGGAGGGCTTGGCGGCTGCCGGTTGCCGCGTGGTCGACGCTACGGGCGCCATCCGCTCTGCCCGCCGGCTCAAGTCGCCCGCCGAGATCGCCGTGATCGAGCGGGCGCAGGCGGCCGGCGACGCAGGACTCCTGGCGCTGCAGGCCGGGGCGCGGCCCGGGATGACCGAGCTCGAAGCCTGGGGCCTCTTCATGAACGGGCAGATCGCCGCCGGCGGCGAACCGGCGGCCATCCACGAGACGGTGGCAGTGGGGCCGCCGGAGCCGATGCTCCATACCCAGAGCAGCCGGAGACGCATCCGTCCGGGTGACTACTTCCACGCGGACGTCTGCGGCGCGGTGGACCGTTACCACGCCCGCGCCTGCCGCACCTACTCCATGGGCGACCCGCCCGCCGAGATGACAGCCATCACCGAGATCCTGGCGGGCGCGTTCGACGTGTTCGTCGAGGCGGCACGGGTAGGCACACCGTTCGTCGACGTGACCGCACGGATGGAGGAGTACTACCGCGGCGCCGGCGTACCCGAGGGCGAGTCCTTCATGGGCGGCTACGAGCTGGGCGTCGCGTTCCCCCGGACTGGGTGGGCGAGTTCTGCTGGGGCACCGGGAGCGACCACGCCGGAGCCGTGGTCGAGGCCGGCCTGGTGACCAACATCGAGAGCGTCTACTTCCTCGCCATGGTCGACACGGTCGTGTTCGAAGCGTCCGGCCCGCGGCTGCTCTGCCGCCTGCCGCGGGAAGTCCTGACCTGCGGATAAGCGCTACCGGCCCGGCACTTGCGGGCGCCGGAAGCCGCCCATACAGTGGATGCCTATGTCGTCGCGGCCTCCGCAGCTCCTGACCATCGGTCAGTTCTCCGCCCTCACGGACATCTCCCGCCCGTCGCTGCGTCGCTACGACGAAGCGGGACTGCTCCGGCCTGCGGTCGTCGACGAGGCCACCGGCTACCGCTACTACTCCTCCACGCAGCTGGACGTCGCCGAGACGATCCGTCTGCTGCGCGACCTGCAGGTGCCCCTGGCCGACATCATCGAACTGCTCGCCGCGGACGACGGCGACGGTCTGCAGCGTCTCCTGACCGCGCACCGGCGCAGGATCGCCGAACGACTCGAACGAGAGGCCCAGATCCTCGCGAGGGTCGACCAGGTCCTCTCGCAGGGACTGCCGCTGATCCCGCAAAGCCACGAGGTGCGGCTGGTAGACGTGCCCGCAATCACGGTCATCAGCTGCCGCGGCGAGTCCGGACCATCGCTCGACGCTCTCGTCGCAGCGCGCACAGCTTGCGCGGCCGAGCTCGAAGGGCGCATCGAGGCTGAGCATCTCACCGTCGCCGGACCCGTCGTCTTCGTGCACGAACTCGACCTCCTCGCGCCCTGGTACAGCCCCGCGCGCTTCCAGGCGTGCGCGCCGCTGGCGCCGGAGTCCCCCGTTCCCGCAGACGCCTGGACGCTCCCGCCTGCTCGGCGGCGACGACGGTCTACATGGGTCCCTGGGACGGCTTGCGAGCATCGTGGGCCGCGCTCGTCGCCTGGGTGAGCCGATCTGGGTTCGAGGCCGAGCCGCCCGTCCGGGTGACTTACCAGACGGGCCCCGACGACCCGGACGATCCTGCCGGCCACGTCGCCCACATCGCCCTGCCGGTCAAGTCCGCCTGAGAGCCGCGGCGGCCCCAGCCCGCCCCAGGCCTTGACTCTCACCCGCGGTGAACCTTCAGTGTGAGATCATGCCTGACCCTGAGCTGATCCTGACCCACGGGACCGTCTACACCGCCGACGCCCGAGGCGCACGACGGCCGAGGCGATCGTCGTGACCGGCGGACGGATCGCCGTGGCGGGGACCAATGCTGCGGCGCTCCCCCTGAGAGGCCCGAACACGCGGATCGTGGACCTCGGGCGGCCGCCTGGTCCTGCCCGGGTTCATCGACGCGCACATGCACCCCATGGGCGCCCTTTCGGACCTCTACGAGCCGTCACTCAGAGGAGCGCGCTCCGCCGACGAGTGCCTCGAGCGGATAGCGGACTTCCTGGCTGCCCACCCCTCCACGCCGTTCGTGACCGCGTGGTCCTGGAGCACAGCGCTCCTCGACGAGGCCGAGCTGACCGCGGAGCGGCTGGACCGGGCCGTGCCGGACCGGCCCGCCGCGCTCTACGACGAGGGCGGACACATCGTCTGGGCGAACAGCGCCATGCTCCGCCGCGCCGGCCTGGACCGCGCGACGGACCTGCCTGAGAGCGCCGTAGACCGACTGCCGGACGGCCGCCCTTCGGGGCTGCTCCGCGAGGGCGCGATCGCGCTGGTCGAGCGCGCACTGCCACCCAGGCCTGTCGACCAGCACGTCGAAGCCCTGTGCCACTTCCAGCGCGACGTCGCCGGGCCACTCGGCCTCACGACCGTGCAAGAGTCGGTCGTCCGGCCCGGCGACACTCTGCTCGCCGCCTACGAAGAGCTGCAATCGCGCGGCGAGTTGACCTTCCGCGCCTGCGTCTCCCTCTGGGTCGAGGAGGATCTGCCGCTTGATGAGCAGCTCGCCGCGCTCGTGGCCGAGCGCGACCTGCACACCGGGCCGCTCGTCCGGACCGGCTGTGCCAAGTTCTTCGTCGATGGCGTCGTCGAAGGGCACACGGCCTTCCTCCGCTCCGACTACGCCGATCGGCCAGGCTACCGCGGAGAGCCCGTCTGGCCGCAGGAGCGCCTCGCGGAGGCGTCGGCGGCCGCGGCAAAGGCGGGCTTCCAGCTGCACTACCACGCCATCGGCGACGCCGCCGTCACCGCAGCTCTCGACGCGGTGGAGCACGCCCGCCATGCGGTGGATCCGCCGCCGGCGCGGTCGCTCGTCACGCACCTGCAACTCGTCGACCCGAACGACATCCAGCGCATGTCCGAACTCGACGTCATCGCGCTGCCACAGCCCTACTGGTTCGCCAAAGACGAGATGTACCGAGAGGTACAGGTCCCGTACCTCGGCCTGCCAAGGGCCGACCGCGAGTACCCCATGCGAAGCTTCTTCGACGCGGGCGTTGAAATGGCTTGTAATATCCAAATATAAAAGAAGTATTTTGAGTACCTTGACATGAGAAAGAAAAGAGTCTGTCAATAACCAGGCTACATAAAAGCTATATGAATATAGAGCAATATTACATTCATTCCTGGTTACTTTCATTAAGAGAGTAAATACAATCACATTCAAGGGTGATGTTGCAGTATTATGCCATTCATTAGGATTGAAGCCCCATTTGCCAGTTTCATTAAGGTTTTTAGCGTATCTTAGTGATATATATGAATCATCTATCATAACCTTTGAAAAAGGCTTATACCACAGTAATCCACCAACAAATATCAAAACAAACAGGATAATTCCACAAGTAATATAATAGTATCTATATCTCTTGTTAACTGATTCTGTGTCACTTATCTTAAAATCGTATTCTCCAATCTTTTTCTTTACTTGCAACAGATTACCTATGAAGATCAAGAAAACAGATACAAGAACCCATAATATCAACCTTACCCAAGATGTTTTATATTCACTTGCAATTAAGTTAGAGTCTTGAAAGAAGAAGGTAAAGAATAGATAATAACCAGAGATAACCTGAGACCTTTAGTATTTTAGCCCAATCTCTCATAGAGAAAAGAAAGCCTAGAAAAGCGAACACTTACAATTCCTTTCTAAGCTTATTCTTCCCCAAAAACTTCCGGATACATCTTCTTTGCTGTGTCAGGATACATCTTCTTTGCACATTCAGGGCAGATACTATGGGAGAATTGAGCCTGTGAGCGTTCATTGATAAACTTCTCTATCTTCTCCCAGTAACCCTTATCATTCCTAATGCTCTTGCAACATGCACAGATGGGTATGAGCCCGCTTAATGTTTTGACGCTCAAAAGTGCTTCCTGCAAATCACCTATAAGCCTCTTATGCTCTTCCTCAATATGTTTTCTCTCTGTAATATCAAGCATTACACCAAGGGTAGAATGCCTGCCATCATCTGTCTTGAATGCCAGCTTGCTCCTGTCAAGAAGCCAGATATAATCACCATTTGCCTTCTTTAACCTGAACTCCATCTCTATAGTACCAACTGCTCCCTTATGATACCATGCCTGAAGCTCAGCATCAATCCGCTTCATATCGTCAGGATGTATCAGGCTTGGAAAGAACTTCCTATCCTTAGTGAATTCCTCTGCCGGATAACCCAGAATCCTTTCTACATTAGAGGATATATACTCTATCCCACCACCAGTCTGATAGAGTATTGCATCTGGAATGCTCTCAAGCAGATACTCAAGACGCTCTTTAACGTTTATTTCTTCATTATTCATAGTGTTTAGAAGGCTTTAAGTTGAAATCCTAGTCAAGGGGAAAGTAGTAAGCAGTTTGAACTATCCCTATAAATTATCATCCCTATGCTCTTTGTATCTTTCAAGCACAAAGCTTAGAGCCTCCTCCTTGGAAGCAATCCTTCCCTCAAGCTGTTCATCCTCAACAGCATTGAGTATATCCTTAAACAATGCCCCTGGCTTGAAGCCAAGGCTTATAAGGTCATCACCATTTATCAATGCCTTAGGTTTAAGCATCTGGGGCTCTTCCTCAAGTCCTGCAAGCTTATCCTTGCAGAAATGGTAGTTGTCCAGCTTTGCATGACTGGCAATACAATCAAGCCTGTGCAATTCAAGGTGAAGAGGAAAATCATCCTGCCTCAAGAACCTCTTTAATGTACTCATTCTCATCTTTTGCACTGACATAAACTTCATGTGCTTATCAATCAGGGAGAGAATGACATCCCTGTCATGGTTGGGAAGCCTGAGTCTTTCCAATATGCCTGTAGCAATCTTAACCCCAACCTTGTCATGCTCATTAAACCTGATCCTGTCCCTTAATTCATAGGTTGCTGGTTTACCAATATCGTGTAAAAGCACTCCCCATGCAAGTGCAGAATTATCTGTCCTCATTTCACGCAGCATCAGGATTGTATGCTCCCAAACATCACCCTCAGGATGAAACTCTATAGGCTGGTCAACCCCCTTCATTAAGGCAACCTCTGGGAGTATCTCTTTAAGAATCGCTGTATCAAGCATCATCTCAAAGGCAATGTCTGCATTGCTTGAAACAAGTATCTTTGTCAGCTCCTGCTGTATCCTTTCCACGCTTATCTTATTGATCAAGTGCACAAAGCCCCTGATAGCATTGTATGTTTCAGCCTCTATCTCAAAGCCAAACCTTGCTGCAAAGCGTATTGCCCTTATAATCCTTAAATGATCCTCACCAAACCTCTCATAGGGATTGCCTATTGCCCTGACAATCCCTGCCTTCAAGTCCTCCTGACCATTGACATAATCAATTATCTCGTCCTTTAGGGGATCATAGAACATACCATTGATGGTAAAGTCCCTCCTCTTGGCATCCTCTCTGGCGTCTGTAAACCTTACACTTGAGGGTCTTCTGCCATCCAGATACTGTCCCTCACCCCTGAAGCTTGTTATCTCAAACCTGCTGCCCCTGACTGGTAGTATTACTACTCCAAGCCTGCTCCATGTCATTATTGCATAGGGAAAGGCATCAAGTACCTGATCGGGCAGGGCATTGGTTGCTATATCATAGTCCTGTGGTTCAATACCAAGAAGCATATCCCTGACATATCCTCCGGCAAGTAAGGCATCAAAGCCCTTTGCTCTTAGTATAGAGATAGTCTCCACTGCCCTTTCATAAAGCCTATTACTTGGGATAAGCATGGAATAAGCATTGAAAAAGTACATTTAAAGTCAAGCTTGACTCATATAACCCCTATCAAGACCATGACTTAAAGAAACTTCCCTTATAATACATCTTGGAGGAGCAATGAAGGAAAAGATACATCCTGAGTATAAAGAAGCAACAATATCCTGCGCATGCGGGAATATTATCAAAACCCATTCAACAAAGGGTAGCTTCACAGTTGAGATCTGCAGCAGCTGCCATCCATTCTTTACAGGAATGCAGAAGCTTGTTGACAGTGCTGGTAGGGTAGACAAATTCAATAGGAAGTATAGGAGCAAGAAGACGGAAGAGAACTAATCCCTTCCCCTTTCTTTTATATATCCTATTATGCTTAATGACCAGTTAGTCATTGCAGGTAGAAGGTTTAGCTCAAGGTTATTCCTTGGAACAGGTAAATTCCCTTCTCCACAGGCAATGCAATCATCCATTGAGGCATCAGGCGCAGAGATAGTAACAGTTGCCTTAAGGAGGGTTGATCTAAACAATCCACAGGATGCCATACTCTCATTCATTGACCCTGACAAATACCTTATACTCCCTAATACATCAGGTGCAAGGAATGCTGAAGAGGCTGTCAGGCTTGCCCGTCTAGCAAGAGCCTCTGGTTTACCCAACTGGATAAAGCTTGAGGTTACACCTGATCCCAGATACCTTCTCCCTGACCCGATAGAGACCTTTAAGGCAGCAGAGATACTTATTAAGGAGGGCTTCATTGTACTGCCCTATATAAATGCTGACCCAATCCTTGCCAAGAGGTTAGCTGATATTGGCACTGCAACAGTAATGCCACTGGGTTCACCAATTGGCTCAAATAAAGGCTTGAAGACCTTGCTGGCAATAGAGATAATCATTGAACAGGCAACTGTACCGGTCATTGTAGATGCCGGGCTTGGTGCACCATCACATGCAGCACTTGCAATGGAGATAGGTGCAGACGGTGTTTTGGTCAATACTGCCATTGCAATTGCAAATGACCCGGTAAATATGGCTATTGCCTTTAAGTATGGTGTTGAAGCAGGAAGAAAGGCATATTTAGCAGGTCTGTCAGGTACAAGCAGGGAGGCAAGGGCATCCAGCCCATT
This sequence comes from uncultured delta proteobacterium, assembly GCA_963816115.1. GTDB lineage: Bacteria > Desulfobacterota > Syntrophorhabdia > Syntrophorhabdales > Syntrophorhabdaceae > Delta-02. Next base: position 192,747 of record CAWFIZ010000012.1, on the reverse strand, counting down.
GACTGGCTTTCTTGACCACCAATCGAGCTTCCCTGACACCTTTAAGGGTATTAACCTTGATGAGATAAGGGACAAAATAGAGGGTAAGTCAGAGAGGGATGTCCAGCAGGCATTATCAAGGGAAAATAGGGGGTTTGATGACTTCATGTCCCTCATATCCAAGCCTGCAATACCCTTCCTTGAAGAGATGGCACTTGAGGCAAGAAGGCTCACATTAAAGCACTTTGGCAAGACCATCAACCTTTATATACCTCTCTATATAAGCAATGAGTGCAGTAACTCCTGTGTCTATTGTGGGTTTAGGAGGGAGAACCCTATAAAGAGGAGGACATTAAGCCTGTCAGAGATTGAGAGCTGATCTTACTCTCATATCAAAGCAAGGCTTCAAGCATATACTCCTTCTTACAGGGGAAGCACCTGATGAGGCACCCCTTGACTATATTGTTCAATCAGTCAGGCTTGCAAAGACCCTCTTCCCATCTGTCAGCATTGAGGTTTACCCAATGACAGAGGGAGATTACAGGTTGCTTACCTCTGCTGGTGCTGACAGCATTACCCTCTATCAGGAGACCTATAATGAAGTAACCTATAAAGATGTTCACCCTAGGGGTCCAAAGAGGGATTTTGGCTTCAGGCTTGGAGGAATAGAGAGGGCAGCCAGTGCTGGTATGAGGAGTATTGGGATAGGGATACTCCTAGGGCTTGCTGAATACAGGCTTGATGCTGCATTACTAGCACTTCATGCAGAGTATCTCTTGAAGCATTACTGGCAGTCCTTCTTGTCAATAAGCTTCCCACGCTTACGGGAGGTGCCTGGTGGGCTTTCTATACCCCATCCTGTGAATGACAGAGACCTTGTCCAGCTCATACTATCATTCAGGCTTTGCTTCCCGCAGGCTGGCTTGGTCATATCAACGAGAGAACCCGCATCCCTTAGGGATAACCTTATACCCCTTGGTATAACACGCTTGAGTGCAGGTTCGCATACAGAACCAGGTGGCTACTCTAGCCCTGATGCTTCTACTGCCCAGTTCTATGTTGAGGATATGCGTTCACCCCATGAGGTAGAGATGCGGATAAGGGAGCTTGGCTATGAGCCTGTATGGAAGGACTGGAGTAGAGAGTCTGGGGTAGGTGCTTCTTGAGAAAAGCAGAAGGATTTGCCTTGACAAGAGAGGGATAACTGATAGAAGGTATCTTAGATGAGTTATTTTATTACTAAGCCTGCTTGCTATAAGTCTAGCTTTGATGAAAGCAGCTTTCGGTCTTTTTAACAGATGGAAGAATACTGATAGTTCCTCTTGCCTATTTCCCCCGTTTGATGAATGCTTTACCTGAACAAAGGGAGAGGTATGAATTGAGTGGCGGAGGAACAGGGATACACTGGGATGAGTTAATGAGGATATATCAGTTGAGGGCTTTTGCTTGGTTTAGGGGATATGACAAGACATAATCTTGAAGAAGCAAAGGTAGAGTAAAGAACTAGGGTTGGAGTATTACTCTAGTTAAAGGAGATGTAATATGGAACTTGAGGGGATAACTTGTAAACCGTTCAATGCATCGCTGATGGGTGTTATAGCTGGTGTGGCTGATTACTATAAACTTGACCTAACGGATGCAGAGCTCTTATGCCTTATCTGGTCATGGATTTCTAATAAACATACATAAGATACTATGCCCAAGTGGTCCCTATGTCTGGAAATGTGACTGGTTCTATGAGCTACTCAAGAATATCGGGCTTGAAGTGATTGATCTTGGCTTCTTCTCTAAAGAAAGCAGTGAAGAAGAGAGAAGCAACCTTGAGGCAACGATTAAGGAAAGCCTTGATAATGGCTTGCCCTGCTCAACCTGCAATATGGATCATCAGGTGATTAGTGGATATGATGACACAGGCTTAATACTCCTACAACAGTGGGATGGATGTGTCTGTACCACTCCTCCACGTTTAAGCTTTTGTACTTGGAAGGAGTATGGGGATGAGCTGCATGCATGCTTCTATCTATATAAGAAACTCCCTCAGAAGGACAAGACAGAAGCAATCAAGGAATGTCTAAAGCAGGGAATAGTACTGCTTGAGGATACAGGTGATCTTACATATCCTGACTATGCAATGGGTATTAAGGCTTATGATAACTGGATCAATGCCTTAGAGACTAGCATTGCTCATCCACATGGCAGCTGGTGGAATGCAGTTGTCTGGTCAGAGTCAAGGGAGATGCTGAGTAAGTTCTTCTCAGGGCTTGCATCTCAAAGGATTGGGGATGCAGAGCTTGCTGGTAAGATCTTGCTGATAAGTATAAAGCAATATCAGAAGACCTTCTTAAAGTAAGTGATAAGGAAATGGCAGCGGTGGAGAAGACTGGCATTGTGAAAGAGATACAGAACAAAGAGAAAGAGGCTCTTGAGGATATTAAGAGGTACTTGGATACTATTTAGATAGAGGGAGAACTTTCTACCCAAAGGAGAGCTGGCTGAACCTGAGTGAAGCCTTTAGTGAAAGGACTGGAGGAGAGGAGATAGGACTTGAAAGAGGAGTAGATAATGGACTCTTATGAAGCATAGCTGATTATTGAGTGTTAAATTGATGTGAAGAAATTTGCTTTACTTATTGGTTATTCCATTTTTGCAAACTATTACATATCTTGTAAAGAACTATAAATCCAGAAATCCTACGATGGGCAAGGAATTCTTGTGGATTCAACATAGAGTCACTGTCAAGCAAACTAAAAAAGAAAACAATTGAAATTTCACAATATGAAAAGTGGGAATTGGGAGCAGAACAACCAACTATAACTAAGTGAGGATTTTAGCAAAACTCTTTAAGCGTCCATTAGCAGTATTTTTTTTACCTACAATACCTGAAGATCCTCCTTTCCCCAGAGATTTCCGCTTTTCGTTAAACAAGCACCGTGATTAACCAAAACTAGTTCGCAATAAGAGAAGCACAGTGGTACCAATAGATTTATGAACTACAGAGGCTTAGAAACCGAATAAGCTCTTTTAACAAGGGATTAACAAGGATTCATCAATAGATAGAATCTTCAAGAGGTAGAAGTACTAGTTTGAAGAGCAACTCAAATTGAGGATAACAAAATCGCTTCTAAAGAATGCAGTGATTATGTTGAGAATGAAGGAGTCTTTGTTTTTCAATTAGGTTTTCCTCTTGAAATAGCAAAAGGTTTTTCTTTAAAAGAGATGGATTCCCACCAGTTATTGCCATTAACATAAATCATACCCCCAATAGTAAGATATTGTACATATTCATGAGTTTACACCCATTCTAATAAATGAATCAGGTATTTGACTACTGGAGAAGCAATACTAAGACACATATGAAAAGACAGAATTATCTGTAATTCCTTTGCTGGCCATGTTCTTGTACCTGATTCTGCTATAAAGAGCACAGTAATCACTAGACCCAATGAACCACAAGAAGAATATATTAATAGGCTTTCAAGAAAACTACAGATTAGTGAATTTGTTATCCTTAGACGATTGCAGGAATTAGGGAGAGTAAATAGTAAAGACTACAAAAGATTGTTTGAAATATGATTACTAACTATTATGAATATCTGCAAAGAATAGAATAGAAAAAAAAGAAAAGGAAATTAAAAGCAAAGACATTGGCAACTATCATATTATTCATGAAGATGGTGAGATGATTCATTAGACTTGCCGTTGAAGCAGAATCTACTGGAAAATATCAATAGCTATGGCAATAGACTATATACGTATGAATTAGAAACTACGAAAAGATTTTTCAAAATATAATGTCTGAACAATTGTTTAGAACTTGCACTTTAAAAGAGGTAACTACTATTATCCTATGCAGATAGTGAAAAATCTATACCTACATAACAGTTAGTAACTGGGCTAGTAAACGATAAAAGGCTTCTACATAAGCTACTTGATGGTGAAATAATAGAAAGAAATTTAAAACAACTAGAAGAGGACATTTATAAAAGTGGGATTTAAAAAAAGGATTAAAGACTACCCACAAATGATTCTGGATAATGAAAGCAGATTACCAATGATACCCTTCTGATATTCAGTATTAGGAAAATTGGTTAATCCAAATAAACCATGTCAACAGAAGCAGATCCATGAATATATGTTCTTGGAATAGAACAGCCTTCAATTTTACGGATATTGTATCGTACCATAGATCCAAAGTCAAATTACGCTAATCACGATAAAACCCGACAAAGAGCAAGGACGCCCTAAATATCACCAGATATTTTCAATACCACTCTCAAGATAGGGAATTTCCTTGATGTTTTCAGAAATGAGAAATCTTAGAGATTAGATCTAATCAACGCAAGTCCTTCCCTCGTCTCTCCTCACTCTCCCCCGCAATCATACAGCACGTACCTGCCATTGCCATTGGTTGACCCACTGCCCTTCCAGAGAGAGAAGGGAACTGCCCTGCCATTATCCTTAAGCCACTCTATAATCTCTCTGTTATTGACCATAGGTGGGGCTGGTGGGGGAGCTCTGTTGTAATCCTGATGCCTGGGAGGGTTGGGTTCAAGGTTGAGGAAGTACCTTAAGCCTCCCTTTGCAACCATAGCCTTTATATCATCAAGCCTAAATATAGGATCATTCCCATTGAACCCTCCAAGCACAAGCACTGGCATCCTTGTCCTGACTATAAGAACAGAGCCATAGGTATTTGCACTTTGCACTGCAACAATATACCTCTCACCCTTGTAATTGCTTAATAAGAAGGCAGATAAAGAACCAAGTGATTTATGCAGGGCTTCATGCCTAACTTCATTCAAGGCACTTAGGGGGTCTTTCTTAGCTCTGGCCTGCATAGGGCAGCATTATATTCCCTGAATAGAGGATGAGGGTATATGACCAATAGCAAGGGGAAATCAGTAAGGCAAGGACACCCATTCCCACAAGACAGACCTTAGTCTTGTGAGCCAGTACCTTATTCATAAAGATTAAGAGGGCTAGGCTAATGATGGGGATGGTTATCAATAGTAGATAAACAAGCCAGAAATTGAAGTAATAACTATATAGTATGAAGGTTATCTGCAACCCTCCGCTGACAAGCAGTGCAAGGGGTAAGAGGTACTTCTTTAGGCTATTACTATTATAGTATTCAAAGAGCCTTATCAACCCTATTGCAGCAAGTGCAGCAAATGCTGGTGCAAGCATTGACAGATAGTACCTGTGGAATATACCACCTGTGAAACTGAATAGCAGAGAGAAGACCCCTGCCCATATAAGCCAGAGAGAGAGCTGTGTTCCTTCCCTTGTCTCTAATCTTGGCAAACCCCGAAGGCTTTTTATGTATGCAAAGAGGCTTATTAAGATAAGGGGAAGAAACCAGCTTATCTGTGCAGATAGTCTATCATTGAATAATCTGAATATACCCGGGCTTCCAGACTCTATGCTTATGGGACTGCCATGTTTTGGGGGCATATCAAGGTTACTGTTATCCTTATCTGCTGCCTTGCGTTTCATATCTTTCTTATCAATCACCCTCTCCAAGCCATTATGCCCGAACATAAGCTCAAGTACTGTATTATCAGCACTGCTGGTTATATAGGGACGCTTATCCTTGGGGGTCAGGTCAACAATAACTGCCCATGATAAAGAGATCACTAATAAGAGGAGTGTTGCAAGAACCAGCTGCTTAGCCCTCTTACTCAAATTCCCTAGCCCTGACAGGATATATACTATGTAAAATGCAGGCAGGACCAGATATGCCTCCAGCATCTTTATATTGAATCCCAAGCCAATAAGGGTAAAGCTGATTATAAGATATACTGCCTTGCCCTTCTCTGCTGCGAGGAGAATGAAATAGGCACTTATGAGAACTACTAACAGGAGCTGATTATCCATTGTATTATTCCTTGAGGATGCAATGAATATTGGAGTTGTTGCTAGTATCAGTGCAGACAATAAGCCTGCAATACGCCCAAAGCCTCTGTTTACTATTGAGTACAGGATAAGGACAGACAGTACGCCAGACAATGCCTGAGGGAGTATCAAAACCCAGCCCTTAAAACCAAGGACAAATACAAATAAAGCCTGTATCCATAGACCAAGTGGAGGCTTTCCAGCAGAGGATATCCCAGAGGGGTCAAAAGCTTGCATAAAAGAAGTTATGGAATGACCTTGTCATGCTATAGACTGAGGATGCATAGAATGGATTGCTATACCCCTCCTGATTTATCTTGTATAGATTGAAGAAGCATGATAAAAGGAGGACTACTAAGCAAGCCCTTAAGGTAATGTCTTTCAACCAAGCCTGCTATAGAGTGCATCTTCAAGATTATTCTAACAATATCCCTGCATCATTCCTGATAAAGCATCTGAAGACGTCCTTTGGTGATGACTTCAGGTTGAAGCTGGATTTGAAGCTTATACTTACCTTATTCTGAACACTACAGAGATCTGTCTCCACTATGAGAGTTTTAATAGAGGCAAGGAATTCCTTGGGTAGAGTGGGAGATGATATGAAAACCTTCTTTGAGCCATCCTTATACAGGATTATCTTGCAGGTAAGGCTACCCTGAATGCTTATCCCCCTGTCAGTATAATCCTTGAATGTGCTGCTTATCCCGTTCTTTATCCCTTCAAATGACTGTGTTATCTCTGCCTTCTTTGCCTCTGACAGGTGGCTTTCTGACTTAATCTCTGGACCAAGCATCATGAAGCCTATACTTATCTCGGTCTTGCCCAAAGGAATGAGCATTATCAAAGACAACAATACTACTGAATACATTTCATACTCCTGCTTTGGTTATGCATCATTCATTGGTCTTGGTGTCAAGCAAATTTGTATTGACAACAGTAATACTTATCAATGTGCTTACAATATACTTAAATGAAGGAGTAAGTCCATGCTAAAGGAATTCAAGGAATTTGCTGTTAAGGGTAATATGATTGATATGGCAGTAGGCATCATAATAGGGGCTGCATTCAGTAAGATAGTAACCTCTCTGGTAAATGACATAGTAATGCCTCCCTTGGGGTTTATTCTGGGTAAGGTTGACTTTACCAATCTGTTTGTAAGTCTGTCTGGAAAGACCTTCAGTACATTGGCTGAAGCTAAAGCAGCAGGGGCAGTAACACTTAATATAGGTCTTTTCCTCAATGCTGTTATTGATTTTTTGATAGTAGGTTTTGTTATCTTCATCATAATAAAGCAGATAAACAAGCTAAAGAAAGAACCTGTTGTTGAGATAAAGACTAAGGAATGCCCTTATTGCTATTCAGTCATCCCTATCAAGGCAACAAGATGCCCTAATTGCACTACTGAGCTGAGTTAAACTGATAGTTAAAGCCTTAATACAACTATGAATCAGAGATCAGGTAAGAGAAGGGTTATCCTCTACATTGGGGTTCTTATGGGCTTGGCAGTAGAAGTAATATCTGTGCTTACATACAAGGTGTACTTTGCCAATTCGTCATCTATAGAGAACCAATGGATTCTCAAATTCATATCCTGGTTCAAGCAAAGCTTTAAAATGGCTTCATCAGGAGATATATCAAGCGTCCTTAACCTGTCTATTATTTCTGGAGCTATAGCAGGCTTTATAATAGCATATAAGATTTACTCATATGAGAGGAACAAGACAGACACTCTAGTTCAATCATTCCTTATACCAATCTATACTACTGTCATAGTATGCCTTGCACCAGTACTGTTAAGCGGGATTGTAGGAAGTGGCAATATTAGCCTTGCAGACTCCTCAATGTGGGCTTTGGTTTTACTATACCCAATCATGGGGGGGATATATGCAGTTCTTCAGTCACCTCTTTGGATTTCGGGAGGTTTCCTGCTTTGGTATATGAATGAAGGCTTTAAGAAAGGCAGATACTAAAAAGCTGAATGAGCTAAGTCCATTATTTATAAGAATGTATAGTGCTTCCCTCTCTTTCCCCTTGTATAAAATCATGCATAACTTAAACAGGTTACAAGACCATAGAAGATAAACATGAATAACAGAGAAAAAGCAATATACCTCTTACCCAATCTCATTACATCCGTAAGCCTTATTTGCGGGGTATTATCAATACTGAACTCAACAAGTGGTAATTACTTCCTTGCAGGGCTTCTTATCTTCATTGGTGCTGCAATAGATGGGCTTGACGGGACTGTTGCTCGTATTACAAGGACAAGCAGCATATTCGGCATGAATTACGATTTCCTGGCTGACTTAGTCTGCTTTGGTGTTGCACCTGGCATACTCTACTATAGCAAGTTCTCCCTCAATAACCCAATGCAGAAGGTAGTTATGTCAGCATCCCTGCTTTTTATTGTCTGTGGAGCACTACGATTAGCAAGGTATAATGTTACATCTCAGGATCCAAGCAAGAAGGATATTCACTTCATCGGTGTACCTATACCCATTGCAGGAGGCTTTGTAGCCAGCCTCATAATAGCACCTGAACAGTTGTATATGACATCAAATACCCTGTTTTTTACATCAACCGTAACAACCATTATAAGTGCTATTCTTATGGTCAGTACATTCAGGTACTATAATCTAAGGAGGATATTCAAACGCAGCAGCCAGAACTTTGAGCTCCTTGTGCTCTTTGTTATTATATGCACACTTGCTATATTCGCACAGGCACACCTATTCCTTATAATATTCTATATTGGTGTTGCCTATGCAATCTCTGGTCCGATAGGCTGGCTGGTTTCTAGGGTCAAAGGAAGACGGAATCAGACTGAAAGCATTTTAGAAAATAAGCCTGAACAAGATAATAAGTGACCCTGACAAGACTAATAATAGTATCTATTCTAGCATCAGTTACCCTCTATTTTGCTGAACCGCCATACTCTTTTACACCCTTTGCAGTCTTGGGGCTTGTCTTAGCCCTCTATCTGATTGAGAGGGTGAAGCATGTATTTATAGTGATATTCCTTATGGGCTTGCTTAAATCACTACTTAGTATGCTCTGGCTGAAGGAGGTTGGGTTTTACTATATCCCCTGGATAGGTGTATCCATCTACCTGGGGTTATGGTGGGGGATATGGGGAATGCTATGCAGGCTCTTTAAGAAGCATGGGGTTTCCTATCTCATATCTGCACCCCTGCTCTTCCTTATACTTGAGTACCTAAGGAGCATGGGCTCACTGGGTTTCCCCTGGCTATTACTTGGATATGACTTCTTTTCATTAGCACTTTATAGGCAGATGGCTGATGCAATAGGGGTTTATGGGCTGGGGTTTTATCTTGTCCTTATATCTGCATTAGTATATGAATGGCTTAAGGGAAGGAGGCTTAAAAACTTTATACTACTCTCAATACTTACAATACTCCCTCCAATATACGGGTATTATCAGAGATCAAAGCATGATGATACATCAAAGAAGGTTTATATCTCACTCCTACAGGGCAACCTTGACTTGCGAGTCCCTTGGAACGCAAAGTATGCCTATAAATGCTTCAAGAGGTATGAAGAGATGCTGAGAGAGGCATCTTTGAACCCAAGGTCAAGATGGATAATACTACCAGAGACAGCAGTGCCTTATTATATACTTGATGAAGACTTCTTTGACTGGCTTGGGCTGTTCAGGGAGTTATCAACCTTCTATGATAAGATATTTATTTTTGGCATAGCATCACAGGCTGGGGAAAAGCATCACAATAGCCTTGTATATGCTGATAGGACAGGGATAGTAAGGGGTATATACTCAAAGAGGCAGTCAGTACCATTTGGTGAATTTGTACCCTATGGAAAGCAATTCCCATTCCTAAGAAGGCTGATTGTACACAGTGCCCTGTTTGATCATGGCAATGAGAACCTGCTGCTACAACCCGATGGTATTAAGCTGGGCAGTTTTATATGCTATGAGATAATTTTCCCTGAGCTGGTCTCTAGGGATGTTGACAGGGGAGCAGAGGTATTGCTTAATGTGACCAATGATATATGGTTTGGTAGGAGTATTGGACCATATCAGCATGCAATCATGTCCTGCTTTAGATCCATTGAGAACAAAAGATACCTGATAAGGTGTGCCAATAGTGGTTTATCATTCATTTGCTCCCCATATGGAGACCTTCAGGTTAAGACAAAGATAATGGAGAAGAGGATAATAGACGGGTATTTTATACCCTTGCATGAAAAAACCATTTATAGCAGGATTAAGGGGTTTATATTCCCCTTTGCTGTCCTTATGCTCCTTATGTCACTATGCATAAAAAAAAGATGCCCTGGTTCCATAACCAGAGCATCATAGGGGAGGGTATGAAGTAAGAAACTAATATCAGTCTTTATGTAAACTTAAAAGCATTTATTCCTTTATATATGATGAAACCGTATATGCAAGCACCTGACTTAGCATATACGATCTCAAACCAATTATAGTTGTACACTTCCATTTGAGTTACTTATATCACTTCTTTATGTAATTAAGTAAACCAAACAATGGGAGTGAACCTATTATGATACCTATTAAACTAATCATCTCTTTCCCTTTCCTTGTAATTGTTGTAACTAAGCTCTTAAATCTAATCAGTAGAGCTCCCAAAAGTGGTAAGCTTCCTAAAATTATACCTATTATACTAAGCATTCTTATCTCCTTTCCCTTATGCTTAATTAAAGCAAGAAGTATGCCAAAGGAGGAGATGCTTATATAATCATGCTTTGAGGGGATTGACCTAGAATGCAGGGGATAAAGTACTTAAATGGGGTGTTTGATTATACCCTATTTAAGGCATAATAACCTTATGAATTAAGGAAAGCTTCTCCCTGACTAGGTTGGGTGAGTATTACTGGAGAATCCTCCGTTATTTCTATTGTATGCTCAAAGTGGGCTGATAACCTTCCATCAGCTGTAACTACAGTCCATTCATCATTCAAAGTCCTGGTCTTATATGTCCCCATATTTATCATGGGTTCTATTGTAAAGACCATGCCCTTTATAAAGGGTTGCATCAGATCATTATTCCCCTTTGCCCATGAGCTCTAGTCTATGTGTTATCTCCTTTGTAGCATCATAATTGGGAACATTAGGCTTCTCATGCATAAAGAACCCTACTCCATGACCTGCATAATCCCTGACTATTCCATAGCCATAGGGTCTTACAAACTCCTCTATCACCCTACCTATATCAATTACCCTATTTCCAACAATGCATACAGACAGGGCTTCATATATACATCTCCTTGTTACATCAAGGAGGGTTTTTGCCTCTTCACTTATCTCACCAATGGGGTATGTTGCAGCAGTATCACCTATCATCCCATTCTTCTTAACTGCAATATCAAGGGAGAGAATATCCCCATCTTTAAGTATAATATCCTTGCTTGGTATACCATGGACTATTACATTATTGGGGGATATACATATCTCTGCTGGATAGCCATGATAGCCCTTGGATGCAGATATACCACCATTATCCCTTATAAACTCACCTGCCCAGTTATCTATCATCAGGGTGTTTATCCCTGCAACAAGCCTTGATGACAGGTATTTAAGGCAGTCAGCAGCAACGCGTCCTGCTTCAGTAATAGCTTCAATATCCTTTACTGACTTAATCATTAGCTGTGGCATCATTCAACCTCTTCCCTAACACCAGATTTCTTTAGTAACTTCACTATTTCACTGCTGTTTATTGTCTATTGCATACCTCAAGGCTGTGTTCCCCTCATAATCCTTATCATTCAGGTTTGCACCTGCTTTTATTAATATACTGACAATCTCCTTCTCATCCTGCTGTACTGCAAGCATCAATGCAGTCTGCCCAAGTATGGTCTTGGCATTTACCTTTGCACCATTATCTACCAAGAACCTGACAGTGTCTTTATTTCTATGCAGCACGGCAACCATCAGGCAGGTCCCATGCTGATTGTACTCATAGTCATTCAGATTAGCACCTGCCTTAAGCAGCATCTTAACAATGTTAGTATAACCGTTTGTACATGCTATATAAACAGGGCTTCTGCCATCCCTGCTTCTGGTCTTCACATCTGCACCCTTCAAAAGCAGGTATTCAACTATATCCTTACTATCTCTTCCAGATGCCCAAGTAAGTACTGAAAAGCCATCCTCATCCTTAGCATTTATGTTTGCACCCTTATCAATCAAAGCATGAACTTCCTTCAGCTTGCCATCCATTGCTGCCTTAATGAGAAGATTATCTATATCCTCTGTCTATCAGAATGGAATAAGACAAAAGAATAAGTAATAGAAAGCCTGTCCTCATCCCTATAACTCTGTCACCTCTCCACCCTTTAGCCTTATCCTCTTCCCACTATTCACATCATAGCTCATGCCTGCCTCAATCTCTCCACTATCCGTATAACCCCTGCTCTCCCAGTAGCCCTTTACATAGTGCTCAATCAGGCTCAAACTAACCAGGTACTTAGTTGATTTATACCCCCAAAGATGCGGTATTATAAGCCTTACAGGTCCACCATACTTTTCTCCCAGAAGCTCATTATCAACCAGAAAGCAGATCAGGCAAGTATTCTTACCCTTTGCCTTTGATAAAGGGATACATGACGTATAGCCACCACTTGACATTGAAAAGAGGTATTTAGCATTCTCCTTGGGCTTTACCTTTTCAAGTATATTATCAAGCAATATACCTGTCCAGTCTGCCCTTACAGTAAAGCCGCTAACTGATGTAAGCCTTGCATTTATAGTCTTCCTATGAAGTTTAATCAGCTCATCAAACTTCAAGATAAGAGGCTCTTCAAGATTACCATCTATAGTTAGTTTATAATTCTCATAGTCTAGTTTATCAGGTACACCCTCAGCTGAGAATACTGGTGTATTCATCCTTTCAAGTGAATTCATAAGCCTCCTTTATTGCTTGATTAGGATAAGGGTTAAAGCAATAAGTATTTGTCAAGGAGAATAAGGGGAGGGGTTGCTTCAATAGAATAAGGCTTGACTTTATTTTGGGTAATGAATTTGAAGTTTGAATAATAGAAAAGATAAGTATAATTGGGAGGGGTTATAATGAAAAGAATGCTATATCTATTTTTGCTTACTTTGCTGAGTTATTCATTGCTTGAGGGGTTCTCAACAGTCGAGGAATGGTATAATGAGGGGAATCGTTATTATGTTCTAGGTGAATATGCTGAAGCTATAAAATGCTATGATAAAGCCCTGGGGATAAACCCTTATGATGCAGAAGTATTAGAAAGCAAAGCAGGTGCTTTACATTACCTTGGCAAGTATGAAGAATCAAATGAATGCTATGATAAAGCAAATAAAGCACGTAAAATTGACATAATTCTTCGATGAGTGATTTCTAACCCCAGAAGAAACTGACAAAGACTGATGAACAAAATAACAACGATGAATGCATTAGAACAATGACTGGACATAAAGATGGTGTCTATTCAGTAGCCATCTCCCCAGATGGACAATATGCTCTTTCTGGGAGTTTAGATAAAACCTTGAAGTATTGGAGATTATCAGATGGAGAATGCATAAGGACAATGACTGGACATACTAATTCATGTCGATTCAGTAGCCATCTCTCCAGATGGACAATATGCTCTTTCTGGAAGTAATGATTATACCTTGAAATATTGGAGATTATCAGATGGAGTATGCATAAGGACAATGACTGGACATAATAATAGTGTCAATTCAGTTGCTATTTCCCCAGATGGACAATATGCATTATCAGGAAGTGGTGATAAAACATTGAAATATTGGAGATTTATCAGATGGAACATGCATAAGAACAATGACTGGACATAGTGATTATGTCTATTCAGTAGCCATATCTCTCCGATGGACAATATGCTCTTTCTGGAAGTGGTGATAATACTTTGAAATATTGGAGATTATCAGATGGAACGTGCATAAGGACAATGACTGGACATACTAATATGATGTCAATTCAGTAGCCATCTCCCCAGATGGACAATATGCTCTTTCTGGAAGTGAGGATAAAACCTTGAAATATTGGAGATTATCAGATGGAGCATGTATAAGAACAATGACTGGGCATAGTGATAATGTCAGTTCAGTCTCCATCTCCCCAGATGGACAATATGCTCTATCTGGAAGTGATGATAAAACCCTGAAATATTGGAGATTATTCACAGGGGAACGGTCAGGCCTCCATATACTGCTGTTTTTCTCGATTCATCGGACAGGTTTCGCCGTGATCGATTTTCGGCGCGTCGACGAACTCGGCTCCTGGGGACGACATCAGGGGAAAGAAGGCGCTGTTATCGACCTGATGTTCGATGCCATCATAAACGACTGTTTCAAGCAGTGAGATGTTCAGAGCTTCGAATGGAATCCTCTGACAAGATTCATATCATATGACTTCCCGAAGAAGGTCCACCGAAGACCAGCGGCGAAAGACATCCGTTCCTGGGACCTCTGATATCCTGACCGTTCGAGACGATCCATGGACCGAAATACGTATGGACCACTTTCTCGGAAGACGAGGTCGACCTTAACTTCCGGAATCCGCGGTCCTTCTTCAGGTTATCGAAGCACACCTCTCCATGTGCGGCGCGGCGGACATCCTGCGCCTTGACGCTGTCACGTACATCTGGGCAGAGCCCGGGACCGAATCGATCCACCTGAAGCAAACCCACCAGATTGTGAAACTCCTGCGGACGTGGTGGACTGTGTTGCCTCCGGGTTGCGCTTGTCACGGAGACCAATGTTCCTCACCGTGACAATGTATCCTATTTCGAGTGATGGGTCCGACGGAGCCCACATGGTCTATAACTTTGCCCTGTCCTGCCACTGTCCTGCATGGCGTCCACCCGGAGGACTCAAGCGCCCTCTCCCTGTGGGCGCGGGGCGTGGCCCCGCTGTCCGATCGGATGCGTTCCTCAACATCCTCGATACCCATGACGGGATCGGGTTGATGGGGATCAAGGGCATCCTTACAGAAGAGGACATTGGTGACATCGTGGAGACCGCACGGCAGAGGGTGTCGATCCCCAACAAGATGGCCTTTTCTACCGGAAACGGGAGGAACCGATGAGTATCAATTCGACATGGTGGAGTGCTGTGAATCCGGACGGAGACGAAGAAGGCCTCGATTCCAAGTGCGCAGGTACCTTGCATCGCGGAGCATAGCACGGTGCTCTCAAGGTGTCCCGGGGATCCAGACATTCACGGAGCGTGGTCACAAACGACCATGGCGCCTTTGAAGCCTCGGGTGTCAATTAATGTGAACCGTGGCACCACACACACTGCATGTGGAGGAGGCCCTTCAGGACCCGGGATCCGAGCTTTCCCTCCTGCGCATGTACGGCATCGGTCAGGTCCCGGCGCGCTGCGAGGAAGGTTCCTTCATCCGCCGGGGCCAGCGAGTACTGATGCTCTCAACAAAGGTGTTCGCTGTTTTTGGAGCTCACCGGGGGCGATGAACATACTGCGCCATGACCGGCGTCATGGAGACACCATTGAGATTGGCGTCCGGGTCAAAAGACCTGGGGATTGACCGGACGCGGTGGAAGGATCTGCTCTTCAGGCGGCAATGGACAACCGAGGGCGGCATCCTTTCACTGACCATAGAACCATATGGCGTTGTCTGGCTAAAAACCTTTCGGATAATGTTTCGTTGGAAATTGACGGGAAATAGTTGCCCGGTTGTTTAACGTCCCTTTATGCTTTCGGTGTCCTGTGCCCGGGCGCGAGTTCGTCATTTACTGCCGCGATCACGGTGACAGCCGCTGCGATTTATCCTCAGCGATTCCACCTGAAAGTGAGCATCTTGGTTCTGAAGACCCACTGGAGAGCGGGGACGAGAGATAACAGGTGGATCTGGCGAGAAATGCTGCGATCATACTGTAGAAGAGAAAGGGGTTGCTCAGCGGATTGATACGGAAACCGACCCGCGTTCGGACCGTGAGTTCCAGGCCTGGAAAAACTGGAAAGAGGACGATGGTCGTCATGGCGATGGTCCTGCTCGCCCCGATCGAGGACTCCCGGACAGGGCGTCATAAAAATGATATGACCGTGCTGTACGAGCACGCCGACGAGCGCTTCGCCGGAACATGAGGCCTAGATTACGCCCTCCTTCGGGCTCCGCGGGCTCTCCTGATAATGTCCTTTTCTCCTGGTTCAAATGCCAGGGCCACGTCCTGGGAACTGTTGTCACAAGATGATCCAGAGGAGCTGGGCCTGCCACGAAAGGGACGGGACAATTTCAAGCAGCATGGACACAAGGATCCGAGATGATGGCGGCAAATCCTGTGGATGAGAACATGGTGACCTTCCGTATATTGTCAAAGACGATCCTTCCCTCCTCCACGGCACTGTAAAGAGGCGAATCGTCGTCGGGCGGCATGACGATATCGGCAGCCTCGTGGGCGACATCTGTTCCTGTTCTTCCTATTGCAGCCCTGATGTGGGCCGCCTTGAAGCTGGGGGCGTCGTTGACGCCATCACCGGTAACCGGCAACCTCCGGTGAACGACATATACTGCTGGACGACTGTAGTTCACGCCGCGGCGAGACCCGCGCGTAGATCGCGGTCTTCGGCGTACCTGTCAAACAGTTCATCATCGTCATTACCTCCAGTTCCTTCCCGGTGATCGCCGGGCTCTCTTTCTCCCAGGCCGATCATCCCGCCAACGGCCGCGGCAGTGAAGGCACGATCGCCGTGATCATGGCCACCCTGATACCCGCCTCTTCAACATCCCTTCGATAGCCTCGATCACCTCCGGTCTCGGGGGATCGATCATGCCCTGCAGACCTGCAAAGACAAGATCATTCCCGAGACGATCATGGTGGAGTTTCCCCGTCACCGCGTCCTCCCGACCTTCGGATACGCCATCGTGAGGACCCTCAACCATCTCTGCAACGCTCAGCGGCTCCAACTACTTCGTCGTCGAACGGCTTCCCTGACGGTATTTACTGCACATATCGAGAACCGCTCCGGGGCCCCTTTGAGGAAAATGACCGTATCCGTCGTCATGTTTATGGAGTTGCTATGAAACCCCATCAGACTGAAGGGTATAATACCCATCTGTAGATATCCTCACTCGCCTTCGGGGTCGAGTCCTGCTTCATAGTGGTACTATTGAGGCCCCTTCCGTCCGGTCACTGTCTATCCGGGAAACGTACCTCTTCTGAACGATTCGGATTCGGTAGAAGGCCGATCCTCAGCAATGTGTGCATCCTTTAACGATACCTCATCAGCGGGTTCCGAGTCATGGAGTATCTCACCTTCAGGATCATAACCGCTTCCGGTCACTTCAAAGACATGGTGACCGTCATAGACAACTTTAACGGTCATCTTCATCTTCGTCAGTGTCCCTGTCTTATCGGAACAGATTATCGTGGTACTTCCAAGGGTTTCCGCGGCGGAAGCTTGCGTAAGATGGCATTCTGGTGTGCTATGTGGGTCGCTGATGGCGATTGTCACGGTCACCACGACTGGGAAGCCCTTCCGGCACCGTGGCGACCGCCGCGGCGACAGCGGTGGTAACAGGTCTGCAAGGGCCATTTGAGCATCAGGCCGAGAACAATGATCGCGGCAGCGTCGACCAGCACAAGAAGCCCTAGAACTGGGGCAAACCTGACGATCTTCCTCTGAAGGGAGTCTCTGTAACGGAGTCTTCGACATCACGGGCAACGGCCCGAGGATCGTTTTTTCGACCAGTTTCTACGACGACACCCGGGTGAAGCGGCCATTCACGATGATGGTTCCCATGAAGGCCATGTTCGTCTCATTGCTGCGCAAGGCGTCCTCTTCTGGCTATCGGACGAACTGTTTCTCGACAGGAACGGATTCTCCGGTGAGGGCGGCCTCCGGCCTCAGTTCGTCGACCTCGACAAGCCTCAAATCGGCCGAATTTCGCCCCGAGGCGAGCAGTACTATGTCGCCCGGCAACAAGCCCTCACTGGGGACCTCTTCCTCCTTCTGTTTGGAATAACCCTCGCTTTTGCAACAACGGAAACCCTTGAGGGCTCTGACGCTGGTCTCTGCCTTGTACTCCTGAAAATACCCCTACAACGGCATTGAGGATCACGACCGCCGCGATCACACTGTAATCGACGAACTCCCAGGATGGGCGGGTCAGACTACGGCAGCCACGATCAGGATGTATATGAGGGGACTCTTGAACTGATGGAACAGGACCTTGAGGCGGCTGAGCCCTCTTTCCTCGGGCAGACTGTCGGACCGTACTGCTTCAACCGCTCCTCTACCTCCAAAGCCGCAAGGCCTCGGAATGGGTACCGCATTCCTGTGTAAACAGTGTCTAATATCCAGTTCAACACCATTTCATTCCGCTACCTCCCATCAGTCCAACGCTGTCCCACGGAAACCTGTGTGCTCTCTCAGGATCTCTATACTGAAGCGATCCAAAACATAACGATTACACAAAAGGAGAAATGTATGAAACTCTAAAAGCTTTTTTCATCGCGTTATTCCTGTCTCTTCGCGCTCGGGGCGTTGCTGGTCTATACTCGACTGTGTTCGCCGGTGATGACGGTGTTCATGCTGTCTTTCTTTCAGCCAGCGAAACAGGCGGCGCAGTTCCGCGCGCAGGATGAGCGGATTCCGGTAGGAACATAGCAGAAACGGACAAAACAGCCGCGCCGGCTGCATCGAGTCGTGTATGAACTGCTGCGGTCAGCAACAACTCCCCTTCGGATGCAACGCGCTAAAATGATTGGCGGTAGTTACTGCCGCCGTGTGAAGAGCTCATCTGAAACAACCAGGCTCATCCTTCATTTTATTTTACTCTCAAATATCAACAAGTCAAGATGATCATCGGCGATTAAATGTTATCTACCAATCGATATCAGCAACTTTTCCTGACCCACCTGGTTGTGTAGTACAGGGGAACCAAGGGGACGTTCCTAAGAAACTAAGAAACTCTCCAGGTGAGCTTCAATCCCTTCTTTCGGCGATCTGCTTCCCTCTTTTCACAGCAAGACCGATGGCCAGCCCATATCGATGATCATCTGCTTCTATAATTATTGAATTTACAAATTGTCGCTTTATTGATATTGATAATATCAATAAAATATAGATAACTTTTTTTATGCTCAAGGAGAAACAATGAAAATATCATTATGGATGTTAATTGTCTTCTGTTTGTTGATCGGATCTGCAGGCAATACGCTTGCAGTGGAATCAACTCCGGTCAAGGAAGAAAAAGCATCGGCAGTAAAAACAGCAAGTTTGATGAAACAACAACGCAATATTTAAAAAAAGTTCAGGAGTATCAATTCAGAATCAGTGGCTGCTCACCGCGAACTATACAATTACAACCATCCTGATAATACCTCACCAGGCATAGATATGGCTGAGATCTTAAATCAAAAAAATGCGTCACGTGAAGCCAGGAACATGAACAAACGATCAGGGACAAAAAGAACAAGACCGAGGAGAGAATAAGAGTTCTCCAAAAGGATGCCGAAAACCTTAAACTGGACATGCTCAAATACTATAATGGGAAATTGCCCAAACATGTATCGGATGCGTGGAAAAACGAGAAAGGCTACACCGCATATTTAATTTCCAAGAATAAATAATACCGTTTTCTTATTCTATTTATTTTTGCCCCGGTTCCTCCTCTTCACCCCTTCAGCCACGCCGCTGCCTTTGGTAGCTTGTCCGCCTTCGCCACCCAGCCGCCGCCCATTGCCTTGTATATATCGACGACGGCTATGAAGGCGGCAGCGCGGGTCTGTATCGCGTTCAGTTCGGCAGGGAAAGCTGCTGCTGTGCGTTAAGCACCGTGAGGTACGTCGTATAGCCGCCTTTGTACTGCAGGTCCGCCAGTCTCGCATATTCCTTGAAAGCGGTTACCTTTTTCTGTTCGGCGGCCAGTTGTACCTGCACCTTCTGGTGCGAAATAAGGGCGTTCTCCGTGTCGGCAAAGGCGGCCTGTATCGCCTGCTCGTAGGTGAAGAGCGCAGCCTGCTGCTGGGCGTTGGCCTGCCTGACCTGTCCTAATATATTGCCTGCCGTGAAGATCGGCCCCGTAACAGTACCGATATAATTCCATGTGAAGCTCGGGCCGAGGAAGAGGTTCGCGAAAGGTCCGCGCTCGACCCTCCCGCGGCGCCGGTAAGGGATATGCCGGGGAAGTACAGCGCCCTCGCGGCGCCGATCTGCGCATTTGCCGCAATAAGGTCATACTCGGCCTGGAGGATATCGGGGCGCCGCGCGAGGAGGTCGGAAGGCAGGCCTGCCGGAACAGGCGGCAAAGCGAGTTCCGCAAGTTTCCGGCCCCGCGGGACCGGTCCCGGGTTACGGCCGAGGAGCATGGAAAGGGCGTTCTCCGTCTGCGCGATCTGGACCTCGATCTGCGGGATCTGAGCCGCCGCGGTCTCATACTGCGAACGTGCCTGCTCGACGGTCATCCCGGACACCTGGCCGTATTTGTGCTGCAGTTCGAAGATCCTCACCGATTCCTGGTAGGTTTTCAGGGTATCGCCCGCGATCACAAGCTGCTCGTCGAGTGCGCGCAATTGAATGTAAGAGTTGGCCACCTCTGAGGTGAGAGAGAGGATAACGCCTCGCCTCGCCTCTATGCTTGCGAACACCACGGCCTGTGCCGCCTCCGTCAGGCGCCTGATGCGCCCCCAGAGATCGATCTCCGAGCTGACACCTCCCAGGGCCTGAAAATTGTTGTACGGGTTCGGCGAAGGCGGTGGGGTTATGTTGTTCTTGGATATTTGATACCTGCTTGACGTCCCGCTGTAACTCAACTGCGGAAAGAGGGCCGAGCGGGTCGTCGTCAGTATGCCGGCGGCCCTTTCGATGTTTGCGGCGGCGATTTTGACGCTTTTGTTGTTGGCGAGCGCTTCGGCAATGAGCTGGTCGAGGACGGGGTCGTTGAACTGCTTCCACCATTCGCTGTCGGCGGCTTCGCGAACTCCCCCGGCCTCCTCGTACCGGTAAGCCGGCGGGACGTCGACAACAGGACGCTTATAATCGGGACCGACGGCGCATCCGGCGACAAAAAAGGCAATTACAAGAAGGACCAGCTTTCTGTGCATGTCAGTTCCCCTCCTTGTCCGGTACCCCGTCTTCCGGGGGGCTTTCCCCCTCAGTTGTTTCAGGCGGGGTCTTCTCCGGCGGCGGCCCCTTGCGTTTCTTCCCGGAACGTTCGGCCAACCCGTCAAAGATATAGAAGAATAACGGGACAAAAAGCATTGCCAGCGTGGTCTCGCCGATCATGCCCCCTATGATGCCCGTGCCGATGGAGTGACGGGCATTGGCGCCGGCGCCGGTGGCGATGGCAAGGGGCAGCACGCCGAAGATGAATGCGAGTGAGGTCATGACTATCGGCCTGAGGCGTTCTTCGCCGGCCTGGATCGTGGCGTCCATGATGGACAGGCCCTGCTTGCGCAGTTCCGAGGCGAAGGCGACACGGAGCACGGCGTTCTTCGCCCCGAGGCCGATGAGCACCAGCAGGCCTATCTGGAAATAAACGTCGTTTTCGAGGCCGCGCATCCAGTTGAAAAAGAGGGCGCCAAGGATTCCGAAGGGCACCGCCGTCATGACGGAGCCCGGCATGACCCACGATTCGAACTGGGCCGCAAGGATGAGAAAAACGATGAGAAGGCCGAAGATAAAGGCGGACGAGGAAGTCCCTCCCGACTGCTTTTCCTGGTAGGCCATGCCTGACCAGGCAAAGCCGTAGCCTTGAGGGAGCACTTCATTGGCAACTTCCTCCATAGTCTTGATCGCCTCTCCTGAGCTGCGCCCGGCCGCGGCGCCGCCGGTGACCTGTGCGGCGGGGAATCCGTTGAAACGCGGCATCAGGTCGGGTCCCGTCACGTAGCGGGTTGTGACCACCGAAGATAGCGGCACCATTTCCTCATTTCTCGATCTGGTGTAGAGCTTGGTAATGTCTTCGGGGCCCCGCCGGTATGGCGCATCAGACTGGAGGGTCACGTTCCAGACCCGGCTGTACTGATTGAACTGGCTCACCACAATTGAGCCGAACTGGGCCTGCAGGGCGCTGTAAACATCCTGAATGGGGACATTGAGAAGCATCGCCTTGGAGCGGTCCACGTCGGCCCTGAGCTGCTGCGATGCGGCGCGGAATGTCGAATTGAGGCCGCTCAATTCCGGACGCGTGCGGGCCTTTGCCAGGAATTTCTGGGTAATATCATACAGGCGCGCCGGATCTCCGGCCCCTTTGTCCTGGATCCAGAACTCGAAGCCCCCTGTCGTGCCGATCCCGGGTATCGCCGGAGGCGCTATAGGAATGGTGATCCCCGTCTCGATCTTGCCGGCTTCACGTGCCACCGCCCTGGCAACGGCCCCTGCGTTCTCCTCTTTGGCACGTTTCATCGAGGAATAGCGTTCTTTAAAGTCCTTGAGCGTCACGAAGAATGTGGCCGCGTTCGGCTTATACTGGCCGTCGATGATACTGAAACCGTTGACGATCGTCCTGTCGGCCACAGCGGGGTGCTTCGCGAATATCTGGTCCACGAGGCTCGAAGTCTGGGAGGTGCGCTTCAGGCTGGCCGCGTCAGGCATGATGATCGTTGCCATCAGGTAACCCTGGTCTTCGTTGGGTACGAAGCTCGTCGGGATCGCATGAAAAAGGTATAAAAGGGCCCCGATCAGGAAGGCCAGAACCGCAAAGGCAATGCTCATCCGTTTGATCATTAGCACCACGGCTTCACCAAAACCCACGGTGAAACGGTCAAAGCCGCGGTTGAACCAGTCGAAGAAGCGGTTAAGATACCGGAAGATACCTCGCTGGGAGGGAGCTGTGTGTTTGAGCAGGACGGCGCACATGGCCGGTGTCAGGGTAAGGGCCACAAACCCGGAGAGGGCGACGGAGATAACGATGGTGATGGCGAACTGCTTGTAGAGCTGCCCCGTGGTGCCCGGCAGGAATGCCGCGGGGATGAAGACGGAGGCCATTACCAGTACCACCGCTATAAGCGAAGTGCCGATCTCTTCCATGGCCTTGATCGTGGCCTCCTTGGGAGGCAGATGCTTCTTGACCATGTTTCGTTCCACATTTTCCACGACGACAATGGCGTCGTCCACCACCATTCCGATGGCCAGCACGACACCGAAGAGGGTCAGCAGGTTGATCGAGAAACCCAGCGCGAGCATGCCGGAGAAGGTGCCTATGAGTGAAACGAAGATGGCGACGGTGCAGACGATCGTGGCCCTGAAACTCTGCAGGAACAGATAGACAACGAGAATTACCAGCAGGACCGCCTCGAAGAGGGTATGGACCACCTCCTCGATGGAGATGCGCACAAAATCGGTGGTGTCCAGGGATATCTTGTAGTCCATGCCGTCGGGCATCGATTTTTTCAGTTCCTCCATCGTCTTTCGAACGGCCTTTGAAACATCGAGCCCGTTGACTCCGGGCTGCTGGTAAACACCGATGGGGGTTGCGCTGATCCCGTTTATTTTATTATCATCGATATATTGCTTGCGGCCCACTTCCGCGCGGGCCACGTCCCCGACCCTGACAATGGCGCTGCCATCCCGGCTTGCCTTGAGAATTATGTTTTCGTACTGCGCGGGGTTGACGAAGGGCGCCTGTGTTATCACGGGCAAGGTCAATTGGACATTGTCGTCACTCGGTTGCTGACCCACCTGCCCCGCTCCCCAGAGCGCGTTCTGCTTGGACACGGCCTGTTGAATGTCGCTCGTGGTAACCCCGAGTGAGGCCATCCTGTCCGGATTCATCCAGATGCGCATGGCCTGGTCGGGTACGCCGAAGATCTGTGCCTGACCGGCGCCTTCCACCCGTTTGATCGCGTCCAGCACGTAAACGTTGGCGTAGTTGTTGACATAGTCAGCAGTGTAGCGGCCGTCTTTATTGAAAACTGAAAGGATCATCAATACATTGGAAGCCTTTTTCTGCACCGAGACCCCATATTGGGAGACCGCCTCGGGAAGCTGCGGCATTGCAAGGTTGACCCGGTTCTGGACCTGGACCTGGGCAATATCTGGGTCCGTGTTCAGCGTGAAGTAGACCGTAAGGGTCATCTGCCCGGTATTGGAGCTTGTTGACGTCATATAGAGCATGTTGTCAACGCCGTTGACCTGGGCCTCAATGGGAGCGGCCACCGAATCGCTCACCGTCTTGGAATCGGCCCCGGGATAGGTAGTTGTCACCTGGATCTGCACCGGCGTGATCGTTGGATACTGGGACACGGGCAGGACTTTCATCGACACAAGGCCGGCAATGACGATGATGAGGGCCACAACTGTCGCAAAGATCGGCCGTTCGATGAAAAACTTGGAGAACACGCCTTACCTCCCCTGCTTGTCGCTTTCGGTCTTACCTGATTCAGCCGGTTTTGCTGCCGGCGTGGAAGGTGTCGCGGCGGCGGGCTTTATCTTCACTGGTTCACCCTGACGGACGCTCAGGACCCCGTCGACTACCACCTGGTCGCCGGAGTGCAGCCCACTGTCAATAAACACGTCATCGCCGTACCACTCACCGATGGTTACCGGCCGGAACTCGGCCTTTCCTTCGGCGTTTACCACCCACATGAAGTGTCCCTTGGCCCCCTGCTGCACCGCCCGCTGCGGCACGAGGATCGAGTTGCGCCGGATGGCCCCTTTCATGCGGGCCCTTACGTACTGGTTGGGACGCAGCACACCTTTCTCGTTCTTGACGCTCGAGCGGATAAGAAAAGTCCCCGTCTTTGCGTTATAGGACGGGGCCGCAAAAGTGATCCGGCCGCTTTCGGAAAAAACGGAGCCGTCGACAAGTACGATCTCGACTTCATAGTCATCATTCTTTGGGGGGACGAGCTGACCGCTGGCGATCTTATCGCCGTACCTCTTCATATCGTTTTCGGAGATGCTGAAGTTCACCCACATGGGCGAGAGTACCGAAACTGTCGTAAGCTGGCTGTTCGCCTGGCTGACGTACGCGCCGTCCTGTATCATGGCGGCACCGGTGATGCCTGTCAAAGGAGAGGTTATGGTGCAATAGGACAGGTTGAGCCGTGCCATTTCAAGCTGGGCCTTTGCCTGTTCCACCGCCGCCGCCGTAGACTCGAAAGAGCCCTTGGCATCGTCAAGGTCCTTTTGCGACAGGGCATTTTGCTCCGCCAGGGGTTTGACGCGCTCCAGGTTCATGCGTGCCACTTCATGGGCAGCCTTTTGCCTGTCAAGCGCCGCTGCCGCGGAGTTTACCTGGGTTTGAAAAGGTTTCTTGTCCATGATAAAGAGGATGCTTCCCTTTTTTACCACGGTGCCTTCCGTGTAAACCCTCTTTTCGAGAAAACCGTTCACCCGGGCCCTTATCTCCACCTCGTGGGAACTCTGGGTCTGTGCCACAAATTCGGCGGTGACCGGCATATCGGCGGGCACGATCTTCATGGTCGTGACCTCTGCCTCCCGGCCCTGAGGTACGGCCTTCTTTTTGCAGCCTCCCGGAAAAGACAGGACGATCAACACGGCCGCAAGCATGAAGACCGCCCGGACCGTGTGTTTTGAAAGACGGGACTTAAGGGATCCTGAATCGATCATTTAAAACACCCCTTTTCTTGAGGATTCTGCACAATATTTTCTGTCATTCCGAACATGAAATATGTGTAACGCAGAAAAAACGGTTTTAAAAAGACATTGTATTCTCACTAAATCCACTTGAGGTCACCACCTGGAGAGAATTTGTTTGAACAGGAACATAGCTCTCCCAAGCCGTTAGGAACTGTTTTGAGTATACCTTTTAGCATTTCAGTAAGGCAAGCATCTTTTCTGTCCGATCGATCAGCCTCAATGGGCAGGCGGGATTTTTAGCTTGAAATTGAGCTGAAATCGAAGGACAATGGATTACAAAACCACAGAACATTACCTGTGGAATATCTACCGATGAAACTCGCCAGGGCGTACAGAGTTTTATTATAATCGAGGACACCATGAGATTTCTTATCGATGACAGGGTACGTCGGCCGATCGGTGCAAAGATCCTGGGGATCATGTTCATCATTCTCCTTCTGATGGGCGTAGTGACCTACAGTTCGAACTCCAATCTCAAGCAGCTGAACAGCGAATTGTCGATCCTGTCGGGATACTACATACCGCTCGACCAATCGGTGAGCGATCTCCGGGTGAGCTATCTTACACAGATCCTTTACTTCGAGCGTATTTTGTCGTCCCGTCCCAAACAAAGCCTGGAAACAGCGCGCCGGGAGGGCGAGAAACTCGCCGGGGAGATCGCATCCTGCAGCCGTGAAGATTTCAGGGCCGCCATAAGGAAGGCGCGGCAAACTTTTCCTTCAGCCGACCAGCAGAATATAGTGATCTACGAACTTCAAAGGCATTGCACCGACCGGCAGATCAACGCCGCCAGGGACCTGGTTGAAAAAGCGCTGACCGTGCCCGCCGTTACAAAAAGCCCTGAACTCATGAAGAATTTTACCAAACTGCAGCAGCAGTTTGCCCATATCCCTAAATTGCGCGACAGCCTGCATGCCAACATAATGAAATACCTGGCAGAACTGCAGAAGAACGACTCGCGTACCGTATCGATACTGAAGGAACAGCTCGATGCCAACAGAAAGGCCCTGGGGCAGGAAACCGGAAGCATAGCCAGGCTGCTGCACAGCTACACGCAGCAGGCCGGCGCGAAGGCCAACACGCTCGAGCGGCAAGCTTTCCGGTTCAATTGGGGAATAACGTTTGCGGCTGCCGTACTTGGTCTCATCTTTGCCGTCCTGTTGACCCGCAACCTCGTGCGTCCTTTGCGCCTGCTCCTGACCGGCGCGAAAGCCATAGAGGAGGGTAACCTGAACATCCATGTTCAAGTCAGTTCCGCAGACGAGATCGCGCTCCTGGCGGATTCTTTTAACTATATGGTATCGGGGCTCAAGGAGAAGGAAACGATCAAGGAGACCTTCGGGAAGTACATCGATCCCAGAATTGTGAAAACACTGCTGGACGGGCAACCTTTCTCTCAAAACGGCGAGAAACGGTTAATGACCGTATTTTTTTCCGACATACAGGGCTTTACCCACCTGAGCGAACAGCTCACGCCTGACGGTGTTGTCCGGCTGCTCAATCATTACATTTCTTCGATGTCCGAACCCATACGCAGCAACCATGGCATTATCGACAAGTATATCGGCGACGCCATCATGGCCTTCTGGGGACCGCCATTCACAGACGACAAGGAGCACGCGGTGCTCGCCTGTTATGCCGCCCTCGAACAGCAACTGCTCCTGGAACAGTTCCGGAAGACGATCCCCGACATCATCGGGCTGCGCAAAGGTCTGCCCGATTTCAACGTACGCATGGGCATCTGTACCGGAGATGTCATCGTAGGGACGATAGGCTCGGAGTCGGCGAAGAGCTATACGGTGATCGGCGACACCGTTAACCTGGCGTCACGCCTTGAGGCCGCGAACAAACTGTACGGTACGCGCCTGATAATCTCCGGAGATACCCTCGACAGGGCCAGCGACCGGATAGAGGCACGCGAACTGGACATTGTCCGTGTCGTCGGAAGATCCGAGCCCGTTCGCATTCATGAACTGCTCGGGCGCAAAGGCGAAGTAGACCGGACGCTGCTGGAGATACGCGATCACTTTGAAAAAGGGCTTGCGCACTACAGGGGGCAAGACTGGATTGCCGCCGGGGAGTGCTTTGAAGCGTGCCTCAGACTCGATCCCGAGGATGCGCCGTCGAAACTTTTCATCTCCCGCCTGAAAGTTTTTCAGTCCCATCCGCCAGGCAGTGATTGGAACGGCGTATGGAATTTAAGCGAGAAATAAAGCGCCCCTAAAAGGCGCGATGGACCTATATAATATCCCGGCTAACTGTCCAGCACCTCGCGAACCTTCTGGAGAAGCTTATCGAATGACAGCGGCTTGGCAATAAAGTCAAATTCCCTGTCCTCTATCCCCTTATCGAGGACGATGTCCTTCGTGTACCCGCTGGTAAAAAGCACTCTGACATGAGGGTCTGTTCCGTGAACCTCCTCGTAGACCTCGCGCCCGTTCTTTTTCGGCATCACCGAATCGATGATAACAAGGTCTATGTTCCGGTGCCGGTTGAACTTGTCTATCGCATCTTCGCCGTCTATCGCTTCGATGGTCTTATAGCCGCATTGCCGGAGTGCTTCCCGGATAAAATACCTTACCCCTTCATCGTCTTCGGCAATAAGGATTGTCTCTTTCCCACTTTCGATGGGGGTTGCCGCATCCTGTTTTTCATTGACCTTCATTCTCGCTGCGGGGAGATAGATGCGAAATGTGGTGCCGTGACCTGGTTCGCTTTCTACGGTGATATATCCGTAATGTTGTTTTATGATGCCGTAGACGGTTGCGAGGCCGAGCCCCGTACCCTTCCCGATCTCCTTTGTGGTGAAGAAGGGGTCGAAGATCTTCTCCCGTATCGCCTCATCAATACCCGTTCCCGTATCGGAGATGTTTATCCGTACATACCTTCCCGGCTCCCCGAACCCGTGAACCCTGATGAACCCGATGCCCATATCGGCAATGTCCGTCTCTATGGCGAGCGTCCCGCCTTTAGGCATGGCGTCCCTCGCATTGGTGACAAGGTTGAAGAGGATCTGGTCCATCTGTGACCTGTCTGCCATGACAACCGCATCGCCGCTGGTAAGGGAGGTGCGCAGTTCTATGTCCTCGGTGAGGAGCCTCTTAAGCAATTCCTTCGTTGCTTTTATCGCGTTGTTGATATCGAGGGGGACCAGGGTTACCGGTTGCTGCCTGCTGAAGGCGAGGAGGCTCTTTGTAAGGTCGGCTGCCTTCTCGGAGGCCGAGAGGACCTGGTCCACATATGGACGCAGGGGACTTGACTCATCCATCTTCATCTGCATGAGGGAGGCGTACCCCATGAGGCTCGTGAGCAGATTATTGAAATCGTGGGCGATGCCGCCTGCAAGGGTACCGATGGCCTCCATCTTCTGGGCCTGAAGAAGTTGGGATTCGAGGTTCCTTTTCTCTTCCGCGGCACGCCTGCGCCCGGTTATGTCCGAAAATATGGTGATACCCTTGCCATCATGCAGTCGAAAGGCCCGGAACTCTAATTCCTTTATTCTGCCGTCTTTACAATGGACACTGAATACCCTGTCAATACCGCTGCTCGAAACATCTTGCACCCAGGTCCGTATAACTTTTGTTCTGTACTCCTGATCAGGATACATTTTTTTAAATAGAACCCTCCCCTCTGGTATATCTTCTTCCAAGTAGCCTGTAATATTTGTTGCCTCGTGATTAATGAAGAGAAGACCTCCATGGGGATCATGCACGAACATCCCGTACGGTGCATTCTGGAGAATTGAGAAAAAAGTTTCCCTTTCGGATTGCAGCTGCTGCTCTGCCAGCTTTCTTTCGGTGATGTCGGCAACGATACCATGCCATAAGACATCTCCGTTATCCAGCGGTTCCGGGCGCGACTCGATCCTCAGCCACTTGACCGCGCCTGTGACGACCGCCCTGCCTTCCCACAAAAAGGGTTGCCGCGCTTCGATCCTCTCACGGTTAAGCTTATTGAAATCTTCAAGCTCCTCGGGGTGAATAGGCTGGAACGCTACTTGCGGGTCCGTTAAGATGCTCTCTGCCGGCACGGCGAGCATCTGGGCCATCCTTGGGCTGGCATACTCAAAGACAAACCCTCCGGCAGGTGTGGTGCGCAGGATATATACTCCAACGGGTATGTTGGAGACCAGGTTGTCATATTGCCGTTTGCTCTCCCTCAGTGCCTCTTCCGCCCGCCTGCGATCGGTGATGTCCAGGAAGGTTCCTATTACCGCAGGTTTTCCCCCGTACATGGTTCGGGAGCTGTATACTTCGGCGTTCTTGGTTTCCTTGTTTTTCGTGACCACCCTGAACTCATAGTGGAGTGATTCCAGTTCCCCTGATATCCTTTTGCGCAGATTCCCTTCCACCAAAGGCCAGTCCTCAGGGAAGATAACCTGTTCCGCAGTTACCTTATCGATCATCTCATCAACGGTGTATCCCAGTAGCTGGGCAAACATTGAATTGGCATACCTGAATATACCATCCTGAACAAGGTAAACACCGGCAACGGATTTCTCGGAAAGGTCCCTGAATTTTCGTTCTGATTCCTGCAGTGCTTCTTCTGCACGTTTGCGATCGGTTATGTCCAGCAAGGTCCCTATTATTGCGGGTTTCCCTTCATATTCAGTCAGGGAACTATAGGTCTCAACATATTTGATATCCTTGTTCTTCGTGACTATCCTGAACTCGTAATGGTGGGACGGCAATTCCCCCGATATCCTTTTGCCCAGGCTCTCCTTCACCATGGGCCAATCTTCGGGAAATATCACGTCGCCTACCCTCAATGTATCGATCACTTCTTCGACTTTGTACCCTAATATTTCGGCACACCTTGAATTGACATATCTCAATAACCCGTCCTGCTGGATAAGATAGAAACCGGCGAGTGAGTGTTCGGACAGATCCCCGAAATTGATCTCGGGTTCCTTATGTGTCTCTGATGGATATTTCATCTGTTCTCCCCGTAATGATGAATGATGTCGAACTATATCAGAACAATGAGAATATTATAATAGGCACGGCGAGGTGTCAACATGGGAGGTTATACGGTAATATCAAATAATGAAATAGTTTTGCCGAATATTACCTTCATTATATCCCGACCTCTTAAATGTTACAAAGAAAAGCCGCTTCGTGCGGATCAGCATTATGGCCTGATACGCTCCCCGATCATAAAAACTTGACTTAATGACGCATCTCGTCAATTATTGTGATTATCTTTCAACGGTTGCAACTTTTTTAAACAGGGCAGGTGAATATGAAGATCGGAGAATGTCTCATAGATGCCATCCAGGCTGCAGGGGTGCGACATGTTTTCGGTATACAGGGCGATTACGTATTGAGGTTCTACGAACAGCTCAGCAAAAGCCCTCTCGCGTTGATCAATACATGTGATGAGCAGGGGGCGGGTTTTGCAGCTGATGCCTATGCCCGAATGGCCGGATTCGGGGTTGTGTGCGTAACATACGGGGTTGGCGGGCTCAAGCTGGTGAACAGTACGGCCCAGGCATTTGCCGAGAGTTCGCCGGTCCTTGTTATAAGCGGTGCCCCCGGTGTTTTCGAGCGTCAGGGCGGCGACGCGCTGCTTCATCACAAGGTGCGCTCCTTCGAGACACAGCTCAATGTGTTCAGGGAAATGACGGTGGCGCAGGCCGTCCTCGATGACGCCGAATCAGCCGCCACCGAGATCGATCGCGTTATTGATGCAATCAGCAGGACAAAAAGACCGGGGTATATTGAACTTCCCCGTGACATGCTGCAGCTCGAAACCGGCTCTCCCCGCGCACCGAAGGCAGCCGACCGCAACACAGATCGGGATACCCTTGAAGAAGCGATTCGGGAAGTCGTGGAAATGATCGTGTCCTCCAAGCGCCCTGTTGTTGTGGCCGGCGCGGAGATCCATCGCTTCGGGCTCCAGCAGTCCCTGCTCGCGTTCCTCATGCGCTCGGGGCTCCCTTTCGCAACCACTGTCCTCGGAAAATCAGTGATCTCCGAGAACCATCCTCAGTTTATCGGTGTTTACGAAGGATCCATGTGCCCGGACCACATCAGGGAAGCGGTGGAGGGATCGGATTGCATCCTTCTTACCGGTTCGCTCCTCACCGATATCGATACCGGCATTTTCACTCACAACATGGACCCCGGGAAGACCATTGCCGCGGATGCGGGCGGTTTGCGTGTCAAGCACCATCTCTATCAGGGCATCCGGCTCAAGGATTTCCTTGAATCCGTCACCTCTGCCATGCCGCAGCTCAAGGAAGCCGCGCTGCAGCCTGCGAAGCACGTACTCCCGCATTTTGTCCCTGAGGCCGGCAGGGCAATAAAAGTGGAACGGCTTTTTGCTTGCATCAACGCATTTCTCGATGACGATACGACGGTGATAGCCGAACTCGGGAATGCCCTGTTCGGAGCAGCCGATCTCCATATCCACGGGGCAACAGAGTTTTTGGGACCTTCATACTACGCCTCTCTCGGTTTTGCCGTTCCCGCTTCCATAGGGGTACAACTCGCCTCCCCTGATCGTCGCCCCCTTGTTCTCGTGGGAGACGGGGCCTTTCAAATGAGCGGTATGGAACTCTCAACTTCCGTCCGATATGGTTTGAGCCCTATCGTTGTTATTCTGAACAACGGGGGATACGGGACCTTTCGCCCCATAATCGACGGTCCCTTTAACGATATTCAACCGTGGCATTATGCCGACATCGTCCGGGTCATTGGCGCGGGAACGGGCTACACGGTGACAAAGGAAGATGAACTTACGGCGGCTCTTGAGGCGGCGAAACAGAACAGGACGTCCCCGACCATCATCGATGTCCGGCTTGATAAATACGACTGCTCTCCCGCATCGAAAAGGCTGACAGACGGCCTCAGAAAACGTATACAGAAAGATTGATGATCTATAGATAGAGCAAATCCTCACGAGCTTGCACCGGAGGCGTGAATGGACATAGGCATTCTGGAACACATGGAAGCTCCCGAGCTCCGCGAATATTTGCGGTTTCTCTTGTGGCACTACCGCGTGGTAGATGGTTTCTGGTTTTTGTCCGTCGAAAAAGAGTATGGCAGGAAAGCTGCGGAGCGCCTCGATGAGGTCGTCTGGGACAAGATCGCGGGCATGTCCGCAAAAGACCTGGTGCAGCGGTTCAACATCAAGGAAAAAGGGCTCGAAGGCCTGGAAAAGGCTTTCCAGCTCCTGCCCTGGACCATGATAGTCGGTTATCACGTTGCCGGGAATGGAAATAATGAAGTACTCGTTACGGTGCCTGAATGTCCCACCCAGGTGGCGAGGATAAAGCACGGACTTCCCGAGTTCCACTGCCAGGATATGCACCAGACCGAGTTTGAGTCCTTTGCCCATGCGATAGACCCGAACATCAAGGTCGAGTGCCTGCTGGCACCGCCCGACCATCCTCCGGACCTCTTTTGCAAATGGAGATTCACCCTGAAGAAACCGTGAAGCGTCCTTTCTTTCCTTCCACCAGGCAGTCCATCTTATCGCCGGTCCGAAGCAGTTTGACATCCCGAAAGCCTGCCTTCTCAAGGCAGGTCTTGACCTCTGGGAATGTATAGGTACTTCCTCCACGGGTGTTGACGAGCATGTTGATGGCAAAGAGCGTCCCGGTGGCCGGAGTTGTCCTCGACCCATCCATGATATGGTCACGTATGAGGACCGTCCCCCCGGGGATGAGCGCTTTATAAGCCTTGCGGTAAAGATCGAGGTTCTCCCTGTCGTCGTTCTGGTGGATGATGGCGGAGAGCAGGACGAGATCGTGCCCTCCCGGTAGTTCGTCTTTGTAAAAATCACCGGCAACCAGGTCCACGCGCTGCGAAAGGCCCTCTGAGGAGATCTTCTTCTGCGCCATTGGGATGACGGCATCAAGATCGAATATTGTGGCGCTCATGAGCGGGTTCTTGCGTAAAAAGGAGATGGTGTAAGTCCCGGTGGCACCCCCGATATCGAGGAGGCGCCTGAAAGGGCTCAAGTCGTAAAAATCGGCGATATCCATCGAAAGGTCCCGCCCGACAACGTCCATTGCGCCGATGAAGGCCCCGAGTATCTCCGCGTCCATCCGGCTTGCGTGTCTGCGTTTACCTTTCGCACCCTTCCTGACTATACCGGTCAGGTCACCCCAGGTCTCCCAGAGCCTGTTCATATGGAGCACCATGGGAAGGACCGATCCCGGGTGGCGCGAAGACAGGAACGCCCCGCTTTCGGTGAGCGTATAGTTTCCGTCTTCTTTATTGAGCAAACCAAATGCCGTAAGGGCATCGAGCACCCTGGCGAGCGCCCGGGCGTTGAACCCGGCATGCTTTGCCAACCCCGCCGACGTGGCAGGGGCCCCCTCGAGGAGGGTAAAGATATCGAGCTGCGCCGCCGTGAGTATCACCCTGCTCTTCATGAAGGCGGTCGTGTCGGCCATTAAGGGACCGTGTGGTCCGTGTTTTATCATCTCTGCACCTCTCACGTGAACATGTCTTCCGTTCAAGAAAACGGCTGTTTTGTTGATATAAGCTCGAATGCTTCAAGCAGTCTCAACGTATGTTGCTTCAAACGTATCCTTTACAGGATCATATGTCAAAGAGGAATTTTTTCTCCAATTCCCATCGTCTTCCCGCGGGAAATCACTCCGGTAAAAACTTCCCCTGCTTTCCTTCCTGCCCAGGCTTGCCGTCAGTATGGCCCTCAAGGTAAAAAGGGCAGCGGTCAGATCGGCTTTCAAACAGACCTCGCGCTTATTTTCCGGCACAATGCCCGTCAGTTCCTGTCCGATCCGCGATGCCGCCTCAAGCCCTTTCTTCAGACCCTGCTCGGACCGTATCACCCCCGCATGGTCCCATGCGGCCTGCCTGATCCCCTGCCTGATCTCCCTGAGTGACCCCTGCATACCCTTTCGTCCGGCCCCGTGACGTTCGGAGGGGCCTTTTTCATCGGGGCTGCTTCCTTTCCGACCCGTCCCTTTGAACCGTGCGGCGCTGCGTCCCGAGATCGTCCCGAACACGACGCATTCCATCAGGGCATTTCCGCCGCGCCTGTTCGCCCCATGGAGACCCCACGCCAGCTCTCCGCAGGCAAACAGTCCCGGCAGATCGGTCCGGCAGTCTTCATCGGTTCTCACACCGCCCATCATAAAATGCACGGCAGGTGATACAGGAAGGGGTTTTGTTTTAAAATCGTGCTTGATCAG
The DNA here is from genome assembly GCA_963816115.1 of uncultured delta proteobacterium. Lineage (GTDB taxonomy): Bacteria > Desulfobacterota > Syntrophorhabdia > Syntrophorhabdales > Syntrophorhabdaceae > Delta-02. The sequence continues at coordinate 158,146 of CAWFIZ010000012.1, read as the reverse complement.
CGCAAGAAGGCTCAACGGGTGTTCTTTCCACAGTTCATCAGGCACGCTGCGGTAATCAATGAACAGGGTGCCCCTTTGGGTCTCCCCGTATAACAGGATCGACAGCTCATCACGTTTTTTCATGATCGCATCGTTGAGACTGCCGAGACCATATTTTTCAACTATGTTCTCCCCGGCACCGTTCACGAGCCTCACCTCTTCATGAAAGGGCGGGTAAACGATCGTGCCCGGCAGATGTTCCCCTGAAATAACAAAAGGAAAGAATTGCACAAATTCCATATCCATGAGGGGAAGGCCTGCCTTTGCCGCAAAGAAGTAGCCCTGCCCCATCATGCTTTTCTGATTGTCGTTCTTGAGGTAGATGGCGCCCGCTCCCCCCGCCGCAAGGACAATCGCGTCGCCGTTAAAAACAACGGCCCTCCCCTCGCTGTCGATCCCTTCTATCCCCGTAGCGGCCCCTTCGCCTGTCGCGACCCCGGTCACGTAGAGGTCACGAACAACACGAATTCCGTTCAGGCCCTTAACTGCCTCTGCAACCTGTTTCACCAGCGTTACGCCGGGAATTGTCCGCGCGTTCGGTGACTTTACCGAATAAGAACTGCCGGAGGCACTTATCGGGACACCGAGACCTTTCATCATCTCCATGGCTTCATGGGCAGCTTCGGCGGCAGTCTCCACGGTCCTTTTTCTATTCAGGAAACGGCCGATCTCCATTGTGTCCTGAACATAATCTTTTACATTGTAGGAATCGGAGGTCCCGGTAAAGAAACCGTTGGATATGGCCGAGTTCGTTCCAAGACCGACAGACCCCTTATCGATGAGAATGACCTCTGCGCCTTCATTGCATGCCGTGATCGCGGCGGTCATTCCCGCAAGCCCCGCTCCGACAACAATAACCCCGTTCTTCATTTTCCCGTCCTTTCCGGCAGAAGTGTAAGATTATAGCATGTCCGTGGCAGATGAGAAAAATGGTAAAAATGCTTGAGACAGCTCGAGCCGCTTTTACCAGGGGTCATTTCCCTGCTCTGTAGACGTCCTTGAACTCCTCCACAAGAAGTACATTTAGAAGGTCCCTGACCTTGTCGGGCGGATCTCCGAACCAGTAAAACTTCCCGTCCCTGGCAAGGATGCTGAATGTCTGCTTTTTTAAGGGATCATAGAGAATGATGACCTGGCTTTCATCACACATGTGCGGCTTGCATGATACGATGAGGACAAACTGCTCCTTGAAGGCCCTGATCATCCTGTTCTTGCTTGCGGCCGTTCCCGTCAGGGACTTCACCCATTCCTCAAGCAGCCCCTGGCTGATCATTTTCGTGTAAGCCTTCTGAAAATCATCCACTTTCATGGTTTCCCAGGGATACACCTCATAATGTTTCAATTGCTCCGGGAACGCAACGTATTCGACAACTATCTTCGACTTGACACCTTTTTGTTTAACTGCCGGCTGTTTTTGCGATGATTGGGCACACAGCTGGATCTGACCATGAAAGAAAAGGAACACCATTACCGATATAAATAAAACCATGGCCTTTCTCATATGTTCACTCTCCTTCCATAAGTCGAAAACTTTGTTGAACACCCCGCTAGATATCGAGCAAATGGCCATTCCGGTTCAGCCAGAGCTTGCGCTCCTTGTAATCGGGCATCACCCTTTCCACGTATTCCCAGAACCTCCTGGAATGATTCTTGACCTTGATATGGGCCAGTTCGTGAATGATGATATAGTCGATGACATGGTAAGGCGCCATTACAAGGCGATAACTAAAAGAAAGTTTGTTGTCAGGCGAACATGAGCCGTAGCGTGTCCTGGCGCTTGTGATACGTATGCCCTTGGGCAGCAGGTCCAACTGCTTGCCGTAATGGGCAACACGCTCCTCGAATATCTCGCGGGCCCTTTCCTTGTACCAGTTGACGAACAGCTGTTTTCCGTCGGTATTGTGATCATTGCTGAGCCTGAACACGCCCCTTGAGAGGGTGAGCTTCTTTCTTCCCCCCTCGACTGTTTCAAGGGGAAACTCCTCACCCAGATAGAGGAACCTTTCTCCCTCGACATAACACCGGGGCGTTTCCGCGATGCCGGGTGCGGCCTGATATTCCTTGAGCTTCTTCGCTATCCATCCTATCTTTGACCTGAAGAACCGGTCGATCTCGCCCTTCGGCGTCCTTTCGGGAACCAGGATGACCGCGGTTCCGTCACGTTCTATCTTCAATGTCATTGTTCGTCTGCGGTTTTTGCTGCGGACGATCTGATAATGCAGAAAATCAACATCCTTGAAGAGAGAAGTCTGCTTTTCCACGTTCCCTCTTGAATCACTTATGATCATCCCGGCCACGGCTTCACCGGTGCAGTTCAGATCTCCAGCTCTTCCCCAAGGTGGGGCACATACGTTGTCAGCCCCAGCTTGTCGCGGACAACCTTTTCGAACTCCAGTGAGACCGATTCCTCGCCGTGCACAATAAAGACCTTCGGATTGTTAGTAAAGGTGCTGAGCCATTCGATAAGCTCGCCCTGATCGGCGTGGGCCGAGAACCCGCCGATGGTATGGACCTTCGCCCGTATGACCATCTCCTCGCCAAGGATGTGGGTCCTCTTCGCCCCTTCAACGATGTAGCGCCCCAGCGTTCCGGCAACCTGGAAACCCGTGAAAATGATACTGCACTCAGGCCTCCAGATATTATGTTTGAAGTGGTGCCGTATCCGGCCGCCTTCACACATGCCGCTGCCGGCTATAATGATCGCGCCGGACTTGATCCTGTTGATCTTTTGGGATTCTTCGACGCTTGTCGTAAAGTGGAGCTTCATCCCCTCGGAGCTTCGGAACTTGAAGGTGTTAACCGCCTCGGCGTCGAAGAACTCGGGGTGCGCCATGTATATCTTTGTCGCCTTGTCGGCAAGCGGGCTGTCAACGTAGACGTCAAGGTCCTTGAGCCGCCCCTCCTTGACAAGCCTGTTGAGGATATAGAGGACATCCTGGGTCCTGCCGACGGCAAATGACGGCATGAGGACGTTACCGCCCCGACTGAAGGTATCCTTGATGGCCTTCTCCAATTCGTCGATACTTGTTTCCAGGTCTTTATGGAAACGGTTCCCGTATGTCGATTCGACGACCACATAATCGGCCTCGGTCACATGCTCTGGGTCCCTGATGATGGGGTTGCCGCTCTTGCCGATGTCACCTGAAAAAACGATCTTCTTGTCCTTCGGGCCGTCGCCGAACCACACCTCAAGGGTCCCCGACCCCAGGATGTGGCCGGCATCGATGAAGCGGTACTTGATCCCCCCTTTGAGTTCCTCGATGGAACCATAGTCCTTTTTGTCAAAAAAAGGCAGGCAGGCCTTGACGTCCCCGGTATCATAAAGGGGTTCGAAAACCTCGTCTTTCCCCGCCCTCAGGGCCTTTTTCGTATGCCACTCGGCGTCCTTTTCCTGGATGTGGGCCGAATCGAGGAGCATGATCTCCACAAGTTCGGCTGTTGCCGACGTGGTCAGTATCCTTCCGGTAAAACCGTCGGATACGAGCCTCGGTATCATCCCGGAATGGTCGAGATGGGCGTGGGTAAGGAGCATAAATTCGATCTCTTCCGGCCGGAACTTGAAAGGCGCCCGGTTCACCTCATCGGAGTTCCTGCCCTGATACATACCGCAATCGACAATGACCTGCGCATCGTCCGTCAATAAATGGTAGCATGAACCGGTGACCCTTCTCGCCGCCCCCAGGAACCTGATCTTCATTCGTCACCCCTTATAAGAGAACATATGGAAGAGCTTAAAAAAGCTTAGGTTAAAGCAATTTGATTATACACAGGGGATGGTCTTTTTACAAGAAGATTGGAAAAACAGCTTGAACCGTCTTTATTCCCCCTTCCATCTTTCGAACAACGAGTGGTCTATGCCCATGAGGTCCAGCATCTTCCCGACAGAGTGGTCTATGAGGTCTTCAATGGTGCGGGGGTGAAAATAGAAGGCAGGAACGGGCGGCAGGATCATCCCCCCAAGGTCCGCGACCCTGCACATCAATTCGAGATGCCCTTTGTGCAGGGGGGTTTCCCTCACCGCAAGGACAAGCCTTCTCCTCTCTTTCAACACCACGTCCGCCGCCCTCACCACGAGGTTGTCGTTGTATGAATTGGCTATGGCAGACAGGGTCTTTATCGTGCATGGGGCTATGACCATCCCGTCTGTCCTGAAAGAACCGCTCGAGACCGACGCCGCGAGATTGCGGACGTCATGCACTGTTGAGGCAAGCTTCTCGACGTCCTCCACGTTGAGGTCCGTCTCGCATTTTATATTGGCCTTTGCCTGTTCGGAAAGGATGAGGTGGCTTTCCACGTCGAAATCCCGCAAAACTTCGAGCAGCCGTATACCATAAATAACACCCGTTGCCCCCGTAATGGCCACAATGATCCGTTTCACTTTTTTTTCGCCTCCTCGATTATCCTTGCAGCCAGGCTGCGGCACATCGCGATAACCTCTCCGATCCCTTCCGGGGTGATCTTGTCCCAGTGCAGACCGGCGGCCACAACAACCCTGCATCCAAGTTCCCGGGCCAGTTCCTGCGCCATCATTTTTGTGATCTCATCCTCTTTGTGTCCCAAAAAAGTGTAAACCGAGGACGTGGCGCTCGTACGTGTCGGGTCGGAAAGGCTCGGCCTCGGCTGTGCTATGCCGACGGCGCCTATATGGGCCGTACCCCCCTCAAGCACCACGACCAGGTCGTCTCCCATCCTGTGCAATCCGGCCGAGATCCTGAAGTTGCCGCTTTCTTCGAACAAGGTCAACCCTTCCATATTTATAGTTCTTCCCGTTTCATATTTATCCGTCGAGCGTTGATGCAGGCCGGCTCCGGATCATTTCATCGATGATCTCCACACCCCGTTTCGCGAAAACAGGATCGCTTATATGCACATCCATCTCTTCGAGGGGGATATCTTTTCTGAGAAGCCTTTTCAGTTCCACCGTGAAGATCCTGTCCACGTCGGGATCATAAAGCTCCCCGCCGGGTTTGTCGGTCTCCGACCATCCGCCGGAGGGGATCAGCACATAGGCCGGGCCTTTCGAGGCATTCAATCTTTCCGCGATGATGCCGGCAAACTTGATCATCTCTTCCCGTTCCATACGGACACAAAAACGGACATCGTGAACGTGCTGCCGTCTTCCTTTGAGCACCTCCGGCATGGGGTAGAACGGGCTGAAAACGGCATTGTCAAGCCCGCCCGGCGCCAGAAGAAGCGGCACCCCCCTGCTGCCGGCAACGGCAAAACGTTCAGGGCCGATCCCCTTGCAGTAGCCCCCGAACATCTCGTCGGCGATCTCGTGGGTCGTAAGATCGAGCACCCCGTCTATGAGGCCTTCGCCGATCATCTCTTCCATGGCCATTCCCCCTACACCGTTCGCATGAAAGCCGATCATCTCGTAACCTTTCTCTTCAAGGATCACCTCGGCGTTCATGGCGCACTGCGAGTTTATCCCGTATGCGGTAACGGCTATCATGGGCATGGCCTTCTTCAACTCCCCTCCGGCCTCCGCCATGGCGCACACCGCGTGGGCCGCCTGTTTAAGGATGAGACGAATAAAGTGATTGGATCCGAGGAGATCCGCGACAGAGTGGAACATCACTATGTCCTTTGTGCCCACATACTCCCTCACATCGCGGGAAGCTACGGTAGAAACGACCACCTTGGGTATACCGAAAGGCAGGGAACGCATTATGGCCGTCACTATGGCCGTACCGGTACCACCTCCAAGCCCCAGGAGTCCATCGATCTTTCCTTCCCGGTAGAGCTGCCGGGCAATTATGCCGCCGCCTTTACGCATTGTTTCCACCGCTTCCGAACGGCTGAGCGCAGCGGCCTGCTCTCCGGCTGAACGGGAACCCGCCGCCCGTGCCACCTCCCCGGCAGTAATATCGGGGTCTATAGATGGCTTCCCCAGTGTCCCCACATCCATGACAATGGGGGCCACCCCCAGGTCACGGACGCAGTCCCTTACGCAGCCCGTTTCTTTTCCTTTTGTGTCCAGGGTAGCTATGATAAGCAGGGTCTTCTTCACGATCCTCCCGTGCTACTGCTTCAGTCTCACCCCGGTCAGGAGCTGACCCAGGATCCTTTCCATGGGGTCCTTCTTCTTTCTCCGTCCTGGCGGCCACTTCCTTTTTACTCCACACAGACTCAGGCCTCACCTGCAGAATGATAATGTTTTCCGGGAAAGGAAGGTCCGCATCGATGCCGAATTCGATATCGTAAGCTTTCCCATAGTAATCTTCTATCAACTTCCCCAGGCGGCAAAGCTCCTGCAGTTCATCAGGAGAGATACAGAGCCTACCCCGCTTATCGTCGGGAACCTCCGTCTGAATGATATCGCTTCCTCTCTCGCGGTAGACGCACTGGATCTCTTTGCTCCCCACGGTTGTCTTCACGGGATCAAAGGTGATCTTGTCCACAAAATGGCTATCGGGGGTAACAAGTCCGCTTACCACGGCCTCCCCCAGGCCGTAGCTTACGTCTATGGATATCTTCGATGGATCTCCGTTCAGGGGATTTATGGTAAAGATGATACCTGAAGCCCTGGAATTGACCATTTTGGGAATACCCACCCCTATATTGAAGAGAAACCCCATTCCCTTGTTCGCCCTGTACATGATCGCTTCCACGTTGTAGGCGCTGCTCCAGCATTTTTTCACGTAAGCTATAAGGTCCTTCTCGCCGCGGATATTCAGATAGGTTTCCATCTGGCCGGGCATCGAGATAGCGCCGCTGCTCCTCACCGCAACGGGAACATCGGCCGTCCTGGAGATCTCGCAGAGTCTTCTGTAATTGGACAGGATATCCTCTTCGATGTCGGCGGGTATCTTCGCAGACTCAATGAGATCTATTGCAAACCCGCTTGCCTTCTTTGTCGTCTCGAAGGTTACGGGGCCCAGGTCTTTGAGGTACGCTTCGAGCTTTTCCTTTATACCTGTATCGATGATGAATTTGTCATTTGCAAATATGGTAATGGAGAAACCGGGGCTGACCCTGATGCCCGCCTTTATCATCTCTCCCAGGTTGGCGTTTTTCTTTCCGACGAAGGTGAAGTCTTTCCCATCCGTTTCTTCATACCATAATGTATACATCGTTCTCGTTGCCTGCCATCCTTTTCCTCCTTTCCAAATCCCTGCCAGGCAGAGCGGCTGCTATGAACAACCTGCTACCGCTCTGCGGACAGGAAGAAGAGACAAGGGTAGTTGATTAAGCACGTTCAAGAATCGTCCACAAGGCCGCTGTCGCCATCGATCCTGATCAGATCTCCCGTCTTTATGAGCCGGGTTGCCTTCCCCGTTCCCACTACCGTGGGAAGACCATATTCCCTGCACACGATCGCGGCGTGACACATGGGCCCTCCCACATCGGTCACGGCTCCCGCTATCTTCACAAAGGCCGGCGCCCAGCTTGGCGATGTGGTGGTGGCGACGAGGATCTCCCCTTCCTTGAGATCGGCCAGTTCTGCAACATCCCTCAAGACCCTGGCCCTTCCTTCCACCAGCCCCGATGAACCGGGTGAACCCTTTAGTTCATTCTGCACGCCTTCTCCATCTCCGTCGCCTTTTAGCCATTCAGACAAAACGTCGGTGGTGACACCCCAGAGCACGATGGTGAAGGGTTCTGTCACTACTTCCGGGGGCACCCCGAGTGCCGGCGGCGGGGCCCAGTTCTTTGAACTTTTCATAGACACCCTTTCGCCATGCTGACCTCCTTGGGCCAGTACGACGGCCCCCTGGGCTTTACGCCCGTTGCCCAGGCAGTGCAGTAGTCCCACAACGCCTGTTTTATCTCGTCCCTTTTCAGGAACCATATATCTTCATCGGCATCTTCGATAAAGCCCGCATTCTGCAGAATATCTGCCGATCTGTCGTATCTTGTCCCCAGAAGATGCTGTGGAACCAGTGCTCTATGTAAAAGAGGTGATCTTCGACATAAGGGAATACCGTCCTCGCCACCGCCAGGCACTGCTCAAAGGCCTCCCGGTCGTCATCCGTCTTGATCAGTTTCCTGTATTCCTCAACGATCCTGTCCCGTTCTTTTATGAGTTTTTCTGTCGGGCGCCCCACCTCTTTGCCTTCTTTGATGCTCTTGATATGCATCCTTATAGAATCGAAGGGGATATCGAGGTTGTCGTTCCAACTGATATGATGATGATACCAGCCTGTGCCTGTCGAAATATGGAACCAGGGGTAACGGGACTTTTCCAACTCGGCAAGCCACTCCTTGCCTGCGGGAACCGTGGCCAGTTGTACCATCAGATCCGCGGATTTTAAAGGTTTCAGGAACATGTCTTCAAGATCTGTCTCAATGACAAGCTTTGCCAGCCTGATCAAGTTCGGAATCAGGTCTGTACATGACCACGTCAATACCTGACACCATTTTCGTCAAGGTCGATATGGGGATCCCGGGAAAGATCTGGTTCGCGGTATTGATGAAGGTCACATATGCCGCGTACCCGAGATTGAGAAACTCAAAATGGTACTGCCAGTTCAACAGCCCCATGTTGATAAGGTCGTCATATCTTCTTGAGCATCTCATAACCGCTGCCCTTGCCTATGCCCTCCGTGATGACCTTGATGTCTTCCATCTCGGGAAGATCGGTAAAGTTGACGGCTTCCAGCTCACCGATCAGCGCCGTCACTTTCTTTTTCCAGTTTTCGAAGAGCCTGTCCCAGTTCTGATAGTAATACCCTGCCCTTTCCATGAAAGTGATGGTATTCTTTTCTGAATGACTTCAGGATCTGCAATGCCCACAGGGGTGATATAGACATAGCCATTGACGATCCTGTGATCGATACCGATGGCCGGCGGGATTATAACGTGCCGGTGTTGTACTGAGAAAGCGCCAATGACCAGGCCTCATCCCAGATGATGTCGAACGGGAAGTGCGGTTCGGGATAATGAAGGCCATCGTAATACCAGATCTGGCTGCTCTCGAAGGCCGCCCTTTCAGGATCATCCTTGGAAAATTGATACTGATACGGATACATCTTTTCCCATCCCTTCTGTACCCGGGATGGTGGGTACATCGTGCGGGTCCATAAATGTCTTTTGCTGCCATAACTTTCTCCTCCCCCTTTTTTTGCTTAGCAGCTTTTTTAAAGCCTGAACCATTTCGGTTCATCAAAGCGCTCCGTGCACCTCAATATCCTGCTTCGATAGTTGAGCACATATCCGTTTCGCAGCTTCATGGTGACCTTTCTGAAATCTTCATTGTTGAGCAGCCTTCCAATGTCGATGGGGTCTTTAAAGGTGAATTCGGCGATGATCTCGCTGAACCCCCCGAACAGAACATTCCACCCTCCCGTTATCTCCAGGTAATCAAGGTCTTTGAGCGCCGGGATATGCTCGTTCATAATAAAATCGGCATACTCCTTTTTGATCCCCGGCCTCAGATCGTAATACTGATTGAACTTCCAGACCCCTTTCTGGATGGAATATTTTTCCCGCTTAACATTGCCGGTGGGTTCGTAGACACCGGCAACATAGTTGTACACCATTGACTTGAGTGTCAGGGTCAACTCCTTGAACTTTGCAGATTTGAGACAACCTCCGACAGCTCTGGAGGCTCTCGGCCGCATAGACGGCAACGACCTTCGGTCCGAACCCAACCTCTACATAGTAACCGCCCACAGGATAGAAACCCTTGCCCGTTGTTCCCGGAATATATCTGTCCGTAATAAAATGCGCATACTCGCTCTCGCTTCCGGGTATTATGTCCCAGTTTTGGGTAAACAGAACTGACATAGCTCTCCACCTCCTTTCATTTTTTGTTTTTTTCCTTCAATGCCATGAACAACCTTTCCGATGTGACCGGAAGTTCCGTTATCCGCACGCCTGTTGCATCATAAATGGCATTCAGTATGGCCGGAATAGTGGGCATGATCGCCCCTTCGCCTACCTCTTTTGCCCCGAAGGGACCGTTTGGCTCATCGCTCTCGATAATAATGGTCTTCACATTGGGCATGTCGAGAGCAGGTGGGTATTCGGTACTCCCCGAGGGTCGGGTTCACAACCCGCCCTTTCCATCGAATTTTATTTCCTCGAAGAGCGCTTCTCCAAGCCCCATGGACAGGGAGCCCTGCATCTGTCCTTCGACATTTGTACGGTTGATCGCAAACCCGCAATCATGGGCATCGGTCATATTATCAACGGTCACCTTTCCGGTATCCATATCCACCGTCACCTCCACAACCTGCGCCGAGCATCCGTAGGCCGGTGATGTTCCTACTGCAGCGCCTTTGTATTTACCACCCAGTTCACCGGGTTTGTAGGCTCCCTCTGCCGACCACGACACCCTTTTCCAAATAGGCGACACGGGCCGCTTCTTTAAAGGTCAGTTCATCACCCGTTGGAGGATCTATCCATCCCCTGTGTTCCTTGATATATTTTGACCTGAGGGCGGAGAAATCGACGCTTTCCTTTTTTGAAATATGATCAGCCCCTCTTTGATATCCATATCCTCTACAGGGATGTTCAACTTACCCGAAAGCACTTCAAGCACCTGAGTTCCTCACATCTTCAGCCGCCTGCTTTACCGCATGGCCGGACATAAGGGTCTGTCGTCGAAGAATATGCGCCCAGGTCTACACCGAAATCAGTGTCACCTGACGACACACTCACATCCTCATATCTCACTCCCGAGGCCTCTGCTGCCATCATCGTCAGGACCGTATCAGATCCCTGTCCGATATCCGCTGCCGCCGTATAAAGATTGATGGTTCCACCATCTTCGGAGAGCTTGATCATTGCCGTTGAGTGAAATGTCTCGGAACGATAGATGGGAAAACCTGCGCCGGAGACAAAGAAACCGCAGGCAACGCCTATGCCCTTTCCCTTTGGGAAGTTTCCCTTTTTTCCTTTCCATCCTGAACCATCCCGTATTGCTTCCAGGCATTCTTCCATACCGAAACTGCTCATGTTAAAATCATTGCAGGTCACATCGCCTCTCTTCATCATGTTCTTCAGCCGTAATTCGAGGGGATCCATACCCAGTTCCTCGGCGATTACGTCCAGCTGCTGTTCCCATGCGGCCCTGGCTACCACGCCTCCATGGCCTCTCTGTGCCCCGTTTGCCGGCTTATTTGTATACATCCTGTACCCGTCGTACTTCATATTGGGAAGTTTATAAGGCGCACCCAAGAAGCGACCCCCCGTAATAGACCGTTGCAATGCCAAAACTCGAATACGCTCCGCCGTCCAGATGACAGATATTTTTCAGGGCAACAAGGGTACCGTCCTTTTTCACTCCCGTCGTCAATTCATGGAAGAACTGGTGTCTCGCCCGGCTGTGCTGAAAGACCTGTTCCCGGGTAAAGGTCATCTTCACCGGCCTGCCTGTTCGCATTGAAATAAGACTTGTTACCAGTTCAAGCGTACTTGCCGATGCCTTGGGCCCGAAACCACCGCCAACGCACGGTTTTGTCACTCGCACCTTCCCGATGGGGAGCCCAAGCACCATGGCGACGGTCCTCTGGACATAATGGAGTGTCTGGGTCGACGAATAGAGGGTAAGATCGCCGCTCGAGTCATAGGTGGCAATGCAGGACTGGGGTTCAAGAAAGGCGCCGTCCTGCTTCTTGTTCACAAACTTGTCGGTCCTGATATAGTCACATGTCTTGAAGGCCTCTTCCACATTGCCGAACTCCTGATGGACTTCGGCGCAGATATTGTTCGGAAAATCATCATGGATAGCCGTTGCCCCTTCCTTTATGGCCTCAAAGGGATCCAGAATTGCGGGCAGTTCTTCGTACTCCACTTCGATCAGCGCAGCGGCCTCAAGGGCCGTCTCCAGGTCCACGGCAGCAACTGCGGCGATTTCATCCCCTATGTATCTCACCTTATCAATGCAGAAAATTGTCTCATCGTAGCGCGCCGGGCTCACCCCGAACTTGACGAGCTCCGGCCTCCTTTGCCGTAACCACATCTTTCACACCCGGGAGTCTCTTTGCCTTTGAAGTATCGATTTTTTTAATCCTTGCATGGGCAACAGGGCTCTGGAGCGAGTGCGCCGTAGAGCATATTGGGCATGGAGAGATCATCGGTATAACGCGCACTCGCCCGTTGCCTTGGCCCGGGCATCTACCTTCGGAAGTCTCGTATTTATTACTGTATATTCCTTCATATCAGCTTCCTCCTTCATTTCTTCATTGTCTTCGCTGCCGACTGGACCGCTTCGACGATCTTCTGATATCCCGTACACCTGCAAAGATTCCCGGACAACGCTTCCCTGATCTCGTGTTCTGTCGGGTCCAGATTCTTTTCAAGGAGGCTCTTCGCCGAAAGGATCATACCGGGGGTACAGAACCCGCACTGGATCGCGCCATGTTCAACAAAGGCCTGCTGGACAGGGTGGAGATCTTGGCCATCGGCCACACCTTCGATAGTGGTAATCTCGCTGCCGTTCGCCTGGACGGCAAGGACCAGGCAGGAATTGACGGGGCGGTCGTCGAGAATAACGGTGCAGGCCCCGCAATCTCCGATACCGCAGCCCACTTTTGTTCCCAGAAGGTCAAGGTCTTCCCTGAGCACCTGAGCAAGGGTCCTGTTGGGTGCCACCGCTATCTCATATTCTTTTTTATTCACAATAAGAGTTATTAGTTTCTTCATCGTTCACCTCTTTCTGTCATTTGCCTTTGCTTCATTTAAAGCATTGAGCAGCGTGCGCTTTACGAGTACCCCCACCATGGCGCACCGATACTCCGCTCCGCCGCGAATATCATCTATGGGTGTGCACTCTGTAGACGCAAGATTTGCCGCATGTTCGAAAAGCTTTTCCGTCGGTTTTTCGCCAATCAGCACCTTCTCCGCACGGACGGCATGGATCGCCCTGGGCGCCACTGAGCTCAGCACGATCTTCGCGTCCCTGATGGTACCGTCGGGACCGTCGAGGGTAATCCTTGCCGCAACGGCCACGATTGCAATCTCAAGAGACTTTCTGTGCATCAGCTTTATATAATCACCACCCGTAAAAGGCGGCAGGTTCATCGATCACGATCTTTGTAAGTATCTCTCCGGGCTTTATTATTGTCTGACCGGGACCTTTAAAGAATTTATCCAGCGAAATTTCCCTCTCCTGCCGTTTGCTCCTGAGCTTTACCCTTGCCCCCATGGCAATAAGAGGGGGCGGGAGATCCGCAGCCGGTCTGGCAGTAACGATGTTGCCCCCTATTGTCGCCCTGTTTCTTACGAGAGGAGAACCGAGCACAGAGGCGGCCTTCGAAAGAATGGGAAGCTTTTTTCTTATAAGATCAAACTCAACCAGCTTCTCAACGATCAGATGAGCGCCTATGGAAATCCCTCCCTTTTTAGGTTCTACCTCGGAAAGGCCGGGGATCTTTGCCAGACCCACGAGATATTCGGCGAAAGCAATCCCTTCTTCATATTCACCAGAATATCAGTGCCCCCTGCGATGATCCTGGCAGAGGTCTTGAACTCGGAAAGCAGCTTACATGCTTCGGCAATATCTCTCGGTTCGTAATAATCAAATCTCGGTAATAGGTGCATTGAAACCTCCTTTTTTATATCCCGTTATTCACTTTTAGCTCACATGAAAAAGTTCGTGGACCTGTGGCCCTGCAGGCTCTGAAAACCATGACCGGATCATCCCAAAAGGCCCATTCCGGCATCGATGACCGACCGGGCAAATAATGGCTCTTCCATGTTGGCATCTACTTCTACAATTTCTATCTTTATCCCCGGTTTTTTTCAGTTCGTCAACAAAAAATCTGTCCTCTGCGGGATCGTAGGTGCTGCTGCCCGGCATATCGACAGAGGACCATCCTTTCATGGGGATCATAACCTTCACCGGGCCGCGTGCCTCGTTCAGTTTTTCCGCAAATGCGCGTGCGGCGGCCCTCAGTTCATCCGGTGACGCTCGAAGCCATGTCCGGAACTTATCGAGATCATACTTCCTGCTGGCCCTATGGTCTTCGGTGTATTTTGATTTCGGCGGAGTTATGTGGTTCACGCCGCAGGTCGAAATGATCTGAGGGATACCGGCCTTGCCTGCCGCCTCCATCCTGCGGGGCCCGGCGTCCCTCATGCCCCCTACAAGATGCTCCATCACCGCGCCCGGCGCAAGGTCGATCACCCCATCAAAGATCCCCTGCGCCACCATCGCCTCCATCGCCCTGTCGCCGATGCCTGCTGCAGAGAAACCGATCACCTGATACCCTTTCGTCTCCAGGGCCATCCTCACGGCGCTGGCACATTTCTCGCAGGGTCCAAGCATGGTAAGGGCAACTGCCTTTTTGTTTTTCTCGTCGTGCCTCAACGAAAGGGGTGTTGCCTCCGCCATTGCGCATATTGCCCGTGCCGCCCTGTCGATAACGTTCTTCAGAATATCGCTAAGCCCCGATATCTCCACCACCGAGTGCATAAGCGCAATATCGCCGATATCGATATATCTCGTGGACATACCGGGCAGGGCCGCCGTGGAGGATATCATAAGCTTCGGCACGCCAAAGGGCAGTGCCCGCATCACGTCCGTTGCCATCAGTGAACCGGTTGAACCGCCGATTCCGATGATCCCGTCAAGCTTGTCTTCTTTCCACATATTAAGCGCAATGATCGCCGCACCTTTCGTCATGATGGCGGTATTCTTTGCCCGTTCCGCGGATGCAAGGATCTCTTCAATGCTGCTTCCTCCCGCCTCCGCCACCTTGTCCGGAGGAATATCGGCACCCGCTCCCCCGGATGGCCTCATGGAGATATCCAGTACGACGGGCTCTGCGCCCAGTTCTTTTATCCTGTCCCTCAGGTAAAAGGTTTCCGTACCCTTGGTGTCAAGGGTGGAGACGATCAGGATCGTCTTCATTATTCATCCCCCGGCGACCTTCTTTCTCGATATCGGTCTTGAGCACCTTTTTGTCCACCTTACCGGAATCGCCGACAGTAGGCATGGCGTCAATGATTTCAAGCCGTTCAGGCAGTTTGTAGGCAGACAGTTTCTTCTCTTTCAAAAAGGCAACCATCTCTTCTTTTGTCAAGGGTTTCACCTGCCTTCAATACAGCATAGGCACAGGTCCGCTCTCCCATTTCTTTGTCCGGGTACCCAACGACTGCAACATTGGTTATCTTCGGGTGTTCATTGAGAATACCTTCGATCTCTGCAGGATAGATATTCTGACCGCCCCTGATAATCATATCCTTCGACCTGCCCATAATCCAGAGACAGCCTTCTTCTTCCTTAACAATATCACCTGTCGTTGTCCAACCGTTATCATCAAAAACACCGCGCAGTCGATTCGGGGTCACGATAATAACCGGCAGGCGCATGGGGTCCGCTGAACCATAGCTGGCCGGGTTCACCAGTCCTTACATCTTTACCGTCATCATCAAGGAGTCTTACCTTGTTACCGGGGAGCATCCTTCCCACTGTTCTTCTTCTTACTTCACCGGGATCATCGATGTTGCATCCCGACACAGAACCCACATCCTGGGTCCCGAGATCGCTCGTGATCGTTGCCTTGAATCTTCTTCTCCGCCTCCTCTGCAACCTGGGGCGGCAGATAGCCGCCGGCGGACCGTATAAACCTCAAAGAACTCAAATTATATTTCGTTGCATCCACTTCGAGCATTCTCACAAGATGTGTGGGCACCACACCGATGGCAGTTACCTTTTCTTTTTCTATCAGCGCCAGGGCGCCTTCAGGGTCAAATTCCTCCATCAGCACCGTTTTTGCGCCCAGCCAGGGGGGCCGCAAAATAAGTAAGGGTCCCTGCAGCGCCGCCGGCATGTGGCGCAATGGCCACGGTGATATCATCTTTTGTCAATTCCCAGATGCATCAATCCTTGCCTTGGAAGTGCAGACCCTGGATGCGATCGGCCATTCAACAAGTTTGGGAAGACCTGTGGTCCCCGTAGTGCTTGTCAGGAGACCCACATCGTTATATGCGCTGAACTTCCTCTCATCCAGCTGCGCATATTTCGATTCGTCAACATCCTGATTTGCCAGTTTTAAAAGTGAAAAAGTACCATCCGGCGCACCTTCGGGCACCTCCTCATCAAAGAGAAAAAAATATTTCAGATTCGGTGATGTCTTTTGAGTTCCTTGTACATTTCAAGGTAATTGAATTTCCGATAAATCTGGGGAATGGCCACCGCTACGGCCTCAGTTCTCTCAAGCATGTAGTCCAGTTCCTTCTCCCTCAAATAGGGATACACTGTGAGCGAAATAAGACCTGCCCTTTCAGACGCAACCCGGGCAAGAAACCCGTAGACGCTGTTCGGGGCCTGGATTATTATCCGCGAATCCTTTGGTATCCCCAGACTGACCCAGGCATAGGCAAGGTTGTTGAGCATCTTCCTCGCCTGTTTCCACGTAACCCGGTATTTTGAATCAACAAGGGCCTCCCTGTCCCCCAGCTCCGCTGCGTTATTTGTCCAGAAATCGTAAAAGATCTCATCTGTCCAGTATCCGTCCTGTTTGAACTCATTTATCATTTCATCGGTGTATCGTATCGGTCTCATTATTGCCCCCTAATTTTAATAACCTCTCTAAAGTCCCAACTCCTACCAGCTTTCCTGGACCCTCTTCACCATTTCCGGATCAAGTTCGATCGGTATGGGTTTCTCCTTCCATTCGTACGGGATGGTTGCATCAATGATGATCCTGCCCGTTATGTCCCTGGCATCGATCGGCAGTGACGGATCGAGGGGTGTTGAACGGCCCCTTTTGATTACCTGGCAGCGGTTGGGCTGGAACCTGAAGCTCAAGGCATAGAGCACCCTCGGGATATCCCAGGGATCGATGTCCTCATCAACGACAATAACCGTCTTAAGACCGTAAGCGCCCATCTCTGTGGAGATCGCGGCAGTGGCAACCTGGTCAACATGGCCGGGATACATCTGTTTCATGGAGATGATGGCCAGAAATCTTCCCGCTCCCTCCGGAGGACAGTATACCGCCTTGATGCCCGGGATCTTCATTTCGGTCAGCTGCTGCCAGAGCGTGGCGCCGTAGGAAAGGGCCATGGTCATGTGCGTATCGGTAACGGCACTGCCCACCGTGGTACCCCAGAAGACAGGGTCATTCCTGTACGTCACGCAGTTGACCTGATCAAAATTACGCTTGTCTGTTCCGACACCCGAATAATATCCGGTATACTCCCCGAAAGGACCTTCATCCATAAATTCATTGGCGTCCACTTCGCCTTCTACAACGATCTCCGCATGGGCCGGCATAGGCAGGTCCACCGTTTCGCCCTTGACCACCTCGATCGGCTCTCCACGGACGGAACCGGCGAAATCATACTCCGACACAAAGGCAGAGATGCGCGCTGCACCGACGAGAAAGAGAAGAGGATCGCATCCGATAACGCACGCCACCGGCATGGGCTTCTTCATGGCCGCATATTTCTTCAGCATATGATCGGAGTGTTTCCCCTTTATGAACTGCGTCCCCATACGATCTTTCTCAAGAAGCTGGGCGCTGTAGGTTCCGAGGTTGATCCACCCTGTCTCGGGGTCTTTGGTGATAAAAAAGTGGGCAGTTCCCATAAATCTTCCGCCGTCTAGGGGATAATAGTGGGGGACGGGGAACTTGAAAAGGTCCACATCGCTCCCCATCATTTTATTCTCTTTACAGGGGGCCTTCTCGACCCACTTGGGGGGGATACTCCCTTTTCCTTTTCCGACCCACGCACGCATGAGGTCCACAAGGCTTGAGCCCCTCGGCTCGCCCATGATCAGGGAGAGCCTCTGCGTTGTGGTGCAAACACTGGTGATCACCGGCGTCTTGTAGTCTTTCACATTCTCGAACAGGAGTGCCGGCCCGCTTTTTTCTTCGTTCAACTTGGCAATATGGGACAGTTCAAGGTTCCAATCCACTTCGGGTTTTACCCTCTTGAGCTGCCCCTCTTTTTCGGCTTCACGGATAAAATCTCTCATGTCCTTCATACATGGCCCTCCTGATTGTTTTTTTTAAATCATGGAAAGATAACGAAATAATGTCAAATACATATAAATTATGTTGCACATAAGAAAAACTTATGTATACTTGTTCATATAGTGTCCAACGGAAGGTTTCGCCCGCAGCGAAGAGGCAGCAAATACTGACGTTGTGAATCACTCCTTCTAAACCACAGGCCTCTGCGATATTCTCGAACGGGCGGATATTTACTGATATCTGAAAAAGCGGCTTTTCTCCTGCATGGCTGTCAAATGGTACGGGATGACCGTTATGAACCTTAACCAGCTGAGAATATTCTACGAATCAGCCAAAGAGCACAGCTTCACCAGGGCCGCGGAGCACCTTTGCGTAAGCCAGCCGGCCGTTTCGTCCCAGATCAAGCAATTGGAAACCATTACGCGCCTGAAGCTCTTCAACAAAGCAGGGAAAAAATTATATCTCACCGAAGCGGGAGAAATGCTTTTCAGCTACGCGCAAAAGATCTTTCAACTTGAACACGAAGCCGAGCAGGTCCTGGACAGGATAAGAGAGGTGCGTACCGGGACCCTGCATATCGGGACAACAAATACATATGCACGTTTTCTGATGCCCAACTATATCTCGATGTTTCACGCCCTCTACCCCGGTGTCAGCATTCACCTCAGCGAAGGCAGTTCCATGGAGATGATGCAGAGCCTTCTCCACATGAAGAACGAACTCGCCATCGTCGCGAGCGATACAGCCCCAAAATTCCTCAACAGCATTATCTTCCGGAAAGAGAACATCCTTCTCGTCATTTCCCCGGACCACCCGCTCGCGCAAAAAGAGACGGTCACCGTTGAAGAGATCTCGAAGGTCCCCCTCATCATGAGGGAAGAGGGATCGGGAACAAGAAAGATCGTTATGGAAGCATTCAGGAGCAAAGGCCTGACACCTACCATACTATATGAAGCGAGCAATCTCGAATTTACCAAGGAACTGCTCAGGAGGGGAGAAGGTGCTTCGTTCATCGTTGAACCCGTTGTGCGCAATGAACTGAAACAGGGGGTCCTGAAAGAGGTGCAGATAACGGACGCGGAACTTTCGATGGACGCCTATATCGTTTTTCTCAACGAAAAGAACCTTTCCAAGATCGCCGGCTGTTTCATGAACATGCTCGTCAGCAGGGCGGAAGGCGCTGTCCAATGATCCCGGGGCTCGTTTGATTTTTTTTTCAATTTAGTTTACATTATCAACGTTTTTAGCAGCACCTGAAGGGGAGTAGCTAGCGAGACAGGATCAACATGCTGGGGCAACCCTGGTCCTGTCATTGGCGAGTAAGACCAATTAGCGAGACCTTCGGCATTCACGCCGGAGTGTCTCGTTTTTTTATGATCCGAGGAGGTCCCGGTGAGCGTATATTTCGCGTCCCTTATCTTCGTAGTTCTTGCCGAGATGGGGGACAAGACCCAGCTTTTGGCCATGGCCTTCGCCTCACGCTACCGCTGGCAGACCGTCCTGTTCGGCGTATTCGTTGCAACCCTGGTGAACCACTTCATGGCGGTCGTCGCAGGGAGCTACCTCACCAGGTTCATCCCCATCAATTACATACAGATCGCCGCCTCCGCGTCTTTTATACTCTTCGGCCTCTGGACGCTCCGGGGGGACACGCTCGAGGGAGAGGACAAGCGTTTCAATTTCAGTCCGTTCTGGACCGTGGCGGTGGCCTTTTTCCTGGCCGAGATGGGGGACAAGACACAACTCGCGACGGTAGCGCTTGCGACAAGGTATGACAACATCATCGTTGTATGGCTCGGCACGACCACGGCGATGATCATCGCCGACGCCATCGGCATCATCATCGGGATCGTACTCGGCAAAAAAATTCCCGAGAGGCTCATCAAGTGGTTCGCCGCGATCATCTTCATGATCTTCGGGATCATCGGCCTCTACGAATCGCTGCCGGAGGACATTCTGACGACTCCCGTAATTGCGGGCGGACTTGGGCTCATCGTTGCGCTCACGGTTCTCGCGGTCAGGATGGCCAATTCCAAAAAAACAGCTTAAAAAAGACCCATCACCGGACATAACGACATGACATCCCCGGGAGCACGGTCATTTTTCTTTCTGTCGCGTACACCTCAAGGCTTCTTTGACTCAACTGGAGCGATATGATATTCTTCCAGGCACACGTTACCACACCATACGGGGGTACTAAAATGAATGCCGGATCAAAGAGGTTTTTCAGGAACCTTATCGTTGGCATAGTTGTGCTGTTCCTGTCATGTATCGTTCTTGAGACCATTGCCAACGCGAAGGTCTGCGACGGGAGCCGGGGGCTCTCCGGCATCACACAGGAACAGGATTACCGCTGATCGGACCCATGGCCGGTGACGAGACCCCCGCTCTGAAACCTCAGATACTCACCGTCCGGTCGTCTGCGGGCTCAGGCAAGACATACAGCCTCGCCAGGCACTATCTGGAAGTCCTTCTCGCCAGCGCCCTGGCGGATACCACCCTCCAGACGCACATGGCGAACATCGTCGCCATCACTTTCACCAACAAGGCCTCACAGGAGATGCGCGCCCGCATACTGGACTGGATGAAGCGCATCATCCTCGATGTGCCTTTTGAGAACTCCCCCGTCAAGCCCCTCGACACGATCATGGAGGGGATCACAACGGTGGCCCCCGACACTGGCCCTTGTGCACAAGACAGTACGGAAGACGGCGCCATCTCCGGTAGCACGAACGATGCCGAAAAGACCCGAAGGCTGCGAAATTACCTCATGGGAACCATGGAGAACCGCTTCTCGGAGCTTCTCAAGGATTTTGCCCACTTCAACGTGGGCACCATCGACAGCTTCGTCAATCTTACCTTGAAGGCGTCGGCCATGCAGCTCGGTCTCCCGCCTGACTTCGACGTATCGACCCAAACGAAGGAGCTCATCGACCTTGCCCTCAGGGAATGTCTTCAGAAGGCCGGCGAGAACGAAACGGCCCGGGACATATTCGACACCTTCCTCCGGAACTACATAGACCTCGAAGGCGACCATACGAGCTGGGTCCCGAAAGATCTCCTGAAGGAGACCATCACCACCTTTTGGGGTGAAGAGGCCAAGGAAAACAAGGACCTTTTCATACCCGACGACGAGATGCGCTCCGCTGCCGGATCGGTGCGGAAAAAGATCGCGGAAAAGGCACGATCGATCCTTGACGCGCTGACAGCCAACAAAAGTATATTGCCCCTTGCCAACGCCCTCAAGGCCATCGAGAAATGTGCCGATCCCCGCGGCGACGCGCTCTCGCAAAGCGTCTTTTTTGAACGCTCCCTTGAGGAGTGCGTGAAAAAAAGCAGCGCACCCCCGGTTGCGTCCGATGAAAAACTCTGGGATGACCTGATCGGTCTGCGTCGTATATACGCCGAGGCCTTAGCGGCATCGAAGTTTCTCCCATACCTGGAGGTCTACTCACTCTTCAAAGAGGTGTTCCAACGTGAGGTAACGTACTTCAGGCGGGTCATCCCCATCGAACAGCTTAACCGCCTCCTCCAGGATGTCATGAAGCGAAGGGACTTCGTCCCCGAGATCTATTACGCCCTTGCCGAGCGGTATATCCATTTCCTTATCGACGAGTTTCAGGACACCAGTCTTCTCCAGTGGAAGAACATAGAGGTCCTTGCAGAAGAGGCGCTGGGCCGCGGCGGTACGCTCTTCCTGGTGGGTGACAAAAAACAGGCGATCTACCGGTGGCGCGGCGGGAGACCGGACCTCGTCGACAAAGTGGCGAGCCGGTACGAATATTACCCTCATGAAGAGATCCTTCTCGATACCAACTACCGCAGCGGCGAAAACATCGTCTCCTTCAACAACGAGGTCTTCGACGCGGTGCACCTTTTGGGCCTTGCCGGGTCGATCCTCGGTCAGCACCCTCCCGGGTCACTGGAAAATGTTGTTGCCGCCTATCACGACGCAAGGCAGCGCTTTCTTGAAGCGAAAAAAGACAAGGGGTACGTGGCGATAGAAAAGATCACCATCGGAGATGATGGGGACGACCGGCAGGAGGTCTTCACCAGGGAGGAGTCAGGGGGTATCATCGAAGAGAGACTGCGGGACCTCATAGAGAGGATCATGGCACGCAATGTCTTTCGCGAAAGGGACATAGCCGTCCTCGTACGGACGCGGGAAGAGGCAAAGGCAGTCGTCAGGGTACTGCTGTCCATGAACCTCAACGTGGAGTCGGAATACACCGTGAGCATCAGGAACAATCCCCTCATCGGGGAGGTCATGAGCTTCCTCAGGTTCATCGACAAATCCGATGACGATCTTTCCTTTGCATCTTTCATAACAGGCAGGATATTCGGCGGCAAAACTGGCCTCGAGACATCTGCAATGGCCCTGTGGCTCTCCCGGAAATATCTCACTGACGTGCCGGAATTCCTCTATCATGCCTTCAGGTCCGACTTCGGCGAGATCTTCGAAGGGCACATGGCCGGTTTCCTCACGATGGCCGGCTATCTTCCCCTGTATGACCTCATCGTCAGCTTCTTCAGGCAATGGGAGGTCTTCGCCCGTTTCCCCGACGACGCGCCCTATCTCCTGCATTTCCTTGAACTCGTCAAGGAGCGTGAAGGGGCCGACGACAGCAGCATCACGGGCTTTATTGCATTCTTCCAGGGGGGTGCGGAAGGGACGTCGTACGGCCACACCGACGATGACAGGGCCTTTCTCCTGCCCACCTCGGATTCCCTCAACGCCATAAAGGTCCTCACCATCCACAAGGCAAAGGGCCTCCAGTTTCCCGTTGTCATCCTGCCCTTCATCACACTGACAACGTTCGGTGCATCCTCGGGCCGGGACAGGCAGCAATACTTCCAGTCCGGTGATGACGGCTTGAGGCTCCTCTACCTGAAAAAGGACTACACGGCTGTGTCGCCGGCTCTGGCGGAGCTCTACCTGACAAAAGAGCGCGAATACCTCTCCGACGAGCTCAACAATCTTTATGTGGCCTTCACCCGGGCCGAAGAAGAGCTTTACGTCTTCCTCACCGATGGAAAAAGACAGAAAAATCATCTCATCGATTACCTTTTCAACATGGAAGAGATGCGGCCATACCGGCGGCAGGATACCGGGATCGTCCTCGGAGACACAAGGGCCGTCCTTCCATCGCAGGGTTCCATGGAGGGTGCTCCCCTGGAAGGAGGCGGCCGGGTTGCGCCGGCCTTTAATGACTTCACCGGCTATACGGGGTGGGCGGCAAAGATCAAACCCGGTATCTCGGACGCGGGGGGTCTTACCAGGCATACCGTCAGGGCCCGTAAAAAAGGCGACGCAATGCACCGGGCGCTCGCTTTGATCGGAACTCTCCCTGTTGACGATGGTGTCATCTTGTCCCTCGCTCGAGAGGCCGCGGCACATGAGCGCATCGGCAACGCCGGGGAAGAGATCGGACGGTCCCTGAAAGACTTCTTCGACAACCCCGATTTCAGGTACTTCTTCGAAGGCGGACCCGGTATATCGTTCTTCAACGAGAGAGAGATCGTCGACGGAAGCGGCAACACATTCAAGATCGACCGCATAGTGGTCCGTCCCGATGTTGTGGACGTCATCGATTACAAGACCGGCGAGACCCGCTACGCCGGCCACGCCGACCAGATCAGGCATTACGGAAAGCTCATCGCCGAATTGCATCCGGACAAAGAGGTCAAGCGGTTCCTTCTGTACATAGACGAGGGGGAGGTAGTCGAAGTATGAGCCGACTTTATGCCATTCCCTTTGGATCGGACCTTATCGATGAAGTTGTAAAGATCATAAACGAAGATGCCAACGGCTACGAGGGTACCGCCGTCGTCTTTCCGGGAAAGCGCCCCTCGCTCTATCTCAAGGCCCGTCTCGCCGGGGCCTCTGGCGGCAAGGCCTTCTTTCCGCCGCGGTCCTTTTCGCTCGACGAGTTCATCGATCACATCGCCCGCAGGAGAAGGCCCGCTTTCGCGGACCTCGACCGCGCCGATGCCGTCTGGCTCCTGCATGGCCTGATCCGTTCCCTGTCCGCCTTCGATCACCACCCTTTCAGGAAGAAAGGGTTTGGTGATTTTTTTTACTGGGGAAAATATCTCCTCGACTTCATCGACCGCCTCGATACGGAGGGTATCGGCAACAGCACCCTTCTCGATGTGGAGAAGAACGCCGCCATCGGTTACGACGTACCGGCAAGCGTCAATGAATTGCTCGCGAATGTCTCAATCCTCCGCAAAGAGTTCCACGGCCTGCTGGGTGAAAAGGGCTGGTTCACAAGGGGCACGAAGTACCTGGCCGCACTGGAAGAGATCCGTGAGGACGTACC
Source organism: uncultured delta proteobacterium (assembly GCA_963816115.1). Taxonomy (GTDB): domain Bacteria; phylum Desulfobacterota; class Syntrophorhabdia; order Syntrophorhabdales; family Syntrophorhabdaceae; genus Delta-02. The sequence goes on along the minus strand of CAWFIZ010000012.1, from coordinate 133,908 downwards.
CGGCGATCCCGGCACGGTCCTGTTTGCAGGCATCTTCGGGCTTACCGGCATTGAGCGGGAGATAATAAAGTGCTTTTGGGACTCAGGCCGGGCAACACTCGTCCTGGAGGGCAACCCGGAGAACTGGCCCATTCTGAAGGACCTCATCTCGTATCTTAAGGCAACGGCCGAGCACATCGGCACCGGTGAGCCGCGAACACCGGCGATCCACCTCCATGCCGGATACGACGCTCACGCAGAGGTCCTCGAAACACACCGGATCATAGGAGAAGGCACAAACAATAAAACGGCCATCGTTCTGCCTGTCTCTGACCCCCTCTTCCCGCTCCTCAATTTTGTGATCGACAGAACAGAACTTCACTGCAACATCTCCATGGGGTACCCCGTGGAAAGGACGGCCCTCTTCGACCTCGTCAGGCACATCCTGAACGCGCGCATCCAAAAGAGGTCTGACGGGCATTATCCCGCGGGCGAATACCTCGCCGTTATGCTCCATCCATTCATCAAGAACCTTACCTCGGATACCGGCCTTCGCGGTCTCCTTCTCCATATCGAACGGTCACTGACCGGTGAGAACCGGCAAAGCGCCATCGCCGGCAGAGCGCTCGTCACCCTCGGGCAGATAGAAGGCGAAGCGGCGGCATGGACAGCGCCGCCGGGCAAGGGGACTGCGGGCGGTGCCGCGGTGCCCTTGCAGAGGTCCACCGTCTTTTCTTCATGAATTTCGAGAACGCCGGCACCGTCGGGGAGGTGGCGGCATGTCTTGAAGAGGCCCTGGAGGCGATCCTCCTGAGGACCCCCGTGCGCTCATACGTCCTCTCCGGAGCCATTTTCACCACACTTTTCGAAACTCTCGGATCCTTGAAAGCGACCCAGTTCAGTGCCGCGGTACTGTCCACCGACCCCGCGGAGAACACGCGATCGCTCTGTGACCTCGCCCTCCATTACCTTGGCGGCGCCACCCTCCCCTTCGACACACATCCGATAGAAGAGCTGGAGATCATCGGCATGCTCGAATCGAGGAGCATCTCCTTTGACCGGGTCATTATCCTCGATGTTAACGAAGGCGTCCTCCCGGGGCCGCGGCAGGTCAATCCCCTCATCCCGCTGGGCGTTTTTGAAACGCTGGGTATCCCCCCGCCCGAGTTCACCGAAGCGATATACCGCTATAACTTCTACCGTCTTGTGGGGAGCGCAAGCGAGGTCCACCTCATCTACCGCAGCGCCGAAGAAAGACCGCGCAGCAGGTACATCGAGGAGATACTCTGGGAGGAAGAAAGAAGACAGGGAAAGCTCGATGTCATACCCGTCGAACGCACCATTCTCCCCGTTAATTTAAAGCGTGAAAGTGCGCCGCCGGTCATCAAAAAGACCGATGCCATGATCGCCGCCATAAGGCAGCGGGGCCTTTCACCGAGCACCGTGGACACCTACGTGCGATGTCCCCTCCTCTACTACTTCACCCGCCTCATCGGACTCGAGGAGCGCCAGGTCTTCTCGGAGGACATCGAAGCCACTGACCGCGGCGGGATCGTCCACAGCATCCTTCTTGAGACCTTTCGCCCATTCCTGGGGTTTTCCCTCACCAGGCAGATGGAAGGCGATGTCCGCGCGAGCATGGAGAGGTCACTGAAGGCACATTTTGATGGCCGTCCTCGCTCCGGGGAGTTCTACATGTTCCAGCGCATTGCCGCCTACAAGCTTGATTCTTTCCTGAAAAAACACCTGGAGGCATTGGACGGACCAATTGTCATAAAGCATCTCGAAGAAAAATTCACCGGAGTGCTGCAAACGAACGGCACGGACGTCAGTCTCTCCGGCAGGATCGACCGCGTGGACCATCACAGCGCAACGGACAGGTACACCGTCATCGACTACAAGACAGGCACTTCGAAACAGTACCCGGCAAGGATCATGCAAAAGGCCTCTTTCGGTGATATCGTCTCGATCCACGACCATGTCCCTTCATTCCAACTCCCCATCTACATGTACATCTTTTCAGCACAGCAGGATACACACCTTGAGAAGATGGACGCAAAGCTCATCCTCCTCGGCAGCAACAACGAAGAAACGTTCTTCAAGGGTAAGGATGGAGCTGGGAGGGCACTCCTTCTCAATGCCTACACGCATGGCCTCGAAACGGTCATCTCCCACATGCTCGACCCCGACGAACCCTTCACCTCGTTCGACACCGATCACTGCATAGACTGTACGGCGAAGAACCTCTGCCATATGTAAAAACCTTTGGGCGTTGTATTGATAAATGCAAAAAGTTTCTTTGGTTTGTCTGGTTTGTCTGGTTTGTAAAAACTAAAGAAACCAAAGAAACTATAGAAACTATAGAAACCAAACTACCTGTCTTCATCCATTGAAGCCTCACCGCTAATATGTTATAAGAATTCATGTTCGTCGATTCGCACTGCCACCTGGAAATGGAATCATTCGATAAGGACCTGGAACAGGTCATAGGCAAAAGCGCCGACGAGGGCCTCGAATATATCCTTACCGTCGGCACCGAAGAGTCCTATTTCGGAAAGGTGAGGCAGATCATCGACCGCTATCCTTTCATCTACGGGGCGATCGGCATCCATCCCCACAACGCGAAAGACTACAATGACAGGCTGGAAAGAACGATAAGAGAGGCGGCAAAGCATCCGAAGATCGTCGGCTACGGCGAGGTGGGCCTCGACCTGTTCAAGAACTACTCGCCAAAAGACATCCAGAAAAATGCCTTCGCCCGACAACTCGCCCTGGCGCAGGACATCGGCCTTCCCATCATTGTCCATTCTCGGCAGGCCCGCGAAGAGACCCTCGAGATCCTGAAAAGTGAATACCGCAGCGGAGGCGGTGTGATCCACTGCTATTCCTACGACCTGGAAACGGCGAAGAAGTTCCTGGATATGGGGTTCTTCATCTCCATACCGGGGACCATCACATACAAAACGGCCTCCGGCCTGAAAGACGTGGTACGCTATGTCCCGCTTGACAGGTTAATGGCTGAGACGGATGCCCCGTTCCTTACACCCCATCCCCACCGGGGGAAACGGAACGTCCCTTACTACGTGAAGTTAACCATCGAGACCATCGCGCGCATGCGGGACACGGACACGGTCTCGCTCGCACCTGCCATGCGCGACAACTTCGTCAGGCTCTTTCTCAAGGGCATAAAAAAGGACATATCATGAAACCGGCGATCATCATTGTGGACATGCTTGAAGGGAATTATGAAAAACCATTGAAAGGCCTCAAAGACGAGGAGAAGATCATCCCCGTGGTGAGGGACCTCCTCAAAACGGCCCGCGGCCTCGGCATCCCCGTCATCTTCGCCTGCGACAGTTTCCTGCAGAATGACTTCATCTTCCGGGGACGCATGAAACCCCATGCTATCCGGGGGACCGACGGAACGAAACCCCTTTCCGACCTTGGACCGGAGCCCTCGGACATCATCCTCGACAAGCGGCGTTTCAGCGCCTTTTTCAAGACCGATCTCGACCAGACGCTGCGGACGCTCGGTGTCGACACCGTTGCCGTCGGCGGTATCAACACCCACTTCTGTGTCCTTGCCACGGCCTTCGACGCGGTCTGCCACGACTTCAATACCATCATCCTCGAAGACGTAAGCGCCGCTTTCAAGCGGGAGATCCACGACAATTTCCTCAACGCTTACAGGAACTCCGCCATATATCCCATCTTCAGGGTGATGAGATCGGCAGACCTTATCGATGAGTTTCGCACGAAACGTGAGGCGGGCACAGGTGCGTAAGATCGGCTACGACATCTTCGTAGGGGAAAAACCTCAGAAAGACAAAAAACCGACCAGGTCACCCTTCATCATCATCCTGGTGATCATCGCCTTAGCTGCCGCCGGCTTCTTCGCTTTTCGCTACATCAATGTGGTACAGCCCCCGAAAACGGTAGTTGTCGAAGAAAAAAGCGAGCTTAAGATCTATTACCCCACACCCAGGGGGAAGCTCATCATGAAAACTGTCCAGGCCAAGAACATCATGACGGACAAGGAAAAGGCAGATATTATCGTCGCAAGCCTGAAAAAAGACAAGGCGCTTCCCGAAACGCTTTCGCTCATCGATGTTGTGTCTGACGGGGGTGGTACACTTATCCTGAATTTTTCATCGGACATGACCGTCGTGAAGCTCGATCCCCTGAAAGAGATACAGACGGTCTACTGTATCATCAATTCCTTTCTTGCCAACTTCACGAAGGCCAAGAGGGTCCAACTCCTCGCCGGGGGTCAAGCGTTCTCAACCCTGAACGGCACCGTCTATACCTACAAACCGATAGAATTCAATTCCAATGTGCTGGAGGATTAAATGATCGACCCGAAACTGATCCGTGAAAATATCAACGCGGTGAACTCGGCCCTGGCGAAGAGGGGCGCCCCTTTCGACACCGGCAGGCTCTCCGGGATCGACGAAAGGAGACGTGGGCTCATACAGGAAACGGAGAAACTGAAGAATGAAAAGAACTCCCTCTCCAACGAGATCGCGAAACTTAGAAAGTCCGGCGCAGACGCCGCGGACAAGATAGAGTACCAGAGGTCCCTTGGAAAAAGGATAGAGGACCTGGGTGAGGACCTCAAGGCCGCCGAAGATGAATGGGAACAGCTGATACTCGTAATCCCCAACATCCCCGACAGCTCCGTACCGGAGGGCACGGGAGAAAATGATAACAAGGTAGTGAAGACGTGGGGAGAGAAACCCATTTTCGATTTTGAACCGAAAGCGCACTGGGACCTGGGCGAGGACCTGGACATCCTCGATTTCAAGCGCGCCGCGAAGATCACGGGTTCGCGCTTCACCCTCTACAAATCGCAGGGGGCGCTCCTTGAAAGGGCGCTGATCAACTTCATGCTCGACCTCCACGTGAGGGAACACGGGTATATCGAAGTCCTGCCGCCTTTCATGGTCAACCGCACCTCCATGACCGGCACCGGCCAATTGCCAAAATTCGAGGAAGAGCTCTTTCACCTTGAAGGCGTCGATTACTTTCTCATACCCACTGCGGAGGTCCCCGTCACCAATATCCACGCCGACGAGATCCTGAAAGAAGACCAGCTCCCGATCAAATACGTGGCCTATACGCCCTGTTTCCGGAAAGAGGCCGGGGCCCACGGGAAAGACACTCGCGGGCTCACGCGACAGCACCAGTTCAACAAGGTGGAGCTCGTCAAGTTCGCCCACCCCGACAATTCCTACGATGAGCTGGAAGGCCTCCTGCTTGACGCAGAGGACGTTTTGAAAAAACTGAACATCCACTACCGGGTAAGCGCACTGTGCACCGGCGACCTCGGGTTCTCCTCATCCAAGACCTATGACATCGAGGTGTGGCTCCCCGGGCAGAACATATACCGCGAGATATCGTCATGCAGCAACTTCATCGATTTTCAGGCGCGCAGGGCAAAGATCCGTTACCGCAGACAGGGCGGCAAGACGGAACTCGTCCACACCCTTAACGGCTCCGGTCTGGCCATCGGGCGAACGGTCATGGCCGTCATGGAAAACTCTCAGAGGGCCGACGGCACCATCACGATACCCGAAGTGCTCCGGCCTTACATGCATGGGATGGAAGTCATCAAGTAAAGAAAGTTTCAATGTTTCAAGTTTCAGGTTTCAAGGAAAGACACCGGAAGCATCATCTTTAACTCTGAAACGTTTCTCAAACTGTGAAACTCTGAAACTGTTTTTAGGGTCTCAGCAGCTGGTTGATCCTTCTTTGAACTTCGGGGTCTTCTTCGTTCTCTTTGATCTCCGTCAGAAGGCGGTGGGCGTTCTCTCCGAAGAGCGAGTGGAAGAACTCGATGGCGCGGAGCCTCAGCGTCGAATCCCCTATCTCCTTAAGTGTGTTCATGATGGCGATCATGGCCCTTCCTCTTACCGGTGAACCCGATCCCCTGTATGACAAGGTCCCTGATCTCAAGGACATTTTCCTCCTTGAGGTGAAGGAGCAGCGGATTTATCATGTCCTTGTCCCGGATATCAACGAGAAGGCTGATGGCGTTTTTGCGCTTTTCCTCGTTCTTGCTGTAGAGTAACTTCAGGATCGGTTGGATGTCTATGCCGCGCCCGTCCCTTTTTGCCTTTTCAAAGAGTGCCCTGCAGTCTTTCCCGTGATGTATGAGGCTCCCCAGGGCAATACCCATCTCCTCTTTCGAGAAGACCATTCGGTCCTGCCACCTTTCGGCCATCTCAAGCGTCTTTTCATCGAGAAACGTCTCATTGACAATGAAATTCCCGATCACATTGTGGAGCATCTTTTTCTCTTCCTGATCACCGAGATCGAGGATCCGGTACAGAGGGCCCTTCAATTTTTTGTTCGTCAGTGAAAAGTAGGAGGTCCCCTGAAATTCCGACTTCCCCAGGATCCCCGTGTCCTTCAGGAGGGTGGCGAGCGATCCTGCCCGTTCATGGGAAACACCCGTTTCATCGCAGATCTCTTCAATGCTGTAGCGCTTCGGTGCCGCGCCGTTGAGGTCAACAAAAACAGACATGATCAAATGGAGATCGCGATCATCCAGAAGCCCTTTGAAAATCTCTTGCAGCGCACCGTCGATATCGGCCGCGTCCTTTAGTGCCTCAAACCTCACGGCCTCGGCGTCTTGTAAGTTTCCGGCTTGCCGTGCAGGTTCATCGGGCCCCCTGTTGAGTGTACGGGTCCTTCCGGCCGGCTTCAGCTCGTATAGCGATGACACGTCCATCCCCTGAAAAACCTTGTACCAGTCGAAAAAGGTCTCTTTTTCTCCGCAGAGAAGAAGGTAGGCCCTCTGCCCATCGAGCAGGAATTCGAAGAAACGCACCAGCTTCTCCCGTTCCGCCTGATCCATAAAGACGATCTTCTCAAGGCCGTCGATGATAAAAAAACACGGCCCTTCATTCAGGAGCGTCTTGCAAAGGGAAGTGATATCGAGATCATCGACACGGGGGATCCTGTGCCTCTTGCCGATCACGTCCCGCAATTCCTTCGTCGGATGGGACCAGAGCTCACAGTAATAGACATTCCGGTAGATGGCCGCGAGCTGCGGTACAATGAACGATGTAAGAAGCGTGGTCTTGCCCGTCGATGCGTCCCCGGCTATGACAACGCAACCTGAACTGAACATCTTGTCGAGAACGACGGATGCCTCATCCCAGCGTTGTACGGGAGGGCCTTCAAAATCCCAGTAGGGCGAGAATTTGGGTATTTCGAAAACATCGCGGTCATAGTAGAAATCGCTGGTAATGACCCAAATGATCTCCCTGTACTGGAAACCGAGCTTGCCGTTGAAGTGGCTCTTGAACCGGCTGAACATGCTCTCAACGTAACGTTTGACGCTATCGAGGATATGTGTTTCATAGGGAAGCTTGCAGTTGTACTGGATCGAGATGATCCCTTCCCGGCTGTCGATATCGAAGACGGCCTCGTGCGGCCGCAGGGCAAGCTTATGTTCGTGATAACGTTTGAGCCCGTTGTGGGACAGGTCGGTAAAAAAGATATCAACGAGAAGATGGGCAAAATTGAAAAGATATTGAAAGGCCTTCATGTTACGAATGATCGCCTTCGAATTGTTATCGGTGATCTCACTCTCTGTGGGGACCTTCTTTGCCACATGGGCAAAGCTTATGGCATTGATCGCCTCGATGGCACCCTCCGGGATATCAAGGCGTTTCGCAATTTCGTAGTTGAGGAAAATGCCTTTTGGCCCTGTGTGGTGATCATCAAGGATCTCTCTGTTGAGGGGCCAGTCAAATCCCTTCATCAGGGAGAGGTCGTGGAGATAGATCGTACCGAGAAGCGTGAATATCTCACCTGAGAACATCTCTTCGGTGCGGTCCTTAGGATCGGGGATGAGCTTTTCTATCACCCTCTTCAGTATGGCCACGTGTTCGGCGATGGGTGCATCGACGAGGGGAAAGAGCGTTTTTTCACAATAATTCCTGAGGTTGAGGAACCGCTGATGCAGCTTGAGCTCCCTCTCCTTTTCTTTCAGGACGTCTTCGAGCTTTGCCTTCACCGAACCGCTCCCGGCGCAAAAGCACGCACTGTGTCGGAGGAAAAAGGCCTGTTTCCGTACATCTCCAGAGGATCTTCAAATGTTCCGGGTCTTAATGAAATTTTTTGCGCCATGCGTACACGATGGGACTCGCGACGAAAACGGATGAATACGTCCCCACTATGACACCCAGGAAGAGGGCAAAGGCAAAATCAAAGAGAACTTCGCCGCCAAAGACCATGATAGCAACCAGGCTGAAGAGGGTGGTGAGACCGGTAATTACCGTCCTGCTCATGACCTCGTTTACGCTCGCGTTGATCACGTTGCCGAAATCATCGCGGGACTTCATCTTTGCCGAGTTCTCGCGAATACGATCGAAAATGATGACCGTATCCTGCAGTGAATAGCCCGCTACCGTGAGAAGGGCAGTAATGATGAGAAGGTTGAACTCCTTGTTCAGAAAATAAAAGATACCGGCAACAGCCAGGACGTCATGGAATGTGGCGATCGTTGCCGCTATACCGGAGACAAAGGTGAACCTCCAGGCAATGTAGATAATGATCCCCAGAAGGGCAAGGACAATGGCAATTATAGCGTACTTTTTCAGCGTCTTTCCAACGCCCGGGCCGACCATGTTGCTCCCCATGATCTCGAACTTCGCGTCCTTCATCTGGGTGGAGAGGATGGTCGTGATCTTCGACTGGAGCGACTCTTTTCCGTATCGGAAAGCTTCGTCTTGATGAAAAAATCCCGTGTGCCGCTGACCTCCTGGATCTGCACGTCACTTATCCCGCCATCAGTGAGGGCACGTCTCAGATCACCTATATCGACCTTCCCGGCGAACCTGACCTGAACGTTGGTGCCGCCGGTGAAGTCAATGCTCAGGTTGGCCTTGCCGAGGGAGATCATGATAAAAGCAAAGACCCCTATGGCAACCAGGATGCCTGAAATGATAAAGGCCTTTTTCCTGAACCCGATAAAATCTATTTTCGTATCTTTAACTAGCTCCATCATGGGCGCCGCCTCATATACTCAGTGTTCTTGGTTTGTATTTTGACAGTATCCAGTCAAAGATCGACTTTGAACCGAATACGGCGGTGAAAAGGTTGATGATCATACCAAATATCAGGGTGATCGCGAAGCCCTTGATCGGCCCCGTACCGAACATGAAAAGAACGGATGCCGTGATGAGGGTCGTGATATGGGAATCGAAGATGGCCACCCACGCCTTGGCGTAGCCGCCGTCCACGGCGGCACGCACGGTCTTGCCGAGCCGGAGTTCCTCACGGATCCTTTCAAAAATGAGGACGTTGGAATCGACGCCCATGCCGATCGTGAGGGCGATGCCGGCGATGCCTGGCAGCGTCATGGTGGCCTTAAAGGCACTGAAAACACCGAGGAGATATATCAGGTTGAGCAGGAGGGCGACATTGGCGATAACGCCTGAAAAACGGTAGTAAACGATCATGAATATAAGAACGAGAATACCTGCCAGCAACGCCGCCGTGACACCTTTATTAATGGAATCCTGGCCGAGCGTCGGGCCGATGGTGATGTTCTGCACTACCCTGACCGGTGCCGGAAGAGCGCCGGCACGAAGCACGATGGCAAGGTCTTTTGCCTCCTCCATGGTAAAGCCGCCCGTTATCTGCGCTCTGCCCCCCGATATCCTCTCACGGATCTGCGGGGCCGAATAGACATTGTTATCGAGGACTATGGCAAGCCTCTTACCCACGTTCTCTGAGGTCACCTTGTCGAACAGCCGGGCGCCTTCAGCGTTAAACTCAAGGCTCACGGAGATCTCACTCCCTATGTCCCTGCCGCCCATATTGATCTTGGCGTCCGTCAGAAGCTCACCGGTCAACAGGGCCTGTTTTTTGAGAACGATGGGGTTCATCGTGACGATACCCGTTTCCCTGTTCTTGGACCTTATTTTCAGTACCTCGCTTTCGCGGGGGATGGCCGCTGTTTCACCCTTGGCCATGGTCTCTTCATCGACAAGCTTGAATTCGAGCTGCGCCGTTCTTCCTATCAGTTCAAGGGCCCTCTGCGGGTCCTTTACTCCCGGCAGCTGCACCAGCAGCTGGTTATCTCCCTGCTTGATGATGACCGGCTCCGACACGCCAAACTGGTCGATCCTGTTGCGTATCGTTTCGAGGGCCTGGTTGACGGCATTTTCCTTTATGGAGGCAAGCTCGCTCTCCGGAAGAAGGAATTCAACGCTCAAGAGGTCGCCGTCGGGTTTAGTGCTGCCCGCCTTCAGGTTGGGAAACTTGTTTCCCACCAGGTTGAAGAGTTTTTCCTTCTGGTCGCCGCGCACGGTGATAACGATGGAACTGCCCTTCTTGTCGATACCCAGGAACCGTACGCCATCGGAGATCATGGTGTCCTTCAGGGAACTCATCTTCCTGTCGACGATATTATCCATGAGCTTTGTCGTGTCGAGTTCGAGCAACAGGTGCATACCGCCCTTCAGGTCAAGGCCGAGATGGATCTTGTCGCTGGGAAGATATTTCTTCCACACACCCTCGGGCTCAACGACGTTGGGCAGGCAATAGATGATCGACACGACAAGAAAAACGAGAATGAGAATAAATCTCAACTTTAGTGATTTGATCACGTATTAACCTCGTTCGGGTAGATTCGGCAAATTACCGCTCAAAAAGTACAACCAAATTATAATCATACGCCCTGTTTGTCAAGAGAATTTTCTCACAAATATCTCACTGAATGCGAGGTTTTAAATGCCGTTAGCAAAGAAAAAGCAATTCTCTGGACTCGAAAATGTCACCTGGGATATGATACATTTATTCAACATAAGCCTTCACAGGGCATGAATATCGGAAAGCGAATGGATAAAGAGCAAGCGCAAAAAAGAATAGAACGTCTCAGGAAGGAACTGGAGTACCATAATCACCGGTACTACGTCCTCGACGACCCTGCCGTCACTGACGGGGAATACGACATCCTCATGCGGGAACTCACCGGCCTGGAGACGCAGTACCCCGAGTTCGCCGACCCAAACTCACCTACCCAGCGGGTCGGGGCAAGGCCCCTTGATGAATTTCAGACGGTCCCGCACGGCATCCCCATGCTGAGCCTCCAGAACGCCATGACCGAGGAGGAGATGCGCGACTTCGATAAGCGCGTCAGGAAACTTCTTGGGACAGACGGCGTGGAATACATCATGGAGGTCAAGATAGACGGCCTCGCCGTTGAACTTGTCTACGTGAACGGCATATTCACCCTGGGTTCCACCAGGGGCGACGGCTACTTCGGAGAGGACGTGACACAGAATTTGAGGACGATCAGGGCCATCCCCATGCGCCTGCGCAGCGACGGCGGCACGCCCATACCGGAGCGCCTCGAGGTGCGCGGGGAGGTCTATATGGGCAAAAAAGAGTTCTTTGACCTGAACAGTCGCCGGGAACTGACAGGGGAACCTCTCTTTGCGAACCCCCGGAATGCCGCAAGCGGTTCCATCCGCCAGCTCGATCCGAAGATCACCGCGGGGAGAAAGCTCAACATCATCTGCTACGCCGTGGGCCAGGTTATCGGGGCAACCTTCACGACCCACATGGAACTCCTGGGACACCTCAAGGAGTGGGGCTTCAGGGTCAACCCTTATCCTTATATTAAAGTATGCGGCACCGTAGATGAGCTTGTCGATCATTACCGATACTTGCGGTCGATACGCGGGGAAATACCCTACGAGATCGATGGTACCGTCATCAAGGTGAACAGGATCGACGACCAATCGGTCCTTGGCAACGTATCGCGTTCGCCGCGCTGGGCCATTGCCTTCAAGTTTGAATCGCAGGAAGAACAAACAATCATTGAGGACATCGAGGTCAGCGTCGGACGAACGGGAGCCCTCACGCCGGTCGCCATCCTGAGACCCGTACCTATCGGCGGGGTCGAGGTATCGCGGGCAACGCTCCACAACGAGGACGAGATCGAACGCAAGGACGTTCGTGTCGGTGACACCGTCATCGTCACCAGGGCCGGCGACGTCATTCCCGAAGTCGTGCGGGTCGTTGACAGCGACAGGTATGGCCGCGGGGAACCTTTTCGCATGCCCGAAAGGTGCCCCGTCTGCGGCGAAGAGGTGGTCAGGCCGCCCGGTGAGGCGATACGTAGGTGCGTAAACATAAGCTGCCCGGCGCACATCAAGGGAAGCATCGAGCATTTCGTGTCCAAACGTGCCATGGACATCGACGGCCTGGGGACAAAGCTCGTAGAACAACTCGTCGACAGGCAGGTCATACGCGACGTAGCCGACCTTTATGATCATAAAATTATCAATAAAGAAACCCTGGCGGGACTGGAGCGGATGGCCGACAAGTCGGCGCAAAACATCCTTGACGCCATCAATGCCTCGAAGAGGCGGCCCTTTGCCCGGTTCATTTACGGCCTTGGCATCCGCCACGTGGGTGAACATATATCGGACCTTCTTGCCGAACGCTTCGGCAGCATGGAGAAACTCATGTCCGCGGATATAGAGATGCTCCTTGTCATACCCGAGGTCGGGCCGGAGGCCGCAAACAGCATAGTCACCTTCTTCCGCGACCTCAAGAACCACGAAACCGTCGGCAGGATCCTCGATGCTGGGGTGGAGCTTGAATTCCTTGAGACAAGCGGTAAAAAACTGGAAGGCCTGATCTTTGTCTTCACGGGTGCCCTCGAGAGCATGTCCCGCGATGAAGCCCGGACAAAGGTGGAAGAACTGGGTGCCAGGACCGCTCAATCGGTGAGCAAAAAGGTCAGCTACGTCGTCACCGGCGACGAGGCAGGTTCAAAGCTCGACAAGGCAAGGCAACTTGGCGTAAGGACACTGACAGAGCAGGAATTCCTGGAACTGCTGCACTGACAAAAGAATACAGTTTCAAGGTTTCGGGTTTCAGGTAAAAATAACCTTAATGACCTGCGTCTTTAACGGCGAGGGAGAGATGGCCGGTTAACGGGCAACCTTGCATGTCATCCGCTGACATTTCCTTACAAAAATAACCTCATTCTGTGAGATAACATATCGTAAATATTCTATAAGTACTTAAAATGTGGGACTTTCATCAATTGACATACTTACATTGGCTTGTTATACTATAATTAGTTAAGACATACTCTAAGGAGGTTCACAATGAAACATTTAGCTTTTACTGATTATCACGATCATGGCAATTATGGTCCTGTCGGTAAGCGCCATGGCCGCGACACAAACGGCAACTTTAAACGTGACGGCGACCGCCGTCGGCAACTGCAGGATAACGGGTACGACGAACGTAGCCTTCGGGAACTATGACCCGACCGACCCGGCCGATAACATTGCCGGCCAGGGAAGCATGACCTTCAGGTGCACCAAGGGCACCACGTACTGGCTATACATCGTGGGTACGCGGACCATGGCATCCGGCGGAGAGAACCTCAATTTCGAACTTTACACCGACGCCGCGAGGACGGCTGTTTTTTCCGCGGTGAAGACCGGAGGCGGGACCTCTTCTCCCAACATCACCCCGCAGACCCAGAACATATACGGCAGGATAACGGCCGGGCAGGACGTGACGGCCGGTCTTGCCTTTACCCAAACGTTGACGGCAACGGTAGAATATTAGGAAAGATACAAGCACTGGAGACATAAGGTTGAACAAACAACTGTCATCAATTTTCCTTTTCTGGCTCGGGGCGCTTTTTTTACTCACAGGGACCGCGGATGGCGCAAGCTTCGAGATACAACCCATCAAGGTCTTTTTCAATGCCAGGACAAGAACGGAAAAATTGACGATCCGGAACGTGAGCGACAGCGACCTCTCCCTCCAGATAGCGGCCTTCAAATGGTCCCAGGACAAGGAAGGCAAGGACATATACGAGGAGACCGCGGAAATTGTGATCTTTCCCAGGATCCTCAAGATACCCAAAGGTGAGGAAAAGCTCATCCGTGTCGGTACAACCCTCGGTCCCGCCTTGCGGGAGGGCACCTACCGTGTATACGTTGAGGAACTGCCCGTTGAGGACCCCCAGTCCGAAGGTGTGGGGCTTCGCATCACCATGAAGGTGGGTATCCCGGTCTTTATAAGCCCGGAAAAGGCCGACGGCAAGGCGGAGGTCGAGTCCCTGTCCATGGAAAAAGGGAAGACCGCCGTCAGGGTAAAGAACACCGGGAACAGCCATTTTATAGTCACATCCCTCAAGGTCACCGGCAGGAACGATCAGGGGGCGGAAATATTCTCAAAGGACTTCGGCGGCTGGTACCTCCTGAGCGGCGTTGCGAGGACCTATGAAACGGACATACCTTACCCTGCATGCTCGAAGCTGGCAAAGATCGGTGTGACCATTAAAACTACCAGGAACTCCGTGCAGGAAGAACTGAAAGTGACCCGGGGCATGTGCGGGACGCCGGGGAGATAATGATAATGGCTGAAAACGCGATAATCAGTTATAATGTTTTAGATAGCAACGGGTGGTGAGACACCATGAACACATTTAGCGTAAACACGGCAAATAGCCTGCAGAACCCTCACAGGCGCCTGCTGGGCCAGATACTGGTCGACGGCCGGTTCATTTCAAAAACAACCCTCAAGAAGGCCATCGAACTGCAGCGCAGCACCAATGAACAGCTTGGCAGGGTACTTGTCGATATGGGTGTCCTCGATGAGGCCCAGCTAAGGGCTGCCCTTTCCATTCAGGGCAACCTGGGGTCGCTGCCTGACGCGATGAAGATCGCCGCCGGTGTGCACCACGTCCTTGGTAAAATGCTCATCGAAACAAAAAGGATCACCTCCCGGCAGCTTGAACTTGCCCTCGCCGAACAAAAGAGGGCCGGTGAGAAGATAGGCGGGTCACTGGTCAGACTGGGGTTCATTTCAGGCAGCGAGCTAGAAGCCATGCTCACCTTCCAGCATAATCAGGATACCGGCACCGACGAACCTGCCCCGCTTCGCCTCGGCGAACTCCTCGTTTCAACGGGGCAGATCACCAGGGAACAACTTGAAGAGGCCCTTAAAAAACAGAGGCTCTCGAAAAAGAAGATCGGCCAGGTCCTTGTTGAATCCGGTTACGTCAAGCCCGAGCAGATCTCCAGCGGGCTCAAACTCCAGCACATGCTCGTCACCGCCGCGCTCGCTGCAGTCCTGTCTCTTGCCGCAGTCCCCGGCGGCAATACCGCCCATGCAGGCCCGACAAGCTCGAAGCTCATGGTAACCGCCAATGTGGTGGCCCGCACCACAATGAGGACGATCCGTCAGATACAGGAAGTGGTGATCACTCATGCCGATATAAAGAAAGGATACATAGATATCAAGAACGGTTCGCTGATCGAGGTCCGCTCGAACAATCACGCCGGCTACCTGCTGAACTTCGAGGGTGAAATGGGAACCTTCAAGGCCATACATATAGACGGCCTCGGAAGCCTGCTGCAGATCACCTCCGGCAGCGGATTCATCCACAGACCCCGCCATAAAGGCCCGTTGACCATCGAACTGAACTACAGGATCTTCCTCTCCGAGAACGCAAGACCGGGAACATACCGCTGGCCCCTCATGGTCTCCGCACAGTCGATATAAGTGCGGGGGACCGGGAAACAAAAAACAGTACTTTTCTGCCTTGTATTGGCGCTTCTGATCGTCCTGCCCTTCGTCGATTGCCTGGGAATGGACCGGGTGGTCTTCAGCGTCGTTCTCAATTCGGAAGAAAAAGGCGAGTTCTTTGCCTATCTAACCAGCGACGGCGACTACCTCTTCAGTAAGGAGGATCTGACCGCCATCGGCTTTGAACAACCTGCCGGCAAGATACAGGGGATCAAAGAGAAGCAATACATATCGCTGCGGTCGATGGAAGGGGTATCATTCACGTTCAACGAGAAGACCCTATCCCTTGAGATCACGGCATCACCCAACCTTCTGCAGAAGCAGGCCGTCGATTTCAGGCCCGTGAGGCGCACGAATGTCTACTACCCGAAGGACACCGGCGCCTTCTTCAACTACGGCATGAACTATACGGGCGACGGACGCCTGGATTACAAGACCTTCACGGGAACGACCCAGCTCGGCGCGAGACTGGGCGACTTCCTCTTCCTCAACGATTCGACATACACGAACGACGAGACCAGCGAGAGATTTGTTCGCCTTATGTCGAACATCACCTATGAATCGAGGCTCGACCTCAACCGCGGCGTTATCGGCGACGTATATGCCACATCGGGCTACCTGGGCAGCTCCGTCAACATAGGGGGGCTCAGCTTCTCAAGGAACTTCAACATCGACCCCTACTTCATCAAGCAGCCCATGGTTGATTATACCGGGTTCGCAACGCTGCCCTCGGAGATCAAGGTATCCATCGACGGGGCGCAGGTAAAGTCGGACAAGGTCTCCCCGGGACGCTTCGACCTCAGGAACATACTCGCTTTCAGCGGCACCCATGACCTCGAGATAACCATCAAGGACGCCTTCGGCAGGGAGCAGACGCTCCGTTATCCCTTCTACACCACGGACATCCTTCTGCGAAAAGGGCTCCACGAGTTCAGCTACAACGCCGGCTTCCTCCGCGATGATTACGGGGTCAAAAGCAACGACTACAGCAGGCTGGCCTATTCCTTCTTCCACAACTACGGCATCACCGATTCGCTCACCCTGGGCGTGAGGGGTGAGGGCCTGAGCGATCTCGCCAACATAGGACCCCAGGTGTCATTCCTCCTGAAGAACTACGGCGTCGTGAGCGTATCCACGGGGGCAAGCTTCGGCGGCAGTTCGCAAAACGGCTACGCCGGTTCCCTGAGCTACACCTATCAGCAGGACAAGGTCAACCTTCGGCTCCTCTTCAACACCTACACGGACAAATACACCACCATCACAACGCAGCCGACAGACGAAAAGACAAGATATGAGCTTGGCGCCGGGATCGGGTACGGGACCAAGACGCTCGGCTCCATCTCCTTCGATTTCGCCACCATCAAAAAATATACCGGGTTGGACCGCGAGAGCTATACCGTCAACTATTCACGGAACATCACGAAAGATTCGAATATCTACCTTTCAATGAACCACACAAGGAATGACAGCTCCGATACCCGGTTCACCCTTGGCCTCATCTACTACCCCTGGAAGGAGACCACGCTCTCCCTGAACCTCCAGAAAGACAGGGACAACGACAGTCAGACGCTCCAGGTCCAGAAGAACGCCCCTGTCGGTGAGGGTTACGGATACCGGGCATCGGTCTCGAGAACGAACACCCCCTACGGCGAAACAAATTCCATCAATCCCTTCGTCCAGTATAACGGGCCGTACGGCATCTACAGCGCCGAGTTCAACGGCAACTATCCGGTCAGGGGAACCGACAATGAATCCATTAATCTCAATGCATCGGGCGGGATCGCCTACGTGGGGCGCACCGTCGCATTCGGCCGGCCCATCGACGACAGTTACGGCATCGTGAAGGTGGGAGACCTGAAGGGCGTGTCTGTCTATCACAACAACCAGATGATAGGAAAGACCAACAAATCGGGGAAGGTCTTCATTCCCAACATGAATTCCTACATCGAGAACTACGTTACCATCGATGACAGGGACATACCGGTGGAATATTCCCTTGAGCGTGTTGGCAGGTACGTCTCGCCGTCTTTTAAGAGCGGCACCTTCCTGCCCTTTGACGCCGTCAAGGTCCAGGCCTTCACAGGACTGATGCAGGTGAAGGTCGACGGGAAGCTCTCACCCGTGGAGTTCAGGGACGCGGCCCTCATGGTGAAAGGTAGAAAGGTCCCCTTCGTCACCGGCAGAGGCGGCGAGTTCTACCTGGAGAACATCCCGCCGGGACGATACCGGGGAAGTTATCAGGACTTGGACAAAACACGTTATTTTGATATAATAGTACCAGAATCTGAAGAAACGATCGTGAAACTTGGAGATATCCTTGTTGAGAACCGTCCTTAGATCCATATTTTTTACCGTTACGCTGTCATTCCTACTAACGCTGCATGCCCACGGGGCATGCAGCGTTAGTACAACGGGCGCCAATTTCGGCGCCTACGATACGCTGTCGGCGATCGTCCTTGACACAACGGGATCGATATTCCTGTCCTGCGACGAGGCCCCGCCCCCATCGGTCGTGACCGCCATAGGCAGGAGCGGCAACTCGGGCGTGTTCAACCCGAGACAGATGAAGCTCACCACGGGGTCCGATCTCATGAGCTATAATCTCTATACCAACAATGCCAGGACCATCATCTGGGGTGACGGTACCGGAGGGACCAACCTGATAACGACCAAGGTCAGGAAGAACCGCCCCGTGACCCTCACCGTCTACGGGAGGGTGCCCGCCGGTCAGGATGTTTCGGTCGGGACCTACAGCGACACCCTCGTCGTCACCATCACCTGGTAAAAAACGTCCTGCCTAACAATTTTATTGACTCAAAGCGACATTCCCTGTAGAAAAGTATCTGAAATGCAGGCTATCATCGGCGGAACATCACTGCTCGGGTCCGGGATCTTTTCCGGATGGTCCGATAAAAAGGTCCGGACACCATTCGGCACCGTAACGGTAAGGACAAAAGGGCAAAACCTATTTCTCCAGAGGCACGGCAGCCCTCCCCTTCCACCGCACAGGATCGACCACCGGGCAAACATCGCGGCCCTCGAAAAGCTCGGCGCAAAGAGGATACTGGCCGTCAATTCCGTGGGAAGTCTTAAGACGTCCATCAAACCCGGAAGTCTCGTCATACCCGGCGACTTCATCTGTCCCTGGCGTATACCGACCTTCCACGATGATGATATGAACTTTCTCGTACCCTCCATGGACGAGGCCTTGGCGCGCCGTGTATCCGAGATGTGCAAGAAACATACACGGGCGGTCCGCATGGGCGGCATCTACATTCAGACGATCGGCCCTCGGCTGGAAACGAAGGCGGAGATCTCCATGCTCAGGCGCTTCGGCGACATCATAGGCATGACGCTGGCATCGGAGGCGACCCTTGCCATCGAGCGCGCCATACCCTATGCCAGCATCTGCTCCATTGACAACTATTGCAACGGTATAGCGAAAAAGCCCCTCACCATGGAAGAGATAGGCGCCAACGTGTCAAAGAATATCAGGACCGTCGAAAAGATCCTCGGTACATTCCTCACCCAGGGCCTTCCATGAAGATACTCATCAAAGACGTGCTGCTTGAAGGCCGGGTCCGGGACATATTCATCGACAACGGTGTTATCGTCGATATCTCCCAGTCGTGCACCCTTGTCGCCGATAAAACTATCAACGGGCGTGACAAGGCGGCCCTGCCCTCGCTGATCAACGGCCATACCCATGCCGCCATGACCCTCTTCCGGGGATACGCCGACGACATGCCGCTGAAGAGCTGGCTCGAAGACAAGATATGGGTCCTTGAATCGAAGCTAACCGAAGAGGACGTCTACTGGGGGGCAAAGCTGGCCTGCCTGGAGATGATCAAGAACGGTGTTACCGTCTTCAACGACATGTACTGGCACTGGGAGGCAACCGCCAGGGCCGTGACGGACATGAAGATACGCGGCTTCATCAGCGCCGTCTTTATCGACATGTTCGACGGAAATAAAAGCGGAGAGCAGATCGCCCTCAACCTGGAGCTTTACGAACTCTCAAAAAAATATCTGCCTTACGTGACCTTCACCTTCGGACCCCACGCCCTTTACACTGTCTCCGGTGAAAGTCTCCGGTGGATGCGTGATTTTTCGGAGGAACATGACATACTTATCCACATGCACCTGGCTGAAACCGCAGATGAATCGCATTTCTCACAGGATAAATATGCCATGACCCCCGTCGGGTTCCTCGATTCCGTCGGCCTTCTTTCAGAACGTTTCATAGGCTGCCATGGCTGCATGCTCGATAATACCGATACCGATATTCTGAGGGCACGCAATGCCAGCCTTGTCCACGTACCGGTCTCCAATCTGAAGCTCACCGTTGGAAAGGCCTTTCCCCACTTTCTCATGCAGGAGGCAGGAATACCGTATTGCTTCGGCACCGACGGGTGCGCCTCCAACAATCATCTCGACGTCCTGGAGACGATGAAGTTCGCGTCGCTCCTTGCCAAGTTCTTCACCCATAACCCCACCATGCTGTCTGCAAGGCAGACCTTCGAGATGGCCACACAGACCGCCGCTGAGATCTTCCGGCTTGGGGCCTGGTCGATAGCGGAGGGCAACAGCCCCGACATCATCCTCGTGGACTTGAGAAGACCTGAGTTCGTTCCCAATTTCGATATCTATTCCGACATGGTCTACGCAACGAACGGCTCCTGCGTCGATACGGTCATCTGCATGGGCAAGGTGGTCATGGAGAACCGCGTCGTTCCCGGCGAAGAGGAGATCATGGCCAAAGCCAAAGAAGCGGCGCACTCCCTCGTCAAACGATGATATTCGTCTGTGACGTCATGCTCGGAAAACTTGTGCGGTACCTGAGAATGCTCGGTTTCGATGCCCGCTACGTCCGTCAGGGCGACGACATCGCGTCCTTCCCTGCCTCATCCGGGGGATCGCTTTTTTTTACAAAAAGAAAGGGCGGGACTTCCCACGTGCGCACAGTTATTATCGATGCCGACGATCCAAAGGAACAACTGTTCGAGATCAGGAGATATATCAAAAGGCACTTCGATCCGGCGGCGCTGATGTCCGATGCCTCGACTGCAATGCCCTTCTTGCCGGCATCCCGAAGGAGGACATAGAGCAGCTCGTGCCCGAATATGTCTTTCACCATCACGAGCGGTTCAAAACCTGCCCGTCCTGCAGAAAGGTCTACTGGGAAGGCTCCCACGCCAACGAAATGCGCGCATGGATCGACAAGATCATTCAAGTGAAATAAGGTTTGTCTGGTTTGTCTGGTTTATTTAGTTTATTTAGTTATTTAAACCAAAAAAACCAGAGAAACTAAATAAACCAGATAAACATGAAAAGAAACTTTCCCTTTGACGAGATGATGACGGCGCTCACGGGTTTTTTCCCGGAGGAGGCAGCGCCGGTCATTACCCGGATATCGCGCGGTGAGAAAAGCGATCCATTTATAGTCCTCGTCGGAACACTTCTGAGCCTTCGGACAAAGGATGAAACGACGGAGAAGGTCATGGAAGAGTTGATGCCTCATGTGAGAACACCCGATGACCTTACGCGTATCCCCGTCGGCGAACTGGAAAAGATGATCTACCCCGTGGGTTTCTACCGCAACAAGGCAAAAATCCTCAAGGACGTGGCTACCGTCATCATCGGGACATACGGCGGAGTGGTCCCTGACAGCATCGAAGAACTCCTGACCATCAAAGGTGTGGGACGAAAGACGGCAAATCTGGTTGTGACCGAAGGGTACGGAAAACCCGGCATCTGCGTCGACACCCACGTCCACAGGATATCGAACAGGCTTGGGATCGTTAAGACAAAAGACCCTCACGGCACGGAAGACGAGCTTCGCCGGGTACTGCCGAAAAAGTACTGGATCATCTATAATTCCCTTCTCGTCACCTTCGGTAAGCGCGTCTGTACCCCCCTGTCGCCCAAATGCAGCCAGTGCCCGATAGAGAACCTCTGCGCGAAACGGGGGGTGATAAAATCAAGGTAAATAAAACGGTGGAGAGTTTCTATGGTTTCTATGGTTTCTATGGTTTCTATGGTTTCTATGGTTTATAACTAACTAAATAAACTAAAGAAACTTTATTAAAAAAGAAGGAACGGCAGATAGAGATTGGCTACAAGGATCCCGAGAAAGATGGCCTGGCCTGTGCCTATTGTCCCACCGGCTGGGGTAAAATCTTTTTTGATCACTGCAAACCAGTGCGCATAGAAAAGGACCGGGAGGAGACTGAAAAAACTTAAGGCGGAGGCTACGATCGCAATATTACCACCTTCCCCGAGGGCACCCTGGTAAAAAACGATCTTCCCGGCAAGACCGGCTGAAGGCAACAATCCGACAAAGGCCAGGAGGAAAACAACAAAAAAAACGGACATTATCCTGCCGCTTTTCTTTTGCAGCATGGCGGTCGCGAAGATCATTCCGGCGGCAGCCGTGAAATGATTACATACCATCAGGGACAGTTCCCTGCCCGTTGTGACCTGACATAAGGGCCTGCAAACCGGCCGTGGCCGTGATACATGCCGTCTCAATAAAGAAAACGCAGGCCGTCAAACGGCCAAGGTCCTTTTGACGGTAAGCCAGGACAGAATATATACCGGCAACCATCAAGGAGATCAAAAGAACGGCAAATGATACTCCGGGACCGATCACCAGGATCTTCATAGTCATGGAAACCCCGGCAAAGGCGGCAATTATGGCAAGCCCCGCCAGCAGGGGCTCATGTAAGACCCCGGCCATTCTTTCCGAAAACAGTGAAAAAGGAAAAAAAAGCAACCTGAGCAAGACATAAACAACGAGGACAAGGCAGGATAATTCGAACGTCTCTACTGCAAACAACAGATCAGGTCCACCTGTAACTCCTTGAAAAAAAAGAATGACAATGATAGCAGCGGTGGGGAGAAAGAACATCCCATCGTGGATAACGGAAAAATAAACTCCATATGATCTCTTTTTGGCCATTGAAAAAAAGAACAGGTAGGCTGCCTCCGCAAAAAAGACCATGGTAAGAAGATCGGAAGAGAATATTGTCCCCATGGCGAGACCGAGGCTGAAAAGGATCGATGCCCCCTCTTCGCCGTTTCGTGCTTCCATTGCACCTCTTCCGGCCAGTTGAGGGATAAGGCCCGCGCAAATGATCGACAAACAAAGGGCAAAACCTGTGTTAACGGGATCGAGGACAAACAGGAATATACCTCCCGGGCCTGCGATGACCCGGGGCCGTCCAAAAAAAAGATAGGGGATGAGAACCAGGGCACAACTCGCGATCACGAAAAACGATAGCAGGGACGGAAAAAAACTGTTTTTCCGGAACAACCCGGTAAGTAAAACAACAAGGGCACCAACGAAAAGAACCCACAGCGGATAAAGGAACATGGCCATTGTGAAAATAACACAGGTCATAATTTGAATCCAGTTAATCCTGTTTAAAAAAATTTACCTTTACAAATAGGACGCTTTTTTGGTAATTTTGCTTAAATATGGAAAAATTGAAGTTTGCTATCTGCCTCTTTATAGTGATATGCCTTCCCGCATTGCTTTTCGCCGCCGATACGCAACAGGTGGCAAAGATCGAAATAACGGGGAATGAACGCATTGACACGGCATTCATATCCAACAGCATCAAAATAAAAGAAGGCGATACCTACGATCTCGACAAGATCCGCGAAGATATGAAGAGCATATACAGGACCGGGTTCTTCAGCGATGTCCAGATAGACGTGAAGGATACCGATAAAGGTAAGATCGTCACATTCGTGGTCATCGAGAGGCCCCCCATCAAGTCGATCTTCGTGTCCGGTAATAAAAAGATCAAGACCGACGACATCACTGACAAGCTGAAGGTCAAAACAGGGACGGTCCTCAATACCGAGAAGATCAAAGAGAGCATGGATGAGATCAGGAAACATTACGCCAGCAAGGGATATTACGCCACAAAGGTAACCTATGAGATAGACTACGGGGAAAAATACGACGCCACGGTCAAATTTGTCATCGAAGAACCCATGCAGGCCTACGTAAAGAAGATCACCTTCACCGGCAATAAGTCATTCAAGGACAGTACGCTCAAGGGCTACATGAAGACAAGGGAAAAGGGCATCTTATCATGGTTCACCGGATCGGGGATACTCGACGAAGACGACCTCGTGGACGACCGGAAGAACGTGGAGTCCTTTTATCAGGATAACGGCTATGCCAAGGTGCAGGTTGGAGTGCCCGATGTTACCATGTCCAAGGACGGCAAGAACATAACCATCAACATGACCGTCGATGAAGGGGCCATCCATCATATCGGCACCATCGATTTTGCCGGCGACATGATCGTTCCCAAGGAAGAACTCCTGAAGCGTTTGAAGACAAAACCGGGGAATGTGTTCAGGATCACTCTTTTCTATGAAGACGTTATGGCACTCACCGACACATACCAGGACAAAGGCTACGCATTCTGCGAGGTCACACCCCTTACTTCCATAGATGACAGCGCGAACAAGGTGAACCTCACATTCAACATCACCAAGAACCAGGAGGTATACTTCAACAGGATCAACATTGTCGGGAACAAAAGGACCCGCGACAAGGTGATAAGACGCGAACTAAAGTTCGCCGAGGGAGACAGGTTCTCCATAACCAACATCAAGGACAGCAAGAAAAAACTCAAAAACACGACGTTCTTCAAAGACACCGATTTCAAGATCGTCAAGACCGACGACCCCAAGAAGGTCAATATCGATCTCGGCGTCGAAGAGAAACCGACAGGTACATTCACCGTCGGTGCCGGCTACAGCACCGCAGAGAAAGTGATCGCTTCAGGATCGATCTCGGAGGAGAATTTCCTCGGTACCGGCAGGCGGCTCTCTCTTGAGGCTGCGCTGGGCAGTATCACCCAGGAATTCCGCTTATCATACCTGGAACCCTACATCTTTGACAAGAACATCAACCTCGGACTTAGCGCCTTCAATTTCACGCGCTACATGGACACTTACGACTACCAGAGGACCGGCGGCTTCGCATCGCTCATCAAGCCCCTCACCGATGATATCAAGGCAACCATCAGGTACAGGCTCGAAAATGTCGATGTTTCAAACATCCAGAGCTACGCAAGCACCTACGTTAAAGAACAGGCAGGTACAAGCCTGACAAGCAGTTTAACCTTCGCTCTCGCGAAAAATACAATAGATGATATAATGAACCCAACCAAGGGAGTCAATACCGGGATCTCAGTTGAGACGGCCGGCGGCCCTCTGGGCGGTGACAACTATTTTGTGTCCGCCCTCGCATTCTACGGCCGGTACATCCCCATCAAGTTCATGGACAGTTCTTTCTTCTTAAAGGGAACTATCGGTACGATCGGCGGTTACAGCGGCAGGGAAGTTCCGATCACAGAAAAGTTCTATGTCGGCGGCCTCAATTCGATCCGCGGCTTTCGTTACGGCGAGGCAGGACCGATGGATGAGAACGATGAGCCCATCGGCGCCAAGAACCAGCTCTTTTTCAATTTTGAATGGATATTCCCCATCTACAAACCGGCAGGTGTAAAAGGGGTCATCTTCGCAGACACCGGCGCCGGTTTCGACAACTATAACAGTCTCCGGATGAGAGCTTCGGCAGGGCTCGGCATACGCTGGTTCTCGCCGCTCGGCCCCATCCGCCTCGAACTGGGATTCAACCTCGATCCGAGAGAGAACGAGAGGAAGAGTCTCTTCGACTTCGCCATCGGCACCCAATATTAGCTAGGAGGTTTTATGAAACGCTTTTTTACGGTCTTCTTTGTCGTAGCCATTCTCCTGACACCTTTTCTCGCATTCAGTCAATCCTTGAACATTGCCTACATCGACCTGCAGAAGGTCATGCTCGAATCAGAACAGGGTAAACAAATAAGAAAGATCCTGACCGACGACGCGGAGAGGTTGAAAAAAAACCTCGACGGCAAACAGGCCGAGCTTCAGAGATTGAAAGACGCCATTGAGAAACAAGGTGCCACCATCACGCCAGAGGCGCGTGCGGACAGGGAGAAACAGTACCAGGCAAAGCTGAAGGACTACCAGAGGCTCTACAACGACTACCAGGCCGAGCTTCAGCAGAAGGACACGGAGTATACCCAGAAGGTCCTCAAGGAGGTCGAACAGATCGTCCGCAGCCTCGGCGATCGTGAAAAATACTCCCTGATCCTGGAAAAAAGCCAGGCCGGCATCCTTTACGCGACACCTTCGATCGACATAACGAATAAGGTCATCACCCTCTTCAACGAAGCGGCGAAGAAGAAACCTATCAAGTAATGGTAACACTCGGCGATATCGCTGCCGCGATCAACGGTCATCTGATTGGTGACGGGGGTATCCCGATACATGATATTGGAGGTATCCAGGCGGCCTCCGAAGGTGAGATCACTTTTCTCACCCATGTTAGCTACACTAAATACCTGGCGCAGTGCAGGGCCTCCGGCGTCATCATCGGAAAGAAGACCTCCCTTGAAGACGTAAAGGGTATGAATGTCATCGTTGTCGACAACCCCGAACTGGCCTATATCCTTGTTGCACAGATGTTTGCCGCGCCGCCGTCGATGCTCCCCGGGATAGACAGGCTGGCTTCTGTTTCCACGGAGACAGACATAGCCCCGAGTGCCTCCATCAGGCCCTTTGCATGCATTGAAAGCGGTGTTTTCATCGGCGAGCGCGTCACCATCCATTCCTTCGCATACATCGGCAGCAACAGCACCATCGGCGAAGGAAGTGTTATTCATCCCCACGTTACCATCTACCCTGGTACAAAGATAGGGAAGAACGTCACCATCCACGCCAATACGGCGATAGGAAGCGACGGTTTCGGCTATGTCTGGGACGGTACAAAACACGCAAAGATCCCCCAGATCGGCTCTGTCATCATCGAGGACGATGTCGAAATAGGGGCCAATGTCGCCATAGACCGCGCATCACTGGGATCAACGGTCATAGGGAAGGGAACAAAGATCGACAATCTCGTCCAGATCGCCCACAATGTCACGATCGGGCAAAACTCGATCATCGTCTCCCAGGTGGGCATCGCAGGAAGCGCCCGTATCGGCAACAATGTGGTGCTTGCCGGACAGGTTGGTGTAAAAGACCACACAACGGTGGGTGACGGGGTCATGGCGGGAGGAGGAACGGGTATCACCAAGGACGTGCCTGCCGGGTCCCTCATCTGGGGCACTCCGCACGCACCGCACAAAGAATGGATGAAACTTCAAATATACATAAAAAAACTTCCCTCTCTCTTCGAAAGGATAAAGAAAATAGAGAAAAAACTGCCGCCGGAGGACAACGATGATAGACATAAATGAAATACTGACACTGCTGCCCCATAACTACCCTTTCCTGCTCGTGGACAGGATCATCGAATTCGAACCGGCAAAGAGGATCGTAGGCATAAAGAACGTAACCTTCAACGAACCTTTTTTTCCCGGTCATTTCCCGACGCGGCCGATCATGCCGGGCGTCCTCATCCTCGAGGCCATGGCACAGGCCGGCGGGATCCTTGCCTTCAAGTCGTTTCCGGAGATGAAAGGTACCGTGTTCTTTACGGGCATCGACGACGCCCGTTTCAGAAAACCCGTCGTACCGGGCGATCAACTTAAGCTGGTCGTGGAAGTGTTAAAACACAGAAGAGAGATATGGGTCTTTGACGCAAAGTCTTACGTGGAAGGCGACGTTGTCGCCGAAGCGCGCATTATGGCCATGCTTAAAAAGGAATGAGGAGCGAAACGTGATACATCCAACTGCCATCGTTGACAAAAAAGCTGAAATTGCGGGTGATGTCGAGATAGGAGCTTACTCCATTATCGAAGAAGGGGCGCGCATCGGTGCCGGAAGCAAGCTCGGAAGTCATGTCGTCGTACAGGGCAGCACCACGATAGGCACCAACTGCACGGTCAGCCCCTTCGCGTCCATCGGAGGACCGCCCCAGGACATAGGATACAAATACGAGCCCACAACTGTGATCATCGGCAACAACAACACCATCAAGGAATATGTGACCATCAACAGGGGCACCATGAAAGGCGGCGGCATCACCGAGGTGGGCAGCAACAACTTCATCATGGCCTACGCCCATATCGCCCACGACTGCAAGGTGGGCAGCAACATCATCATGGCGAACGGAGCGACCCTGGCAGGCCACGTGGAGGTCTCCGATTTCGTCATCTTCAGCGGCCTCTGTGCTGTCCATCAGTTCTGCAAAGTGGGAAAATACGCCTTCATCAGCGGCCTGACGGGCATTCCCAAAGATGTGCCTCCCTTTGTCATCGCGGCGGGCGACAGGGCAAAGCTCTACGGCCTCAACCTGGTCGGACTGGAAAGACATAATTTTTCTAAGGAAGAGATCCTGAAGCTGAAAAAGGCATACCGCATCCTCTTCAGGTCGGCGCTGCCCTTAAAAACATCCCTGAAGATCATCAGGGAAGAGCTTGACGGCGAGAACATAGATTACCTCACGGGGTTCATCGAATCATCTCAGAGGGGCATATGCCGGTAAATATAGCGCTCATCGGCCTCGGGCACATGGGCCGCATCCATCTCGGCAAATTATCCTCCTTTGATGACGTTACGGTATCGGGTATTGTCGATACCGACAGGCAGCGCATTGAAGAATGCTCGGAGAAATACTCCGTGGTGTCCTTTTCCGACTTTCGGGACGTCATCGGCACATCGGCCGGCGCGGTCATCGCGACCCCGACACAGAGCCACTACGCCATCGCAAGGGCATGTCTCGAAGGCGGCGTTCACGTTTTCATTGAAAAACCGATCACCGCGAGCCCGGAAGAGGCGCGGGAGCTCGTTGATATTGCAACTGCCGGGGGGCTTGTGCTCCAGGTGGGCCACCTTGAGAGGCTAAACCCCGCATTCACCTGCGCGGTCCCTTTCATTCAAAGGCCCCTGCTCATTGACGCGCGAAGGATCAGTCCTTTCACGGGAAGGTCCACCGACGTCGATGTCGTTCTTGACCTCATGATCCACGATCTTGACCTCGTGCTCTCCCTGGTCGGCGAAGAGGTTAAGGATATATCGGCACAGGGGGTACCCTTCGTCACGGACATGCTGGATATCGTCAGTGCCCGCATCGAGTTCACCGGTGGATGCGTCGCAAACCTGACGGCAAGCAGGGTCTCCACGTTCAGGGAAAGGTCGCTGACAGTCTATGAACACGACCGCTACTTCGCCATGGACCTGATGCAGGGAAAACTCGTCAGCATCATCAGGGACGAACAGTCCCAGACCAGCACATCGGAATACACCTGCGCATCCATGGACCCCGTGAAAGATGAGCTTCTCGAATTCATCGGGGCGATCAAAGGACAGGTTACTCCCAGCGTCAAAGGCGTCGACGGGCTGAAGGCGCTTGTCATCGCCAACAGGATCAGGGACTTCATTGCCGACAAACAGGGCGCACCACATCGATAAGAAGATATTTATATCGACGGGGGAACTCTCCGGTGAGACCCACGCGTTCCATCTCGTCGAAGCGCTTCGGCAAACAATGTCCCTTAACGTCTCGGCCATGGGATCGGACAAAATGGCTGCCGCCGGTGCCGGGATCGTCTGTGACTACAGGGATATCTCTGTTACCGGCCTGAGCGAGGTCGCCTCCCGTCTTCACCACATCAAAAGGTCACTCGATACGGTAAAGGCCCATATCGCCGCGGACCACCCCGATCTTGTAGTGCTCGTCGATTTTCCGGGCTTTAACATGAGGATAGCCCGCTTTGCTAAAACCCTCGGCATACCAGTCATCTATTTCATCCCTCCCCAGATCTGGGCGTGGCATAGTAGCCGTATAAAGAAGATCAGAAAATATGTTGACATGGTCATCTGCATCCTTCCATTTGAAAAAGACCTTTACACCCGGTCAGGGGTCAAGGCCGTCTATGTCGGCCATCCGTTTGCCGAGACCGCAAGGCCGACACTGGGCCGCGGGGAATTTTTAAGTTCCGCCGGTGTCCCTCACGACAAACCGGTCCTGACAATCATGCCCGGGAGCAGGAAAAACGAAATACGAAGGCATATGCCGGTCCTTTTGAAAGTGGTTGGCATAATGCGCCGGCATATACCCGGGCTCACCGTTCTCCTGCCGCTGGCCGACAACATCGACGAGGGCACTGTCAGACCTCTCCTGCGCGATAATTCATCCGTCACGCTTCTGAAGGGGAGCTCCCATAACGCCCTCGCCTATTGCGACACGGCGATCGTGGCCTCAGGCAGCGCCACACTCGAAGCGGCGCTCCTTAAAGCGCCTACGGTCATCATTTACCGGATATCCCGGCTTTCCTACGCTATCGCGCGCCTTATAGTCCACGTCGACCACATCGGCCTGCCCAACATCATTGCGGGCAAAGAGGTCTTCCCTGAATTTATCCAGCGCCTGGAACCTGAATTGATTGCCAAGAAGGCGCTTTCTATGATACATAAAGGAAGACAGGGCATCGCCGGCGAACTGGGGCCGGTCATTGACAAACTGGCACAGCATGGTTCCTACCGGTTGGCCGCTACCGCTATAAGCGATTTCCTTGAGAAAGAACATGGACCTCTACCTTAGACTTCTTAAATTCGCGTTCCCTTATAAAACAAAGCTGATCCTTGCCATGGTCTTCATGTCGCTGTGTTCCGGTGCCCAGAGCCTCAGCGCATACCTCGTCAAGCCCGTCCTTGATTCCATCTTCTTTGAAAAGGACATGACGAAGCTCTACATCATGCCGGGCATCGTAATCCTCCTTTTCCTTGTAAAAGGCATTTTCGAATACCTCCAGGGTTATTTTATGGGATACGTCGGCCAGAGGGTCGTCACCGACATAAGGAGCCTCCTTTTTCACAACCTGCAAAAACAGCCCCTGTCCTTCTTTGACAAAACCCCTACCGGTTCGAACATATCCCGGGTAATAAACGACACCGCCCTCATCCAGAGCACGGTTTCCGACTCCTTCGCAGCGGTATTGAAAGATATTTTCACGATCATCGGCCTTGTTGTCGTCGCCCTGCGCATGGAATGGAAATTGACGCTCATCGCCTTTATCGTCCTTCCCTTTTCCATTTATCCCATCGTTGCCTTCGGCAAGAAATTGAGGAAGATAGGGCTCAATATCCAAAGGTACCTGGCGCGCCTGACCAGTTTTCTCCACGAAACCATCACCGGCCAGAGGATCGTCAAGGCATTCTCCATGGAAGAGTATGAGAACAAGAGGTTCAATGTGGAAAACGAGACCCTCTTCCGGATCGTTATGAAGCGCACCAAGATACGGGCCCTCTCCCATCCCGTTATGGAGGTTATCGGCGGTATCGCCGTCGGGGTCGTCATCTGGTATGGCGGCAGGGAGGTAATCCTCGGCAATTCAACTCCCGGTACGTTCTTTGCCTTCATGGCTGCTCTTATCATGCTCTACGAACCGATCAAAAAGCTGAACAAGGAAAACCATAATATCCAACAGGGCCTGGCCGCAAGCCAGCGCGTCTTCGAGATCATCGACAGGGAGCCGGAGGTGCTTGAAAAACCGGACGCCATGAAGCTTGAGAACGTCCAGGGGGTCATAGAGCTGAGAGATGTCTCCTTCCGCTACGATGACAAGATGGTCCTGAACAATATACACCTCAAGATCAAGAAGAACGAGGTCCTCGCCGTTGTCGGTAAAAGCGGGGTTGGAAAGACAACCCTCGTGAACCTCATCCCGAGATTCTACGATATCACCCATGGCCGCCTCGAGGTCGACGGTTTCGACGTCCGCGACGTTACCCTTGATTCGTTAAGAAGAAACGTCGCCCTCGTGACCCAGGACGTTATCCTCTTCAACGATACGATAAGGAGCAACATCGCCTATGGTGTTGAACCGGACGAAGAAAAACTCTTCGAGGCATCACGGATGGCCTTCGCTCATGACTTTATCCTGAAACTCCCAAAGGGATACGACACGGTCGCCGGTGAAAAGGGTGTCAGGCTCTCAGGGGGCCAGAAACAACGTATCGCCATCGCCCGGGCACTTTACAAGAACGCGCCCATTCTCATCCTCGACGAAGCAACAAGCTCCCTTGACGCCCAATCCGAGATAGAGGTCCAGAAGGCCTTCGAGAACCTGATGAAAGGCAGGACAACGATCATCATCGCCCACAGGCTTTCAACGATCATCAATGCCCACCGCATCATCGTCCTCGACAAGGGCATGATCGTCCAGGAAGGTACCCACACGATGCTCATGGAGCAGGACGGGCCGTACAGGAAACTATATGAGATCCAGTTCAAAGAAGGTGCCCGCAAGAAGGTCATTCCCATGGGAAAGAAGGTTTCATGAAAAAAAGGGTCAAATCCTTTCTTATGCTTTATATCATGCCTCCCCTCGTCTTTGTCTTCCTCTCTGTACTGAGATTGACCTTGCGGATCGAGCATGTGAACCGGCCATCGCCGGAGAAATGGGGAACCGCGATCAATTATATCGTCTGCTTCTGGCACGGCAGGCTCCTCATGATGCCCTTCGCAAAAAAGGGCGGTGGAGGGAAGGTCCTCATCAGCCGGCACCGTGACGGCGAGTTCATCGCCCGGATCGTAAATTATTTCGGGATCGGCACCGTGAGGGGTTCATACCGGAAGGGCAGCATCTCCTCGCTCAGGGAAATACTCCAAAACCTCAATGACATTATCGACATCGCCATCACGCCGGACGGCCCCAAAGGGCCCCGTTATACCGTTAAAAAAGGCATTGTCGAGCTTGCCAGGCTCTCCGGCAGACCGCTGCTGCCCGTTAGCTACGGAGCGCGTAAAAAAAAACCTTTCATTCCTGGGACCGCTTTGTCCTCCCTTACCCTTTTTCAAAGGTTGTCTTCTTCTGGGGTGACCCCATCCCTGTCGGCACTGAACTGACAACGGAAGAGATGGAACACAAGCGCGTCGAACTCGAAGCGACGCTCGTTGACCTTACGGAAAAAGCGGAAAACATGGCATGTGGAAGATAATCTATAATTTCCTCACCATCTGCGCCCTGCCTTTCTTTTTTGTCATAGGCCTTTCCAACAGGAAAACGAGAAAGAACTTCCGGCAGCGGCTGGTCCCGACGCCAAATGACGGAACGGAAGGCGGCGCCTGCGTGGTCCACGGCGCATCCATCGGGGAGGCGATTATCGCCCTCGGCATCGCCGGCTTCCTTGAAAAAAATACCGGCATCAACCGCTTCCTCTTCACAACAAACACCTCTTATGCCGGGGAGATGCTCGAAAAAAAGACGGGCGGCTTAACCGGCAGACAGGTCAGGTACCTGCCTTTCGACCTTCTCTTTTCGGTAAAGCGCTTTCTCGATCATACAAGGCCTTCAGCGCTCATCATCGTCGAGACCGAGATATGGCCGAACCTTATCTGGCAGTGCAAAAAACGCGGTATTCCCGTCATCATCATCAACGGGAGGATCTCGGACAGCACACTGTCAAGCTACAGGAGACTGTCCGTTTTCATGAGGTCAGTACTCTCCGGCATCGATGCGGTCATCGCCCAGTCAGAGGAACACCGGGACCGTTTCATTTCCATCGGCATGGCGCCCGGCAGGATCTTCGTCACCGGCAACATCAAATATTACCGGCCCATCAGCGATGAACCTGCAACCGGGACGTCCCATGAAAAGATCATTACCCTGGGAAGCGTGAAGGAAAAAGAGCTCGACGAGATCTACCGGGCAGTGGCCCTCATAAAGAATGACCTGCACGACTTCAAGGTCTACATCGCGCCGCGCGAGATACACCTGGCGAGTACCATCGAAAAAGACCTCTCCGGAACATTCAGAACGGCCCGCTATTCAAAGTTGAGTGGAGATACGCAGCATCGCATCTCTGACAACGACATCGTTGTGGTCGACACTGTAGGCGATCTCATGGGCATATACGCAAGAAGCATGGTTGCCTTCGTGGGAGGTTCTATTGCGCCTTACGGCGGCCAGAACATGCTTGAACCGCTGTTTGTCGGCACCCCCGTTCTGTTCGGTCCTTTCACGGAGAATTTCAAGGACATCGCCTCCGCCATCCTCGCCAGGCAGGCCGGCTTCATCGTAGAGAACGGCAACGATATCTATATGACCACAAAGAAATTGCTCGGCGACGGCGCACTGTATAGCACCGTGCAAAAGGCCGGGCAGGCGATCGTTGCCGACCAGCAGCACGTCATGGAAGAATGCGCAAGGATAATCATGAATGTTCTCAATAAAAAGAAGGGGAAGCAGGTTGGAAGCGTTCGATAAACTTGTAAAGCTCATGGAAACGCTCCGGAGCGATGAAGGGTGCCCCTGGGACCGCAAGCAAACCGTCCCGGCCTTCAAGACCTTCATGCTCGAAGAGGTCTACGAGATCATAGAGACCATCGAAAAGGATGATATGACAGGGCTGAAGGAGGAGCTGGGCGACCTCCTGTTCCATATCGTCTTCA
Source organism: uncultured delta proteobacterium (assembly GCA_963816115.1). Lineage (GTDB taxonomy): Bacteria > Desulfobacterota > Syntrophorhabdia > Syntrophorhabdales > Syntrophorhabdaceae > Delta-02. The sequence goes on along the minus strand of CAWFIZ010000012.1, from coordinate 99,929 downwards.
TCGCCCAGATCTGCAAGGAACGCCGTGCCTTCGATATCGGCGGGGTCATCGAAGACGTGTATCAAAAGATGTACAACCGTCACCCCCACGTCTTTCAGAAACAGGCCCTGGACGCACCCATAGAAGTGAAATGGGAAGAGTTCAAGAGTGCGGAAAAAGAGAACTATTCACTGCTTTCCAACATACCTTCATCCATGCCCTCATTGCTTCGGGCATATGTCATCACGAAGCGCGCGGCAAAGGTCGGTTTTGACTGGGAGAAGATCGGCGACGTCTATGACAAGATGGACGAGGAGATCGGTGAGCTTAAAGACGCGCAAGCCTCAGGCGAGGCCGCCCACATCAAGGAAGAAATAGGCGACCTGCTTTTCACCATCGTCAATATCGCGCGGCTGCTCTCGGTTGACCCCGAAGATGCCCTGCGGTCAACATCGAACAAGTTCATCAGGAGATTCAATTACATAGAGGGCAATACGGACATCAGGGACGCTACCCTTGATACGATGGACAAACTCTGGAATGACAGCAAGTCTATGGAGAACAAGGGGGAGTGACCCCCTTGTTCTATTCAGCTTTCATTACGTTCGCCGCCTGCGGGCCCTTCGGCCCTTTCACTATCTCGAATTCCACCTTTTCGCCAGTTTTAAGTGATTTGAAACCATCCTGCTGGATCGCCGAGAAATGGACAAAGACATCTTCGCCGCCATCCTGCTCGATAAAGCCATAACCCTTGGAATCGTTAAACCATTTTACCTTACCTTCTGGCATGTTGCGCGGCTCCTTTCGTTGATAATAACAAGCAATTGTGCTTTTAAAGCTATATTATGCCCATTTAAAAAACCTGTCAAGCGAATTTTTGACGGTACACCTTGATATTATAAGGGAAAACAGTTTTTGGTATACCGCTTTTATCTCACAGTGAAATTGACGGTATCGATGGTTTTGCCTTCCTGGTCGACGATGGAAAGAACGTACTTTCCGCGCTGTGGTTTCCAGAGAAAAAGGTGCCTGTCGACACCCGTGTCCGTGTCGTTCAACACCCATCTGAGGCGTTTTTTTTCAGGTTCGAAACGCAGCGGCACCCGCTGGAGGGCATCCGGAATATCAGGGTCTATGGTTATGAGAGTTTCGTCCCGTGGATAGACGATGCGGGGTTTTTGATGGGTCCTCTCGGCCTTCACCGTTAGAACCGGCTGGGTTCCTTCCAAGAAATATTCTTCACGGGGAGGCTCGAAGTCCTTCTCAAAACTGACCTTGGCGACACTGATACCGGGCGGCCTCTTAGGCGGCCCCGAAGAGGTCCTGCCGTGGAGGTAGTTCATGACCTCCAGCCAGATGGGTGCAGCCCCGCTCACACCGCTCACATCATGCATGGGCTCTCCGGAAAAGTTTCCCACCCAGACCCCTACAGTGTAGCGCTGTGAAAAACCTATACACCAGTTGTCGCGCATGTCCTTGCTGGTCCCCGTCTTGACGGCCGTCCAGAAACGCGTCGCCAGAGGGTTTTCCAGGCCGAAGGTGACGGCGCGCGACTCCCTGTCGGAGAGTATCTGCGACACGATAAAGGAGGCCCCGGGGTCCATAACGCGAACAGGGCCGGACGCCTGTCTGTTGAAGGTCAGCCCCATGCCGGAGCGCCTCCCTCCCAGCGCAAGGGTGCGATAAGCGCCGACGAGCTCGTAGAGCTCCACGTCGGCCGAACCCAGGGCCACGGAATACCCATAGAATTCCGCATCCTCGGTAATACTTTTGAAACCCAGGCCCTTAAGCCTCTCCACGAAAGGCACAAGGCCCGCGATGAGAAGGGTCTTTACGGCAGGCACATTGAGCGATGACGCCAGCGCGGTTCGGACGCTTACGGTCCCCCGGAACTGATTGTCATAGTTCTGCGGCACATAAAGGCCTGTAGGGGTCATTACGGAAAGGGGTGTGTCCTCGAGTATGGATGATGCCGTGAGATAGCCTTTCTCGATGGCAAGCTCGTACAGGAACGGTTTAAGCGTGGAGCCTGCCTGGCGGCGTGCCCGTATCCCGTCTATCCACATGGCGCTCGATTCCCGGCCGCCGTTGCCGACATAGGCCAGGATCTCGCCTGTTTCATTTTCCACGACCATGACCGCGCCGTCTGAGACGTGCCTGCCCCTGAGCTGCATGAGGGTATTTGTCAGGGTCTCGACTACAAAACGCTGGAGCCTTCCGTCAAGGGTCGTCACCTCTTTGCTCCGCCCGCCGGTGAGGACCATCCGGGCCGCATGAGGGGCAAGCGCAACGTCGGCGGCAATACGGTATGGGGACGAGAGCGCTTCCCGGGTCTTTTTGTCCATTTCGTCGCGGGTTATTTCCACCCCCGCCTTTTGCGCAAGCTGCCAGGCCCTGTGTGTTATCCTCTCCCGTGATGCGTTGGGCGACGTGACAAGTGACGCCAGGACAAACGATTCAACCTGCGTCAGGCCCGAGGGCTCTTTCCCGAAAAGGCCTTTTGACGCGGCCCTCACACCCTGGAGCTCCCCACGGTAGGATATAAGGTTTATATAAGCCTCGAGTATCTCCTCTTTCTTCCAGTGCCTCTCCAGGGCAAGGGCCGTCACCACCTGGTGCCATTTCTGGTTGAGGTCCCTCCTTCCCGCCCTTGGCTTTAGATCTTTTTTGATAATTGACGCGACCTGCATGGAAATGGTGCTCGCCCCGCGAAGCCTTCCGGAGGTGATGTTCTTTATGAAGGCAGATATGAAGGCGCGGGGATCGACCCCCCGGTGGCTGAAAAAACGACGGTCCTCAACAAAGATGATCGCTTTCAGGAAGGAAGGTGACACATCGGAAAGGTTCGTCCATTCAAGCCTTCTGCCGCTATCATCGATCCTCAGTGTGTGTATGACCTCTTTGTGGCGGTCGAGAAGGACCGCGTCGGAGGCGCGATAGGAGGCCTTAACATCCCGAAAGGCAGCTACATCGGTATTACGGACCGACCCGGCAGTAAAGATTCCCCCGGCAACGGCAAGGCACAACAGAACGAACGCCGCAACCAGGCATATCCAGGTCAGGCCTTTTAAGCGCTTTAAGAACATGTACCTACTTCTTTATCTCCACTTCCCTGTTCGGGGCCTCGCCGAACATCTCAGGCGCGTATAGCGCCTCTACGCGGGTCTCGGGCATTCGGAAAAGTCCGTCGTTGTTAAACCGCACAGTGTACTCCACGGTCCAGGTCCCCTTCGGTACATATTCATAATAGACCCTCAGCGCCTCAAAGGACCTCTCACGGTATGCCTCCCATGCCCATCCTCTTTGCCTGCCCTCTTTTGAAAGCAGCGCCGAATCCCTGCCAAGGCCGCTTCCTAAAATAACCGAACCCGACGGGATGGGATCGCTCACGACAACCCAGGTCATATCCGACTGGGCTTCGATCTCGAGCTTCACGCGCATCACGTCGCCGCGCGTCAGGACCCCGGGTGTTCTCTGTTCCACGGCCGTTATCGTCTTTTTAATGCGGTAACCCGATGACAGGGGTGCTTTAAGCGGTATGGCCGCCAGGCTCTGCACCATAACCCACGGCCTTCCGCTGCCCTGATGGTCGACGCGCAGTGCATCCTTTTTATCGGGCCAGGGGAACATCATGCTCTTGCCTTTCGGGTCATCCGCCCACCGGAGTGTGCTCTTTCTCTGGGCCAGTGACGCTGACGACACGCCTGTAACCGGCGCCGCCTCAAACTTCCCGGAGAACTTTTCCATGGCAAGCACGCCCCAGGCGTTTGCCGTCGTTGTGTCCCAACGGCCCTTTTTCATTCTGCCCACAAGGCCGCGTGCAATTCGCGGCACGTCCTCCTGCCACCTGTCGAACTCCATGGACGCGATAAGGGTGCGGGCCGCGTTGAGGTCCCCGGATACCATAAGCCACCAGAGGTAGTCCGTTCTTTCCGTCGAGAGCCCCATCGTCGTGCCCTGCAGGTTGAGACGGCTGCGCAGGACCTGTTCGGCTTCTTTCAGTTTTTTGTCCTTCTCGGTGATGCCCGTCATGCGTCGAAGCACGTTTATCCAATCGAGGACGGCCGACGTGGGCCACAGTTTCGGCTCTATGTCGATCGTCGTCAATAAATTGGGTGTTGCCTCTTTATACCGGGACAGGGCCTCTACGGCGGCCATCTTCCGGATGGCCAGATCGGCTGTCTGAAGCGACGAATAGCGAATGACCTTTCCTTCCACAAACCCTTTCAGGCCGCCTTGCATTCTGGCCCTGACACCCTGCGGTATCTCATACCCGGCCTCATTGCTTATGGAAAGCAGGTACGATGTCAAAGTATCGCTCCCCCGCAGCATCATGGGAAAATATTTGGCCAGGCCGTCGCTGTCCAGGTAGGCCGGAAGCTCAGCCATAACGGCCTTCCACATTTCGTGATCGCGCAGCGCTACGGCCTTCGACGTCTTCTGCTCGAGACAGACATAGGGGTACCGGCGCATGTAATCGACAACCCCCTGGAGCCCATCGGATATCTTCGGCTTCATTACGACATAAATGCCGCCGCGTCCCGGCTCGGCATCGGCGGGACGTCCCACGTCCATTTTAAAGGTATCTTTCAGCTGGGTCATGGTGGCCTGAAAGACCCTGATGGCTGTCGCAGGCACGACCTTCTGTGTCACCTTAACCGTGTCGCGGGCACGGTTTTTCGTATCTTCCGCAGACGCCTCGTAATCTATCTTTTCGATGCCCTGTGGTACCGTGACCGGCCAGAGCGCCTCGCGGGCCTCGCCCGGGGGGATCGTAAACGTGACGGGGTCAAGGGTCCGCGACGTGGTGTACGTGAGCTTCAGTGATGCCCTGACCTGCATTTCCTGCTGCGATGTATTGCGGACGGTGAACCCGGCAGTGAACCGGTCGCCTTCACGCACCAGCGCAGGCAGGCCGGCAAGGACCATCAGGTCCTGGGTCGTTCTTATCGTTTCCTCTCCCGTACCGAAAAGGTCCCCGGCAGCGCTGGCTATGGCAACCACCTTGAAAGACGTTAGAGAGTCATTGAGCTTGAAGGCCACATCGGCCTCTCCATTGTCGTTGAGGGGTACGGTCCCCTTCCAGTAAATGAGCGTATCGAAAAGCTCCCTCGTCAGCTGCTTCCCTCCGCCTCCTCCATGAGGGATGGCCTTACGCCCGAAGTGGCGCTTGCCCACAACCATCATCTGCGCCGTCGCTGTGGCGACCTCATAGCCCTTCTTGCGCATCATCCCCTCGAGGAGCGCCCAGCTTGTATTCGGTTTTAGCTCCAGGAGCCCTTCGTCCACAACAGCGATCGTCGCCTCAGCGCCCCTCGGAGGTGCGTTGCCCGCCGGGTCTTTGACCTCGATGTGCGCCTTGACCGCCTCCCGGACAGCGTATGTCTTTTTATCAGTACCGACCTTTACCTTCAGCGCGTGGGGCTTCCAACCCACCCTGACCTCGGCTATCCCGAGCTTGTAAGCCGGTTTTCCAGGGTCGAAGGTGGCGCTCGGGCGTGCGTCAGCCACCCTCCCCCTCACCACGAGGGCCGAGACAAAGACGTTCGGCACGTAATTGGCCTTGACGGGGACCTCAATGACAGGGGAGCCCCTCGTCACCTTTCTTATATAGGCGTCCATGACGCCTTCGCGCTCCACCGTGACCAGGGCCGTGGCCTCCCGGAAGGGCATCCTTACCTGGAAGCGCATCGTTTCGCCGGATTCGACAAAACGTTTTTCCGGTATGAGATCGATACGGTCGTCGTTACGCGACTCGAACCAGGTGTCCTCATTGCCGTAAACGGTCACCTCGCGATAAGTGGATGCAGCGTTCCTGGAAGCATCCACGGTTTCAGCCTCGATGACGAGCCTGCCCGTGACGGGCGCTTTCCCCTCGCAATAGAGTATGCCGTTGTCCGCGGTGACCCCCGTGCAGTGTTCGCCTATCTCTTTCGTTTCCGTGGCGTGCTCGAAGGCATAGAACCCGCCCGTGATCCTTCGCCTGTGCGAATAGGTCAGCCTCTGGAAGACCTTCGCCTTCACCTGCGCCCCCGGCACCGGTTTTCCTTTCATGTCAACAACAAGCACCTGGTATTTTAACGTATCGCTGAGGAATTCCCCGTTGCCCGGGGACAGTCCCACATGAAGCATGGCCGGATAAAGGGGTATCCTCGCCGAAGATGTCTGGACCTCGCCGTTGGGGTCCCTGAACTCGAGCTCGCTCACGATATCATGGGGGGCATCAACCTTCGGCAGGTCCTTTAACGTTACACGCGCCGTCCCGTTCTTATCGAGATTGAGGTCCATCGTTTTGAGCTTTATCTTGCGCCGGCCGAACCTGTCCAGGACATCGGCATCCGGGGAACTCTCCCCTGCCTCTTCTTCGTCTCCGGCATATTCCCTGTACGAACGTTCATCGTATTTCTCGATACCCGTCTTTACGCGCCCGGCATCGAAGGTAAAATCTTCCAGATCAGGAAAAGTGACCTGGCGGCGTTCGACCTCAGCGCGTATCTTCACCGGGTAATCGGCCGCCCCTCCACCGGAGAGGTACCTCAGGTCAACATCAACATCGATCGATGTCCGGTTCACCGCGGGTTCCCTGGGCCCCCTGAGGAAACCGCGCATGAGGGGAACGCGAAATTCTTCCACCCTGAAGGACCCCGAGAGGTCACGCACCTGTCCTTTCCTGCCCGGGACCTGCCTGCCCTTCAAATAGACGTTGTAGGTGCCTAGCTTCGCGCCGGCAGGTATCTTCCATTGCGTCCCGGCGGTACCGTTGTTCTTCCATGCTATAGGAAAGGTGTATTTTTCATTGCTCCCCACGTGTTCGATCACGGCTTCCTTGATGTCCTTCAAGTTGCCGGGCACAAAGAGCCCTTCCATCGTGCGCTGCCTTGCAAAATGCTTCATATACACCGTATCGCCCACGCGCAGCAGCGTCCTGTCAAACACCGTGTGGGCGATGAAACCGCCGCTTCCGTCATCGTATCGTTCGGGGAGGTTGAAACGCCAGGATTCGATCCCGTCATCCCAGCCGGAATGGGTAAAGGTCATGTCTTTCCCTTTTCGGGCAAAGACAAAGAGCCCTCCGGAGATGCCCGACAGGACCCTCGAAGATTCATAGTAAAAACCCTTCTCCTGCCTGGCCCGGGGGCACTGGGGAAGGCTGTTGGCGTCAGGCAATTGTTTGTTGATCCGGGCGATGCCGTTATCGTCGGCCATGCCCTGCCAGATGGCGGCACCTTTGCAATCCCTGATGACAACAGATGCCCCCGGCACCGGCTCACCGCTGTCGAGGGCCGTTACGAAAACAAGTGACGAAGACCTGCCCCATTTAAAATGGGCCGTCATGTTGGTCACGAGTGCGGCGGTTGGCACATACACCGGCGCCGGCTTGTCCAGCAGCCTCCTGCCCAGCATGAGGCTTTCGATCTCTACCACGTAGAACCCCGGATCTTTAAGGGGGATACCGATAACCTCGAATTCCTTCGACCCTCCGGGTTTTGTTATTGTAAACGGTTCGCCCCTTTGCCGACCGGTAAAGACCGATCTTTCCCTTGGTACACTGTCCAGCTTAAAAAGCCACTCCATGATCGCTTCGTCGCTGTCCCTGCTGACCCTGTGAATGCCGCCCTTGACCGTCTGCTCCACCGTGGCCTTTTCTGTCCCGGCGCCACTTTCTTTAGCGCCCTTGCCATCTTTTGTGTACTGCTGCTTTTGTGAGGGTGCTCCGTCGTCTTCTTTGGTGAGCCAGGCCTTGATCTCTTCTTCTATGTTGCGGACCGTAACAGGCAAAAGAGCTCCTTCCTTCGCCTCAATAACACCGAATTTATCAGAAAATTTGGCAAGCGCCGGGTAGGTATCGGTCTTCACGACAAGGGGGAATTTGTTCGCGTTCGACAGGGAACGCTCTGAAATATCCTTCAGGCCCTTGGGCAAATGAACGCTCAGAGAACTTTTTTCGGGAAATGGCCCTTCAAAGGTGAGGTATTCGACATAATTTCTGCCTTCACGGTCTGTTTTGGCCTTCCAGACCATGTCTTTACCTGTCTTCTTATCGGTCTCTATGGTGATCGCCTTCGCGTCCTTGATCGATATGGGCGCGGAGAAAGAAAGCCGCATTGGTGAAAGCGGTATGCATCCGCCCTGAGGTTTCTCCTTCATGCATCTGAACACTGCGGTGAAAGGGCCGCGCGCCTGATAAGCAATGACCTGGTCTTTGACGGTGGCCATACCGCTTTTTGACCTGACCCCCCTGCCCCAGACGATCTTCACATGGGCCTTTGGAGGAAAGGCTTGCCTGCACTGGAAAAGAAGGGCGTTCTGTTTCTTTGTAGAGATGCCTGTTGCCGAAAAGAACTGCTTCCGTTCTTCACCGGTTATCAATCGTATCCCTACACGCTCGCGAATGCCTTCTATCGAACAGGAAACGTTCTTCAGGACAGATGCCTCATCAACGGGCGCATCGAGCCGGAAGAGAAATACCTGTTGCTCCTCTATGTAAGTACTGCCCTCGTAAGGATCGCTCTCTTGTATTGACGGCCCCCCCGTATTGAAGACAAACCTCTTCCTGCCCGTCACGGATGCCCCGGCAAGCGTCTTGAGGTTATGCTTCAGGGTGAAGCTGCAGGCCACACCCGCGGGAAGGTCTTTTTCGAAGTCGTAGGACCAGCTCTTCCCGTCTATCCATCGCCCCTTTCCTTTCTCTGGACATTGGACGTCAAAGGGATCGCTGAGCCTGGGATCACCGAATGCGACCATCTGCTCGGTAAATCGGGCCGTTACCTGGCGGACGTCCTTTACCGTCCCTTCCGGCGAAAAGAGCTCAACCCCGGCGCCGTTCACGTTACCGGCAAAAACGATGCAAACCGCCGCCATGACGAGAACGCAAAAGATCTTCCTCACCATACCTCACCCTCCTGTGTTGTCACAAATAAAGAACAGTTTCAGTGTTTCAAGGGTTTGAGGACCGTTTCAAGGTCAGACGCAAAAAGATGGGACTTTCTTTCCGATCCTGAAACTATAGAAACCTTGAAACCATGAAACCGTCTTTAATTCGCTACGTGATGTTCTTTCCCGTGCTGGACATGCTTAAGGTCCCGTGTTTTATGCCCTTGATAGCCTTCAGCATCTCCGCAAGCTTTCTGACCTCCTGGGGTTTACCTCTCACGGCGACGATCTCGAGGCAATTGTCGTGGTCAAGATGCACGTGCTGTGTTGATATGATAACGCCCTGGAAATCATGCTGGAGGTCGGTGATCTTGTTAAGGAGTTCTCTCTGGTGGTGGTCATACACGAGCGTGATCGCGCCGGCGACATCTTTGCCTGTTTCCCACTCCTTTTTGATCAGTTCCTGCCTTATGAGGTCCCGGAATGCCTCGGAGCGGTTCGAATAGTTTTTTTCCTTAATGTACAGATCGAACTTCTTAAGTAGTTCGTTGTCAAGTGAAACCCCGAATCGTACGAGTCCGGACATAACCCTCCATCGGTATTACATTTTATTTGAAAGGTAGCACATAGGTCTTATTCTGTCAATAACACCCAAAACCGGCTTCTTTGGTTTATACGGTTTGTCTGGTTTGTTTGGTTTTGAAAACCATAGAAACTAAAGAAACCAGAGAAACCTGAGAAACTCGTTCCCATCACCTGTCTTTTATATTTGAACATCAGACTTCACGAACGTTATAATATCCCCATGGGTAAAGTTTATCTCGTTGGCGCCGGGCCTGGCGATATGAAGCTTATAACGATAAGGGGCCTTGAGCTTATCGGCATGGCGGACGTAATAATATATGACAACCTGGTGAATAAGGAACTCCTCCGTTTCGCGCGGGCCGGGGCTGAGATCATTTACGCCGGGAAGAAGGCATCCCTACACGAGCTTCCCCAGCGAGACATCAATGCCCTCCTTGCCAGGGCAGCCAAAGGCAACAACATTGTTGTCCGTCTCAAGGGTGGAGATCCTTTCATATTCGGTCGTGGAGGCGAAGAAGCCCAGCACCTTGCTGATCGGCGGATCCCCTTCGAGATCGTTCCCGGTGTCACCTCCGCCATTTCCGTTCCCGCTTATGCCGGGATACCCCTTACCCACCGTGATCATGCCTCAACGGTGGCATTCATCACGGGTCACGAAGATGAAAAGAAGACCGGGTCTACGATCAATTGGCCTGAACTGGCAACGGGCCCTGATACGCTCGTCTTTCTCATGGGTATGAAAAATCTGGAGGAGATCGCCGCTCGTCTTGTCAGCGAAGGCAAGGACCCGGACACCCCGGCCTGCGTCATACATTCCGGCACTCTCCCCGCGCAGAAGGTTGTCACCGGCACTTTGCGAACGATCACCAGGAAGGCGCGCAAGGAAGGCCTGAAGCCCCCTGGGATCATTGTCATTGGTGACGTCGTCAGGCTCAGGGATTCATTGAACTGGTTCGAGAAAAAACCGCTTTTCGGGAAGAGTATTGTCGTAACAAGGGCAGAGCACCAGTCCCGCAGGTTTGGACAGGCCCTTGCCGATAGCGGCGCCCAGCCGGTCTACCTCCCGTCCATAGATATCGAGCCCATTGTCCCCAACAGCCGGCTTCGAAGCGCTATCAACAGGATCGCTTCCTATGACGCGATAATTTTTACGAGCGTCAACAGTGTTGCCATCTTTTTTGCACACTTGAGGGGATCGGGCAAAGATGCCCGCGCGCTTTCCGGGGCAACCGTTATTGCAATTGGTGACGCAACGGCCGCTCGCTTGGGCCTTTTCGGCATAAAAGCCGATCTTGTTCCTGATAAGTTCACATCGGAAGGGATCATCTCGCTCCTTGATAAATTTGGTGTCACATCGAAGCGCTTCCTGCTGCCCCGCGCCAAGGACGCCCGTGACATTATCGTTCGTTACATCAGAGAGAACGGTGGTACCTGTGAAATCATACCAATTTATCGGGCCGCTGTTCCCTCGCCTGCCGGGCCTCCCCCCGACGATATCGATGTCATCACTTTTACAAGCTCCTCCACTGTAAATAACTTCATTTCGCTTTATGGTAAGGAGATATTGAAAAAGAAGATCATTGCCTCTATCGGCCCCGTCACGACCGCGACCCTCGTTGGGGCTGGTATCACCGTTGATATTGAAGCAAACCGTTCCGACATACAGGGTCTCATAGAAACCATAGAAACATTTTTCCAACCGGAGAAAAAAGGCTGAAAAAGAACCATTAACAGGCAATGTGAGGCGTTCTTTCACCCGTTCCTGCCGGCAAGGGCCCCGATGATGAAACGGATGTATCCATCCATGTTGATGATGTTATGCTTTGCAGGATTGAATGCTACAGTGCTTCCTTTTTCATTGTTCACGAGAACAAGCGATCCCCCTTTGGGGACCCTTTGAAGGCCCAGAAAAACAACGTTCTCCTTTTTTTGGAATCCTCCCGCGGCCTCTTTTTGCATCCCGCCATTGTTCCCGTTCGATCCTGCCACGGGCCCGGCCTTGGCCTCATTTTCGTCTTTCATATGTCTTGAGAAAAAGAATGGACATCACAAAAACCTTTTTTTATGCTGCAGAAATAAAGACTGCCCATTGCGTCCGGTTCTTCTTCCCTCATTTCAACAACATAGACTATCTGTCCCTTGACCTGGAGCAGACGTGCTTCGTATTCGTTGACCCACTTGTTCTCACCGTTCATCAAACAGACGTTTAACATTTCATCCCCCCTTCTTTGAAATTGCCTTCCCTTTACCCGTTCCTGCCGGAGCCAATACCGACCACGAAACGTACGTAACCGTCCATATTGATAATATTGTGCCGCGCAGCGTTGTATTTGACAGTGCTTCCCTTCTCATTGTTCACGAGAACAAACTTCCTCCCTCCGGGCCCATTCTGGACACCAAGGAAGGTCACGTTCTCTTTTTTTTCAGTATCAATGACACAGACTACGTGTCCACCGGCCTGAAGCAGGCGGGCTTCCTGTTTGTTTACCCACTTGTTCTCACCGTTCCTTAAATGCACATTGAACATTTCGCCCCCCCCATTATCTTTTACATTTTTGCCTGCCTTACATTTTTTTGATTTTACATACCGGCCGATAACATCGAAATAGAAACTCAACCAATCGGCCATATAATGTGACGAAATGAAAAGGCAGGATTCAGGGGTAAGGGTAAGGGATCAGAGAAAAAACTTTGATCATAATCCTGCATTGGGAAACCGGGGCATCCATCCCCCCCGTTGTAATCTGATGCCCCGGCTCTGGTGGAATGAAGAAACGCTTGGTATTGGTTAGGGATATTTTTACATTATAAATTGACAATCGAAACGAGTATGGGGCCAAATTACCAAAATACGTGACGAAAAGGAATGGAAGGTGATGTTTTTCCTATCTTGAAACCTAAAACCTTGAAACCCTGAAACCTTATTTATATAAGGAGGCCGGGGCTTTTGTGATAACATGGTGTCGTGTTACCCCGGCCTGATGGAGTGGTGCTACTACAGGGGTTTGTTGTGATTTAAATTAAAAGAAAGCTATCAATGATACAAACGCTATGGGGCCAACATGCCTGATAATGTGCTGAAAAGGACAATGAAGACAGGTTATGGTTATGGGAAAGAAAAAAAGATTTTGGGTTAGAGTGGCGGGAAGAGGCGTAAAGGTTTTCCTATCACCCATCACCTATCACCTGTATTTTATATATAATTCTCAAGAAGGAGGGATATGGTCTTTTCAACGCTGCCTGGTTCCTTTTCTTCCATTTCCCGGATCGATTTCTTGATGCGGAAAAATGTAAGTTCATCGCTCAGGTCATCAAGGCTCCTGTAAATACCGGAACGCCTTCCGAAACGGTAAGCAAGCCTCTGTTCGTCTGTCAGATCGAAATAATGATCGATGGTGTCCAGAAACTTCTTTTTATCTGGAGGCAACCTTCCATCGATCTCTTCGAGAAGGTTGAGGATATGGTCGCTTTTGACGCAGCTGGTGATCCCGTTGAGGTTTTCTATGAGGAGCCTCTCTTCGCGCAGGACGTCCTCTTCGTCGGGTAACAGGAAGTCGCCGCTCTCAAGTTTTTCATAAAGGGGCATGGCCCTCAATACCTTCAATGTACGGAACCTTATAAAATCAGGATCGATACGGTTCAAAGCGTCGGCAGTATCGATGGCATGCTCCCTCCACCACTTCTTTCCGCCCATGCCGAGGACCACGTACTCGGAGAGTTCGATGCCCGCCTCTTTCACCTTTTTTCCGCAGAGGATATGTTCCCCCTTTGTCACGCCCTTGTTCATGTATTTCAAAAGGGCGTCATTCCCCGATTCCAGGCCCACATGGAGCCTTGTCAGACCTGCTTCTTTCATTCTTTTCAGGTTTTCCTGCGATACACCCTTTGCAAGGGTACGGGACCTTGCGTATGATGTCACCCTTTCGATGGACGGGAAGGTTTCCTTGAGGTACTGCAGGGCCTCAATTATAACATCGGGCTTCATGGCAAGGGAATTGGCGTCCTGAATAAAGACGTTCTTGCAGCCGAAATACATCCACACGGCCACAGACTTGTAACCTTCGTTTATGATGTGACTGTCGAATATCCCCTCGACAAGGGAATCGGTGATCTTGCCTGAAAAACCACGCCTCTCCGACAATTCTTTGATATCATCATATATGGCCTTGATGGTATCGATGTCGGAGCGGATCTCATCAATGGTGCGCTTCTCGAAACGTCTTCCCTTGTATATCTGGCAGAAGGCGCACTTGTTCCACGAGCAGTTCCGCGTAAAGCGTATGAGGAGGCTGTATGCCTCGTTGGGCGGACGTATCGGCCCTATCTCGTATCTTAGCGGTCTGTCAGTCATTCTTGTCTACGTGAACGGCAAAGGCCGGGGTAGACGCTTTGGACATGGCTTTCTTTCTTTTCGGGTTCTGGGCTGCTTTCTTCCGTTTTCGTTTCAATTCTGTTTTTTTCGAAAGGGACGGCATTGTTTCCTCCTTGAGAATTTTGACTCAACATAACATAATAAATCAGGAGATTCAAGGATTTGGCGAAGAACGGGGAACAAAAGAAGGGCTCAGGATTCGGGATATAGGGTTCAGAAATAATCAAAGGCAAGGGATCGGGTTCTTTTGCCTTGGCCCCTGAGCCCTTATATAAGTTCCCCTTCACAATCGAGAAAATTTCGTGATATTATTATTTACACAATGAAAACTAAAACTCGCGAAAAAGATATACAGTTCCGCCTTATTACCGACTCCCTGCCGGTATTGATAGCGTATATCGATAAAGACCTCCTGTACCGCTTCGTTAACAAGGCCTATGAATCTTTGCATGGCGGGGCGTACGAGAACATATGCGGGAAACATGTCCGGGAGGTCATCGGCGATAAGGCATGGTCTGCAATGCAAGGCTATATCGAAAGATCACTGAAGGGGGAAACGGTAACCTATGAAGAAATGATCACCTATAAAAACAATGTGACCCGTTACGTCAGGGGCACGCTCATACCTCATACCGGGCCGGGCCCGGAAATAGAAGGTGTCTATGCGCTTGTTTCGGACATCACGGAACAAAAGAATTTTGAAGAGTCCCTCCGCAGGAGCGAGGACCGGTACGGCGCGCTCTTCGAAAATGTCCCTGTCGGTATCTGCATCAATACCCCTGACGGCAGGATCATTGCATACAACCCAATGCTTCAGAAAATAACGGGATACACAAAGGCAGACATGGTGAATGCCCGTACGAAACACTTTTACGCAAAACCCTACGAAATGGACCGTCTCATAATAAATTTTAAGAACAAGGGTTCATTGAGGAATTACCAGATCGACCTCAGGCGAAAGAACGGGGAGATCTTCCACGCGCTGCTCAATATCGTACCCTATTCCATTGCCGGCGAAAGCACGATCCTTACGGTAATACAGGATGTCGCCGAACAAAAAAAGAACGAGGATGCCCTCATCGAATCGGAGCGGCATCTCTCTGATATTATCAATTTCCTTCCCGACGCCACCTTCGCCCTTGACGGAGAAGGCAGGGTCATTGCCTGGAACAGGGCCATGGAGGAAATGACGGGCGTCAGGGCCGTAAATATCCTTGGCAAGGCCAATCACGAGCATTCGATCCCTTTTTACGGAAAACGTCAGCCGGTCCTCGCTGATCTCGTTCTGAAACCCGACAGGGAAGCGGAGAAAAAGTATTCCTTTATAGCGAAAGACATGGACCGCCTCATCGCTGAGTCCCTGTCACCCCTGAGCGTCAACGGCAAGTTTCTCCATCTCTGGGCCAAGGCAAGCCCCATATACGATATTGACGGCAACATCACGGGTGCCATACAGTCCATACGGGACATAACCGGGCAAAAAGAGGCCGAAGAGAAACTGAAAGAATCGGAGGAGCGCTATCGGACCGCCATTGAATATTCCAACGATGGTGTCGCCATCGTTAAAGGCAATACGCATCTCTACGTGAACCAACGGTTCTGCGAGATCTTCGGATTTGATTCGCCCGACGAGATCATCGGTGAGACCCACTCTAAGACCATCCATCCGGATGATCTCAAGAAAGTTCAGGACATAAACGCAAGAAGGCAGCGGGGGGAAGAAGCACCTAAAAAATACGAGTTCAAGGGCCTCAGAAAAGACGGGGCCATCGTCTATATCGAGGTATCGGCAACGAACACGACGTTCCGGGGCGAACCCGTGACGCTGGCATATTTCAGGGATGTCACAGAACGCAAGATCGCCTCCGACGCACTCTCGGAGAGCGAAATGAAGTTCCGCGCCCTCTTCGACAACGCGAATGACGCGATCTTCCTCATGGAGCGTGAAATTTTCATTGACTGCAACCAGAAGGCGCTTTCCATCTTTGGCTGTTCAAAGGAGGACATCATAAGCCGGCCTCTATACGAATTCTCTCCGAAGACACAGCCCGACGGAAGTGATTCGACAGCCAAGGCACTGAAGAAGATCAAGGCGGCCCTGCAAGGTGAGTCCCAGTTATTCGACTGGCAGCATAAAAAACTGGACGGGACCATCTTTGACGCTGCGGTCACCCTTAATTCCCTTGAACTCAAAGAAAAAAAATACATTCAAGCGATCATCAGGGACAACACCTTACCCAAGAAAAAATAGTTTCAAAGTTTCAGGTTTGAGAGGCGTTTTACACCTTTTTATCCTTGAAATATCGGTAATCATATGGTATTTTAAGATCTCTAACAAATTTACACGTCTTTCAATTGACGACAGGGTGCAGATAACTGTCTGCCGTCAAGGTGCGAAAGGCGGAAGACTAACCAGGAGGTCATATGTCAAATCTTACCATCAAACAATTACTCGAGGCAGGCGTTCATTTCGGGCACCAGACAAAACGCTGGAATCCCAAGATGAAACCTTACATTTTCGGTGCCCGTAACGGCATCTACATCATCGACCTGCAAAAAACATTGAAGATGTTCAAAGAGGCCTACAATTTCGTCAAAGAGGTAGCCTCCCGTAACGAGTACATCCTCTTCGTCGGCACCAAGAAACAGGCCCAGGAATCCATCTCCGACGAGTCAAAACGCTGTGGCGCCTTCTACGTCAACAACCGCTGGCTCGGCGGCACGATGACCAACTTCCAGACCATCGAAAAAAGTATCGATCGCCTGAAGAAGTACGAAGAGCTGAAACAGAGCGACATTTACAAGGTCCTCCCGAAGAAGGAGGCCATCGGCATCGAAAAGGAGATCGAAAAACTTGAAAGGAACATCGGCGGCATCAAGGGGATGGACAGGCTCCCCGGCGCCTTATATGTCGTAGACCCGAAAAAAGAATACATCGCCGTAAGCGAAGCGAAAAAGCTTGGTATACCCACGGTCGGCATCGTCGATACCAACTGCGACCCCGACGACATCGATTTCATCATCCCCGGTAATGACGACGCCATCCGGGCGATCAAGCTCATCAGCTCCAGGATCGCCGACGCAGTCATGGAAGGAAAGGCCCTGTACGTTGAGGAGTTCCAGGGCAAGGACGACGGGCCGGCTGAAGAACCCAAACCGTTCGTCGATGAAAGTGTACTGGAAGAAGAAAAATACGACGAGTTCGAAGCTAATAGTTGAGGAGGATTTTCATGGATATCTCTGCTGATGTAGTAAAAAAACTACGTGAAAAAACAGGTGTCGGCCTTATGGATTGCAAAGAAGCCTTGAAACAGTCAAACGGCGACATGGAAAAGGCCGTTGATTTCCTTCGTGAGAAAGGGCTTGCCAAACTTCAGAAACGGATGGGGAGAGTGGCATCGGAAGGTACCGTTGCCTCCTACATACACACCGGCGGAAAGGTAGGCGCCATGGTGGAGATCAACTGCGAAACAGATTTCGTGGCAAAGACAGACCAGTTCCAGGAATTCGTAAAAGACATCGCCATGCAGATCACGGCATCCAATCCGTTCTATATAAAACGTGAAGACATTCCGCAGGAACACATCGACCGGGAAAAAACGATCTACAGGAACCAGGCGCTGGAATCAGGAAAACCGGAAAAGATCATAGATAAGATCGCCGAAGGAAAACTGGAAAAATTCTACCAGGAGGTTTGCCTGATCGAACAATCGTTCATAAAGAATCCCGATGTCATCATCAAGGACCTTCTCGAAGAACTGCTCGTGAAAACAGGGGAAAAGATAGTCATTAACCGTTTCGTGAGATTCCAGCTCGGTGAGACGCTCCAGGACTGACATGAAATATAAGAGGATTCTCCTTAAGCTGAGCGGCGAAGTCCTCATGGGAAACGAGGGACACGGTATCGATCACGATACCGTCCATGACATTGCCCTGCAAATAGGGGACATTCGCAAACTCGGTGTTGAGATAGCCATCGTTCTTGGCGGCGGAAACATATACCGGGGTAAAAAAGGCGAAAAGGAAGGCATGGACAGGGTTACCGGCGACTACGTCGGTATGGTGGCAACGGTCATTAATGCCCTCGTACTCCAGAATACCCTTATAAAAACAGGCACGCCTGCAGTGGTCCAGACGGCCCTCAATCTCGAAAGGATCGCGGAGCCCTATGAGCACACCAGGGCCATAAAATATCTCGAGGATGGAAAGACCGTTATTTTTGCCTGCGGTACGGGCAACCCTTATTTCACCACCGACACGGCGGCGGCGCTGCGTGCAGTTGAAACAAAGGCAGATATCGTAATGAAGGCCACCAAGGTGGACGGCGTATACGATAAGGACCCCGAGGTCCACCGCGATGCCATCTTCTACCCGGAAATATCCTACGGCGAGGTCTTGAGCAAGGATCTCCAGGTCATGGACCTTACCGCCATTACACTTTGCAAGGAAAACGACATCCCCATCGCCGTGTTCAACATACGGGTCAGGGGCAACCTGAAAAAAGTGGTCCTCGGTAAAAAAGTCGGGACGATCGTGAGGAGGTAACCTATGAGCAATGAAGTCATGACGGAACTGGAAGACAAGCTGAAAAAGTCACTTGCGGCATTAAGGAAGGACTTCTCAAAACTCCGCACCGGCGTTGCCTCGGTCTCCCTGCTGGAAGACATCAAGATAGAGTACTACAAACAACCCACGCCGCTCAACCAGGTTGCGGCCATCGGCGTTCCCGACAGCAGGACCATTACGATCCAGCCATGGGACAATGCCGTTATCGGGGACATCGAAAAGGCGATCCAGAAATCCGACCTTGGCGTCAACCCCATGTCCGACGGCAAGATCATCAGGCTTACGTTCCCGAAGCTCACGGAAGAGCGCCGCAAAGAACTCACCAAACTGGGCAGTAAAATGCTCGAGAACACCCGCGTGGCCATGAGGAACGTCCGCAGGGACATAAACGAGAAATTGAAAAAAATGGAAAAGGACAAGGCCATCTCTCAGGATGATCTGAAGAAAAGGCAGGATGACGTCCAGAAGACAACGGACAAGCACATCGAAATGGCAGAAAAGCTCTTTTCTGAAAAGGAAAAAGAGATCCTTTCCATCTGAGCCGGCTATATCGAATGAAAAATACAGTCGCAGATAGGCTGCCCACACATGTCGCCATCATAATGGACGGCAACGGAAGGTGGGCCAAGCACAAAAAACTCAAGAGAGTTGAAGGCCACAAGGTAGGCATCGACTCCGTCCGCGAGATCACTAAAACTACCTGTGAGCTCGGCATACCCTATCTCACTCTTTATGCCTTTTCAAAAGAGAACTGGTCCCGTCCCAGGGAAGAGGTCAAGACGCTGATGAACCTTCTCGGTCTCTATCTCGAGTATGAACTTCCTTTCATGATGGAAAATGGCATCCGCTTCAACGTCATCGGCGAAAGGAACGATTTCTCCAGGGCCCTGCAGGCACAGTTCGATAAAGTGATGGAGAAGACCGCCCGCAACAAGAACCTTGTCCTGTCTATCGCCCTGAGCTACAGCGGCCGCAGGGAGATCATAAGGGCCGTCCGCCTCATCTCGGAAGATGTTCAAAGGGGCCTCT
This sequence comes from uncultured delta proteobacterium, assembly GCA_963816115.1. Lineage (GTDB taxonomy): Bacteria > Desulfobacterota > Syntrophorhabdia > Syntrophorhabdales > Syntrophorhabdaceae > Delta-02. The sequence goes on along the minus strand of CAWFIZ010000012.1, from coordinate 80,524 downwards.
TGAAAAGGATCGACGAAAAGACATTCAAGCGATACCTCTATGCGCCGGCAATACCCGATCCCGATTTTTTGATCCGTACGAGCGGAGAGATGAGGCTCAGCAACTTTCTGCTCTGGCAGGTCGCCTACACCGAGATCTACGTGACCGATGTCCTGTGGCCCGACTTCAGAAAACAGGCCTATATGGAAGCACTGCAGGATTTTGGACGGCGAGAGAGAAGGTTCGGGAACATAAAGGAATATTGATTGGGAGAACTTAAAAAACGCGTAATCACGGGTGTTTGCATCGCCCCGGTCATTGCTTTCCTCTTTTATATCCTGCCGCAGCTATGGTTCCTTCTTCTGCTTGCACTCGTCAGTGCGGTGGCTGTATATGAGGCCGCATCCCTCGCCGGGGCATCAATGAGATACGTCATGGCGCCCCTCGTCGTCCTGGGGTTTGCGCCCCTGTATTTCCGGTTCTTCCAGATCTTCATGCTCTGGATCATGGCGCTCGTATGCATCATGATCATCATTAAGGTATTTGCCAGAAAGGCTGGCGCCGAAAAGGCCAACCGCGACCTTATCGGAAGCGTCGCCGTTGTCCTCTTCGGCAACTTTTTCATTGTTCTGCCATTTTTCTATATCTATGTCCTCAAGGAGCTGGATGCCCTCTTCCCGCTCATCCTGCTCTTCTCCATATGGGCCAGCGATATCTTCGCTTATGCCATAGGGAAAAAGCTGGGTAAACACCCCCTGGCCCCGCAGATCAGCCCAAAAAAGACCCTGGAGGGCCTTTTGGGCGCCATCCTCGGCTCCATGGTGATAATGACCGTGGCCCATCAGCTTCTTGGCTTCACCATCGCCAGGGCGCTTATCGTGGGGGCCGCAATGGGTATCCTCGGCCAGGCCGGCGACCTTCTGGAGTCAGCCTGCAAGAGGGTCTTCGAGACCAAGGACTCCTCGTCGCTCCTGCCCGGACATGGCGGCCTTCTAGACCGCATCGACAGCTTTACATTTACGGCACCCTTCCTTTATACCTGCCTTGTTTGGACGATATAACGCCATGAAGAAAAAGGTCCTCATATTAGGCTCGACGGGTTCCATCGGCAAGGCCGCACTCGAGGTCATCGCCAATGATCCTGGGTCCTTCGAGGTGTACGGCCTTGCATGCAGGAACAATGTGGAGCTCCTTAACGAACAGATCGCCAGTTTCCGGCCACGGACGGCCTGCGTCTTCGATGAGCACCATAAAGACAGGGTAATTGCCTCCTCCGCTCGCCTCTTCACGGGTATTGACGGCATGAAGGAGATGATCCGCTCCGAAGCCCAGATCGTCGTGAACGCCCTGCCCGGCAGCATAGGCCTGGAACCGACGATCGAGGCCATCCGCTGCGGCAAGACCCTCGCCCTTGCCAACAAGGAAAGTCTCGTTATGGCCGGGAGGATCATCAGGGGTCTCCTCGCCGATACTGGCGCAACGCTCATCCCCGTGGACAGTGAGCACTCGGCGCTATACCAGCTGCTCGAAGGGGTCCCGGTCGAAGAGCTCAGGGCCGTCATCATCACCGCCTCGGGCGGCCCTTTCAGGAAACATACGAAAAAGGCCCTTGAGAACGTCAACCTCTCCGAAGCGCTGAACCACCCCACCTGGAAGATGGGACAGAAGATCACCCTCGATTCCGCAACACTCATGAACAAAGGCCTCGAGATCATAGAGGCAAGGTGGCTTTTCGATCTGGAACCTTCAAAGATAAAGGTCCTCATCCACCCCGAGAGCATCCTCCACGGTATTGTGGAACTCGCGGACAATTCGCTTCTCGCCTATATGGCCTCTCCGGACATGAGGATACCCATAGCTTACGCGCTCAACAACAAAAAGCGCCTCCCCCTGCCCTTTGCCCCCCTCGATCTGGAGCACGTCTCGAAACTGACCTTCTACCCGCCGGACCCGAAGCGCTTCCCCTCGGTCCGGCTGGCATATGAAGCGCTCGCCGCGGGTGACAGCGCGCTTATCGCCTTCAACGTGTCGAACGAGGTGGCCGCGCAGGCCTTCATCGAAGGAAGGATAAAATTCACCGACATACCGCGGATCGTTGCCGAAATCATCGAGAAACACCCGGTGGAGCCCGTCGTGAATGACCTGGAAACGATACACCGGATCGCATCCTGGACAAAGGATACGGCAGAGAATAAAATAACCGATATGATAGGACGAAAATGAACATTATCTCTTTTCTTTATTTCCTTATTGCCCTTGCACTGCTCATCCTGGTGCATGAATTCGGCCACTTTCTTGTGGCGCGCTTATTTAACATCAAGGTCATTACCTTTTCCATCGGCTTTGGAAAAAAACTCTTCCGTTTCATGAGAGGGGAGACCGAATACGCCATCTCCGCCGTTCCCCTTGGCGGATACGTGAAACTCCTCGGTGAATCACCTGATGAGGAGATAAAGGAAGAGGAAAAGGACAGGTCCTTTTCCCACAAACCCCCCTACGTCAGGATCCTCATCGCACTCGCGGGCCCCATGTTCAACATCTTTCTCGCCCTCGTCGTTTTTTACTTCGTCTCCATCATCGGTTACAACGTGCCATCAGCCAGGGTCGGGAAGGTAGCCGAAAACACGCCCGCGCAGACTGCGGGTATCATGGCAGGCGACGTCATAACGAAGATCGACGACAAGACCGTCAATGAGTTCACGGACATAGCCCTGGGCATGGACCAGATCAAAGGGGACACCGTCCGGGTCACCCTGGATCGCGGCGGCTCACCCATGGAGCTTACGGTCAAACCAATGGTCATCCAGGACAAGGATATCTTCGGGGAACCATACACGCGCAGGATACTCGGTATCGAAAGGTCCGAAGAGGTGATAAAGCGAAGGCAGTCACCCGGGAAGGCCGTGGGGATGGCCTTTTTCATGACCTACGAATTTTCACGGGTAACGGTCGTAGGGATCGTGAAGATCATCCAGGGGAACATATCGCCCAAGAACATAGGCGGACCGGTCCTCATATTCCAGGAAGCAAGCAAAAGGGCCAAGAAGGGCCTCGGTGATTTCGTCTTTTTCTTTGCCCTGATAAGTATAAATCTCGGTATCATCAACCTGCTGCCGATACCCGTCCTTGACGGAGGGCACATAATTTTCAACCTCATAGAGATCGTCATCCGCAGGAAGATCTCGCCAAAATTTCAGGAGATCGCCCAGACCGTCGGGCTGGTCATCCTTTTACTCATCATGGTCTTTGCCTTCTACAACGATTTCGACAGGATCTTCAATTTCGGCAAGTACTTTCATGGCAAATAGGCTTGTTCTCGCCATCGATAACTCCATCGATTATTTAAACCTTGCCCTGGCCTCTGAAGGGAACCTGATGGAAGAACGTCATGTCAAGGAGGCCCGGGCGCCATCCCAGATCCTGCCGGAGAACGTCTTCTCGATCCTTGATGGCAACGGCCTGCCATCGGGGATATCACAAACCTCATCGTCACCCTCGGGCCGGGATCGTTCACGGGTATCAGGGTCGCGCTTTCCTTCTGCAAAGGGATACATGCGGCCGCGGGGGTCCCGATAACGGGAATTCCAACTCTCGATGCCCTGGCGTTTGCGCTGACGGACCGGGAAGGGTCATACCTTTGTCCCCTTATCGACGCGAAAAAAGGGGAGGTCTTCACGTCCCTCTATCTTGTATCGAAGGGAACACTCGAACGGCTGACCGGGTATGGTGCCATGAAACCGGAAGAGGTGCCCCGGGCAATAAAAACCCCCTGCATCCTCTTCGGAACAGGCACAAGAATATGCGAAAAAGAGCTGGCCGGTTTAGGCGGCGTCACCGTCATACACGAAGAATATGACAACGTCTCAGGCAGGGCCCTCACCGACGACAGGCTTAAGGAATTCGCCTCCAGCCACCAGGGCAACCTCCTGCCCATCTACGGCAGGCGCTCCGAAGCGGAGATCAAGTTCAACGTAAACATTGATTAAAATACTGAAAAAAGAGGCCGAACTGGTGTATAATGTTCTTCCGGTCTCCGGGATAATTTATGTCTTAAAAAGGCGGAGGGAACCATGCATGTCGCCGACAATATCACCCAGCTTATCGGCAACACGCCTCTCGTGAGGATCAACAGGCTCACGAAAGGTTTGAATGCCCATGTCCTTGCCAAACTTGAATATTTCAACCCCTGTGGCAGCGTAAAGGACCGTATCGGGATCGCAATGGTCGAAGCGGCGGAAAGATCGGGCCAGCTCACGGAAAGGTCCGTCATCGTGGAGCCCACAAGCGGCAATACCGGCATTGCCCTCGCGCTGGCATGCTCTGTCAAGGGCTACCGGCTCATCCTCACCATGCCGGAAACAATGAGCAAGGAACGCCGCGGGATGCTCAGGGCCTTCGGGGCCGAGCTTGTCCTGACACCGGGGCCCCTCGGCATGAAAGGTGCCATAGAAAAGGCTGAGGAGATCGTCTTCTCCAACCCTGACGCCATCATGCTGCAGCAGTTCACAAACCCGGCCAATCCCGAGATCCACCGCAAGACCACGGCCGAGGAGATCTGGCGCGACACCGACGGCACCGTTGATGCCCTCGTCGCCGGCGTCGGCACCGGCGGGACCATCACAGGCGTCGGCGAGGTGCTGAAAAAGAAGAAACGCTCCTTCAAGGCCATCGCCGTCGAACCCGAGAACTCACCGGTGCTTTCCGGGGGAAAACCGGGGCCGCACAAGATCCAGGGCATCGGGGCCGGATTCGTTCCCGATATCCTTAACCTCAAGATCATCGACAGGATCATCACTGTCTCCAACGAGAACGCCTTCGAAACATCACGAAGGCTTGTCCGCGAAGAAGGGATATTCTGCGGCATATCCTCGGGGGCGGCCATGTGGGCGGCGCTTTCAGTTGCCGGAGAAAAAGAATACAAAGACAAGACCATCGTTGTCATCATTCCGAGCCTCGGTGACCGCTACCTTTCCACCGAGCTTTTTGAACCATTCATGCACGACTGACGCGACGCTCCAGGGAGGAGAGAGTTGAAGACCATAGCTGAGATAAATGAAAAGATCAAAAAGGGCAAAGTGGTTGTTGTCACTGCCGAAGAGATGGTAGACATCGTCAGGAAAAGCGGCACGAAGAAGGCCGCCCAACAGGTTGACGTTGTGACGACGGGGACCTTTGGCCCCATGTGCTCCAGCGGCATGTTCATGAACGTGGGCCACTCCAGGCCAAGGATCAAGATCGGCGGAGGGAAATGCTACCTCAACGATGTCCCCGCGTACTGCGGGATCGCCGCCGTCGACGTTTATCTCGGCGCCACCGCGATGCCCGATGAAGACCCCCGCAATACCGTCTATCCCGGGGCCTTCAAGTACGGCGGCGGACACGTGATAGAGGATTTCGTGAGCGGCAAGAGCATCAGGTTGGTCGCAACCGCCTATGGTACCGATTGCTATCCGCGAAAGAGGATCGAGACCTACATCAACAAGGAAACGGTGAACGAGGCATACATCTACAGTCCCAGGAACGCCTACCAGAACTACAATGTGGGCGTCAATGTCTCGAAAAAGGTCATCCACACATATATGGGCGTCATCAAACCGAACCTGGGGAGCGCGAACTATTGCAGCGCCGGCCAGTTGTCACCCCTTCTGAAAGACCCGAAATACAGGACGATCGGAATCGGCACGCGCATCTTTCTCGGCGGCGGCGTCGGATATGTCGCATGGAACGGCACCCAGCATAACCCCTGCGCCTCAAGGAGCCCCGACGGGCTTCCCCGGGCCGGCGCCGGCACACTTGCCGTCATCGGTGACGCAAAGCAGATGAGCGGGGATTACCTCAAAGGGGCGAGCTTCCTTGGCTACGGCCCGACGATGTTCGTCGGTCTCGGCATACCCATACCTGTCATCGATGAGGAAATGGCCTACTTTACCTCCCGAAGCGATGAAGATTTCTATGCCCAGGTCGTCGATTATTCAACCGACTATCCCACGCGGGTCCCGAAAAGCCTCTGCGAGGTAACCTATGCCCAGCTGAAATCGGGAATGATATCCATTGATGGAAAAGACGTTCCCACATTTCCGATCTCAAGCTATCCAAAGGCCCGCGAGATAGCCTCCACACTGAAACAGTGGGTGGGATCGGGCAGTTTTTCACTGACCAACCCCGTTGAACCGTTGCCGGGGGTCGACTCTGGTATCAGGCTTGTCACCCTTGACGAACGGGCACCGGAGGAAATGCAATAGGTAATCCTCCGAGAACTTCGATGGACATCAGGATATGAAAAAACGTGCAATATCGCTCATCTCAGGCGGACTGGACAGTGCCGTCGGAACAAAGCTCATCATCGACCAGGGGATCGAGGTGATCGGCCTTCACTTCGCCTCCATCTTCGCGAGCAAAAGGGACAAGGAGCGCGGCCTTCAGGCGCTGCGGACCGCAAAGGAACTTGGAATAGAGATCATCACGAAGAACAAGGGGGATGACTACATCGAGATCATTAAAAATCCCCGCTATGGATACGGCAAGAACATGAACCCCTGCATCGACTGCAGGATCTATATGCTCCGTCTGACCAAAGACCTCCTTGCCGAACTTGACGCGTCGTTCGTAGTGACCGGGGAAGTTCTTGGCCAGAGACCAATGTCCCAGCGCAGGAACACGATAGAGCTCATAGAAAAGCAAAGCGGCCTGAAGGGGCTCATCGTGAGGCCGCTCTCTGCCAAACTTTTCCCGCCGACCATCCCCGAGCAGGAAGGCATCGTCGACAGGGAAAGGCTCCTCAATGTTGCGGGCAGAGGACGACAGGTGCAATATCAACTTGTCGAAACCTACAAGCTCACCGAGTTCGGGCTTCCCGGAGGGGGGTGCCTGCTCACAGACCCCATCTTTTCGAGAAAACTGAAGGACCTCATGGCAACCGACAAGGTATATACCACCAAAGATATAGAACTGTTGACGATGGGAAGGCATTTCAGGCTCTCGCCAACGGCAAAGCTCATAGTGGGCAGGAACGAGCGTGAGAACGAGTACCTGGCCGCGCTCTGGGAACCGCCTTATGTACTTATGTATCCGGTGGGCTTCACGGGGCCCCATGCCGTTTTGAAGGCAGAAGTGACGGAAAGCACCATCATGACATCGGCGCAGGTCATCGCCCGGTACGGCAAGAACCTGGCTTCCACGGCCACCGTGGAGATCAACGACGGGACAAAAAGGACCCTTTCCTTTTCCCCGGAGGAGATCGACAGTGATGCCATGCTCATATAGCGGGGAGACACCATGAAACTGTTAGATGATATTTACGTATACCCCTGGACCTCATACGAGGCAAACAACTGCAACGCCCTGTTCATAGACGGCGTGATGCCGGCCCTCATCGACCCCGGGCACCTGAACTTTGTGGGCCACATTGCCAGCGGCATGGCAAAAGACGGCAGGAACATCCAGGCGGTAAAGCTCATCATCGGCACCCACAGCCACCCCGACCACATCGAGGCGGCCGATTCATTCGACGCCGGCACGATGAGGGCCATAGGCAAGGCGGAGTTCGACTACATGGCGGGAGGCGGCAAAGAGCTCTTCATGATGACGGGCTGCGAGATGCCGAAAAGGCCTTTTTCGTTCTTCCTGAACGAAGGGACATTCAATATCGGCGACAAGATGTTCCAGGTCTTCCTCACACCGGGCCATTCCCCGGGATCTCTCTGCCTCTACTGGGAGGAAAAAAAGCTCCTGATATCCGGCGACACACTCTTCTACATGGGTGTGGGAAGGACCGACCTGCCGGGCGGCGACATTGATGCCCTCAAGCAAAGCATAAAAAAACTTTCCGCCCTCGAGATCGAATACCTCGTTCCCGGCCACGGTGAGATCGTGAAAGGACGCGAAACCATTGAAAAAAATTTCAAGGTGATAATTGAAGAGTTCTTTTAAAATAGCAGGGCAAAGAATGTCATTGACAAATACCCCTGTATGTATATATTTGAAGTGTCAGTCTTGAAGGAGGCAACAAGTGCGAATACCCGATGAATACATCTGTAAACTCTGTGGATACTCTTTTCTCGATGGTGAAGTCCCGGAGCTCTTCTGCCCCAATTGCGGAAGCAGCCAGGTGATCAAGGAGCTCAGTTACGATGAGTTCCTCGATGATGAAGAGGCCTTCATCGCCATGCTCAGATACGACGAATACAAGAACAAAGGGGCCCTATAAACGATCAATAAAATATATTGACATTTCCCTGGATTGGGTGTTTTATATTGGCACATACCGCTTGGATCCTCACGCTGGACCGAGACGGAAGGCACGAAGTAATTAACAACCTTCTGATACGAGTTCGGAAGGTTTTTTTCATTTAGGGAGATTGATGGACAAGGTAACGGTACCATCACTGAAAGGCATGAAAGGCGGCGGGGCAAAGATCACCATGCTCACCGCCTACGATCACCCCACCGCAAAGATCCTCGACAACGCCGGTGTAGACACCATTCTCGTGGGCGACTCCGTTGGTCCCGTGGTCCTCGGATACCCCAACACGATCCCCGTAACGATCGAAGAGATGATACACCACACGCGGGCCGTTGCCAGGGGTACAAAACGGGCGTTGGTCATCATCGACATGCCCTTCATGTCATACCAGGAAAGTATCGAACAGGCAAAGCGCAACGCCGGCAGGATGCTCAAAGAGGGCGGCGCCGAGGCGGTCAAGCTTGAAGGCGGCGTTGTAATGCGCGAGACCATCAAGGCCATCGTCGATATAGACATCCCCGTAGTGGCCCACATAGGCCTCACCCCCCAGTCGATACACCGCATGGGAGGATACAAGGTCCAGGGCAAGGGCGAGGACGTGAAGCGGCTCATCGAGGATGCGCGGGCCGTTGAAGAGGCGGGGGCGTTCATGATCGTCCTCGAATGCGTTCCGAGACAGCTTGCGAAAGAGATCACCGAAATGCTTTCCATCCCGACGATAGGCATAGGCGCGGGGCCCGACTGTGACGGCCAGGTCCTCGTGATCCATGACCTTTTGGGGCTCCTGGGCGATTTCCGGCCCAAATTCGTGAAACAGTACGCCGATCTTTCCAATGTGATAGATGTCGCCGTCAGATCCTATATAAACGAGGTAACGTCAGGGGCATTTCCCGATGACAGCCAATCATTCCACTGACATGAAGATAATACGGACCGTCACAGAGATGCAGAAGCTATCCGATGAATTAAGAAGGGACAAGCGCATTGCCTTTGTGCCGACGATGGGCTACCTCCACGAAGGCCACCTCGCCCTTGTCAGGGCCGCACGGGGGCTGGCCGACATCGTTGTCGTGAGCATTTTTGTGAATCCCATCCAGTTCGGCCCCGCTGAAGACCTCTCCCGGTATCCCCGTGATTTCGAACGGGACGCGGCGCTTCTGGAAAAAGAAAGAACAGACATTATCTTCTATCCCGACGACGGGCAGATGTACACCGGCGGCTTTACCACCTACGTGGAGGTCAAAAAGTTGGAGGACCATCTCTGCGGCAAGACGAGGACCGGCCATTTCACCGGTGTCGCCACCGTCGTGACGAAGCTCTTCAATATCGTCAAACCCCACTATGCCGTCTTCGGCCAGAAAGATTACCAGCAATTGACGATCATTGAGAGAATGGTCAAAGACCTCAATATGGACATTGAGATCATAGCCTATCCCACCGTCCGCGAGCACGACGGGCTTGCCATGAGCTCCCGGAACGTGTACCTCAGCGATGTTGAGAGGAAAAAGGCCCTCCTTATCAGCACGTCCCTGAAAAAGGCGCAGGAATTGGTCGGGACGGGCGAAAAAAATGCCGGAACGATCAGAACGGCCGTCGATGACACCCTTCACCAGGAAGAAGGCATCGAGGTCGAATACATAGATATATGCGACACAGAAACGCTGGAAGATACACCGGTCATAGCAGTCCGGGCGGTCCTCGCCGTGGCGTGCCGCGTCGGCAGAACAAGGCTCATAGACAATACGATCCTAACGGAGGCATAATCATGAAAAGGACAATGATGAAATCAAAGATCCACAGGGCGATCGTAACCGACAGCAACCTCGACTACGAAGGGAGCATAACCATCGACTCGCACCTCATGGACAATGCCAACATCATTCCCTACGAACAGGTCGATATCTATAATGTCACATCAGGGGAGCGCTTCACGACCTACGCAATTCGTGGAGACAAGGATTCCGGCGTCATCTGCATAAATGGGGCGGCCGCCCACAAGGGAAAAAAAGGCGATATGATCATCGTCGTCACATACGCGGAGTTTGAAGAACATGAACTGGAGTCCTTCAAGCCGACCAAGGTCTATGTAGACAGCGCAAACAGGATCAAAACGGAACTGCTGAAAGCGGTCAACTGAGCGAGACTGCATTAAAGGCGAAAGACCTATCTCTCGCCCGTTCGTCACTTTCGTTCCTCACTTGAGCACGCAGAGCTTCGCAGAGAAAGATAAATAAAAATATCCCCGGAAATTACGAGAAATCGGGAATTTCCGGGGACTTTCGGTCCCGCCTTTTAGCTTTGACGAGCGGGATAATAAAGAAACCTCACCTGTATCAGATCCTACCCGACTTAAAATAGTCAGGAGTACAGTTAACATTATTGTTTATTATCGCCGAAGGCGATCGGAATGCGGCCTGATCTCGGTCATCTCTGAGATCTGGACGCAATCTTTCAGGTTTCCTCCGTGTGCTCCGCGGCCTCCAGCGGAACCCGAAAGGTGTAGCGGGCGTGAGACAGGTCTTTTGTCTTTGTTGCAGTTTGTCTGAAACTGTCTTTTATTCGAACATCTTTTGAAAAGGTTCTTGCCAGGCTTTTTTCAGGTAGATGATATCTGTATCAATGATCGTATTGCCGCTTAGTCCCCGCACCTTGAACCTGTCGCTGGCCTGCACCTTCCCGATCACGCCGTAGGGGACCGACCGGAGGGTCTTTTCGAAGGCGCCGAGGTCCTTTTCCTTGATCGTCACGACAAACCTGCTCGCTGATTCCGAAAAGAGGAGCATGTCGTCCCTGAAAACTCCCGATCGCGGCACCGGTGCAAGATCGACATCAATACCCAGGCCGCCGGCGAAGGCGCTCTCGGCGAGGCAGCATGCCAACCCGCCGTCGGAGATGTCATGGCATGACCTGATGATCCCCGCCCTGATGGCCTTTTCAAGGCTCTGGAAGGTCTTTTTCGCCTGCGCAGCGCGCACCCGCGGGGCGATGTTCCCGACGCGCCCGAACTGCGCGAAATATTCACTGCCGCCAAGCTCTCCATAGGTCTTGCCGACGACAATGATTAGGTCGCCCTCATCCTTCATATCCATGGTGACGATCTTCTCAACGTCGTCGATAACGGAAATGCACGAAACAAGGACGGTCTGCGGCACGGAGATCTTGATCTCGTTGTGCATGTAATCGTTCTTCATGCTGTCTTTCCCTGATATGCAGGGCGTTCCGAAGAGCGTCGTATGATCATAGAGCGCCCTGTTGGCGCGTACCAGCTGGGCAAGCTTGTAGGGCCCCTCGGGGTTCCGCTCCGACAGGACCGGGTCGGACCAGCAGAAATTGTCCAGGAGGGCCATCCTCTTCAGGGAGCCGCCCGTGGCGATGTTGTTCCTGATGGCCTCATCGATGGCGCAGGCCACCATGTTGTACGTGTCGAACCGGCTGTATTTGGGGCAAATGCCATGGCTGATGACGACGCCGTTTTGGCTGGTCAGGTCGGGGCGCACCACACCGGCGTTACCCGGCCCGTCGTTATACTTTCCCGTCAGGGGCTTCGTAACGCTTCCTCCCTGTACCTCGTGATCATACTGGCGCACGATGTATTCCTTGCTGCAGACATTCCAGCGGCGAAGGACCGAAGCAAGCGCGCCGGCATAGTCCGCCGGCTCGGGAAGGGGCTCTTCATCGGTGATCCTGCGCTCCCACTTTGCCTTGAGGTGCATCTTCGGCAGGCCTTCGTGGAGGAAATCCATGCCAAGATAACTCACCGTCTTTCCGTCATAGAGCATGTGGAACCTGCCGGTATCGGTAAACTCTCCCAACACCGTGGAGGTGACGCTCATTTTCCGGGACAGCTTGAGGAACTCGTCGAGATCATCGGGGGGCACGGCCACGGTCATCCGTTCCTGGGCCTCGGAGAGGAGGATCTCCCAGGGGGAAAGCCCGTGGTACTTCAACGGCGCCCTCTCAAGGTGCATGACGCACCCGTTCGTATCGGTGGCCATCTCACCCACCGACGATGAAAGACCGCCTGCGCCGTCATCCGTTATGGAGCTGTACAGGCCGCGGTCCCTGGCGATGAGCAGGAAGTCCGTCATCCTTTTCTGGGTGATGGGGTCCCCTATCTGGACAGCGCTGGTTGGTGATACCTCGGAAAGCTCCTCCGAAGAGAAGGTGGCGCCGTGGATGCCGTCCTTGCCGATCCTGCCGCCGACCATGACGATGTGGTCGCCGACGTTGGCACGCTTCAGATAGGACAACTCGCCCCGTATCCTGACGGGCATGATGCCGCAGGTGCCGCAGAACACGAGGGGCTTGCCGAGATAGTTCTCGTCGAACACAAGGGAACCGTTGACCGTGGGGATGCCGCTCTTGTTGCCGCCATGCTCCACGCCTTCCCGCACGCCTTCCAGCACCCTCTTGGGATGGAGCAGCCTGGGGGGTATCTCGCCCTGGTAGTCGGGGCCGGCAAAACAGAAGACATCGGTATTGAAAACAAGCTTCGCGCCTTTGCCTGTACCGAAGGGGTCACGGTTGACGCCGACAATGCCTGTCAGGGCCCCGCCGTACGGGTCCAGGGCCGAAGGCGTGTTGTGTGTCTCCACCTTGAAGGCAAGGTTGTGGCGGCGGTTGAATTTTATGACCCCCGCATTGTCCTTGAAAACGGAGAGGCAGAAATCGTTCCTGCCTTTTTTCCTGCGGATCTCATCTGTCGATCCCACTATATAGGTCTTGAAGAGGCTGTCGATGGTCTGCGTCACACCGTCTTCTTCATAATCGATGGTGGCGTTGAATATCTTGTGCTTGCAGTGCTCCGACCAGGTCTGCGCGATGGCCTCGATCTCCACGTCCGTCGGCCGTCCGTCGAGACCCACCGTCTTTCGCACCTCGATAACGGCAGGATCCGAAAAATATGCCTGCACCGCCATGAGCTCGTCCCTGGAAAGCGCCCAGGTACGCTCCCTGTTGACGCGCATCAGTTCATCGATCGGCATGGATACCACGTCGATCTGCTCCACGAGGGGCTGCGCCGTGATCGTCACCTTCGGCACGTAGACCCCCATGCCGCCCTCTTCTTTGTAACGGTCCATGTCCTTGAGGGTGTAGCGGTTGATGAGGACGTTGGCGAGGATGCCCTCTGCTATCGCGTGCACCTCATCCTCGGTCAGGGGACCTTTCAGGAAATACATCTTGGAATTATAGACCGCCTCGCCGTTCTCGAAGGGCCTGCCGGCCATTGCCTCGACCACCTCTTTCGCCGTCCTTCCCACGTTATCGGTGACACCCGGCTTGTAGCCCACCTCGACGACCCAGTCGGCATCGAACATGGTCGCCTCACCGATAAGGCCCCTGTGGATGATGGGGTCGACAAAGGCGTCGTCTTTGAGGATCGTCAGGATGTCGCGGCCCACATCGGCATCGATGGTGAAAACATCGACAACTCGTGCCGCCTGCACATCGATACCCAGGTCGGACTTTATCCTTCTTTTCAGTTTTTCTCCGGGAACGTCCAGGAGGCCTTCCTTGCATGATATCTCTATTCGATTGGCCATGTTATGACACAAACTCCTTTAGATTTTTTATTCCCTGAGCGGCTTGAGATTCTTCGTGTATCTCGGCTGTCAGTATGATATCACCATAGTGCTCCTTAAGGAACCCCTTGAGCTCCCTGAAAGGGAATGTGCCCTGCCCGATGGGGAAATGGTCATCCCTGGTGCCGTGATTGTCGTGGAGGTGCATCTCGCGCAGGCGTCCCTTAAGCGGCACGAGCCATTTATCGAGGGGCAGCTTCGAAAACAGGTTGAAGTGTCCCGAATCGAAGCAGAAAAAGAGGTTCTTCCTGCTGAAATATTTGAAGAGCTCGATAAAGCTCAGCGGCACCTCTTCGAAGATGTTCTCCAGCATGACTGGGAGGTGCTCACCGGCAACGCCCAGGACCTCTTCCCAGGTCTCAACGCTTCCATCCAGCCAGATCTGGAGATAGTCGTCAAAACGCCACCGGTCATAGCCCGGATGACAAACGCAACCGGCTGCCCCGAGGAGGTTTGCCATCTCGACGGCCTTCTTCAACTTGTCCTTGGTGACCGCCCGGACAGTGCGGTCGATACCGCCGGGGCTTAAATCCATAAAAGGGGCGTGGACGCTGCAGCGGATGCCCTCCTCCCGGAGGATCTTCCCCGTCTCTTCAACTTCTTTCCCGTCGACCTCGTCGATGGCGTCGTTATTAAAATAGATCTCCACACCGACACCGAGTTCGATGATGAGGCGCATCCTGTCGCGGACAAGCCGGTACGGGGCGTTGGTGGCGAGCATCATGGCCTTGTTTTCCTTCACAACCATCTCTAATTCCCTTTCTTGATCTCTACGATAACGTCCTTCAGGGCCTTGCAGACAACATCGATCTCCTCGACCTTCATATTGGTGTGAAAAGGCAGGGCAACGATAGACTCGCCGGCCCTTTCCGACTCGGGGAACATCCCGGGCTGGAAACCGAACCTCTGGCGATAAAAAGGCTGGAGATGGATGGGGGCGAAATAGGGTCTTGACGGGACTCCCAGTTTTTCCATCAGGGTGATGACCCGGTCCCGCGCGATGCCCTCCTGCAGGCGAACAACATAGACAAACCAGCTCATGCGGGTTGTCGTCGGTGTTATATCGAGGGGTCTTGCCTCTTCTATGGAGACAAGCGCCTTTGCATAGGCATCGGCAACGTCGTTGCGCTTTTTCAGGATCTCGTCAAGCCTCTTCAACTGGACGACCCCGACGGCGGCGTTAAGCTCGGACATGCGGTAATTATATCCAAGCCTGGAGTGGTTGAGCCACCCGTCGAACTTGTCCCTTCCCTGGTTGCGCAGGCTCCGGAAGAGGTTTGCCCAGTCGTCGTCGTTCGTGACGAGGGCCGCCCCTTCGCCTGTTGTCATCTGCTTGTTGGGGTAAAAGGCAAAAGTGCCCGCCTCACCGATGGCGCCGACACGGCGGCCCTTGTAAGCGGCGCCGATCGCCTCACAGGCGTCCTCGATGACGAGGAGGTTATGTCTTGCGGCTATGGCCATAATAGGGTCGATATCCGCCGGCTGGCCGAAGACATGGACAGCCACTATCGCCTTCGTCCGCGGAGTAATTGCGGCCTCTATCTTTGCCGGGTCCATGTTGAGCGTCACGGGATCGATATCCGCAAAGACCGGCGTGCCTTTTTCGAAAAGGATGCAGTTGGCCGACGCTATAAAACTGAAGGGCGACGTGATCACCTCATCTCCGGGCCCGATATTGGAAGCGACCATGCACAGGTGGAGAGCGCTGGTGCCGTTCGTCACCGCCACGGCGTGCTTTGCCTGTGCCACATCGGCGATTAGCCTTTCAAATTCTACCGTTCTGGAACCGATGCTCAGGTTCCTCGACTGCAGGACACGCACCACGGCCTGTATCTCTTCCGAAGTGATGTCAGGCATGGACATGGGGAGCTTAAGGGTCGATGACGGCAGGTCGGCCAATTCCTCGCCGCCGTCCAGGAACTGGCTGAAAAAAGGTACGGTCCTGAAAGGTACGGGTATCTCCTGGCAAATGGCCTGGATGTTCATGATCGTCTGCTGCGGGGCGCTGGGGATGGCGATGATCACCTCATCGATACCCTTCTTTTTCACCACCTCCGCAATACTTATCATGGGTCCGAAAACGGGCAACCCCTGGGTCTTCCTGCCGATCTTCGTCGGATCGTCATCGAGAAAGGCCGCAACGCGCAGCCCAAGATGGGGGTTCTCCTCTATCTCCATGAAAGTGTGAACGCCGACACCGCTGGCGCCGACGATAAGGACGCTGCGCTTTGGAGTAATACCCGTCTTTTTCCAGTTGATGTCCCCTTCGTAATGTTCTGTTTCCTTTATCAGGAACCTGAACAGCACCACAAGGGGGAGGTTGATAAATCCTTCGATCAGGACCGCCGGGGGCGTGAACGATTGGGCCCATACGGGTATCAGCACAAACCTCGCAACGGCGAGCAAAACGACGGTCCCGCCCATGACGGCAGCCACAAGCACAACGAAGTCCCGTGTGGTGGAATAACGCCACAGCCTCCTGTACACCCCTGCCATCGCAAAGATGAGCGGCCTCAAGACCATCGCGGCCACCATGAACGGAAGCACCAGTGAGAGATAAAGCTTGTTGAACTGGGGTGGACCGAAACGGAGCATGGCGGCAAAAATGACGGAGATGAACGTCAAAAAAATGTCTGCGAGCACGACCGGCCAGTAACGTATCTTCATAGGGTGAATTTTACCTGCGGATAAGCGTTATCGTTTCTCAAGTATTATAGGTAAGATAAACCAAATCCGTCATAATTACCACGTTTTTTTGGCCCGGAAAAGATGGTTTGAGCCGCTTGAAGGCTTGAGGGCTTCAATGCTTGAGCGTAAAAAAACTATATTTTTTGTTTTTAAGGTCCTACCGCATTTACCCGTATGCCCGTATGCCCGTCCGCGCATTTTCCTATAACCTTCGACCTGCTACGATTAAGTGACCGGGGACTTTCAATAAATTAACATTATCATAATATTTTCGTTGCAAAAGAGCTTGAATTGATCGAAAATGGAATAAGTCTGGAGATACATGCCAATGGCCGGAGCGTTCACTCATTTAATGATCAGCGATACAGGGAAAGCATGGAGACAACAGCTCGGTAAAGAGCTCTGGCAGCTGCTGAACAAGCATTACCGCTTCCTGTTCCTTGGTTCCGTGAGCCCCGATCTGCCTTATTTGAGCTTGAAGACCGGGGGCGTCAATTGGGCCGATGTGATGCACTGGGAAAAGACCGATAGCATCTTTAACGCCGGTTATGAAGAATTAAAGGCCTCCTGGAATTCAGGGTCCGAAACCGACAGGGTAAAACTGGTCTGGCTTCTGGGTTATGTCTCCCACATGGTCGCCGACGCGACCATCCATCCGGTGGTCAAGGAAATCGTCGGCGATTACACTGACGAAACCAGGGAAAGGCACCGTATCTGCGAAATGACCCAGGATTCGATGGTATTCTTTGATCACAGGAACAGCGAGGATGTCCGTTACGGCGAATTCGCCGATATCGTCCATTACTGCAAGGACTCTGAGCATTTCGAAGGGTTGATGGCCTTCTGGAAAAACCTTATGGAAGTCAGCTACCCGGAGAAAGGCGAAGAGACACACCCCGGGCTTTGGTTCGACACGTACTGCGCCGCCATAGACTTTGCCGATGGAAGTTCGGTGTTTTCCGGACTGTTCAGGCACGCAGGACCGACCAAAGATTTCATTTACAAGACCGCCAAGGAAATAATCAACAAAGAGCCGGATAATTACACAGACTTTTTTAAAGCAGTGAAATTGCCCGGAGGCGCAACGGCAAACTTCGAATCGATATTTAAAAAGACCGTCAACAACGTGGTTGATGCCTGGAAGATCATTTATGACAGCCTGACAACGGATGCCGCCCCAAAGAAGGCGGTCAAATGCTGGAACCTTGATACCGGGGTTGACATGCGATCACCTGACAAGGAAGTAACCTACTGGGCATGACATGAGAAGAAATAGACTAACCGTTCTCATACTATTAGCCTTTTCTCTTTCACTAAGCGGCTGCGCCGCCGCCGGCCAGGTTGATCGGGATGATTACGGCATGCTATGTTCCGCCGTTTCCACATGCTCATACGCGATGATCGGTGAATACGGCGATTCCATACCCGCCGGCCTGACCGCCGAGAAATTATTGTCCCTATGCGAAAAGAACATCCCACCCAATTTCTTCGCGGAACTCAAGAAATATCAATTAAAGGTGAAAACCAGCGGCGCTTACTATCTCCTCCTCGTCTATGACCCGGAAGACAACGCCCTGATAATGTTCGATTACAGCTGCACCCCCGAGTGCGACGGGAAAGTAATGCTCGAACCCGATAGATACGACGTCAACAGGATCGAATCGTATGACCCATGTAAGGGTGCGCGCTAAAAAGGCAAAAACGCAAAGGGGCACACGGGTGGACGGGGCAAAAAACATAACAGACTTTTAAAAAACCTTCACCTCTCTTAAGGCCATGCGGGTGCGGCCGTAGATAAATCAGGACTCAAGATCGTGGTTCCCCGGATAGGACCATTTCCCTTGTTCTTTTGGGAAAGGATGCGGACATTTTTTCGAGCTTTTTCATATTTATTACATCTTTTTCAAGCTCATCCTGGAAAGGGATATATCTTCTCAGGTATGCGGCGTCGAGAAGTGCTTTTTCGGGTGACGCTATGCTTACCCCTTCCCTGGTATCGTAGCCGAAAAACAATCTTTCACTTATCGATGAATATTCGATCGTGCAGTTCCCATACTTGACCTTGCTGCGCGACCCGAAGGTTGAATGAAGGGTGACCGCGGTACAGGCAACGGGGACCTGCAGGATGAGGCCATGATAGTTCATTGCCCATTCACAGGAAATATAGGTGGGCCTTTTCACAAAACAGGCAACCTCTTCCACGGACGGCAACTCGTTCCGGTAAAAGAACGCATTGTAATAGGAACCCCTTGATAATCTTGCCACGTATCCGGCCTTCAACGCTCTTGTCAGGAATACGTTCGCGTTACCGACAAGCTTTCCGGCATCTGCGTAGGTAAAGAGTCTTGGCAATTTACCAAGGACATCAAAAGCTGTTGTTCTCCTCGTATCCTGCATAGTCAATGTCCCTGTTCCCAGGCACCTGCCGGCCTTCGCTCAACTTTGAGACCGTTCTTTGCGAGATGCTCAAATGTTTCAGCAACGGAAACTAAAAGCGCCCCGAACTGTTCTTTCCGAAAAACGCTCATTACATCCTCATGGACAAAACGGGAAAGGTCCCTGTCAATCTCCATCCGTGCTTTTGCGGCAACGTCACTACCGGGGTTCCTGGCCATCCCGATATAATGGTCCGGGCTCCTGGCGGGTACGAATGGCTGCTCATACATGCCAAGTTTCCTTCTGACAAGCTCCACATCGGGCTTGATATCCAACGTCTTTGTCATAAACCAGAGGTCATAAAAATCCCTTCCCTTAATATATCTCCGTTCCAGAAGGGCCCGCACTTTGTCAGAGAGGATCTCTTCGACCTTCTCGATGTTGATGACCCTACCGGGGGGAAGCATGATCTTACCAGTCTTTATGAATTGGGCCACAAAAGGTGATGATGAAAGGATCACCTGTTCTGTTCCCAAAAGGGCTTCTTTTTTTAGTCTCTCCATTTCCAATTTGATCAGAACTTTCTCTCTCCTGTGTTCAGGGAAAAATTCAAAGAAGGCCGTGAAAGCTCCTGCACGTGTATTTTCCTTTTCTTTCAGGGCAAATCTGCCTGGTCCAATATTGGCCTTCATGTCCAATTCGATCCCACTACGGGTTGATCTCAACAAGGCAGAGATCTCCTCTTTGTTCATGGATGTCACAAAGTCAAGATCTTCAGAGAACCTCCCATTCCCGTGAAACCACCGCAACGCTGTACCGCCCTGAAACGTGAGGTCCCTGCTCTCTTTTTTCGAGAACAGGTTGTATAATATGATAAGTTGGGCCACTTCAACAGAGCTGATCCTTCTTTCGTCAAATGATTTGATCCCCATGAGAATCCTCCATGTTGATTGTATTATAATACATTTATGTATTATTGTGCAAGCAGAATAAAGACCGCTCCAAATCAAGCCTTCTTTCTGTGATGTGTGACATGCTATAATTTGCAAAGGATCGTGAGGACCCGGCAGCCTTGACCGTGTGTGGAGGCATGCAAGAACAGGATCAGGGCAAAGGAGGAATTCCACACTGTTTTCAGGAAAGATATATCCGGGACTTTTGCCAGGCATCTTGATCCTTGGCCTTGTCGTCATGTTCTTCTTCGTCCCTTTCTCCCTTGAGGCTAAAGGGCCCGTGGAGATCTTCGTTAAAGGGATAGAAGGCCGGGAACTTGAGAACGTCAGGACGGCGCTTGCCCTGCCCGCCGGCCTCATAAAGGACGGTGTGGCCGATGAGAGATGGCTGGAACGTTTTGAACAACAGATACCCCAAAAGACCAGGGAGGCCCTCGAACCGTTCGGGTTCTACGGTCCCGCTATAACCGTATCATCGGGACTGACCACCGAAGGCGTCCACGAGGTGCATGTCATCATCGAACCGGGAGAACCCGTACGGATCACCGGCGTCAGTGTCAAGATCAACGGCCCGGGCAAAGATGAGGAAAAACTTGCGGACCTTGCCGCATCCTTTCCACTGCGCAAAGGAGCAGTACTGCGACAGGATATCTATGAGACCGCGAAGAAGGACATCCGTGGCCAAGGCGGTCGAACTCGGTTACCTTGACGCTGATTATTCTCACCCATGCGATACGAGTAACGCCGGACGAATTCACGGCCGAGATCGAACTTGTCCTGGAGACAGGCCCTCTGTATTATTTCGGTGAGATACGTTTTTCCGGTGCCTCGCATTTATCCGGAATCCTTTTTTGGCCGGTACCTTGAATTCAAGCCTGGCGATATTTTCTCGCACTATAAGATCGGCCTGACACAACGCAACCTCATCAATGCCAACCGCTTCAAAGAGGTCATAATCCATCACGGACAAAGACCCAGGCGCAAGACCACCGTGTACCCGTTGAAATTCGGCTCGTGCCTTCAAAACCGAAGCGATTGAAGTTTGGCCTTGGTTATCAGACCGATATCGGGCCAAAGGGCACAATAAAATACGAGGACGTGAATTTCTTCGGGACTGCCCACAAGTTCGAGTCCCAGATCGATATCAGTGGGCCCCTCCAGGTACTGGGTGCACGCTACACCATACCTGACAAAAAAGACACGCGGAGCTTCTCATCGCTGAGCTTCAACATGAAACGTGAAGATCAAAGGGACATATTCACTGAATCAATGACGGCGGAATTCGAACGTGCGAGGACCTTTGGAAAAGTAATGACAGGTTCCGCCTTTGTCCAGCTGCTGAAAGAGCGTTCCGATGCCGGCGACGAGCGGACAAACACCTTCTCCGTATTACCCGGCCTCCGCCTGTCGGGCATCTCCTATGACAACATGGTGCGCCCGTCCCGGGGCTACAGGTTCTCGACGGAACTGAAGGGCACCCACCAGGCGCTCGGTTCCGACACGGGGCTGATCCAGCTGACAGCCGACGGTGGTCTTATGGTGCCCCTTCCCGCAAGGCTCTCCCTGATCACGAGGGCAAAAATAGGCTGCGACGACGCAGAATGAACCTGATTCGGACCTGCCCATCGCCCTTCGTTTCTTTGCGGGCGGTGATCAGAGTGTCCGGGGATACGCGTACAAGTCACTGGGGCCGGAGGATGTGAACGGCGATGTGGTCGGGGGCAAGAACCTGCTTCGCGGCCAGCATAGAATTGGAACGTGCCATAGGCAAGGATTGGGGTGTTGCCATATTCTACGACACGGGGAACGCCTTCAATAACTTCTCGAATATGCAGCTGGTCCAGGGGGCCGGAATGGGTCGTACGGTACTACAGCCCCATTGGCCCCATAAAACTTGACCTCGCCCGTCAGATCGGGGTAAGGGACCCGGATTTCAGGATCCACATATCAATAGGGTTCGGACTATGAGAAAACGGCGTTTCATCCTTTATGTGCTGTTGTTCCTGCTGCTGGCATTCGCCGGATCGCTTCTGTGGTCCATCTACACCGTCAGGGGCACATCCTTCCTGCTCAAAGGGATAGCGCGGGTTCTGCCCGGCACCGTTGAGATGAAGAAGGTCACCGGCCGGCTGGGATATTCCCTTCACGTGGAAGGGTTCAGACTGCGCCTTGCGGACCTCACGGTGGCCATTGATACCGCAGACCTGAAATGGCAGCCCCTTTACCTTATCACCGGGAAATTAGCGATCACGAACCTCGATATTCATGGCGCGTCGATCACGGACAGTAAGCCCCCTCAAGACAAACCCCTTTGACCTTTCGCTGCCGAAGGTCCCGAAATGGCTTACCATGCTGCAGGGCTGGATAAACGACCTTAGCATCGCCGACCTGAGATACATAACACCCGGCAGCGAACCTGTAAGGGTCAACAAACTTTCCGCAAAGGTCCTTTGGTACCGCGGCATACTCTACGTGAACGAATTGAACGCCAAGACCTCCTTCGGCACAGCAAGGGGCGCCGTAATGATCGACCTTGCCAGGCCTGCCCTGCGCGCGCAGCTCAAGGCAACTCTGCAAAAGGCAGCGGCAGGTATCGATACAGTATCCCTTGACGCCAGACTCCCGTCATCAAAAGGCGAGGAACAGATCGCCGGGCCGGTAGTGATCGATGCTACCGCCGGCAAACAAGAACGCTTCAAGGCTTGAATGCCGGGTTGCCACAACCCGTCATGCCATCATGATAAGCAATGCAAAATTTACGAAAAAAGACATGAAAGGAAATATAGAGGCAAAGGGAACGCTGGATGTTTCGGGAAACAAACCGGCATTTGCCCTCTCGGCCAGGATCACCGGGCTTGACCTTGCGCCCGAAGTACCTGTGGACACGGACCTTTCTGGAAACTTCGATATCGCCGGAACCACGGAGGGCTTCAAGGGAAAGTTCGATCTCAAGAACCCCGGGACATCCTGGAAAGCGATCGAATTGAAAGGAGACATTCGCGGTGACGCAGGCCGCATAGAGCTGACAGATATTCAGGGTAAGCTGCTCGGCGGCACTGTTCTCGGCAAGCTTCAGGCATCCAGGGACCGCGGCATTACGGTATCGGCAGATCTTGCAGGAAAAGATCTGGACCCCGCAAAGATACAGCCGGGCCTTCAGGGAAACCTGAATTTCGGATTAAAAGGACAATTACAAATACCTGAAAACCTGCCGATGGAAGGGTCTATAGTTGTCAAACTCCGGGAAAGCCGGTTTCAGAAAAGGGCCGTATCGGCGAATGTTGACGCGTCGTTGCGAGGCGAGATCATCAAGATAAATGCGTTGACCGCAACGGGAAATGGCTTTGCCGTCACGGCCAGCGGTATAGTGCAGCAGCGCCTGTCTTATGAGATACGGATCGATGACGCCTCGAAGCTCCTACCCGGGGCAACGGGGAACCTTTTCGCGAACGGATGGGCCCGATGGTTGAACAACGAACCTTCCGGAACCCTCGCGGCACGGGGAAAGAACATTTCATACGGCGGCGCCAGGGCCTCATCCTTCAACGCGGCCATACAGATGCCCGACGGATTCAAGGGTGACGTTTCAGTTGACGTCACGGGACGGAACGTGTCCTATGGCATCTTCCGGGCAGACACGGTCGGTCTTGAGGTCAATGGTAAAGTGCGCGACCACAGGATCGCTTTTTCCGCTACGTACGACAAGGACAGGATAGACGCCCTGGCACAGGGGAAATATGCCGATGGAGCGTGGCAGGGCACGATCCTCAAATTGTCCGGAAGGGAGGCTCTTTTCGGCAGATGGGACCTTGCGGGGCCGGCCACGGTCAATATCTCAAGGAAACGGATGGCCCTTTCACCGTTTTCCCTGACAGGCGCAGCCGGGGAAAGAATCGACATAAGCGCGGATATCAAGCAGGACCCGACCGTTGGTTTTGTTGCAGTAAAATGGCAGCAGATCAACCTTGCGCGGGCAAACAGGGTCATCGGGCGGACGCAGCTGGAAGGCCGCACATCGGGCGCGCTCAGGGCGCAATGGTCCGGTAATAAACGTCTGGGCCTGTCAGGCGCAGATCGGTGCATCAGGCGCGCTCTCGCAGGGATCGATGAAACTGAAGGTCGCGGGCGTTAACGGCAGGCTAACCTGGGACAGGTCCGGGCTCCTGGCCTCCTGCGATATTGACCTTTCAGACGCGGGACGGATAAACGCCTCAACGTCCTCAAAACAGCCCGCCGTCTTCTCAATCCCGGGACAGGGTTCCTTTCAGGCAGTCTGGAAGACCATCGACATCGCCATATTGCAGCCGATGCTCCCTGATACCATGCATGTCAAAGGACGGCTGTCCGGAGAGGTCAAGGGCAACCTACTGCCCGGCAGCCGTTTCGATCTCTCGGGAAGAACAGCCATCTCAGGCGGTTCGTTCTCCTGGCTCAGCGGTGGCGGCGAGATCACGGCCCCCATGAAGGAGGCCGCCATTACCTGGACATGGAAGGATACATCCCTGAAGGGAGATATAAACCTGGTGCTTGCACAATACGGGAACGCCAGGGCCTCGTTCCAGATTCCCCTTGCGGCGAAGCTTCCCCTCAAAATGGACAGCAAAAGTCCGACAATGATCACAGCAAAGGGCTCAATGCGCGAAAAAGGCCTGCTTTCCGCGCTTTTTCCGGGACTTGTCCAGGAAACCGGCGGGCAAGTGGATTTCGACCTCACGGCAGACGGAACCTTCGCTAATCCCCGGCTTAACGGCCGGCTGAACCTGAAGGGGGCAAGCGCATACCTGCCGCCTGCGGGCATCCATCTCAAGGATGTAAGCGCGGATGTCCTTTTCAACAACGACCGGATAACAATAACGTCTTTCCTTGTCCACTCCGGGATCAGGGTATATCGGAGGAAATGGAACTGCGCAGCTCGAGAACCGGCAGATCAGCACCTTTCAGGGGACCCTGAAGGGTGAACGGTTCCAGGCCGTCAATCTCCCCGAACTGCAGGCATCGATCAGCCCCGAGCTTACATTAACCGGCACCGCAAAGAAGGTCTCTGTCAGGGGCTCGATCCTCATACCGGAAGCCCTCATCCGCGAAGAACAGAAAGAGACCCTGATCAAGCCAAGTCCCGATGTCGTGATACAGGGCAAGCAAGAAAAGCCGAAACAGACCCTCCCCTTCGCGGTTGATGCCGCGATCACGGTCACCCTCGGCGATCAGGTGCTGGTCAAGGCATACGGCATCGACACACGTCTTACCGGCAAGGTCGACATCACCATGAAGGACCCCAATGATATCAGGGCGAGCGGCAACATCTCCACCGTCAAGGGCAAGTTCGATGCCTACGGCGTCAAACTCGACGTCAGAAGGGGACGGATCGCCTTCGGCGGGGGCCCTGTGGACCAGGCAACTCTCGACATTCTGGCACTGCGCAAGGTAAACGATGTGTCCGCAGGCGTCCTCGTCACGGGAACACCCGTTTCACCGCTTGTCAACCTCTACTCCGACCCTGCCATGCCGGACATGGACATCCTGAGCTACATCGTTCTCGGCAGACCAAGGGGGAGTGCCGGGCAGGCTGACACGGCCCTGCTCGCGCGTGCCGCCGGCGCGCTCCTTACATCCGGCAAGTCCTCCGCCATTCAAAAACAGCTTGGATTGGACGTTATTGATGTTGAGTCGACCGACGGAGGCATTTCCCAGTCGATCGTCAGGGTCGGCAAGTATCTCTCGCCGAAACTCTACGTCAGCTACGGCCGTTCGATCTTTACCGGCGAAAACCTCTTTGGCGTGAAATACAGCCTTTCCAGACGGGTAGATGTAGAAAGCACGACGGGTAACGAAAGCAGCGCAGTCATCTACTACAAGATCGAATTTGATTAACGGCAAAAAAATGCATCTTTTCCGGTCTCTCGCCCGCTCCACCCTTTCAGGGTTCCGCTCGAGCCCGCAGGGAGCGCAGGGGAAGCTTGAAAAGATCGCGTCCAGATCCCGGAGACTACCGGGATCAGTCCGCACTCCGATCGCCTCCGGCGATTAAAAGCATCTTTTCTATCCCGTCCGGGTACAAGCGGCAAAGACGGGATCGGGACTGCGGCGTATGGGCGGTATTCTCCGGCCATGCGGCGCACAGTTTTCCTCGGCGTACTCTGCGGGCTCTAGTGAGGAACGAAGTGACGAACGGGCGAGAAATGAGGCTTTTAAGATCTTTTCTCATCAAATGTCAGGCGGAAGGGTCGGGAGACTGCCGGGCCCCTTTTTCCAGCCTGTCCTCGAGTTCGCCGATATAGGCGGCAATGCTGTTCCCCGACTGTTCTATCGCGGAATTTATGGCGCCCTCAAGCCTCTCCAGTCTTTCAAGCACCTGTGTCCTCGATTCCTTGTCCAGGTCCGCAATTCTCTGCGTTTCTTTTTCAAGCACTTCCTGAAGTTGTGTAAAACGGGAGGCCTCGGCATGCTCCGCCAGTTCCCGCATCGCCTGGAGCTCCTTCTCATGGCGACGGAACTCCAGAAGCGCCGACGTCTGGATGAATATCAAAAACAGTATGAACAGCGCGGTAAGGAAGGCCGTGAGTCCCAGCATGATCAGTCCGAGCGGCGCTTGAACAGAACCGAATGCCAGGGAGAGAGTTGTCGGCGCCGTGAATGTGCCCCAGTTGATCGCGGCAAACACACTGGTCGCAACCATGACGATCAGCAAAAACAACGTACGAAGTTTCATCTTTCTACCCTCCTTATGTATTTCCGGATTTTCCTCTCGTCACCTTTTCTTCTGTCGTCTCAAATTCCACAACAGGCTATTTAGCCTATTCTGTACCTTCTCTCCGAGATAAATATTCCCGTAGACATCACTACATTGGTGAAGACAATTATCGCAAATGTGTACGTAATGAATTCTGTGCTTTCCTTCATGTTTATGGTCATGGGGAGCATGGCCAGTATGGCCGAGGCCAATCCTCGCGGCATCATCGAGAATATGATGAACCTGATCTCCTTCTTTTCCCGAAAGAACATGCAGACCAGCTCGGAGCTGATATAGCGCACCGCCATGATAATAAGAAGCAGAAGGAGGCTGACGAGAAGGAACCTTGCGTTAATAGCACTGAAATTCATCATTGTTCCTATGTAAACAAAAAAGAAGGTCCTTATGAAAAACGTTATCTCCCCGTGAAAGAACTTCACGGTCTCATCGAAGAGGGACGTCTTCTGAGTTTTCAGGTATCTTGCAAAATGTTTTTCATTGCCAAGGACAATGCCGGCGACAAGAACGGCAATAGGACCGCTGCCTCCCAGGAAATCTACAACTGCAAATATAATGAGTATATAGGCCAGGGTAAGCATGTAAAAATACTTTCTACCTTGTAGTAAATGGGCGATCTTGAGCCATAAAAGGCCTCCGGCAACACCGGCAATGACGGCAATAGAGAAGGCGCTGGCTATTGCCCGAAAAGGGGTCTCTATGCCGACTTTTTGAAACTTTATAAACTCGATAAGAGAGATGGTGCACACGACAGACAGAACATCGCTCAAGGCCGATTCCACAGAAAGTATCATTTTTGCGTCATCTTTCAGGGACATCTTGGAAATGATGGGCATGATGATGGCCGAACTGGTGCAGCCGAGGATCGTCCCGAACAGGAGACTCCTTACTATATCCCAATGTTGAAAAAAGAAAAAGAAACCGGCAATGGCCGTGACGGAAAGGGCGAAAGAGATGGTTACCAGAGCGGATGCCGTACCGAATTCCTTGATGAGCATTTCGAGGTTCATGTCCATGCCGCCCTCAAAGAGGATCACCATAAGCGCAAAGGCCCCGAAATATTCGGTGAAATGTGCCATGTTGCCGGTGTTGAAGAGCCCCGATACGGGACCGAGAATGACGCCGACGGCCATGAGAATGAGCACGTCGGGGATCCTCGTTCTTTCAAACAGGAAAGAACCGAAAAAACCAAGTACAATAATGACCCCGGCGATGAGGAAAATTAAAGAGACCGCCATATCTTCTCCAGTTAGGGTTTTGCCTTCTTTCTATTCAGTGATGCATCTATGTCGCTGAACTCATCCATGAATAGTTTGCGGTTCTTTTCAATGACATTGAACACATCGTAAGGTTCTTCTTTTTCAAGTTGTTCACGTAGCGATCTTAACTGCAGATCCCATTTTGCGATGAAAGGCTTGCAGAGGCCCTCCATCTTCTTTTTAGTGCGCTTGTTCCTCGTATTCTCGATGCGTTGCCTCAACTCGCCGAGTTTCTCTTCCATTCCGGTAAGCGCTGCTGTTGACTGACTCTTGTATTCTTCCCTCCCTGCGGGGACAAGATCGATGGACTGGCGTGCGTAACGTGTTGCGAGGGCTGCCGACTCGGCAGCTTCCTTATACTTTTTGACCTTTACGAAATTTCTGGACTGTATCAAGGCCTTGTCCGCCTTCTCGTAAGGAACTGCAGCATAAATGCGGGCCTTGTTGTTGTGGGCCTCCTGAAGAGCCTTCTCGGCGTGTATGATGGGTTCCACCGGGGGTTTTTCACAGGAAAGGAAGGAACATAGTATCAACAGGCATGCAAAAGCACTGCTTGCCCTATAAAGATATCTGCCCATATTCCCTTGCAAAAACATGTATTCTCCCCCTTTTGGCCCTGGATATCTATTTTCTTTGAAACAGCAACACTTTGCAAGAAAAAACATGAGTTTTTATTTCTCTTTCTTGCGCTTCAAGGTCATTGTTTCGCTCCACTGCTTCTCATAACCCTCGGGATGGACGTAGCGTGAACTGCCCTCGCCGCCGATCAATTCGTTCGAGAACACGGTCAGCCTCATGGCGTTAGTTGCCGTTCCGCCTTCATTGTCAACGGTATCGGTGTTTGAAAGGATCAGGGTGTTCCCCGACAACTCCCCGGTGAAGGTGCACATCGATGCCGGCTTGCAGACCGCGCCGGAGAGCAGGACAAGGGTATAGCCGCCTCTGCCCCCGGTGATGCTGCACCTGCCCGAAGCGGGCGGGCCGCCCGATGATACCATTTCATAGTTCCATGACCCTGTGATCTTTATCAGCTTGGGATCTATGAGCTTGACAAGGGGTACCGTGGGGATATCCTGCGCGGCAACAAGACAATGGACCATCAAAAAACTAAAAACAAGGGCAGCGCATAAAATTGTTCTTTTCATTTGATGACTCCTTCGCACTTGTTTTGCGTGCTGTCTGTTCCATCATCCGCCGACGAACTGGTAGCGGGACCATTGCCCCTTCTGGATCACTGAGCCGTCCGGGCCGTACAACGTGCCGTACCCGTGTATTTCGTTATTGAAAAAGTCTCCTTCATAACGGTTGCCGCTGGGGAAGGTGTAAGCACCTTTTCCGTGGCGGTTGCCGTTTACAAAATCGCCTTCGTAACGATAACCCGGGGTGGGAACGGTATAATCCATGACCCCCTTGCCGGCGAATATGCCTTTGACGAAATCGCCCTCGTACCTGCCGCCATCGTTGAATAAAAAGACCCCCCTTCCGTGAGGCTTGCCATCGACAAGGTCGCCTTCGTAGGCACCGGTTGTTGTCGTCAGCGTGCCATAGATCTTTTGCCTGGTGAAAAGTCCTTTGAAAAGTCCCATATATATGCCTGCACCTCGAATTTATTTATCGCAGCTGATGGGAATTCTATCAACCCCGGCCCACAGGTCCATTCTCCCCCAATTCCATTAAAATATCAAGACCAGGTATCACCAGGTTAGTGCGACCGGCGATCTGCGGACCCATCGATGGGTCGAGTTGCCTGCCTGCCGATTTTAAGTGAACTGGGGCCAGTTCCTCGCATATAATAAACTTGAGAAATCGTCATGTTTCTCGGGAGGGCACGCACATGAAGAAAACTTTTTTGTTACCGGTTATCATTTCGATCTTTATCCTCTTTGCATGCCCCCAGGTGGGCTGCGCCGCCGAAAATACAGACAAAGTGAGGCCAACCGTGGAAGAGAAGATATGGAAGCTGGAAGAGGCCTATTTCACCAACCTCTATAACGCTGACCACGATGGGATGCTCGCCCTTGTGCACAGTCAATTCCTGGGATGGCCCGACGTGGCGGCGAAGCCCCTGGATCGGCAGGGCAGCGCCGACTTCATGAAAAAGGCATTTTCCAAACCTTCACCGTGCTCGCTCAAGTTCGAGCGTGAAGGCATCAGGGTGGCGGGCAATGTCGCGCTGACCCAGTACATCATCCATGCCAGCTGCAGCGATGCAGCGGGTGCGATAAAAAAACAATCGTCGCGGATAACCCACACATGGATAAAGGAAGATCAAAACTGGAAAATACTAGGCGGAATGAGCATGGGCATCTGAAGGTATATTTTGCCAAATCCTCACGCTGAGCGTGAAAGAACAGGGCAACCGGTGTTGTTACCGGTTGCCCTGTTTTCTTCGATCACGTAATTTTGTAACTTTTATTACGGGTTCTTCTTGTAACAGCCGTAGAATATGCCGTTATTGATAAGCGGACCGACGTTGCTGCCTGCGCCTGATCCCCACTGCGTGCAGCCGGCCTGGAACACAGATCTGTCTGTGCCGCATTTCGTTTTGGACCCCGCCGAGGACGCGCAGCAGTAATAGCCGGTCGCGTCACACTGCAGGTAGGCGCCGAGCGCGCTGGTTCCCGCACAACTGGGTTGCCCCATGTACATGTACCCCGTAAAAAACTTGCCCCCCGGACAGCTCGATGCAGGGGGTTGGGTAGTCGTGGTTGTGGTCGTGGCCGATCTATTCTTGATCTGTATGTTCAGGGCGTTGCTGGGCGCGTTGGGCCCGAATAACCCATAGATGTAGAGCTTCCCCGTGTACTTGCTTATGGCGTCCTGCTCTGCCTGGGATTTACCGGCATAGACATCGGGGACCTTTATCTGGAGTATGCCCACCAGGGTCGTCTTGGGCATATAGGGGACCGGCACCTCCGGGTTTTGCATCGGCGGTTTCAGGATGTTCGTTTTCACGGTCTTCCCGGGCAGATATTCGAATACCGCCCAATATATCTGTGATGGATAGTATATCAATGTTTTGTCCCAGTTACCCCCATTACACCATTATGGCGTCGCCCGGGAAAGAGCTTGCCGGATTGATCTGATCGAGGATCGGCCACAACGATATGATGTTGAAGGGAAGCTTGTTGCTTGTCAGCGTCCCCTTCTTGACATAGAGAACCTTCACCTGCTGGATCCTCTGCCGGTGCTGGGCGTTCTTCGCGGTAACGTTGTACCCGGCGTAGATGTTGGGAACGGTTATCTTGAACTGCGTGTTGCTCACATACACCGGGGCCTGTTCGAACTTCTCCCCGCTCTGCAGCTCCACGACCGCTGTCCACGTGTTAATGGCGCTGAAATTCTGATGCGTTACCGTCAATTTGGCACCCGGGGCAGGGGCCTGTGAGTTCAAAGACTGCAGGACCGGCGCCTGCTGCGCGTGCGCTACACCCCCGACTAAAGGAATCAATAGCAGCGTGAACATGGCTGTTGTAAAAAAAAGAAACCGCGAAAATGTTTTAATCCTCATCCATTCCTCCTTCATCGAAGATTTTCATTGCGTCTATGATCGTGTACCTGCCTTAAGGGCGCCTGGTTAGCCTAACACATCCATTTTCTGTCTTGCCATAGAAAAATGTATCCCAGACTACATTTCGTTTTTTCGTTGTAAGGGTTGGAAAAACGAGTGATGGAAGGGAAGATGGTTCTATGTTCTATGTTCTATGTTCGAAGTCCGATATTCGACCTTTAAGCAGCGTGAGATATGGTCTTTTTGACCTCTATCTTCATCCTCGATCTCTTTACGATTCACGCTTTACGGTACCTAAAGGGTTTATGTTTTCATGCTAAGCGAGATCCGTTTCCTGACAAGGTCCACATTCAGGACGCTCACCGTCACCTGCTCGTGGACCTTCACCACGTCGGACGCGTTCTTCACGAAACGGTTTGAAAGCTGGCTGACATGGACAAGGCCGTCCTGGTGAACGCCTATGTCGACAAAGGCACCGAAGGCGGTGATGTTCGTGACGATGCCGGGAAGTTTCATTCC
The DNA here is from genome assembly GCA_963816115.1 of uncultured delta proteobacterium. GTDB lineage: Bacteria > Desulfobacterota > Syntrophorhabdia > Syntrophorhabdales > Syntrophorhabdaceae > Delta-02. The sequence continues at coordinate 48,667 of CAWFIZ010000012.1, read as the reverse complement.
CGGCCTCAGGTCTTCGATCTTCTCAATGCCTTCGGCAAAGGCAAAGGCCTTGAATTGCTCCCGCGGGTCACGGCCCGGTCTCGCAAGCTCGTCCATGATGTCCGTGAGCGTCGGCAGGCCCACCGTGGCGGTAACGTACCGCTTCAGATCGATCCTTTTCCTTAAGGCCTCATCGGCCATGAGGTCACCAACGGAGCATCCCATGTCCGCCGCCATAACCTTAACGACAGGGTAGCTCTCGGGATGGACGGCGCTTGCGTCGAGAGGATTCGAGGAACCCCTTATCCGCAGGAAGCCGGCGGACTGCTCAAAGGCCTTCGGCCCCAACCTTGGGACCTTTTTCAGGTCCTTCCTTGAACCGAAGGGGCCATTTTCGCTTCGGTATGCGACAATGGCCTTCGCCAGAGCCGGCCCTAACCCGGAAACGTAGGCAAGAAGCTGCGCGCTTGCGGTATTTGCCTCCACCCCGACACCATTGACACAGCTCATGACAACGTCATCAAGACCCCTCTTCAAGGCCGTCTGGTCAACATCATGCTGGTACTGGCCCACACCTATAGACTTGGGATCTATCTTGACCAGTTCCGCCAGCGGGTCCATGAGGCGCCTGCCGATGGAAACGCTGCCCCGCACCGTCACGTCGTGGTCGGGAAATTCCTCCCGGGCAACCCCGGATGCAGAGTAGATGGACGCCCCGCTCTCGTTGACGCTGATGATCTGTATCAGCCCGGAAAGATCGAGCCCCTTCAGAAAGGTTTCCGTCTCCCTTCCTGCTGTTCCGTTCCCCACCGCTATCGCCTCTGTCTGGAAGCGCCCGCAAAGCTCGACCACCTTCCGGCCGGCCTCTTTCGCCTCTTTCCCTGACAAATGGGGATAGATCGTGTCCGTGTGGAGCAGTTTGCCCTGCCTGTCGAGACAGACCACTTTACAGCCCGTCCTGAAGCCCGGATCGATGGCGAGGACATTCTTTTCTCCCAGCGGCGGAGCGAGAAGGAGCTGACGCAGGTTGTCAGCGAAGACCCGTATGGCCTCTTCATCGGCCCGTGCCTTCGTGAGCAGGCGTACTTCCGTTTCCATGGAGGGGAAGAGAAGGCGCTGATAACCGTCCTCGAGGGCTTGCAATACCTGGTCCGGGGCCGGGGTATCGTCCTTAACGAAGCGTGCCTTTAAGATCGCAAGCGCCTCTTCGTCTGGAGCGGCAATGCGCAGCGTGAGAAATCCCTCTTTCTCGCCTCTCCTTATGGCCAGCACCCGGTGAGAAGGGGCGTTTTTAACGGGTTCTTCCCAATCATAGTAGTCCCGGTACTTTATGCCCTCTTCCTCTTTGCCGGCCGCAACCTTTGAGCTGAAGCGTGCCCTGCGGAGCAACAGTTCCCGCAGGTCCGAGCGCGCCTGCGCGTCTTCGCTGATCCATTCCGCAATGATGTCCCGCGCGCCCGCAAGGGCATCCTCCGCGGAATTGACCCCTCTTTCGGCGTCGATGAATGCCGCGGCCTCCTGAACGGGATCGAGGCCCGCGGGGGCAACGTCGCCTCTTGTAAAAAGGCGCTGCGCAAGCGGTTCCAGGCCCCTCTCCCTGGCGATGGTGGCCCGCGTTCTGCGCTTGGGGCGGAACGGCAGGTAGAGGTCCTCCAGGGCGGCCAGGGTCTGCGCCTTATCAAGCTGCTGCTTCAGTTCGTCGGTGAGGAGCTCCCGCTCTTCAAGGGACCTGAGAATGGCCTGCCTGCGGTCATCCAGCTCTGCCAGCTGTTCGAGGCGGTCCCGTATCGATGTTACGGCCACCTCGTCGAGGGACCCCGTGACCTCTTTCCGGTAGCGGGCGATAAAGGGAACCGTCGCCCCTTCATCCAGAAGCGCGGCCGTTGCCTGTATCTGCCGCTTCGCGATATTCAGTTCAACTGCGATCTTTCCGATATGTCCTTCGTTCACTTTGTTTGTGGTCCCCGTTGTGTTTTTTTGATCCTTCAGTCTAATACAATTGTGGCAGGAATGTAAAAACCTATGAGATGTAAGTTGTCTTCAAGCTCCAGTCAAATAATTCTGTTATAATTTAACCATAAGTCCTTAGAGAAAAAAGGGGGGGTAAGAATTACGCGATACAGAATCAATCCTGGCTCTACAAAATACGACCTTGAAAAGGCCATGAAAGGGTCTTAAAAACAGTTGACAGCAAATGTTCTCCCTGATAACCTTTTTTAAAAAAGAGGGACAAGGAGGATCTTATGAGATCTGAAGGAAGAGTTGCACGGGTTACGGAAGTCATAGCGGGTTCTACCAAAAGCTTTGAAGATGCCATTATTGTCGGCTTCAGGCGGGCTTCCAAGACCCTGCGAGGTATAACCGGTCTTCGTGTAATGGAACAGAAGGCACGGGTTGAGGACGGGAAGATCATCGAGTTTCGTGTAACCCTGGAAGTCATCTTTATCCTGGAAAGTTAACGATCTAAAAAAAGGGCCCGGGATCCAGGGCTAAGGGGTCAGAGAAAAACAGGATCAAAAGCATAATGTTCAAAGGGCCTTAAAATACCTGGTCCGGTTTTTTCATCATTTGATTTTGATCTTCTCTGAATCCTGAGCCCTGAGCCCTATTCCCTGTTTCTTTTCAATCCCGCGTTGTCCGGGCATCCTTTCAGATACCACGCAATAAGGTTTAGATAATAGGTATAGCGCATCCTCGTCTTCGCACCGAAGAAAATGAGAGGTATTGCGGCGGCGAAGAAAAACGCCTTTGTGAACCGGACCGCGTCAAAGACCAGGCGTATACAAGGCGCCGTGGTGTTTTCTCATGAACTTCCTGAGGGAGATGTTGTATTCCATCCTTCCGCTGACCCATGTCTTGCGTACCGTGGCGCCCTGGAGATGGATGACCTTCGCCCCCGGGAAAAAGACGACCCTGTGGCCTTTGAGCTTTGCCCGAACACAGAAGTCGGTCTCTTCAAGGAAGAAAAAGAAACGTTCGTCGAAACCTCCCAGATCATCGAAGATGTCTTTCCTGACCATTATCGCCGCGCCGATCAACGATTCAACGTCTATATATGGATCGGGGACACCTCTTTCCCTGGTGCGGGGCGTACGCCCTCGAAGGGACCTCGAAAAGAACTCATCGGCCAACCCCGGTATGGCGGCCACGGACCTCTGGGCCTTCAGATCTTTATAGACAAGCTGCGGGCCTATGATCGCCGTATCCGGCAGGTCTTCCGCAATTGCAACCATCTTGGCTATCTCGCCTTTAATGAGAAACGTGTCGGAGTTCAAAAAAAGAACGAACCTGCCCTGTGCAAGGCGGCCCCCGGCGTTCACTGAAGCGGCAAATCCCGTGTTGTACGTGTTGCGGACGTATGTGACCCGCGGAAAGGACCGTGTGACCATAAGATCGGTGCCATCGGTAGAGGCATTGTCGATAATGATGACCCTGGTACCCAAGGGAGGCAGGGAAAGATCACTCTCGATGGAGTTAAGCAGCCCCTCCAGAAGTTCCCTCGTGTCCTTCGTAATGATAACGATGGAGAGTATTACCGGCTCCGAGATGCCGCCTGTGTGAGCGTCAGTTCTTTTTTCGGCTTCTTCCACGGCCTTTTCCGATCACATCCGCGGTTTTGGTCTGTGTCCCGGGTGTTGCGGGCTTTATGGCGACCTTGAGCTTTTTCAGGGCTTTTCCCTGTGTCTGCACCGAACAGGCATAATAGCACATCCCGCAATTCGTGCAAAGACTATCATCGATCTTGATCTTTTTTGTTTCCTCCTGAAAGGTCATGGCCGGACAGCCGAAGGTCTTCAGGCAGCTCTTGCAGCCTATACAGTCCCGTTCGATATCAACGGGGTAGGCCGTCTCCTTCGAACCCCCCTTCTTGAGGAGCAGACATTCCCGCCGGGCTATGATGACCGCCGGCACCGCTTTATCGCCGCTCAAGTATTCAAAGGACTTTCCAATTGTCTTGACCATCAGGGGAACATCATAGGGATCAACAATTTCGAGGAAGCTGACGCCGAGTCCCTTTACAATATCTTCGATGGCGACACTGCGGGTCTTCACCCCGTCGACGGTAACGCCCGTCTGGGGCGTGGGCTGCATACCCGTCATGGCCGTCGTGGAATTATCCATGATGATGAGGGTGAACCTTTTCTTGTTCTTCACGGCATCGTAGAGCGGGGGCAGGCAGGAGTGCAGAAAGGTCGAGTCGCCGACGGATGCAAAAATGGGGATAAGTTTCCCGTCCTGGTTGAAGGCATCATAGAAACCTTCGGCAATGGTCACGCCGGCGCCCATGTCAAGACAGGTATCAACGGCACCCTGCGATATCCCGAGCGTATAGCAGCCGATATCGCCGGGATAGATGGCGTCCGGCCACAGGTATTGCATGGCAAAGAAAGAGGCGCGATGCGGACAACCCGCGCAGAGCTTCGGCGGCCTTGGTATCACCGCCACATCGGACAGGGCTTTCTCAATGGAAAGGTCGGGGGTAAAAACCGTTTCTATGGCACCCAGCTGCTTCAATGTCTTTGCAATGATGTCCCGTGCGATGTCATAGGTTATCTCTCCTGATGACGGTACTGTGCCGTCGCCACGTCCCATGACCTTCTTGCGGTCGCCGATCAGCGCCTCGATCACCGTGTCCGTTTCTTCCACGACGAGCACCCGCTTCATGGACCTCACGAACGCCTTGAGGCCCTCATCGAAAGGAAAGACCCTTAAAACCTTGTAAAGGGACACAAAGTCCCCGGCGGCAAGTTCCTCGATCACATCATGGACCAGCGAATAGCTCATACCGGAGGCGATGATGCCGAGCTTTTTCCCCTTCCCTGCCAGATGACCTTCATGAAGAAATGTCTTTCTTGTCCCCGGACTGTACAAAGGGACCGATTCGCGGGCATGGCTCACCCGGTGAGTGGAACGGATGATGACAGGCACCTTGTTATCGAAGGAATACGCCAGCGCGTGATAGGCCACATCCGCGGCCTCCCTCGGCGATGCCGGGTCAAAAACAGGTATGCCGAAAAGCGTAGCGATAAGTCTCGTGTCCTGTTCGGTCTGAGACGACTGCGGGCCCGGGTCGTCACAGGAGACGATAACAAGGCCTCCCGCGATGGCCTTTTCACGGGACCTCAAAAGCGCGGGGAAAGCAACGTTGAGCCCCACCTGTTTCATGAAACAGGCCGCTTTCCTGCCATACGCCGCCGCACCGAAGGCCACCTCGAAGGCGCAAAGTTCGTTCGTTGACCATTCCGTATGGATGCCGAGCTTTTCCCTTCTTTTGAAATCTACAACACCGGGCAGTATTTCCGAACTGGGTGTCCCTGGATATGCCGCCGCGATCTCGACACCTGCTTCCACAAGGCCGCGCGCGATGGCCTGATTGCCTATCATGACCTCTTCCCTAATATGCACAGCTGATCCTCCCATAAACCACCATCAACCCTTCGATCGTTCCTGCGCCAGCCTGGCAGTATCGAACCCCTTCTGAAATACGGCGAGGTTCTTCGATAAAAACTTTTCCGGTACGCGCGCCCTTATGGTGTCTTCCAATAGCCGCTGTGTGAAAGGGGGCACCCCGGAAAACGCAAAGTATCCCAACAGCACCATGTTCGCGGACTGGATCATCCCCGCATCGCGGGCGATCCCGTCGGCATCGACAAGATGATACGTTATTCCCCTTTTTTTCAACAAGGCGATCACCGATCGCGGGAGCGGCCCTTTATTTGTATTGATGAACGCAATACCGCCTTCTTTAAGATAATAGAGCGTCTTGTAGAACTCGCTTTCCTCAAAGGCCATGAGGATATCGCCGCTCTCCCTGCCGATGAAAGGGCTCGCGAAATCACCCACTTTGACAAGGGAGATAACGGAACCTCCCCGCTGGCTCATCCCATATTCGTCGGAGGCTACGGCCTTCAATCCGCTTGCTATCGCAGCCTCGATAAGGACCGTCGAAGCAAGGAGCACCCCCCTCCCGCCGATACCTGCGCATACTATCCCACATTTCATATCATACCCCTGTAGAGAACGACCACCGGCTCGCCGACGCCTTGGAACCGGGCAAGCTCATCAATTGTGTCGATGCTGAAAATATTCCCGAAACCAAACCCGCCGAGGACCTGCTTGATATCGTCCTGCCGCTGACTGGTCATGATGAGAACAACATACGAGGAATCGTTGTAAAGGGTATTGATAAAGGCGGGCATCCCGGAATGGAAAAAGTGGTCCTCAAAGGTGACGGCAAGGATGTCCTTCCCGGATCAAGCTTCTTGATACCATGGGCCATGTTGATCGATGACGCGGGGCCCAGGCGGTCTCTCACCACGGTAAAACCCTGTATCGTTTCCTCGTACTGCGGCCTGCCCTGAATGGTATTGACAAAACCGGACCTTACCTTTGACCGCTGCGGTATCTGGAGTTCGATCGCAGGATAGGTCTCGACGACAAAAACCTCTTCCATCTCATCGACAAAACTTTGCGTGAGCTTCAATGGCAGGGGAAACACCGTTGCCAGGCGGAGCACGCTGGCGTCTTCGTCGTAAAATTCAAGGCGTGAAAGCCTGTCGGTGACAAGGCCCACCCTCCCCTTCCGGATAACAACGTTGTCTTCGTACGTCTCGAAGGCATCACTGATCTTCTTTATCTTTTCGTTGAGCTCGCCGTGGAGCTGGTATCGAAACTTGGGCGTGGCGGCCCATCTGCCCGGTTCCCGGATAAAAGACGCCTTATTTTTACCGGTCTTTTCGCTGACGGCAACCGGTTCCTGCGTGCCGCCGGCCCACCCGCCGGGGGCAGCCTGCACGATAACGGGGATCTTATATTCTTCGGAGAGAGCGTACCCGTAACGCACTGCCCTTTCCAACTCAGCTTCGGTCTCCGTTACGATAAGCGGCAACTTTGAAAAAAACCCCAGCGGGGTCACCTCTTCGTCATTCTCCTGGACGGCAACGATGAGAAATGACCCGGCAACGCCGGTATAGGCGGAGCTCATAACGGGATCGAGGGCCTCGTAAAGCCCTTCCGTCGAGAATATGCAGGCCGTTCTCTTCGAAGCATAGGCACCCGTCAGGGCTATTTCGAAAGCGATCTTTTCGTTCGTCGAAACCTCGCAATGAACAGAAGGGGCACTGCCTGCCATTTTACGTGCGGCCGCGCCGGTGGCCCTGTTGGTTACGTAGAGCTGCTGCACCCCATTCTCCATCAGTAGTCTGATAATATTTTCGTGCATTCTCGCTCAAGCTCCTTTATGCCATTTTTCTCAGTATGTCGATCCCCTTCAGGAGATTTTCTTCGCTTGATGCGAAGGAGATACGCACATGGCTGTCGCGCGCCGAAAAGACGCTTCCCGGTATGATAAAGAGTTTGTTCTCCAGGGCTCTTTCCACAAAATCCATGCCACTGCCGCCTGGCACCTCGGGAAAGATAAATATGGCACCTTTAGGTTTAACAACATTGTACTTATCTTTGAGCCCGTTGTAAATGAGGTCCCGCTTTTTCCGGTACTCGTCGATCCTGTCATCCATGTTGTGATCAAGGGCGGTCAACGCGGCCTTCTGCGCGAAGGAAGTAACAGAACTGAAGGCGTATTGCTGCATCGTCACCATACACTGGATGATCTCGCTTGGGCCCGCTACATACCCGAGGCGCCAGCCGGTCATGGCCCAGGTCTTGGAGAAACCGCCGAAGGTGACCGTCTTGTCATAAAACTGCCCAAGGTAGGCCTTCCCGCCGGCGGTGTCGTCATAGACGAAGCGGTCATAGATGTCATCGGAGAAAACGAGAAGGTCCTTCTCCCTTGCCACCCGCGCCACCATTTCAAGCTCCTGCCGGGAATTGACCATGCCGGTGGGGTTGTTCGGGCTGTTGATGAGGATGATCTTCGTTTTGTCCGTTATGGCCCTTCGCAGCTCCTCCTCTCTGAGCGTGAAATCGGGATAGGTATTGAAAAAAACAGGCTTTCCCCCAAGGAAGAGGACCTGGTACTCGTAGAGGACGAAATAGGGATCGGGGATGATCACCTCTTCACCGGGATTGAGCGTCGTCATAAGGGCGAGAAGGAGCCCTCCCGTCACCCCGGCCGTGATGATGGCATCTTCGCAGATGATCCCCTTTCCTCTCAGATGGGTCAGGACCTTTTCCCTCAACTCCGGGATCCCCCCGGATGGGGTATATTTATTGAAACCCCTTTGTATCCATTTGATACCCTCTTCTTTGACCACATCGGGGATATCGAAATCAGGTTCCCCGATGCTCAGGTTGATGGGGTTCTTCACTTTTTGCGCCATATCAAAGATCTTTCGTACACCCGATGGCCTCACCTGTAAGACCCTGTCTGAAAGCAGCATCTATTCCTCCCCGCGAGCTGATCGAATGGACTCCATTATCCTCAGGAGTCTCGATTTCGGCAGTGTATTGAACGCCTGACGCAACTGTTCGTCAGTAAACTTTGCCTTAAGAATGGCCGTCACGTCAACCCTTTCTTTCCAGCACCCGAAGGTGTTGCGGCAGGGAAGACCGTTGCCGGCCTTTAAACAGTACGAAAGCCCTATGATCATGCCAAGTTGTGAACAGTAAATATCCATAAAAAAACCTCCAGTTTGTCTGGTTTATCTGGTTTCTTTGGTTTAACTAACTAAAGAAACTATAGAAACTAAATAAACCAAACAAACTTTTTACGCCTTACGGATCTTCATTTAGGTTTCGGATATCCATCCAATCCCTTTAAAAGCTTCTCGATCTCGTCGTCGGGCATGGCATAGTCCTGCAGTTTGCCCGACAGGAACGCCTCATAGGACGGCAGGTCGATGATGCCGTGTCCGCTGAAATTCATGAGAATGACCCTTTCCTTCCCCTCTTCCTTCGCCCGTTTTGCCTCTTCTATGGCGCAGGCAATGGCGTGGTTCGTCTCGGGCGCCGGAATGAAACCTTCCGTTCGCGCGAAGGTGATGCCTGCCGCAAAGGTCTCGAGTTGGTTGTAGGCCCTGGCCTCGATGAGGCCGTCCGTGAAGACCCTGCTCACGAGCGGCGCCATGCCGTGGTAACGCAGCCCCCCGGCATGAATGGGCGCCGGAACGAACCCGTGGCCTATGGAATACATCGGCAGAAGCGGTGTTGTCTGTGCTGTGTCTCCAAAATCATAGACGTAGTGGCCCTTGGTAAGCGTCGGGCACGATGTCGGCTCGGAGGCAATGACCCGTATGTTCTTCCCGTTGATCTTGTCGCGGATAAAGGGAAAGGCAAGGCCCGCAAAATTACTGCCTCCCCCGGCACAGCCAATTATAACATCGGGGTATTCGCTGATGAGCGCAAGCTGTTTTTGCGCTTCCAGACCTATCACGGACTGGTGGAGAAGCACATGGTTCAGGACGCTTCCCAGCGAATACTTCGTGTCCTTCGATGTCACGGCGTCCTCAATGGCCTCGCTGATAGCAATGCCGAGGCTTCCCGGGTGGTCCGGGTCCTCTTCAAGGAATCTCCGCCCCGCTGACGTATCCCGGCTCGGACTCGGTATGCACCTGCCTCCCCAGGTCTCCATCATGATGCGCCTGTAGGGCTTCTGATCGAAACTGACCCTCACCATGTAGACCTTGAGTTCTAAGCCCGAACCTGTTGCAGGCAAAGGCAAGGGCGCTCCCCCACTGTCCGGCGCCTGTTTCCGTGGTGAGCCTCTTGATGCCGGCCTCTTTGTTATAGTACGCCTGGGCAACGGAGGTATTCGGTTTGTGGCTGCCGGGAGGGCTCACCCCTTCGTTCTTGTAATAGATGCGCGCCGGCGTGCCGAGATACCGTTCGAGGGCCGTCGCCCTGCAAAGCGGCGTCGGCCTCCATATGAGAAGTTGCTCCATGACCTCGTCCGGGATAGGGATGAACCGCTGCGTGCTCATCTCCTGCTCGATGAGGTTCATCGGGAAGATGGCCTCAAGCATATCGGGCGTGATAGGTTCCCCTGTTGCCGGGTTGAGAGGCGGCGGCAACGGTCTCGGCAGATCGGCCTGGATGTTGTACCAGGCCCGCGGCATCTCCTTTTCACTCAGAAATATCTTCTTTTCCATCATGTCCTCCTTTCAAGGTAATAAAAAAGGCCATGAGCATTATATTTGCCCATGGCCTTAAAACAAAACGGCCATGGACGGTGTGAAACCGTCCATGGCCGGAAAATTACGGTTTCACACCTACAATTTCCGCCACCACCAGTTCTTTATCTGCGTGTTCTTCATGGTATCATCTTATAGCACACGAAAAAATGCAATGTCAACAGAGAAAGATATGGTCTAGAGCCGGATGGTTTCTACTGAGTTTGTGGTTTAAAACGTATTTCGTTGTTCCGCAGATACGTATTAGGGCCTGATGCCATCTTCGCCTGCTCTACCTGCTTCGGGTATACTGCTAGAGTTTCCCTTGATAGGGAACGCTGATCAAAGGCTATATACATATGCGGATTGAAGTTCCGCAGCAGAAGATACGAGATCTGAACCACAACTGTACGCATTCCTTGCTTGAACGCTAACAAGACCTTCTGCGTATTGGCCATCACCGATATGGCTGCACCGGTCATTGCATCCGTAAACGATTGATCATTTTGAAAATATCCCGTCACGGATTCAAGCGGCAGGACCTGATCAGGAGCTTTCGTGCGTCCTGCCAGTATTCAAGGTCTTGCGAAACGGTTTATCCTCGCACGTACTCTCGCTCTATGAGGAAACGATTCTAGTTCCGAGTTCGGGCGAGAGACAAGGAACTATAACAAACCAAATAAACCAAGAACCTTCTTTTTACTTGACACCCCTCTTTACCATTTTATATAATTGTTCTGTATTTGAAACTTTGTTCTGTATATAGAACTTTCTTGTAAGGAACCTCCCATGCAGGAAAAGGAACAAAAGAAAATTGCTTCTGCCGTGCCTGCCGTTGAACAGGCGGCGCGCGTGCTCATCTGCCTCGGGAAGAACCCTTCCCCAGGATGAAACTCACCGAGATATGCAACGCGGTAGGTATCCACAAAAGCAAGGGCCACTCGATCCTTGGCGCCCTAGTCAAATACGGGTTTGTACAGAAAGATCCCGGGGATAAAACATATTCACTTGGACCGAGCATCATATCTCTTTCACGGAAAGCACTGGACAGCCTCAACTACAGCGAACTTGTCGGCCCGTCGCTGGAGACGCTGGCCAACGCTACGCAAAGCACGGCACTCTTCGGGATAATCTCCGAGGAAAGCCTCATCGTCGTCGCGAAGCGGGAAGTCGATACGGGAATAGGCATTACCGTCGGCATCGGCCACCGGTTCCCCATGACGTGGGGGGCCCATGGCAAGGCGATTGCGGCATTCATGGATGAGCAGCAAAGAAAGCACGCCCTTTCCCGTAAAAAACTCTATTTCCATGGTGAACCAAAGGCTTTTGACATAAAGCGCCTCAACAAGGAGATGGCAATATATAAAAAGAACGGTTATGCCGTTGACATCGGCCGGATGAGCAAAGGGATAAACGCGGTCGCATCGCCGGTCTTCGGCACGGGGCGAAACCCGATCGGTGCGGTCTTTGTGCTCGGGACCTTCCCGGAGGCGCTCGTACCGACATGCGGCCCGATGGTTGCCGAGAAGGCAGTTGAGATATCGCGGGCCTTTGGCGCTGAGACAGAATCCATATTCGGGATCATTGGGATAAAAGGAGTGAGACATGTATGAGTTTCGATATTCAAATGTTCATAGGGAGATGGAGGTCTACGGTTACGATGAGATGGTCAAGACCAGCTGCCGCGGATGCCACGGGGGCTGCGGTGTTTACGTCTATGTGAAAGACGGGAAGATCGCCAAGATCCAGGGCAACCCCGACCACCCCATCAACCACGGTACGCTCTGCAGCAAAGGGCTTGCGGCGGCGCAGCTTGTCTATTCCCCCGACAGGCTCAAGTACCCGTTGAAGAGGGTCGGGCCCAAGGCAAGCGGCAAATGGGAGCGGATATCATGGGATGAGGCCCTCGACACGATAGCGGAGCACATCCTTGAATACAAAGATAAGTTCGGGCCCGAATCGGTCGTCTTCGGGTACGGAACGGGCCGTGAGAACGAGGCGGTCATCTACCGCATCGCCAACCTCCTCGGCTCCCCGAACACGCTGACAGCCGGCCATTTCTGCTATGGTCCCCGCATCTCCACGGGCATCATCACCCTCGGGACCAACCCCATCGTCGACTACGAGAACCTGCCCAAGTGCGTCATGCTCTGGGGCAACAACGTCACCACCGTCAATGCCGACGAATACAAGGGGGAACCCTTTTCCGTGGCCCTCGACGCAGGCGCGAAACTGATCGTCGTTGACCCGAGGCTCACCCGTCCCGCCGCCCGCGCAGATGTGTGGCTCCAGCTGAGGCCCGGCACCGACGGCGCCCTTGCATTGGGCATGCTCAATTACATCATCAATGAAGGGCTCTACGACAAGGAGTTCTGCGAGAACTTCACCTTCGGCTGGGACGAGTTCGTAAGCAGGGTGAACGAATACCCCCTCGATAAGGTGGAAAAGATCACCTGGGTCCCGAAAGAGAAGATCATCGAGGCGGCCCGGCTCTTCGCCACGACAAAGCCTGCCGGCATCCAGTGGGGCGTCGCCATCGAGCAGCAGATCAACTGCGTCGACAACGACCGCCTCCTCATGTGCATCATGGCAGTGACGGGCAACCTCGACAAACCCGGCGGCCAGGTCCTCTTCAGGACGCCTCACGTGGTGAACGTGGGGCAATTCGGCGCCCACGGGTACCTTTCGCCGGAACAGTTCAAAAAGCGCCTCGGCGGCGACCGCTACCGCCTTGCATCGCGCTTTGCCATCATCAACCCGAAGTGCGTCTGGGACGCCATCAATGATGAAAAACCCTATCCCGTCAAGATGCTCTTCTTCATCAGCTCCAACCCCATGATGACCCGCCCCAACGCCAAGGACGTCTACAAGGCGCTGGAGAATGTCGAGTTCATGGCGGTTGCCGACTTTCATCACACCCCGACGACAGAGCTCGCCGACATCGTCCTTCCCGCTTCCCACTGGCTCGAGATGGACTACGTCGGTGACTTCTGGAAACGCCACGGCTACATCGTCACCCGCAGGAAGGTCGTCCAGACGGGGGAGTGCCGTTCCGACCACGAGATGCTCAACGACCTCGCCCACAGGATCGGCCAGGGGGAGATGTGGTGGGACAACTTCGAACAGGCCATGGACCACATCCTGGGCCCCAGCGGCATGACCTGGCAGGACCTGAAAGAGGTCGATTACATAAGGGGAGAGGTGAAGTACTACAAGTACCTCGAGAACGGCTTCTCGACGCCCACGAGGAAGGTCGAGCTCAAATCCACCATCCTCGAGAAGATGGGCTACGACCCGCTTCCGCAGCACAGGGAACCCCCTGAAGGCCCCTACACAACGCCGGAGGTCTACAAGGAATATCCCTACATCCTGATCACCGGCGTCAGGATACCGGGTTTCTTCCATTCCGAATACCAGGGGCTCCCCTGGGTCAGGGAACTTAGCAAGGACCCGCTGGTGCAGATCCATCCGGAAACGGCGGCGAAGGCAGGTATAAAAGAAGGCGACTGGGTCGTCCTCGAATCGCTGCGGGGCAAGGTAAGGATGAAGGCAACGCTCTTTGCCGGGATGGACCCGAGGGTCCTGTCTGCCCAGCACGCGCGGTGGTTCCCCGAGGACAAGGACCCCGGCCATGGCTGGGACAGGTCGAACATCAATGTGCTCCTGAGCGATGCCCTGGAGGAGCAGGACCCGACGTTCGGCGCGTCAAACCTGAAGACCGCCCTGTGCAGGATATACCCCGAGGATCAGAAGGAGGCCCCCCATGAGTAATTTCAAGGTTGTTTTCGATGAGAAGGCGTGCTGGGGGTGCAGGGCCTGCGAGGTCGCCTGCAAGCAGGAACACAACCCTTTTGCGTACGACTCGTACAGCCCGGAGAAGCCCGATTCGACCTGTTACCTCTCTGTCTGGGGAGACGGACCGAAATATGTGGACGGCACCCTCGATTTCACCTGGCGCGTCAATATCTGCAGGCAATGCGACGATCCGCCATGCGCGGCCGCCTGCCCCGAAGATGCGATCACGAAGGACCCGAAGACGGGCATTGTGCTCCACGATAAGGAAAAGTGCAACGGCTGCAGCGCGTGCATTCAAGCCTGCCCTTACGATGCGATCACCTTCAACGAGGCGACCGGCAAGGTCTCAAAGTGCGACCTCTGCTATAACAGGGTCGTCAACGGGCTAATTCCTGCATGCGCCGACAACGTCTGCCTGGCACACTGCGTCTATTTCGGCGACGGGAAAGAGATCGACAGGATGATGGAGGAGAAGGCCTGGCTGAAGCACAGGATAGAAGGGACCCTGGGCTCGATGGTAATAGAAGTAAAGGAGTAATAAAAAAAACCGGTTTGTCTGGTTTATATGGTTTGTCTGGTTTTAAATAACCAAAGAAACTAAACAAACCAAAGAAACTAAAGAAACTGAAACTCTTGAAAGGTAGGAAGATCATGGATATCACCATATCGGAAATGCTGGCACGGAACGCGCGGATGTATCCCGACGATATCGCGCTCGTTGAACGGATACCGGCACAGAAGAAGCGCACGGAGATCACCTGGAGGGACTTTGACGACAGGGCGAACAGGTTTGCCAACGTCCTGGCAAAAAAGGGGATCAAAAAGGGCGACAGGGTCGTTCACTGGATGCAGAATTCCATCTCCTGGCTTGTCGCATATTTCGGCATCGTGAGGACAGGCGCCTGGGTGGTACCGCTCAATTTCCGGTTCACCGCCGATGACCTGAAGTACTGCTGTGACGTGGCAGAGCCGAAGCTCATCGTCTTCGATGAGGAGTTCACTGGCCGCGTCGAGGCAAACAAGGACGGGCTCCCCTATGTAAAGGACTACATCTGCGCGGGCCAGAACATTCCCTCTTTTGCAGATTCCTTCGACGTCCTTCTCGCAGGAGCTTCAGACAAACCGCTCGACAGGGAGCTTCTTCTCGGTGATCCCTGCGGTCTCTATTTCACCTCCGGCACGACGGGACAGCCGAAGCCGATCCTCCTGACCCACAACAACATGGTCTGTGCCTGCATCACGGAAAATGTCCACCATTATCAGACAAAGGACGATGTCTTCATCCTTATACCGCCGCTGTACCACACCGGGGCAAAGATGCACTGGTTCGGGAGCTTTATTGTCGGCGGAAGATCTGTCATTCTGAAAGGTGTTTCTCCTGAATGGACGCTGGAGGCTGTCGACGAAGAAGGCGGGACCATCGTGTGGCTCCTTGTGCCCTGGGCGCAGGACATCCTCATCAAGCTGGACAGCGGTGAACTGAAACGGGAAAACTACAAACTTTCCCAGTGGCGGCTCATGCACATCGGCGCGCAGCCCGTACCGCCGTCATTGATCACGCATTGGAAGCAGCATTTCCCGGAAATGCAGTATGATACGACCTTCGGACTCAGCGAAAGCACGGGGCCGAACTGCATCCACCTCGGCATCGAGAACACGCACAAGGTGGGGGCCATCGGCAGGCCCGGTTTCAACTGGGAGGCACGCATTGTTGATGAAGACGACAAGGATGTCCCCCGCGGCGAACCCGGCGAGCTTATCGTACGCGGAGGCGGCGTGATGCGGGAATACTACAAGAACCCCGAAGCGACGGCAAAGGCATTGAAGGGCGGCTGGCTTTACACGGGGGACATGGTCAGGCAGGATGAGGACGGCTTCATCTACATCGTGGACAGGAAGAAGGATGTCATCATCACGGGCGGCGAGAACGTCTTTCCCGTCGAGGTCGAGAACTTCCTCCACACGCACCCGGCCGTCAAGGATGTTGCAGCCATCGGCGTACCCGACGAACGCCTCGGCGAGATCGTTGCCGTCGTCATCGACGTGGTGCCCGGCAAGGAACTGACCGAAAAAGAAGTTCTCGAGCACTGCGAAAAGCTGCCGCGCTACAAGAGGCCCCGGGTGATCTTCTTCGGCGAGGTGCCGCGAAACCCGACGGGCAAGATCGAAAAACCAAAACTAAGGAAAGAAGTTCACCGGCATGGCGGAGGCGTTCAAGGTTTAAAAAAGTTGTTGAGAAACTGCAATTTAGTGGTCACCCCGAACCTGACCCGGGATAAAAGCCTTACATCTCTACTACACTTAAAACCTTGTCTCTCGCCCGTTCCTTCCGCATTCGCTCCAGTCTCTAGAGGCCGCAAAGTCCGCGGAAGAAGGCTTTTGCGGACCGATCTTCGAGAAAAATAAGATCAGTCCGCACTCCGATCGCCTTCGGCGTGGAAAAGAAGCTTGTTCTCTATCCCGCTCGTCCCAAGAGTAAAAACGGGATCGGGACTGCGGCGTATGGGCAGTACTCTCCGGCCATGCGGCGCACAGGTTTCCTCGGCGAACTCTGCGGACTTAAGAGAGGAGTGAAACTACGAACGGGCGAGAGACAAGGTTTTTTTTATTACTTTATGCTTTTTTAACACCATGCAAAGTGTACCATGAA
The DNA here is from genome assembly GCA_963816115.1 of uncultured delta proteobacterium. Taxonomy (GTDB): domain Bacteria; phylum Desulfobacterota; class Syntrophorhabdia; order Syntrophorhabdales; family Syntrophorhabdaceae; genus Delta-02. Next base: position 32,176 of record CAWFIZ010000012.1, on the reverse strand, counting down.
AAAAAATTCTATTAGTCATCGTATCCTCAATCGTGTATAATCTTAGCAAATTTTTCCACTCATTATTCAAATACACTGGAGGCGGTATATGAAATTCTTTATCGATACAGCGAACATAGAGGAGATCAAAAAAGGTATGGAAATGGGGCTTGTCGACGGTGTCACCACCAATCCGAGTCTCCTCGCTAAAGAGAAAAAAGACCCTGAAGCCGTCCTTCGGGAGATATTAAGTACCGTTCCAGGCCCCGTCAGCCTCGAGGTCATCTCCACCACATCCGGCGGCATGTGTGAAGAAGCACGGAAGCTCGCATCCCTGGGTGAGAATGCCGTCATCAAGATACCCATGACGGAGGAAGGCATCAAGGCCGTGAGGACCTTGACGAACGAAGGCATCAAGACGAACGTGACCCTCATCTTCCAGCCCATCCAGGCGCTCATCGCCGCGAAGGCCGGCGCCACCTACGTAAGCCCCTTCATCGGCAGGCTTGACGATATCTCACAGAGGGGCATGGATATCATCGATGAAATCTGCAGGATATTCTTCAACTACGGTTTCGAGACGGAGATCATCGTCGCCAGCATCCGCAATCCCGTCCACGTCCTCGATGCGGCACTCGTCGGCGCCGACATCGCCACGATCCCCTTTAACGTCTTGAAGCAGCTCATGAACCACCCCCTGACCGATATCGGCCTGGAGAGGTTCCTGAAAGACTGGGATAGCCTAAAGAAGTAGGTCGAAGAAAACACGATCGGTATTGCGTTTTTTTAAGCCACAGCGTACCATTATTTTATTTGGGGGGGTGCAACTAATGATGCATTACGCTTGGATCATCGCCTTGACCGGTACCCTTGTCACCATTCTCGCACATGGTTTCGGAAGGATGTCATATTCCGTTATCCTGCCGCCCATGAAAGACGGCCTCATGCTCAACTACACCCAGCTCGGCTCCATCGCAATGGGGAATTTCATCGGATACCTGAGCCTGGCGATCATCGGGGGCTTTCTGGCCGCTCGTTTCGGGGTGCGTCGCGTCGTCTTTGTATCCCTCCTTGTCATCGGGGTGAGCCTTTTTCTGACCGGCCTGTCCAATTCTTTTTCCTTCGCCTTTATCATGAGGCTGATCTCCGGACTGGGTAACGGCGGCAGCTATGTACCTATCATGGCCCTTCCCGCCGCCTGGTTCGTCATGCGCAAAAGGGGCCTCGCCACGGGTATAGTCTCTGCCGGCATCGGTTTGGGCCTTTTCCTCGCCGGCATCATCCTGCCACCCGTCATCTCGGCCTTCGGAAAGGATGGATGGCGTTATGCATGGTACTTTCTGGGAATCGCCGTTTTTGTCCTTGCATTCGTCTGCTACGGCTTTTTAAGGAACAACCCGGCCGAAAAAGGCCTCACGATCTACGGCGGAACGGAAGAACAGAAAGGCGGCCCGAAGGTCACCCTATTCTCCGCTTTTAAGGACGTAGTTGTGGAATCAGAGATGTGGAAGCTGGGAAGCGTCTATTTCATGTATGGTTTTTCGTACATCATATACCTGACCTTTTTTGTCGCCTTCCTGACAAAAGAGATGGGGGTGGCACCGGTCGCGGCGGGAAGGATCTTTGCCGTGCTGGGCATCTTCAGCATCTTCTGCGGTGTCATCTACGGCTGGATATCCGATGTTCTGGGAAGAAGATACGGCTCCATGATCGCCTATCTGACCCTCGCGCTTTCTTATGTGGTTTTCGCCCTTTGGAAGGACACGACTGGTTTTTATGTGTCTGCTGTGATCTTCGGCATTGCCGCCTTTTCAATACCAACCATAATGGCAGCCGCAGCCGGGGACGCCGTAGGCGGGCGCCTGGCACCTGCCGGTCTTGGCTTTATCACCCTATTCTTCGGGATAGGCCAGGCCCTGGGGCCCGTCGTTGGCGGCATGATCAAGGACGCTTCCGGCACCTTTACCAACGCCTTTCTTTTATCGGCCGGTGTTTCGCTCCTCGGGGCCTTCGGATCGCTGATCTTAAAAAAGAAAGAAACCTGAAACTGTGAAACCTGAAACTGTCTTTATGTCACATGTCAAGGGCAAACCCCCTGGTTTTTTATTTTCCGATGGTCTGGTTCAACTCTTTCCGGAGGACCTGTAGCCGGTAGGGTTTTTGTATGAACCCGGCTAGCCCCTGCGCCGAGAAACGCTGGATCGCTTCCTGTTCATTGTAGCCGCTTACGAGAATGGCTTTGATGCCGGGCTTTATGAGGATCATCTCCTTAAAAGCGGCCAATCCGTCCATTCTTGGCATCGAAAGGTCAAGAAGTACACAGTCTATCTCCCGCGCACGTTCCTTGAAAATGTCTACTGCCTCCATCCCGTCCTTCGCGGCGATGACTTTAAAGCCAAGCTTCTCCAGCATCGACATACAGACCTGACGGACCATATCCTCATCATCTACCAGCAAGATCGTCTGTTTGGAAACCATTGGCCTTTCCCCTGAGACCTGCTGCACCGCGGTATCATCGGTTGGCATTGCAGTCACAGTTGCCTGCCGGGCTGCAGGAAAAAACACTTTCACCGTTGTCCCTTTTCCGACTGAGCTCTCGATAAAAAGCGCCCCTTCGTGGCCCCTCACGATACCCAGCACGGCACACATCCCGAGGCCGCGGCCGGTGAACTTTGTCGTAAAAAAAGGATCGAAAAGACGGTCCTGTACGTCCCGGTCCATTCCGCAACCCGTGTCTGTCACTTCAAGGCAGGTAAATCTCCCGGCATGGGGTTTTTCCTCGATCCGGCTTTGGGAAAGGTATTCATCGTCGCAGTCCATCATGGCGGTCGAGAGAGCTATTGCGCCGGCCTTTTCGCCGATGGCCTCCGAAGCGTTCGTGATAAGGTTCATGATGATCTGCTGGACCTGCCCGGCGTCGGCCTCGACGGGAGATATGCCCCGGTCAAGGTTAAGATTGAATATCGTATTCCTGGAAATAGATGCCCTGAAAAGCTGGGCATTTTCCTCAACAAGCTCATTGATATCGATCTCGCTTACAATAAATCTCCCCTTGCCCGAATAGGCAAGCATCTGCCGCGTGAGTTCCGCCGCCATGTGCGTGGCCTGGACGGCCTGTTCGATATTGGACCGTGCCGGGGCGACGTTCGACATTGACATGAGGGCGAGGTCGAGGTTCCCCAGTATCGCCATCAGCAGATTATTGAAATCGTGGGCGATGCCGCCTGCCAGAACACCGAGGCTCTCAAGCTTCTGCGCGTGGAGGAGCCTCCGTTCCATTCCAATGCGCTCCTCCTCTGCCTGCTTCAGCCTGGTGATATCGAGAGCAGTGAAGGTGACCCCTTTTGGCAGGTCGTTTATATCAAGGGGCGTAGAACTGAGCAGTACGTTGATCATGCTCCCGTCTTTTTTCTTCCAGCGCGTCTCCACCGTCCCCGTGCCCTTCTGCGTTATCTGGCGGTATTTTTCAGACCCGACGAACTCATAATCCTCATCGGCGGGATAGAGTATCCGTGCGCTCTGTCCGATGAGCTCCTCTTTCGCGTACCCGGTCATCTCGCAGAGGCGTTCGTTGGCCTCCATGATGACCCGCTTTGACACGAGTCCGATGCCTGTCGGAGCGGCTCTGAAAATACTTTTCAACTTGTCTTCACTTGCCCGCAGTTCGTCCTCTATTCTCTTACGTTTCGTGATGTCGCGGCCGAAACCGCATACGTATTCATTGCCGTCAATATTGAGATAGACCGATTTCATTTCTTTGAAAACCTTACTGCCGTCCCTCGCAACGTGGCATGTTTCAACGGGCGGCCCTTCACGCCGCTTTATATCTTCGAAGTAAGACAGGAACACGGGACCATAGACCGGGTCAATTCCGGCAACACCGATACCAAGCATCTCGTCCGGGGTATAACCGAGACTCCTCGCCGCCGCTTCGTTCACATAGACAAACTCACCGTCAGGCTTGACGAGGTAGACCTCTTCACATGACGCCTCGATCATCATTTTAAAACGGGAGAGTTCCTCCCGCGTGCCGGGTGCCTTTTTGTCTTTTCTCATTGCAATGTCATCCCTGATGTATGCTCAATATGTCAACAAGCTAAACAACTAATTATTCCACATGGGCGTTTTTTTGGCAATACCCGGATCTTGCCGTCCATTGATCGTCGGCGGACTGGCGGTTAGGCGGTTGGAGCATGACCGGTGAGGTTGCTTTTTAGCGTCGATAAGAGACCGGTCATTCTGGTATACTTTAGACCATGCTATCGCTTATCCAGGAGATCAACGTCCTCTGGGAACCGGTCTACCCCTATCTGGCGCGGCACGTCAAGGATGAGTACCGGCGAACGGATGGGTGCGTCCTGGAGGCGGGCCCCTTTTGCGGTGTTATATATGACCTCGTCAGGCAACATATCGGAAGCTCCTTTCGCATAGCCTCTTTTCCTTCAGGTATGGAGGATTTTTATCGCGGGGAGATAAAAAAAAGGAACACGAAAAACGTGATCGATGTGATAGAAACAACGCCGGCATTTGCAGGCATTGAGGACGAAACTGTTGATCTTGTCGTCTTCAGGGGCGCCCTGTTCTTCCCGGCACTCTTCCGGACCGACTACCGGGCGATCCGGCGCATCCTGAGGCCAGGTGGAGTGGCCTTTGTCGGCGGCGGCTTCGGCAAGTACACACCGCCGGAGGTGATCCGGTCCATCAATGAACGCTCCCGGGAACTGAATTTGCGGATCGGCAAGACGGAGGTCACCGTGGACACAATACGACAGGACCTGAACGCTAACAACATAACGGAAAAGGTTGAGATCTTAACCGAAGGTGGGCTCTGGATAGTGATCAAAAAGGCAGTTTGAGAGTTTAAAAGTTTGAATGTTTGAATGTTAAAAAACTAATAACAGTGGTCAGAAAGAAGCTCCTTATTTTTAAACCGCCTCTCAAACTTTCAAATTCTCAAACTCTCAAACTGTCTTTTATCCTCCCGCCAGAGGGTCCATGTAAGCTTCCACATTGACGGTATCACCCTCTATGACCTTCCTTTTCAACCCCTCGGAAAATGAAAAATGATTCTCTCCATTGAGGTAAAGATGGCGCAGGTCATCCCCCATCTCGCCCTTTTCGATGAACTTCAAATATGGATACATCTCGGACAGTTTCCCGAGGACATCTTTCAAAGTGTTTTTGTCGTTTTTCAGCTCAATTTCAAGCGGAGGCTCAAAAACATTCTTTATTCGAAGGTTCGAATCAACCTTGACCTTGATCTTCATGTTTGCACCTCCCAATCTACCGTCATAACATATATATTATACATCACCACAGGGAAAATGAAAAGCCGTGAAGCGTTAGAACTACAAAAGGCCGCGGTAAGTTGATCAAGCATTTCTCACCTTACGCCTTACGCTCCACTGTCTTTTGAACGCTTCACGCTTTACGGCCCTTCAATCGCTTTACGGTCTTTTCGAGGCGTCCTCAACGGCCTCGACGATCTTCTTGTATCCGGTGCACCGGCAGATATTGGAAGAGATCGTCCTGACGATCTCTTTTTTGGTTGGTTTTTTGTTCCTGTCAAGAAGCGCTTTTGCCGTCATGATCATCCCTGAGGTGCAAAAACCGCACTGTACGGCCCCTTTCTCCATGAAGGCCTCCTGGAGCGGATGGAGTTTTCCGTCCTGTCTCAGCCCTTCGACGGTTGTAATATCTGCGCCATCAACTTCGGGGGCGAGGACAAGGCAGGACCTCAGCGGTATTCCGTTCACCACAACCGTACATGCCCCGCAGGCGCCCATACCGCAGGCCTCTTTCGCCCCGGTAAGGGCAAGCCTCTCCCGGAGGGTCTCGAGGAGGGTCTCGTAAGGTCTTACCTGGAGCGTGACCTTCTCGTTGTTTATCTGAAAGGTAACCTTCATCGTCTTCATCACTTTCCCTCCTGCAGAACTTTTTTGATCGCCCTTTTCAAGAGGACACCGACCATTTTCTTCCGGTAGACGGGGGAGAGCGTTGCGTTCGACACCGGCTTGGCGTCTGTGTAGGCCTTCTCCGCAGCCTCTTTGACAGTGGCATCGCTGATGTTCTTGAGATCATACACACGGGGTGCAAGGCCCACGCCGCCGACACAGACCCTGGCCCTGGCGCCTTTCACGGAAACCGCCACACCGACCAGGGGATAGTCCATGGAATCCCTGACCCGCAATTTCTCGTAGGCGCCTTTCGTCTTCTTCATGGGGATGAGTATCTGCGTGAGGATCTCACCCGGCTTCAAGCGCAAAGGGCTTTCTGCCGTCGCCGCTGAAGATCTTTCCAGTTTTACCGTCCGTTCGCCCTTGGGGCCCGCAAGCTTCACCTGCGCCGACAGGGTGATAAGCGACGGCGCGTTGTCGCTGCAATAGTTCGAAAAACATGCCTTGGCACCTTGGGAACCACGTTGCACGCCTTGCCGCCCATCTTGAAGCAGAACCCTCTGGCCGTGCGCCATTCAAGGGATTGGTTGTACTGGAGGCAGCGTGTATCCTGAAGGATATTCCCGCCGATCGTGCCCCGCATCTGGAGTGTTTCGCAGGAAGTGGCATCGAGCGATTCGTAAAGCGCGGGAAAATATTTCTTTATCAAGGGATCATTCTTGAGGTCGAAGAGCGTGACGTTGGCCCCTATTGCCAGCCACCCGTCACGACGGGAGATGGCCTTCAACTCTTCAATGCCCTTGAGGTCAATGACGGCCTTCGGCGTCGACAACCTCAGCTTTACCAGCGGGATCAGGTCCGTTCCGCCGGCGAGGTACTGCGCCTTTCCCGTCTGTTCCTTATACAGGGCGATCGCCTCGGCAACGCTCTGTGCTTTTTTATATTCAAATTTTGGCAGGATCATCACTTCACCCCCTTTTTCCGTTCCAAAATGTTCAATACCCTGTCAGGCGTGAGCGGCAACTCGCTGAAAAGCTCGCCCGTTGCATTGGCCACGGCGCAGGCAACCGCGCTGTAAGCGTTCATGCGGACGGTAAGTCCGCCTTCCTTCGCTCCGAAAGGCCCTGCGGGGTCCCGGGAACTGATGATGATCGTGTCCATATCGGGCATATCACAGGCCAGCGGTACCTTGTATTCCAGAAGGTCCGGATTCAGCAGATGACCTTTGTCCCAGAGATTTCCCTCCGTGATTGTCGCCACACCCGCCTGCTGGATGGAACCCTCCATCTGGCCTTCCACCGCCATGGGGTTGATGGCACGCCCGCAATCGTGGGCCGACGTGAAACGGGGGATCGTGATCTTGCCCGTCTCGGGGTCGATGGCTACCTCCGCCACGGAGGTCCCGAAGGAGAAGGTCCCGGCCATCTGGCCCCAGGGCCTCGAGACCCATTCCCTCTCGAAATCGATGTTGGGGAAGAAAGAACCCGTCGCTACGATCGGTTCTCCCCTGAAGAAGGCCTCCCGCACCACCCAGGAAATGGGCATCTTTTTGTCGGGTTTCTTCATGGAATAGGCCATCCGGTCCTTGAGACCGATGTCCGCCTCTTTCACGCCGAGTTTTTCCGCGGCAATGGCGACGATCCGCTTGCGCGCGTTCTCACAGGCCACCCTCACGGCATTGGCGCCCACGAAGGCGGCCGCCTGTGAATAGGCGCCGGGATCGAGGTTCGTCACTTCCGTATCGGCGTTCACGAGATTGATGTCCTCCATGGGGACACCGAGGACCTCGGAGGCAACCTGGATCACCATGGATTCGTTTCCCTGTCCGTTGTCCACAAGACCCGTCACGAGCGTCACCTGGCCGTCATCGTTGATCTTGACATAGCACGATGAACCGGAACGGAACCCCATGGGGAAACCGCACATGATGGCCACGCATCCCATGCCGATCCCTTTGAGCTTTGGCGGGTTTGGCCCATTTCTTTTTGAAATTTGTTTTTTCGGAGGCCGCCTTTATCGTTTCCTTGAGACCGCAGCTCGTGATCTTCGATTTTGTCGCCGTCACTTCGCCGGCGCGTCAGGCCGTTCTTGAGGCGTATGTCCACCGGATCCATGCCGAGTTCTTTTGCCATGAGGTCCATCTGGGCTTCGTTGCCGGCGAGAAAGGCCCTGCCGTGGCAGCCGTACATCCCCCGGATGCCTTTGTTCGTGAACACCCGGTACCCGTTATACCGGACGTTGGGGAAACGGTAGCATTCCTCGTAAACATAAAAGGGTATCGACGTGGCGATAGGGCCCGTCGAGCTGTAGGCGCCGCCGTCATAGATCACCCGGTAGTCCTTGGCCACAATGGTGCCGTCCTTTTTCATGCCTGTTTTTACCGTGGCGATGATGTCATGGATCTGTCTCGAACTCGTGGCGTTCTCCTCGCGGGAAAGGACAAGCTTTACCGGCCTGCCGGCCTTGATGGACAGAAGCGACGCCACCAGGTCGCCGGGAGCCACCTCGGATCGCCCGCCGAAGGCGCCTCCGGAATTGATGTGGCGGACACGCACCCTGTTGAGGGGTATTTTGAGAAGATTCGACAGCGCCTTGGCGCGGACATGGGGCCCGGCGTTGGGCATCCAGAGGTCGAGGATAACCGTTCTTGTAGGAAGCGACAACCGCATAGGGCTCCATCATCGCGTAGGCCTCGCCGGCGGCCTTGAAGGTATCCTCCCGGACGAGGAAGGCCTTTCCCATGGCCTTGTCCACCTCGCCCACATCGATATGAACATGGATGTTGATATTGTTCTTGTACTCGTTGTGGATCTGCGGCGCACCGTCTTTCATCGATTCCATAGGGTCAAAAACGGCGGGCAGGGGCTCATAGTCCACCTTGATGTACGAAAGGGCCTCCAGCGCCGTTTCCTCGTCAACAGCAGCGACGGCGGCGACGTCTTCCCCGATGTAGCGGACCTTGTCCGTGGGGAGCATGGCGTGGTCCTGGGTATACCGGAAGACACCCCACTTGATCCCGTAGGCGTCAAAACCGCTGACGGCCGCTTTCACACCCGGCACCTTCAGTGCCCGCTTGAGGTCGATGCGGACTATCTTCGCGTGAGGGTAAGGGCTCCTGCAGCACCTTCGCCACAAGCATGTTGGGGAGTTTCAGGTCGGCGGTATAACGCGCCTCGCCGGTCACCTTGGCAAGAGAATCGCTTCTTACAACCCTTTTGCCGACAATATTCAGATCATCCTTCATAGATACCCCCTACCCTTTGTATTTCTCGCTCACATATGCCATGGATTCATCCATGGCCTTAGCAGTCAGGTCCAGGTCCTCTTCCGTATGCCGGTAGCTGATATACGCGTGATGGTGAGGTGTAAAAAAGAAACCCCTGCGGATAAGCTGGGTGTAAAAATCAGTCGCGCCTGTCCTTCTGCGTCTGCCGGATCACCTTTCGTGAAGGTAACGATGAACATCGGCGCAACACCGGTCAACTCGGCACCGATTCGTCATACTTATCAATAATGTCCTGGATCTTCTTCATAAGGCGCTCGCCCTTTTCCCATATGTTGTCGAGGACATTCTCGCGCTCCATGATCTCAATGGTCTTGAGGGCGGCGATATAACCGTCGCTGTTGGGGAAGAAGGTGGAGGAGATGAAGAGCTTTGATGCCGCGGCCATCATCACGTCCTTTTTTCCGGTCACGACACTGATCGCGTATCCGTTGGCCATGCCTTTTCCGAGGACCGTCAGGTCAGGGGTGACCCCGTAAAGTTCCTGCGCCCCGCCCATTCTCAGCCTGAAGCAGGTGCGGACTTCATCGAAGACCAGCACCGCGCCATACTTGTCGGCAAGTTCCCTCACGCCTTCCAGGAACCCGGGTTTCGGTATCTGCATCTTCTGGTGGAGGGGATGCCCGAAGGGGGTCATGATGATGGCCGCCGTCTGATCGCCGTGTTTTTTCATCAGGTCCTCGAGCTGTCGAGATCGTTGTAATGAAATTCATAGACATCCTCGTAGAACTTTTCGGGAATGCCGCCTTTCATCTCAACGCACCAGTCATGCCAGCCGTGGTAGCCGCAGCGCATGACCTTGATCCGGCCCGTGTAGGCCCTTGCGATGCGGATGGCCGCCGTCGTGGCATCGGAACCGGTCTTCAAGAAAATGCTCAATTCCGCAGAGGGAACAAGTTCCTTGAGTTTTTTCGCCAGCTCGTTCTGGTACCGCTGCGTGAGGGTAAAACAAAAACCTTTGTCCTTTATCTGCCGGATACACGGCGTCATCAACCTCATCTTCCCGGTAGCCCAGGATGATCGGCCCATAGCCGCAGAGGAAATCAATAAATTCATTTCCGTCAACGTCGGTCAATCTGCAGCCCTTGCCGTATTCAAGAAAGATCGGATATTCTCCCATGATGAAATCGCCGGGTTTTCTGGCGCCCAGGACCCCGCCGGGGACCAGTGTCTTTGCCTCTTCAAAAAGCTCCACGCTTTTCGTAATATTCAATTTTGGAACTTCTTTCATAGAACCCCTCCTTAATTATGTGCCCAAAAACCCGGGCTAAAGTGCAAACATGGATCTTATCGTTTCCGTCTGATGTATCTTTGCACCTCTTTTTAACAATTCGGCAAGGAACTTGTCCGGATCGATGCAGCCTTCCGGGGCCACCACTCCCTTTACCGTCACCTCGCCGGCATCCATCATGAGGGCCGCGATCGAAGCGGGAAGACCTGTTCCCGGCGCCATCCTGCCCACGATATCGGCCGTGTAGGTCACCTGTTTCCCTTGTCTCTCGCCTTTTACGATCACCTTCAGGCCGGAAGCTGCAGGCCCGTTGTCCCTGTCTTTGGGGATCGTGTCCCAGAGCTTCAGGGTCAGATCGTAGGGTACCACCTTTGTGCCTTTCACCTCCATGGGCTCATTGCTGAGAAGGCCCGTGTCCTTCTGTTCCTTGATGAGCTCGTCCACCCACCGCGGTATAAGGGCGCCTTTGATGACCACCGTCTTTACCCCTTTTATGTAGCGGGGAATGGTAATCGGCTGTGGATGTCCCACATAGCTGATCAGGCATTCGCCGAGCGGTTCGAGGAAGTGCTCCATCTCTTCGCCGCTGCCGCCTTCCACCTGCACCAGCTTTCCGTCTATGTACTGGGGGATTTTCCCAAGGACCATGTGGAGGCTGTGGTCCCAGGCAGCGCCGGCAAGTTCGGCAATGCTTACCACCCAGTAGAGGTAGATCTCGTCAACGCGGTCCAGCCGGTCCGCGTACCACTTGACGAGCACATTGTTCGTTCCCGGGTCCGACCCCATTCCGGTCAGGACGGTTATACCCGCCTCTTTGGCAGCCTTGTCGATATCGGAAGCGAAAGAGGATCTGGGCGGCCTCGTAGTCATCGCAGATATCGATGTAATTGACCTTCGCCTCAACGGCCGCCCTGGCCACCGCCACGGCGGTCTTGTAGAACGGCCCGGCGCAGTTGATGACCACGTCCACCTCCCTTGATGGCGCCGACCATGCCGGCATGATCGTTCACATCGATCTTCATGAGCGACACCTTGTCGCTGGCGCGCAGCTTCTCCTGCACCCTGGCAGGATCGATATTGATGTCACCGAGGATGACCTTTTCGATCCTCTCCTGCTTGATGAGGTCCCGGGCGACCCCCTGTCCCATGCCTCCTGTTCCGCCTATTACCAATACCTTCATCTCTTCCTCCTTGATGTATCACACATTATATGTTTTGTCATAATATCTATTTTTGTTTATATCGAAATCCCCTTCCAGCAGTTCCGTCAGCACCCCGTGAAGCTTGTTGGGATGATGCACAAAGGCATAACGGGTTCCGAAGAGTTCCCTGCGGTTTATTGTCGATGAGTTTGACATTCTTTGTCTTTCAATTCCTCCATTGCCTTCGTAAGGTCATCCACCTTGTAGGAGATAAGAAAAACACCCTCTCCTCTGCTTATCGATGAATTTCGCCACCTCTCCGTCAGGGGCCGTCGATTCCATGAACTCAACCGCCACCTCGCCGATATAATACCGTGCTACTTTGATCTTTTCCGATTCTGCCACATATTCACAGGTCGGGATCAAGCCCGAAATCTTCCTGGTATACCCTCTTGGTCTCTTCGAGGTCTTTTACGGCAAAGCAGATATGGTCGATCTTTTCTATCTTCATACCCGCCTCCTTTTACCCATTTCCTTTTGCCTTTTCCTTCAACGCCTTCAGTACCTTTTCCGGTGTTATGGGCAGGTCTTTGATGCGCACGCCTACTGCATCGTAAATGGCATTGGCGATAGCCGGGGCCGTCGGCACAAGACCCGGTTCTCCGATACCCTTCGCGCCGAATGGCCCGCCTGTTCGTCGGTCTCGACGATAACGGCCTGCACAGGCGGTACATCCTGACGGTGGGCATCTTATAGTCAAGGAAAGTGCCGTTTTTCAGATAACCCTTATCCCAGATCATCCTCTCGCCAAGGGCATAGCCGATACCCTGAGCCCGCCGCCGTATATCTGGCCTTCCAGCAGCATGGGGTTTAATGGCCTTTCCCACATCGTGGGCAGCGATATAATTGAGGATCTTTACCTGACCCGTCTCTTTATCTACCTCGACCTCGACCCCGTGAGCGCCGTAGGCATAGGCAACGGAAAGGTTGCCCTTGAAGTTCTGGTCAAAGTTTTCGTTCGGCGGATCGTAGAAGTGCTCCGCAACGAGCATCCTGCCGCCCAGGGTATAATGGACCTTCCGCAATACCTTTCCGAGGGGAATGTTCTTTTCCTTGTCATTTACGGAGAAGATAATCCCGTCCTTCATGTCCAGCGCTTCCACGGGCTTCGCCGAGATTTTTCGCGGCAATCTCCATGATCTGGGCCTTTATCTTTTTGGCTGCACCCAGCGCCGAGTTGCCTGCCACAAAGGTGGTCCTGCTCGCGTGGGCCCCCACGTCCCAGGGACACACATCGGTATCGTTGTTGATGACGTTGATATCGTCAATGTTGACGCCAAGTACCTCGGCAACGATCTGGGAGATAATCGTCTCGGAACCCTGGCCGATTTCCGAAGACCCGGTGATGACATCGACTTTGCCGTTATCATCGACCTTGATGATCGTTCCGCAACCGTCAGACTTGTAAACCCTTGCCGCACCTCCGACGTGGATGAGGACTTGCCATACCTACGCCTCTGCCGTTATGCTTTCCTATTTTATTCTTCCAGTCGAGCCTCTTCACTACCTCTTCGATACACTCCTTCATGCCGCAGGAAGTAATCTTGAAGTTCTGCGGCGTCATCTCACCCGGTTCGTTTGCGTTTATCCGGCGGATCTCGAGGGGGTCAATGCCTGCCTTCTCGGCAAGCTGGTCCAGGCATGATTCTATGGCAAAGGTGGCCTGGGGGTTCCCGTAGCCCCGGAAGGCCTGACTGTAGGTATTGTTCGTATAGACGCACTTTGCCGTATATTTGATGTTGGGTACCTTGTAGAGCGACGAGATGGGCACCATCATGACGGAAGGTGTCGTTGCACCCCATGATGTGTAGGCGCCGTTATCAAGGACCATCTCCATTTCGCGGAAGGTGAGCCGTCCGTCCTTGTCACATCCCTGGGATGATCTTTGTGATCGTGCACTGCCGCGGGAGATGTGGCAAAAAATTCTTCTTCCCGGGAGAAGACGATCTTTACAGGTTTTCTCGTCTTCAGGGCCAGCAGGATGGCAATATATTCGTAGGCATAGGTGTCGAGCTTGCTGCCGAAACCACCGCCTATAACGCACTGGATGACCCTTACCCGTTTATTCTTCAAGCCGAAGGCCTTGAGCGCCTCCAGAAAGTCATTCTGCGCAAGGGACGGTATCTGGGTGTTACTGTACATGGTGAGATTGTTATTCACATCGAAAGATGCGATACAGCCGCTCGTGCCAAGACAGCAGTGCGTCACCCACTGGGTGCTGAAGGTATCCTCTGCAATAAATGCCGATTCCTTTTTTGCTGCCTCCACGTCACCGGCAACGAACTTCCAGGGCATCTTGAGGACATTCGATTTGAATTCTTCATGTACCAGTGGCGCCCCTTCTTTCATGGCCTCGAGGGGATCGAAAATACCCGGCAGTTCTTCATATTCGACCTCGATGAGATCGAGTGCCTCTTCGGCGATCTCGGGGCTTATGGCCGCAACGGCCGCCATTTCATCCCTGGTGGAGAGAACCTTGCCTGTTTTCAGCGGCGGGTTGTCCTTAAGGAAACCGAATTTAAAATTGTTGGGCACATCAGCACCGGTGAGCACCACCTTTACGCCGGGGAGTGTCTCTGCTTTACCCGTATCTATCTTCAGTATTTTTGCGTGGGGATATTTACTGTACAGGATCTTGCCGTAAAGCATGCCCGGTACTTTCATGTCCTGTATATATACGGCTGCGCCGGTAGCCTTCAACGGCGCGTCCTTCTTCGGGACTCTCTGTCCTACTATTTTGAGATCGCCCATACTCACCTCCCACCTGCAACGGATTTTATGGCATCGATAATCTTCACATAGCCGGTGCACCTGCAGAGATTGCCTTCGATGCTCTCCTTGATCTCATCTTCCGTCGGTTTTTCCTTTTCATCGAGGAGCGCCTTGGATGACATGATCATGCCGGGTGTGCAAAACCCGCACTGAACAGCGCCTTCATCGACAAAGGCCTGCTGGATAGGGTCAAGCTCGCCATTTTTCAGGCATGACACCTTCTATGGTGACAACCTTCCTGTCCTTCGGCCTCCATAACCGGATAGAGGCATGAATTCACTGCCTGGCCGTCGATAATGACCGTGCAGGCGCCGCATTCTCCGTAGCCGCAACCTTCTTTCGTTCCGGTCATTTCAAGGACTTCCCTGAGCAGATAAAGGAGTGTCCACTTGGGATCGACCTCGACAATAACTTTTTCATTATTCAATGTGAATGTAATCTCTTTTTTCATTATTCACCCCTTACCATAACCTGTCTGGATGTATCATGTCGTCAGGCCTGATTACGCGATCGACGGCCTTGAGAATTGCCCGTTTTGTAAGCACTTTCACCATGTCCCGCCGATACCATGCCTCACCGCGGATACTGTCCCGCGGGCTTCGATTCCGATGCGGCGATCTCGGCGATCTCCTCGAAGAGCGTCTCCGAGATGACCTTACCTTTCAGCGCTGCTTCGGCCTTTTTCGCCCGTATCGGTCGTGGCGCCACAACACCCATGGCTATCCGTACGTCTTCGCAGACCAGCTGTTCGTCCTCAAGACGTCTTCAGGATATTGGAGATGCTGTCGATGGTGCAGAAGGCATCCTTGCAGCCAACTTCACTGCCGCCGATCTTTATGGTGACCCGTGCGGCAATCCCCAGCATGGGGAGGTCCATCGCCTGCCGCCTCGTGTGTTTGATATAGGCGGAACCGGTGTTCTCCCCGAAGGCAGGCATGACGAAAACCTTTTACGATCTCGCCCTTTTTCAAGGGCAACCTTGTTGGGCCCCTGGAAAAAATCATCGATGGGCACTTCCCGTTCGCCCTCTCTTCCCGGCGATAACAACCTTCGCATCAAGAACGAGAAGCGGACATGCCGTGTCGGCAGACGGCGCCGCATTGCAGATGTTGCCCGCCCATGGTGGCAACGTTGCGTATCTGCAGGGAACCGACCTTGCTTGTAGCATCGGTGAGTGCAGAGTAGCGCTTCTGAATGAATTCGTTCTTTGCTATCGTGTTGTGGGTCACGGCGCTTCCGATTCTCAAGCCGTTCTGTATGTCCAGATAGGCAAGCTGCATTGATGTTCCGCAAGGAAATGAGGCACCCAGGGGCAAGTTTTTTCTGCCTGATAAGCACCATCACGTCAGTGCCGCCGGCAATATAGACTCCCGTTCACCGCGGGAACCCTCCATCAAGGTGATGGCCTCCTCGACTGTTGCAGGCTTGTAATACTCGTAGCTTCTCATAGACCCTCCTTATTAAGATCTTTTGAACCGTTTAACAGTTACTCTTTACGTAATCTCTATTGTCAAAAACCCTCTTCGTCTTTCGCTCTGACCGCGGCAGTGACCCGTAATCCTCAACCTCCACATCGCAGCTGACCAGTATCTGCTTTTTGATCTCATGTTCAATGGTCTTCCTGATATGCTTGTCAGCCATCGTGGGAGTTATGCATACCCTGGGCCCGCTCGACCCTTATGGTCATATGGTCCTTGCCGCCCTTGTCCTTTCTGTACAGGACGACCTGGTATTCGCTGCCGACATCCTTCATATGGGAGAGTATCTGGTCGATATGGCTCGGATAGATATTGACGGCTCTGAAGATAAACATATCATCGGAGCGGCCCAGTATCCTGTCGTGTCTCGGCATCACGCTCCCGCAGGGGCATTCTCCCGGCATGATCTTGTCAGGTCCCTCGTCCGGTAACGGATGAGCGGCGCCGCTTCCTTTTTCAGCGTCGTCACCACCATCTCGCCCACCTCTCCCGGCGCCACCGGCTCAAGCGTCTCTGGATTCAAGGATCTCCAGTATGTAGTAATCGGCCCAGTAATGGATGCCCGTGTGGTAGCGGCAGTCGAGACCGGTCCCGGGTCCGTAGAGTTCCGTCATGCCGGGGATATCGAAAAGCTGGTCATAGGCCACCCCTGAAAGCTCCGAAATCCTGCATCCTCATGGCATCGCTTGCCCGCTCGGAACCGAATATCATCTTTTTGAGGGCAATCTTCCCGCTCAGTCCCCGCTCGTCGATCAGTTCCGCCATGAGAAGCCCCATCGAGGCGGTGCAGCACATGACGGTGGTACCGAAGTCTTCGAGAAACTGGCACTGCATGTCCGTATTGCCCGGACCGATGGGAATCGACATGGCGCCGAAACGTTCGCAGCCGTTCTGGAAACCCCATCCGGCGGTCCAGACGCCATATCCGACGGCGATCTGGATCCTGTCTTCCAGGGTACAGTCTGCATATGAATAACACCGGGCAAACATCTCCGCCCAATCATCAACATCTTTCGCCGTATAACAGAGAACCTTTCGTCTTGCCCGTGGTGCCGCTCGACGCATGGATACGGACAATCTTTTCGAAAGGGAACGCTCCGAAGCGGAAAGGGGTATCCCTCCTGGAGGTCCTTGCTTGTCGTGAAGGGCAAGTTTCTTATGTCCTCCAGTGTCTTATATGTCCTTCGGTTTTACCCCTGCTTCGTCAAGTTTCTTCCGGTAATGCTCAGAGCCTTCGTAGGCATGGTTCACCGTCCACTTGAGCCCCTCAAGCTGGAGCGCTTTCAGTTCCTTCTCCGTTTTCACTTTTGCGTCAAACGGTCGTTCCATCGATGTTGTCCTCCTCTTTGACCCGCAGCGCGCAGGGCGTTACAGGATCTATTGTTCCTTACTTTCTCAGTCTTCTTCGTCTCTTCCATGTTGACTCTCAAGGGTCGTCGGGTTGATAACGACGCTATAGTCGGATTCGTGCGCTCTCAATGCTTACATATCCTTCGATGACATCGCTGAGCCACCATCTCGGGATCACGCTCAAGCGGATTGCCGTAACCGCCGCCGCCGGGGGCATCGATGGTCAGCACATCACCCGGTTTCATCTGGGTCAAGTCCGTAGGAATTTCCCGGTGTCCCGTTGACAAGAAACTGCGCCTTTGTACCCGGCTTACCGTCAAAGAGCCCCTCGGCCGGGTAGATGTAACGGCCCGCCTGAATCCCCAGGTTGACCGGCGGGATCGGTGCATACTCATCATCCGGTATCCTGAAGACCTCCCTTTTGCCGAGTCCGCCTTTCATCCTGCCGGGACCGCCCGAATCGGCGAGGAGTCTCCCTTTCTCAACGATAAGCGGGGTATCGCTCTCGAATATTTCAACGGGTGTATTGGCGCCATTGGCCGGGAAGATGTAGACATAATTGCCGTCATTATTGGCACCTGCGCCCATGCCGCCGCCCCGATGATGACGGAATGCCAGGGCTTGCCGTCTTTGCGCTTTCCGTAAAAGACGTTCATCGCCGCAGGAGTGCCGCCGGATGCCGCGATCACCTTGCCGGGCAGAACATCGGACAGGGCCCGGTAGATGACCTCTGTCAGGAAGTGGCCCACCCCCATCCGGGCCGCCACGGCCGCAGGGAACTTGCAGTTGACACGGTCCCTTCCGGAGCGGTGAGCTTGTATCGGCCTCGCACAGCCGTCGTTATTGGGAATGTCCGGGGCAAACATGCTCTTTACCGCCATGAAGACATAGGCAAAGGTAAAATTAAAGACAACGTTGCCGCCCCAGTTTACCTGCCGTGAAGAACCGTCGAGGTCAACGATGATATCGCTTCCCTTTATCTCCACCTTTGCCTCAATGACAATGTCGTCTTTTCCCTTCATCTGCTCAATGATGCCCTGTGCCCGATAGACACCGTCGGGGATCTTTTCGATCTCTTCCCTCATGCTCTTCTCGGTGAGACCGATGATCTGGTCGGCGAGGTCATCGAGGTTGTCAAGTTCACTCTCTTTGAGCATCTGGCGACCTTCTCGGCGCAGACATGGTTTGCCGCGATCTGCGAACGGATGTCGCCGATAACCTCGTCGGGCGTCCGCACGTTCCAGCGGATCATGTCGAGGACGGACTCGTTGAGCACCCCCTTGTCATAGAGCTTGACGAAGGGAATAAAAAGGCCTTCCTCGAAGACATCGTGGTTGTCGGAGGCGACACGGCCGCCGATATCGGAATGGTGAAAGACACAGGCCGTGAAGGCCACCAGTTTGTCATTGTAGAAGATGGGGCTCATGACGCAGACGTCGTTGAGGTGGCCCGCCAGGGCCCAGGGATCGTTGGTGATAAATACGTCCCCGGGACTGTAATGGTCGAGGGGGTACTTCTTGACGAGATTTTTTATGCCCAGCGCCATTGCGCCCGACTGTCCGGGGGTTGCGAAGCTTCCCTGGGCCAGTTCCCGTCCATGGCGGTCGGTGAACATGCAGGTATAATCGTGGGCATCCCGCAGCAGGCTCGAAAAGGCGGTCCGGGCAACGCTGCCGTCCGCCTCATCGACGATGGAAATAAGCCTTCGCCATAAAATCTCTAACGTGATCGGATCAAACGTGCGCGCCATCTTCATACCTCCTTGAGATCGATCCAGAGGAACCCGAAATCATCAACGGACACACGGGCGTCCTCGCCCACGATGAGGGTCGATTCCTTTTCCTCGATGATGGCCGGGCCCCGGAACTTTGCTGCCGGAAAGAGCTTGTAACGGTCATAGACCGTATAGGGGATAAAATCCCTGGCGATCGGCGAATACGCAGGACGCTGCCCCTTAATCGCGCCGTCGAGGGTCTGTCCCTTCCCGTCGAGTTTAGGCAGCTGCAGGAGCCTTTCGGGAAGGCTGGCCCTGACCTTGAAGTTGATGAACTCCACCTCGGAGTCGGGATATGTCCTGCCGTAGAGCTTCTCATAGACATCGTCGAAAAAGCGCCTCATGTCACCCCTGGTGAGCTTTGTGAAATCAACCGAAGGCACAGGTATGTTCATCTCCGAGCCCTGACCGACAAAACGCATGTCCAGGGATCTTTGATAACTGATCGTGTCCTGTGTGGCCTCCTTTTTGAGTATCTTGGAGGCGTCGCCTTCAAGGCCCCTGAATATGTTCTCAATATCATCAAAGACAGCGTCGGCGAGGGACACCTTGTGGCTCCGGAGCAGGTCGAAGGCCCGGGGAGCGGTAAAGAAACCCATCGCCGATCCAACCCCCGCATTTGGAGGAATGAGCATCCGCGGCGCGCCCAGCTTTTTGGCAAGGCCGTATGCATGGACGGGCCCCGCCCCGCCGAAGGCCGATATGGTGACGATCTTGGGGTTTCCGCCTTTTTCCGCGATATGCGTCTTGGCTGCTGCCGCCATCGTCTCGTTGATGAGATCGTGGATCCCCCAGACGGCCTGGATAAATGAAACACCAAGCGGTCTTGCTATCCTCTCTTCAACACCGCGCCGCGCGCCCTCCTTGTCGAGCTTCATCGTCCCCCCGAGAAAATAGTTCTCGTCGAGGTACCCAAGGAGGAGATCGGCATCGGTCACACATGGGTCAGTGCCTCCCCTGCCGTAACAGATCGGCCCCGGTGCCGCGCCGGAACTCTCGGGCCCAACCTGAAGCGTTCCCAGCTTGCTTACCTTGGCGATGCTCCCGCCTCCGGCACCTATCTCCATCAGGTCAACGACGGGAACCTGGATCGTGAGGCCGCTTCCCTTCATGAACCTCTGGACCCGTCCGACCTCGAAGGTCGGCACGACGCCGGCGACCCCTTTCTGAATAAGGCACGACTTGGCCGTTGTACCGCCCATGTCAAAGCAGAACATCTCGGGGATGTTGAAGTGTTTGCCGTAGTACTGCCCGGCGATGACCGCCGCCGTGGGCCCCGACTCGATGATCCTGACGGGAAACTCGGCTGCCGTATCCACGGAGGTAACGCCGCCGCTTGAAAGCATGATGAAGAGCTTTCCCGTGAAGCCGATCGAGGCCAGGCGGCCCGAGAGCTTGGACAGGTAGCGGCCGGTAAGGGGCTTGACGTAGGCATTGGTCACGGTGGTGCTCGTCCTCTCATACTCCTTTATCTGCGGCAGGACATGGTACGAGATCGATGTGGAGATCCCGGGGGCTTCCTTTTGTATGATCTCCTCGATCATTCGTTCATGTACGGGGTTCTCAAAGGAATTTATAAGGCAGACGGCGATCGATTCAACACCCATTTTTAAGAGCTCTCGAACCGCCCGGCGCGCGTCTTCGGGATCAAGGGCCTTGAGGATGGTCCCGTCGCTCCTGACCCTCTCGTCCACCTCGATGCGGTACCTCCTGGGAATGAGCGGCTCTGGAAATTCGGCGAAGATATCATAGGGTGCGTAACGGATCTCGCGGCCGATCTCCAGGATGTCCCTGAAGCCCTTCGTCGTGATGAGCCCTGTCTTCGCTCCCTTTCTTTCGATAATGGAGTTGATGACAAGCGTCGTTCCGTGTATCAGTTCATCGAGCTTTCCCATGAAATCCGGTGTCGTCACCTCCAGCGCCCTGATGCCTTCTTCAACCGCGTCCGAGGGGTCCTGCGGAGTGGTCAGACACTTTCCGGTCTGTATCTCTCCCGTTTGGTCATTGAGCAGAACAAAGTCAGTGAAGGTGCCGCCAATATCACAACCCAGCCGGTAATACCTGTCGCTCATAAAGCCCCCTTTTCAAGAACCGTTTCAATAGTTTCAACCGTTTCAATGTTTCAGGTTAAAAACTAAAAAAGGCTTGGTTCCTCAAATTCTCCGTAGACGTCTCTGAACACCCGCGCCATCTCACCCACGGTGGCATATGCCTTGCAGCATTCCACGAGATAGGGCATCACGTTCTTTCCTGCCTTCGCGGCGGCCTCAAGCTCACCCAGCGTGCGTGCCACATCGCGGTCATTCCTCTCCTTGCGCAGCTGTTTCAGGGCAGTCGATCTGTTTCTCCGCGGATTCCCCGGTGTACTCGTGGAGTTCCACATCCATTGGCTCACCCTCGGTGTAGATGTTGACACCGACCTTCTTTAGCTCACCCGATTGGAGACCTTTTTCGTATTCATAAGCCTGCATAGATACGAGTCGCTGGATATAGCCGTTGGAAACTGCCTGCACTATACCGCCCACCTTGTCGATCTTTGCCATCTCCTCTTCGATCTTCTGCTTCCATCTCCTTGGTGATGGTTTCGATGAAATAGCTTCCGGCAAGAGGGTCGACGGTGTCCCGAAGCCCGATCTCGTCCATGAGAAGCTGCAGCGTGCGCAGCGATATAATGGCAGAGTGGGGTGTCGGGATGGTATATGCCTCGTCGTAGCTGCAAAGGGCAATGGTCTGGGCCCCGGCTAGCGCCGCGGAGAGCGCGTAATATGCCCCGCGCATGATGTTGTTCTCCGGCTGCGCCTTGGTGAGGCCGTAGCCCCCGCCTCCGAAGAGGCCGCGCAGATACATGTTGGAGTCCTTTTTGACCCCGTACTTTTCCTTCAGGTTCCGGGCCCAGAGCTTTCTGGCCGCCCTGAACTTTGCCACCTGTTCCCAGATATTGCCGAAGACATTCAGGTTGAAAGAGAAACGGCCCACGAAATCGTCGACATCGTACCCGCGTTTCAGGACATTATCGATGTAGGCGTTAGCGATCAGTATCGCGTAGCCGATCTCCTGCGCGGGTGTGGCCCCCGATTCCCGGATATGGTACCCGCAGACGCTCACCGGGTTGGTACGCGGCAGCACATGTCATCGAATACTCTATGGTATCGCCGATCAGTTTCACCGCCGGCTCAACGGGAAAGATCCAGGAACCCCTCCCGATCATCTCTTTCAGGATGTCGTTCTGCGGGGTGGCGGAGATCCTCTTCGGATCGAAACCGTACTTCTCGGCGACTGCCTGGTACATGGCAAGCATGATCGAGGCGACGGCATTGATGGTCAGCCCTGAGCCGATCTTCTCCAGATTTATGTCCTTGAAGGCGATCTCGAAATCCCTGAGCGAGTCGATCGCCATCCCCACCCTGCCAACCTCGCCTTCCGCCATGGGGTCATCGGAATCGTACCCCATCTGCGTCGGCAGGTCGAAGGCAACATTGAGGCCGGTCTGCCCGTGGGATATCATGAGCTTGAAACGCTCGTTCGATTCCTCCGGCGTGCCGAACCCGGTGTACTGCCGGGTCGTCCACGCCCTGCTGCGGTAACCCTTCGGGTGGATGCCTCGCGTGAAGGGATATTCGCCCGGTCCGGCAAGGTCCTTCTCGTAGGAAAATCCGACGCGCTCCAGGTCCTCGGGGCCATAGACGGGTTTTACGTGTATGCCCGATTGAAGGGTCACATCGGTGATACGGTCCTTTTCATCCTTCGTATATTTCGCTACTCCCATTGCAAACCTCCTCAGGACTTCTTCGCGTTTTCGTTGATGAAACTGACGATCTCCGAGAACGGGGTCCCGCCTGGAAAAACGCCACGTACACCCAACTCTTGAAGCTTCGGGATGTCCCGGGCGGGTATGACACCGCCGACAACGATCATCTTGTCGTCAATGCCCTCTTCCTTCGCCAGCTTGAAGAGCTTCTGGGCGATGGGGATATGCGCGCCGCTCATGATAGAAAGACCAATGACATCAACATCCTCCTGAATAGCGATCCTGACGATCTGGTCAACACTCTTGTGAAGGCCCGTGTAGAGGACCTCCATGCCGGCCTCTTTCAAGGCATGGGCAACCACCTTCGCTCCCCGGTCATGCCCGTCCAACCCCGGTTTCGCAACCAATACTTTAATATGCCTTGTCTCCAAGCGCCCCTCCTTGTTCGTTACTTATATGACACAATGCCCGCTTGCCGGGCTATACCGAATGACCGGCGCCCAACTCATGAATAATGATATCCATGCCCCGCAATATATGTTTTTTAACCAGGTCTTCGACCTTTTTCTTGTCTTTGAGCCGCATGGCCTTCACCATCTCCTCGTGGTCCTTGAGAGAGACCCTGCGCGTAATCCCGGCATGCCAGAAGCGGCCTGCGGTAGCGATGGATCGTGTCCCTGAAGCTGTTGATAAGGGAATAGAGCTTCTTGCTCCCCGCGGCCTTATAGATGATCTCGTGGAACTGGGTGTTGAGCTGCATGAGTTTCTCCGTATCACCTTTTTCGAAGGCTGCCCGGTAAGCCTCGATACTGTCTCCAAGTTTTTTCAATATGCCGTTGTTGATATGTTCGGTTGCGAGGTAGGCTGCGTAGCTCTCCAGAAGGGCCCTTATACCGATCGTCTCTTCTATCTCTTCCTTTGAGATGCTTCTTACCGAAAACCCCCTTCCGCCCGTCTTTTCCACAAGGCCTTCCTGCTCCAGCTTCTTCACCGCCTCCCGTATAGGGACCCGGCTCACCTTCATCTGCGTGGAAAGCTGGTTTTCGATGAGCCTCTGCCCGGGAGGAAGGTCCCCGGCTATGATCGCCTGTTTCAGATAATCATATGACACGTCGCCCATGGAACGCGGCTTCCCCAATGGCCTTATGCCTTTCAACGGGCCGCCTTCATTGATGTCTTTTTCGTTTTGTCCGCCATATCAGTTTTGTTCACCCATCGCGTTCTCGCGCACCCGTCATCCGTACCGGTACTGGACGCCATATTCCCCGCCGGGATAATCCCAGGTGATCGAACCGTAAATGCAGGCGATGACGCATGTGCCGCATTCGAGACACCCGGCGTATTCCACCACCATTTCGCCCGTTTCCTCATTGAGGGAATAAAGGTGGGCCGGACAGACCGCTATGCACATGCGCTCCTTGCATCCCGCGCATATGGACTGGTCAAAGAGAATGTGGCTCTTTTTGTCATTTTTTATCGCGTTGAGGGCGATCTTTTCTTCAACTTTCATCGTCACACCTTCCTCGCGGCCATGAGGTCCTTAACGGTCTCCATGTTGAGAACGTATTTTTTCGCCACTGTCTTCGCCGTCCTGTAAAGGCCTTGCTTCGGCCCGTCGCCGATCGTGAACAGCTCATCAAAAAGTTCGCATATGAACTTCGGATATACGGTAAAGAAACGCTGCCTGTCCAGGACATCCCGTGAATGACGGAAGGTCTCCATGTCGGGGAGCACAAAGCTCTCCCTCAATCTCTTCTCGTAACGGGAAAGAGAGCCCTCGGAAAGATCGTTCTGCTCAAGGGCCTCCACGGCCGTATCGGCCGCCATCACACCGGTTGCTATCGCGAACTCCATACCGCGCACGGTGAGCCCCAGATTGAGGGCAAACCCTGCCGCGTCTCCAGCAACGAGCATACCGCCCGTGTAAAGCTTCGGGACAGCACCTATCCCCGCCTCGGAGATGAGGTGCGCCGAGTATTCCTTCAGCTGACCTCCCCTGATCCACCGATGCACCTCGGGCCTGGCGTTGAACTCTTCCATGAGGTCCGGGGCCGCGATAGCACTGCCCTGTTTACTGAGCGCATCGATACCGACCACAAGGCCAAGAGACAGGGTATCGCGGTTCGTATAGAGGAAACCGCCGCCGAACATGCCCCGCGTGATGGAACCCATAAAGAGATCCCGCCGCGCCTTCGCCCGGCCCGAGGCCGAAACCTGTCTTCAATGGTCTTCTCGTCGAGCTTGTACACCTCTTTCATTGCAACGGCAAAGTTCTCCGGTTTATGGGGCGGTCTCAATCCCGCCTTTTGCGCCAGGAAGGAAAGGGCACCGTCGGCCGCTATGACAATGTGCGCTCCGATCTCTTCTTCTCCCGACCTGATGCCGGCCACGCGCCCGTCTTCCCACAAGAGTTCATCGACCTTTTTTTTGGGGATGATAAAGACGCCCTTCTGCGCCGCCTGATCTGCAAACCAGCTGTCAAATTTTGCCCTGAGCACGGTATAGCTCATGTAGGGCTCGCTTTTCCATTTTTCGCTTCCGTATTCGAACTGGAAACCACCCTTCTCGTCGAGGACGGTTATCATCTCCTTGACTACGTGGCGTTCGAATGGCGCGCTATCGATGATCTCCGGCAGGTATTTCCTGATGGGGCCTGTATAGATCCTCCCGCCGGTCACGTTCTTGCTTCCCGGCGCGTCGCCGCGCTCGAGGAGAATGACCTGTTTGCCCGCGTCCGCGAGCCGGTACGCGGCAGAAAGCCCCGCAAGGCCTCCTCCGACAACTATGGCATCTATCTTATCCAAGAAAGCACCTACCCTTCCTTGCGCTTCTTCAATTCCTGGGTCATCGCCGGCAGCACCTCGAAGAGATCGCCCACGATCCCGTAATTGGCATAATTGAAAATGATCGCGTTGGGATCACGGTTGATCGCAAGGACTACCTTGGACGTATCCATCCCCATGATATGGTGGATGGCGCCGGAGATGCCCGCCCCAATGTAGAGCTTCGGCGATACCGTCTTGCCGCTCTTCCCCACCTGGTCTGCCTGGTCGCGCCATTTGGCGTCCACCACCGACCTCGTGGCCCCTACCGTGGCACCGATCACTGAGGCCAGATCTTCGATAAGGCTGAAATTTTCCGCTGCCTTGAGGCCCCTTCCGCCTGCCACGATCAGGTCGGCCTCGGTAAGGTCAACGGTGTCCTGCGGCGATTCGTCAACGCGCAGAACGTGTGTGTGGATCGCCCCGGACGATATCCCCATGGTCTTTTCGACATATTCACCATTTTTCCCCTGCGGCATTTCAATTGCGAAACTGTTGGGCCTCACCGTCAGGATAACGGGGGATGCCGAAAACGCGACCTCTGCGAACACCTTTCCCCCGAACATGGGCCTCACGAAGGTCATGGGTTCATTGAACCAGTTCGCCCCCGTCACATCGGAGGCTATACCTGTTTCAAGAAGGACCGCCACCCTGGGAAGAAAATCACGCCCTACCCCGGTAGCTCCCGCCAGGATCATCTTCGCCCCGCTCTCCCGGGCGTAGCCGGCAAGTGCCTGAGCATAGCCTTCCGGGCTGTAGGCCGCGAGCTCGGGATCAATAAAGTGGATAAGCTTCTCCGTACATGACAGGAGTTTGCCTTTAAGCGCGTCAGATAATTTGCCGATATAGACCGCCTCTACGCTGAACCGGCCGCTTTCGGCGAGTTTAGCCCCTTCACACAACAATTCCAGGGAGGCCTTTCTGGGCTCATCTCCCTTCGCTTCCACGAACACAAGGACCTTGTCCATCTTTGCCCCCTATCTTATATTACTCTCTCAACGTCTGCCAGGATCCTCACGGCCTCTATCGCGGCCTCTTTAGGTTCGCCGGCAATGAACTGCACCGCCGGCCGTTTCTTTTGAGGCAGGTATTGCAGTATATTTGTTTTCGACCCGTCAGGACCCGCCATGTCTTTTGCAAGCCCCAGGTCCTCCACGGTCAGCTTCGGTATCTGCACCTTCATGGCCTTCATAACACCCGTGATCAGGGGGATCCTTGGTTCGTTGAGGCCTTTCTGCGCGGTGAAGATGGCAGGGAGTGCCACCTCGATGACCTCCCTTGCGCCTTCAAGGGTCGATTCGGCGACGGCCTTCCCGTCGGCGATGTCGAGCTTGACCACGACACCCACATGGGGCAGCCCCAGGAACTGCGCAACCATCTGGGGCACTTCGCCGCGGTCGGCGTCTATGGCCTGTCTGCCGCAAAGGATAATATCGAAGGTCTCTTTTTCGAGGGCACGGCTGAGAACAAGCGATGTGTTATAACCGTCGCTGCCCGCAAAGGATTCATCTTCGATAAGCACTGCCTCGTCAGCCCCCATTGCAATGGCCGTACGGAGCGCCTCTATCGCCTTCACGCTCCCCAGCGAGATGACCTTGACCTTGCCGCCGTGTTTTTCCCTTATCTTCAGCGCCTCTTCAAGGGCATATTCGTCGAAGAGATTGGTGGCAAACTTGGGTTCAATGTTGAGGCCTTTTCCCCCCGCGGCGATCTCCACCAATGCCTCCGGGTCCGGTACCTGTTTGATGAGCACTAAAATATCCATTTCATCACACCTCGTGTGTCTTTTGCCCGGTCAGAAGCTTTCAAGATTTGCCGATAAGCATCCTTCCCAGAAAATCCTTGAGTATCTCGTGTGTCCCGCCTCCATATAGGAGAAACCTTGCATCCCTGAAATGACGCTGGGGATTGTATTCGTTTGCAAAGGCGTTTGCGCCCCAGATCCTCGTCACTTCATCGACAACCTTCAGACACGTTTCCGTCGCGAACATCTTCGCCATTGCGGCATCAAGCCGGGATGGCAGCTTTTCCTTGATCTTCCACGCCGCGGAGTAAATGAGAAGCCTGCTCGCCTCCATCTCCGTCGCCATATCGGCAAATTTCGCCCTGATGAGCTGGTAGTTGCCGATGGTCTTACCGAACGCTATCCTCTTCCTGGCATACTCAAGGCCCTCATCGTAGGCCGCCTGGGCAATACCCATAGCCATTGCGGCCGTCATGACCCTCACCTCATCGAGGATCTCACCGAGGTATTCAACGCCTTTGTTCAATTCCGCATCCCAGCAGGTTCTCCTCGGGTACCCTCACATTGTCGAAGACAAGCTCTCCCGTGATCGTCCCCCGGCATCCGAGCTTGTCGATGATCTGACCGGGCGCGAACCCTGGCGTCCCTTTTTCGACGAGGAAAAAATTGAGCGCCTTGGCACCCATCGACAGGTCCGTCGTAGCAAGCACCGTGGCGATATCGGCCAGCGGCCGTTGGTGATCCACATCTTCGTCCCGTTGATGACCCATTCGTTCCCGTCCTTGACGGCCGTCGTCCTCGTTGCCGAAAGGTCGGAACCTGACTGGTCCTCGGTAAAGCACATGGTGGCAACTTCTCTCACCCTTCATCGCCGGATAGAGACAGCGCTTTTTGATCGCTTCGGAGCCGAAGCGGTAAACGAAATATGTTCCCATAAGGATGTTCATGATGACGCTCTGGGCAAAACCGACGGAGCCGCGGGCGATCTGTTCG
The DNA here is from genome assembly GCA_963816115.1 of uncultured delta proteobacterium. Lineage (GTDB taxonomy): Bacteria > Desulfobacterota > Syntrophorhabdia > Syntrophorhabdales > Syntrophorhabdaceae > Delta-02. The sequence goes on along the minus strand of CAWFIZ010000012.1, from coordinate 3,903 downwards.
TAGAAGATCATCGCCGTCACGGGGTCGGCGTTCATCCCTCCGATCTCCTCAGGGTAACGCAGTCCGAGGTAGCCGAGCTTGCGTGAAGTCCTTCCACAACTCCCAGGGGAACTCGTCCTTCTCATCGATCTCACGGGCCTTCGGCACCACCATGCGATCGACCGTGTCAGTAATCATCTTCTTGAAGAATTGCTGTTCTTCCGTCAAGGCAAAATCCATACACCCCTCCTTTAGGTTATATCCCAAAATTGCTTTTTTTCATCGTGTCTTTGGCGATGATCGTCTTCAATATCTCCGACGTGCCCCCTCCGAACAGAAGGAAACGGCCGTCCCTGAAATATCTCTGCGCCGGGTATTCCTCGGCAAGCCCGTACGCCCCGTGGATCCTCGACACCTCATCGACGACAAAACAGGCGGTCTCGGTTGAATAGAACTTCGCCATGGCCGCTTCCTTTCCCGTCAAGGAACCTTTGTCTTTCAGCCAGGCGGCATGGTAGGTGAGGAATTCCGACGCCTTTATCCTCACTTCCATTTCCGCTATCTTCTCCTGGATGAGCTGAAATTCACCGATGGGCCGCCCGAAAGCCTCGCGTTCCCGTGCGTATCGGAGCCCCGCGGAAAAAGCGCTCTTCGCAAGGCCGAGGCCGAGACCGGCGATCATGGTCCGTATCTCGCTGAGTATATCATTCAGGTATTGCGCGCCCTTTCCCTCTTCTCCCATAAGGTTCTCTGCCGGCACCTGGCATTCGTCGAAGATGAGTTCCACCGTGGCCGCGCCGCGGGCCGATATCTTCTCGATCTTTTGTCCAACGGAAAAACCGGGCGTACCTTTTTCGACCAGGAAAAAACCGATCCCGCCCAACCTCTTGTCGGGGTCCGTGCTGGCGGCCACCGTGACGAAATCGGCCACGTCGCCGTTGGTGATCCAGAGCTTCCTGCCTATTATGATATACCCTTTGTCGTTCTTTACCGCCCGGGTCCTGATACCGCCCAGGTCAGAACCGCAGTCCGGCTCCGTGAATGCGATGGTGCCGATCTTCTCGCCCTTGATGGCTGGGATGAGGCATCGCCTTTTCTGGTCATCACTGCCGAAACGATATATGAAATCCGTTCCCATGAGGCACTGCATCGTCGCGATGGCCGCAAGGCCCATCGAGGCACGGGCAAGTTCTTCGGCAAAGATCGTAAAGGTGGTGCAATCGGCATCCATTCCGCCGAGTTCCTCGGGATACCGCAAACCGTAATAACCCAGGCGCCCCAGTTCTTCAAACAACCCTTTGGGGAAGTTGTCGCTCTTATCGATGGCATCTGCAAAGGGCCGGGCAATGTGTTCAAGCATCCGCGAAACCTGCTCTTTGAAAAACCTTTGTTCCTTGGTCAACGCAAAGTCCACTGATCCTCCATTTCCTCCAGCAACCTTTCGACCGCGCTGTAAGGGTCAATCTTGCCGGAGAGGATCTCACGCGATATTTTCTTGAAAAGCCGGCTTTCCCTCAGCCTGGCCGAGACCATCTTCCACAGTTCTTCTTTGAGAAGGGCCATCATGAAGGCCTCCGTCCGCTGCCTTTTCCCGATCGATCTTTTGTCTTTTTGTGAGAGTGACCGCCAGTGTTCCTCGATGGCCCGCGTGAGAGGGCCAATGCCTTCACCGCGGTCCGCCCGTGTCAGCAGGACCGGCACATTCCACCCGTCAGGTCTTGCCTTTTGTGCCGAAACAAAGGCAATATCCCTGGCAGCGTCATCAGCCCCGGGCTTGTCCGATTTGTTCACCACGATGACATCGCCTATCTCGATCAGCCCTGCCTTCAAAAGCTGGATCTCGTCACCGTAGTCCGGGGTGAACAGCGTGACCACCGTATCACATAGAAAGAAGAGGTCCTTCTCGGATTGGCCGGCTCCGATGCTTTCGATAATGATGCAGTCCTTGCCGAGGCCCTCCATGATATAGGCCGCCGCCGTGGCTGCCCTCGCGATGCCCCCGGGGTAGGCCCGATGTGCCATGGAACGGATGAAGATGTGCTGTTTTTCTGCCCCTTTCATGCGGATACGGTCACCGAGAAAAGCACCCTTTCCATCAATGCTCGTCGGGTCGGTGGCAATGACACCAACATTTTTGCCCCGGCCGGAAAAAGAAACGGCAAGATGCCCCACGAGGGTGCTCTTGCCCGCACCGGCCGGACCTGTGATCCCCACGATGTGTGCCTTGCCGGTGTGAGGCAGGAGAAGTGAAAGTTCCCGATAGGCCTCCCGGTCACCGTCTTCAACCCGGGTGATAAGCCTGGCAGCACTTTTTTCATTCCCTTCGAGAATGTCTTCGACGAGTCCCATGGTATCCTAAGGATCCTTAAAGGCCTATATGACCCCTTTGTCTTTCAGCTGCTCCAGTTTTTCGGAAGAATATCCTATCTTGCCATAGATATCGGCGTTATGTTCACCGAACCTGGGAGGAAAGGACATCCGGCGGTCAGACTCTTTCAGAAAAGAGGTCATGAAGGGCGGAGGCGCCATCCAGATCTGTGTCCCTGTGACAGGGTCCTTGGCCGTGAGCATGGCATCCTTGACATAGGGGTCCTCAATGACCTCCTCGATGGTGTTGACCTTCGATATGGCTATTGTTGCCTTATTGCAAAGCTCTATCATCTCTGCCGTCGTCCTTGTCTTCGTGCATTCGTTTATTGCATTGTTCAAGTTCTTCACGTCCTGGATGCGCCCTTTGTTCTTTTCATACTCCGGTTTCGCCAGGTTTTCGAAACCGGGCAGCCCGGTCATTGACGCCCACTGACGGTCGTTCCCTACCGCGATATAGACATAACCGTCCTTCGTTTCATACACGGACACGGGCGCGAAGAACTCATGGGTATTGCCTCTCCTCGAGATCTTGTTGCCGAAGGACTTCGTGAGCGTAATGGGAACGGCAAGCCACGATGTCGTCGACATGAACATGGAAACATCGATCCGTTCGCCCTCTCCCGTCCTGGCACGCTTGACCAGGGCCTTCATCACGAGCCCGTATGCGTGCTCGCTCGTTCCCATATCGGGCAGCGGTACACCAACCACCTGCGGGTCCTCGCCTGCGTTGCCCGTCAGTTCCATCAGGCCGCCGCGAGCCTGAAGGATGGGGTCGTATGCGGCCTCATTGCTGTCAGGACCGAATCCCGTCAATCCGACCCATATGATATCGGGCTTCACGGCCTTCAAGGTCTGGTAATCGATGCCAAGTTTCTCGTAGTTCCTTGGAAGTTGATTGGTGGCAAAGATATCGACCTTGAGCTTTACTATCAGTTCCTTGAGGATGGCCTGGCCCTCCGGTGACCCGAGATCAAGGGTCAGATCTTTTTTTCCCGAATTGATGGCCATGAAATAGGTGTTCATCTTCTCTTCGCCAAGCCTGTTCTCACCGATCATGCGATTGGGGTCACCATACACCGGGTGCTCCAGCCTTATCACGTTGATCCCGTCCATGGCAAGGCGGTAGCTGAGGTACGGAAGTACGGTCGCCTGCTCCAGCGACAGCATTGTCATTTCCTTAAAAACATCCATGGGGCCCTCCTCAACAGATTTGTTGTCACTAATTATTACAAATGGTTGAATACCGACTGAACTGTAATCCTTTTTTCTCTTGACATGGAATATATTGTATACAGTATACTCTCTTATGGTCAATATATTAAATGCGAAAATAACTTGTCAAGATATTTTAGATTGTGATTTTTGAAAAGTAGTATACAATTGATAGAAGGGTTTTTGATCCTTTCGGGTCGTTACCAGAATTCGGGAGTTTTTACTTAATATAGGTATCCGACATACAGCTGTTTTCTTCTGTAAGAACTGGCTTGGACATATACGGAAAGCGAGTCTCACGGGTGTTAAGAATAGTGATTTTGCAGACGGTTTTTAAGTGGC
>CAWFIZ010000011.1:0-34366 GCA_963816115.1 uncultured delta proteobacterium | reverse complement strand
GAAGAGGTCCGGGGCATGGCCCAGCAGCTCTGGCAGACAGCTAAATTGGCCACGATGGGGGAGCTGGCGGCAAGCATAGCCCACGAACTGAACAATCCCCTTGCAACGGTCGGCCTCCGGGTTGAGCTGCTTCAAACGCAGGTTCCCCCCGATGACCCCAAGCAGAAAGCACTTGAGGTCATCGAGGCAGGAGACCGGGCGGATGGGCAAACTGGTTGCCAACCTGCTGGACTTCAGCCGCAGCAGGCACACCCATGATCTCCACCGTGGATGTATCCGAGGAAATAGACAAGACGCTGGAGCTTATCCATTACCACCTCAAGAAGCGCAACATACAGGTACAACGGGATCTCAGGTCCCGATGTACCCAGTTATCCATGCCGACCGTCAACAGCTGAGGCAGCTTTTTCTGAACCTTTTTACCAACGCAAGTGACGCCATGCCCGATGGCGGGACATTGACGGTACGGGTAAAAGCAAAAAGCAGGGGCGCAGAGGACGGGGAGCGGACGACGGAAGGCGGAAGCAGCCCCGAGCCCGAAAATGAATGTTTTGTAACCATCGATGTCATCGACACGGGGGAAGGCATAGCAACGGAGAACCTGTCAAAGATCTTTGATCCCTTCTTTACCACCAAACCGGAGGGAAAAGGCACGGGACTGGGGCTTGCGATATGCCGCCGGATAGTGCAGGAGAACCGTGGAACGCTGGACATCGAGAGCGCTCCCGGGGAAGGGACTGCGGTACATATCATACTGCCCGTCGACCACGCAATTGATACTGCTTACCAGGGGGAAACATAAGAAAATGACTCACAGAAACTGCCGGAATGCCTTCTCCCTGGATGAGGCCCTTGAGACCTTCGCGGACGAGGTATCGATAATGCTTCCCGCCGGGGACGACGATGAGCTTTATGTGGCTGCCGTCCGCGGGATAGGCAGGGACCACATCCTGGGCCAGCGGGTAAAGCTGGGCCAGGGTATCGCCGGGTGGGTGGCACGCAACCACGAGATGCTCACGTTGGAAGGAGCTGTGACCGACGCCCGCTTTAAACCGTTCCACCCCCGCCCCGAGATCAACGCGGCAGTTTCGATACCCATGATGGCAGGGGGAAAGTTTGTGGGCATACTGAACCTGAACAGCACAAAACATCGTTCCTTCACGATCGGCCAGATCAAGGCGCTGGCCATCACCTTAAGCATGGCAGCCCCTTCCATCCAGAATGCCGGGCTTTTTCAGATGCTCCGGGAGGCCGAAACGAAGTACCGTAATTATATAGAGCAGGCCCCCGATGGTGTATTTGTTGTTGATGATACCGGCAGATACCTTGAAGTTAACGAGTCCGCCTGCCGGTTAACCGGCTATTCCCGGGAAGAAATTGAAAAAATGTCCATCCGCGATTTGCTTGCCGAAGAATCCCTGGAAGATGGATTGGCCCACTTTAACAAATTAATAGAAACAGGCGTGGCAACATCTGACCTTTGGCATAAACATAAAGACGGTTCAAAATGCTGCTTGACCGTTGATGCCGTGAAGCTTTCGGAAACACGGGTTCTCGGTTTTTGTAAAGATATCACCGACCGCAAACTCGCCGAAGAAGAACTGAAACAGGTCCTGGATAAGCTAAGAAAGAACCTGGTGGGGACCATCCATACAATGTCTTTAACGGTCGAAATGCGGGATCCCTACACCTCGGGTCACCAGACGAGGGTATCAAACCTTGCGCGAGTGATCGCCCGGGAGATTGGGCTCCCCAATGATACCGTTGATAATATCTATATGGCAGGCATCATCCATGATATAGGCAAGATGTCGGTACCCGCTGAGATATTAAGCAAGCCCGGCAAGTTAACAGACATAGAATTCAGCCTCATCAAGGTCCATCCCCGATCCGGATACGACGTGATCAAAGATACGGAATTACCGCATCCCATAGCCGAGATCGTTCTCCAGCATCATGAACGGTTGGACGGTTCAGGTTACCCCCAGGGGTTAAAGGATGGACAGATCACTTCTCGAATCCCGGATCATCAGCGTGGCCGATGTCGTTGAGGCCATGGCGTCCCACCGTCCCTACAGACCTGCATAGGGTATCGATACAGCCCTTGAAGAGATCGAGAAGAACAAGGGTATTCTCTATGATGAGAAGGTTGTCGAGTTATGCGTAAGGTTGTTCAGGGAGAAGAGATTCTGTTTTGAAGCACAATAATGTAAAGCACATGAGTGAGGAGAAGCAACACATGTCCTGGTATCAGATCATCTCCTTGAAATGCCAACGCTATCTTGTGGTCATACAATTGCACAAGTTTCTCCTTCTTATACTTTTATTTTTATCCATAGGATCGGCTTTTCAATTCCACCTGTCATCAAATGTTTTTGCCAGAGAAAAGTCGTTAGAACTGGTTGATCAAGGGGCCGGAAATGGGCTTTCAAGCCAGATCCTGCTCACCGAAAAGGAACAGGCATGGCTGGATCGTAGACATACTGTGCGGGTACGTGTCGGTAATGTTCCTCCGTACCATATGTCCTCTCCTGAACCACACGGCATTTCAGTTGACTACCTGAGGTTGATTGGCAAACGTTTCGGTATTAACTTCAGCTTTGTTTCCCTGCCCATTGGCTGGCAAGAGACCCTCAATGACCTGATAGGCGAACGCAAATGGTGTGATCTCCTCGCCACAATAGCGAGGACTCCGGAGCGGGAACGGGAGATCTCCTTCACGAAAGATTATATTTCTTCCCCCTGGGTAATTTTTAATCGCACCGACTCTAGCTTTGTTTCTAGAATGCAGGATCTGAACGGTAAGAACGTCGCTGTTGAAAGGGGCTTTATTGTTTTGGGCCTGATCAAAGATGAATACCCGCAGATCAAGATAGTTTCTTTCGATACGTCAATTGATGCACTCCGATCAGTTGCCACAGGAAAGAGTGATGCCTATGTCGGCAACCTCACGGGTGCATCCTATCTCATCCAGAATAATGGCCTGAACAATCTGAAGGTTGCCGCTCCCACGCCATTCGGCACCCATAGTCAAGCCATGGGTGTGCGCAAAGACTGGCCAGAACTGACGAGCATCATAAACAAGGCTCTCATGGCAATGTCAGATGCCGAAAAAAGTGAAATTCGTAACCGTTGGCTTTCGATCAGATATGAATACGGCGTCGATATGAAACGAGTCTGGAGTTGGGCCGCCGGATTAACAACTGCCTTTTCGCTGATATTTGCGGTTTTTTTTATCTGGAACAGGCGGTTGAAAATAGAAATTGAGAGCCGCAGGCGGACAGAGGATGTGCTGCGGGAGACCAAGGAACGGTTTTCCATGGCATTGGATGTGGGAAATGCAGGGATATGGGAATGGTACCTGAAGACCGATGAGGTTCGCTTGGATGCACGGTTCCACACGATGTTGGGTTATACACCGGGGGAACTGCCAAACACCCTGCGGGAATGGTTACCCTACCACCACCCGGAAGACATACCGGTATGGATGTCCAAGGCCGAGGCATATTTACGGGGCGACAGCCCTTTTTATGAGAGCGAACATCGTATTCGCAACAAATCAGGGGCATGGAACTGGGTCTTCACCAGGGGGCGGATCGTTAATCTCACCAGATAAGGGGTCCCTGGAACTGTTCATCGGCATCGCAATAAATGTCACCCCCCGCAAGCGAGCCGAGGACAAGATCAAAGTCATCCCTCCTTGAGAAGGAGACCCTCCTCAAGGAGATCCACCACCGGGTGAAGAACAACCTCCAGGTGATCTCGAGCCTCCTCGACCTGCAGTCCTCGTACCTTAAGGACGAGAAGGCCAGGGATGTGCTCCATAACAGCATGGACCGGATAAGCGCCATGGCCAGGGTCCACACCATGCTCTACCAGTCGGAGGACCTGGCAAGGGTCGATCTCGGCAGCTTCATCAGGGACCTTGCGGACCGCCTGCAGCAGTCCCATGGGATCACAGGGTCGCCCGTGGACATCCATGTGGATGTCCCCGATGTGTCCCTTACCATAGAGACATCCATCCCCTGCGGGCTCATCCTCAACGAGCTGGTCTCAAACGCGCTCAAGCACGCCTTCCCGGAAGGGAAGGGAGGGGGAGATCAATATAACCATGAAGGCCGAGGGGGACCAATTCGTCCTCACGGTCTCCGACAACGGTATCGGTTTTCCGGCGGATGTGGACTTCAGGAACACAAAGACCCTGGGGCTGGAGCTGGTGAACCTCCTGGCGGGGCAGATAGGCGGCAGGATGGATATGAAGGTCGACGCCGGCACGACATGGACGATAACGTTCCCCGCAGCGGGCAAGGAGGAGGGGTAGGAAGATGGAGAAGAAGAGGATCATGGTCGTCGAGGACGAAAGGATCGTCGCCCTGGGCCTTGGCGAGGCAGCTCGAAGACCTGGGCTACGACGTGGCCGCCTACCGCACACTCCGGCGAGGAGGCCCTGAAAAAGCTCGAGGAGACCCATCCCGACCTGGTGCTGATGGACATCGTCCTTTCCGGGAAGCTCGACGGCATAGAGACGGCTCAGAAGATAGCGGCCGTCTCTTCCACCCCGGTGGTGTACCCTTGACGATCACAACGGGATTGAAGGGAGGAACTACCAGCTCTCCCTTAGCATGGGCATGGCGCACTATGACCCTGAAAGACCCTGTTCCCTTGATGAACTTATAGCCCTGGCAGATGCATCGATGTATGAGGAGAAGAGGGATAAACAGCGCTAAAGATATTTAACTCACCTTACATTTTTCATATGATGATCGGTATTTCCCCAATTTTCCCTGAAAGCGAGTTTTTCCATGCTTGCCGAATATGCAGTATTACGACTGACATTCAATGCTCCAGTGTTTGGCGTTTGGTCTTTCTTTGGCTGTGTTGTATAATCAACTTACAGCAAGGCTGATGAAGTAAAAGCGAGAGTAAAGGAAAGTTGTGCTAAAAAACACCTTTAACATATCAAAAATGGATTGTCCTTCGGGAAAACGAATGCTGCTCGCAGGAGAAACCTTATGAACCTTAACAGAGAACAGATCGGGAAATTGCTTAAATTATCCGGGGACCACATCGTCATCGATAAGGCAGCGTATGACCCGGACTATCCGAACGATCTCAAGCTTTTTAAATTGTTGGCAAGAGATGATATTGATTTTTCAAGCCATATACCGAACTATCACGTTTACCCGGATTATGCCATCGGAAAAATTATAAATCAAGGAATAAGGCTTCTGGTCTGTCTTCAATACCCCAATCTTAAAGATATCCCCGTCGGCATGATCGAACACATCAAATTGAGGGGACAACTCTACCCAAACGATGAGATGAATGTATTGATCAAAAAGTGGCAAGCCAGAAGCAGGATAGTGAAGTTTGAAATTGCCGTTGAGAACCAAAGGGGGGTGTTGGTATACGAATCGACAGTTTATGGTACCCGGATCGAGAAAAAGCGGAGGGTGACCGTACCCCGATGAATATCTTGCCAGACTCAGCCAGGATCAGAATATATGGACAATAGAGAAGATCAAAGGATTCATCATTTCACACGGTGTTGTCACAAATATGCCGGGCTTATAGAGCTCCTTGACATATCTGATGTTTGTGCTATTTAAATCATATAATGTTCCGAAAATAACGAAAATTAAAAGGAGGTTATTATGGGAGGAAGCGTCTACGTTATCAACGAGATAGTGGGTACCAGCGAAATATCGTGGGAAGATGCGGCCAAGAAGGCCATAGAGACCGCCGCAAAGAGCGTCAAGGACCTCCGTATTGGTGAAGTGGTGAAACAGGATGTAACGATGGAGAACGGCAAGTTGGTAAACTACAGGGTAAGGCTAAATGTTTCGTTCAAGTACGCCCCAGGGAAATAGCACTGTCTGAAGGAATCTAGCGCAGGGAAAAGGAGGCTCAGCCTGTCTTTTTTACGTTTTGAACTCAAGGCAGGGTAAGAAATTACCCTGCCTTGTTTGTGTGTATCCCAACCCGTGATCCTTACGGGTCGTTCTGCAAATACCTATAATATAAGGCTAGCAGGTGTACCACCCGCCTGCCGCCTCGTTTTATATTGACTCCCTTTTCCGGGCATAATAGTCTTGATATTGAAAACCGACTATACGTGAAGGGGTGTTCTAATGGAAGACAAGATACGCGAGGTCGCTCAATTGATAACGGATTCAAAAAAAATTGTCGTATTTGTCGGCGCGGGATTGAGCACGGAATCGGGCATTCCTGATTTCCGGAGCCCCGGCGGCGTATGGGACAAATATGACCCCGAGGATTTCTATTTCCAGAACTTTCTCTCCAATGTATCGTCACGGGAGAAGTACTGGCAGATGGCAACGGAGATGTACGACGCGATGAAGGACGCCAAACCCAACGCAGGCCATCTGGCCATCGCCGAATTGGAGAAACTGGGGAAACTTGATTGCCTGATAACACAGAACATCGACGGTCTTCATTTCAAGGCAGGCAATTCAGAGGAGAAGGTGTTGGAGCTCCACGGAACGGCCATGCACGTCGCCTGCCTGTCCTGCCAGAAAAGGTTTGACCGGGACGCCATTCAGGAGCGCATAGCAAAAGGGGACAGGGATCCCGCGTGCGATTCCTGCGGCGGCCTTCTCAAACCCGCAACTATTTCTTTCGGCCAATCAATGCCCGAGCGGGAGACCGCACAGGCATACAAATGGTCTGCCGCGTGCGACCTCTTCATCGTGATAGGCTCTTCTCTTGTCGTCCACCCGGCGGCGCAGATGCCCGTCGTTGCGAAGCGGGCCGGGGCAAAGCTCGTTATCGTCAACCGCGACGAGACGGCCTGCGACGACATGGCCGACATCATAGTGAGCGGCCAGGCAGGGCAGATAATGGGAGCGATCCTGGAAAAGGTGAAAGAGGCAGGGAACAGGGAATAGGGTAAAGATAAAGAAGAAAAGGCTGTCTCACGCCCGCTCTCCCTTCGGGTTCGCTCGAGCCCGCAGAGTTTACGGAGAAATGCCTGAGATAAAGATCGCGGCCTGATCCCGGAGCCCACCAGGATCAGGCCGCACTCCGATCGCCCTGACAGGCGATATAAAAAAGCTTCTTTTAGAATTTGCATCTTTGCTTTACTTTGCCTGTTGATATTCAAAGTACAATATTCGAAATTCGGCATCCAGAGTTTCTTTTGTATCCCGCTCGACATAACAAAAAAGCGGGATCGGGAGTGCCCCTTACCCTTGGAAGGCTTCGAGGGTAAGGGGCAAAAATGTTTTTCTCTGCGTTACTCTGTGGACTCTAGAGAGGAGCGTCAGCGACGAACGGGCGTGAGACGAGGTTTTTTACCTATTTTCTATTTCCATTCCTGCCATATGTCGGGTGCGTAGCCTGCGGTGGCTTTGGGGCCGTTGCGGACGATGGGGGTTTTGAAGAGGAGAGGGTCGTTCAGGAGTTCTTCTTCCACGTTGTGGGTGAGGTATTTGAGGTTCCGCCGGGCGTATTGCCTGCCCTCTTTGTCTATGAGGTTTTCGATGCCGACGGCGGCCTTCACGATGTTCAGTTCGCCTTTGCTTAAGCCCTTTACGGCCAGGTCCACATATTGGAACGGTATGCCCCGTTCTTTAAAATACCGCTGGGTCTTTCGCGTGTCCTGGCATTTGGCACTGCCGAATATTTGAATGTTCATGATGTGTGACGGGTCTTCAGATCTTTTGCGCGGCTATTTTTGTTCTCTTTCGTGTAATACCGTCAAGGATGGTCTTGCGCAGCCTGATCGACTGAGGTGTAATTTCGACAAGCTCATCTTCGTTGATATATGAGATACAGTCTTCCAGGCTCATGTTCCTGCAGGGTGTAAGGATCACGGCATCATCGGAGCCGGAGGCCCTCATATTCGTAAGCTTCTTTCCCTTGGCCGGATTTATTACCAGGTCGATCTCACGGGAGTGTTCACCAACGATCTGACCGCCATAGACCTTCTCACCCGGGCCCAGGAAGAGTTGGCCTCTTTCCTGGAGATTGAAGAGGGCGTACGCCACGGTAGTGCATTCCTCCATGACGATGAGGACCCCGTTGTTGCGGTTCTTCATTTCGCCGGCGTACTGATCGTAGCCGTCGAAGATGTAGTTCATCGTCCCGGTGCCCTTTGTTTCGGTAAGAAATTGTGAGCGGAAACCGATGAGCCCCCTGGTGGGTATGCGGTAGCTCATTCTGACCATTCCCTTGTCCTGGTGCATGTGTACCATCTGGCCCTTGCGTTTGCCGAGGTTCTCAATGACGTTACCGGCGTACTGCTCGTCGACGTCGATGGTCAATTCTTCGTACGGCTCAAGCGTCCCCTTGCCGTTCTCTTTGAAGATGACCTTCGGGCGTGTCGCCTGGAATTCGTAGCCCTCCCTGCGCATCTTCTCGATGAGTATGGACAGATGCAGTTCACCTCTGCCGGATACCTTGTAGCCGATGCTGTCGGTTAGTTCTTCCACGACAAGGGCCACATCGGAGAGCGTTTCACGCATGAGCCGCTCACGGATATGCCGCGACGTGAGGAACCTCCCTTCTTTGCCGGCAAAGGGCGAATCGTTGGGGATGAAGTTCATCGATATTGTTGGCGGGTCAATGTCGATCCCCGGAAGCGGCGCGGGGTTCTCAGGGTCCGTCAGGGTCTCGCCGATCGTGATGGATTCCATGCCTGCAACGGCTACGATCTCGCCGGTGCCTGCGATCTGTGTCTCTTCCATCCCGCTGCCCTTGAAGCGGTAGACCTTCGTGATGCGCGCGGGAGATGACGGAACGCCCTCTGTCGCGATGATGACGTCTTTGTTGACATTGAGGACGCCTGATGTGATCTTTCCGATGGCGAGCCTTCCGAGGAACGGCGAATATGAGAGCGAGCTCACAAGCATCTGTAAGGGGGCATCGGGGTTCCCCAGCGGAGGCGGGACAGAGTCAATGATCATCTCGAAAAGCGGCACCATGGACCCTTCCGTCCGGGTGTGGTCAGCCGTCGCATACCCGCCCTTTGCGGACGCGTAGATGATGGGAAAATCGAGGATGTCATCCGGCGCGTCGAGCTTGACAAAGAGGTCGAAGACCTGGTCGACGACCCATTCACAGCGTGCCGCCGGCTTGTCTATTTTGTTCACTACCACGATGACCGGCAAATTGAGGCTAAGCGCCTTTTTAAGAACGAACCTGGTCTGGGGCATGGGCCCTTCCGCCGCGTCGACAAGGAGCAGTACCCCGTCGGCCATTTTCAGGACCCTCTCGACCTGGCCCCCGAAGTCGGCGTGTCCGGGTGTATCGATGATGTTGATAAAAAAATCCTTGTAGAGGAAGGAGCCGTTCTTCGAGGAGATGGTGATACCCCGTTCGCGTTCGAGGTCCATGGAGTCCATGAGCCTTTCCTCGACTATCTCATTGTCGCGAAACATGCCGCTTTGCCTGAAGAGTTGGTCCACAAGGGTGGTCTTCCCGTGGTCGACGTGTGCGATGATCGCAATATTTCTGATCTTGTTTTGTTCCATAGGATTAGGGTGAAAAATGAAAGCAGGCCCGGGAAAACCCGGGCCTGCAATGGTGGCTTATGCCTTTGCTACGTTCGATGCTGCCGGACCTTTCGGGCCGCTGACAACTTCAAATGTGACCTGCTCGCCTTCGGACAGTGATTTAAAACCGCCGCCCTGGATGGCTGAATAGTGAACGAACACATCTGTACCATCGTCACCGGTGATAAATCCGAAACCTTTTGACTCGTTAAACCACTTCACAGTTCCTTTTGCCATGTTACAAACCTCCTAAATAAAATGTGGAAGAAAAGGAACTGCGCTATGGGACAGACAACAAAAATGGAAATTCCTGCGTTTGTGACTAACAGCTGGTTCCTATGCTTCAAAGGGATTATCCCACAGAAAACGTACCATTGCAAGACATATTTCAGATGGAGCATGAAAAAAGACGGGCAACGACAGATTTCTCCTTGATACCGGGGCGGGAGTTCTATTAATCTTAGGAAGCTGCGGAAAAATTATTTGTATATCGTCATCACTTGAATTAATGTGACGAGGAGGGGCGAAGGATGATCGATCTTGACAGGGGCCTTGAGCTGCATGACCACCCGGAGATCCTTTACCGGCTTTTTTATCCCAGGCGCGAGATTGCCGGTGATTCAGAGAAGCCGAAGATCATGAACCGTTTTGTTGAGGTGGCCCGCGGTGTTTCGATCGGCTGCCGTTTCTATCCGGCGCGCAGCGACGGGCCCAATATCCTGTATTTTCACGGTAACGGGGAAACGGCGCCTGATTACGACTACGTGGCCCCGGTGTATGCAGAGCGGGGGCTCAACCTGTTTGTAGCTGACTACCGGGGATACGGAATGAGCGGCGGGAGCCCGACCTGCACGGCCATGATCAAGGACGCCCATCCAATATTTCGTGATCTTGTCTCATTTCTTCATGACGAGGGCTTCACCGGCGATCTTTTCGTCATGGGCCGCTCGCTTGGAAGCGCCCCGGCCATTGAGCTCGCCTATCATTATCAGGGCGAATTCAAGGGGCTCATCGTGGAGAGCGGTTTTGCAAGCGCCAGGCAACCAGCTCAGGCGGTTGGGGGTCGAACACCTGTTCAGGGATGTCGAGAACCCTATTGGATTTGGCAACGATCTGAAAATAAGGGAAGTTAAGATTCCCACGCTCATCATCCACGGGCAGTGGGATGAGATCATACCCGCCACCGAGGGGAGGGCGTTGTACGAGCTGTCCGGGGCCGGTGAAAAGTTCTCCCTCTTTATCCCGCAGGCCGGCCATAATGATATCATGATGCTTGGCCTGCATGCTTATATGGAAGCGGTTGAAACATTTATCCGCGAATCAGCAGGGCGAGGCTGAAATAAATTCTTGCTATCGTTTGTAATTTTGTGGTTTTTTTTTACATTATTGATCTTCTTATAAAATGTTGGGTGGAAAACACTAAAAAAAGGGAGGGGTTATTATGGCAAACAAACCTGTAGAGATCGTTCAATTGGCCGGGGATGCCGGTAAGTACAAAGCGAACCTGACAACAGGCAATTATCTCATGCGCAGTTTTATGGCCGGACTTTTTATCGCTATTGGTGGCGCCCTTGCCACTATATGTTCGACCGGACTGGAGAACACTATGGGTCCGGGTTTCAAATCGATGATATCGGGAGCTGTCTTCCCCGTTGGCTTGATCGCGATCGTGCTCACCGGTATGTCCCTGTTCACCGGTGACACCATGCTTATCCCTATGGCGGTCTTTCAAAAAAAGTCCACATGGGGGAAGGTCATAAATGCCTGGTTCTGGGTATATATCGGCAACTTTATCGGTTCGTTGTTCTGGGCATACCTTATGTCGGTAGGCCCATTCAGCAAGGGAGGCGGACCGGAGTTGACCGCGTTTGGTCAGAGTGCTGTAGCAATTGCCCAGGCGAAAACACTGCCCTATATGGCTAACGGCGGTCTCGGCATGTGGTCGGCCTTTATGAAGGGCATTGGATGTAACCTGCTCGTGAACCTTGCCATTCTCCTCGCCCTCTCATCGAAGAACATGGTCGGTAAATTTTTCGGAATATGGTTCCCGATCATGGCTTTCGTTTCGTCCGGGTTCGAACACTGTGTGGCCAACATGTACTTCATTCCAGTAGGTATAATGCTGGGCGCAAAGGTCACCTGGGGACAGTTCATCTACTGGAACCTTATCCCCGTTACCATCGGGAACATAGTCGGCGGGTTTGTATTCATCGGGGCCGTATACTATATCTCTTTCAAAAAAGAGCTTTCATCAATGTCACCTACATAGCAACAACGCACAAAAAGCGCCCCTGGACATATCCCGGGGCGCTTTAAAAATGCCGTTTTCTATTGCCTGCACAGTCGGTCTTCAGCTGCCTGCAGCGTTTCCATTTTTTTCGCGAATGCGAAGCGCACTGTTTTTTTACCCATTCCCTTCGTTCCGTAAAAACATGAACCGGGGACAACTGCTACCCCGAGGTTTGCGGGCAGCCACCTCGCGAAAGAATGGTCGTTCCCGTCAAAATCCCACGAGCTGAAGTCTGCCATGGCATAGAAGGCGCCTTCCGGAGGCCGGGCGAGGAAGCCTGCCTTGTTGAGTATGGAGACCATCTTGTCGCGCCTTTGTGTGTAATCGGTTCGAAGTTGTGAATAGTATTCATCCGGCAGGCTCAGGACTGCCGCGCATGCTGCCTGCAGAGGTGCCGGAGCACAGATGGTCATGAAATCGTGGATAGTGCGCAGGGTGGTGCTCAAGGGGTTCAGGGCGCATGCGTATCCCAGGCGCCACCCGGTCATAGCGAAGGTTTTGCCGAACCCGCTGATCGTCACCGTGCGCTCGGCCATTCCCGGAATGGTCGCAAGGGGGATATGCGCGCGGCCGTCGTAGATGATATGTTCGTAGATCTCATCGGTGATGGCCACGACATTGAATTCAATGCACAACTGCGCGATGCCTTCAAGTTCCCCGCGGGTGAAGACGTGTCCCGTGGGATTGTGCGGCGAGTTTATTAAGATCGCGCGGGTGCGTGAATTGAAAGCACCGCGCAGCCTGTCGATATCGAGGGTGTAATCGGGAGGGTCAAGGGGTACAAAACGCGGGGTCCCTCCGGCGAATATGATCGCGGGAAGGTATCCTTCATGATACGGTTCAATTACGATGGCTTCATCGTCCGCATTGAGGATGCCCATGAGGGTTGCAAGGATGGCCTCCGTCACTCCGCAGGTCACCGTTATGTGCTGATCGGGATCGAACTCGAGGTTATACCAATTGCGCATCTTTGCCGCGATTGCCTGTCTCAGTCCGGGTGTGCCCCAGGTTATCGTATACTGATTTGCACCGTTTTCAAGCGCCTCCCTGGCGGCCTCGATGGCCTCACGGGGCGGATCGAAATCGGGAAAACCCTGCGACAGGTTGATCGCGTTATGCGTGATAGCGAGACGCGTCATCTCGCGAATGAATGATTCCCGTATCAAGTGAATGCGCCCGGCGCCTCCTCCCTCGACAGGATCGAACCTCTCATCAAAAGGTGATCTCTCTTCTTTGTGGAGGATCTCGATAATTCGCGGGTCCTGCCGGACCTTTTTTTCTTCTGACAGCTTCATCGCGCCCTCCCTTTGGAAAATGTCTTGATCGTGGTTCTCATAATTGCCTCCTTTTTTTATTTGCATCATAAAAAAAGGGCCACGGATCTGGTCCATGGCCCCATAAAAAGCAAAAAGGCCATGGGTTCTGCACCCATGGCCCCTTTCATTACCCTGTCAGGAGAAAGTCAGACACGAGTGCCTATTCACGTAATAGTAATAATAGGAATAATTGAAGAGAACGGTCGTGACTGGTTTCAACATGTCGTATATTTTAGTGAAGCATGAGAATGTTGTCAAAGGTTTTTTAAAAAGGAACATGATATTGTGTGATACTTGCATACCTTGCCCCTAGTTCCCGGATCCTTTCCCCTGGTTTCTCGCTTCTTCTTTGACCGGCATGAAGATCTCTGTTTGCAGTTCGTCCTGTGGTGTTGTCCCCGGGTCGTTGAGATAGAACTCATGAGTGGTCCCGGTGGGTTCAAATCCGTTGGTGTTCATCCATTCCATGAGGGCGAGATAGGCCGACTCGATATCGCTGTAGGGCCCGACGTGGAGAGTGGATGCGGCCTTGTCTATGGCGATCGTGATCGATCTGATATTGCCTTTGTCCGGAAGCGCTTTCGTTACGGGCAAACCTGCTTCCACATCAAGATCTTCCATGTCCACGTTATAATAGGTGGCGAAGGGAGGCCCCGCAACATCTTCGCCCATATCTTCAAGATACTCTATAATGGCGGTATAAGACCTTTCGAACATCTCCGGCAGATCATAGACAGGCACACGCAACCTGATGGTCAGCGCAGGCTGAGGACTAATGGCCGCCAGTTCGCAATGATAGGGCATTTGAACCTCCATATTCTATTTGTTTTGCATTTCTTCTGTCTTTCTTTTGAACATCCCGGGAACGGGTACCATCTTTTTTCTCGCATGGTCGAATGCCGCCATGCCCGTTTCCACAAGAGCAACGATCGTTCCTTTTTTCTTAACGCGGTGGAAGAGTCGAAAACCGCTTGAACGCAGCTCCCCTACATGGATGTCGATCTCGAGTTCATCGAAGATGAAAGCCTCGGCCTTGAAATTGATGACAAGATCAGCCATGATGATGCCCGTTTTACCATCGCCGAGATCATTCTCGCTCATGCCCATCGAGTGGAGCATCTGTGCCCTTGCGCTGCCGATGAGCGATGTGAGGGAGTCGTTGCCCAAGTGACCGCCGTAGTTGATGTCCCTGGGGTAGAGCGTCACCGGGTAACTGAATTCGTACCGGGATTGCTCTTCAAGCTTTATGCGCGGCATCTGTCCTCCTCATATTCTTAAATACCCTGTCTCTCGCCCGTCCCGCCGTGGCGGGATCGGGACTGCGGCGTATGGGCGGTATTCTCCGGCCATGCGGCGCAAAGTTTTCCTCGGCGCACTCTGCGGGCCCTAGTGAGGAACGAAGTGACGAACGGGCGAGAGATATGGTGTTTTTTCTTCGAAAAAGCCGTCCTTATTTTGCTGTCATTTCTTTCAGTATCTTCTCAAGCTTTTTCAGGTTCTCTCCGTAACCGGCCCAATCGCCCTGGCGCTGGAGCTGGATCATCCTTTCGAAGGTCTTGCTGGCCTCTTTGGAAAGGTCGTTGATGTTCGTTGATCTGGGCGGCTGCTTTCCATCCGTCACGGACGGTGATGCCTTTTTGCTGCCGAATATCCTCTGAAATGCCGCCTCCAGGCTCTCTTCCATGACAACGTTGTTCTCATAGGCCACAATGATCCTGCGCAGCTCCGGCAGTCCGCCCTTGTCTTCGGCTGCGAGGTAGAGCGGTTGAATGTACACGAGGGCGGATTCAACGGGTATGATCAGAAGACTGCCCCGTATGACCTGGGAACCCCTTTGCCCCCAGAGGGTGAGCTGCTGCGAGATATAGGAATCCTGGTCGATGCGGGCGTCGATCTGTCTCGGGCCGAAGACCAATCTGTCCCTGGGGAAGGTATAGACGATGAGCTTCCCGTAGTTGGGAACATCGCATCTCGCGGCGAACCACGCCGCCAGGTTGTCCCGTTTGGCAGGCGTGTAGGGGAGCAGGAGCACATATTCCTCGGTCTTCTCCCCGGGGAGCTTCATGATCAGGTAGTATGGTTCCATCGACTTTTCTGCATGAGCGGGAACCTCCCAGAGGTCCTCTTTGTTGTAAAAGGTCTTCGGGTCTTCCATGTGATACGTGGCGTAGAGTGAAGCCTGGGTCTTGAAAAGTTCCCTGGGGTAGCGAATATGTTTTTTAAGGTCATCCGGCATTGCCGACATTGTCTTCAAAAGGCCGGGGAATATGGCGTTGTAAGTTTTCGCAATTGGGTCATCGGGATCGTTCAGGTAAAAGTTGATCTCCCCGTTGTAGGCATCCACGGTTACCTTTATGGAATTTCTCATATAATTTACCCTGTTGCGCAGCTGTTTCGAATAAGGCAGGCGTGTCGAGACGGTATACGTATCGATCATCCAGTAGAGTTTCCCCGTCTCGGAAATAACGATATAGGGGTCCTGGTCTATGGAGAGGAAGGGGGCCACCTTCCTGACCCTGTCGACTATATTGCGGAAGTAAAGTATCCTGCTGCCCTGTGTGACGTCCGAGGAGAGCAGTATCTTGGCATCCTTGAAATAGGTGGAGAAGATGAGCCTTTTCCATAACGAATCGATGGCGACGCCCCCCGAGCCTTTATAGGAGCCGTAGACGTTCCCTTCGGCGGTAGGGTAACTGAACTCGGGGATCTTTGTGTTGGCTATGGCATAACCGCTGGTGAGCTCACCGAAGTATATCTCCGGGGTGGTGACCTTGACATCTTTCGTTACGGATACCGGCGGTATGTCCTTGATGATGAATTCCGGCAGGCCTTCCGGCGTTATCTTGCTTACATGGGCAAGGGCGACGCCGTTGCCGTGGGTAAAGACCAGTTTTTCGTTGATCCATGATTTGCTCGGCAGGTCGTCGTAAGAGAGTTCTCTTGCCGACAGCATCACCTGGCTGTATTTCCCGCCGATCGTATACCTGTCGTTGTCGATACCCTTGAACTTGTAATAGGTCCTTATCTGTTGAAGCTGGCCCAGGGTCTTGAGAAGGGGCGATTCGTCCCAGAGCCTGATGTTCTTTATGGTGTTGTCGTTTTGCTGGATGTCTTTCGCGGTGAGATTATATGACACATTGAAGGGTTTGAGATCGATCTTCTCGAGGCCGTATCCGTACTTGGTAAAAGCGATGTGGTGTTGAATGAAGGGCCGCTCCAGATCGAGCTCGTTCGGCGTCACCTTGAAATTCTGCAGAAGTCCGGGGTAGATGGCCATACCGATGATATAAAAGGCCACGATCGCGCCGACGGGGTAGAATGCCACCTTGAAGGTCCCTTTTGCGAAAGCGGCTATGAACGTTATCCCGGCGATAATGGAGAGGAACATGAGTATGTTCAGGGCAAAGAGCTTCGCATGAACGTCCGTATAGCCGGCACCGGTAATGATCTGATGGGCCGAGTAAAGCAGGTCGAACCTGTCGAGATAGAAACCGAAGGCAGTCTTGAAAAGCATCATCCCGGCAAGTATGCCCAGGTGGAGCCGTATCTCTTTCGCTATTAACAGTTTGAAGCGGTCCACGAAGAATCCGCGCTTGATAGTATAGGCAACTACGGAAATAAGGATCGCCATGAAGAGGAGAAAACCCAGGAAAGAACTCAGGGATTCATAAAGAGGCAATTTAAAAAGGTAAAAACCCACATCTTTTCCGAGGATCGGATCTTTGACCCCGGTTTCAACACCATTGAGAAAGAAGAGGATCTGGCTCCAAAGGTTGCTTCCCCAGAGGGCGCCCAGGATCCCGACGAAAAGGGAGACGGCAAGGCCGATCACGCTGGACAATTTGCCTATCTTTTCCATGTTGAATGACAGGGTGGTATATCCGTTAAGGGATACGTTCATTGTGGGGAACTGGATCCTGTTGATAAGCATCGTATTGATGAAGATAAAAAGGAACGCGAATGCGCCGAAGCACAGGCCCGCAAGCGCTTCTGCCGACAGGACCCTGGTGAATACGTACTGATAGCCTGTTTCAACGAAGAAAAGCCAGTCCACGTATAGACCCACCAATCTTGAAAAGACCATAAGAAGGATAATGATCAAGGCAATGAGGCCAAACCGTATTTTTCGGTTCTGTATCATGTCATCTCCGGGTAATGTTGGAATGAATGCATTTTTGCAAAGATTAGCATTATTCTATCTTGATGGGAACAGATTCTTATGTAAAGGGGAATACAAAAGAAGACAGTTCCAGGTTTCAAGGTTTGTGAACGTTTCAGGAGAAAGCCTTTTTCTTTTACCTTGAAACTTGAAACATGAAACTGTCTTTTTATTTCAGTTTATTCTTCTTCGCCCATTTTGCCACGTGGATCGGGGTTTCCAGAATTTCCACACCGGCGGCGCGCAGTGCCTCGTGTTTGCCTGTTACTGTCCCCGCGCTTCCACGTACTATGGCACCTGCGTGGCCCATTTTTTTGCCCTGCGGTGAATAACGACCGGCTATGTAGGCCGCAACGGGTTTGGTCATCTGCCTGCCGATGAACCCGGCGGCCTTTTCTTCCTGCTCTCCGCCGACCTCTCCGACAACGATCACCGCGTCGGTGTCTTTATCGTTCTCAAAAAGCTCGAGGATATCGGCGAGATTTCTCAGGACGACAGGATCGGCGCCCATGCCCACAACGGTGCTCTGGCCGATCTTGTTTTCGGAAAGTATGCCTGCAAACTCGTAGGAGAGCGTGCCGCTGCGGGAGATGATGCCCACACGGCCGGGTGCGAAGAGCGATGCGGGCATGATGCCCATCTTGCCCATTCCCGGAACAAGGATGCCGGGGGTTGTGGGCCCAAGCGCAAAGACCCCTTTATCGATGGCGTAACTGCGCATCCTGAGCACGTCTTTGACCGGTATATGCTCGGGGACGATCACGATCAGCTTGATCCCCGCGTCGATGGTCTCCAGGAAGGCGTCGAGAACGAAAGCGGCGGGAACAAAAAAGACCGATGCGTTGGCCCCCGTTTTTTTCACGGCCTCAAGGACGCTGTCGAAAACAGGCACGCCTTCAACGGCCGTTCCTCCCTTTCCGGGGGTCACTCCGCCTACGACCCTCGTTCCATAATCAAGCATCCAGTGCGTCTGGGCGCTGCCGATGCGGCCGGTGATGCCCTGGACGATAACACGCGTGGAATCATTCATAAGTATGCTCATAAGAGAACCTCAAACATTTCTATTATCTCAATTTTAGCTTCAGTCATATTTTCCTTCATATTCTTTCGGGGCCTAAGGGCGGGACTGTTTCCGGTTCCCGCTGTCTTTTTTGCCGGGCCCGACGAGTTTATAGAGGACCTCGACGGCTTTTTCCGTTGCCGCTTCCGTTACCACGTGGACCCCGCCGGACCGGAATATCTCCCAGGTCTCTTCCTGGCGGTTGCCCAGGGCCTTGGCAACAATGGGGATCTTCACATTGTGTTCTTTCATATAGCGGATCACGCCTTTGGCGCCTTCGTGAATGGGATTGATGCCCCCGTAGACATTGATGAATATGCCCCTGAGATCGGGTTTCATCATGATGAGCTCCATACACCTGTACATCAGGTCGGCCGTAATGCCCCCTCCCGTTTCCAGGAAGTTGGCGGGCCGCATCTTCTGACCGATGATGTCCATTGAAGCCATTCCGAGCCCTGCACCGGAGGATATAAGTCCGATGTCACCATCGAGGTCCACATAGGTGACGCCGATCTCCCTGCCTCTGCGTTCAAGAGGGTTTTCTATGCGGTCAACGCGGTCGGGCAGGGGGAAACGGACCCGCGAAAGAGCTGAGTCGTCCACTTCAAGCACGGCATCGATGGCCATCAATCCGCCATTGGTGAGGACCACCAGGGGGTTGATCTCGGCGATGAGGGCCTCGTAGCGTATGGCAATGTTGTAGAGCTGGCCGATAATATCGCTCCATGGGGTTATCAGCTTCTGTTCAAGCCCGAGCATCCTCAGCAGGCTGCGGGCCTGGTAGGGATAGTAACCGAACGAAGGATCGATGTGGATGGCGGCGATCTTTTCCGGAGACGTCTTCGCCGTTTCCTCGATGAGCACACCGCCTTCGGTACTGACGACGATGACCGGTTTGCCTGAATAGCCGTCTACTGTCATGCCCAGGTAGAACTCCTGCGCGATGTCCACCTTCTCGCAGACGAGGACCTTGCGTACCGGCATTCCTTTGACCTCTGAAGCGAACAACGCGTCAGCGACCTCTTTCAATTCGTCCGGGGTGGATGCAGTTTTGATACCACCGGCAAGGCCCCGGCCGCCGACAAGGACCTGCGCCTTGAGGATCACGGGATACCCTATCTCGCCGGCAACATGGAGGGCCTCGTGCATGGTATCGACAAGCCCGCGGCGCGGAACGGGTATGCGGTTCTGTTCAAAGATGTCTAATGCTTCATATTCGTGAAGTCTCATGGCGATCCGATTTCCTTGTGTATTAATTTTGCTTCCGCGCAGGTATATCATGGTTCATATACATGCGACTTCCAAGTATAAATGCAACACTATTTGATGTCAATGAAATTAATCAATAATGTGAATAAAAAAAATTTTAAAAATATAATTGCATTTTTAATTTCATTCATGTACATTAACGCATGGCACAGAAAAAGACAAAACAAACAGAAGACAGCAGTCAGACAGCATACCAGGGGATCCGGCGAATGCTTTACAACAAGGAGCTTGTGCCGGGTCAGAAGATCGCCTACCGGGACCTGGCAGAGAAGCTGAAGTTGAGCCCGACCCCCATCATCCAGGCCCTCAAAAGGCTCGAACTTCTCGGGTTTGTCTGCCACGAGCCCAACAGGGGATTTTACATGTCCCCATTCAGACTCGGGGAGATCGAGGAGATCTACGAGATGCGGGAACTCATCGAGCCTTCGCTCGTTGCCGCTACGGTCCAGAACATAGATAAGAAAGGACTTGCGGAGCTCAAGCTGGCCCTTGAAGCACACCTGTCGGCGGAGCGCGACTTCTATTTGAAGGAGAGGCTCTTTAAGAACAGGGAGTTCCACCTCACCCTTGCGGGGCTCTCAAGGAAGGAATCGCAGATCCGCATCCTCGGGAATTTGTTCGATATCCTGTTCCTCAAGTACGGTGGTCTCCCCAGATCATCGCTCGTGGCAACAGACCAGGAACACCAGGAGATATATGATGCCGTTGCTTTGCGAAGCATGGAAAGGGCCCAGACAATACTGAAGAACCACATAACCAATGTGAAGATACAGGTATTGTCAAGCGTCCGGAAAATGCTTGCGGAGCAGGAACGGTCTGAATTCTAGCAACACACCCAGTATCGAAATCGATCAGAGGAGGTCAACATCATGGGTATCAAGACAAAAGATGAATACATCGAATCATTGCGGTCCCTGAAGCCGACTGCCTACATGTTCGGCGAACGCATTACGAACATTGTGGACAACCCGCGCCTTCGCGCAGGCATCGAGGCTACGGGCGCAACTTACGAGATGGCCGAGCTAGACCCGGGGCTCATGATCACCACGAGCTCGCTTGTAAACGAACCGGTGAGCCGGTTTACGCTGCCGCCCGCGAGCATCGAAGATCTCGTTGCCCGCGTGAAGGTGAACCGCAGGGTCGCCAACCACGTGGGGACCTGCCACCAGAGGTGCACGGGCCTTGACTGCCTTTCCACGCTCGCCATCGTCACCTACGACATCGACAAGAAATACAACACCGAATACTACCCCAGGTTTATGGAATTTTTGAAATACATGCAGAAGAACGATCTCACGGCAAACGCCGGTGTTACCGATGTCAAGGGTGACAGGTCGCTCTCGCCGCACGAACAGGTCGATAAGGACATGTTCCTTCACGTTGTGGAAAAAAGGGCAGACGGTATTGTGGTTCGCGGCGCCAAGGCCCACCAGACAGGTTCCCTCTCGTCCCACGAGATCATTGTTCTGCCTACCAGGGCCATGGGAAAGGAAGATAAGGATTATGCCGTGTCCTTCGCCATCCCTGCCGACACGAAAGGGCTCATTCACGTTGTGGGCCGTTCAACCCTCGACATGCGCGAACTTGACGGCTGCGACATCGGAAACGTTTGCTACTCAAAGTACTGTCCGACCCTCATCTTTGATGACGTGTTCGTTCCCTGGGAGAGGGTTTTCATGTGCGGAGAGACAGAATTTGCTTCCGATATGGTCGTTAAATTCTCCTCCTTCCACCGCCAGAGCCACGGCGGCTGCAAGTCCGGCAAGATCGACTGCATGATCGGCGCGGCGCTCACACTGATGGACTATAACGGCACATCAAAGGCCGGCCACCTGAAGCAGAAGGTGATCGACATGATCCACCGGGCAGAAACCCTGTACGGATGCTGCCTTGCCTCTTCGTACGAAGGACAGGCACAGCCTTCCGGTGCTTTTTTCATAGATACGGTCCTTGCCAACGCCTCCAAGATACACGAAGGCAAGGAGATGGCCGAGGCGACAAGGCTCATGATAGATGCCTGCGGCGGATTTGTGGCTGACCTGCCTTCGGACAAGGACTTCTCGAACCCGGAGGTCGGGGCCCTTTTGAAAAAGTATCTTAAGGGTGTTGACAAAGTCCCCGTCGAGAACCGCGTCAGGATGTATCGGCTGGCGGAGAAGCTCGCCCTGGAAAGTGCCGATACGATCTCGGATATCCACGGCGGCGGATCACCCGAGGCGCACCGTGTGACTATCTTCCGCGAGACGAATACAGAACAGAAGAAAAAGGCGGCAAAACGGCTTGCAGGCATAACTGATTAACTTTTAGATGACATCATGGCAGGTGTATGAAACGGCGGGCAGCCAGAAAGACTGCCCGCCGTTAACGTTAAAAGTTCCTATTTACGTTCTCATCGGCATTTCAGAATTGTATGAGCCCTGCAAAATAAGTGACGAGCTGCGGGAATTCCTCGATGAGGATTATGGTTATAACATAGGACGGCATGAACCAGATCACCCCCCGGAACACCGTCGACAATGGAATATCTTTTGACATGCCGGAAACAACGTAGGCGCTTATCCCCACGGGCGGCGTGACCGCCCCCATGGTCGTCACGACGGTTATGATAACGCCGAACCAGATGGGATCATAACCCAGACGTTGTGCAACGGGGTAAAAGATCGGCACAGTGATGAGAAGGAAGGCAAGGGCGTCCATGACGCACCCTCCTATGATATATATCACCAGCATTGACCAGAGGATCATCCAGTTCGCAACGGGAAGGTTGGAAACCCATTCAGCGGCTTCGTAGGGAAGCCGGGTCACCGCCAGAAAGCGTCCGAAGATCACTGCGCCCGCTATAAGCAGGAAGATCATACAGGATATGCGTACCGTATCAATGATGGAGCCGACGAAGCCCTTCCAAGTGAGCTTTCTCCGGACCAGACCGATGATGATGGCCACGACCGATCCGGCGGCGCCGGCCTCTGAAGGGGTGAAGTATCCTGCGTAGAGGCTCCACATGATAATGCCGAACATGAGGACCATATCGATCGCGTCGGGAAGAGCTTTGATCCTTTCAAGAAGGCCGAATTTCGGTCCCCTCGGCCCCCAGGTCGGGTGGGTAAGGCACATTATATATACGGTAACGGCCATGATCAAGGCGAGTACAAGACCCGGCACAAAACTGCCGAAAAAGAGCTTGCCGATGGATTCGCCCGTATAGATCCCGTACACCACGAGGACAACGCTGGGCGGTATGACGACACCGAGAGTGGATCCTGCCGCAATGGAGCCTGAAGACAATATGGGGTCGTAGTTGTATTTTTTCATCTCCGGCAGGGCAACAGCGGTCATCGTTGCGGCGGTTGCCGTATTGGAACCGCATATGGCGGCGAAGCCCGCGCATGCCATGACGGTCGTGATGCCGAGGCCGCCCCTGAACCTGCCGAACCACTTGTATGCGGCATTGTATAATCGTTCGTTGACCTTGGAATAGAAACAGATCTGGCCCATAAAGATGAACATGGGGATAACGGTGAGCCCGTACGAAGAGAAAGTGTTCCAGAGATCTGTGCCGATGAGGCCCAGGGCGGCGTTCCAGTTAACCACATAAGCCATTCCCAGAAAACCCATCAACCCCATGGCGAATCCGACGGGGATCCGCAAAAAGAGCATGACGAAGAGCATCAGCAACGTACCGATCAGGCCGGTAAGAGGTGTTATCATGCAGGCACCTCCTTTTTCGTGAGCGTGATAAGGTCAACGAGGAGCGAAAAAGCAAGTGCTGCAAATCCGATAGCCAGGCAATATACAAAGGGGTGATATATCATTCTCAATGTTTCCGATACCTCGCCTGACCTCGCTATCTTCATCCCCCATTTAAGCGTTTCCCAGCTTATGATCGCAAAGAATATCGTGTTGACGATGTAATTGAGCCCGTCAAGGGCCTTGTTGACTTTTTTCGGAAATTTATCCGTGAACATTGTTACGATTATGTGGTCTTTTTTGATCTGGGTGTATCCGAGGGCGAAACCGGTCGCAACGGCGCCAAAGAAACCGACAAGTTCATAAGACCCTTGAATAGGGGCGTAGATGATCCTCAGGAACATGTTCCCGGCAGCTATCCCCGTGAGGGTTAACGCGGAAATACCGCTGAAGAAGAGGAGTACTTTATTGAGATTGGCATTGAATTTTATAAGGTGATCCATCAACAGCCTCCGGGATATGGCGTGTCATACAGGCATAAAACTCCTGTTTTTAAAAGGCGCCCGGAGTTCCGGGCGCCTTTTAAATAACTTCCGACTGTTATTTTTTGGATTCTTTTTCGTACTTGTCTTTTAACTGATACACGTCTTTCATGATCTGGTCGCCGGGCATGCCCATGGCGGTAACTTTTTTGACGTATTCGTCGATCATCGGTTTCGTAAGTCTCCGTATTTCTGCCTGGTCTTTTGCCGAAAAACTGATCAGCTGATGATTATATTTTTCTTTTGACCATTTGAGGGCTTCCTTTACGTGATTATCTACGTATGTACCGGTCCAGTCTGCCTGTTCGCGTCTGAGGTCATCAAAGACCTTTTTCACATCGGCGGGCAGAGAGTTCCATTTGTCCTTGTTCATGACGACGGCGAAGGAGACAACAAAAAGATTCGCTTCCGTTGCGTACGGCAGGTATGCTGCAAAGTTGAAGTCTTTAAGGATCTCCATCGATGAAACGTTACCCTTCACAACGCCCTTCTGTATTGCTTCCGGTGCCTCTGATTGAGGCATACCGACGGGTGTTGCACCGAGGTATTTGAGGACGGTCGCGCCGGTTCCGGATGCCCTCAACTCCATCCCCTTCAGGTCGGCGAGGGTCTTGACGGGTGTTTTTGACATGATGTCGGCGGGAGGACAGGTGAAAAGGGTGAGCACTTTGACCTTTTCGAATTCTTTCGGTTTGTATTTTTCGATAAGGTCGTAAAGGGCAAGGCTGGCCACCTTTGCGCTCGTAAACCCTATCGGGAGGTCAATGGCCTCCGATAGCGGGAAACGCCCGGGCTGGTAGCTCATGGCAAAATTACCGATGTCGGCCGTACCGGTGATCACACCGTCGAAGATGTTCTTCGCGGGCAGCAGCGTTCCGCCCGGGAAGGTCTGGACCTTTACCTTGCCGTTGGTCCTTTTTTCGACCTCTTTTGCCCAGCGCTCCATCTGGATGCAGGGAAACGTCGTTGCCGGCGGGAAATTGGCATAGGTGAGCGTTATCTTTGTCTGGCTCTGCAGGTTACCCGAATAGATGATGAACGCACCGAGGAGAAAGATACACAGGCCGAGGATAAACAGAGATTTCTTACCCTTCATAAAAACCCCCTTTTTGTTTTGTTGACCCCGAAAGGTCACTTATAACGACCAGGGTGGAGCCCATGGTCTGCTTGCGGGAAGGCCAGGTGACCTTTTTCAACTCGATCTTTACTTCCCGCAGAAATTGGACGCTTTTATCCAGAAAATTCTTTTCACCAACCGGTACCAGCGCTTTCGGCTTGGCTATGACCGGTGCTTTTTTAAGCGCTGGTGCAGCTCCTTCCTCCCCTGATTGTGGCGTTGAGGATGCATCACCATTTTTTTCCAGACGCTGAGCCTTTTTTTTCTCGGGATCTTTCTTCTTAAGTATCCGTCCCATGCCACTCCTCGTCGATCACTCCGATCAGGGATTCCCTTTTCCAAGCAATCGTTCGTATGTCATAGCCCTTTTTAATCCCTCCAGACCCTTTGGCAGGCCGGGAGGGATTCGAACTCCCAACACCCGGATGGAGCCCTATGCTCTACCATTCGAGCTACTGGCCTGCACGGGCGGCACATCGCTGTGTCACTTGAGCTACTTGGTTTCCTTATGAGGTGTATGTTTCTGACAGAACGGACAGTACTTACTGAACTCCAGCTTGTCTGGGGTGGTCCGCTTGTTCTTAGTCGTCGTGTAGTTGCGACGTTTACACTCGCCGCATGCCAGCGTTACGATTACTCTCACCTGTCGACTCCTTGGTTATTACTCGATGATTTCGCTCACCACGCCGGCGCCGACCGTACGTCCGCCTTCGCGGATGGCAAAGCGCAGCTCTTTTTCCATGGCGATCGGTGTAATCAACTCGGCCGTGATCGCCACATTGTCCCCAGGCATCACCATCTCCACACCCTCGGGCAGATTCAAAATGCCGGTCACGTCGGTGGTTCGGAAATAAAACTGCGGCCGGTACCCGTTGAAGAACGGCGTGTGACGTCCACCCTCTTCCTTGCTCAAAATGTACGCCTCGGCCTTGAACTTGGTGTGCGGCGTGATCGTGCCCGGTAGCGCCACAACCTGACCGCGCTCAACTTCCTCGCGCTTGGTGCCGCGCAGCAGAACACCGATGTTGTCGCCGGCCCGGCCTTCATCCAACAGCTTGCGGAACATCTCGACGCCCGTGCACACCGTCTTTAAGGTCGGACGAATGCCTACGATCTCGACGTTGTCGCCGACCTTGACGATACCGCGCTCCACACGGCCGGTCACAACCGTGCCGCGGCCGGAGATGCTGAACACGTCCTCAATGGGCATCAGGAAGGGCTTGTCGATGTCGCGCTTGGGCTCGGGAATAAAGGTGTCGATGGCATTCATCAGCTCGAAAATGCACTTGGCTTCGGCGCTATCCGGATCATCGCTCTCCAGCGCCTTGAGCGCGCTGCCGCGGATGATCGGCGTGTCGTCGCCAGGAAACTCATACTTGGTCAACAGCTCGCGCAGCTCCAGTTCCACCAGCTCGATCAGCTCCGCGTCGTCGACCATGTCGCATTTGTTCAAAAACACCACGATGCGCGGCACACCGACCTGACGGGCCAGCAAGATGTGCTCCCGCGTCTGGGGCATCGGACCATCGTCGGCCGCCACCACCAGAATCGCACCGTCCATCTGGGCGGCGCCCGTGATCATGTTCTTGATATAGTCCGCATGCCCCGGACAATCCACATGGGCATAATGGCGCTTTTCGGATTCATACTCGACATGCGCCGTGGCAATCGTGATCCCGCGCTCTTTCTCCTCGGGCGCCTTGTCGATCTGATCAAACGGCACAAAATCCGCACGACCTTTCAATCCATTATGCTTGGTGATCGCTGCCGTCAAAGTCGTCTTGCCATGATCAATGTGACCGATCGTCCCTACGTTGACATGTGGCTTCTTTCTCTCAAATTTTGCCTTCGCCATCTCGTCCTCCCTGGAAATTCATAAAGTCATTGCAAATAGGCTCTGAATCTCGACCGCCACGATCAGGTGATTGTTCTGCCGCTGGATCCACCTGCTGACGTTTGCCATGTATAAATAGATGGAGCCCACGTCCGGAATCGAACCGGAGGACCTCTTCCTTACCAAGGAAGCGCTCTACCGTCTGAGCTACGTGGGCAATTGGACTATATTCGGATTGTTCTGATCGAAGGCCTTGCAAGGTCCAGAAGATGAACTTGGAGCGGGAGACGAGGCTCGAACTCGCGACAGTCAGCTTGGAAGGCTGAAGCTCTACCAACTGAGCTACTCCCGCCCGATTTCTCGATCAAACTAGCTTCTGAACACTCGCATCCACATGCATCTTTGCCTCGCTTTGGTCGGAACAGCGATGCATAGGGCTCTTGCTGGCAGCCATGTAGTCAGAAACGACTCCGAAAAACGGATCTCCTACATTGAGCATAATTCCAATGAGTGGTGGTGGGGGGAGGATTCGAACCTCCGAAGGCTATAGCCGACAGATTTACAGTCTGTTCCCTTTGGCCACTCGGGAACCCCACCGTATGCGTCTGTTGGAGCCAGCGGAGGGACTCGAACCCACGACCCACTGATTACAAATCAGTAGCTCTACCAACTGAGCTACGCTGGCACCAAACATCTAACCTATTTTAAAGATCAAACCAGGCCACAAGGTGCCAAGGTAACTAAAATTGGTCTTTTTACTCAGCAAAATTCAAAATGACAAGCTTTATTTTGCTCAAATACAATTTTTTAATTCAACCCCTAAAATTGTTCCTATCGCTCGGTAACCTTTATTCACTTTTCCAGAGGATGCCATCATTCCACGCCTAAGAATCAGAATGGTTGATGTTGTTCGCCGTGGCCATTATTAAAAATTATAGCAATCCAACGCTCTATACTAAAGATATTAAGCCAATGACCGATATGTCCTTTAAGTCCTTTGAGGATGTTCGTGCAAGCATAATTGCTTGACAGAAGAGGTAATTTTCATGCTATCGTGCGCCGCAGATTGGAAGCTGGTGTACGCGCACCTTATATAAACGACAACCCCCCGCGCTTTCAACCATAAATTGCGGTTGGCGTGGCAAAACGATGGGCGGATGACAGCTTTGAAAAAAATCATCTTTTATTCCCTGATCTTTCCTTTTGTTTTTTTCCTTTGCAACTGTAGCCATCTCGCCTCAGCGCCTTCCAGCGAAACCCAAAACTCGAGCAATCGGTCTTCTCATTCGGCTCAGGATATGGCCTCGGAAAATGAATCCGATCTCGGAACCGGGGTGGCAGGTCAGGATCAGGATATAGATGGCGATTGCCCGGATGGGGTTGACGATTGCGAACTTAGCGCAAAGGAAGATTCTCCAGCCGACAAAGAAGCCCAGTCCAAACTGGATGAAGCCCTTGTTTTTTGTGAAGATTCTCAAACTAGCTGGCAAAACGGCGAGTTGGAGAATGCCCTGGAAGCTCTGGACAAGGCATATGCCATGGTGCTGGAAGTGGACACGAACCAGGACCCCAAGTTGATCCAGCAAAAGGAGGATCTTCGTTTCTTGATTTCCAAGCGAATTCTGGAGATCTATGCTTCCCGCAATATTGTCGTGAATGGCAAGCATGACGAAATTCCCATGGCCATGAACAGCCATATCGAGGCCGAGCTAAGGCTGTTTACCGTGGGGCACGAAAAGGATTTTTTCCGAAGCGCTTACCAACGTTCAGGGCGCTACCGCCCCTACATGGTACAAGCCCTCAAACAAGCCGGCTTACCCGAAGAATTATCCTGGTTGCCGTTGATCGAAAGCGGATTCAAATCCAAAGCGCTTTCTCCGGCAAGAGCATTGGGGTTGTGGCAGTTCATTCCCTCTACAGGATATAAGTTCGGTCTCAAACGCACCAATTATGTCGATGAGCGCATAGACTTCATCAAATCTACCGGCGCGGCCATCGACTATTTGCAGGAGCTCCACAATATTTTTGGTGACTGGGCGACTGTGCTGGCCGCCTACAATTGTGGTGAAGGACGCGTTCTGCAAGTCATCCGCACCCAAAACGTCAACTATTTGGATAATTTTTGGGACCTCTATCAACGTCTACCGCGGGAAACGGCCCGTTATGTACCGCGATTCTTCGCGACGCTTCATATCGTTAAGAATCCGGAAAAATACGGTCTGAACGCACTGACCTTGGATTCCCCTCTTGAATATGAGCAGTTGGAAATCAACCGCCAGGTGCATTTGAAGGACATCAGTACAGCCATCAACATGGATGTGGCGCAATTGGAAGAGTTAAACCCAGAATTGCGCTATATGATCCTGCCCCCGGAACCTTACAAGCTCAGGATTCCGAAAGAAAAAGGCGATACGCTGTTGGCCAGCCTCGACAGCATCACAACCTGTGCACTGCCTCAACCGCAAATTTCAAAAGGAACTTACGCCTATCACCGCGTGCGCTCCGGTGAAACCCTCGCCAGCATCGCACGTCGCTATAAAACCAGCCCATCGACCATATCGCAGCTTAACAACCTTGGGCGTTCGCGCGTGATCCGCACTGGCCGGACCCTGAAAGTTCCTCAAGGTCGATTTGTGGCCAATGAGCAGGAAGTGAAAAAGCAGGTTGCTTTTTCAGGCATGCATTCCGTAGCCAAGGGGGATTCCCTCTGGAACATTGCCAATAGATATGGCACCACCGTGCAGCAGATTCAAGATTTGAACAATCTTTCCTCCAAAGGATTGCAGATTGGCCAGAAGCTCAAGATTCCGGGATATAAGCCTAATCCGTTGCTGGATGCCAGCAAATTGAGCTCAACCAGCAATAGCACCTACCATGTCCAACAGGGCGATACCCCTTTTACCATTGCGAATAAGCATAAAATCACCCTGGAACGGCTGCTGCACCTAAACCAGCTTTCGCCGGGCAGCAAAATTTATCCGGGCCAGAAGTTGGTTGTTGAGTGATGTGTGGCGTGTCATTCCTGTACCACACCAGTTCGTGCCGCAGTGAGCCGCCAAAATCCCAATTTCCAATTCCGATTCTTTGTGCTATCTGACGGGCGAACATAGATTCCGATATGATCTCTAATCACGATAGCCACCTACCAGTAATGCCCTCGTAGCTCAGGGGATAGAGCAGCAGATTCCTAATCTGTTGGTCGCGTGTTCGATTCACGCCGAGGGCACCAATCGATCCAACGACAGCATTTCCCATCTTCGGATGATGGACAATAACGGCGATTTCATTTTACCTTCGCATCTTGCGCTTGTCGATCAGACCGTTGTTCACAATCAGCGTAATATCCATAATGAGGTCTTGACCCCATTGACTAATGCAAAAGGATTGCATTATGGGTAGTAGGTGATGTCGAGGCATTTTTATAGGGTTCTTCTATCCCTGCCCGTGAACTTCTGTTGTACATGCCTTTGCATCATGCTTTTCTTATTTATATTCAATCAAATCGGGGGACGAGGATGAAGTCTAAAAAAAGGGTTGTCATTGCCGAAGACCACCAGCTCTTCAGAGAAGGACTTAAAGCGCTGCTGCTGGCCAATGGCGATCTGGAAGTTGTGGCCGAAGCCCAGGACGGCCTTGAAGCCATACGCTGCGTACGAAAACATTTGCCAGACCTCCTGCTCTTGGATCTGTCCATGCCCCGACTGAGCGGAATCAGTGTTGTAAAAGATTTGCGCACCCAATACCCGGACATGAAAATTCTGGTGCTGACCATTCACGAATCCGACCAATATGTTCTGGAGACGTTCAAAGCCGGTGTGAACGGATATTGCATCAAAGACGCCAGCCGTGAGGAATTGCTCATGGCCATCGAAAGCGTCATATCCGGAAAGACTTTTATAAGCCCGGGCATTGCCGAGGATGTGATGGAGGGTTATCTCACCGGTCGCAAAACCTTAAAGGAACGCAGCGATTGGGAAACCATCACACAACGCGAGCGAGAGGTGCTCAAGTTGTTGGCTGAAGGTTATATGAATAAAGATATCGGCAACTTTTTGAACATCAGCACAAAGACGGTCGAAAAGCACCGCGCCAACATCATGAGCAAACTGGACCTGCATAATGCCGCGGCATTAACAGCCTATGCCATTGAACAAGGGCTGGTCGATTCTAAAACTTGAGCTCACGGTCAAACGGCCGCCCCCTTGCGATCCGAAAACAAGACATTCCAGTAAAATCTCCGATATCGATCAAGAAGTTAATCTACTACCCGATAATGGTAAATAAGCATTCATGGGTAGTCATTGCCTCCACCAGAGTTTCTTATACCGCAAGGGAATGCTTTGCTTCTTAACACGATGGTGAATAACAAGAAGCAGGCCCTCAAGCAAGTCGCGCAACTCTCGAGCGACACAGCACACAAGTATTATGTATGCACTTTCGGAAACCGTGTTGCGGCCCATAACGCCCAGGTGAAGTTATCTTGACTTTGAACCTGACGGGAAGTTTTGATAGCACCGCCATTTTTTTGGGGGGTGAGGGCGGGACCGCAGGTATTCATATTAGGCCGGCGTTGTTGAGCTGTTCTGCGGATGAATACCTGCGGCTCTGGAAATGTTGGCGGGCCGTGGCGGATTACCTGGCCAGGTGAGTGTTTGTTTTCTATGATCCGATCCCAATATAGACCGACATTAGGCCATTTCTTATAATGGCGGAATACACGTTTCCCCCCATTCTGATAACCACGACACGGTATGCGCAGCCATGTGGGCCTTGCCAGATAGAAGACAAATATCCTTCACCTGGAGCCCTACCCTCTTTGCTATGGGTGTTCGATAGCGATACGCCGGCATCGAAACCGCCGGCAGGTTGCCAGATGTGATTGTGGTCCTTTGGAGAATTGCCAGCGAAACATGGAATGAGAAACTCGGAGGCACCTTCGATTCATATTGGGAGATCACGGTAGCATTAGAATCATTGGGGCTGACATTTTACATTCGTACAGCTATTTGCCGGCAGGGACCTTGCCCTCATCGCCCATGGATTTGAATTTCTCCTTGGGTGCTCCGCAAACTGGGCACTTGTCCGGTGCCTTGCCGTCGGCGACATAACCACAGACCTGGCAAATATGGTAAGTTGTTTGCTTATCTTTGATCGTATGATAGATGGCCCGGTCATATAGCTTGGCGTGGTAGCCTTCGGCATCCCTGGCTTGACCGAACACCAGGACTGCTGCACTTTCGCCCTCTTCCTCGGCATCCTTGAGCATGTCCGGATAATCGGTTTCACTAATCGCCTTCTCACGCTGGAAAGATTTTTCAAGATTGGTATCCGTATCTTTCACAATGAGGTCCTTGATCAGGTTCAGGTGGCGCATAGCGTGAACTTTCTCGGCTTCCGCGATGGCGCGAAACAGAAGAGCCATTTGGGGGATATCTTCCTCATCGGCTTTTTCAGCGTATGCCAGCAACCGAAAATAGGCCTTGGCTTCACCGATAAAGGCCTTATTCACGTTGTCACGGGTCTTTGCTTTCATGGAGTAAATCCTTTGTGGCTTGGTTTTGACGGGTGAATATCAAAGCGCATTCTCGAATGATTATATCTGTGCCACATAGATTTGGCAGGAGCAAGCAAATATTGCCCGTGTACAACGATAAGCCTTATTCAGGGGCTATAATTTCCCGCCTTTAGCCGAATAGCATTTCCTCTCAAAATAGCTTCCAGACGCCGCATCGTAAACGGCTTCGTTTTCGTGAATGAGTTTGGGCGATCCTTCCCAAGCCCCGCATGCCAGGACCACTGCGATCACCAAGATTGAAAGGCCTGTTGCACGCTGCGCATGATTTCAACTGAATCATCTTTTCCCGGTCGATAATGGTTTTCAACGGTCCTCTGTCTCTGAATAGCATAGCGTCCTCCTCTCGCGTGTTGTTTAGAGCGTCGCCTATAAGATAAGCCTGGCAGAGATTCATGCAAATCTACCTTGGGTGATGCATGCCGCCCTTCCAGATTTCCGCTGGGCTTTAACTGGGTAATCTGCGAACCGAAATCACCAGCTATGGGGGGTAGGCACCATTCTATATAAAAGGCCCAGAGAACTCGGAGAATCAAGCGATATTGACCTTTTGGGTGAGAACTGAGATGAAACGGCAACCGACGACATCGATTTGAACGCTAACGATTCGGATGATTACGATTTCGGATTAAAGATCGGCTGGCGCGTTCCTTTCGATTGATCTCTTCTGCCGCTTCGATCTTCAAATGAAACTGAGAAACACTTGTACGCATTTCCGTTGGGGCAACTATAAGCGCTTACCTGTACGAGGTTTTCGATATCAGGTCGATAAAGGTTGCCGGTTTTCAGATTTTCTTCTCGATGGATGAATAGCGCCTTGCAACGGCCACGAAGGCCGGAGCCCACTCGGGAACGCCTAAAGCGTGTATATGCGTGTAGCTGGCCAGCACATTTCGATAGCAGAAACCATCTCTTCCGTCCATGATGCCGGCTCCGCGATCCACTGCAAAAATAAAGCTTTCCTTTTCTCCCAACCAACGGATTACGTGAGAATAGTGGAATTCATGCCCCACAATCTGTGAGCCGACGGGAAAGTAAGGGTTATCTTTGGTTACGGTCAAACGCGTGTAGCCGAGCCCCTGGGGCCTGGGGGCAAGGCCAAGGACCGCCGGCAAAACACCTGCCATTGGATATGCATGCCCGTTCAAGACAAGTTCTTTTCCCAGGTACATTAACCCACCACATTCGGCATAGATAGGCATGCCCTCCATAGCGGCCGCATAAACAGCCTGGGCCAGCGTACGGTTGCCAGCCAATCTTTCCGCATTGGTTTCGGGAAAACCGCCACCGATATACAAGGCATCCACGGCAGGCAAATCGGATGCTTCAAGAGGGCTTATAAACACTGCCTCGGCCCCAGCCGAGTTCAGCGCTTCCAGATTTTCCGGGTAGTAAAACTGGAACGCGGCATCTTTGAATACGCCGACCTTGACTTTTCTTCCGAAGGTGCTGCGGGGGTAAAGCTGGCAAAGGTCCGAAACGGGTGAGGTTGCCTGTTCCGTCTGATGGGCGACCGCGGCAATGGCATCCATATTCAGATAATTACGGGCGATCCGCTTAACCGCTTCCAGAGACTGCTGAAGACGGCTGTGCTCCGGTGTGGGCACAAGCCCCATGTGTCGCTCCGGAAAACTTTCCGTTCGCAATTTGGGCACGGCGCCAAGGATGGGAATCGAGCAGTATTTTCCGAGACTATCCCTCAGGATGCGTTCATGCCGCGAACCAGCCACTCGGTTGAGGATCACGCCGCCAATATGCATCTGCGGATCGAAAGCAATGCAGCCGGACACCAAAGCCGCCGTCGTTCGACTCATCTTGGTGCAGTCGATACATAGGATAACGGGCAGTCCCAGCAGCTTCTAGAAAGTTCAGCAGAGCTGGTGTGGCCCTCGACATCGATGGCATCGAAAAGACCGCGATTTCCCTCGACCACGGCGATATCGGTAAGGCCCGTGCGCAAGCGAAAAGACCGGACCACCGTCTCAGGTCTTAGCATGTAGGTATC
>CAWFIZ010000010.1:0-11823 GCA_963816115.1 uncultured delta proteobacterium | reverse complement strand
TGCAGAACCCATCCCCGGAACAAACTATTTTATGGGAACCGGCGTCTATCTGCCATATGCTAAGGAGACGGCTTGAACCGTTTTGAGCAGCTTGAGCCGCTTGAACTTTAAAGATAGAAGAAAAGGCAAAAACCTGTCTCGCGCCCGTCCCGCTCAGGCGGGACTCGAGCCCGCAGAGGACACGGAGAAATGTAAAAGAAAAGATAGCGGCCTGATCCCGGAGCCTGCCAGGATCAGGCCGCACTTGCATCGCCTTCGGCGAGGTAAAGCAGGAATACCTCGAATGTCTTTAATGCTCTCGAATTGAAGAACCTGTCCGATGGCATACGTTGTTAAGACCACATACCAAAAAACAAACGGTGTTCGTCATGCCGGCGCTGGCCAGAGCATCAAGTCCGCAAACCACTTCAGAGTGATATAAGCAAAAGATAACATATTGTCTTTCCCCTGAAACTTTGGAACCATGAAACTTTGGAACGGTCTTCTTTATTGACAACTGCGGGGTCTGCGGATATCCTTGCTGGTATAGGGCAATGGAATGAATTCGGCATGAAAAAAGGAAGGTGGCATATGGATAACAAGTATTGCCTGTTCATCGTTCTTCTTCTGGGCGCCGCGATCATCGCGGGATGTGCTTCCTCTACCCGTCCTGTCGGGGGCGAAACCGCCTACCTGCCCCTTAACGAAGGGGTCAGGATCCTTTCCTTTCTTTCACCGGGTGAAATAGAGATACTTGAAACTGTCAACAAAACAAGGGGGGCAAGCACTGCCGCGGGAGAGCTTAAGCCGCTCAAGATCTCAAAGGGACTATCGTTCGCCTCCAAAGAGCGCGCCGAAGAACTGGCCCGCCCGAACAGACCGCTCATCACGAAAGAAGAAGGGCGCAATCGCCTCTTCGAGCGGGTACGGAAGTTCGGCAAATGGAGCGGCGCCGTCGCTGAAATAGACAGCTATGGATACTACGGGAGCGCCGTGGTGACAGAGCTCATGAAGGACAGTTCCTTGGCGAAGCAGCAGCCCAGGTCATATATCGTGGACGCAAATTTCACGGTGATGGGTGTCGGGTGCGCACCGGCAGGATACCCCCCGCCCATCTGCGTCATCACGTTCGTCAGTGAGTTTGAAGAAAACTAGAAAAGAAGGGTTGCAACCGCTTGAGCAGCTTGAACCGCTTGAGCGTGAAAGATAGAAGAAAAGGCAAAGACTTGTCTCATGCCTCCCGCCTTAGCGGGATCGCTAAAGCTCCTCCCTGGAGCACGCGGAGGGCACAGAGAAATTCTAAAGGAAAAGATCGCGGCCTGATCCCGGAGCCTGCCAGGATCAGGCCGCACTTGCATCGCCTTCGGCGAGGTAAGGCTTTCTCCCTATGGAGACTAGGGGCATTCTTAAGACGATGTCCGGAGGGGGTCATTCACTCCTCAGACAGCACGCGTTGTCCTCCTGAGCGTTCCTGCGGTCCCTAAGCAGGCGCCCAAGTCCGTGCTCGACCACGCCCGAGGCGTTGCGCAACTCACAAACAACCCCCCCCCTCCGGACATTAAGAAAAACAAATAGTCTCTTTACGTTTCTAGAAGGGTGTCAAGGAAAAGATTGAGGAGATATGGGAACTGACGTTCACACCCCTATCATCCTCTGGGCAGATAATGAAAATGATCAGGCACAAGACCCTATGGAATTCGATGCAATAAAATATATCATATGATAAATTATTCTTGACTAATTATCATAAAGTTATATAATAAAGTCGTGATCTAAACCCCATTCGAGGAACGTGAGGTGTCTGAAGAAAAAAAGAGGAAGTCAGGACATTTCTCAGGGCATTCAAGAAGATCGCGTTGCAAAGGGGTATTGACTTTATTCCGAGACGTGAGTTTTTGGAAGCGAGAGCATGGCTTGGTTTCACGGTAAGTAACTGCAGGGACGAAATAATGACCCTCACCGTTGATGATTACTCCGATGGGCCGAGTCCAGACAGAAATATACCAGGTGAAGTATGGGTTTTTGGTAAAAAAATAGGCGGAACAGATATTTATATCAAATTGAAACTGGCGTCAGTGGAAGGACAAACGATAGCGAAGTGCTTGTCCTTTCACCCGGCAGGTTATCCGCTCTGTTTTCCCTTTAAGGAAAAGAAGGAAGGAGAGGAAAGATGAAAGCCATTTGCCCACATTGTGAGGCCACAAGGGATGTGGAAACCGTCGACACGAAGGAAATCATCGAAATCAAAGGCGAGCGCATAGAGATCCCCGTCAAGTACTATAAGTGTTTGACCTGCGGTGAGGACTTCGACGACCCCAAGGCCGACAGCGATCCTTTGGAAGGGGCATACGCGGAGTATCGCTCCCGACACGGAATGGTGCAGCCTTCGGACCTCAGGGCATTCCGAAAGAAGCATGGTTTGACGCAGAATGAGTTGGGCAGGCTGCTTGGATGGGGACCGGTCACCTTAAGTCGTTACGAGAATGGGGCATTACAAGACGAAGCTCACGACAAGGAAGTCAGGAACTGGCGATGGAGCCGCATCTGATCAACTCATTGAAGATACACCAGGTGCCATGAGGGATGAAAAAGGCTGCACCTTCTCAAAGACCTGAAGATGGAAGAAGAGGAGGCTTTTTCTTTTGAGAGGATCTTTGAAGAGCGTTTTGGGAAATATGAAGCAGATGAGTTGAGTGGCTACAAGCATCTCGACGTTTCTAAAGTATTCAATGCTATACTATTCTTCTGCAGAGAAGGTGACTTCAAAACAAAGGTCAATAAGCTGCTCTTTTACGCTGATTTTAAACATTTCAAAGAAAACACGACATCGGTTACGGGCGCTCATTATGTGCATCTGCCGCTCGGGCCGGTTCCCAACAACTATGATCACTACTTTGCGGCGCTAATTGGAAACGGGTTATTAAAGGTTGAAGAAGAGGTCTGCGGACCGGGCTTTGTTACAGAAAAACTGATGACCATCGGCACTTCTAACGTACTGTCGTTGTTTTCAGATAGTGAGATCAAGGCGCTACTCTCAGTAAAGGAGTATTTCAAGGACTATACAGCCACAAAGATAAAGGACTTTTCTCACAAGGAACAAGGTTACAAAGAAACATCGGAAGGTCAGTGTATTTCATACGAATATGCTGACGCCTTACAGATATAGAAAAGGACCCTAGAGTTACTCTCTAAACGATTACCCGGCCTTGCAATCATACGGTTGTCTTTCTGATGAAATGATCTTTAAGACCTCTTGAAACCGTCTTTCTAAAAACACACTGTCCCTGGTCATCCTCTGTGAAGACGATGTCCGGAGGGGGGTCATTTACTCCTCGCTCCCTGCGCGCGGACCCAAAGTCCCGCTCTTCAAGCGGGATACCGGCGAAAACCTGTATCCGGAATAATTGTTATTGAAATATTTAAGAACATCTCTGGTCCCTAATTTTCCGCTTGTAATCTGATCGCAATTACAGGAGAATGGATTTTTGCGGGCAGGGAACGACCGGTGTCCCCGGCTGAACAAATATATCCTCAAGGAGGAGAGAATGTTTAAGAAGCTCGTTTCGATGATTGTTGTGGCCGGCCTTCTCATGATCGGCGGTACAGCCTTTGCGATGAACAAGGGCGATAAGAGCAGCAGCCAGAAGCCTATCGTAATGCAGGGAAATGTGACAGCTATCAAAGGAAACATAATAACCATAAAGGACAACAAAGGTATAGAAAGACAATTTGAGCTCAATTCTGCAGCGGGCATAAAAATAGGGCAGAACGCGATTTGTGAAGAGGACTGCGGCAAGGGGTTAAAAATAGGGGATAGGGAATAAGGGTAAAGAGGGTTATGGGGAATGCTCCAAGCAGGTAAGGAAAGACACCTGGGTGATGTTGGTTTGTCTGGTTTGTCTGGTTTTTATATAACCAAAGAAACTGGAGAAACATGAGAAACTAAAGAAACCAACGTGGAAACGTGAAGGGCGTCCCCCGAGGTCACTCAAGCGATATTTTTTTAACGGGCTCTGCCAAACTCTATAAGCCTCAGGTCGGCCTCGTCGATGGTGCCATGATGGACATACCTGTACCCGGTGATCCCGATGCCGGGGACGAAGTCCATGGATACCTCACCGGGCAGGGTGAAATAGCGGAGCGTATATTGCCTCTTTTTTCCGGGGGGTCCAAGACCGTTCACGCCGGACAGGTCAAAGTCCTCTTCCTTCGTGACCAACCAGCAGTAATACCGGTCATCCCGCGTTATCTGAGCCGGGCTTCCATATGTTTTGCCGACAACGAGGGGAAGGTCCAGCACGACCTCTTCGTTTTCCTCGAGCAGGCCGAAGAGGCTTGCCTTCGGGTCTCTGACCTTTTCGAGAATGGCCGGCATTCTCGCGGCATCAATATCGAAATACGTGGCCGTTCCCACCCTGATCATCAGGTGGTAGCTCGGGTCGTCGGCCCCCTCCATAGCATAATCGGAAGGGTCTCCTTTCATAACGGCCACGGTCAGATGCTCCCTTTTTATCACTTCGACCACGTCCACCCGCACAGTGGATAACCGTTCAACAACCTTGCCGCCTTCCTGCGTCCACCGGGCCTTGCCCCGATACACCCAGAAGTTGCCCTTTACTAACGGATATCCATCCAGATCCTCATTGCCTGCCGCACAGGGATGGATTGGCGGCAACAGCACGAAGACGACCAGGACCGCCCCGAAATAGAAAAAAAGCCTCTTCATGCCCCC
Organism: uncultured delta proteobacterium; assembly: GCA_963816115.1. GTDB lineage: Bacteria > Desulfobacterota > Syntrophorhabdia > Syntrophorhabdales > Syntrophorhabdaceae > Delta-02. The sequence goes on along the minus strand of CAWFIZ010000010.1, from coordinate 7,112 downwards.
CGTTTTTTTTAACATAAACGATTCTCCCGTAACTCGGGCTGATTTTCAATAACTTTCTCCGGTAATGGGGTCAAATCTTTATTCTTGAATTTCATATTGTCATCGCAGGCTCTTGTCCTTGTGCTGTGCTATAATACACCATGAGATTCAGCATCCGTCGCCCCGTACATTTCGACGACTTTGACAGGTGGCTCTCCGGCCTTGAGGGGACACCCGTCGAGCTCGCGCTGCCTCACGACATGCAGGAATTCTGGTCCGTCGTCGGTCGGCTTAACGAGCTGAAGGAGTATGTCCACGATAACAGCATCCTCGTCAGCTCGGTCCACGCTCCTCATGGAAGACTGTCGGGCAATGCCTTCCTGTCCTGGGCGGCGCCCGTAATGAAACTCGCACAGAATGTCGGCGCCAGCGCTGTTGTGTTCCATCCCGAGAACCACGTAGCGAAGGCGAGAAAGCCCGAGCTTCAGGCGGTAGCGCTCTCTTACATAAGGACTCTGCAGGAGACGGCCTCCGTCACTGCTGCTATCGAAACGTTCAAAAGCAACAGCAGGCTGTTCACCCCGCAGGAAATAATGGAACACAACCTGCCGATGGTCCTCGACACCTCACATGTACGTGAACAATACGCGTTTGACCTGATAAAGGAGTATTCCGGCAGCATAGCGGGCGTGCACCTGTCAGAGAGCCGGATAGACCCGGCACTCAGCAACAACGTCTTGAACCACCTGCCCGTCGAGGACTTCGGGTTCAGCGTGCTGCGAGCCCTCAAGGACGTGGGCTGGGACGGGTGTGTAACCCTGGAGTACCTCCCTCAGTACCACGACAGGCTGGCCCCTGACAGGGAGCGACTCGAGGGGATGTTCCCGTGAAAACGTTGGCCACAGGCGACACTATGCACGCCTCTCCATGAGCAGTCAGGGCCACGGCCAGATCACCACGACACAGCGGTACTGCCGGGTGGCAGACCTTAAGGTCCAGCGTGACTATTACAAGGCCATTGAGGTGGTATTGCAACGGACCCAGATACGTGGTAAAGATGATTTTGGGCCGCCCGAAAAACGGGTAAAGGAAAACATGGTGTAACTAACAGATATCACGAGGGAAAGCAGGATATGTATAACGGTATCTACAAATAAATAGTTTCAGTTGAATAACAGGCTAAGGATTACCGATTGAAACGAAGCATAACGCCAAAGCTCAGTGGCGCAGCTTTGCTTTGTCCGCTGGTGCTATGGACAACTTATGAGCAGGGGAAGGCAATGGGGCCGGAAGGATGGGTGGAAACCGGAAAGCGCGTTGCAGGGGATAAGACCTGTCGTCATCCCTGTCCCCGAAAGATAGCATTTGTGTAAAAAGAAAAAAGGCAACCGCTAACCGGTTGCCTTTTACTGCGTAAAGAAATTAATTCTTCGTTTTAGCGGTCTTCTACTTCTTCGGCGGCGTCGTGCATTTGCCGCGGATCCCGTCCGCGAGCTGGCAATAACCGCTGCTGCATTGTTCTCCCCTCGTGCAAAAATCGTTGGGCTTACCGGTCCCTTGGCGGGGTACACAACCCTGCCCCGTCCCAAAGCTGCAGTTCCCGGAGGCGCACTGGTTGTGGGCCCTGCAGGCGGCTCCGAGCGGTAAAAAGTTCGGCGGCGTCGTGCATTTGCCGCGGATCCCGTCCGCGAGCTGGCAATAACCGCTGCTGCATTGCCCTCCCACCGTGCAAAAATCGTTGGGCTTACCGGTCCCTTGGCGGGGTACACAACCCCTCCCCGGCCGGTTGTCGCAGTTCCCGGAGGCGCACTGGCCGTGTTGCGCGCAGGCGGCGCCGAGCTGTAACAAGACCGGCGGCGTCGTGCATTTGCCGCGGATCCCGTCCGCGAGCTGGCAATAACCGCTGCTGCATTGCCCTCCCACCGTGCAAAAATCGTTGGGCTTACCGGTCCCTTGGCGGGGTACACAACCCCTCCCCGGCCGGTTGTCGCAGTTCCCGGAGGCGCACTGGCCGTGTTGCGCGCAGGCGGCGCCGAGCTGTAACAAGACCGGCGGCGTCGTGCATTTGCCGCGGATCCCGTCCGCGAGCTGGCAATAACCGCTGCTGCATTGTTCTCCCCTCGTGCAAAAATCGTTGGGCTTACCGGTCCCTTGGCGGGGTACACAACCCTGCCCCGTCCCAAAGCTGCAGTTCCCGGAGGCGCACTGGTTGTGGGCCGTGCAGGCGGCTCCGAGCGGCATCCCGGCGAAGGACGGTGTTGCGCACAGCATGATACCGGCCAAAAACAAAAGAGGTACCACAAACACTTTGTAATTGTTCCGCTTCATCTTGCCCGTCATTTTTTCCTCCTATAGAATATCATCCCGAATTCTGCGGCAAGACCGCCTTGCTGCCCCTTCCAACCCGAAAACCTGACCTGAAACACGTAATCCGACAAGTATGTGCCGGTCAAAGCTGCCATGATCGGACTTGATAATATTCTTTTGTAACATAGCATGAATGGAAAAACAATGACATCCAAGCTTTCAGGAAGTACCAGTTAGGAGCTTTCAACTGAAAAGGATCGATTAATGACTTGATCTCCATCGAGTCCACAAAAACGATATTGCTATGTCGTTGTCATTGATAAAGAGCGGGGCTTAATTTCGCTGGAGGCGATGCGAGTGCGGACTGATCCTGGCAGGCTCCGGGATCGGTCCGTGATCTTTTACTGCTTTTCTCCGTAATCTCCGTGCCACGCCTGAGGCGTGGCCGGGAGGGAAACTTTAGCGATCCCGCTTAAGGCGGCAGGCGGGAGATAAAAAAATAGCTTGAACCTTTTACTTCTTTCCACCTGCTGTTGCGGGCTTGGCCTTGACTGTAAAAACATCGTTTGCAAAACCTGCGAATTCAATATAATTACCCCTGGCGGCATACGCGTCGCCCGTATCGAGCGCGCTGTCATAGGTCGCGGTGTCGTCGGAAGAGAATATGATTATTCTGCCCCGTTCGGGTTTTGTAAAACTTACAACCATGCCTTCATTCAATACCAGCCACTCGCTATATCCATCGCCCCCTATTTTTACGGAATTCTCTCCGGCCTTTAATGCGGCGGCGTTCTCTGCCGGACTGTACAACAGATCTGAAACCCATGCCCATGCGGCCCCGTTCTTTTCAAAAAGGGTAAGTTCCGTCTGGTCGCGGACAGCGTCAAAAGGCATACCCGCGAATTCAGGGGAATCGATCCTTTTGACACCCAGAAAAACCACATATCCGGGCAGGTCTTTGTACAACAACGATCTTGCAAAATGCGATTCCACGGACATGATCGACTCAAAAGGAGCAACGTTGCGCCGCAGCCAAACCTTGCCGTCCATATCGATCTTGAGGCTTTGCGGTTTTTCTATCGGTTTTATTTTTTGCATCATGATCATATCGATCCCGGCCATAGACGGAGAGTTCACCAAATAGCCTTCTCCGCCTATATTGGCAAAATAGAAACGGTCGCCTTCGGTATCGTGATAATAGCCGTTATTATAGACGAGCGTGATCGCCGGTGTTTTCTCCCGTTCCTTGAAGTAGTACAAGGTGGCGCTGTTCTTATCCTCGTCGAACACTACCTGGCCCAATTTAGCGTCGCTGGCATAATAACCGCTAAAGGAAGCGTGGTCTTGCGGCAATTCCTGCGCTTCCGGCGGTATCAGGACGGCTTTCTCTTTTTTGGAACGAGTTTTTTCTCAACCAGTACCGCATCTAATATATCCAGCGCTATTTTCATCGCGCCGCTTTCAGCACCGGAAGCAATGACAGCAACAGATATTCTTTTTTCAGGAACCGCGAAGACCATCGAAGAGTAATTTCCGGTGCCGCCGCTCTTGCCTAATATTTGAACTCCGGCCGCATCATACCGCGGAAGGCCTGTGAGGTCCCAGCCCAGCCCATACGAAATATCGGGATTTTTCAGCTTGCCCTTGAACGCTGAAGGCTGCGCCTTTTTCATCTCATCGAGAGATGCTTTCTTCAAGAGTTTGCCACCGGTTGAAAAAGCATCCACGAAACGGCAGAGCTCCTCGGCAGTTGATGACAACCCGCCGGCACCCAGGACCGAAAGCGTTTCAAGGGGATGGACCTCCCCGGTTTTAGCGTCATAATACAGCGCTACGGACTTACCCTTGATCTCGCCCACGCCTATACCGGTGTTTTTCAGGCCCAGCGGCTTAAAGATCCTCTCATTAAGAAAATTGATGTATTTTTTTCCGCTTACCCGCTCCACGATCATTTCCGCCAACGTGAACCCGTCATTGCAATAGACCGCCCTTGCCCCCGGGGCATGCTTAAGATGCGCGCGGGTCAAAGTATTGATCGTTTCCTGCTTCACGTTGTCATCATACTTGAACCCGAAGGAATTCGAGCCCTCGGTCCCCGGCATGCCCGATACGTGGTTTAACACCATCCTTACGGTGATCTTCTTATATCTGTCGTCGGCCATCCTGAACTCCGGAAGATAGTCCGAGACAGGCTTATCAAGAGAGACCTTGCCGTCGTCAACGAGCAGCATGATCGCCGTTGCCGCATACACCTTGCTGATAGAGCCGATATTAAAAAGCGTAGTTGTACCGACGGGGATGCTCTTCTCTCTGTTCGCCATGCCAAAGCCTTCGGCATAAACGACCTTACCCCCGACCATTATGGCAGCGGTAGCACTCCCGCATTTGCCGCTGTTCACGGCTTGCCAGATCTCGCTGCGGGCAGTGGTAATGGCACTTTCATAGGGGTTTTTCGTTCTCACCGCCTCCCCTGATGCAAGTGTGGTGATCAGCATGCAGCACAGACAAATTGCGCCGATAATTCTGGCCTTTGACATTACGCCCTCCCTTTTCTTATAATGCGCTTTTTAAATTCTGATATTACCCATAACCTGCATCTTTCCTTTCCCCTTGTGCCCGTCCACAAATCACCATCTTCGTGAACTCCTCGCTAAAGATGGATGATATTCACTCCTGTCCATTTTGAATTGAGATACTCCGCGACAAGCCGTCTGTGGCACTGTTTGGGATCGGGCTCACTGCAAAGAAGGACGGAGGGGAGATCAAAAAGTGCCCGTTCAACCTGTTTTTCCACACCGCGTTCGCGCATCAAACGGACAAATTGTTTTTCGAACTCGTCCTGACCGATCCTTTTTTTCTTGTATGCGTCCATGATATCGGCATTCGGAGCAAGGATCGGCAGGTGCACGTAATCGGCCCCGCATATTTCCTTGAGAAAGTATTTCAGATCGTCGCGCTTCGTAAACCCCGCGAGTTGCGAAACATTATTTAACCGGATGTCGACCACCCTTTTGATCCCGGCTTTTTTGAGGATCTCAAAAAACTGCCCGGCCGTCTTTTTTGTAAAACCGACAGTGTAGATCTCCATTACCTCAACTCCTTCATCTCAAACAAATGGGGTCAGTGCGGCCGCAAAACGCGAACAGTGCAAGGACCAACACCAGCAACTTCCCCAAAAAGACTGAAAGCTTCCCCATCTTTACCCTCCCGATCATAGCCTGATGGTTAACAACTTTATTAAGATATCAGTTTGCATAGTTGTTAACAAGTTGTTAACTTCGATGGCAAACAGGGGAAAGACCGCCCTACTTTAACCATGGGCAGTTTTCGTAATCTTTTGTCTTTCGCCTTGATCTTTGTATCGCGTTCCCAAGTGTCACCGCGGCAAGGCCGGCAAGGATATATATGGACAATCTCAAAAGCTGGTCCCAATCTTCCGGGACGACAAGATAGGCGATCATAAAGCCCAGCACGAACCACACAGCGGCCCATATGACCCCTGACAGAAGTTTCATTTCCAGCGCTTTGACCCGAAGTTCCGAGACCGGCTGATATACGTTCACGAGGAGGATCTCGCGCGCGTCGTCAAGGTCCTCTTCCGGTACAAGTATCATGGCTGGCCCTGGTACGGTTCGGCCGTCGGAAAACGCGCTGCTTGATCCGGCCGCTTCGCTCGGCAGCGCTCCCTGGCCTTTCACGATAAAAGGGATGCCCGCGTCGGTTAGCACCGATCGAACCACCATCAATTCTTCTTCCTCCGCGACCTCAAGAAGGGGAACATACCTTTCGGCGCTGCGCGTCCCGCATTCGGTGCAGAACTCGGATCCTTCCCTGTATTCACTGCGGCAACGCGGACAAAAAATAGGTCAACTCCAGTTAATGATCTTAATGCTATTAATGCCAATCGGCCTTGACGAACTCCAGTATGTTTTGCGCACGCTCAGAAAAGAGATGGACCCCTTCCCAATTGGGCCGCGAGATGGTTTTCTGCATAAGAAGGCCGTCCTCGCCGAACCATTGCGGCAGTATACCGCCGAAGAAACAGCCGTTGCCCCTCAGCAGGTCCGCAACCTTGCCGATCCACGGCCATGAAAGCTTGAGCCACACCTGGACCACCTCCACATTCTGACGAAGGATACGCTCTTCTTCCAAAGCGAAAGCGCTTAACAGGTCCGGTCCAACCTCATGGACCGCCACGCGGGCCACCCGGGCAAAGTCGAATATCTGCGTATCCATCCGTGTTTTTTGTGAAGCGGAAGATCATCCATCGACCGCGTGAAGGACCTCTTGTCGTCGAGGCCATCATATATGTATTCAAAATAGCTGCCATAAATATCGGGAACATGGATGACATGCGGATTACGGGCAACGGTTATGAACATGAGGAGCGTCGATACCCGCCCCGACGCGCTCTTCTCCTTGTCGTATGCCTCCGCGGGCATAAGGTCTACCTCGAGGGCCGTCTCGACGAAGGGCAGATTGGCGAGCGCCGCCTTCTGAATATATATGTGGTTGCAGACGGACTCCCCGAAGAACACCTTTATGCCTTCCATGCCCGGTATCATCTTGCCGACGTACTGAAAGATCATACCCATAACGCCCGCGTTCCGGAAGGCGGGAAGGACCGCCCCGTTCCCCTTCTCGTAAACCCCCTTGTCGGGGGCCGCGCGGAACAGGGAGCTGTACCCGACAACCCTGTTATCCGGGGCGCGGACAACGATCGGTATATTGTCGCGCCTCTCGCAGGCCCCAATAAGGCCCCGGGGATCATAGACTATCTTTGCCGGGTAACCGTCTCCGTACACCTCCGTAAAAAGCTTCGCCAC
>CAWFIZ010000009.1:0-15451 GCA_963816115.1 uncultured delta proteobacterium | reverse complement strand
CCACACCTCCCACCTTGAAACGCTGACAGTGCTGAAAAAAAGAAAAAGGCCTTAAAAATCTTGTCTCACGCCCGTTCGTCCCTTCGGTCCTCTCTGGACCACGCCCAAGGCGTGGCGCGGAGCAACACGGAGAAAGACAAAGGCTTTCCACGGAAATTCATGAGACCTCAAGAATTTCCGTGGTCTTTCGATCCCGCCTTTACACTGCGTCGAGCGGGATTGAAAAGAAATCTTAAGTGCCGAATGCGAATATCGGACTTCGAATATCGACAGACAAAAAAGAAGATACCTATTCAAAGCTTCTTCACCTTCGCCTGTCAAGGCGATGCGAGTGCGGCCTGATCTTTGTCTTCTCTAAGATCCGGACGCAATCTTTACGCTTCCTCCGTGGACTCTGTGCCACGCCTTGGGCGTGAGGCAGGCTTTTTTTGTTGTCTTTGACCTTCAGCCGCCTTTTATTTTTCCGGGCCCTCTGGTAGAATGTACGCACACGTTGGCGTCAAACCAGCTTAAAAGGACCCGCATCATGAACAGGAACATGAAGATCAGAACAAGACCTCCGGAGAGCGATGCGCCCGTGGAGCGCTTCGAGACGATACGACGCTACATCACGGCGCTCCTTGAAGAGGGGACATATTCAGCGAAGGAACTCTCCAACATCATCAGGATACCCGAGAAGGACATCTGCGATCACCTTGAACACCTGCAAAGGACGTTCGGCAAAAGCGGGAAGAGCCTTGAGGTGATCTCAGCCGGATGCAGGCACTGCGGCTTTGTCTTCAAAAAACGAACCCGCCTGACAAAACCCGGCAAATGCCCCTCTTGCCGCTCCATCCACATCCAGCCGCCATTGTTCCATATAAAAATCCGCTAAAAGTTCAAATACCAAAAAGGCCTGTCTCTCGCCCGTTCGTCGCTGGTGCTCCTCTCTAGAGCCCGCAGAGCACACGGAGGAATACAAAGACTTTCCCGGGAATTCCAGAGGCTTCCGGAATTCCCGGGAACTTTCGATCCCGCTTTTTAAACTATGACGAGTGGGATAGAGAAAAAGCCCCTTTACCTCGCCGTCAGGCGATCGGAGTGCGGACTGATCTTATTATTCTCAAAGATCAGTCCGCAAAAACTTCTCCCTGTGTACCCTGCGGCCTTTAGCCCCGCAAAGCGGGACGGGCGAGAGGCAAATCTTTTAAAGGCATTGGAAATGCAAGGTAAAGAACAAATTATAATTTCTCAACAACCCCCTGAAGAGTCATAATATGAAACTTGAAACGGTATTTATTCCATTTTATAACTCATTACCATTATTGATTTTCCGCCGTATTTCTGTTATAAATTTCTCTTGCTCATGCGCGAGACCATGGTCAGGGTATGGAACAGGGAAGCAAAGTTCGCGAGATGGTTTCTGTATATCCCGCTGGCCTTCCTCTCCTACCTTTACCAGATAGGCTTGATGGCGAGAGAATATATGTACAGGACAGGGTTGATGAAAACACAGACCGCCCCCATACCGGTAATCAGCGTCGGGAACATTACCCTCGGCGGGACCGGGGAAAACGCCCGTTGTCGAACGGCTCTCCCGGAAATTCAAAGAAAAGGGCTTTAACCCGGGGATCATTACACGGGGGTACATGAGGAAAAAAGACGGGACCTTTCCCGTCGACATCAAAAGCGACACGGCCGAAACGGCCGGTGACGAGGCATACATGCTGGCAAAGAGGACGCACATACCCGTGATAGTGGGCAAAGACCGCCTGAGGGCCATTGAGTGCGGCATGGTTGATTGCCGCATAGACATGGCCATCCTCGATGACGGGTTCCAGGTGAGAGACCTGAAAAAAGATGTGGACATCCTCATCCTCAACGGCAAAGAATCCCCGGGCAGACGGGAACTGTTCCCACTCGGCCCCTACCGTGAATCCATTGAGCGCGTCAGGTCGTCTGACGCCATACTTGTGAACAAGGCGGAGCCGGACAGCGTGACCCTTTATTTCACGCGGGGCATCCCAAAGTTCCAGGTGAGCTACAAACCGGCCCACCTGTACAACATGAAGAAGGACCTCATAACCCACTACAATTTTCTGAAAGGCCGGCGGACGCTCGCCTTTTCCGGGCTCGGCGACAATCAGTCCTTTTTTCAGCTCTTAAGGACGATCGGCGCCGACGTGGTCCATGAAATATCCTACCCCGATCACCACCGGTATACCCCGCGGGACCTTCAGAAGGTGGTGGCCGTGGACGATATCCAGTGTATCGTCACGACGGAAAAGGACGCCGTCAAGCTCCTTGGCATGGAGCTTCCCGAGAACCTCTTCTACCTGTCCATAGAGGTCCGGATCGAGGACGAGGATACATTGATGGAACTCCTGCTCAAGAAGATCGGAACACCTGCCCCGGCCTGCATAGCGTAGGAAAAACAAAAGGCCGGCGGGAAAATAAAACAAAGGAGGAGAGCATGTCAGAACAGGTATTTATTTTCGACACGACATTGCGCGACGGCGAGCAATCGCCCGGCAATACCATGAACACTCAAGAAAAGCTCAGGGTGGCAAGACAGCTCGAACTCCTTGGCGTGGACATCATCGAGGCAGGCTTCCCCATCGCCTCCGAGGGCGATTTTGATGCCGTGAACCAGATCGCCAGGTCGGTGAAAAACTGTCAGGTCGCGGGATTGGCCCGCGCAAACAATGAGGATATCGACAGGGCATGGGGGGCGATCAAGGCAGCAAAGATGCCGCGCATTCATACCTTCATATCCACATCGGACATCCACCTCAAACACCAGTTCAAAAAAACCCGTGACGAGGTGCTGAAGATCGCCATAGCTTCCGTCAAGAGGGCAAAGAAATATACTGACAACGTCGAGTTCTCGGCCATGGATGCCACGCGCAGCGACTGGGACTATCTCTGCAAGGTACTCGCTGAGGTCATCAATGCGGGAGCGACAACGGTCAACATACCCGACACGGTGGGATACGCCATCCCTCACGAGTTCGGCGAGCTCATCCGCTACATCAGGGAGAACGTCTCCAATATAGGCAAGGCCGTCATCAGCGTGCATTGCCACAACGACCTCGGCCTGGCCGTCGCAAACTCCGTCGCCGCCATTCATAACGGCGCGCGCCAGGTGGAGTGCACCATAAACGGAATAGGCGAGAGGGCCGGCAACGCGTCGCTGGAAGAGATCGCCATGATCCTGAGGACCAGGAAGGCCAGTTTCACCGCAGACACCCGGATCGTCTCGGAGAAGATACACGCAACGAGCAGGCTCATCACCGCCATCACCGGTGTGCCCGTCCAGCCGAACAAGGCGATCGTCGGTGCCAACGCCTTCGCCCACGAATCGGGTATCCACCAGGACGGACTGCTCAAATCAAAGCTCACATATGAGATCATGACGCCGGAATCCGTGGGTATCCAGAAAAGCTCCCTCGTGCTCGGCAAGCACTCCGGCAGGCACGCCTTCAGGAACCGCATCGAAGAACTGGGCCATATACTCGATGACAAGGAACTGAACCTTGCATTCAAACGCTTCAAGGCGCTCTCGGATATGAAGAAGAACGTCTATGACGAAGACATCGAAATGATCATCATGGGCGAGATATACAAGATACCTGAAACGTACAAGCTCGTATACCTCAACGTGAGCTGCGGCAACACGACGATACCGACGGCAACGGTCAAGCTGGAGGTCGAAGGGAACATCGTCCAGGATGTGGCCACCGGCGACGGCCCCGTTGACGCCGCATACAAGATCATCAAGAAGCTGGTGAAGACGACGAGCAAACTGGAGAAGTTCTCCGTCAACTCCATAACGCAGGACATGGACGCCCAGGGCGAGGTCTTCGTAAAGGTTTCGGAAAAAGGCCTCAAGGCAATCGGAAAAGGGGCGGACACGGACATCATCGTAGCGAGCGCGAAGGCATACATAAACGCGCTCAACAGGCTGGAATACATGAAAAGCAAAACGTCTAAGGGGAATTGACATGGGAATGACGATCACTGAAAAGATACTGGCAGCGCATGCCGATAAGGACTTCACGGAGGCCGGGGAGATCGTCGATGCACGGATCGATCTGGCCATGGCCAACGACATAACGGCGCCGCTCTCCCTGGAGGAGTTCGAGAAAGTGGGTGCTAAAGGCGTTTTCGATCCCGAAAAGGTCGTCTTCGTTCTCGACCACTTTACTCCCAACAAGGACATACTCTCTGCCGAGAATTGCAAAAAGATACGGGAGTTCTCGAAGAAACATGGCATCGTCAACTTCTTCGAGGGCGGCCAGTGCGGGATCGAACACGCGCTGCTTCCCGAAAAGGGGCTTGTCGTGGCGGGAGACCTCGTCATCGGCGCCGACAGCCACACCTGCACCTACGGCGCGCTCGGGGCATTCTCGACGGGCGTCGGCAGCACAGACCTCACATACGGCATGGTGACGGGGAGCATCTGGCTGAAAGTACCCGACAGCATCAAGTTCCATTGTTACGGAAAATGGCCGAAATGGATCACCGGCAAAGAGCTGATACTTTATATCATCGGCATGATAGGCGTCGACGGTGCGCTCTACTCGGCCATGGAATACACGGGAGAGGCCATTTCGGCCCTTTCAATGGATTCCCGTTTCACCATCGCCAACATGGCCATTGAAGCGGGCGGGAAGAACGGCATCTTCCACGTCGATGACAAGACGATCGCCTACATGAGAGAACACGCAACAAGGCCTTACAAAGCCTACGAAAGCGACACAGACGCGAGATACCGCGACGTTTACGAGATCGACGTGGCGAAGATAGGCTTCACCGTCGCCTGCCCATCGCTCCCTTCAAATGTGAAGGACGCCGGTGAACTGGGCAAGACGGCATAGACCAGGTCGTCATCGGTTCCTGCACGAACGGGAGGCTGGAAGACCTGGAGATGGCGGCGCAGATCCTTAAAGGGAAGAAGGTCGCCAGATATACAAGGTGCATCATCATACCCGCAACGCCTGCGATATATGGTGAGGCCATGAGACGCGGCTATTTCCAGACGTTTCTCGACGCGGGATGCATCATTTCGCCCCCCACCTGCGGTCCCTGCCTCGGCGGGCACATGGGCGTGCTCGCGAAGGGCGAGAGGGCGGTGGCGACAACGAACAGGAACTTTATCGGAAGGATGGGGCACCCCGAAAGCGAGGTCTACCTCGCGGGTCCGGCCGTTGCCGCCGCTACGGCCATAAAGGGGAAGATAGCCCGCCCGGAGGAGGTAATATGATCTTACAGGGAAAGATATGGAAATTCGGAGATAACATCGACACCGACATCATCATCCCGGCGAAGTACCTCGCCCACACGGACCCGAAGGTCCTGGGGGAACACTGCATGGAACCGCTCGCACCCGATTTTCCGAAAAAGGTCAAAGCGGGTGACATAATCGTATCGGGAACCAACTTCGGCTGCGGCTCATCACGCGAACACGCTCCCATCGCGATCACGGCACTGGGCATACCGCTCGTCATCGCGAAGACCTTCGCCCGCATCTTCTACCGCAATGCATTCAACAAGGGCCTCGCGCTCCTCGAAGCGGACATCTATGATCTCGTACAGGACGGTGACGAGATCGAGGTAAATGTCACAACGGGCGTTATCCGTTGCGGCAGCAATGAAGTGACGGCAAAACCCATTCCTCCCTTTATGGTGGAGCTAATCAACGAGGGCGGACTGATAAACTATCTCAAGAAAAAGCTGGAGGGCTAAATGAAACAGTACAACGTTGCAGTCGTCGGGGCAACCGGCGCAGTCGGAAACGAAATGGTAAAAGTCCTCGAGGAACGGAAATTTCCGGTCAAGAACCTGACACTTCTCGCTTCCTCGCGGAGCGTGGGTAAGACAATGATGTTCCACGGAGAAGATATCGATGTGCAGGAACTGAAAGAAGACTCTTTCAAGGGTATCGACATCGGCCTTTTTTCCCCGGGCGGGTCGGTGAGCCTCAAGTTTGCCCCCATTGCTGCGGCAAGCGGTTGTGTCGTAATCGACAACACGAGCGCATTCAGGATGGACCCCGATATCCCCCTTGTCGTTCCCGAGGTGAACGAACACGCCATCGCGCAGCACACGAAACGGGGCATCATCGCCAACCCGAACTGTTCGACGATCCAGATGGTCGTCGCCCTGAAACCGCTCCACGACGCGGCGAAGATCAAGAGGATCGTGGTCTCCACCTACCAGGCCGTATCGGGCACGGGACAGAAGGCCATAAAGGAGCTGGAGGCGCAGGTGCTCGCCATATACAACATGAAGTCCATCCCAAAGAAGGTCTATCCGCACCAGATCGCCTTCAACTGCCTGCCGCACATCGACAGTTTCCTCGACAGCGGCTACACCAAGGAAGAGATGAAGATGGTCAACGAAACGAAGAAGATCATGGAAGACGACTCCATAGCAGTCACGGCAACAACGGTGAGGGTCCCCGTCTTCTTCGGGCACTCCGAATCGGTGAATGTCGAGTTCGATAGCAAAATGACCCCCGACATGGCGCGCAAGCTCCTCAAGAAAGCGCCCGGCGTGAAGGTCATCGACAACCCGGCAAAGAACAGGTACCCCCTGGCCATTGACGCCGCAGGCAAGGATGAGACCTTTGTCGGCAGGATCAGGGTGGACGATACGGTAAAATACGGCCTGAACATGTGGATAGTAGCAGACAACATCCGTAAGGGCGCGGCCCTGAACGCCGTCCAGATAGCTGAAGCGCTGATAAAGAAGTATATGTAGATCCGGCTGATTGGTTTCTCTGGTTTCTTTGGTTTATCTGGTTTATAAATAACTAAAGAAACCTTAGAAACCAGAAAGACCGGAGAAGCTCTTTCCCCTTTTACAAGAAATCTGTTTGCAATTTGCGCTCTCAGACAATAGAATAGTCGCATGCACGGATCGACAGAACACGAAAGGGAACTGGCATTCCAGATACCGCTTTCTGAGGTATATAAATTTAACAAGCCGGAAAAAACAAAAAGCCTGGTGGAGGCCCATAAAGAAGGCCCTCCTAAACGCACCGATCTGCACCCCGCTAAAAGATTTATCGTGAGCACCGCGGGGCTCTTCTTCCTCATGATCGGCTTGATGGGGCTCTTCGGCAAGGGATTCAACCCTCTCACGATCATATGGTTCATCGCAGGTCTTGCTATCATATGGTTCTTCCTGGCCAAACCGGAGAGTGAAAAACGGAAGGCCAAGGCCGCAGGACAGCTGGAAAAGGAGGTATCGCTGTCCTTAAACGAGGATAATATCGTTCTACGGTCAAGGTATTATGAACTGAAGAGGCAGTGGCCGGAGCTCATTGAATACAAGAAGACAAAAAGGGGGATCCATCTATACTTCATCGACGGCACCGTCAACTGGCTGCCGGCAGAGGCCGTTGACGAAAAAGATGAAATGAGGGCCCTCGTTGAACTCCTTCAGAAAAAATTGGGAAAACAGGGCTCAGGGGACAGGGCTCAGGGGCCAGAGAAAGCAACAGGGATTGTCTCTGGCCCGTCCGAGCCCTGAATCCTTATTCTATCTTTCCGGCGGCCTGGTGCCCTCAAGCCGGGATATCTCTTCTTCGATATCGTCTATCGTGAGACGCATCCTCGTGACGGAACCGATACGGTCCTTGATAAAGGGATCGTCCCTGGAAACGTTCTTGTCCGACGTGAACTGGTCGTAGACGTATTCGCCTATCTCCGCGTGGGCCTTCTGGATGTTGCGCTGGAGCTTCGTAACGTCGAGATATTTCCTTTTACCGATCATGGCCTGTTTCTCCATATTGAAGGCGATGTCCTGCGCCGTTTCCTTCAGGGTCCTCAACCCTTCCTCGGTCTTTTTCCTTATGTCGTCCATTAGTGCCATGGCCCCTCCCGGGTCGCAATGTACTGCGTAATAATTTTGCACTTTTTATCCTCAAAGGTCAAGAAAGGCCGTGTGTCAGATCACCATTTTCGACCTCATCAAGGCAGGGATGAGGATCGCCGCCAGGATCCCTAAAACGACTACAGCAAGCATGACCAGGATAAAGATGCTAAATATCCTGTTTTCCTTCATTCATACTTCCCATCCTGTACCCTTCCAGGTCAAGGGCAACGTAAGAAAAACCACACCTTTTCAGGCCTTCTATGATCATCTCCTTCTCTGAAATGATCTTTTCGATATCTGCCTCGGATACCTCGATCCGTGCGATCCTCCCATGATGACGCACCCGCACGCTCGATATTCCTGTCGCCTTGATGAGGTCCTCGGCAAGTTCTATACGCTTGAGGATCGACGCGTTGATCCGTGTCCCGTAGGGGACCCTTGTCGAAAGACATGCATCGGGAGGCATATTTTGTGTGGGGAGATAGAGCCTTCCTGAAAGATACGCGATATCGTCTTTGGTCAGTCCGGCCAGAAGCAGGGGGCTAACGACACCCATCTCTTTGACCGCCCGTCCTCCCGGCCTGAAGTCGTCTGTATCATCAAAATTGGTCCCGTCAACAACGCAGGAGATTCCTCTCTCGCCGGCAATATCAAAGAGGATGCCAAAAAGATTGCGTTTGCAATAGTAACAGCGGTCAGCAGAATTTTCCAGGAACCGGTCGATCTTTAGGACTGCCGTATCGACGACCAGGTGCTGCGCCCCGACGTGCTTAGCCGTCTTGCGCGCTTCATGTACCGTTTTTACAGGAAATATCGGAGCATTGCCGGTCACGGCGATCACATTGCCGTTGCCGAGGACATCGATGGACGTCTTGAGCAGAAGCGTGCTGTCCATGCCCCCGGAGAAGGCCACGACCACCTTTTTCAGACCCCCGATGATCGCTTTCAGATCGCCATATTTTTGTTCAACATCCATCCCGTGGCGCTCATTTTATCGCCAGCAGCTCGAGATCGCATATGATGGTCGCATTGGGGCCGATGACAGTGCCGGCACCCGCTTCGCCATAGGCAAGATCCGGCGGGATGTAAAGCCGCCACATTGAACCGTAGGGCATCTTTGTCAGCGCCTCGGTCCATCCCTTGATCGTGTTGCCGACAACGATATTGGCAGGCTTATTGTTCCAGTGAGAGCTTTCGAACTCCACCCCATCCACCGTTCTCGCGCGGTAGTGTACCGTCACCATGTCATTCACCTTCGGTGCCGCCCCGGCCCCCTGCTTGAGAACCATATATTGGAGACCGCTTGGAAGGGTGATCACGCTTTTGCGTTGCCCGTTCTCCTTGAGAAAGGCCTCGCCTTCCCGTTTGTTCTTGGCGCCGAGTTTCTTGATGACCTCTTTTTCGTAGTTATCCAGGGCGGTCCTTACCTCCTGGTCTGAAAGGGTAAGCTTTCCCTTGAGCACATCCCGGATCCCGCGAACGATCATATCGGGATCAATGTCGATGGAAAGGTCTTTCATGTTGCGGCCGATGCTGACGCCCAGCGCGTAACCTGCCTTTTCCTTCGAAAGCTGTGGCGCCCCCCTGTCCTGCGCAAAAACAGGCAATGCCACCCCGGCCATGAACACTATCGATAATAAAACTGCCAACATCTTGAGATAGGAACTACCCGTGGGAAAAGAAGTCACATACGCCTCCCTTTAAGCCCATGCGTGATATATGGGTTTTGATTGTTTCATATGTTATTCCATGGTCTTAGAATTGTCAAATGATTATCTGCAAGAACTATAGCTTTACATAGCACCCAAGAAATTGTACATTACTGGAGCAAAAAATATTTACAGTACTTAGGGAGAATCGGACGATGTCAGACGAACGTAACTACGATCAGGAAAATATTGAAGAAAGGAGTGTGCCGGAGAGCGGCCACGAAGAAGATTTCGCAAAGCTTTTCGAACAAAGCGCACAATTACTGAAAAAACTTGAACCTGGCCAGAAGGTCACCACCAGGATCGCCGGCATATCGGGCGATTTTGTATATATCGACCTCGGCGGTAAAAGTGAAGGGGTAATTGACAGAAAAGAATTTATCAACGATGAAGGTCTCGTTGCCATTCAGGATGGCGATGAAATTGATGCCTACTTCGTATCCGTCGAGGGAGGGTCAAGAAAGTTCACAACGTTGATCCATAGTTTCCCAAGCATCACGCTGCAAAACATCAAGAACGCATTCGATGCGGATATACCCGTGACCGGCAAGGTATCCGGGGAGCTCAAAGGCGGCTACGAGGTTCGCGTCGGCAAGGTCAGATGCTTCTGCCCCTATTCGCAGATGGACCTGAGAGGGAGCAAGAACACCGGATCATATATCGGCGAAACTTTTCCCTTCAAGGTGCTTGAGTATAAGGAAAGGGGACGCAACATCATACTCTCCCGCCGCGCCCTTTTGGAAAAGGAACAGGAAAAGGAAAAGGAAAAGCTCAAAGAGACCCTCGCTGCCGGGATGGAAGTTGCCGGAGTGGTCCGGTCGATCCAGAAATTCGGCGTCTTTGTCAATATCGGCGGCATTGACGGCCTTATCCCGCTGAGCGAGCTATCCTGGATCAAAGGGGAGAAGGCCGCTAACCTCGTTGAGATAGGGGACGAGATAACGGCCAGGATCATGGACATCGATTGGACGAGAGAACGTATCACCCTCAGCCTTAAGGCTGTACTGCCCGACCCCTTCCTGCTTGTCCCTGAAAAATACCCTGTGGACTCAACGGTGTTCGGCAGCGTTGTCCGCCTGGAGAGCTTCGGCGCCTTTGTCAATCTCGAACCCGGGATCGACGGACTTATCCCCATCTCCAAACTGGGGGCCGGCAGAAGGATCAACCACCCCAAAGAGGTGCTCGAGACTGGTCAGCAGGTAGAAGCCAGGGTCGTTGACATAAGTACGGAAAAAAGACGGCTCACCCTTTCCATAGAACGCAAGATCGTGATGGAAAAGGTCGATCTTCCTTCTGTTGGAGATCTTCTTGAAACAAAGGTGGAGCGCGTCATTTCATCAGGCGTAATCCTGAGGATAAAGGAAGGGCTGACGGGGTTCATTCCCAATGGCGAGATGGGAACCTTGAAAGGCACCAACCACAACAGGATGTTCCCCGCAGGATCATCCATGCAGGCAGTTGTCATCGCCGTTGATCCCAGCCGGATCCGCGTCACATTGAGCAGGACCAAGGTTGATGAAAAGATAGAACTGGAAAGCTACACTCGGTATAAAGACCAGGTGAAAGAGGAAGAGAGGTCTCCCGAAGGGCTTGGCAGTCTCGGGGAGCTTTTAAGGAACAAGTTCGGGCTATCGTAACCGGTATCCCGGGACAAAAGGAATATCGGGAGGGGAGCTTATGAACGATTTCCTGAGAAACGAAAGGGGCAGCGCAGCCCGGTGGATCATCATCATAATCATCGTGGCTGCCGGCATCTACGGTTACCAGGTTTTTAAAAAAACACCCCGTTACGCTCTGATCCAGGTCAAGAAAGCCATAGTCTTCAGTAACGCCGAGACGGCCCAGAAGTTCATGGACATTGAAAAGGTCGCCGCAAGGCTGCCGGAAAGCGTGACCTACAACCAACCGATGGAAGCGCTCAAAAAACGGCTCATCACCGAGATCGATTCCCCCCATGAGAAAAGCTTCTTCCTGGCCGTCAAGGGCTGGTCCGTCATCAGGGCTCCCATCCACGTGGGGGCAGACGAGGCAACGGCATCGGCCGAGACCACTGAGAACACCACCGTGAGCCTGGAGAAGACCGCCGAAGGATACTGGGTCATCACCGCGATCGAGACAAGATAAAATGCAGAAGGTGACACGTGCCGGAAGATGGTCCTGCTAAAAAGAACCGCGTACTCTTAATTATAGTCATTTGCTGGGCCCTTATCGGGATTACCGTTATGGGTTTTTTCTACGTCCAGGGAACTCCCTACTACAGTCTCTATATGCTGAAAAAGGCGCTCGTAAACCGTGACGCGAAGGGTGTCCTCAAATACCTCGATACCGACAGTATTCTTGACAACATGGCGAAGGATGTTTTTGCCAGTATGGAAAAGAAGGAGCCGGCACGCAACAAATTCGAGGAATCCATGCAGGGTATCGGAAAAGATGCGGCTGCCCAGCTTTTGCCCCAGTTGAAGAAACAGATGGGTGAAGCGATAACGAACCTGCTCCTCTCCTACGGTGACGATGAATCCATAGGCAAGCTCAAAAAAACAACCATCTTCGGGTTGTCCGTAACCGTGGAAGGCAACACGGCCCTGGTAAAACAGCGCGGCAAGGACACGGTGAGCTTCACCATGGCAAAATCCCCGGAAGGCCATTGGAGGATCACCTCCTTCAACCCAGACGAACTCAAACTGCTCGGAAAGTAAAGACAGTTTCAGGTTCCAAGTTTCAGGTTTCAAGGATCCAAGCGAAAAAACCAAAAAAAATACCTTCCGTCGTCTCTGATAGGCGATGAAAGGTATCGGTTTGCCTTGAAACTTGAAACCGTCTTCTCTTATTCGTCGCTGGGGAGTTCCTTCAGTTGCTTCAGCGTGAAAACCGGCCCGTCCTTGCAGACATACTTATGACCGAGGTTACAGCGCCCGCAAAGGCCGATACCGCACTTCATGCGCGCTTCAAGGGTCGTGAGGATGCTCTCGGGGGGGAAATTCAGTTGCGCCAGCCCTTCGAGGACGAACTTGATCATGATCGGCGGGCCGCAGGTAATGGCGATCGTCTCAAACCATTTCGGTGCCTCTTCCTTGAGTACCGTGGGTACAAAACCGATCCTCTTGTCCCATCCGGGATATTCATTATCAACGGTGAGGATGAGGTTCACGTCAGATCGCTGCTCCCACTCTTTCAGGTCGTCCTTGTAGCACAGGTCAGGGGGCGTCCTCGAGCCGTAGATAATGGTAATGTCCTTGTAATCAGCCCTGTTATCGAGCATGTACAGGATAAGGGTCCTCAGCGGGGCAAGCCCGATGCCGCCGCCGATGAAGAGGATGTTCTTTCCCTTCATGTCCTCGTAGGGGAACCAGTTGCCGAGCGGGGCCCTCACGCCGATCTGGTCTCCTTCATAGATGCCGTGGAGTGCCGACGTCACCTCTCCCGCTTTCATAACGCTGAAATTCAGATACTCCATGCGGGTGGGCGGAGAGTTGATGACAAAGGTGGATTCACCGACACCAAAAATGGAGAGTTGGCCCACCTGTCCCGGCTCGAACTTGAAATTTTTCATCTTTTCCGGGTCGTTCAAGACCACCTGGAAGGATTTGATATTCGGTGTTTCTTCAATTACCTTCGTAACTGTTGCCAATTCAGGAAGGTATGGATTCTCATTCCCTGTCATCGCGCGCTCCTAATCCTTTGCGGCTTTGGTGTTTTGTGCGGTCCATTTCTTCGGGTCCGCCTTGGGGTCTTTGAGATACCCCACGATCTCACTTATATCGACAGAAACGGGGCAATACCTGATGCATCTTCCACAACCGCAACAGGCAATAGCGCCGTCATATTTTTCCGGGTAATAATAGAATTTATGCCCCGCGCGGTTCCTGAACCGTTTTTGTTTTATCGGTCTCGGGTTGTGTCCGCTCGTCTCAAGGGTAAAATGATTGAACATGCATGAATCCCATGTCCTGATCCGTTCGCCTTTCGTGATCCCCTGTTCGTCTGTGATATTGAAACAGTAGCATGTGGGCACAGGAACGTGCAGGCGCCGCAACTCACGCATTTATTGACTACCTGCTGCCAGAAATCGCCGCTATCTGCAAGGTATACCGATAATAACGAGATTTTCCCGTGTTACAAGCCCTTCCTGGATGAACTGGACTATGGTGCGGCTGTCGCATCCCTTAACAATAACGGCAACCTTTTTCATTTTAAGCGCAGGCAGGTATGTTGTCAGATTGTGTACGCAGAGAGGATTCCAGACAAGACTTTCGATCTGATCCGCTGAAGTAATAAAGTGGGGGGTTGCATGTACTGCATCAAAGCCCTGTTTATAGCCGATCACCAGATCAACATCGCCCAGTACCTTTGCGACAACTTCTTTAAGTTTATCTGTTTTGACTTTATCCATTACCTCCTTTTTAATGTGGAGGGGGCCCCAACTCATGAATTCTATTTGTAAACTCAGTTACTGTCTGCTGCCATCGCGCACCTTCTGATGCAGAGACCCAGGTATAATAAAATCTTCTTTCATCTATGCCCAGAAAGAGGAAGCAGCCTCTTCAGCATCTCAAGCCTTCTTCTCGCATAAAAATTCCCGTCCGAATAATGGCAGTCCCTCGGATGGCAGCCCGAAACAAGCACCCCGTCGGCCCCGTTAAGAAGGGCCTTTACTACAAAAAGCGGATCGACTCTTCCGGAGCAGGGCACCCTGATAATTCTAAGGTCTGTAGGCTGCTTAAAACGGCTTACACCGGCAGTATCTGCACCGCCATAGGAGCACCAGTTACATAAGAAGCCGACAACTCTAAGCTCTTTAACGGCTATTTCCGGCATATGGCATTAACCTCCGCTAAGAGTTGATTATCGGTAAAATGCTGCAGTTGTATTGCACCGCATGGACGCCTTGACCGTATTGAGCTCCTTGTCGGCTCCTATCCAGGACACATGTTCACGAATGTTGGCCTGCTCGAAGAAATAGCGGTTGAGCCCCGCCTTCATGATCGTCCTTCGAAAGGTGTTTTTCGTGCATACGGGGCGAGCATGCCGCCACGACGACCCTGTCGAGCTTCTCCCGCTCGATGGCATCCGTGATCTCTTTCTGTCCCGGCTCCGAACAGGTATACATATAGGCCGTCGCAAAGGCGACCCCGGGCGTCTTCCGGGCCTCTTCGGCTACCTTCGCAACGTCCACGGTACCCGCGATGTTGCTTCCACAATGGCAGATAAATTCACGAACCCGCATCGATCAGGTCTCCTTAATTGTTTGTCTCTTCGGGGGCCGTTTCCTTTTTTGCCTTCTGGGGCTTTTTGGCGGCCGCCTCTTTTCTTTATTTTCATCTTCTGATGCTCTTCCTCGTCGATCCTCCGATGACCTCTCCGCGCTGACTATGATCTTGTCCATGCCCAGTTCCTTGGGTGAATACCCGAAGGCAAGGCCCATGAGCTGGGTAAAATATATGACGGGAATATTGAAACTGGAGCCCATGGTCTTGTTGACCTGTTCCTGACGAAGGTCAAGGTTCTGCTGACACAGCGGGCATGCGACGGCAATACAGTTCGCACCGGCGTCGATGGCCATTTCAAGCACCTTGTAGGTCAGCCGGTTCACCATGTCCCGCTTGGGGACACCGAATGCGGCTCCGCAACACTCCATCTTGAAGGCGAAGTCACGCACCTTCGATACCCGCGGCGGTGAGAACCTTGTCCATGGAAATGAGATTATCGGGGTCGTCGAACTGCGCGATCTAGGGCGGCCTGTTAAGGATACATCCGTAATAAGGCGCGACCTTCAGGTCCGGCATGATATGGGTGACCTTCGACGCTACGGCATCGAGGCCGATATCCTCGTAGATGAGCTGCAGGGATGACTTGGCCTCGACGGTGCAGTTATACGGTTC
>CAWFIZ010000008.1:265000-358439 GCA_963816115.1 uncultured delta proteobacterium | reverse complement strand
TCTTCTATGGTGCGGGTGTATCCCCAGTAGCCGCTGTGCTCATATCCGTAGACCTTGTATTTCTGCATGAGCATGGGAACGGATGTCCTTGCCGCAACCGGCATGGGAGGGGCCGGCCGCGTTCTCCGTAAGGGCGTCGATGAGAAGGTCGGTCCTGAAGACATAGATCGTCAGCGATGCCCATTCCATTCGGGAATTTTTCGGTTTTTCCTTATAATCCGTGATCCTTCCCCCGCGTGGGTCTTCGTCTTCTATGGAGGTGAGGCCGAAGCGCGACGATCCCTCGGGAGACCTTCGTGAAGGCGACGGTGAGATCGGCCTTTTTTTCAAGGTGGAACTCATGAGCTTGCGATAGTCCATCCGGTATATGTGATCACCGGAAAGGACCATGACGATCTCGGGGTTATTGAGCCTTATAAAGTCGATATTCTGATAGACGGCGTCGGCAGTGCCTTTGTACCAGTCGGAAGCACCCCGCCCCTGAAAAGGGGGCAATATGACTGCGCAGCGCTGCCTGCCCGTCATGTCCCAGGGCTCTCCGTTGGCGATGTGGTTGATCAGTTCAAAGGGCCTGTACTGCGACAGAATGCCAACATTCTCGATGTCGGAGTGCATGAGGTTGCTCATGGGAAAATCGATTATGCGGTAGAGCCCTCCGTAGGGGAGGACCGATTTGGGACGGAAAAAGGTAAGGACGTCCAGTTCGCCAACCCTGCCCCCCGCAAGGATCATTGCAAGTACCTGTGCCATATCCGCTATTCCCTCCTTAAGTCGATCCGTAAGCGGTTTCGAGAAGTGCCACGGGAAAATTTTTAAAAATGTCGGAGCAGGCAAGCCCCACGGTCTCTCCCTGTCGTTTTTTTGTGAGCACTTCCCCCGTAAAGATGTTTGTATAGGCCCGACCGTTCGACCGCCGGTACGTAGACCATCGTGTCTTCCCATATCCCGTGAAAGGATGTATCCGGTGAAGAAAGTATCTTTGCGAGAAACCTCGGAAACGGCCACTATCACCGTCATGTCGAGGAACCGGCGAACGAAGGCCACGACATGTTCCGACCGTGTCCCTGTCACTTCCAGCGGTATATATTCACCTTTTTCGAAGAGTTCACGCATTTCTTTCCTGAGCCCCAGGGCCTTGTACATTATATATAGCTTTATTCTGCCGTCTTCCATCGATCTTGTCAATTCATTCGCGTAATCCACGGGGTCTCTCTCGCGAAGCGCCCCCTTCATCTCTTCCAGCATACGCATGCGCAGCACGAAATCGACAGGCCTCCTGTTGTCAGGATCAACAAGGCTCAGGTCCCACAGCTCTGTTCCCTGGTAGAAATCGGGGATGCCGGGAGCGCATATCTTGAGGAGTGCCTGCGAAGCAGAGTTGTACATGCCGTAAAGGGATATCTTTCTGGAAGGGTATGAAATCGGCAAGGAAAGGGTTGTCCCGATTTGTGTCAAGATTGTCTCTATAAAGACGGCGAGAGCGTCTTCAGCATCCTGTCCGGACGACCCAGCTGGTATTGACCTTGGCTTCCTTGACCGCTTTGACCAGGTAGTCCCTGATCCTGTGTTTGTAAACGTTGTGCTGTTCCTCGTCCTGCTCCCCAAAAGGCCAGCTGCCAATAAGTGTCTGGTAGAGGAGATATTCTTCGTTCCTGTCCGGGACCCGGTGATTGTTGACAACTATTTTCCGTTTTTTATTTATTTTTGCCCACAGGAGAACATGCTCCCGCCACTCGCCGGGGATCTCGGATAGGACGTTGATCCGGGCACGCACATCCTCACTGCGCTTTGTGTCGTGGGTGGAGATGCAATGAGGGCATATGGCCAGTTCTTTATCCGTTCGATATTCTGCCCGTGGAATGTATCAAGCTGGGTGCCGAAATGGTCCGGACTGCCCCACCTCGTTCAAGGACACAAGGCGGTTGTATATGTAAAAAGTCGTGTCCTCAACACCTTTCGCCATGACCGGGCCCGTTATCTGCTGGAACCTCATGGTGAAATTGAGCCAATCGTCCTTTGCCCCATCATCCATGTCGGGGCGGAATTTCAGAAGGAGGACATCCTTAATGAACAAAAATATCGATTCGTTCATGACGGGGTTCCTTCGCCGCCCGCGCGACGGCAAGCTCTATGTAGTGACGGTCCCTTTCCTTTACATCGGGCCCGTTGATGTAGGTCCTGTAGACGGGGAAGCAGGCAATGACCTCAACGATGACCTTGATGAGGCTGTTGAGGGTAAAATCGCGGGTCTGCCGGTTCTGTTCGGTGATCGTGTTGAGATGGTGCCCCAGCGTGTTGACCTCACTCGACATGGCGACCTGCATGACGACCTTTTTCTTTTCGTGATGATCTCCTGGAAATCCATCTGATCCTGGTAAATCTCCGGTACAGGGCGTCAAAGCCTTCGCGTTCTGACTGTCCACGAACAGGCCGCCCAACGAGTTGAGGAAGACATATCCCGTTGTACTGAACAGCGGCCATTCGGCAGGCATGATCTCGCCCCGGCCAAGGATCTTTTCGGCGACTATATAGAAAGGCTTGGAATTTTTTTCTGCCTGGAGGACTTCGTCGCATCGCTCAGATATGGCCTCCTCTATGTAGCCGTCCTCATAGGGAAGGTCCACATCTTTTCTGACCTTTTCAACATGGGACATCATGGCAATGTCGAAACAGCGGCGCTGGAGACGGTCGAAATATTCGGATGGATCATAGAGCCCGTCTGGATGGTCCACCCGAACCCCGTTACCTTGCCGGCTTCAATGAGCTCGAAGATGAAACGATGCGTTTCATCGAAGACAAGGGGGTCTTCAACCCTGATGGCGGCAAGACTGTTGACGTCGAAAAACCTCCGGTAATTGATCTCTTCCGTGGCCACCTGCCAGCATGAAAGCCGGTAGATCTGTTTGGAAAGCAGACCGGTCCAGAGGTCGAAGCTTTTCGGGTCGTCCGGTGTCCCGTTGAAGGCGGCGACATTCTCGTCTATCATCGTTTGAATGGCCCCGTCTGCCCGGTATATTTCAAAGAGCCGTTTTTTAATGATCTCCTTTTCCCGATATCGCACGGTCGTTATATCGGGGTCTGTTTCGGAATATGGCGGGAGGTTTTCAATAGCGGTGACAATACTCAGAAGCTCATCCAGTCCGCCATTGCTCCCGCTGTTTTTTCTTCCAGCCTGCTTACATTCAGGGTCAGGATGTCCCGGGGCACGTCGGGCAGTACCGGCAGCCGGTGGTCATAAAAACTGATGAAGAAAGAACCATCCTGGAAGACAAGCCGTATTTCCCCGTTTTCCAGCACATTGCCGTACTGACCTGCGAGAAAGGCAGCAGTACCTTGTTGCGCAGTTCTTTCTTCACCGGGTCCCAGTCGATATCGAAAAACGCGGCACAGAGAGAGGCCGGGCCGTTCTCCAGGAGGTCCGTCCAGTACCTGTTCCCGCCGCCGGTAATGCACATGTGGTTGGGTACGATATCGAGCACCTGTCCCATACCCCGGCGCTTTAACGCGTCGATGAAGAGCTGGTAGTCTTCCGTGGCGCCGATCTCGGGGTTGAGCCTCGTGGGGTCCGTAATGTCGTAACCGTGGGGAGGCTACCCGGACGGGCCGTGAAGTATGAGAGGCGTAGAGATCGCTTATGCCAAGCTCCGAAAGATAGGGAATGATCGCAGCCGCATCGGTGAAACGGAAATTCCCGTTGAACTGGACCCGGTAGGTAGCAACGGGTATGCGAGAATTTTAAAAAAAAGCGTTTCCATGTTTTTTCCTCATTTACCTTCCCGGGATCACACTGGTATCGAAATTGAACGTTTCCCCGAGCTCAAGGAAATCCCGTATCCACCGCGTTGCGTCCGCGTCCTCTTTTCCGGCCCTTCCCGCCATATCGTGATAGACAGAACGCGCCATGGCGTAATAGATGTTCTGGATCACCCAGAGATTCACCTCGACGGGGAGGAGCCGGACTAGCTCCATAGCTTTGTATGGCATCGACAAGGGAAATATCCGACGGGTTCCTGTAAGCGGGCCATCTGTTCCCTGAGCCTTCGCCTGATGATCAATTCTGCCTCCAGCATATCATAAGAGAGGCCCCATTTCTCAATTTCCTTAAGGATTCCGGCAATGTTATTGTCATCGAGGACATCCTGTGAAAGGGCCTTTTTCAGGTCAAGGTTAAGGATGAACTCCGCGGCGGCGCGGAACGCATTGGGGACGGCCATCCCTGCTTCACGGAAGAAGTTCATCAGGATCCGTTCGCCTTCGAAGATGTCCCTGTAGGCAATTTCGTATTTTTCAAAGGTATCTTTGAGCAGGAGGTTCATGAGTGCGTGCTGCCGGTCCCTGAAAAGACTGGTAAAGGAATAATTATGCATGCCGAAATGGTGGTCCATCAGGTGGATGACACCGGCGAAATCGCCCTTTTCGAAGGCGGCGGTGATTTCTCCCCGCATTGCCTTAAAGATCTCCTCGCCAAGGTACTCCCTTGCGCCGCCGTTGAAGGCGTGGCCTCCCATGTGCAGGAGCGCGAAACTGATGCGCTCCGAATCACCTATGATCCGCGAAGTGACGAGCACCTTGCCGATGGTCAGGGTCGTTTTGCCGGCCCGTATCTTGAAATAATCCTCCTTGTCCACGGAAAAACTGTATATTTCCGTGTGTTCACCGAAATCCTCGATCACTGAAGACACGGCATAGTGGACGGCGACCTTCTTAAGATCAATGGCGACAGGTTTTACGGACGCCTCGAAGATCCGGGCACCATCCCCCTGTTCAGGGATGTTGCTTTTCGCCTTCTCGAGCATGGATGTAAAAGTTTTTTCCATATCCCTTCCGCATACTTCAGCTGAGAGCTGGATCGCCCTGCCGGCGTATTGCATGATCTGGACCGTTTCGATGCCCGAGAGCTCGTCAAAGAACCACCCGCAGCTCGTATACATGAGAAGGCAGTGGCGCTGGGCCTCGAGAAGCTTCAATACAGTGATTCTCTCATCGGAGCCAAGGGCCCTTCTGCCGTGCTGTGCAAAGAAGCCGTCAAGAGTTTCCGCTTTGCGGTCCAGGATGACATTGATGTAATCATCACGGGCAGACCAGGGGTCGTGTAGATATTCCATCGCCCTGGCCGCGTATATATCGGCAAGTTCATTACGCAGCCAATCGAGGGCATCGCGCAAAGGACCCCTCCACCCCTGGTTCCAGCCGTTATGTCCCCCGGAATTGCACCCGCAATCGCTGCGCCAGCGTTCGATGCCATGGGCACAGCTCCAGGAAGTGTTCTCGTAGATCTGTACCTCATGCTGGGGCGGGAATCGCTCGAGGTACTCGCCGTAATTGGTCAGCCGGGCCAGGCCGCTGCTTTCGATGTGGTGCAGGGCGAAGGTAAGGGCCATGTCTCCGAACCGGTGGTGATGGCCATAGGTTTCTCCATCCGTGGCGATATGCATGAGCTGGTCCCAGGCCCTCTTATCGGAGAACCCGGAGGCAAGCCTTTCGGCAAATCCTTCGCCGTGCTTGAGGAGGCCTTCGAAAGCAACGGCACGTGATATGGGCCCGTCGTAAAAGAAAACGGTTATCCTTTGCCCCGAAGGAAGCCTTACAAGATAGGGACGGGTGGGGTCAATGCGGCCGCCGCTCACGTCCTTCCACTTGCCGAAACCCGTCTTTCTCACTTTCCACGCCTGATTGGGTGCGAGGATGGTGAAACGGATCCCTGCACGGGCAAGGTGTTCGAGCGTATCCAGGTCCACAGCCGTTTCGGCAAGCCACATACCCTCGGGGAAGCGGTCGAAGCGCTTTCTGAAAATCCCTGATTCCCCAGAGGACCTGGGTCTGTTTGTCCCTGGGATTGGCAAGCGGCATGATCATGTGGTTATAGACCTGGGCAATCGCGTTGCCATGACCGGAACGAAAGAGGCTCTTAGCCTGTCGGCCTCGAGAATTGCCTCGTAGACGGGAGGCGCGAATTCGCTCATCCAGCGAGCAGTGTCGGGCCGAAATTGAAACTGATCTTTGAATAGTTGCTGACAATATCGGTGATTCGGCCGCCGCCGTTGAAGATCCGTGACGCGGAATTGGGGGCGTAACATTCGGCGGTGATGCGCTCGTTCCAATCATGGTAAGGGTAGGCGGAGTCCTGGATCTCGATGGATTCGAGCCACGCGTTCTCGCGGGGCGGCTGATAGAAATGGCAGTGAATGCAGACGTAACGTTCCACTATCTCTCCTTTTTGTACACTACCGCGTTGGATGGGCCGAGCTTGATTGGCAACATGGTCACAGGGGTGTCGGGACACTCGATATTCACAGGTGACGTTTCACCTGTGCCGCCCCACTGCGGCGAAGCCGTATCCACGATCTTTGTCCATGATCCGCGGGGCAATGAAGGATGGACGGACGCTTCATGCCCGCTGAAGTTGAAGAGACAGGCGATATCACCGGTGACGAGGGGCATAAGGGTGCGCAGCGCCCTTTTGCCGCGAAAAAGCCTCACGACAGGTCTTTTCTTTGTCATCTCCCAGGGTCTTAAGGAGCGCCGGAGCGCCATAAGATGCTTGTAAAATCCGTGGAGAGAACCATGAGGCCCCAAAAAGCGAATTTCCCTGTTGATCTTTGATCGCAGGAATGTTTCTTCCGCCTGCGGATCGGGAATGCCCTCTTCCCAGTCAAATGAGGCGAACTCTTCCGCCCGGCCGACCCTGACGGCGTCAATGAGCGCTTCATCGCCGTGGCTCACAAAGTAAAGGAAGGGCGCCGTCTCGCCGTATTCTTCCCCCATGAACAGGAGGGGGATATAGGGTGAAAGGAGAACTGCAACGGCCGCGGTCCTCAGTTTTTCCATGGGCACGAGACTGCCGGTCCTGTCGCCGGAAGCCCTGTTGCCCACCTGATCATGGTTCTGGGAGAATACGACGAATTGCGTGACCGACCTGTGTTTTGAAGGGCTGCCATGTTTTCTTTTTCGGTATGGCGAATACTGCCCGGTGTAGACGTAGCCCTCCCGGAAGGCCTTTGCCATGCCGTTAAGGGTTCCGAAATCCCGGTAGTATCCATTCCTTTCTCCTGTCAGGATAGTGTGGAGGGCGTGGTGAAAGTCGTCGTTCCACTGGGCGTCAAGGCCGAGGCCTCCATAGCGCGCGGGGGGGATGACGCGGATATCGTTGAGGTCACTCTCGGCCATGAGGTAGGACGCCCTCCCGAGCGACTTGCTTTGGATCCTCACTGCCCCGGCAAGGCCTTCCAGAAAGGTCCGCGCACTGAAGTCGAAAATGCCGTGAATAGCATCTATTCTGAGGGCATCGATGTGGTAGTTGGTTATCCAGGCGAGGGCGCTTTCGATAAAATAGCGTCTCACCTCGTCACTAAAGGGCCCGTCGAAATTGATCGCATCTCCCCACGGTGTATGGTAACGGTCGGTGAAATAGGGCCCGAATTTGCCGAGGTAATTGCCTTCGGGGCCGAGGTGGTTATAGACCACGTCAATAATGACGGCGATCCCGTGACCATGGCAGGAATTCACCAGGGTTTTGAGTCCCTGCGGTCCGCCGTATGTGTCCTGCGGGGCAAACGGGAAGGTGCCGTCGTACCCCCAGTTCCTGCCCCCGGGAAACTGGGCAACCGGCATGAGTTCAATTGCGTTTATACCGAGGTCTTTAAAATATTCAAGGCAGCCCGCAACGGCCTCGAAGGTACCTTCGTCCGTAAAGGTGCCGACGTGAAGCTCAATATTATGTATTCTTCAATGGGAATACCCTGCCATCCTTTGTCATCCCAACCGAACAAATCATGGTCGATCACCTGTGAAGGCCCGTGGACGCCCTCGGGTTGGGAGTGCGACGAGGGATCAGGGAGTGCGTACCTGCCGTCAACTATATACCTGTATAGGTCATTATGGCCCGTGTTGTCCGCAGGTCCTTCAAAATAGTCCTTTTCCGACCGGACAAGCGCCGCCGCATGTTTGCAGCCGCCGCGCAAGATCTCGACGGAAACGGTTTCGGCAAAAGGTGCCCAGACCCGGAAGAATGTTGAGCCGTCCTTGAGCGGCAAGGCGCCGAGGCGCGTTGTGATACTTATGTCATCAGAAAATTTCATATTATAGTTCTAGTATAGCAGAAAGATAGGGTTCAGTGAACAGAGCTTAGGACCCTGGGCCCGGAGAAGGACCTCTTTTTTCTAAAACTCTGAATTTTAGATCCCGGACCTTTTCGTTTCCTTGTTTCCTGGTCCTGTGAGCTGTTTTTCAAAAGTCTCGCCCGAAAGGTCGCGATCACGCGCCTTCCGGGCGTCCAGCCACCCTTTTCAGGGGGAAATGACCGTCAAATCGTTGATGACCGCCCCGACAATAAGTTCCGTTGCCGTTTCGGCCCGCCTGTCAGCTTTTTGCTGTTTTTCCAGGCTCCTGCGGTTTTTTGCTGCCGAACGCGATAGCGACCACAACGGCTACGATCCCCAATAGAATTGCCCCCGCGATAACAAAGGTCATCGTTGTCATGAGAACACCTCCTTCAAGTTTTTTACCATGGGTCCGCCGTTCGCATAAAAGGGAAGGGGTCCCGCGGCCCATGCTCTATGAAACGACGAACTGGTCTGTGTGAAGCTCCCTTACCAATCCTTCTATATATGGATCGCTCTGCTGGACGGGCAGTTCGTCGTAATATCTTTCCTCCTTTTTCCAGGTGACCCCGGCGAACATCCGCCTGAACGCCCCGATGGGGACCAGCAGTGAAAGGGCATATCCCGTCACAAAACTTAATGCCAGTCCTGGTATGAGGTATCTGCATTCTTTCATGTCGTCTCCTTTTCCCCTGTGTGACCACGGGAAGGTCCCACTCCTTTAGCCCATATAGATATATTATTTAACACATGGATATTATTCAGTCTGTCAAGCAGGTTACAAAAGAAACGAGGGACAGGATCCAGGATGCAGAGGAAAAGGGAAAGAAGGGCTCAGGGGCGGAAGAAGGTATGGACAAAGGATGTTTGTCCTTTTTGCTCTTCTCTGACCCCCGGCCCTTAGCCCTGAGTCCTGTCTTTCTTACAATTCTATCAGGCTTTTCCCCTTCGATGACAGCGTGTACCAGACGGAAAGATAGTCCCTTACCTGTCTCGTGATAAGGAAATTCTGACGAACGTATTCGCGGGCATGTTCCCCCATACGTGCGGCCATTTCAGTGTTGTTAAGGAGCTGTCGTATCCTGAATGCCGTCCCTTCTATGGAATGGACGAGAAAACCCGTTACGCCGTGTACGATCTGCAGGGGTATGCCCCCGGCGGCACCTCCGATGACGGGCTTGCCCTTCCACATGCCCTCCGCGACGGTAAGGCCGAAACCTTCCTTGAGGGATTTCTGGAGGACCACCGTGGCCATCCTCTGAAGGGCGTTGACGTCTTTGTCGCTAAATGGCGGCAGAAGAAGAATACGGATGTCTGGATCGTCGGATGCAAATTCCCGGACCTCGTCAAGGACCACCGCGCCTTCGGGATCATCCGTGGCCGGACTGCCGGCAAGAACGAGGATGCAATCATTATACTTTTTTACCATCCGGTAGGCCATGATGACGCCTATGGGGTCTTTGAACCTGTCGAAACGGGAAACCTGGAGAATGACCGGCCTGTCCGGTGGGATATTAAGCCTCTGCGCCGTCTGCGCTATCTCGTCGGCGGTGAGCTCCCTGTTCTTCTCGGAAAAGGGGTCGATGGACGGCGGTATGATGAACTCGTTGGCACACATGGCGCCGGCAAACCGGGAAACGGAATAGATGGCCCCGTCGAACTTTTTCGCGTACTTCCCGATCTCCTTGAAGACGTCCTGCTGGGGATTGGAGACATCTATGTGGCAGCGCCAGATCCAGATGCCCCCCTTGCGGAAGGTGACAAGCGGGGACGGCTGGGGGTCGTGGATAAGGACCGCGTCGGCATCGAGGTCCAGACTTGCGGCATTCCCTTCGTTGACCTTGAAGTGGTGTTTCCACATGGCCTTATCTATGAATTCGGTATAGCCCTGAAGGGCGTTGTGTACTTTCTTCGTCATGTCAAAGAACCTGTCGTCGCCCTTGATGATCTCCCAGCGCGCCTTGATGCCGAGGCTTGACAGGATGGGGACCATCCTTTGCAGGATCTCGGCCACGCCGCCGCCCTCACGGGTAGAGTTAACGTGAAGAAAGGTCTTACCCTCAAGTTTTTCCGCCAGCTTTCTCAAAAGAAGCAGGTCTCCCCTCGGGGCTATCCCTGTGAAGGATTCGATCATGGCCGCACCCCCGTTTTCTCCATGTCTGTGCTCACTTCTTCCATGATCATTTCGGCAATGTGGGCCCGTATCTCTTCGGTGGTATGCATGAAGGGGTCAATGGCCCTCACCTTTTCCGCCAGCTCTTTCTTCAGGAGACTGTCCTGGAGCCATCGTGAAAAGTCATCGACCCCGCCCGCGACGCGCTTGCGTGCCTCGAAAAAGTGGTAGTAGATACAACCGTTGTCTATGAATTTCAAGGCAATGAGGAACTCGGCCAGGTTTTTCGCCCACACCCCGACGGGAAAGACGAAGGTGATCGTTTCATTGAAGAAGAACTCATCCCCGGGCAGGGCATCACGGGGCTCGGGGAACATTTCCAGGTAAGAGTCGATGACTGAAATAAGAGCGGCCCTCAGGTCGGAGATCGTTTCGCAGTCATAGGGGTCGATGTTGGACAGTTGTTCCGCCAGCGCCCTCTCCTCGAGACTTTCCCCGGCCCACTGGGCGAAATCGTTGGTATATTCGAGGATGTGTTCCTTCAGGAAATATTGATAGGTATGGTGGAAGATCGAGTCATCGCTCACAACGGCGATGATCTCCCGAAGTTCCTTCAGGTTTGCAGCCTTTTTGCCCGTCGACTTGAGGATACTTATGCACTGCCGGAATTCGAAAGGACTCTCTATCTCTCCCATTATTTCCCCTCCCTGATATGGACGGTCCGTTGCGGGAAGGGGATCTCAATACCTTCCGCGCGGAACCTCGCAAAGATGCGCTTTCGCAGTTCATGCTGGGCCAGGTATTGGTCGACAAACTCAGCAACCTGGCAGATCAAGGTAAAGTCCAGGGAGCTTTCACCAAATCCAGGTATGAAGCGGACAAGGGGCTCGGGATCACCAAGGAGCCCGGGGATCTCCCCGACCGATCTTTTTGACTCGTCGATAAGCACCCGTTCCACTGTTGCCGGGTCGCAGCTGTAACTGACGGAGATCGGTATCAGCAGTGAAAGGCGTTTCTCGGGAAGATAATAGTTGGTGACGATACTTTTCGCGAGTTTGCTGTTCGGTACTATTACCATGTTATTGGGGAGCATTCGCACCCGCGTTGTCCGCCAGGTGATATCGTCGATATACCCCTCCTGGCCGGACTCAAGTTTAACAAAGTCGCCGACCCGCAACGATTTTTCTAGAAGAATATGGATGCCGGCAAAAAGGTTTGCAAGGGTGTCCTGGAGAGCAAGGGCTACGGCAAGGCCCCCGACGCCCAGGGCGGTTATGAGGGGTGTTATGGAGATCCCCAGCATGTTAAGAATTATCAGGAAGCCAATGATGATGATCGTGCCCTTTATAACACCCTGCATAAGTCCCGTGGTGGGAATGGGCAGATTTGAGGTTTCGACGTAATTGGAAAAAAGCCTTCCAACGAGGTTGGCTGTTGCGATCGTTATCGATAACACCACAAGGACATCGATGGTCAGGTTTATATAGCGGGTATACCGCAGGGGTACGTCCGACATGGCAACGCCGATCGCAAGGGAGATGGCGACACACCAGAACAGGGAGGGGGCGCTGAGAGAGGAAACGATTATATTGTCCACTTTCGTTGTTGTTTTGGAGCTCCAGCGCTGCAGAAGCTTGAGTACGAAAAAGCGGACAATAAGCAGGACAACAAAGGAACCTGCGGCGATGGCCAAAGGGATGCCTATGTGCTGGTAATATTTTTCCATCAACCCTCTTTCGGAATTGTTCTTCCCGCAAACGCTGAAGGCAGCGGCGGGCCGTCGATGACCGGAGCGGCTGCAAGGCGGCCGTCCATTAGCCCTACGAACTCCATAAAGCGATCGCGATGTTCTGCCGGTATGGGCCTTTTCCCTGCAAGTTTGACGGAAAAGGGGTTAACGGGTTTCCCGGCCACCCTCATTTCGAAGTGAAGATGGGGTCCGGTGGCGAGTCCCGTCGAGCCGACATAGCCGATCACATCACCCTGGGCGACAGCGGCGTTTTTCCTGATTCCCTTCGGGATCCGCGACAGATGGCCATAGTATGTGCTGTAACCGTTCTTGTGCCGCACGATGACGAGCTTTCCATAACCGCCGCTGTACCCTGTGAAACCAACCGTCCCGTCACCCAGCGCCGAAACGGCCGTTCCCGTTGCCGCCGCGTAATCGACCCCCCTGTGCGGTTTGTAGCGCTTCAGGATGGGATGGTACCTTTTCCCCGTGAAGGACGAACTTATCCTTCTGAAATTGAGCGGTGCCTTTAGAAATGCCTTTTTAAGGGGGTTCCCCAGGGCATCGAAATATTCCGGCAAGCCGTTGTTCTCGAACCGGTAGGCGGAGAACCTTGTGCCGTCGTTCACCAGTTCGGCGGCCAGTATGTGACCGAATTTCCTGAAAGTGCTTTCGAGATAGAGGCCTTCCACGACGACCCTGAAGGTGTCGCCGTCCCTCAGGTCGGTGTTGAAGTCGATGTCCCACGCAAAGACATCGGAGAGGTCGAGGGCCAGGAGCAGGGCGTCCTTACCCGGGCCGAGGGATATGATAAGGTTGTCCTTTATGACTCCCCCGAAAGATATAAGGCGTCGCTCGTATTCGTTCTCCTCAAGGGCGGCGCGGAGCGATCCTCCCTCGCGGAAAACATTGAGGTATGTTTCATCGTTGATCCAATAGGTGAGGGAATGAAGCCGCTCTTCGTCGTCAACGATGATGCGGTAAGGGCGTCCGGAACAGAGCCTTCCAAGATCGTAAACGCCATCTGTTGCCTGCCTGGCCTGCCCGATATCGGCAGGGGGAAGCTTGTTGCGTGTAAAGAGCCCGGAAAGTGTATCTCCTTTTTTTATGATCCCCTTGATCTCCCGGAGCATTTGATGGTTGGAGTGTCCCGGCTTGGCCTGCCTGGTTTTGCGCTTTGGCGCGATAATTACGATAAGGCAGGCAGCGACAATGAAGATCACAGTCATCACGGTTATCTTTTTCATGGCCTGTCGTTCCCGTGTGGCCCCTGAACGGTGCCGGGACCGGTTTTCGCCGGCTCTTGAGGTTTCTTTTTCAAGCGAATGAAAAATGATGCCACAATGCCGATAACGATGCCGGAGAGCACACAGAGGAAGACCACGATCGCAAGTGACGCCTGGAATTTCCAGGCAAAGAACGAAACGGCCACGGGTTGTGAGTTCTGGGTAGAAAAAAGGGCGACGAGAATAACGATACATATGATAAAAATAAGAAAACGCATCATCCCTCCCTTGCTACCTCCCTTCGGGCCTGCCTTTGCTGCAATGACAAGCGCCTAAGATATGGAGCCACTCCAATTCAACGATTATCCTCTTCCACGGCTTCCTGTATCCTGTCGAGGATGTCCGGCAATGCGGCGGTCACCCTGTCCCAGCTCGATATGAGCGGAACGCCCATGGGATCTTTCATCATGACCTCGGCTGCCTTCTTGATGCCGCTCGTAAAAGTTTCCACCGAAAGACTTTCTTCGTGGCGGTCGAAGCGCAGGCCGTTGATGGAGGCATCATCCTCGTATCGCTTGAGCATGTCCTGCGCGGTGCGGGTATAGGTGGCGAAGAGCGTCTTGAAAAAGCCGTCTGAAAAGACGATCCCTTCAGAAGCGAGTGTCCGGAATATGGACTTGCAGATATCTACACACATCTTGTTGAGGCCCTTTGACGCGTCCTCGGGTGAAAGGTCCTGGTGCTTGTGTTCGTAATTTTCGGCGATATCGACCTGGCACACGCGGTTGATGGAGGTGTTCTTATATACCTCCGCCAGCGTTCCCACTTCAAGGCCCCAGTCCCCGGGGATCTTGTTGATGCGGGCGAGGTTCACGTCCATCGAGAACTCACCGGCGAGGATGTAGCGGAAACTGTCGAAGAAAACGAGGAGCGGGTGATAACCGATGATCTTCTCCAGTGCCCGGATCAGCGGGGTGACGAGAAGCCGCGTGACCCTGCCGTGCATCTTGTCGGTGACCCGTGTGTAATAGCCCTTGCAGAAGTCGTAATCAAGGCTCGGGTTAGTGACGGGATAGCAGAGCCGGGCGAGCATGTCGCGCGAATATGTCACGATATCACAGTCATGGAGCGCGATGGCGTTGAACTCACGCCGTGCCAGCACATAGCCGTAGGCCATCCAGACGGACCGCCCTTTCCCTTCAAGGCCTGTCGGCAGGTCTTCGGCCTCTATGGCGCGGTATATCTTCTTCATCCTTTTGCCGTTGTTCCAGATTACGCATGTTTTCTGGGGCAGGACGGAAAAGAACTGCCTTGCGTTCTGGAATTCCCTTTCCGATGCGGGCCCGAGGGTAATGACGATCTCCTTGATGTACCTGACCTCTTTGAGCTGGTCGACGATCCTCGTGAGGGCATCGCCGGCGAGTTCGCTGTAAAGCGACGGCAGGACAAGCGCTATCGGTCTTTCCTGGGCGTATCGTGTGAGTTTTGATTCGATCTGTTCGAGATTGCCCTCCCCGAGTTTGTGGAAGGTTGCAACGGCACCGGTCTGGTAAAAATCGGACATATTCGCCTCCTTGGGTATAGTTTAACAATCTATTCTATGAGGTATATAGCGTCTGTAAACTACTTTACACTTTTTTTCAGGCTTTGAATAGTGGGATAATACCATAATGAACGGTGGAGAGAAATGAGAAGACCTGTGATCTTCACGGACCTCGATGGCACGCTCCTGGATTCGAAGACCTATTCTTTCGATGCCGCGTTGCCCGCGCTCGACATTTTGCGGGCAATGCACATCCCTCTTGTTGTCTGTTCCAGCAAAACGAGAACGGAGATCGAGCACTACCGGAGAAAACTCGGCAACACCGACCCTTTTATCTCAGAGAACGGCGGTGCCGTTTTTATTCCGAAAAGATATTTCTCACAGGACGCGGAGTCGCTGATATCCTTTGAGGAGGATGAAAAAGGTGACTACGGTATCATGCGGCTTGGCGCGAAGTACCGGGACCTCCGCAGGGCCATTGGAGAGCTCCGCGAGGCGGGTTTTGATATGCGGGGGTTCGGGGATATGACCCGGGAAGAGATGGCTGTCGTAACCGGCCTTCCCCCGGACGAGGCCTCAATGGCAAAGATGAGGGAATTCGATGAGCCTTTTATTTTCCGGGGCAACGCCAAAGAACGTGAAAAGCTCGTCAACGCGGTGAAAAGAAAAGGTTTTAACATCACCCAGGGCCTCTTTTTCCATATCCTCGGTAACAGCGACAAGGGAAAGGCCGTTTCAATCCTTATCAATATATACAGGAGGCAATACGGCGAGATCGTGACGGCTGCCCTCGGCGACAGCCCCAACGACCTACCCATGCTTCGGTGCGTTGACCACCCGGTCATTGTCGAGAAATATGGCAGTGGTTACGATCCGCATTTTGACGGGGAGAAATTCGAACGGGCGGAAGGCATTGGGCCTGAGGGATGGAACAGGGCGGTGATAAGATTTCTGGAAGAAGGGCTTAGGGGTTAGGGCTCAGGGTCCAGAGAAAAAACGATCTTCTCTGGCCCCGGAATCCTGTATCCTGAGCCCTGTCCTACTTAGTAAAGAACAGAACGATCTGCGGGAAGGCAAGGATCAGGCCAAGGGCGATGATGTTGCAGGCGATGAAGGGAAGAGCGGCCTTGTAGATGTCCATCATGGTGATATCGTCGGGCGCGATGCCCTTCATCACGAACAGGAGCAGGCCGAAAGGCGGAGAAGTGAAACCGATGTCAAGGGCAATGAGCATCATGATGCCGAACCACAGAGGGTCGATATTTGCCTGGATAACGATAGGCATGAAAAGGGGAATGGTAACCATCATCATGGATACCTGATCCATGAAACAACCAAGAAGCAACAACACCGACAGCATGAGAAGGATGATCATGATGTCGGAGAGATTGAGGGAGACCACGAAGCCTATGAGCCCGGCCCCGGCGCCGGTGAAGGAAATGACCTGGCTGTATCCGACCGAACCGGCTATTATGAGAAAGATCATGCAGCTTGTCTTCAGGGTGGCCCGTAGCGTTGTCAAAAGTGTTTCGCGGGTGAGTTTTTTATAAAAAACGGCCAGGACAAGGGACCCGACGCAGCCGAGCGATGCCGCCTCCGTGGGGGTTGCGATCCCCATGTATATGGGGCCGAGAACAAGGATAATGACGGAGAAAAGCGGTAGCACGTAGACCATGAATTCCTTCAAGACGCTGGTGAAGCCAACCCTCTCTATTTCGTAATCGGGCGCGATCGATGGGTTGATGAGTGTCCGTGTAATGATGTAGAGGGAATAGAGCGAAGCCATGATAAGCCCCGGCAGGATGCCGCCTATCAGGATGCCCGATATCGATATATGCGCGACGGAACCGAGAACAACGGCCAGCGCGCTCGGCGGTATCATCATGGCGAGGCCCCCTGTTCCGATAATGGGCCCGATCATGAGGGGTTTGCCGTAGCCCCTTTTCCGCATTTCCGGCATCAGGGAAGAGCCGAGCAGCGCAGTATTGCTGATCGCGGAACCGGTGAGGCCTGAAAAAAAGGTTGAAGCGGCAACGGCGAGGATGCCAAGCCTTCCGGGTATCTTGCCGAAGAACTTGTCGAAGACGTTGAGCGCGTTATAGGCGATGCCCGTTCTGAACATGACCTCGCCCATGAAGATGAAAAGCGGGATAGGGGTGAGGGTGAAATTGCCCAGAGAGCTGTACATATTGAGGGTGAGTTGCTTGACCCCTTCCGTTCCCCCCATGAAAAGATAAGCACCGATGAGATTGATAAAGAAAAAGGCGAATGCGATAGGGAAACCCATTAAAATGAGGGCTATGAACCCGCCGAAGAAAGAAGGAAGGATGAACCACCATTCCATGGCTAACCCCGCCCACGGATGTCGCCAATGAACTCCACGGCAAATTCAATGGCAAGAAGGAGCATTCCCAGGGGTATCGGCAGAATAACGAGCCATTTGGGTACTTCGAGTGCCTTGATAACGGGTATTCCGAGGAACATCTGTTCGTATGTCATTATTCCGGAAAAAATACAGAGCACTGTTGCCACGGCGAAACCGAGCATGTCGGTAACAACAGCACATGCTTTCTTCCCCGCAGGACCAAAGAGGCGCACAACGATATCGAGGGTGACGTGTCCTTTTTGCCTGAGTACCCAGGCGGCGCTTAAAAAGACGAAATAGATCTGAAGGTATTCCGATATCTCAACGGTCCACATGAGGGGGCGGTGAAAAAAATACCGGCCAAGTACCTCATAACAGATGGACAAGGCAATGAAAAGTATGCATGAGGCCGAAATTATGGCCGTGATATCCAGGATTTTCGAGAAAAGGCGGCCCAGCGTTATTGCTCCATCAGTTTTTTTAGTTGCGGGCCGGTACGGGGGTTCTTTGCGATGACCCTATCCCAGCCGGACCGGTAGGCGGTATCAAGGTAAAATAGCCCCTGGGCGTCCTTGAATGCGATCACTTTAATGCCCTTGCCGATGAGAAGCTGTTTTTCCTGTTGTGCCATTTTACGGGAAAGATAGTAGCTTTCCCGTTCCGCTCTTTCCATGGCGCCGCTGATGTATTTTTGCTCGTCGGCAGGCAGGCTCTCCCACTTCTTTTTGTTCATGAGCACGCAGACATCGGTCTGGTAAAAGCCGGGTTCGATGATATAGCGGACCACTTCCTGCCACCCCATTTCTTGTATGCCGATGGAAGGCCAGCCGAATCCGTCGACAATGGCCCTCTCGAGTGCGACATAGACCTCGCCGGGAGCGGTAGTGACACTGACCCCGCCGAGGGCTTTGACGAAGGGTTCATAAATGGGCGTGACCCTGATCTTGAGACCTGTGAGATCAGGTTTGTTCACAGGTTTTTTCAGATAAAAATGATAACTCACACCGCCGGCTATTTTACCGAGGTAGACAACATTGAGCTGTCTTCCCATAAGTTCCCGGTAGAAGGCAAATATCCCGTTCTTTCGCTCTTCCATGGGCGAGTGGCGGGATAGCTTCATTGCGTCCGCTTCGGGCAATTGGGGAACAAAATACGCGGCCGGTAAAAGCGCGACGTCGACAACACCGCGCCTGATAGCTTCTATCTGCTCGAAAGGGGGTATCGCCTCGGGCCCGCCGACGAAATGGAAGATTATCCCATGCTTCGAATCCCCCTGAACGGCATCCGTGAAAATATGAAATTGTCTAACCCATACGCTGTTCGTCGCCGCAAAGGTGACAGTTTTCAGCACCGAGGCGCAATGCGCCGGTGTCTGGAAGAAAAAGGGCATCCAGAGAAGAACGCCGCAGCACAAGGCGGTAAGGCAGCAGTATCGCATGGCTCTAATCATTGGACTCTACAAATGACTCAAGTTTTTCCCGGTCGATGACCGTATATTTGAGACGCCCTTTGGTGATCAGCTTTAACCTGTCGAGGTGATTGAGGACGTTCGTTACCGTCACACGTGAAAGGCCCGTGATGTTTGCCATGTCTTCATGGGTGATCCGTTTTCTGATCAGGATGCCATTGCCGGTCGATTCGCCGACCTCGTGCATCAGTTTTAAAAGGATATGGGCCACCCTTTTCTGCGCGTCCAGAAAGGAAAGGTCCTCCACCTGCAGGCCGAGCAGCCTCAGTTTTCTGATGATGGCGGTGATGATGAGCATTGAGACCTCGGGATGGACCTTGAGGAGGGCCTCTGCTTCATCGATATTGATGACATTGATATCCGATTCTTCAAGCGCCGTGGCTGTGGCAAAATAAGGGTACCGGTCAAAGGCGGCGCT
Organism: uncultured delta proteobacterium; assembly: GCA_963816115.1. GTDB lineage: Bacteria > Desulfobacterota > Syntrophorhabdia > Syntrophorhabdales > Syntrophorhabdaceae > Delta-02. The sequence continues at coordinate 339,478 of CAWFIZ010000008.1, read as the reverse complement.
TTCACCGAAAAAAGTGTTGTCTTCCTGGATGGCAAGTATTTTTTCCGAGCCGTTCTCCCTGAATATACTTACCTTTACTTTGCCCTGTCCTACAAAATAAAAGTGCCTGCTTTTTTCCCCCTGCATGTAGATGATCTGGCCGCTCTGGTAGCGCCTGACCCGTGATATGGTCAGGAGGATCTTTAACTCATTGGTAAATTTACCCACGTTGTCCGTTACGTAGGGAGAATCGGAAAAGTAAGGTGCCCCATCTTTGCCCTGGATCATCGTTTTGTCCTTTTTCTTATAAATAACATGAATGTAGTCTGTTTTACAGAAAAATGTCGGAATAGGTTGTAATTAATATAGCATATTAATATTATCTGACGGAAATTCATGGAAGACCATGCGCGGAGAGGACAAAAAATATTTTATCTTTTGAGCTCGTTCTATTGATGCTTGGAATACTGGTTTCCTTCGGCATTATTGCGCTGGTCGTTGTCCGTTTATGCAACAGATACCACAGCCCGCGATCAGGGCAGAAGTGAACACGGAAATAAAGATTGCAGGGCAGCTGGCTTGCCTGCTTCAGCTCCGGAGGAGATCATCTCCAGGTCTCCTCCGGTTTTTTTAAGGACCCGGGATCCAGGGCCAGGGGTTCAGGGAAAATCAAAAGCAAAAATTATGTGATTTTGTCATTTCTTATTCTCTCTAAGCCCTGGATCCTTGTTCCTGGATCCTTTCTTTCTAACTTGACATGGGGGAGTTGTTTGTATTATAAAAAACAACGCGCGGGAATAACTCAGCGGTAGAGTGCAACCTTGCCAAGGTTGAAGTCGCGGGTTCAAATCCCGTTTCCCGCTCCAAAAGATACTGTCGCGGGTGAAGATGCCCGCTCCAAAAAAACCTTTTGAGTTGCCAATACGCAGGCTCGTTCTGTCCCGAATTCAATGGCGGCATAGCCAAGTGGTAAGGCGACGGTCTGCAAAACCGTTATTCTCCGGTTCAAATCCGGATGCCGCCTCCAATTAAATCCAGTTTGAACAGCTCGAACCGATTAAATAGCTTGAACGTTTAAGACAAAAATCGTCATCCCGGTTTTTACCGGAATGACGATTTATAGTTTAATATTAAGTTGTTAGTTTCTATTTTTTATCGCTCAAGCATTCAAGCAGCTCAAGCGGTTCAAACTGTGATTTTTTAATCCAGTATGAAATCCCACGCTGTTTCGTTGATCCAGATGCTGTAATAGCCCCTTCCGAGGAGCCCCTTGGGTTTGATGGTATAGAGGCCTGTCCCCTGGGACTTTATGTCAGAGTCGACGCTCTTGCCGAAGGCAAAACGCGGCTTACCTACAGCCGAGGGTTGCAAAAAGAGCATGGGGTTTAAGGTAAGAACACTAATGTCATGCTTGCCGTAAAGAACGAAATACTGGACGTCCTTCATGAAAAAATGGGCCGGATCATTCGCTTCCAAGAAGAAAACACCTTTCTCGTCAAAAACGATGTTCGGCAGGAGCCTGATCAGGCCCTTGTTGGTCTTGATATAGGCCCCCGGTTCCTTGGGGGCGGTGATCTTTTCGTTCTTGGCGTGAAGGGCCAACGTGAAAGCCCCAAGCATGAAGCAACACAACGCGGCGATAAATATTACCCTTATTGTCTTCATAGCGATCTCCATTTAAATTTCATTCATCAACCCCCCCATATCTCATAAGAGGCTGACCACTACCTTTCTTTCCCTCGGGCCGTCGAATTCCATAAGGAAAATACCCTGCCATGTTCCGAGCCTCGGCGCACCCTCGGAAAAGGGGACGGTGACGGACGCGCCGACGAGGACCGACTTGATGTGGGCATCGGAATTCCCTTCCACGTGCCTGTAATGGTACCCTGGGGGTGCAAGCCGTTCCAGCGCCTCGATGATGTCGCGCATGACGTCAGGGTCGGCATCTTCGTTTATGGTGATGGCGCACGTAGTGTGCAGCGTATAAACATGGAGGAGCTTCCCGATGCGTCCCTTGATGGCGTTCACGACCTGGTCGGTGATGTTCACCGCCTCGACCCTTTTCGATGTCCTGACGTGCAGTTCGGTCATGTGATACCGCTCATTTCCCCTGTTTCTTCATGTAATCTTCTATGGCTGCCCGCAGGGCGTCTTCGGCCATGACGGAACAGTGGTGTTTCGCGGGAGGAAGACCCCCCAGCCGTTCAATGACGGCCTCATTGGTCAGCTTCAGGGCCTCGTCGACGGTCTTTCCCTTGATAAGCTCTGTTGTCATGCTGCTCGACGCGATGGCGGCGGCACAGCCGAAGGTCTTGAACCTCACATCAACGATTCGGTCGCCATCGATCTTGAGGTAGATCCTGGTGAAGTCCCCGCAGGTGGGGTTGCCGACCTCCGCCACGCCGTCGGCGCCCTCGATCTCGCCCATGTTCCGGGGGTGCTCGAAATGGTCTATCACCGTATCGCTGTATGGGCCATGTGACATCCTTAGCCTCCCGTTGCCTTTTGGTGAAACAGATACCTTATATAGCAGAAATATAGCATAAACGGCCAATCTTTTGTAATATCATTTTGCTTGACGTTTTCAAGGCTAATCTGTTAGAAAGTAACATTAAAATCAAGGAGGTTAACAATGCAGAAACGGTACTTGCTCGCACCGGGTCCCACTCAAATTCCACCCGAAGTGCTTCTAAAAATGGCCGAACCCATCATACACCACCGCAATCCCATGTTCGAGACAGTGGTGGAAGAGGTACGGGAAAACTTGAAATATCTCTTCGGCACCAAGAACGAGGTGCTTATTTTCTCTTCATCCGGTACCGGCGCTATGGAAGGTGCTGTCACAAACATGCTCTCACCCGGCGATAAGGCCATAGTGGTACGCAGCGGCAAGTTCGGCGAGCGTTGGACAAATATCTGCAAAGCTTACGGTGTTACGACCGTCAACATCGACATACCCTGGGGAGATGTCCTTGACCCTAAGGAAATTGAAAAGGCCCTGAAAGAGAACCCCGACGCGAAGGCCGTCTATACGCAGGCCACCGAAACTTCGACGGGTACCAGATTCCCTACGAAAGAGATCGCGGCGATAGTGAAGAACTGCCCCGATACCCTTATGGTTGTTGATGGGATCACCGGCGTGGGCGTCTTCGCGCTGCCCATGGACGAATGGAACATCGATATCCTCGTAGGCGGTTCCCAGAAGGCCCTCATGCTGCCCCCGGGACTGGCATTTGCCGGCGTCAGCGACAAGGCCTGGGGGTTCAACAAGAATTCCAAGATACCCAAATTCTATTTCAACTGGGCGAAAGAACTGGACAATCTGAAAAAGAACCAGACGAATTTCACCCCCGCCATCTCTCTGATCATCGGGCTTCGCGAATCGCTGAAGATGATCAAGGAAGAAGGGCTTGAGAACGTCTACAAGAGAAGCGAGATACTTGCCAACGCCACGAGGGAAGGCGCGGCCGCCCTCGGCCTCAAGGTCTTCTCGAAGAACCCGAGCCCGGCGGTCACGGCAATATGCGCCCCCGAAGGCATCGACGGCCAGGCCATTTACAAGACCCTCTGGAAGAAATACGGTGTCACGGGGGCAGGCGGACAGGACCAGCTCAAAGGCAAGATATTCAGGCTGGCAACCCTCGGTTACGCCGACAAGTACGATGTTATAACCGCCGTTGCGGCCATAGAGTTCACACTCAATGACCTGGGATACAAGTTCCAGATGGGTGCGGGAGTCGCCAGGGCCGTAGACTGTTTGAAAGACCTATAATAATTGGGGGTAAAAGGTGAAGGCAGAAAAGATCAAGGTACTCATTGCAGACCAGCTGTCAGACAGGGCGATCGATATACTGAAAGAGAACAAGCTAACAGCGGATATTAAGACAGGTCTCAAGGCTGAAGACCTGGAGGCCATCATCGGCGACTACGACGCGCTCATTGTCCGAAGCGCCACGAAGGCGACGAAGGGCATCATCGAAAAAGCGAACAAGCTGAGAATAATAGGCAGGGCAGGTATTGGTGTAGATAACGTCGATGTCGCTGCGGCAACGGAGAAAGGCGTCATCGTCATGAACACACCGCAGGGCAACGCCCTGGCGGCGGCAGAGCACTCCATCGCCCTCATGTTCGCGGCGGCGAGGAACGTGGCCGAGGCCGACAGGACCATGAAGGAAGGCAAGTGGGAAAAGAAGGCCCTCATGGGCATTGAGCTTTTTGAAAAGACGCTCGGGGTCATCGGCATAGGCAATATCGGTGCCCTCGTGGCAGAGAAGGCACATGCCCTGGGTATGCGGGTCATCGCGTATGACCTCTATGTTTCAAAGGAATTTGCAGAAAGCAAAGGCATCAAGCTTGTCGACTTCGATACCCTGCTCAAGGAGAGCGATTTCATCGCTGTTCACGTGCCCCTGGTAAAGGACACGAGAAACCTTCTCAACAAAGAGACCCTGGCGAAAACGAAAAAAGGCGTCATCATAATCAACGTGGCGCGCGGACCGATCGTGAACGAAAAAGACCTGCTGGCAGCCCTCGAAAGTGGTCACGTTGCCAAGGCGGCCCTCGATGTCTTCGACGAGGAACCAACACCGAAGGACAACCCTCTGGTCCTTTCCACGAAGACCGTCTGCACACCCCACCTGGGAGCGTCCACAAAAGAGGCCCAGGACAAGGTGGCCATCGACATAGCGAACCAGATCGTGGATTACTTCAAGAGCGGCGTTATCAAGAACAGCGTCAATGCCCCTTCGGTGTCCCTGGAAGTGGCGAAACAGATCGCACCGCACCTCACGCTCGCCGAGAACCTGGGGAAGATCGTATCGGGCATTACGGATTTTCCTATTGAAGAGATCCTTGTCAGCTACATGGGCGATATCTCGAAGATGGATACCAGGGTCCTGTCCCAGGGGATCATCAAGAACGTTCTTGCGGGCCAGGTAGAAGGCGTGAACTATGTCAACGCACCGCTGGTGGCCAAGAGCCGGGGGATCAAGATAGTGGAGTCCAAATCGGCGGAACACCCCGATTTTACATCACTTCTTTCCATTACCGTCAGGGCCGGAAAGAAACAGAACACCATTGAAGGTACGCTCCTCGGCAAGAAAGAACCACGCCTTATCAAGGTAAATAATATCTATGTAGAGGCGGACCTTTCCGGACACATGTTCTTCATTTACAACAACGACAAACCGGGTGTGATCGCCAGCATTTCCAATGTGCTCTACAAGAAAAAGATCAACATAGGCGGCATGCATTTCGGGCGCGAGACCGAGGGCGGTCTTGCCATATCCCTTCTCGACCTCGACAAGGCGATCGATGACAGTGTGGTCAAGGAGATCGAGTCACTTCCCAATATCATCTCCGTCAGGCTGATCGATCTCCCGTAGGGATGAACTTTTGTGAATATCCGGGTAGACGGGTCTTTGCCTGTCTACCCCTTTTTTTTGAACGGGACATGCGCTGATGACAACGATACATGCGGTAATATTCGATTTTGACGGCACCCTGACGCCCCTCACGCTCGATTTTTCCCTGCTGCGGGCAAAGATCGAAGAGCTGGCCAGGGAGTATGCCGATGACGGGCTCATCGCCGCGCAGGCACAGCACTATATCATTGAAATGATCCATGCCATAGGGGACGCGCTGAACCGGAGGGGTCCGGAATTTCAGGAGAAGGCCTTCCGTTTGCTTTGTGACCTTGAGGTGGAAGCCGCTCGGGGCAAGGGCCTTTACCCTTACGCGAGGGACGTCCTCGCCCGGCTGAAGGAAAATGGTGCCAATGTTGCCATAATAACCCGCACCTGTGCCGACGTCATCAATACCGTGTTCCCCGACCTGCGGGACTACGTCGATGTCGTGGTGACCCGTGACGATACGCGCTATGTGAAGCCCCACCCGGAACATGTCCATATGGCCCTAAAACGGCTGGGTGTTGCGCCGGCTCTTACCATCCTGGCAGGCGACCATCCCACCGACATAGAGGCAGGCAAGGCCTCCGGGACGATCACGGCGGGTGTCCTCACGGGAAGGACGGGCCGCGCGCAGTTCACCGAAGCCGGCGCGGACTATATCTTCGAGGACATACGGGGGATCCTCAAGATGGTTAAAAACGGCTTGAATGCTTGAGCCGCTTGAACCGTTCGAACGTTAAAGGCAAAAAGTCTGCTGCGGGGCAACACACAATGCTTTTCCGCCTCTTGTTTTTTAGTTTTTAAAAGGAGTAATTGTATGAAGAGAACGGTCGTATTGGTGGCGGTATTCTTTTTTGTTGTTGCCATGGGGGGCGCGGTCTTTGCGGCAGACACCATTGGAACGGTCAGGAAGAAGGGTGTCCTCGTGGCGGGAGTCAAGGACTCGACACCGGGATTTGGTTATGTCGATGAGAAGACCCGGGAGATCGTCGGTTATGACGTGGACTTTGTGAAGGCCATTGCGAAGAAGCTCGGCGTCAAGCTTGAGCTCAAGCCCGTCACATCGGCAAGCCGTATACCCCGGCTCGTTGAGGGCAATATAGACATCATCGCCGCCACCATGACGAAGACGGCGGAGAGGGCGAAACAGATCGATTTCAGCAACACCTACTTCTTTACGGGCCAGAAATTCCTCGTAAAGAAGGATACCGTAAAGTCCCTTGCCGATCTCGACGGCAAGAGGATAGGAACGGCAAAGGGATCAACATCGGAGCAGAACGCCAGGAAGGCACTATCGAAGGCGACGATCCTTTCCTTTGACGATTACCCGCAGGCCTTTCTCGCACTCCAGCAGGGGAAGGTCTTCGCCGTGACGACGGACGAATCGATCCTGGCCAACATCCTCGGCAAGGCCCCGAACAAAGAGCAGTTCGAGATCCCCGACATCCAGATCTCCGACGAGCCTTATGGCCTCGGCATGCGCAAGGGCGACAAGGACTTCGTTGCATTTGTCAACAAGACACTGCTTGAAATGGAAAATAGCGGCGACGCGAAAAGGATCTTCGAAAAGTGGTTCGGACCGAATTCTACGACGCCGCTCAAGAGGAATTTCAAGATCACGGTCGACAAATAGAGGATATATATCATATTGACCGGAACTTAAAACCTGGCACTCTTTTTTGGTAAATTATTCGTGGCAATTGACAGGCGTCGGTGATATATTTGGACGACCGACCATCATCAAGGAGGAACAATGAAAATGAATTTGAGATGTATGCGCATAATGGTGCTTGCAATGACCCTGTCCATATTTTCAGCGGCCGGCGGCCTGTGTGCGCAGCCTTACGAGGACGCCTTCAAGAAGGCATATCCACAGATAACCTTTGATTCGATGAAACCGACAAACATCAAGGGCGTCTATGAGGTGGTCAAGGGAGGGGAGATCATATATTTTCTCGAGGAGCCGGGCCTTCTCTTTATCGGAGAGATCGTGGACAAAACAGGCAAGAGCCTGACGGAGGAGAGAAAAGCCGAGATACTCATCGCCAATACAAAGAACCTTCCCCTCGATAAAGCGGTCAAGATCGGCAGCGGGAAGCAGACCATTATAGAGTTTACCGACCCTGATTGCCCTTATTGCCGCAGGGCGGCAGCTTTTCTTGAATCCCAGAAGGACGTGACGCGTTACATCTTTTTCTTCCCCCTGCCATCTCACGCAGACGCGGAGAACAAGATAAAATATATCTTCTGCGCCGCCGACAAGACAAAGGCATACGAAGAGGCGATGAAGGGCAAACTGGACACCAAGAAATATGAGGCATGCAAAACCAAAGAGGCGGCTGATCTCCTCAATATCCACAAAGAAACGGGCAGGCGCGCGGGTGTGAACGGGACCCCGATGTTCATTATTAACGGCAAAGAACTGGTCATGGGGGCCAACATCCCGGCCATAGAGGCGGCATTGAAGGCCGGGCCCCAAAAACCCTGACGGCCGCGGCAGACGGGAACCCCGCGAGGGTGATCCGGAAGATCGCCCAAAAGGACATAGATTACCGGACAACGGGCAAGGAGCTTTACATTGACCTGGCGAAAAAATATCTCGAAAAAAGCATGAAGCCGTTGTGATGATATTCGGGTTCGTTCTGACCTTTCAGACATGGCGCCTTTACCTGGAATGAACATGGAAAAAGTATTTATTGAAAACCTCCCGGAAACCAGCGAACTCGACGGCGCGAAGCGCTGGGTCGATGAAAAGGGCGAGTTCGTACAGATCTCATACCGGGAAGATATCGGCCACCTCGCTTTTTTTGAGTTGCGAAAAGGGCGGACCAGGGCCAGTCATTACCATGAGCGCAAAGAAGAGGTCTTCTATGTTATCTCCGGGAAGATCAGGGCCGTTTTCGTTGATCCGGCAAGCGGTGAAAGAAAGACCTTTATTTTGCAGAAAGGCATGAAGATCAGGGTCAGGACAGGAGTGGGCCACATGTTCCACGGTATCGAAGATTCGCATGTTGTCGAGTACAGCCCGCAGTATTATGATAAGGAAGATGCCCACAGAATAGAAATGGGGGAATGAACATGGCGGAGATAAAAAGCGCCATAGAACTGGCCATGGAAAAGACCAGGGGCCTCGTCATGGACGATAAGGAAAAGAGCTCGCTGGCCCTGAAAGAACTGGCCGGAAGCGTGAAGGCTATCTTCAGGCGTTACCGGGAAGGCCTGACGGACGATGGCGAAGCGGGAGAACAGCTTGAAGCGCTCCAATGCGACAACGCCCTCAAGAGAAAGATGGTCCTCGATCTTCTGGACGACGAGTTTGACGTCTCGGGCGAGATCCCGGTCGCACCGGCGCTTTTTTCCTTCACAGGTTTTGTCGTTGACGAAAAGTCCTATAAAGAACTGAAGGGTATCACAAAGGATTATTTGAAAGAGCTTGAAAAATTGAAAACAGTAGTTCGTTCACGTATAACCGAAGAACTTGCCTCAACGGGCATCTCGGGAAACAGTGTGGAGCCCAACGTTGAAGCGTGGCCAAAGTGGCATGAGGCCACCGGCGATGTCCGCCGCGCCTTCCGGGAACAGGTCCTGGAGTGGAAGGGAAAACTTCCATAAAGAACGCATACGAGCCTACGAGTAAACGGGCACACGAGGTAAAGACTTTGTTTTTATCTTTTGCCCCGTTCGCCCGTGAGCCCGTGTGCGCTTTTTCTCTTCAGCCCTTTATCTTGAACTTTGCCGTCGAGTTGCCCAGCACCTGCGTTATCTCCACCAGTTTATTGACCTCGAACATGACCTGGCTTGAAACCTCCTCGATCTCTTTCGCGATACCGGACGTGGAGGTGATGTTCTTCGCGATCTCCTCGGAGGTTGCTGACTGTTGTTCAACGGCCGTGGCGATCAGCATGATCTGATCGTGGTGAGGCGCAAGGGTTTTTTTATGATCTTTCCCGGCGTGCCCGTTCTTGACAGCAGACGGCGAAAGCGGGTATGTATTACGAGCGGACAAAACTGACGCAAAGCCCAATACAATAATAAAGGAGCCATTTATGAAAACGATAAAGATCATGCCCTGCCTCGACATGAAGAACGGTCGTGTAGTAAAAGGCATACATTTTGTGGATCTCAAGGACGCCGGAGATCCCGTTGAGAACGCGGCCTATTACCAGAAAGAGGGGGCAGATGAGTTGGCCATGCTGGACATCGCGGCCACCGTCGAGAACCGTAAGACACGTCTTGAATGGGTGAAAGAGGTTTCTTCGGTAATTACCGTTCCCCTGACAGTGGGCGGAGGTATCAACACTACGGAAGATATCGAGCTTGTCCTCAAGGCGGGTGCCGACAAGGTGTCCATGAACAGCGCCGCCGTCAGGAACCCCGAGCTTGTAAAGGAAGCTTCTGACAGGTTTGGTAGCGACAAGGTGGTCATAGCCGTCGATGCCAGGCGCAACAAGACCATGCCCTCCGGTTTCGAGCTGGTCGTGGCCGGCGGAACAACGCCTGTCGGCAGAGATGCCGTCGAATGGGCAAGGCGCTGCCAGGACCTTGGCGCGGGCGTTATCTTGCCGACGAGCATGGACGGTGACGGTACCCTTGCGGGATATGACCTGGAGTTCACCAGGGCCATATCCGATGCCGTGACGCTGCCTGTCATAGCCTCAGGCGGAGCCGGGACCCTTGAGCATTTTTATGAAGGCGTTGTGCGGGGCGGGGCAAGCGTCCTCCTGGCGGCATCGGTCTTCCACTTCAGGACCTTCACGGTACGGCAGGTGAAGGAGTACCTGAAGGGCAAGGGGATCGCGGTAAATCTGTGAGAAGACCGTGAAGCGTAAAGTGTAAGGTGTTAAAACTCCAAAAGATCGCGGTAAGATGATCAGGCATCTTTTTCATCACTTTACGCCTTACGCTTCACGTTCATCTAGGCTTTAAGAAAGAAACACTTCAGATATTCCCCTTCGGTGAAGGGGACCAGTTGGGGGTGGTCGATACCGTGGGTGTAGACCTCCAGGAAGGTGAGTGCCCTCCTCGTCTTTGCACCCGCCTCGGAGATGAGGAAGCGGAAATCGTTGAGTGTCAGATGGGCGGAACAGGAACAGGTCAGGAGGATGCCCTCATGCGAGAGGATCTTCAGCGCCATCTCATTGATCGCCCGGTAGCCGGCCAGGCCTTCATGCTTCTTTCTGCGGTCTTTTATGAAGGCCGGCGGGTCGAGAATGACGGCCCCGAAGCCGGGCGAGGGGTCCCTCAGGTATTTTTTCACGTCATCGCACACAAATTCACAGCGGGAAAGTTCGAAACCGTTGAGGATGATATTTTCACGGGCGAGTTCAATTGCGCGCTGCGAGGAATCGACGCTGGTCACACGTCGTGCCTTGCCGCCCAGGGCATAGACGGAAAAGCCCCCCGTGTAGGAAAAGCAATTAAGGACATCCCTGTCCTCGGCGTATTTCATGAAGGCCCGTCGTTTGTCGCGCTGATCGAGAAAAAAACCCGTCTTCTGTCCTTGCTTTACGTCGACGAGGAACTTAAAGCCGCTCTCTCTTATCTCTATGATGTCGGGGACTTCTCCGATCAAGGGCCCCTTGACGGCGCCCAGCATCTCGATATTTCTTACGGAGACGTCGGAGCGTTCGTAAATGCCCTTTGGCTTGAGCACCCTCACGAGGGAATCGATGATCTGCTTTTTCCAGCGTTCAATGCCCCTGGTATGGAACTGCACAACGAGGTATTCTCCGTATTTATCGACGATGAGGCCGGGCAAAAGGTCACTCTCGCCGTTGATAAGGCGGTAGGCGTTCGTATCGGGGGTTTCCACGTAACGCCGGCGTGTATCCCATGCCCACGTTAGCCTCCGGGCGAAGAAATCCTCCCCTACGGCCTCGTCTTCTTCATGCCCCCACAGGCGTACCGATATCTGTCCGTAAGAATTGAAATAACCCGAAGCGATGAACTGCCCCGACTCATCGTAAAGCCGGACCGGTTCACCCGGTGCGAGGCCCTCCGGTATAGATATGAGGGCCTTGGAAAAGACCCATGGGTGAAAACCCTTCACGGGCCCGCTCCGTTCCTTGCGTACCGTCAGTTTTATCATGGTGTCAGTATAGAATAACCAAATGAAAAAAGGAACAGGGAACAGGGAAAGATATTAAGGATTCAGGGCTCAGGGCCCGGGATTAAGAGAAAACCAAAAACTAAAGATAAAGTGCCTTTGTCTTTTTTTATTTTTCTGGTCCTTGAATCCTGGGCCCTTAACCCCTATATCCTGACCACTGCTCTTGGCATTTGATCATTGGTTATTGTATCATTGTAAGGGGAGATCGTCATGAGCCGACTGAAGGACCTGAAGACGCCGGTGTTCTGGGCGGAAGGCCATCCGGGCAGCCTTGACAGGGAAGGCTGGGAGATCGAGGTGCGCGGGCTTTGCGCAACGCCGCGGATATTCACCTGGGAAGACCTGATGTCCATGCCGAAGACCATCACCGACGCAAGGCTCACAAGCGTGACCCGTTTTTCCGTGCGGGGACAGTGGGGAGGCGTCAGGGTCTCCGACATCATCGAGGCTGTCGGGGCAGGACCGTCGGTAACACATGTCCGTTTCTGGTCGGTGAAGAGGATCTATGATACCTCCATTACCATTGAAACGGCCATGAAACGGCGGACGCTTCTCGCCTGGGAGTTTGACGGAGAATTCCTTGAGGAGGATTACGGAGGGCCAGTGCGGGCCTTCGTCCCTTACCTGTGGGGATACAAGTCGGCGAAGAGCGTAACCCGTGTCGAGTTCATGGACCATTACCTCCCGGGATACTGGGAAAAGAGGGGCTATACCGACGAGGCATACATTGAAACGGGGCTTGTCAGGGATATGAACGAAGGCGGCAGGATCCGGCACATCACCGATGGCGAGGTGATAAGGTTTCTCGATGAATGATGCGGTTGACAATGCTCCCGCAAGGACTTAATTAATATAAACACCTTTATTGAACCCTGTAATAAAAAGGAGGTTATCATGAGCAACGCGAAGGCCGTAACGGACGGAGAATTCAAAGCGGAGGTCCTTGATTCGAGTATACCTGTCCTCGTAGATTTCTGGGCGACGTGGTGCGGACCATGCCAGATAATGGGGCCCGTCATCGACGCCCTTGCCGGAGAATATGAAGGCAAAGTGAAGATCATGAAGATCAATGTAGATGAGAATCCCCAGACGCCTGCACAATACGGGGTACGCGGCATCCCCACGCTGATAATCTTCAAGGGCGGCCAGGAAGCGCAGCGCATCGTCGGGGCGCAGCCGAAAAATAACGTAGAAGACGCTCTGAAAAAGGTAATATAGGGGATGGACGACAGGAAAAAAAGTGCCTATTTGGCTCAGGTCGGAAAAGAGCCCTTCGCGCGCCTTCTGGACATACACCTGAAGGAGGTTTCGGAAGGCTATGCCCTGTGCGAGATGCGATACACCGGTGATATGGACAATATTTACGGCAACGCCCACGGCGGGGCCATCTTCGGGCTCATCGACGAGGCCTTCGAGATATCGTCGAACAGCCACGACAATATCGCCGTTGCCCTCAATATGAACGTTACCTACATGAAACCGCCGAAAAAGGGATCCATGCTCATTGCCGAATCAAAGGAGACCCACAGGACAAAACGGACGGCCTCCTATTATATTACCGTAAAAGATGGAGAGGACAACATCGCAGTATGTCAGGCCCTGGTTTACAGAAAAACCGACGCCATCCCTTTCCTGAACGAGAAGTAATTAAGGGCTCGGGCCCAGGATTCAGGGGTCAGAGAAAAAAAGCAAAAGCTTAAATGCCCCTGCCTTTCTCTGGATCCTTAGCCCTTGGCCCTATTTTTGTTTGGGATAGATCGTTACTTTGGCTTTCTTTGATTTGTTTCCATCAACAACAGCGAGGTCTTCGTTGACATAATAGGTGACGACATCACCTTCGACCTTGTCCTGACCGGAGGTGACCACCGCGTTCCCTTTGAGGAGGATCTCACCTTTGAGGTTATCGAAGAACGCTTCTTTGCACGTTGCGGTCCTGTTCTGTTCTATGATCTTAACGTTGCCCTTGGCGTTTGCCCTTTCGATCTCATTGGTGTCGGCGCTCATGAAGGCTTCCATTGTGTCTGAGTAAATGTAGAGGCCATCCTGTTTGGCAATGACGTTGCCTTTGAAGATGACGTAATTCTCCTTGTCAAAACCTTCCATTGTATCGGAGACGATATCGATAGGTTTTTTCTTGTCGATGAAACCCAGTCCTCCCTTGTTCTTTGCCTTGTCCATTTTCTTGTCTTCCGCCGGCGGCTTTGTCCCTTCGGCCGGGGCCGTCTTTGCCGTCTGCTGCGGAACTGGTTTCAGGTCGGTATCTTTACCCTTTGTCTTATCCTTCGGCTTGTCCTCCGCCGGGGGGGCTGCCTTTGCCGTCTGCTGCGGAACTGGTTTCAGGTCGATGTCTTTCTTTGACTTTTCAGTGAACTGGGGGGTTGCCGCTGGGGCACCGCCGGTTTGCGATGGTTTTTGCTCTGTCGGGACTATCTTGAGCGTTTTGCGTTCCCTGATGGTAGAACGGGCGTAAATGCTTTTCGGGTATTCGGTGCGCAGGCGTTCGAGGTACTGATCGCTCTCGTACTGGTCGCCCAATTCCCTGTGCGCCTGCACGAGATAGAAGAGTGCCTTGTCGGTGTTCTTGGAATCGGGATATTGCTTGAGCATACCCTCGAGCCTGATGATGGCCCCATTGTATTGGGCTGTCCTGCAATAGAACTCACCGACGTAGAGCTCGCGGTCTGCAAGTTTTTGGATAAGCTTTTTCAACCTTGGTTCCGCTTCTCTGGCGTAATTGCTTGTCGGATAGCGGTTCCTGAGGTATGTGATCCTTTCGATCCCTTTTATCGTATAAGCCTGATCGCGGTCAACGGTGGGTGAGAGCTTTTCGTAACATTCGCCGAGGCGGAAGAGAACGTAAGGGATGTTCTCTTCATCGGGGTGTGCCTTGAAATAATCTTCATAGGTGCCGGCGGCGAGAACGTAATCTTTTTTCAGAAAATAGGTGTCACCGAGCTTGACGGCAGCGACAAGGGCCATGGGGTCAAAGGGATATTGTTCGCGGATGGAATTGAATTTCTGGATCGCCTTGTCGTATTTCTTTGCCTTCATGAGATCGACGCCGGAGACATAAAGATCGACTGGGTTCTCGGCCTTTTTCGGCGCCTTTGACGCGCAGGAGACCAGCACGAAACAGGCAAAAAGGAGCAAGGCTATTTTTCGCATGCATTAGTATAACAGAAGAAAAAAAATTATGCTATTCTTTAAACGCGTGGATCTGAAAGGACTGATCGGCAAGACCCTGGAGTGCCTGTGTGCCCCTGTGCCGCAGGGGGCACAGGGGCAGCTTGTCCGTTTCCTTGAGGAGCTGGAGAGATGGAACCGGAGGGTCAATCTCGTAGGTGTGAAAGATATGGAGCGGATCTGCCGGGAGCTCCTTGCCGACGCCCTTTTTCTCAATGCCTATGTCAACGGCAGGCGCTGCCTCGTGGATCTGGGTTCCGGATCAGGCATCCTCGGGGCCCCGATCGCCATACTCAACGAAGGCATCACCATCCATTCCGTCGACAGCAGCCTGAAAAAGATCCAGTTCCAGCGCCATGTCCGCCGGGTACTTGGCCTTAATAATTATTTCCCTATCCGCGGACGAATAGAGATTATAGATCCTCTTGGCGCGGATGGCATTATTGCGAAAGCCTTCGGGAGCACGGAATCGATACTTGCGGCTGCCGACAGGCACCTTGCTGCCGAAGGCCTGGTGTTTATCGTCAAGGGAAAGGACGAACAGGGGAAGGACCACGGGGGTTACAGGCTCGAAAAGGCCCTTTCTTATGAGCTTCCCGATGTTCCGAAGACGTACCGGTTCTTTGTCTACAAAAAAATTTCCTAAGACATATCTTATTGTGGTATGGTAATGAAATCGTCATGGTAATCTCCATCGCGAACCAAAAAGGCGGGGTTGGCAAAACTACGACCGCGGTTAATCTATCGGCGTCCATAGCGGTCTCCGAACGCAGGACCCTCGTCATCGACATGGACTCCCAGTGCAATACCACTTCGGGATTCGGGATCTCATACAACAACCCCGGTGACAACATTTATCATGTCCTCATCGGTGAAAAGACCATTTCAGAGGCGATAAGGAAGACCGCCATTCCATACCTCGATATCGTCCCTTCCCACCCCGACCTCATCGGCGCCGAGATCGAGCTCCTTGACGCGACGGAGCGCGAATATGCCCTCAAGAAGGCCATCGGAAGCCTCGGGGACACCTATCAATATATACTCATTGATTGTCCGCCCTCTCTGGGGCTCCTTAACGATCAATTCTCTCGCTGCCTCAAATTGTGTCATCATACCTCTTCAATGTGAATATTTTGCCCTCGAGGGCCTTGCCATGCTGCTTACGGACCATCTCGATCATACAGAGAAAGTTAAACCCCGGTCTTGAGGTCCTCGGTATCCTCCTTACCATGTTCGATCGGAGGAACAACCTTTCCTTCAGGGTCTGGGAAGAGGTGAACAAATGTTTCAACGACACCGTTTTCAAGACGGTCATTCCGAGAAACGTGAAACTGAGTGAATCGCCGAGTCATGGAAAACCGGCGCTTCTTTATGATATAAGCTCGCGGGGCGCGGAGAGCTATCTCCAGCTTGCCTCGGAAATTACTGGAAAAGAGGAGCCGGGCGTGAAGAAAGACCCCCTTGGAAGAGGACTGTCAGCGATACTAAAGGATATTGAAGAAAAAGGATCGTCAAGCTCATAGCCATCGACCAGATCATGCCGAATCCGGCCCAGCCACGAGCCAAGATGGACGAAAAAGGAATCGGAGAGCTGGCGGCCTCGATAAGCGAAAAGGGGCTTCTTCAGCCGATCATCCTGAAACGAAAGGACAAGGGTTATGAGATCATCGCCGGTGAGAGACGCTACCGCGCCTCGCTGTCATGGCCGGTCTCAAGGAAATCCCCGCGATGGTGCACGAAGCGGACGACAGGGAGGCCCTGGAAATCGCCCTCATCGAGAACCTTCAGAGGGAGGACTTGAACCCCCTTGAGGTCGCCATGGTATATGAAAGATTCATCGATGAATTCGGTTACACCCATGAAGAGCTGGCGAAAAAAATGGGCGTGGACAGAAGCTCTGTAACGAACTGCCTGCGGCTGCTCAAATTGCCGCAATGGATCAGAGAACTTTTACGGAAGGGAAACTTACCCAGGGGCACGGACGCGTCATCCTTTCGTTGAAGAGTGAAAGAGAACAGAAGAGATTTGTCGAGAAGGTCCTGCGTGAGGGAACATCAGTCCGTGAACTGGAGCGGCAGGCGAAGAAAAATGCCCCTCCGAAGCATCCCGATGCGGCCTACTATCGAAGAGACCCTGCAGAAAGCCCTGCAGACGAAGGTCAATATAACGCTCAGAAAAGACCGCGGCAAGATCATTATTGAGTTCTATTCGCGAGAAGACCTCGAGCGACTGGCCGAGCTGATAACTGGCTGAGAATACTCTGGTTTTCTTAAGATATTCCACGTATTATAAAGCCGCCCGCTGTTCGGAGCATATGTTATTGTAAAATTTTTTATGAAAAAGAATTGAAATAATGAACGGAATTGTGTTAGAAAACTACCGATAACTGAATTCTATTCTGAAACGTAGGATTTCCCAATGATCGATTTTGACAAAACAATCCTGTACCAATTTGTCCATTTCCTTGTTCTTCTTTTCCTTCTCAATTTTTTGCTTTTTAAGCCCGTGCTCAAGGCTATAGGCAAGAGAAAGGGTGCTATCAAGGACCTTACGGATGGTGTCGAAAAAGCGAAAGAGGACACCATGGGCCTGGAGAGAGATTACGAGCATACGTTGCTGGAAAAAAAGCAGCCCATCGTTACGAGCAGGGATTCGATCCTTTCCGGGGCGAACACCGAAGCAATGCATGTGATCGAAAAAGCGAGAAGTGAACTGGCCGATGAGCTTTCGAAGATCAAGAGCGAGATCGAACAGGAGGGCAAGAATGTCTACGACGCGCTGAGGGCGGATGTAGGCAGGCTCTCGACGGATGCGGCGCAGAAAATGTTGGAAAGGAGTTTCTGATGGCACCCGGCGGAGAGTCGCTCTGGTCTCTAATATTCAAATTTCTCAATTTCGGCATTCTCGTGGCGGTACTCATATATTTTGTCGGCAAACCACTGAAAAAGTTTCTTGCCGAACCGCCACAAAAGCATAAAGGAAACGATTGAAGACACGCAAAAGGCCTTGAACGAGGCCGAAACATTGCGCGCCCGTTATAAGGAAAGGCTTGCGGGGCTCGATGGGGAGATCGAGGCCTTTAAAAAACAGGTCCTTCGGGAGGCCGAAGAAGAAAAGGGTAAGATAATCGATGAAGCCCTGAAGTTCTCGGCAAGGATCAAGGAACAGGCCCGCCTGACGTCGCAGCAGGAACAAAAAGAAATGGCCCGCAGGATCAAAGAAGAGATCGCCCGGCTGACCGTCGAGGAGGCGGAAAAGCTTATCACGGAAAAGATCACCAAGTCGGATCACGAAAAAATGGTCGATGATTTCATCGTAAAACTGAGGAGTCATGAATTGATAAGCCAGTCCATTGCCAAAAGATACGCAAAAGGGTTATTCAATGTCGGTGAAAAGAACGGGAAATACAAGGAATACTTCAACTGAGATCGAAGAATATCCTTGCAAGTCTTCGACAAGGAAGACCGTCTGAAAAGAGCCATCATACTTCCTCTCGTTGAGGTAGAGAAGAGCAAAGAGCTTTTAAGTGATGTCATGAAGGATGCTGCAAGTATCGGCGCCCCTCTCGCCGGTATGTTCACCATGCTCCTCGAAAACAACAGAATGGGGTATATATCCGCTCATCAGAGATGTTTACAGTGAACTTGTTGATGAAAAAGAAGGCAGGGTCAAGGGTGCCCTCTGGTCGGCCTATCCCTTGAAGAGGCACGAAAGGAACCGCATTGAAAACGAATTGAGCGCAAAACTTGCACAAAGAGGTGATGCTTGCAACCTACGAAGACAAGGGCCTCATCGGCGGGGTCAAGGTAATGATCAAAGGGACCATCATTGACGGCAGCGTGAAACAACAGCTCGCAACGTTGAAGGAAAATATACTGAAGGAGTAATGTCTATGGAGATCAAGGGCCGACGAAATAAGCAGGATCATAGAGCAGAAAATATCGGGTTTTGAAAAGGAGATAGATCTCCAGGAAACCGGTGTCGTCATATCGATCGGTGATGGTATTGCGAGAATCTACGGGCTCGAAAATGCCATGTCAGGCGAACTCCTTGATTTTCCCCATGGTATTACCGGCATGGTGCTTAACCTTGAAGAAGATAATATCGGCGCCGTCATTTTCGGCGAAGACTACAAAATCAAAGAAGGCGACCTGGTAAAGAGAACGGGGAGGATCGCCCAGGTCCCCGTTGGTGAAGCCCTGATCGGCAGGGTCGTTGACGGCCTCGGAACTCCCATAGACGGTAAAGGACCCATTGAAGCAAAGGAATTCAGCAACGTTGAACAGATGGCCCCCGGCGTCGTTGTCCGTCAGCCCGTTCAAGGAGCCGCTTCAGACAGGTATAAAAGCTATTGACTCCATGATCCCCATCGGCAGAGGACAGAGGGAGCTTATCATCGGTGACAGAGGAACAGGAAAAACAGTCATTGCCATCGACACGATCATTAACCAGAAAGGAAACGACGTATTTTGTATATATGTGGCAATCGGCCAGAAAAGATCATCCGTCGCAAGGACCGTTGACCTTCTCACCGAATACGGCGCAATGGAATACACGACAGTCGTAGCGGCCACGGCAAGCGATACGGCGCCGCTGCAGTATCTCGCGCCCTTTGCGGGCTGCTCGATGGGTGAATATTTCCGCGACACCGGACGGCACGCCCTCATTGTATATGATGATCTTTCAAAACACGCCGTCGCCTACGCCAGCTGTCTCTGCTCCTGAGAAGACCGCCGGCACGTGAAGCATATCCCGGCGATATCTTCTATCTCCATTCACGGCTTCTTGAAAGGGCGGGAAAATGGGATGATGCCCATGGCGGCGGGTCCCTGACAGCCCTTCCCATCATTGAAACACAGGCAGGAGACGTATCGGCATATATCCCGACAAACGTTATCTCCATTACCGACGGTCAGATATACCTCGAACCGGAACTTTTTTACTCCGGTGTCAGGCCCGCTATCAACGTCGGTCTCTCCGTATCGAGGGTCGGCGGTAACGCCCAGATAAAGGCAATGAAACAGGTCGCCGGTCGTCTGAGACTGGAGACTTGCGCAGTATCAGTGAAATGGCCGCCTTCGCCAAGTTTGGAAGCGATCTCGACAAGGCAACACAGGCACTTCTCGCCAGTGGTTCGCGGCTGACGGAACTTTTAAAACAGGGACAGTATGTACCGATCCCCGTTGAGAAACAGGTGGTGCTCCTCTATGCCGGCGCCAACGGATACATCGATAACTATCCCGAAAGTGCCCTTAAGAAATACGAGCAGGAAATGATCAAGTTCATTGAAACTAAGCATGCCGATGTTCTGAAGGACATTGAAGCGAAGAAAGGCGATCGATGCATGCGATCGAGGAAAAGCTTCACAAGGCGCTCAATGAATTCAAGAGAAGATTTACCTACTAAGGGAGCTTTCAGATGGCGACGCTAAGAGATATAAAAAGAAAAATAGGCAGTATCAACAGTACCCAGACCATCACGAGGACCATGAAAATGGTTTCCGCGTCGAAACTGAGAAGGGCCCAGGAAGAACTGGAAAAGATCAAAGACTACGCGGTGAAGATGGAAGAGTTGACGGGCCGAGTGGTCAAGAGCATGCCCGAGGACGCCCACCCGCTTCTTGTGCGCAAGAGAGAGATCAAGAAGGTGCTCATTGTTTCCATCGGGTCCGACAGGGGTCTCTGCGGGGGATTTAACACCAACATCGGTCTTGCACGCGGAGAACTTTGTCCAGTCAGAACAGGGACAATTACGAAAGGATTGGTGTCTACGTATTCGGACGGAAAGTAAGAGACTACCTCGCGAGAAGAAAAGTCGATATCGTCAAAGATTGGATTGACGTCAAAAAGGTCGACCAGGAACTTGTCAATGTCGTATGGCCGACGAACTTATTGACCTTTACCTCAACGGCGAATTCGACAAGATATACCTTTCTTATACATACTTTAAGTCACCCGTCAAACAGGAAGTCGTCTTTGACGAGTTCCTTCCCATTAAAACCCCGGAAGATGTCGAATATATCGATTATCTCTGTGAACCTGAGCGGACAAAGATCGTTGAATCGCTCATTCCCGCGTTATATCAGCACGAAAATATACTATGCTCTGGTTGAATCACAGACATCTGAACATGCGGCCAGGATGAGCGCCATGGAAAATGCCACAAGCAACTGCGGTGAAATGGTAAGATACCTCACCCTTGTTTATAACAAGAGAAGACAGGAAAGTATAACCAACGAAATGATGGATATCGTTGGTGGTGCTGAAGCGTTGCGAGGAACATAAAAGGAGGAAGATAGATGAGCGTGGAGGTAAAAGGAAAGATAGTGCAGGTCATCGGTACGGTTGTAGATTTCAGGTTTCCGCCTGATCAGCTTCCACCAATATTATGGCGCAATTTACGTCACAAACCCGACGATAAATGATAAGCAGGAAAACCTGATCCTTGAGGTTGCCCAGCATGTGGGTGACAGCACGGTCCGTTGCATTGCCATGAACACGACCGATGGCCTTGTTCGCGGTCAGGAGGCCGTCTATAAGGGAACACAGATAACCATCCCGGTCGGCAAAGAGATCCTCGGCAGGGTGCTCAACGTCATAGGTGAACCTGTTGACGGCGCTGGGCGACGTTAAGACAGCCATGACGTACCCTATCCACAGACCCGCCCCGACCCTGGTCGAGCAGAATACGAAGATCGAACTGCTTGAAACAGGCGTCAAGGTCATCGACCTTCTCGAACCGTACTCAAAGGGCGGAAAGGTCGGCCTATTCGGTGGCGCCGGCGTCGGCAAGACCGTTGTTATCATGGAGATGATCCATAATATCGCCATGCACCACGGCGGTATATCGGTCTTCGGCGGTGTCGGTGAGAGAACGAGGGAAGGAAACGACCTCTGGCTCGAAATGAAAGGTTCCGGCGTTATCGACAAGTGCTGCACTTATATACGGACAGATGACGGAAGTCCCCGGTGCCCGCGCGAGAATCGGGCTCACGGCGCTGACCGCTGCAGAATACTTTCAGAGATGAGGAAGGTCAGGACGTGCTCCTCTTCATCGATAACATATTCCGATTTACCCAGGCAAATTCAGAGGTTTCGGCCCTCCTGGGCAGGATGCCGTCCGCTGTCGGTTACCAGCCGACCCTCGCGACAGACCTTGGTGAACTTGAAGAGCGGATCACTTCAACACTGAAAGGCTCCATCACATCCGTCCAGGCGATCTACGTGCCTGCAGATGACCTGACAGACCCGGCGCCGGCGACGACATTCGCGCACCTTGACGCCACGACGGTTCTTTCGCGGCAGATTTCCGAGCTTGGTATCTATCCGGCCGTTGACCCGCTCGACTCGACGAGCCGTATCCTTGATCCGCAAGGTTGTCGGCGAAGAGCATTATCAGGTCGCCCGTGATGTTCAGAGGATACTCCAGAAATATAAAGAACTCCAGGACATCATCGCCATCCTCGGTATGGACGAACTCTCCGAAGAAGACAAGCTTGTCGTTGCGCAGGGCAAGAAAGATCCAGAGATTCCTCTCGCAGCCGTTCTTTGTCGCAGAAGTATTTACCGGTCAGCAGGGACGGTATGTTGCCCTGAAAGATACGGTCAGGGGATTCAAGGAGATTGTCGAAGGCAAACACGACGAATCTGCCCGAACAGGCCTTCTTACATGGTCGGCACCATTGAAGAAGCAGTTGAAAAAGCAAAACAATTTATGGGAGAATAATAAGAGAATATGCTGAACCTCGAGATCATTACTCCGAGAAGACCGTCGTCAAGGATGAAGTTGACATGGTGGAAGCCAACGGGGGCAGAAGGTGAATTTGGTATCCTGCCCGGGCATACCCAGTTTCTTACCACCCTCGAGATCGGTGAAATACGGTACACGAAAGAACGGGGTAACGATCCATATCGTCTCAGCCAGCACCGGTTTTGCGGAGGTGGTCGAAGACAATGTCACCATGCTCTCGATACAGCGGAACTTGCCAGGGATATCGATATTGAACGTGCAAAACAGGCAATGGAACGCGTGCAGGAGATATTAAAGACGTTGTCCTATGATCAGGCAGAGTACCGGATGTACGAACTGGCACTCCTCAAGGCCATTTCCCGTATCGCTGTTGCTTCAAAGAAACTTTGATGATCTTCTCCATCGATGAAGGGCTTTTCAGCCTTTTTCCCTCGTTGCGGATAGGCGTTGTCGTGTGCGAAATCGACAACATCAGGTACGGCGAGGACGGGCTCGAAGAGGTCATCGATGATCTCATGGTCCATTTTTCCTTTGAAAGCACGCAGGACCACCCGAACATCAAGGTATGGCGGGAGGCCTTCAAGAAGCTCGGCATACCCGTCACGAAATATCAGAGTTCCATCGAGTCCCTTCTCAAGCGGGCCCTGAAAGGCGGGCCCTTTCCACGGTTCAATCCTGTTATTGATCTTTACAATGCCATTTCGCTCAAACATCTTGTGCCGATCGGCGGGCATGCCATAAGCGGGATCGACGGCAACATCCGCCTCGGTTTTGCCGACGGCACGGAGACCTTCGTTCCCATGGATATGGGTGAACGGGAGATCGTCGATAAGGGCGAAGTTGTCTATAAAGACGACAAGGAAGTGCTGACGCGCCGCTGGGTCTGTAGACAGTCAAACAAGGACAGGATCGAAAGCGAAACGACCCGGGTCTTTCTCCCCGTTGATGTCATGTCGGGACTGCCTGACTGGTTGTGCGAAAGTGTCGTGAAAGACCTGGCCGAGAGCATTCTCGTCAACGAGTACGGAAGGATCGTCCACCGGGAAATACTGACAAAAGACAAAAGGGAAACGGAAATATTCTCTGAAGCCTTTTGAGGGATCGAAACAGGGAGGTGCACCCCATGGATGTACTCGATGCCATAAAGAGCAGGAAGAGCGTACGGGCCTTCAAGCCCGACCAGGTCACAAGGCAACAGATAGAAGAGATACTGAACCTTGTCATTCGCGCACCATCCGCTATCAACCTCCAGCCGTGGGAATTCATAGTTGTCATGGGAGAAGAGAAGCAGCGGCTAAGCCGCCGGCTTATCAAGCTCTATCGCGAAAAACAGATATCCTGCAGCCCCGGGAACGTAAAACCGCTCTCGGCAGCCTTCAACAAGAGGGGGGCCGAATCCTTCATACTCATGAACCCGTACCTGGAAAAGATGGGGCAGGAATTCAACCGTTTTGTCAACGAAGGGAGCTGCAACTTTTACGGAGCACCGGCGGCAGTGATCTTTTGCCTCGATAACGCATTCTCCGAGGCACGCCTCGTCGATATCGGCATCGCCCTGGGCTACTTTGTACTTATCGCCCACAAATTCGGGCTATCCACATGTCCCATCGGACTTATAAACGCCTACGAGGACGACATGAAGGAGATACTCAACATCCCCGAAAACAAGGATGTTGTCATCGGCGCGGCAATCGGTTACGCCGACCCGGACAGCCCCATCAACGAGTTCAACTCACCGAGGGACGATCTGGAACATTTCGTGCGCTGGATAGATTAGAAGAAACGGTTTCAAAGTTTCAATGTTTCAGAGTTTCAGGGACAAAAGACCAGACAATAACGGATGCGGCAAGAACTTGGTCCAAATAGAAGATGCTAATGACTCATGAAACGGTCCAAAACTCTGAAACCTTGAAACGTTTTTTCATGGTCGGGGCGACTGGATTCGAACCAGCGACTTCTTGCTCCCAAAGCAAGCGCGCTAAACCATGCTGCGCCACGCCCCGAACAGCCTCCAGCATATCACAGAAACAAGTGTTTTTCAATAATTAGTGCCGGCCGTCAAGACCCACAAGGGCGTTGACTTTTTTCACTTTTCAGCACAGAATAAGAGCATCATGATCGGGATCTCAAAGCTTTACTGCGGTGCCGTTGAGGCATCCGATCCGCTGCGTTACGGAAGGGAATCGGCACGCCTCCCGTCCCACCTGCTCCAGTTCTCGAAGGACAAAAAGCCCGTTGTCGTCTGGAACATGACAAAGAGGTGCAACCTCCGTTGCGTTCACTGTTACGCCTTCGCGGAGGGTGAAGATTATAAAGGCGACGAACTCTCGACGGAGGAGGGCAAGGCGCTCATCGATGATCTTGCGCACTTCGGTGTCCCCGTCATCCTCTTTTCCGGGGGCGAACCGGTCCTCAGGGAGGACCTGCCGGAGCTCATCGACCATGCCGTCAAGAGAGGCCTTCGGGCTGTCATCTCAACGAACGGGACGCTCATCACCGAAGAAAAGGCACGCCTTTTCTCGCGGTTCTCGCTCTCATACATCGGGGTCAGCCTCGATGGCCTGCGCGATATCAACGACGCCTTCAGGGGCGTGCGGGGAGCTTTTGACGGGGCGATAGAGGGCATAAGGAACGCGAAGAAGGCCGGTATCAAGGTGGGGCTCAGGTTCACCATCAATAAAAGGAACGTCGAAGAGGTCCCGAAGATCTTCGATCTCATCGAAAAAGAGAACATAGAGCGCGTCTGTTTCTACCACCTTGTTTACGCCGGAAGGGGCTCGAAGCTCATCGACGAGGACCTTTTCCACGATGAAACACGCCGGGTTGTGGGCCTCATCATGGACAGAACGAAGCAGTTTTTCGACAAGGGCAAGCCCATAGAGGTGCTCACCGTCGATAATCATGCAGATGGCCCCTACATCTACCTCAGGCTCCTCAGGGAAGACCCCGCGAGGGCCGCGGAGGTCCTTGATCTTCTCAAAATGAACGAAGGCAACTCCTCGGGCATCGGCATTGCCTGTATCGACGAGAAGGGCAACGTCCATGCCGACCAGTTCTGGAGGCATTACAGCTTCGGGAACGTGAGGCAGCGGCCGTTCAGTGCCATCTGGACGGACGTATCGGACCCTGTCATGGCAAAGCTCAAGGAGAAGAAGGAACATGTAAGGGGCCGCTGCGCCTCATGCAGGTGGCTCGATGTCTGCGCCGGCAACTTTCGCGTACGCGCCGAGGCGGCAACCGGCGACCTGTGGGCCCACGACCCGCAGTGTTATCTGACAGATGAAGAGATAAGATAAGGAGGTTCCATGCGTTATCCGACCTACAGGCCGAGAAGGCTGAGGAAGAATGAAAAACTGAGGGCCATGGTAAGGGAAACGTCCCTCTCGGCAGACCATCTTGTCTATCCCGTTTTCGTGAAAGAGATGGGCGAAAAGAAGGTACCTGTTGCCTCCATGCCGGGCATCTGCCAGTTCTCCGTAGAAGGGGTCCTGGGCGAGATAGAAGAGGCGGTGAAAGCAAGCGTGCCCGCCGTTCTCCTTTTCGGTATCCCCGACAAAAAGGATGAGACCGGCAGCGGCGCCTATGACAAGAATGGTATAGTCCAGAAGGCAGTGCGAGGCATCAAGGAGCGTTTCAAGGATGATATCCTTGTCATCACCGATGTGTGCATGTGCGAGTACACGAGCCATGGCCACTGCGGCATCGTGAAGGACGGCCATGTGGATAACGACGAGACGCTGAAGCTCCTCGCCAGGAGCGCGCTGACCCATGTCATGGCCGGCGCCGACATGGTCGCCCCCTCGGACATGATGGACGGCAGGGTGCACGCCATCAGGGAGATGCTCGACCTCCACGGTGATTACACTATTCCCGTCATGAGCTATGCAGCCAAGTACGCCTCGTGCCTCTACGGTCCCTTTCGCGATGCCGCAGAATCGGCACCGCAGTTCGGAGACCGCCGGGACTACCAGATGGACCCGCCCAACGAGCGGGAGGCCATGCGGGAGATCGCCCTCGATATCGAAGAGGGTGCCGATATTATCATGGTGAAGCCGGCGCTTTTCTACCTCGATGTCCTTGCGCGCGCAAAAGAACGGTTCAACATACCCCTGGCCGCATACAGCGTCAGCGGTGAATATGCCATGATAAGCCTCGCGGCGTCGAAAGGATGGCTTGACCTGAAACGGACCGTCATCGAATCGACAACGAGCATCAGGCGCGCCGGCGCGGACATCGTTATCACCTATTTCGCGAAAGAGATCGGTAAATGGGCGAAAGAACATTCCCTCTGAGGATGGTCGCCTGGGAGCTGACGCGCAATTGCAATCTCGCCTGCGCCCACTGCCGGGCGTCCGCCGCGTCAGGCCCCCATGCGGATGAACTCTCTACGGAAGAATGCAAGAGGATCATCGATGACATTCTTTCTTTTTCAGAACCGACGGTTATCCTGACCGGCGGCGAACCGCTGCTTCGGCCTGATGTCTTCGAGATCATCGAGTATGGGAACGAGAAGGGTTTAAGGCTGGTCATCGCCATCAACGGCACGCTTCTCGATATGGAAAAGGCGCAAAAGCTAAAGGCCTCCGGCATCAAACGGGTGAGCCTGAGCATCGACGGCAGCCACAGGCAAGGCCATGACAGCTTCCGCGGTGTGGATGGCTCCTTCGACGCCGTCATAAAGGCGGCGCATATATTAAAGGACGTGGGGCTGCCATTCCAGATAAACACGACGGTGACGACCCTCAATGTCGATGACCTCGGTGAGATCTATGAACTGACGAAGTCACTGGGTGCCGCGGCATGGCACATCTTTCTCCTCGTGCCTGTCGGCCGCGGTACGGGCTTGAAGGGCAGGGAGCTCTCGGCGAAGATGTATGAGGACGTGCTTCACTGGCTCTATGACGTGGAAAAAAAGAATGACCTTGAAATGAAGGTGACCTGCGCCCCTCATTACTATCGTATTGTCAAAGAGAAGGGCGATACACCAAAAAGCGCCGGCTGTCTTGCGGGAAAAAGCTTCATGTTCATTTCCCACCGCGGCGTGGCACAGCCCTGCGGTTACCTGGAGATGCCTTCCGGCGACGTGCGCAAGGATGGCGTTAAAAAGGTCTGGGAGGGCTCGGAGGTCTTCCGGCAGCTGCGCGATCTTTCGTCGTATCAGGGTAAATGCGGTGGATGCCAATTCCTGCGCATCTGCGGCGGGTGCCGCGCCCGCGCCTTCGAGGCGACAGGAAGCTATCTCGGAGAAGAACCGCTCTGCTCGTACAGGGAGCAGGGAAAATAATAAGGCATCCCTATTCCTTTCTTCCCATCACTTCATCCAGCCAGTCGAGGATGCGCGCATTGGAGATGATGGGAGCGCCTATCTGGCAGTGTTCTTCCGCCCCGTCTTCCCTGGTGAAGAGCAGGTAGTCCCTGGGAGATCTCAGCGCCTCATAGAGCATCTTTGACTGGCCGGGCATATCCTTGTCATCCTCGGAATCGACGACGAGCGTTCTGCAGGTGATCTTGTCCGCAACATCCTTGAGCGTATATGCCCTGGTCATCCTGAACCACTCCGATGGTGTTTTCGCGTGGAAGGTGAACATGCCGTTGCCGATGGCCCATCTCGCCGACGGGTCCTTTTCCATCATTTCGTACGCCTCCTTATCCAAGCTTTCGGCGCCTTCCTTCGAGTCGATCATCGCCTCCAGTTCGGGTGTGAGACGCGCGGTGATATGGAAATCATAGACACCGCCGTTTACGATACATGTCTTGATCCTTTTTTCAAAGGCCATGGCCCTGGGTACGAAGTAGCCGCCGAAACTGATCCCCATGATGGCGACGCGTTCAGGGTCCACCTCTTTCTGCTTAAGAGCGAAATCGACAACGGGGTCACCACGGTCTCCCAGTTGGGCCTAAAGGGTATCTTCTGTTCCCTGATGACCCGCCCCTGCCCCGGCCCTTCGAAGATAAGGCAATTGTAACCTCTCTCAAGGGCGAAGACGGCCACTGAGTAATAGAGCTCTTCAGCGGTCCCGTCGAAACCAGTCTGGATGATGAGAAGGGGCCGTTTCACCTTTTCCCTGTCAACCAGGCAATAGTAGCCGGGGAGTGTCGTACCCTCGAAGGGTATCTCCACGGGGATTATAGGTGAACGGGCCAGTTGCGACGCCTTGAGGAAACTGTCACGGCTTTTGCGCCATGTTGAAACTATCCTCGGGTCATCGGGATTCTTGTGAAGGAAAAATTCAGCTGCCCTGTAATAATTGGCCGCCTTGAGGTATTCACGGAAAGCGCTGTAGCGGTGTCCGGCCGCGAGGAAATTGTCTGCCGCCTTTTTCCGCTGGTCCGCCGTTGCGAGCCACTCGCCGGTGCCAGCTCTCATCGTCACCTTCCTTTATGCGGTATGCTGTCTTGAGGCATTCCCCGATATCGGCGGCGCCTCCCGCGGTTCGCGACACCGTCCTGAGTGTTTGAAAGGAGTACTGTGTGTCCTTAAAGATAAGGTTCATGGCTTCTCCCCTGGTGCCAAAAAGATATAAGAGCTGCGAGGCAGAACACGACAAGCGCCGTAAAAGACTTTCCGGATCTCATAACATGCCCCCTGATTTTGCCGTTCTTTGTATCAATTATGCCTGATGAAAAGGTGATAAACAAGGAGAAAAAGTAGAACAGGAACAGGGGCCAGAGATAGATATCAAAAGATCCATATTCACAAATCAACAGTTGACACCCCCAACACTCATCGCTCCCTGCCCTCTTTTCATATTGACATCATCCCGCATCATGCCGATATTCGGAGCGTAATGAAGCGCCGCAAAAGGGAGGACGCGATGAACGGGCTGGCCAAGCGAAAGATCGGCATATCTGAAGCATGCGGCGCACCAGAAGATCGACTGGTACCCCTGGTCGGAGGAGGCCTTTGAAAAGGCCGCAAGGGAAGATAAACCGGTCTTTTTAAGTTCCGGGGCCATCTGGTGCCACTGGTGCCACGTCATGGCAAAGGAGAGCTTCGAGGATGACGAAGTGGCGGCAATACTCAATGAACGTTACGTTGCCATAAAGCTCGATCGTGACGAGAGACCAGACATAGACCGCCGCTACCAGCAGGCCGTTGCGGTGATGGGCCAGGGCGGCGGGTGGCCGCTCAGTGTGTTTCTGACCCCCGACAAAAAGCCCTTTTTCGGGGGGACCTACTTTCCGCCGGTTGACTATGCCGGCAGGCCCGGCTTCAAGACGATCCTCATGGCCATCAGTCAGTACTACAAGGAAAAGAAGGGTGAGATCGAAGAGCAGGGCAGGCAATTCCTTGATGCCCTTAAAGACGGACAGGACGTCAAAGGGGTCTCTCTCCGGGACCAGTCGTCGACGAAACGGTGAAAAAGATGCTGTCCGCTGTGGACAAGTTGCACGGAGGGTTTGGGGGCGCACCGAAATTCCCCATGTCCGGCGCCATCGAGTTTTTACTCGGCAGATACTTCTTTGCCGGCGACGAAGAACTTGCTTTTGCATTGAAGAAGACCCTCTTCGCCATGGCAACGGGTGGTTTCCACGACCAGATAGGGGGCGGTTTTCACCGCTACTCAACGGACAACGCATGGGGCGTGCCCCATTTCGAGAAGATGACCGACGATAACGCCTGGCTCCTGCGAAACTATTGCGATGCTTACAGCGCCTTCAGCGAGCCCTATTTCAAGGAGGTCGCGCAAGGCGTCATCGCATTCGTGAACAGGGAGCTTTCCCATCCCGACGGAGGTTTCTATGCCAGTATGGACGCCGATGTGACGCCCGATGACGAGGGCGGCTATTTCACCTGGACGGAGGAAGATTTCCGCCAGGCCCTGAGCGATGAAGAGCACCGGGTGCTTTCCATGTATCTTTTCAACCCCCGCAATGCCATGCATCACGATCAGGGCAAGATCGTCCTCTCTGTTTGCGGGACTGTCGATGAGGTTGCAGAAAAGACCGCCATGGACACCGAAAGGGTAAGGCAGATGATTGCCCGGGGAAAAGAGAAACTCCTCCTGGTGCGCGAGAAACGGCAGAAGCCCTTCATCGACACCGCCCTCTATACATCGCTAAACGGCATGATGATATCGTCCTATTGCAAGGCCTACAGGGCGTTAGGTGATAAGGTGGTATTGGACCGCGCCGTGAAAAGCTTGAACAGGGTCCTCAATGTGAACACGCGCGATGGTGAGTTGTATCACTGTGAAGGTGTGAGGGCCTTTCTCGATGACTATATTTACATTGCCGACGCGCTCCTTGCCGTCTACGAGATGACAGGCGAGGGGAATTACCTTTCCGTGGCGAAAAGTCTCATGGACAGGTGCATCGATCGCTTTTGGGACGCCGCAGGCGCCGGGTTCTTCGATACGGAGGAAGAGGTCATCGGCATGCGCCTCAAGGGTATCGAGGACATACCGAGGCCATCGGCGAACGCCCTCGCGATCATGGTGCTCCTCAGACTCGCGTCCATGTCGGGCGATGACAGGTATCGCGAATACGCAAAGAATTCCCTGGAGGCCTTCGCAGGAGACGCGGCCCTCATGGGCATCCACGGCGGTTATTATTTCTGCGCCCTCGATGCCTTTTATGGGATGGTCAAGCTCGACGTCCGCGCGGCTGCCGGATCACAGCTTGCCGCAGCGGCTGTTGACTCATACCACCCTTATTCGTGCATTGTCTACGGCGACGCCAGCGAGAACCTCATCATCCCCTGTGTCGGGCCAACCTGCTATGAACCCGTCAACAGCGGGGAGAAACTGAGGGAGTTCCTGAAGGGCCCAGGGAAAAGGGTGATGGAATGACCCTCTGTTCCAAATGCGGCAGGGACCTTGGTCTCAGCGGCGCGGGCCGGCCCGTGGCATCGATCTCCGGCGGCATCATGGGAGACGAATACATCGAGTCGTATTTTTTCTGCAGCCCCTGCAATGTTTATACGGTGGAGATCTGTCATGACCGGTTCCTTGGAGAGGAAGAGGTCAGTGTCAGGGGTCCCGTGCCTCGATCGGAAGGCGACGCAAAGATCGCATTGATAGAACAATGCCCCAGGCCCTGGGACAAGAAATGCCGCTGCCCGGCGCACAGGTCATATTTCGAGGGACAGCTGGATTGAGGCAGGATTAAGGGCTCAGGGATCAGAGAAAAGAAAGAAGGACCCGGAATACAGGATTCAGAAATCAGAGAAGATCAAAGGCAAAAGATTTTCATTTTTTGTCTTTCTCTTACCCCCGGCCCCTGAATCCTGGGCCCTTCTTTTGTTTTGACTTTCACCACTTACAATTATAGTATTTCGGGACCATGAGCATTGCAAAACACCTGAAAAAGAAGTTCGTTACAGGCCTTTTTGTCCTCATTCCGCTCATCGTCACCGCCTACATCATCTACCTCATCGTTTCCTTTATCGAGAACTTCGTCGGCCCGGCTCTGAGGAATATCTTCTTCCAGGTCTTCCGGCGGGAGGTTTACATAACGGGGACCGCTTTCATAATCTTTGTCATCATTACATACCTTACCGGTCTTTTTGTCTCCAATTACTTCGGGAAGGCCCTCTTTTCCAGGGGAGAGCGGATATTGAAGAGGATCCCCATCGTGAAGGGCATCTACGGTTCGGTGAAGGACATGACGGAGGCCTTCTCGTCGGACAAGATCAAGTCATTCAAGGAGGTTGTCCTCACAGAGTTCCCTTTCCAGGGACGGTACGCCATCGGTTTCGTCACCAACCGGCTGAAAATGAACGAAGATAATTATTGCTCCGTTTTTGTTCCCACCACACCGAACCCCACGTCGGGATACCTGATAATTGTCAGAGAGGATCAATTGATCTTCCTCAATATGGCCACCGATGACGCACTGAAGTATATCATTTCCCTGGGGACCTCCAGGACCGGATTTGAATGGAACGAGAAAAGATCATAGCCGGCCTGACGGGGGTGAGGAACATTATCCTCAAATCCCTGGCGTTCGTTGTGATAGCCGGCATCGCCAGCTACATCTATTCGAAGGATATGCTCCTCCTTCTGGTCAAGGCGACGGGCATCAAGGTCTATTACCTGACCATCCAGGAGGTCTTTCTTACCACGGTCCAGCTTTCCCTGTTTGCCGGCGTTTTCTTCGCGTTCCCCGTCATTGCCTTTCTCATCTGGCACGAGATGAAGGGCGCCTACAGGATGCGGGCGCTCCATGGCATAATCCTTATCATCTCGGCGGTGCTTCTTTTTTACGGCGGCAGCCTCTTTTGTTACAAAATAGTGCTCCCGTCGGGGGTCAATTTCCTGGTGGCCGGTTATGAAAGCGCCGCGTTAAAAGCTATGATATCCGTTGAGCGGTACCTTATTTTCTCGGCGGCGATGATCTTTGCATTCGGGGTCACCTTCGAGGTGCCCCTTATTCTTCTGGCGCTTGGAAAGCTTGGCATCGTAAAGGCAGCAATGCTTGCAAGAACGAGGCGTTATGCCATTCTCGGTATCGTTGTCGCCGCGGCCCTTATCACGCCCACGCCCGATGTGTACAATCTGATGCTCCTTGCCGTACCGATGTATATCTTTTACGAGATCGGTATTTTACTGGTGAAAATTGCGGAAAAGAAAGACGGGAAGAACCATTGATTGCGATACGTTATGTGCCATCCGGCAGGAGTCCGGCAAAGAAACACGGCGAAATGTTTATTGACCATTAGGTCATAATCTATATAAAATGATTTAAAAATATGGAAACTTACATAGCTAAATACGGCTACATTGGTGTATTTGTCGGTACCTTTCTCGAAGGTGAGACAACGGTCCTTTTGGGCGGCATCTTTTCAAAGCTGGGCTACATGAATATTCTCATGGTCATGTTCTATGCCTTTGCCGGCACGTTCGTCGGAGATTGTACATTTTTTTCCATAGGCAGATTGTTCGGGAAAAAACTCATCGATCGTTTCGAGTTCATCAGGAGCAAGGTCCCGCTGGCAAACAAGGTCATCAAGCACTATGGTAATTTCATCATATTCATCATACGTTTTCTCGTCGGTATCAGGGCGGTCGTCCTCATCCTTCTTGGATGCACCAACATGAAGATAGGCCGGTTCCTTTTCTTCAGCGTTCTCAACTCGGTCTGCTGGAGCATCCTTGTGGGGCTCGTCGGATATCTGTTCGGCAGGGTCGTCTTTGTCTTTGTCGATGACATCAAGCAATATGAAACTAT
Source organism: uncultured delta proteobacterium (assembly GCA_963816115.1). GTDB lineage: Bacteria > Desulfobacterota > Syntrophorhabdia > Syntrophorhabdales > Syntrophorhabdaceae > Delta-02. The sequence goes on along the minus strand of CAWFIZ010000008.1, from coordinate 305,878 downwards.
CATCGTGCCGGTGGTCCTTGGCCTTGTCCTGCTCTTTATCCTCGTATACCGGTATATCATCAATAAAAAGGAGAAGGAGACCTATGGAGATTAACGAAAAGATGATGCGCGACCTGCGCAAGAAACTCGATGTCGAAATGAACAAGAAGGAGATCGAGATCGTCGATCACTGGAAAAAGGAACTCGAATTGATCTATAAGAAGAAATACGACAGTCTCGCCTCGCTGCAGGTTGACATGAAGAACATGATGGAGCGCATGGGCAACAGGGTCTCCATATTGATAAAGATGGTCAGGGAGGAATCGTAATGACCCGTGACCTTTTGCCGGGGCCGTTCAGGGACCGCCTTCGCGTCACTTTCTATATGGCGCTCTGTCTCTTTTTTATAACCGGCCTTATTTGCGCGTCCATCCTTGTGGCCCAGAGTGCCTCCAAAAAGGCCGTCCCCATCGAAAAGAGGATCGGCGATCTCGAAAAGGACGTGATGAGGCTCCAGCGGCAGACCAATCTGTTTAACCTTGACGCGTTGCCGGACAACCTTATGCTCTGCGACAAAAAGGTGCCCATATTCAAAGACGATATCCGGGAGCGTTTCGAGCGTGAGCTTTTCCAGTTCCTCGAAAACAAAGGGCTGCTCACGGTTGTCATCAAGCGTTACTTTAAAAACCTGCAGATGATGAATGAAGAGGCCCAGCGGATAGGGGTTCCCCAGGACCTTGTCTATGTTGCCGTGACCGAAAGCTACCTCAACCCCAGGGCTGTTTCAAGGGCAAACGCGGCCGGCATGTGGCAGTTCATCAAGGAGACGGGCAAGCGCGAAGGGCTCTACATCAACGATCACGTAGACGAACGTTTCAATGTCAAGAAGTCGACCCGTTCGGCGCTTACACACCTGAAGAGACTGAACAGCGAGTTCAACGACTGGCTGCTTGCGATGGCGGCATATAACGCCGGTCCCGGGCGCGTCAGGGAAGTTATCGAGAACCAGAACACCAGGGATTTTTTTGATATGTATCTTCCCGAGGAGACGGAGCGATATGTCTTCAGGGTCCTCGCGCTCAAGGAGATCATCGCCAATCGTGAACGCTACGGGATAAAGATCGACGATAAGGAACTTTATCGGCCCCTCATACTTTCCGAAGTGACCATCGAGGCAAGCCGGGAGTTCCATTCCAACATCCTTTCGAAGTCTATGGATGTGCCATACAGAACGTTCAGGATGAACAATCTCCACCTGAGAAAATACAGGCTGCCGAAGGGCACCTACCGCATCAATGTCCCCGCGGAAAAGAAGGACATCTTCATCAAAAAGCTGAAAGCCTACGAATACATCACAATTTTGTGAGTATTTTAACGTAAACTAATGATATCAACGTTTCCCCCGAAGAAGAAAAATATCTCCGTTAAAAAGCTGAAAGCCCGAAAATACATCACGATTTTGTGAATATTTTAACGAACTCAAGCTGATTTTTGTTCATCATAGTGAATTTATGCTTATAACTATCTATATTAATTAGCATTTCTAAAAGAACATTTATGAGCATTTTATGATTGACAAACACCTTTGAATGGGTATAAATAATTTACCATCATGAACAGCCTTGTTGAGTATTTTCCAGTATTGGTTTTCCTCGTCGTCGCGGTGCTTTTTACCATCGCGCCAATCGTCATTGCCAACCTGTTGTCTCCCAGGACGATCGGGAAAAAGTCGCTCACAACCTATGAATGCGGTATCGAACCATACAGCAGTGCCAGGATACACTACAGTGTCCATTATTATATGTACGCGCTCATCTTCATCGCCTTCGATGTGGATGTGCTCTATCTGTTCCCCGTAGCGCTGAGCTATACGCGGGGCGAGAAGGCCTACGAGTTTTATTCACTTCTCGCGTTTGTCCTGATACTCGCCCTGGCGATCATCTACGCGTGGGGAAAAGGGGTTTTTAACTGGAAACGAAAGATCCTATCATAAAGTTCGCCGTTGTCGACAAGGTGCTTAACCTTGCCCGGGCGAACTCGATCTGGCCCATGACCTTCGGTCTCGCGTGCTGTGCCATTGAGATGATGGCGACGGTCATGTCGCGCTTTGACATGGACCGCTTCGGCGCAGGGGTTTTCCGGGCCACACCGCGCCAGGCAGACCTCATGATCATATCAGGTACGGTGACGAAGAAGATGGCGCCCACGATAGTCACACTCTATGAACAGATGCCGTCACCCAAGTGGGTGATAGCGATGGGCAACTGCGCCATATCGGGCGGACCTTTTGTTTTTGAAGGACAGTACAACCTGGTAGAGGGGGTCGACAAGATCATCCCCGTCGATGTTTACATACCGGGCTGCCCGCCGCGGCCGGAGGGGCTCCTGGAGGGGCTCATGAAACTTGAGGAGAAGATCACGGGAACGAGACGCTTCCCGAAACCGGAACAGAAATGGTAAAAGACAGACTGGAAGAACTGAGGACCGAATTGAAGGGCATCGAGATCGCCCCGGCCTCCTATGCCGAGCGGGGTTATCACGGGACCATCGAGGCCACCAGGGGGAGCCTGCTCAGGGTGGTGGATGCCTTCGATCTGCAGGGCTTCTACCTGGTCGATCTTTTTTGTGTCGATTACGTCGATTACCTCGAGGTCGTCTACCTCTTCAATCATCACGACGGCCTGTGCAGGGTGAAGGTCACCCTCAAGGTAGACCCCGTTGCGCCTTCGGCGCCGACGGTTTCCCATCTTTACACGATGGCCCTCTGGTACGAGCGTGAGATACACGAGTTCTTCGGCGTTCTCTTCGATGGCCACCCCAACATGACCTATCTTTTCCTCCATGACGGCATCGATATCTATCCGCTCCGGAAGAACAACATGGTGGTCCCCGACGGGGACAAAAAGCTCCTGAATTCGTTTCTGCCGGAGGGAGAGGAAGGCACCTTCCTCGTCAATATGGGCCCTCACCACCCCAGCACGCACGGCGTACTACGGGTTGTCCTCAAGATGAACGGCGAGTATGTCATGAGCGCGGAGCCGGTCCTCGGCTATCTCCACCGGATGCACGAAAAGATGGCCGAGAACAGGGGTTACCCCCAGTTCCTTGCCAATACGGGACGCATGGACTACATGGGGGCGCTCGCATTCAACCTCGGATACGTCGCGGCTGTAGAAAAGCTTGCGGGCATAGAAGTGCCGGAACGTGCCCAGTATGTCAGGACCATCGCCGTGGAGCTCAACAGGATCGGAAGCCATCTCCTCTGGCTCGGTTCCTTTCTTGCAGACATGGGCGGGTTGACACCCTTCTTCTACGCATTCGATGACAGGGAGACCCTCCTTGACGTCCTCGAGGGCGTCACCGGGAGCCGTCTCACATACTCCTATTTCCGTTTCGGCGGCCTTTTCAACGATATCGACGACAAGTTCATCACCGGGACCCGCAGGTTCATCGACAGGATGCGCGGGCGTTTCGGGATGTATGACGCCCTCATCACGGGAAACGTCATCTTCGTTAACAGGGTAACCGGCACCGGTGTCCTCGAGCGCGACAGGGTCCGCAAGTACGGATGTTCCGGTCCCATCGCCAGGAGCACCGGCTTACCTTTCGATATGCGCAAGGTCGAGCCCTGCGCGGCATACGGCAAGATCGATTTCGACATCCCCGTGGGCTCCACCGGCGACAACATGGACCGCTACCGTGTCCGCATGAGAGAGATGGCGATCAGCCTCGATATCATCGAACGGGCACTGGACAAGCTGCCCGACGGTCCCGTAAAGGCCGAGAAGGTACCCAAGAAATTGAAGCCGCCCAAAGGGGACATATACCACGCCGTGGAAACCCCGAGGGGTGAGCTTGGCGTCTATATCGTCAGCGATGAGAGCGACACGCCCTACAGGATGCGCTGGCGTACCCCATCCTTTTCCAATCTCATGACCTTCCCATACCTGGCGAAAGGCACCCTTATCGCCGATGCCGTGGTGTCCATGGGAAGCCTTGATTTTGTCGTACCGGAGATAGACCGATGAGGCGCAAAGACCCTTTTACTGCTGCGAGGTTTGGAATAACGGCATGAACGAAGTGATCGGAATACTGGGAAAAGAACTGGTGCGGGCGATCATCGGCCTCGTGGGGTCCCTTGTCATCGTTATCGTCAACTCCCTTGTCCTTACCTGGGCGGAACGGAAGGTCGCCGGCCACATGCAGCGAAGGATCGCCACGAAAGAGGTGGGCCCCTTCGGTCTTATCCAGCCCATAGCAGACAGCCTGAAGCTCCTCGGCAAGCAGATGCTCACGCCTGCCAGCGTGGACAAGCCGCTCTTCTACCTTGCGCCTACGCTCATCTTCGTGCCGGTCCTCGTGTCCTTCGTCGTCATACCCTTCGACAGTTATCTCCAGGTGAAGGACATCAACGTGGGTATCCTCGTGATCCTTGCCTTTTCATCGCTGTCGGTGCTTTCCATCCTGATCGCGGGTTGGGGTTCCAACAACAAGTATTCCCTGATCGGTGCAGTCAGGAGTGTTGCCCAGAACGTTGCCTACGAGATACCCCTCTTGCTCTCATTGCTTCCCGTTGTCTTTATGGCAAATTCACTTTCCCTGAAGGAAGTCGTTGAGGCCCAGAAGGGGTTCTGGTTCATTTTTAATCCCATGGGCTTTGTCGCCTTTCTCATTTATTTTATTGCCGGCGTGGCGGAAACTAACAGGACGCCCTTCGACCTGCCTGAGGCGGAGAGCGAGCTTGTCTCCGGTTTCCATACGGAATATTCCGGTATGCGCTTCGCCCTTTTCTTCCTCGCCGAATATACGAACATATTCATCGTCAGCGCCATCGCGACGACCTTTTTCCTGGGCGGCTACAACGGCCCCGTCCTGCCGGGTTTTGTGTGGTTCTTCCTGAAGACCTATTTTCTGGTTTTCGTCATACTCTGGTTCCGGTGGACATTCCCCAGGGTCCGCTTTGATCAGTTGCTCAACTTCTCCTGGAAGGTCCTTATACCGCTTGCACTCCTCAACCTTCTTGTTCTCGGGGGGTATCTCAAGCTATGAGGGCCGCCGTGGAGATCATAAAGGGTGCCATATCCCTCCTTATCGGCATGGGGGTCACCATCAGGGCCTTTTTCAGCCCCGTTGTGACCGTCCAGTACCCGAGACAGACCATTGATATCTCGCCGCGCTTCAGGGGTCACACGAAGCTGGTCGGCGACGAGGAGAACCCGGAGCGGACAAAATGTATCGTCTGCGGTATGTGCGAACGCAACTGCCCGTCCCATTCCATCAAGAAAGTGGAGGGCGAGAAGCGCGAAGGCGAGAAAAAGAAAGTGGCAACATCATATATCCTGGATTTTACCACCTGCAGCCAGTGCGGTCTCTGTGTGGAGTCGTGCCCGACGGACGCCCTTGCGTTCTCCGACGATTATAATACGGTGGGCTACCACAGGGAAGATTTCATATATGACCTCGTGAAGGAATACGAGAAGAGAAGGAAACAGGGATGAGCTTTGCCGATGCCATATTTATAGTGATCGTGCTTGTTACGGCCGCCGGCGCCCTTATGACGGTCCTGGCACGTCCCATCGTCTACGCCCTCCTGGGCCTGGTGGGGACCATGTTCGGCATAGCGGGGCTTTACGTGTACCTCAACGCGCCCTTTATCGCCATGATGCAGATACTCATCTACGTGGGCGCCATCTCGATCCTCATCGCCTTTGCCATCATGCTGCTGGGGCCCCTGGCGCATCGCCCCCGGGAATGGAAGGGGGCGCTCAAGCTTATCGCGGCACTCGTCGTGACCGTTGTTTCCCTCGCCGCTTTCGTGAAGGTCATTGCCGCCTCGCCGTGGCTGCCCAGGGTGACACCGGTATTTTCCCTCACCACGAAGGACATCGGCCGGGTGCTCTTTGACCGCTACATGCTGCCCTTTGAACTCATCTCGCTGCTCATCGTTGTTGCCATCATCGGTGCTGTCATGCTTGTCCTGCTTGCGAAGGAGGAGAAATGACACAGATGCTCGCGATCAGCTACCAGAACATCAACATCTACCTCTTCGTCGGGCTCTTTCTCTTCGCCTGCGGCGTACTCGGCCTTGTTTACCGCAGGACGCTGCTGGGGATGCTCATCTCGCTGGAATTGATCATGAACGGGGCGGGGCTAAACCTTGTCGCATTTAACAGGTTCAACGCTCCCGATAATCCATACGGACTTGCCTTTACGCTGTTCATCATGGGTATAGCCGCGGCCGAGGCCGCCATTGCCCTTGCGCTCATTATCCTCCTCTTCAGGCGGTACAAGAGCCTGGAGAGCGATGAATTCACCGAGATGAAGGACTGATGCATGTTGATTGAAAGCGCGCGACCACTGGTTCCCATTGTAATCGTCCTCGTTACCTCCATCCTCATAATGCTGACGAGGAAGCGGCAGAACCTCAGGGAATTCTGGTCCGTCGCGGGGGCCGTGCTTACCTTCGTTTCCGTCGCGACCATGGTGCCCGCCATCCTCGCCGGCAACAAGCTCGTTTATACCTTAACTACCATCGCACCCGGCATTTCGCTCAACTTCAGGGTGGACGCCCTGTCGCTGATCTTCGGCATCGTTTCCTCATTTCTCTGGATCTTTGCCACCTTTTACAATATCGGCTACATGCGCTCCCTCAACGAACACGCCCAGACGCGCTACTATGCCTGTTTCGCCATCGCCATCCTCGGCGCCCAGGGTGTTTCATATTCGGGAAGCCTCTTTTCGCTCTACCTCTTTTACGAGGTCATCACCATCTTCACCTATCCCCTGGTTGCGCACCACCAGGATGAAGAGGGTTACGCGGGGGCCAAGAAATACATGGTCTACCTCATGGGCACATCGAAAGGGCTTTTGCTTCCCGCCATGGTCCTCACCTACGTGATGACCGGGACCCTCGATTTCTCCGACAACATCTTGAAGGGTATTTTTGCGCCAGGAGCTGACAGCCTGTGGGTCACCGTGACCTACTTCCTCTTCCTCTTCGGCTTTGCCAAGGCGGCCATCATGCCGCTGCACAACTGGCTCCCCTCGGCGATGGTGGCGCCCACGCCGGTCAGCGCACTGCTGCACGCCGTTGCCGTTGTCAAGGCGGGCGTCTTCTGCATCAGCCGGGTGATGCTCTCAACCTTCGGACTGGAACTTTTAAAGAGCAGCGACCTGGGCATCTGGACCGCCTACATCGTTTCCTTCACCATCCTGCTCGCTTCGATAATCGCACTTACCAAGGACGACCTCAAGGCGAGGCTTGCCTACTCAACGGTGAGCCAGCTTTCCTATATCGTGCTCGGTGTGGCCCTTCTGGATCCGGCAGGCGTCACGGGAGGCATCATCCATATCGTCAACCACGGTTTCAGCAAGATCACCCTCTTTTTCTGCGCCGGGGCGATCTACGTGGCAACGCACAAGAAGAAGATCAGCGACATGGAAGGCATCGGCTATGCCATGCCCTTTACAATGGGCGCCTTTGCCATCGCGTCGCTGAGCATGATCGGTGTGCCGCCGGTGGCGGGGTTCGTCACCAAGTGGTACCTCCTGAACGGCGCCCTTGAGATCCACAATATGATCCTCATCGCTGTCCTCATGACCAGCACGCTCCTCAACGCGGGATACTTTGTGCCCATCACCATCAAGGCGTTCTTCAAGGGAAGAAGGGTGAATGGAAGCGCGAGGACATCAAAGAGGCCCCGCTTACCATGGTGGTACCGCTGGTCCTCGCATCGCTCATATCCGTTGCCCTCGGTATATTCCCGCAATTCTTCGTGGGGCTCATCGGGAGGTTGATGCCGTGAACGTTCTGAAATACATAGAGGCATTGCGCAGGAACCTGAAGACACTTATAGTGGTGCTTCTGGTGTACCTCGGGGTCCTTCTGGTCTTTGATGCAATACTGCCCCGCGACGAGCACCATGCACATTACTGGATCGACAGGTTCCGGATCTACTGGTCCATATTCGGTGTCGTCGGCTGTTTTATCCTCATAAAGGTCGGCAAGGGCATTGCCCATCTTTTTCTGTCAAAGGATGAGGATTACTATGGATAGCTGGATACACCCGTCGATCTTCTATTTATTGGGCAGCCTTCTCATTCCCTTCTTCAAGGGGAAGGCGCGGCAGCTGTTTATCCTCCTCATTCCCGTCCTGTCCATTGTCGACGTCGCCCTCATGAAGGACGGCACTTACGGCAGCTATAGTTTCCTCGGCGTGAACGTCGTCTTCGGCCGCGTTGACAAGCTGAGCCTTGTCTTTGCCTGGGTCTTTGTCATCATGGCGTTACTCGGCGCGATATATGCCATGAACGTCAAGGAAGACGGCCACCACATCGCGGGCTATTACTATATCGGGAGTTCCCTGGGCGCCATCTTTGCCGGGGACTACCTGACACTCTTCATCTTCTGGGAGATCATGGCCTTTTCCTCGGTCTTCCTCGTCTGGTACAGAAGGGAGAAACGTTCCATCGACGCGGGGTACCGCTATCTCCTCGTCCACGTCTTTGGCGGCCTCCTTTTCTTCACGGGCATGATGCTCTACTACTTTAAAACCGGGCAGTATGGCCTTTAACAGTATACTCCCCGCCAATGCCGGTCTTGCCGAGTACCTCATTCTTGCAGGCTTTGCCCTGAACGCCGCTGTGATCCCGCTCCATGCATGGCTTCCCGATGCATATCCGGAGGCTACCGTGGAAGGGGCCGTACTCATGTGCGCCTTCACGACAAAGACCGCAGTGTATGTCCTTGCCCGGGGTTTTCCCGGGTTTGAGATCCTGGCGATGCTGGGCACGGCAATGACCGTCTACGGTGTCTTTTACGCCGTCATCGAGAACGACATGCGCCGCGTCCTTGCGTACCACATCGTCAGCCAGGTCGGATACATGGTGGCCGGTGTCGGCATCGGGACCGAGCTGGCCCTCAACGGCGCCTGCGCCCACGCCTTTGCCCACATCCTGTACAAGGCGCTTCTCTTCATGGGGGCCGGATCGGTCCTCTACATGACCGGTACGGCGAAGCTCTCCAAGCTGGGAGGGCTGTACAAGTACATGCCCCTTACCATGATCTTTTATATCGTCGGTGCCATATCGATCTCCGGTTTCCCGCTCTTTTCAGCGGGTTCGTGAGCAAATCCATGATCGTCGCCTCGGCCCACGAAGACGGGCAAGCTCTGGCTCCTGACCTTCATGAACCTCGCCGGCATCGGTACCTTCCTCTCCGTGGGACTGAAGGTCACCTACTTTGCCTTTTTCGGCAAGGAAGCGCCCATCAAGGCGAAGGAACCCCCGAAGAACATGCTCTGGGCCATGGGCTTGACATCGTTCCTGTGCTTTGCCATTGGTGTCTACCCGAAGGCGCTCTATAACCTTCTTCCCTTTCCGGTGGAATACCACCCGTACACACTGCCGCACCTCTCGGAGATGCTCCAGATACTCTCCTTCACGGGCCTTGTGTTCTTTCTCCTCGTAAAGAAGCTTGCCCCGGAAGACAAGATCAATCTCGACGTGGACTGGTTCTACAGAAAGGGCGCAAAGTTGTTCATGAAGTTCGACAGCGGTGTTGTGGCACCCGTGGATTCCTTCTGGGGCGAACTGTACCGGACAGCGGCGTTGAGAATGTTGTTCTGGAAGGCAAAGGTTGCCTACGGTTTTGACCGGATCGTCATTGACGGCGTTGTCGACGGGTCCGCAACCACGGTGCGCGGTTTAGGCGCGATCGTGCAAAAACTTCAGACAGGCCGCATCCAGGCGTACATCGGCGTTTCCCTGTTTGTGTTCTTCCTGATACTCTGGTTTGTACTGAAAGGAATGTAGAGGTTGTATAGTTGATGGAAAAATATCTTATGATGAATACCTTAAGCTTCCCGATGCTCTCGACGATCATCTTCCTGCCGCTGGCGGGTGCCTTCCTGCTCCTTTTTATGAGAAGCGACCGCGCGGCGAAGATAACGGCACTCATAACGGGTATCATCAACTTTCCCCTCTCCCTCATCCTCTACTTCAAGTTCAACCCGGCGACGCACCTCTTCCAGTTCGGCGAACACCTGTCCTGGATACCGTCATACAACATAAACTACATCCTCGGGATCGACGGGATCACCCTTTTTCTCATCCTGCTGACCACCCTTCTCACCCCCATCTGCGTACTCTGTTCCTGGACGGCCATCAGAGACACGGGTCAAGGAGTTCATGTTCTGCATCCTCATCATGGAAACCGCCATGATCGGGGTCTTCTGTGCCCTTGATTTTATCCTCTTCTATGTCTTCTGGGAGGCCATGCTCATTCCCATGTACCTGCTCATCGCCGTATGGGGCGGCCCCAGGAAGGACTATGCGTCCATCAAGTTCTTCATATACACCCTCTTCGGGAGCGTCTTTCTCCTTGTGGCCATCATCGCCATCTATCTCACACGGGGACCTTCAATATACCTGAGGCCATGTTCAGGGATTACAGCTTCTACTTTCCAGATCTGGGTATTCCTTGCCTTTGCCCTTGCCTTTGCCATCAAGGTTCCCATGTTTCCCTTCCATACATGGCTGCCAGCGGCCCATACCGAGGCGCCGACGGCAGGAAGCGTCTTCCTGGCCAGCGTCCTGCTGAAGATGGGCACCTACGGTTTCCTGAGGTTCTGCCTTCCCATCACCCCGAAGGCGAGCGTCTTTTTCGCGCCCCTATATCATGGCCCTTTCCGTCATCGCCATCATTTACGGCGGATTTGTCTGCCTGAGCCAGACGGACATGAAGAAGCTCATTGCCTATTCCAGCGTGGCCCACATGGGTTTTGTCACGCTGGGCATCTTCTCCTTCACCCTCTTCGGATGGCAGGGGGCCCTGCTCCAGATGCTCAACCACGGCGTTACCACCGGCGCGCTTTTCCTCTGCGTCGGGATCGTCTACGAACGGACCCACAGCCGGGAGATCTACGATCAATGCCGGGCTTGGGAAAATCATGCCGCATCTACGTCGGTTTCTTCGGACTTTTTTCCATTTCCTCCTTTGCCTTTCCCGGTACGAACAACTTTGTCGGCGAAATCTACGTTCTCATCGGCACCTTCACCGGTCACAAGCTCGCCGGGTTCTTCTCCGTGGTCGGTGCGGTGCTGGCTGCCGCCTACATGCTGCGGCTTCTGAAACAGATCGTCTGGGGAAGGGAAGATCAAACGTTAGTCGCCGATATGAATGCCAGGGAAATATGTGTTCCTTGCTCCCGCTGGCTGTCTTTGTGATCTGGATGGGTCTTTTCCCGAAACCGTTTTTGGCGGTTATAGATTCGTCGCTTGTACATCTGTTCGGTCAGATGCAGGCGTTTTTGCGTTGAGGGGTCCTGGATATGATGATGTTATTACCTGAACTGTCGGTACTCTGTTTTTCCGTTGTCTTCCTTTTGATCTCCCTTGGGGACAAGCGGGACAACCTCATCAACATGGCCAAATCCTTTGCGATCATGATCTTCGCCGTTTCTATCCTTGCCGTTTACAAGGAGGGGACCCTTTTTTCCGGTGCCTACAAGATCAACTTTGTTTCCCAGCTTTTCAAGATCATCCTGGCCTACGGTCTGTGCATGACCCTCTTTTTCCTCAACGGGAAAGAAGAGCTGGAAAAGAAGTTTCTCCCGGAGTTCATCATGTTCCTCGGTTTTTCAACCCTGGGGCTCATGATGCTTGTCAGCGCCGACGAGCTCATCTCCATGGTGATAGCGCTGGAGATCTCCTCGTACAGCCTTTATGTCATTGTCCCGCTGCGGGCCGGCCAGACACGCCTGCAGCTGGAAGCGTCAATGAAATACCTATTCTTCGGGGCGATCTCAACGGGTGTCATGCTCTACGGGATGAGTTACATCTACGGTATGGCCCAATCAACGTTTCTGACGGACATACTCTACGCGATGCCGCGCTACCTTGGCCAGCCCGTAGGGATATTCGCCATTGTTCTCACCATGACTGGGTTCTTCTTCAAGCTCTCCCTTTTTCCGATGCATTTCTGGGCCCCCGACATCTATGAAGGCGCGTCGAACACGACAACGACATTCATCGCCACCGTACCGAAGATCGCGGCGGCGGCCATCCTGATCAAGCTTGCCACTATTGCGGCGTCGGCAACCCCCCAGTTTGTCAACGTCCTCATGGTCGTGGCAGGCATCTCCATGACGCTGGGCAATCTTGTGGGCCTTGTACAGAAGGACTTAAAGCGCCTCCTCGCCTATTCGGGTATCGCCCATGCCGGCTACATTATGCTCGGCATACTGGCCCTGACCAAAGACGGGTATGCGGCGGTCATGTTCTACATCACCGTCTATCTTATTATGAACATGGCGGCATTCTACGTGATCGTCATCCTGTCGAAGAAGGGCGAGAACATCCTTGTTGGTGATCTCGCGGGGCTGGTGAAAAAGGCGCCCCTTCTTGCCGTCACCATTGGGCTTGCGGCCTTTTCACTTGCCGGCATTCCACCGACAGGAGGTTTCACAGGCAAACTCTTCCTCTTTACGAGCGCCTTTCAGTCGGGGCATCTCGCGATCGTCATCATCGGCGCGGTCAATACCGTCATATCCATCTTCTATTACCTCAACATTGTGAGGATGAGCTTCTCGAAGGAGGCCGCCGTTTCTGAGCCCCTGAAGCTTACCTCGCACGAACAGACCCTCTGCTACATCTTCATCTTCCTCATCCTCTATCTGGGCATCTATCCTTTCGGGCTGCTGGGTATATTCAAACTGGCGGTCTGAGAAAATAGTTCCACCCGTGACCGATCAAAGGCTGTATTCCCATCTCCCCGGCGTTGTTAGAAACGCTGAAATGGTGTAGAGTATTCGTAAATCTAAAGAAAGATATGTTCGAGGAGGGGTGATGATGAGGCTTGCGTGCGCAGTGGTCCTTACAGTTCTTTCGGTAGCGCCGCTTGCCCTGCCGGGTGTGTGCGCGGAAACGAAGTGCGCCAATCTCGTGGCACAGAAGCAGTTTCAAAAGGCGCTCGAGGAGTGCACCATGGAGATAGGATCGGGCAAGCTCTCCGGCGAGGCGCTGGGCATGCGGTACGCTTACAGGGCGTTCGCGTATAAAGGCCTCGGGCAGCAGGACAAAGCAATAGAGGATTTTACCAGGGCCATCTCGTTATATCCTGGAGACGACCTCATCTATGTCGGCCGGGGCCAGGTTTACGAAGCAAAGAAGGAATATGCAAGGGCACGTGAAGATTTTTCAAAGGCCATAGAGATCGATCCAAAGAGCGTGCATGCCTTCACGAACCGGGGCATCGTCTATTACTATGAGGCGAATTACGATATGGCATTGCAGGACCTCGGCAAGGCCATAGAGCTCGACCCGAAGAATGTCCGTGCCCTGAGCTTTCGGGGCAACACATACGCGGCCGCAGGTCTTCAGCAGAAGGCCCTGGAGGATTACAACAGAGCGATCGAGCTCAATCCGAAGGAGTTCCTGAGCCTTCTCGGCAGGGCGCTCATCAGGAAAAAAATGAAGAACTATGATGAGGCCCTCGAAGATTACGACAGGCTGATAGAGGTCGCCCCCGGTTTCTGGCAGGCCTACCTTGATCGCGCCGATATCTATGCCGCATTGAAAAAATACGATAAGGCGATCAAGGACCTCAACAAGGCCATAGAGCTCGACCCGAAACAGGTACTCGCCTACTATAAACGGGGCATGGTATACGTCTTTGATCAAAAGCCCGATGAAGCGCTGAGTGATTTTACGAAGACCATCGAGCTCAATCCGGGAAACGCAGGGCTTTACCTGACCAGAGCGGCGCTTTACAAGGAGATCACCCGATACGACAGTGCAGTCACAGACCTGAAAAAGGCCCTTGAGTTGAAACCGGGCGACCTTTCCGCCCTGATGCTTATAGCGAGGGTGGAATCTTTGAGGAGGAACGCACCCGAGGCATGCAAATGGCTGAAGGCCGCCTACGGGAAAGGCCTTCGTGACATCAACATTGTTATAAGGGAAAAGGATTTCGATAACATCCGTGGCAGCGCCTGCTACAGGGAATTCATGGCTGAATAATAACAGCTTAAGCTGTTCGAGCGGTTTAAGCGGCAGAAACTTTCTTTAAGGATTCTGGACGAAGACCCTGTGAGCGGGGACCCATTTGTCGCCCACCTGCTGGCCGGGGATGGTGATCCATTCGCCGCGGGCCTCCATCTTGCCGTATCTGGCTACGAAATCAGGATCGGGGGCAGCATATGGCCCCCTTGTGTCGATGACCCCGTAGGATGCCTGCGCAGGGACGCTCTGTTGCCTTGAGCTCTGGGCGATCGCCCCTATGACCACGGCGCCGATAAGTATGGAGCCAGCCACCACGGCCGCCGGTACCCAGTAGTTGCCTGACCCGTAATAACCTCCGCAACCACCATGGCAGCCACCGTAGTAACGCCGTGAATATCCCAGGGAAGGTAGTGCCAGGGACAGGCAAAGGAGCAATATAAACGTTATGATAATTTTGTTTTTCATATGTTTAATTATATCACCATTTATTCGGGGTGTTACAATTTATTTTGGCATGCCCCGCTAAGACTCAGGGACCCTTGTTTTTAAAGGTTTTGCGGGTTATACTAAGGGCCTGTCACTACCGTTCAGAAAGGCCCGTTATGGAAAAATTCTTTTACCCTGAAAGCATTGCCGTCTTCGGTGTTTCCGATACGCTCTCCAACCTTGCCCGCATCATCGTTGAAAATCTAAAGAAATTCGGTTTTCGAGGACCTTTCTATCCCATAGGTGTCTCCGGGGGTGCAGTCGAAGGCAGGGCGATATTGAGGGACCTGAGCGAAGTGCCGGGAGTGCCGGACCTTGCCGTTGTGCTCGTCCCCGCCCGGTATGTACCCGATACACTTGAGGCATGCGGCAAAAAAGGCATACGCAACGTTGTCCTCGAATCGGGAGGTTTCAGCGAGCTCTCCGATGACCGCACATCCCTGGAGAGAGAGGTGCGCTCTATTGCCGACAGATACGATATGAGTCTTATAGGCCCCAACTGTTTCGGTGTGGTCAACGTCGAAGCGGGTGTTGTCCTCCCCTTCTTCATCATCAACCCGGCATACGTGAAACAGGGCGCCGCGTCTCTTATCTCCCAGAGCGGCGGCGTTTTTTACGATACCTGTATGCTCTGCAGCGTCGAGAACGTGGGGTTGAGGAAACTTGTCAGCATCGGCAACAAGCTCATGACAGACGAGAACGACATACTCGAATACATGCTTAAAGACCGGGGCGCCGGCGTGATCGGACTCTACCTGGAGAACTTTTCAGACGGCAGAAGGTTCATGGACCTCGCGTGCTCTTCGGACAAACCCGTAGTGGTCCTCAAGGCCAACAGGGGTGAGGCGAGCGGCGAGATCGCGAAATTCCATACGACGGCCCTTGTCGGTGACGACGGCGTGGCGGACGCAGCCATGAGACAGGCCGGCATTACCAGGGTCACCAATTTTCAGGAGATGGTCGACTGTTTCAAGATATTCAGCCTGCCGGTGCTGAAAGGGAAAAGGCTCGCCCTCATCTCGCGTTCCGGCGGGCACGGTGTCCTCTGCGCTGACGCGGCGCACAGGTACGGGTTCGAGTTTGCACAATTCTCGGAAGGATTTTTCCGGGCGGTTACTCAGAAAAAGCTCAATGTCATCGCGGCGACGAACCCCCTTGATGTAGGGGATGTCTACGACCTCAATGAATATGTTCCCATACTGGAGTTGGCCCTCGGTGAAGAAGGTGTCGACGGCGTTGTCTTCGTTGTCACCTACAGTTCCGAAAGCGACGGTGCCAAGGTCAGGGATTTCATCAGGCACACCGCACGGGTCACCCCCGCGTACGGCAAGCCCGTGGTGCTCTGTGTCGTGACAAACCGCGGGGAATGGTTCGCCATCAAAGAGGCGGCAGACTTTCCCGTTTTCACCGACGTTGACCAGGCAATGAAAACCCTTTCGTGGTCTTACGAACACCATCTTGCAAAGGCGGAAGGAAGGCGTGCATCCGGCAAAGAGCATCCGGCGGCGCCCATCGGCGGCACCGGGGACGCGGCCGGCAGGCGTTTTATGGAGCCTGAGGAATGTTTTTCCATGTTGTCACGCTACGGTCTTCCCGTTGTGGAGCATCATATGGCAGGGGACCGTGAAGGGGCCCTGGCGGCGGCAGAGCGGCTTGGCTACCCCGTCGCGCTCAAGACAGGTGAAGGTTCTTTGCTGCATAAGTCGGAAGCGAAGGGCGTCTTCCTTGGCGTCAGTAGCCGTGAAGGGCTGGAGCGCGCCCTTGATTCGATGGACCCAGGCCGGTATCTTGTCCAGAAGATGGCCCAGCGGGGTCAGGAGATCATCATCGGAGGACGCTTCGATAATGAATTCGGACCTGTTGTCGTATGCGGGCTCGGCGGTATATACGTGGAGGCCATGGCTGACCGGTCGATCCGCGTTGCGCCGGTGGACGACAGAACCGCCGAAGGGATGATAAACGAACTAAAGGGCCTTGCGATCCTCAAAGGCGCCCGTGGCAGAAGACCGGCCGACATAGGCGCCCTGAAAGATGCAATTGTTAAGGTTTCCAGCATGCTCATGGAAAACTCCGACATTATAAATCTCGACATAAACCCCGTCATCGTCCACGAAGAGGAAAAGGGCTGTACGATCGTGGATGTGAAGATCGAAACGACCTGTTGAGACGAACCGTTTTTTCTGCCATTGAGGCGCTGAAGCGATGGAGAAACAAAAGGGTTACTATCTCGGTACCGAAGTGAACCACAGGTGGTGGAACAGGTACTGCAGGCGCACCTTTTTCATGAGGGGCAACGGAACGTACTGGTTTGATGATCGGGGTCTTTTCTTCCTTCGCTACCTGACCAGAACGCCCCTGTTCATCCCTTATGAGCTTATGAGAGGCGTGAGGTTCGGAACATCCCACAGCGGTAAATGGGTATTGAAGGAGATCGTTGTGAAGATCGACTGGCAGATGGAAGGCCTTGATCTCTCGTCGGGTTTTATCCTCGGCGACAGACAGGTGATGGCGGCGATCAAGGAAATGCTGGAAAAGAAGATCACGCAGGCGCCCGGCATGGGTCCGTCGACGCCCGGCGGGCAGGGCGGTCGAAACGGTTTGTAAAACCTCTGCCAGTATGATACAAAGTATGAAACATGCCAAATTCACTTTTGAGACAGATACCCAAGGTGGATGCGATACTCGAGAGCGACAGCTGGAAGTCGCTTGTTTCCGCGTGCCCCGAGGCCCTCGCGAAGGACGTCCTTCGCGAATATCTCGACGCCCTGCGCCTTGCCATAAAAGAAGGGAAGGCAATGTCGCTGCCTTCCGTCGATGAGATCGTAGGGGAGGTCAACAAAAGGACGGCGGTGCTCATGGAACCTGCGTTGAAGAGGGTGATAAACGCGACGGGCGTCATCATCCATACGAACCTGGGGAGGTCGCTGCTCGCCGCGAAGGCCGTCGATGCCATCGTGAAGGCGGCGACCCATTATTCGAACCTTGAATATGATATCGAGAAAGGTGCCCGCGGCAGCCGTTATGTCCATTGCGCATCGATCCTGGAAAGGCTCACGGGGGCCGAAGAGGCGCTCGTTGTCAACAACAATGCCGGGGCCGTATTCCTTGTCCTCAATACCCTCGCCGAAGGGAAAGAGGTGGTCATAGCCAGGGGCGAGCTTATCGAGATCGGCGGCACCTTCAGGATACCCGACGTGATGAAAAAAAGCGGCGCCATCCTGAGGGAAGTGGGGACGACGAACAGGACCTACATCGAAGATTACGAACGGGCGATAGGTGAGAACACGGGCCTTATCATGAAGGCCCACCCGAGCAATTACCGCATACGCGGCTTTACCCATGAGGCCCCGTCGGAAGAGTTGACGGCCCTGGGGAAAAGGTTCAACATCCCCACCTATTACGACACGGGAAGCGGGCTTTTCTACCCCTTCGAGGGCCTTGGCCAACTGGACGAGCCTTCTATTTCCGCTGAGCTAAAAAAAGGTTTCGACATCATTTCTTTCAGCGGAGACAAACTGCTAGGCGCGCCCCAGGCAGGGATCATCATAGGTGAAAAAGGTTGTGTTGAGGCCGTGAAGAAAAACCCCATTACCCGTGCCCTGCGGCCGGACAAGTTCACCATTGCGGGCCTCGAAGCGACGCTGCTCCTTTACCTTGACGCTGTGTCCGCCGCGCAGGACATCCCCACCATCAGGATGATCCGGGAAGGAAAGGACGCCCTTGCAAAGATGGCCAGGCGGATCGCGTCAGCCATAAAGAAGCGCTGCCCCGGTGCCGGAATATCCGTTGTCGATGTCTATTCCGAGGTGGGCGGAGGGAGCTTTCCCGATGTGGCGATCCCCTCGTCGGGAATTGCCGTGAGGCCAAAGTCAATGACCATCGATAGTCTGGAGAAAAAATTGAGGCACCTCCCGGTCCCTGTTATCGGCAGGATCGAAAAAGGAATGCTCATCCTTGACATGAGAACGGTCCTCGCGGATGATGAGGCGGACCTTGTTTCGGGGGTGGCTTCGGTTCTCGTAAATGGCGGATAGGTTCAGCATCGCCTGTGATCAAAGTGAAGTAAGGCTCGATGTTTTTCTCTCTGAAAAACTTTCCCTGACGCGTACAAAAGTGAAGGAGATGATCGACAGCGGATCTGTCCGCGTCGACGGCAAAACCCCCAAGCCGTCCATGCGCCTTAAAATGCGCATGAGGATCGAGGGCGAGATACCTGAAGAGAAACCCCTCGACCTCGTGGCGGAGGCGATACCTCTCAATATCCTGTACGAAGATGAATACTTTCTGGCCATCAATAAACCGGCCGGCATGGTTGTCCACCCGTCTTTCGGCCACAGCTCGGGGACCCTTGTGAATGCGGTGCTTGGTTACCTCAAGGGCACAGGATCCAGGGCTCAGGGGGCAGAAAGGCAGGGCCGAGGATCCAGAGATAAGGGTCCAGGGGTAAGAGAGGAGGGCGGAAAAGAATTTTTGGCGGGTATGAGGCCGGGGATCGTGCACAGGCTCGATAAGGGGACAACGGGGGTCATCCTTGTCGCCAGGGACATGGCGACCCAGGAGAGGCTTTCCGGGCTTTTCAAGGACAGGCATGTTAAAAAGACGTACCGTACCGTCGTCGAGGGAGAACCGAAGAAGGACCTGTGGAACGAAAGCGGTAATATCGGAAGGCACCCCGTGGAACGAAAGAAGATGGCCGTACTGAAGAACGGTGGCAGACAGGCCCGCACTGTATTCAAAGTCCTGGAGAGGCTCGAAGGTTTTGCTTATGTGGAGGCTTATCCTGAAACGGGCAGGACCCACCAGATACGTGTCCACTTAAGCCACGCCGGCCATCCCGTCGTCGGTGACGAACCATACGGAAGAAAAGCGAAAGGTCTGGCGCCGCGGCCGCTTCTTCACGCGTACCGGATAGAGTTTCCCCATCCCGTAACAGGGGTGCCCGTGGTCATTGAGGCGCCTGTTCCAGACGACATGAGGGATTTCGTTGAAAAACATCATAGACAATAGCTGCAAAAAACCATTAAACTACAGCATGATAGGTATGCTTTACCGGGATGACGAGGGATTATGAAGGGATTTGTCCTTGAAAAAAAGAACGACTGGGAATATTACCATCTGCCGGAGTTGACCGCAGCGGGGATCACCCACGGGTTCTTTACAAGACGATCGCCTTCTTCAACGTTCCGCAAAGAAGAAGGCGGGGCCTTTCTGGATGCCTTTTCCCTGGACGACGCCGTTGTGATGTACCAGGAGCACGGCCGGGAGATCCATGTTATCGGTAATGGCGATAAGCCCGAGCGAGGCGACGGGGTCCTCCTTGTCAGGCGGGGCATTGCAGGCGTTATCAAAACGGCCGATTGCCTCTGTGTGGTCCTCGCGGACCCGGCCTTCCCGATGGCCGCCATCGTTCACGCCGGATGGCGCGGCACTCTGCAGCGGATAACCGAAAAGGCACTGCGCATGATGGTCGAAAGAGGAGCGGCAAGGCAACGCATCGTCGCCTTGTTCGGGCCGTCGATCCGCTCCTGCTGCTACGAGGTGGGCGGGGAGGTATACGACGGTTTCATGGTGGAGGGTTTTTCGGAGAATGCATTTTCACATAGAGGAGGTTCAGTTTTTTTGGACCTTAAAGAGGCGAACGCGGAGCTTTTGAACAACGAAGGCATTCATGCCATCCATGATACAGGCCTGTGTACCTACTGCAGCGGGGACACCTTTGCCTCCTACCGCAGGGGCGCCAGGAACGAGCGCCAGGTGAATTTTGTGGCGATAAAAACATCATGAAATTTAAGAAGGAACTATATTTCATAATCAGCATACTCGTTGCATTCGGGGCGCTTGTCCTGATCGAAACTAGACTGCCGAACTTTGCCCGGTTCTTTCCGGTATGGGAGAACAAGCTCCTCGTCGTTGTCCTCAACATCAATCTTCTGCTCATCCTGCTCCTGCTTTTTCTCATCACCCGTATCATCCTCAAGGCATATATCGAAAAAAGAAGAGGCATCTGGGGTTCGGGCCTCAAGAAAAAACTGACGTCAACGCTCCTTTTTATCTCCATCGTGCCTTCTTTTACCCTTTTTCTGCTCTCAACGGGCTTTTTTTATGTGAGTATGGACCGGTGGTTCAGCCAGCAGGTGGAAGACACCATGGAAAGCGCCCTGGAGCTCTCAAAGCTGCATTACGAGGAGATATTCCAGCGTTACACCAGGATCGGGTCCACGATGATCAAGGAGATCGAGGAGAAGAACATGGTGGGCGATGAAAACGGTCTGCGAAAATATCTGCAGAGATATGAAAAGATGCACCTCCTCGGTTATCTGGCTGTCTATGATATCTCGACGGGCGTCATGATCCGGGCCGGCGGGTCTGACAATTCCGACAAGAGGGTCTTGTCCAGACTGAAGACGTTCCTGCGCCAGGGGACCTCTCAGGAGATCATCCCTGCCGATGAAGGGGAGATGCTGGTCGCGGGGCAGAATATTCACGACGAAACAGGCAGGGCGGCGGCGATACTTTTTCTCGGCGATACCGTAAAGATCAAGGGTACCGAGCGGATAAAACAGATCGCCATCACGAGCAAGGAGTTCAAGGAATCACGTGTTTTCAAGAAGGTGCTCAAGTACAGCTTCATCATCCCCTTATTTCTCATTACGATCCTGACGATCTTCGTTTCCCTCTGGGTCGGCATCAAGATGGCAGCGGAGATCACCGTGCCCATAGAAAAGATGAAGGAAGGCGCGGCCATCATCGCGAAAGGGAAATTCGACATCAATCTCGAAGACAGGGGTAAGGACGAGATAGGTACCCTCGTAAGGGCCTTCAACAGCATGGCCCGTGAGCTCAAGATCGCCAAGGACGAGATCGAGGAAAAAACGCGCTCTCTCGAATTCGTTCTCAACAATGTGGCCACCGGTATCATAACGACGGATAAAAAGGGCGGTATCCTTCTAGCGAACAAGGCGGCGCGCCTGATACTCGGGGTTGACAGGGAGAGCCTGGAAGGCGTGACCCTCAAGGAGATATTCGGCAATGACTTCAGGGCCCTCACAAAGTCCTTTTTGAGAGAGGTCAGGGCATCGGGAGGCGGCTCGATCACAAAGGACCTGAGGCTCAACCTCAAAAAGGACATCACATACCTCAGGGCGTCCCTGACAGCGCTCAAAGACGACAGTAACAGGGTGGACGGCTTCATCATCGCCTTTGACGATATCACCCATGTCGTACGCGCGGAGAAGCTTGCCACATGGCGGGAGGTGGCACGCAAGCTGACCCACGAGATCAAGAACCCCCTGACGCCAATTGTACTCTCGGCGGAACGCATCCGCAGGAAGATCCTGTCCGGTTTTTCGGGCCAGGATAAAGATATTCTCGATGAGACAACGTCGATCATCATACGGTCCGTCGATGACATCAAGGGGATCGTCAATGAGCTCACCAAATTGACCCACGCGTCGCAGGCCAAGACCCTTGAGGATATCAACACCGTTGTTGATGAGACCCTCGATCTCTATCGCAATCTCTACCATAACATCTCCTTCGGTTTTGAGCATGAGAACATCCCGCTTGCCCGGGTGGACCGTGACGGGCTCAAGAGGGCGTTCATCAACCTCATCACCAACGCCGTCAAGGCCATCGATGTCGAGACCGGGACGATCACGGTACGAACGAGATACGACAGGTCGAAGCGCGCCGGCATCGTCGAGTTCGCAGACAGCGGCAGGGGTGTGCCCGACGAGGACAAGGAAAAGGTCTTCGATCCTTACTTTACGAAGGACAAGGAAGGTACCGGGCTCGGTCTTGCCATTGTACATTCCATCATCCTGGAACACCACGGCAGGATCAGGGTGGAAGACAACACCCCGTGCGGCGCGCGGTTCGTCATCGAAATACCAATAATAGAGACGTAAAAGGCGGCTCGAACCGCTTGAGCCGCTCGAACCGCTTGAAAGGAAAAGACAATAAAAATGACGGGATGAATTGCGTTGCAAAACCTTTGTCATGCCCTTTGAAATATTTCGCCTCTGTCGCTCAGGCGATTCAAGCTGTTTAAGCGGTTCAAGCCGGTCTGCAGGCACGGGTGCCCGGCAGACCTGTCTTTTCCACCCCATCTGTGTTATATTATAGGCGTATGAAGGTAATTTGCACTAACAGGAAGGCCTATCACGAGTACCATATCGAGGAGAAGTTCGAATCGGGCATTGTCCTCACCGGTACGGAGGTGAAGTCGCTCAGGGAAGGCAGGGCGAACCTCAAGGAAAGCTACGCCAGGGTAAAGGATGGCGAGCTTTTCCTGATGAATGCCCATATAAGTCCCTATTCCTGCGGGAATATCTATAATCACGAACCGAAGCGGACACGAAAGCTCCTTATGCACAAACGGGAGATCGTGAAGCTCATTGGCAAGGTGAAAGAGCGGGGATATACGCTTGTCCCGCTTACGCTATATTTCGACAAGCGAAACAGGGCGAAGATGGAAATAGCCCTGGCCAGGGGCAAGACACTCTATGACAAGAGGGAGGGCATCAGGCGTAAAGACGAAAAACGATTAATGGAACGAGAGGAACGAATACGATGAAGGGGGCGACTGGTTTCGACAGGGAAGTTAGGGTCAGAGAGGCATGCCGGGTTACTGCTTACCCGTACCCAAGCGGAACTAAACACAACTGCAAACTCAAACGAATACGCACTGGCAGCCTAGAGCCGCCACATCATCCGGACCTTCTTCCTGCTTCAGGTCCGATATGGTGTCATCTTAGCAGGATAGTCCGGCGCGACGCCTATAGCGCCGGGTGAACCCTTGTAGGCTGGGGTAGGCAAGAACCTGTCAGCGGGTGCTTTTCTATCCGAGATTTAAAACACTGAACAAGCATGTAGGCTTTCTGAAGCCTTCTTTTCTGGACGTGGGTTCGATTCCCACCGCCTCCACCATATTTGTTAACCCTCTTCGTGGCGTTATTGACTCGTCGGGACGATTCTGATAATTTAAAAGGATTCCATGCAAAGACAATCAGGCTGGAAATTAAAGTCAAAAGAGGACATAAAAGAGATATTCGCCTTCGCCGAGGGCTACAAGGATTTTCTCGACAGGGCGAAGACGGAGCGCGAGGCCGTCAGGTATATCACCTCGTCCTTGAGCAGCGGGGGTTTCACGACGGACCCGACGAAAGACAGGACCTTTGCCGTCAATCGGGGCAAAGAGGTTATGGCCTTCATACGGGGCAGCGGCGATGTATCGGAGGGGCTCAATATCGTTGTGGCCCACATAGACGCGCCGCGGCTTGACCTCAAGCAGAACCCCCTGTATGAGGATGTCGACCTCGCCCTTCTCAGGACGCACTATTACGGCGGTATCAAGAAATATCAGTGGGTTGCCACTCCTCTGGCCATACATGGCGTGGTTGTCAAGGCAAGCGGTGAGACAGTGGAGATATGCATAGGAGAGAATGACGATGAGCCCGTTTTCCTTATCGATGATCTCCTGCCCCACCTGTCAAGGAAGACACAGGACGAGAAAAAGCTGGCCGATGCGATCGACGGCGAAAAGCTGGTCCTGCTTTTCGGGGGCCTGCCGCTGCCCGGCGCGGAGAAAGAACCGGTCAAGCAATATGTACTGAAGCTGCTCAAGGATACCTACGGCATGTGTGAAGACGATTTTATCAGCGCCGAACTGGAGGTCGTCCCCGCATTCAAGGCGAGGGATGTCGGCATAGACCGAAGCATGGTTGGCGCTTACGGCCAGGACGACCGTATATCGGCTTATAGCCTCCTGCGGTCCTTCTGCAGCGTTCGCGACCCCAGGAGGCATTGCCTTGCAATCTTCACCGACAAGGAAGAGATCGGCTCGGAGGGTGCGACAAGTATGAGATCGAGCTTTCTGAAGGTCTTTCTCGATGATGTGCTGTCGGGCATGGGCATAAAAGCCGACGAAGCACTCATGAGACGGGTCCTCTATCGTTCAAAGGCGCTCTCCGCCGATGTCAACGGGGCCGTTAACCCCACCTTCCAGGAGGTCCATGAGAAGCAGAACGCCTGCTTCCTCGGCCGGGGCCCCTGCGTGACGAAATTCACCGGTCACATGGGCAAAGTGGGCGCCAGTGACGCCAGCGCGGAATATGTCGGTGAAATAGCCAGGCTCTTCAACAAAGAAGGAATTATCTGGCAAACGGGAGAGCTCGGTAAGATAGATGAAGGAGGAGGAGGCACGGTGGCGAAACACCTTGCGGTCCACGGTATGGATATCATTGACTGCGGAGCGCCGCTGCTGACCATGCACTCACCATATGAACTGTCGAGCAAACTCGATATCTTTGAAACATACCGGGCCTTTCACACCTTCTTTGCAGCATAAAAACGGAGGCAACAAAGAGAATGACTGAATACGAACATTTTGATATACCTGATATTTTACCCCTTTTACCCGTGCGCGACATGGTCATGTACCCGTCGGTCATCCTCCCCCTCTTCGTGGGCAGGGACATGTCCATCAATGCCGTCGAGAAGTCCCTTTCCCAGGACCGCCTCATCGTAGTGGCGGCACAAAAAGACCTGACCGACGAGGACCCTTTGCCGGAGCGGATCTATACCGTCGGCGTCGTATCGCAGATCATGCGCATGCTGAGGCTTCCCGACGGCAGGGTGAAGGTCCTCATCCAGGGGATCAAGAAGGCAAGGATCGAGGAATATATACAGGAAATCCCCACCTTTCTTGTCCAGATAAAACCGATCGAGGAGCCTATCATTACCGAGATCACCCTCGAGATAGAGGCGCTCATGCGCTATGTCAAGGAAGAGATGGAGAAGGTCGTCTCCATGGGCAGGATGGTGCCTCCGGATATCCTGATGGTACTCGACACCATAGACGAACCCGGGCGGCTTGCCGATATCGCCGCCGCTAACCTCGGGATCGCGGTGGACAAGGCCCAGGAGATACTTGAGATCGTCGATCCTGTTGAACGCCTGAGAAAACTTTCCGAGATCCTCGGGAAAGAGATAGAGCTCCTCAACATGCAGGCGAAGATACTCTCCCAGGCCAAGGAGGAGATGTCCAAATCGCAGCGGGAATATTTCCTGCGGGAACAGATGAGGGCCATCCGCACGGAACTCGGCGAGGGCGACGAACGCACCGAAGAGGTCGAAGAGATCCGCAAGCGCATAAAAAAGGCCAAGATGCCCAAAGAGGTGGAAAAGGAAGCCAAGAAACAGCTCGAACGCCTCGACATGATGCATCCTGACGCCGTGGAATCGACGATGGTCAGGACATACCTTGAATGGCTCGTTGAGCTCCCATGGAGCAAGTCGACGAAGGACAACATAGACATCAAAAAGGCCCGGTCCATTCTCGACAAGGACCATTATGACCTCGAAAAGGTCAAGGACCGTATACTCGAATTCTTAAGTGTCATGAAGCTCAAGGCGGACATGAAGGGCCCCATCCTCTGCTTTGTGGGCCCCCCCGGTGTGGGAAAGACCTCCCTGGGGAAATCGATCGCCCGTGCCATCGGCCGCAAGTTCTCCCGCATATCCCTTGGCGGCATGAAGGATGAAGCGGAGATCAGGGGCCACAGGCGGACATACGTAGGTTCAATGCCGGGAAGGATCATACAGTTCATCAAGCTTGCCGGGACCAACAATCCCGTCTTCATGATGGACGAGATAGACAAGATCGGCAATGACTTCAGGGGGGATCCGGCAAGCGCGCTCCTCGAGGTCCTCGACCCCGAACAGAACAACGCCTTCAGCGACCATTACCTCAACGTACCCTTCGATCTCTCGAAGGTCATGTTCATAACGACGGCGAACCAGCTTGACACCGTCCCCTCGGCCCTTCGTGACAGGATGGAGATCATAGACATCCCCGGTTACACGGAGCAGGAAAAGCTCGAGATAGCCAAGCGCTACCTTGTGCCGAAACAGCTCGTCGAGAACGGCCTTACCGGCGCGCGGCTCGAGATAACCGACAGGGCCATGGAAAAGATCATCCAGGAATACACGAGGGAAGCGGGCCTCCGCAATCTCGAGAGGGAGATAGCCACGGCTGCCCGGAAGGTAGCAAGGAGGGTGGCGGAGGGTGACAGGAAAAAGGTTACCGTCACGCCAAAGAACCTGCACGACTTCCTTGGCCCCGTCAAATACCTGCCTGACAGCCAGACCGAGCAGGACTATATAGGTGTGGCCAGCGGCCTTGCCTGGACGGAGTTCGGCGGTGATGTTCTTTATGTCGAGGCTTCCTGCAGGAAAGGAAAAAAGGAGCTGACCCTCACGGGAAACATGGGCGATGTCATGAAAGAATCGGCCCAGGCCGCCCTTACATATATCAAATCCAAGGCAGATACCCTTGGTATAGACGGGAGCATTTTCGACGATCTGGAGATGCATATCCACGTGCCCCAGGGAGCGATCCCCAAGGATGGCCCCTCTGCCGGCATAACCATGGCCGTTGCCATGCTGAGCGCCATCACGGGGCGCCCCATAAACAGAAAGATCGCCATGACGGGCGAGATCACCCTGACGGGCAGGGTCCTTCCCATCGGAGGATTGAAAGAGAAGACCCTGGCCGCTCTGCGCAACCGGATGGAAAAGGTCATTATTCCCCACGATAACGTTCACGAGCTGGTAGAGATACCCCAATATGTGAAAAAGAAGGTCGTCTTCCTTTCCGCGAAGACCATGGACGATGTCGTCGGGATCATCTTTGGAAAGAAATGAAAGAGGCATCTTTCTACGAGAAGAAGAATGAAGGGGCGGTACAATGTCATTTGTGCCGCCACAGATGCGTCATCACCGATGGAAGCAGGGGGATATGCGGTGTCCGTGAGAACACGGGCGGCACACTTTACACCCTCGTCTACGGTCTTCCCTGCGCCTTTCATGCGGACCCCATAGAGAAGAAACCCCTTTTCCACTTTTACCCCGGTTCCCGGGCGTTCTCGATCGCGACTGCGGGGTGCAACTTCCAGTGCCTTCATTGCCAGAACCACGATATCTCACAGCCGCCGCGTGAAGAGAAGAGGATCTTCGGCGAAAAGATGACGCCGGAAGAGATCGTAGCGGCCGCGGCGGGATCGCATTGCACGAGCATATCCTATACCTACACGGAACCGACCATCTTCTTTGAGTACGCATACGATATCGCCAGGCTTGCCAAGGAAAAAGGGATAGAGAACAATTTCGTCACCAACGGCTATATCGAAGAGGCACCCCTGCGGGCGATCAGACCCTATCTCGATGCCGCCAACATCGATCTCAAGGGTTTCGATGCGTCCTTTTACCGGAAGACCTGCAAGGCCGAGCTGTCGGAGGTCATTGATTCGATCCGGTTGCATAAACAGCTCGGTGTCTGGATCGAACTGACGACCCTTATCATACCCGGCTATAATGACAGCGAAGAAGAACTCAGGTCCATAGCGAAATTTATCGCGACAGAGCTCGGCGTCGAAACCCCCTGGCACGTGAGCGCCTTTTACCCCACATACAAACTGGTCAACGCGCAGCGGACAAGTCCTGAGGCCCTTGAAGGGGCCCGCCGGATAGGCCTCGAAGAAGGACTGCGCTACGTATACGAGGGCAATGTCCCGGGTTCTGACGGAGAGAACACATATTGCCACAGTTGCCACAAGATGGTGATCGGGCGCAGCGGCTACACCATAACCGAGTACAACATGAAAGGCGGCGCCTGCAGGTTCTGCGGCAGCATCATTGATGGCGTGGGACTTTAGGGGCCCCGGTTGACTCGGGGCCTTTCCCGGCTTCCAGAACGCGGTTTCACATAAAATACAGACGGATAGCGGCAGTTCCCTCCGGTATTGTGAAATATTTCATATGTTTCGTTGACAATCGAAAAAGAAAATGTTTAATATAGAAAGCCTATAAATATCGTTTCCGGGCAATTAATGGTTATTCATTATTTATTCCAAAGGAGGTCATAGATGAGTTTTAAAAAGGGGTTTAGCACGGCCTTATTGTTATTGATGTTTATGCTTGTCGCCTTGCCGGTGTTTGCCGGTGAAGCGGACATCATACTGCCGGACCTGTCGACGATATCATTTAATATTTTCGGCGGTACGGTGAGCGGCGTGAGCATCATGTATTTTGGTATCTTTATTTGCTTTGTCGGTCTGATCTTCTCGATCATCCAGGCAAACCAGACAAAGAACATGCCTGCGCACAAGTCCATGCTCGATGTATCGGCCATTATCTGGGAAACCTGTAAATCCTATCTCGCCCAGCAGGGCAAGTTCCTCTTCATCCTTTGGCTGCTGATCGCGGCCTGTATGGTCTATTATTTCATGGGATTGTCACATGTTCCGTTCGGCAGCATGGCCATCATCCTTATCTGCTCCATCCTCGGTATCCTCGGCTCCTACGGTGTTGCGTGGTTCGGCATGAGGATCAATACCTGGGCAAACTCCCGGACCGCCTTTGCGTCCCTTCGGGGCAGACCGGTTGAAGTTGTCAACATCCCGCTGACCTCTGGAATGAGCGTAGGGCTCCTCCTCGTCAGCGTTGAGCTTTTCTTCATGATCTGTATCCTTGTCTTCCTTCCGAAAGACCTCATCGGTCCCAGCTTCATCGGTTTCGCGATCGGTGAATCCCTCGGCGCAAGCGCTCTCAGGATCGCCGGCGGTATCTTCACCAAGATCGCCGACATCGGCAGCGACCTTATGAAGATCGTCTTCAAACTTCCCGAAGACGACCCGAAGAACCCCGGTGTCATCGCCGACTGCACCGGTGACAACGCCGGCGACAGCGTCGGCCCCACGGCGGACGGTTTCGAGACCTACGGCGTTACGGGTGTTGCCCTCATCGCCTTCCTGGCCCTGGCACTTGCCGCTAACCCCATTATGTCGGGCACCCTGATCATCTGGATCTTCGCGATGCGTATTTTGATGATCCTCACCTCCCTTTTTTCCTACTTCATCAACAGGGGCATCACATCTTCCGTTTACGGTTCAAAGACAAAATTCGATTTCGAACAGCCCCTTACCAACCTGGTGTGGATCACCTCCGCTGTTTCGATCATCGTTACCTTCTGGGCAAGCTATGTACTACTCGGAAACCTGAACAGCCAGTATCCGGGGCTCTGGTGGGCACTGGCCATTATCATCTCCTGCGGTACTATCGCCGGGGCGCTTATCCCTGAGTTCACAAAGGTCTTCACAAGCACGAAGTCCCGCCACGTACAGGAAGTCGTACAAGCGGCACGCCACGGCGGGGCGTCCCTTGACATCCTCTCCGGTTTTGTTGCCGGTAACTTTTCCGCATTCTGGGAAGGCCTGACCATTCTCGTTCTCATGTTCGTAGGTTATCTCGTATCCCAGCATCCTTCGATCGTTGCCCTTATGCCCGCGAAGTTCGCATTTGCGGCACCGGTCTTCGCCTTTGGCCTCGTGGCCTTCGGTTTCCTCGGTATGGGCCCCGTTACGATAGCAGTTGACAGTTACGGTCCCGTCTCCGACAATGCCCAGTCTGTCTATGAACTTTCAAGGATCGAGGCCTATCCAAACATAAAAGCGGACATAAAAGGGACCTTTGGTTTTGAGCCCAACTTTGATGTCGCGAAAGATTACCTTGAAGAAGCCGACGGTGCGGGTAATACCTTCAAGGCAACGGCAAAGCCCGTCCTCATCGGCACGGCCGTCGTCGGTGCCACCACCATGGTCTTCGGTATCATCATTCTCCTTGAGAACATGTTCGGGGATGTCGTGGCCCATTTGAGCCTTGTCCAGCCTACGATCATTCTCGGCCTCCTCATGGGCGGTGCCGTTATCTACTGGTTCACCGGCGCTGCGACACAGGCGGTCACCACCGGCGCATATCGTGCTGTCGTTTTCATCAAGCAGAACATCAACCTCGACAAGGAAGAAGCCTCCATCGAGGACAGCAAGGAAGTCGTCAAGATCTGCACCCAGTATGCTCAGAAGGGTATGTGGAACATCTTCATCGTTGTCTTCTTCATGGCCCTGGCCCTTTCCTTTTTCAACCCCTATTTCTTCATCGGCTACCTCATCGCCATCGCCTTCTTCGGCCTCTATCAGGCCATTTTCATGGCAAATGCCGGCGGCGCCTGGGACAACGCCAAGAAGATCGTTGAAGTTGACCTGAAGGAAAAGGGTACCGCGCTCCACGAAGCGACCGTCGTTGGCGACACCGTCGGCGACCCCTTTAAGGATACCTCTTCGGTCTCCATGAACCCCGTTATCAAGTTCACCACACTCTTCGGCCTTCTGGCGACGGAGATCGCGGTGACCATCCAGTCACAGACAACGAAATACGTCCTCGGCGGCGTTTTCTTCGTCATCGCCCTCGTTTTCGTCTACCGTTCCTTCTACGGCATGAGGATCGGCGAAGAAACACTGGAGTAGCAAAAAGCATAGCGTAAACAATAAAAAGGCGCCCCGAACGGGGCGCCTTTTTTTGTACATAGTGGATCAAACAGGAAAGGAAATGACCAAGAAGACAGAAAATGACCAATTCACCAAGCACCAATAACCAAACGGGAACAATACAATAAATTACAGCACCTTTCGTTGGTCATTGGAATTTGGTTATTGGTTATTGCCTGCGGGCTGTTTGGTTATTGTGATCTGGTTATTGGAATCTGGTCATTCTTTCCGAGGGTGCTTCGTAGCCAGTGGGCGCTGCCTGGTTTGCACCTCTTGTGGCGCCAGGTATTGTTGCCGACGTATAGGCCCTCGTCTTTTTTGATCCGCTGGCCGCAGACATAGCAATAGTCCTTTTTTAGCTCTTCAAAGAGCGGTTGCGTATAGTAGAGGGCCTTCTTCTTCCCGGACATTGACACCTTTCCTTTATTTGCAAGGATACCCGAAGAAAAGGGTGATTGCAAGTAGTATTTACGGGGGTTTATCGGCATATTTATTTCCGGTTCTCGTGTGCCGGAGGTATGAAAAAACTTTTGTGTATACTGTCGATGTTGACATTCAAATTTCCGCTGTTGGATAATTAGACCATGCCTGCCAGATCGATAATCGATATCCTGGAAGAGATCGGGACGCTCCTTGAGATCAAGGGAGAGAACCCTTTCAAGTCACGGGCATACTTCAATGCCGCGCGGACATTATCGGGAGTGGAAAACCTGGATGAGATCATTGCCGGGGAACGGCTTCGCGAGATCAAGGGCATCGGTGAGGCGATCGCCGCCAAGGTCACCGAACACGCCCGGACAGGGAAGGTCACGTACTTCGAGCAGTTGAAACAGGAGATGCCCGAATCGCTTCTCGAACTGACGGGAATTCCCAACCTGGGTCCGAAGAAGATCAAGGTCCTCTTCGACGCGCTGCACATCACGAACGCAGGCGAGCTCGAATATGCCTGCCGGGAGAACCGGCTCGTCAATCTTCCCGGTTTTGGCACGAAAACGCAGGAAAAGATCCTTAAAGGGATCGAGTTCATAAAAAAACACAAAGGGGAGCATCTCTTCGGAGACATATACCCCGACGCCGTTGCCATCAGCGAAAAGCTCAAGTCTTTGGTCCCCGGCGGCCTTGTCGAGGTGTGTGGGAGCATCAGGCGCAAAAAAGAGGTCGTCAAGGACATGGACATCCTCGCCGCGGGAAGCGACCGGGATGCGATATCGCTCGCATTCACAACACTTTCCGGCATCGAAGAGATCTACCTTACCGGTGACACGAAGACATCGTGCCGGCTTATCTCCGGCGTTGACGCGGACCTGAGGGTGGTGAGCGTCGAAGAGTACCCCTTCGCCCTTCTCTATTTTACGGGCAGCAAGGAACACAACGTCAGGCTCCGTGGTATCGCCAAAAAGAAGGGCCTCAAGCTCAACGAGTACGGGCTGTTCAATGGTGACCGGCCCCTCCCCGTCACTTCTGAAGAAGGCGTTTATCGGGCACTGGGACTTAGCTATATCCCGCCGGAGATACGCGAGGACATGGGCGAGATCGAGGCCGCCGAAGCCGGGAACCTCCCCGAGCTTGTTCAGATGTCCGATATAAAAGGAGCTTTTCACATACATACCGAGTTCAGCGATGGTTCCGACACGTTGGAAAAGATGGTCATGGCGGCGAGGCAGCTGGGATTCAGCTACATCGGCATCTCGGACCACAGCAAGAGCGCCTACTACGCGGGCGGTCTGAAGAAGGACGATCTGCACAGGCAATGGGAGGTCATCGACGGCCTCAACGAACAATGGAAAGATCTTCACATCTTCAAGGGCATCGAGAGCGATATCCTGCCAGACGGAAGCCTGGACTACGACGAGGACATCCTGAAGCGCTTCGACTTCGTGATCGCCTCCATACACTCCAACTTCAACCTGAAAAGTGAGCAGCAGCTTGCCCGGGTCATCAAGGCCATGGAGAGTCCCCACATTACGATGCTCGGCCATCCCACGGGCAGGCTGCTCCTGTCCCGGGAGGGTTATGGTATCGACATGAAGACGGTCATTGACGAAGCGGCCAGGCGCCACGTGATCATCGAACTCAACGCGAGCCCCTACAGGTTCGATATCGACTGGCGGCACCTCCCGTACGCGAAGGAAAAAGGTGCCATGATATCCATCAACCCCGACGCCCATAACGCCGCCGGTTTGAGGGAGGTCTTCTACGGTGTCGGCATAGCGCGAAAGGGCTGGCAGGAAAAAAAGGACATCCTGAACACCCGCACGACAGAAGAGATAAAAGAGATCTTTCAACGCCGCAGGCGTTGAAAGATGGTTGCAACCGCTTGAGTCCCTCAAGCGTCAAGAACAAAAAGATGGCTGTTTTGAAGTTGTTTTTAACATTCAAGCGGTTCGAGCAGTTTAAGCGGTTTAAGCGGTTCTTTTCCCTTGGACACATCCGGGCGTAAGTGGTATAAAAGATACATCCTGATTGTTCTGACATGAAAAAAGACACCGCCTCTATCTTTAATAAACTCGGAGATATGCATGGCGAGCCCCGGGTGGAGCTTTCCTACTCTAACCCCCTTGAGCTCACCATTGCCACGGTCCTTTCCGCCCGGTGCACCGACCAGCGGGTGAACGTGGTGACGAAAGACCTCTTTAAAAAATACAAAACGGTAAAAGACTACCTTGACGCACCGCAGGTGCAGCTTGAAGAGGACATACGGCCCACGGGTTTTTACCGCAACAAGGCCAGGAACATAAAGAACATAGCGAAAGAGCTTATCGAGCGGTTCGGCGGGAATGTCCCCGACGATATCGATACATTTGCCACGGTGGAAGGCATCGGCAGGAAATCGGCCAACATGATCGTGGGCCTTGCCTACAAAAAGCCCGGTGTCATCGTAGATACCCACGTGGCTCGAGTTGCGCTCAGACTGGGGTTGACGACGAGCAAGGACCCCGACAAAGTAGAAATTGACCTGAAAAGAGAGGTGTCCGAACCTTTTTGGATGGCATTCTCTCTTCTGACAATACTCCACGGGAGATATATCTGCAAGGCGAAGAAACCGGATTGTGAAAGGTGTCTCTTGCGCGGGGGTTGCGATTACGCCATGGGAGGAAAACAAGATGTTTGACACAGAAAAGCTCACCGAAAAGGAGATCCAGGAACTGCAAGAGCTCTCGCGGCTTGCGAAGGGTGACATTATTACGATGACACGCCTCGCGGGCACAGGCCACCCTGGCGGGTCAATGTCCTCGCTCGATCTCTACCTTGTCGTTTTTTCCCATGCCAACCTTATGGGGAAGGACCGCGACCGCATAGTCGTAAGTCACGGCCATACATCGCCCGGCGTCTACTCGGGCCTCGCCCGTCTGGGCCATATGCCCCTGGAAGAGGTTGTGGCGTTCTTCCGCAAAGCGGGCAGCCCCTTCGAAGGCCACGTCGTCAAAGGCATCCCTTTCATCGACTGGTCGACTGGCAACCTGGGTCAGGGCCTGTCGGCGGGCCTCGGTTTAGCCATTGCCTCGAAGATGCGCGGCGGCAGTTCCCACGTGTATGTATTCATGGGCGACGGGGAGCAGCAGAAAGGGCAGATCTCAGAGGCCCGGCGGTTTGCCGTTAAGTACGGCCTCTCCAACATCACGGCCCTCGTCGACTATAACAAGCTCCAGATCAGCGGCAGTATTGATGATGTGATGCCCCAGAACATCGTCGAGAACTTTCTCTCCGACGGATGGGACGTTGTTTTTGTCAACGGCCACGACCACCAGGAGATCTACGGGGCCTTGAAAAAGGCCCGCAGCGACAATAACCCCGTCTGCATCGTTGCCAGCACGGTCATGGGTAACGGCGTACCATTTATGGAGAACAGGGAGAAATTCCACGGCAGCCCCGTCAGCGAGGCCGAGTACAAAGAGGCCATGGCCATACTGGGCCTTGAGGACCGCCTTGATCATTATAAGGAAAAGAGAAAGGGGACCTGGACGTTCCAGCCGGCATATGAGAAACATGATGTGACGATAGACACGGGAGAGCCCTTCACCTATCGCGACGAAGACAAGATCGACAACCGCAGCGCCTTCGGAAAGGCATTGAAGGACATAGCCGACAGGAATATCCCTGAGGGCCGCCCCGTCAGCGCCTTCGATTGCGACCTGGCAAGCTCCGTCAAGACGAGCGATTTCGCGAAGGCATATCCCGATCATTTCTTCCAGGGGGGTATCCAGGAGCACAACACGGCGACCGCCGCGGGCGCGCTCTCCACATCGGGAGTACTCACATTTTTTGCCGATTTCGGTGTTTTCGGCATCGACGAGACCTATAACCAGCAGCGCCTCAACGACATCAACTCGACGAACCTGAAGACTGCCCTCACCCATGTCGGGCTCGACGTGGGGCCCGACGGCAAGACCCATCAGTGCGTCGATTATATCGGCCTCGCACGCGGTCTTTACCGTACAAAGACCATTGTTCCCTCCGACCCTAACCAGACCGACCGGGTTATCCGATACGTTGCGGGGGAGCCGGGCAATTTCCTTATAGCGATGGGCCGCAACCGCTGGCCCGTTATGTACAATGAAAAAGGCGACCCATATTTTGCCGGTTCCTATGCCTTTAAATACGGGAAGATGGATGTCATGGCCGACGGAAAGGACGGGGCCATTATCACCTATGGCGGCCTCGTTTCGAAGGCCCTTGATATCAGGTCAAGCCTCACGGGGCAGGGGTGGGACTTTGCCGTCGTGAACATTCCCTGTGTCGATGAGGCAGATGAAGCGGTTATGGCAAGGCTCGCCACGCTTGACTGTATCGTCACCTACGAGGACCACAATGTGAAGACCGGCATAGTTCCGGTTATCACCGCCTCTCTCTTGAAGCACGGCTACAAGGGTGTATTCGCCGCTTTCGGCGCCACCTCGTACGGCGCCTCCGGTGATACCGACGAGGTCCTCGCGGGTCAGGGTCTGGATGTGGAGAGTGTGACGAAGGGGATAATGGAAAAGCTAGGGGATAGGGCCCAGGGCTAAGGATTCAGAGAAGGCCTGAAAAGAAAAAGATGACAATAATGGGGAGGATGTTATTGTTTGTATTCTGTTCTTCTCTGACCCCTTAAGCCATGGATCCTGAGCCCTTGAGGTGGTCAAGGATGAAAGTTAAATAGAAAAGACCAGTTCATATAAAGAGAGACAGACGGTTACACAAAAAATCAAAAGGGGTGATCCGTGGAAGATATCAAGGGGATGTATAAAAAGATCGTCAAGGACAACTTTCCTGACGCCATCAAGATCGATCTCGGCGGACAGGTGCTTGTCTATAAAAAGAAGGTCTGGAACATCTTCGATGCCGACGAGAAGTGCGATGTTGAGCGGGGGTTGCGCTATGGCGAGAACCCCGACCAG
This sequence comes from uncultured delta proteobacterium, assembly GCA_963816115.1. GTDB lineage: Bacteria > Desulfobacterota > Syntrophorhabdia > Syntrophorhabdales > Syntrophorhabdaceae > Delta-02. The sequence continues at coordinate 269,652 of CAWFIZ010000008.1, read as the reverse complement.
CCGTCCGCCATGTACGAACTGATAAATGGCAACATCACCCTGGGCGATGTGCGTTTTTTTGATCTTGAAACGGGCCTCGTGAGCAAGGTGACGGAAAAGGACATGCTCCAGGTGGGCAAACACCCGGGAAAGATCAACCTCACCGACGTGGACAATGCCATGAACATCCTTAAGTTCCTGGACCGGAAACCGGCCTGCGCCATCATGAAACACAACAACCCCTGCGGCGCCGCATACGGCCCTACGTCCGCTGAGGCCTTCGAGAAGGCCTTCTGGTGCGACAGGATCGCGGCCTTCGGCGGGGCCGTTGTCTTCACGAAGACCCTTGACGTGGAAACGGCGAAGGCCATGGTGCCCTATTACTTCGAGGTGGTCTGCGCCCCTGATTTCGAAGGCGGCGCCATCGACGTCCTGAAGAAATGGAAGAACCTGCGGCTCATGCAGATCAAGGAGATAGAGCGCCTTGGCGCCTTCAAGACGAAGCGGACCATCGACTTCAAATCCCTCATGGACGGCGGGCTGATCCTCCAGGAGTCACAGCCTTTCAAGATAAAAAGCAAGGAAGACCTAAAGCCTGCGGAGGCTGTTTACAAAGGCGAAACATACCGGATCAAGAGAATGCCCACCGATGACGAATACCGTGACATGCTCTTTGGCTGGTACGTTGAATCGGGGGTGAGCTCCAACTCGGCGCTCTTCGTGAAGAACGAGGCCACCGTTGCCATCGGTACCGGGGAACAGGACCGGGTGGGTGTGGTCGAGATCGCCGTATTCAAGGCCTATAAGAAATTTGCCGACACAGAGGTCTTCAGGAAGTACGGTGTGCCCTACGCCGTTTTTAAGCTCGAGGCTGCGCGGGGCCAGCGCGATATGAAAGATCTCATTGCGATCGAAATATACACGAGGGAAAAGAATGCGGGACTGCAAGGCTCCGTCATCGTTTCCGATGGCTTCTTCCCGTTCAGGGACGGTGTTGACGCCGCGATAAAGGAAGGCGCCCGGGGCGTTATCCAGCCGGGCGGGTCCGAACGCGACTACGAGGTCATCGAGGCCTGCAACGAACAGGACGTCACCATGGTCTTCGCGGGCCAGCGGCTCTTTAAGCACTAAAGGCGGTTTTTTTACCTATTTTTGAAAGGGATGGGAGCGTCATGAAATACCTTGCGATAATGGGCATTATAATTGTCCTGTATGTAATCGTCCGGGTATCGTTGAAGAAGTACTTCTAGAGCCCAGGATCCAGGGCTTAAGGGACCAGAGGAAAGACAGGGCTTAGGGGCACAGGGCTCAGAGAAAAACAGAATACAAAAAACCTCCGCCGTTGTCCCCATTTTTATTGACATTATCTGAACCCTGTTTCTCTTAATCCTGGGCCCTTGGTTCCTGGGCCCTGACAAGTTTTTCTGTTAAAAAATCAGGTCTTTTGTGTTGACAAGGAAGTTGAAAAAAAAATATAATTGTGAAAATAGTTACAAATTCCTAAAAGCCATTGGAGGTAATAAATGAGACCGTATTTTGAAAAAATGCAGGAATGGGACAAGCCGATTAAGGTCAATGCAAAAAACGCTGAAGAGATCAAAAACGTTGAGAAAGAGATTGATGCGCTTGTTGATAAGGTGAAAAAGGCCGGCCTGGCCCAGGAAACATTGAACAAACGCGGTGAATGGACAGTTCACCAGAGACTGGAATATATCGTCGACCCCGGTACATGGGCACCGCTTCACATGCTCTATGATCCCATGGACGAAGAATCAGGAACAACCGGTGTTGTGGACGGTCTCGGAAGGATAAACGGCAGATGGTGTGTGATCATCGGTTTTGACAACAAGGTCATGGCGGGTGCGTGGATAGCAGGTCAGCCGCATAACATCCTGAGGGTTACCGATATCGCGAAAAGGCTTCACTGCCCTCTCGTATGGCTTGTCAACTGCAGCGGTGTGAAACTTCCCGAACAGGAAAGGATGTATGCCGACAGGCGCGGCAGCGGGACAACATTCTTCCGTCACGCCGAACTCAATAAACTGGGCATCCCCGTACTAGCAGTGATCTACGGAACCAACCCGGCAGGCGGCGGCTACCAGGGTATCTCCCCCACGCTTCTTCTCGCCCACAAGGACTGTAACATCGCAGTCGGCGGCGCCGGTATCGTCAGCGGTATGGCACCCAAGGGTTTCTTCGACGAACAGATGGCAGAGCAGATCATCGAGGCCACTAAAAAATTCAAATCCGTTCCTCCCGGCAGGGTAGAGATCCACTACGATCATACAGGGTTCTTCCGTGAGGTACATCCGACAGAAGAGAGCCTCCTAGATTCATTGAAGACCTGGGTCACGAAGCTCCCCTCATATGATGCGGGATTTTTCAGGGTAGCGAAACCGGCCGACCCGAAGTTCCCGGCGGAAGACCTTTACAGTGCCGTTTCCTTCAACCAGAAGATGGTATACGATGTGGAGCAGTTCATGGCCCGTCTCGTCGATAACAGCGAACATATGGAGTTCAGGCCCGGTTACGGTCCGGAGCTTTACACCGGCCTTGTCAAGGTGGACGGTTTTCTTATCGGTATCGTTGCCAACAGGCAGGGGATGCTGCCCAAGGGTTACCCTCAGTACGCGCCGTACCCCGGTATCGGCGGCAAATTCTATCGTGAGGGCCTCATCAAGGTCAACGAGTTCGTGTCGCTTTGCGGCAGGGACAGGGTCCCCATGATCTGGGTCCAGGACACCTCCGGTATCGATGTTGGCGACATCGCCGAGAAAGCAGAACTTCTCGGTCTCGGCCAGGCGCTTATCTACTCCATCGAGCAGAGCGACCTTCCCATGATGACCATCGTTCTCAGAAAAGGCACTGCCGCCGCCCACTACATCATGGCAGGCCCGCAGGCGAACAACAACAACTGCTTTACCCTCGGCACGGCGTGTACCGAGATCTACGTCATGCACGGCGAGACCGCGGCCGTTGCAAGCTTCGCTAGACGTCTTGTAAAAGAGAAAGACGCGGGTAAGCCGCTTGCGCCGGTTATCGAAAAAATGAACCAGACGGTCCAGCATTATTATAATATGTCGAGACCTTCCTACTGCGCGAAGAAAGGGCTTGTAGACGAGGTCGTGAAGCTCTCCGAACTCAGGAAGTACTTCGTTGCCTTTGCGAACTGCTCCTATGCGAACCCGAAATCGATCTGCCCGCAGCACCAGATGATCCTGCCCAGGGTTATCAAAAGCTAACGGCCAAAGAGATAGTGACAGGGTGGATACACGTATCCACCCTGTTTTTTTCCATATAAGTTAACCAGTTGCTTGCAACTGTTGACTGATTCCCGGCAAGCCTTATAAGGGTGTCTGTTGCATGAGGGATAAGCTTACATCGATGTTGGAAGAGATCCAGGGGCAGGGCAATTACCGCACCATAAGGTACCTGCGCCCCACCTCCGCCGCCACGATACGCCGAGGCAGCAAGGAATACTTAAACCTCTGTTCCAACAGCTATCTATCACTCCATCTCCACCCGGCCGTGATCAGGGCATCCAAATCGGTCATCGACGACTACGGGGCCGGTACCTGTTCGTCGCGGAGCGTTTCCGGCAGCATCGATCTATATGAAAGGCTCGAAGGCGCCATTGCCCGCTACAAGGGCTATAAACGGGGGCTCATATTCCCCACAGGGTACATGGCGAACATCGGGATCGTTTCTACCATCCCCGGCAAGGGGGACATTATTTTCAGCGATGAACTGAACCACTCGAGCCTCATCGATGCCATGCGCCTTTCTTACGCGAAAAAGGTGATCTACAGGCATCTCGATGCAGCCGATCTGGAGCGAAAGCTCAAAAAGGAAACGGGACAGGGTAAGCGCTTCGTCATTACCGAGTCGGTCTTCAGCATGGACGGGGACATGGCGCCCTTGAATGATATTATGGAACTTAGGAAGCGCTACGGTTTCTGCGCCATCGTGGACGATGCCCACGGAACGGGCGTCTTCGGTAAAAAAGGGAGCGGCGTGGAAGAACATTTCGGCCTTAAAGGACATGCCGATATTCACATGGCCACCTTCGGCAAGGCCATGGGGTCCTTCGGTGCATTCGTGCTTTCCGACCCCGTTGTTATCGAGTACCTCATCAACCGCGCGAGGACCTTCATGTACACGACGGCGCTGCCTCCTGCGGCACTGGCCGCCGCCAATGCGTCGCTTGGCCTCATTGAAAAGGACCTTTCCTTCAAGGAGGACCTCTGGAAGAATATCGATCATATGCGCGAAGGCCTTCTTGCGGCCGGTTTCGATCTCAAGCAGAGTGTGGGCCCGATAATCCCAATTGTGGTCGGCAAAGACGCCGATGCGGTAAAGATGCAGAAAATGCTCATGGCAAAAGGTTTTTTCCTGCAGGCCATACGCCCCCCGACGGTCCCTACGGGCACATCGAGGCTCCGACTCACCGTGGTCAGGGGCTTTTCAAGGCAGCAGATGGACCGTGCCATAGAAGCTATAACGGTGGCAGGAAAGAAGATGAAACTGATATAGGGGCAGGTGATGGGTCATTGGAAAAACCTATGGTTTCTTTAGTTTTTACAGTTTCTTTTGTTTCTTTGGTTAGTTACAACCAGACAAACCAGAGAAACCAGACAAACTAAAGAAACTGATTTCTCACCCATGACCCATTA
>CAWFIZ010000008.1:0-260000 GCA_963816115.1 uncultured delta proteobacterium | reverse complement strand
TGAAAAACCTTGTCGCCGTAAGCCCAAGGTTTCCTGAGCAAGGGTAATCCTCTCAGGGTTAGTCGGTCCCTAAGGTAAGGCCGAAAGGCGTAGCTGATGGGAAACAGGTTAATATTCCTGTACCACCAAAGTAGCGTTTGAGCGAAGGGGGGACGGAGAAGGGTAGACCATCCGGGTGACGGAATACCCGGTTCAAGCAGGTAGGAGGAGTTTGTTGGCAAATCCGTAGACTCATACTCCGAGATGTGATGAGGAGTTCTTTTAGAACATAAACTGGTTGATCCCACGCTTCCTAGAAAAGCCTCGTAGCGAGTTATTTTGGTGACCGTACCGCAAACCGACTCAGGTGGGCGAGGAGAGAATCCTAAGGCGCTTGAGATAACCCTGGTTAAGGAACTTTGCAAAATCGCACCGTAACTTCGGGAGAAGGTGCGCTCCGGCGCGTGTAGAAATTTACTTCTGAAGCGTTCTGGAGTCGCAGTGAAGAGGGGGTGACGACTGTTTACTAAAAACACAGGACTCTGCAAACTCGTAAGAGGATGTATAGGGTCTGACGCCTGCCCGGTGCTGGAAGGTTAAGGGGAGATGTCATTCTGTTAATTCGGGAGAAGCATTGAACCGAAGCCCCAGTAAACGGCGGCCGTAACTATAACGGTCCTAAGGTAGCGAAATTCCTTGTCGGGTAAGTTCCGACCTGCATGAATGGCGTAACGATTGCCCCGCTGTCTCAACCAGGGACTCAGTGAAATTGTAATGGGGGTGAAGATACCCTCAACCCGCGGCTAGACGGAAAGACCCCGTGAACCTTTACTATAGCTTGACAGTGAATTTCGGGATAGTATGTGTAGGATAGGTGGGAGGCTATGAAGTGTTGGCGCTAGCTGGCATGGAGCCAACCTTGAAATACCACCCTTACTGTTTTGAGGTTCTAACTCTGGCCCGTAATCCGGGTCGAGGACACTGTCTGGTGGGTAGTTTGACTGGGGCGGTCGCCTCCCAAAAATGTAACGGAGGCGCACGAAGGTCGGCTCAGGCTGATTGGAAACCAGCCGATGAGTGCAAAGGCATAAGCCGGCTTGACTGTGAGACCTACAAGTCGAGCAGGAACGAAAGTTGGTCTTAGTGATCCGGTGGCTTCCATATGGAAGGGCCATCGCTCAACGGATAAAAGGTACTCCGGGGATAACAGGCTTATCTCCCCCAAGAGTTCACATCGACGGGGAGGTTTGGCACCTCGATGTCGGCTCATCGCATCCTGGGGCTGAAGTAGGTCCCAAGGGTTTGGCTGTTCGCCAATTAAAGCGGTACGTGAGCTGGGTTTAGAACGTCGTGAGACAGTTCGGTCCCTATCTGCCGTGGGCGCAGGATAATTGAGAGGAGCTGTCCCTAGTACGAGAGGACCGGGATGGACGAACCTCTAGTGCACCAGTTGTCACGCCAGTGGCATGGCTGGGTAGCTACGTTCGGAAAAGATAACCACTGAAAGCATCTAAGTGGGAAGCTTGCCTCAAGATTAGTTGTCCCGTCTGGTAGCAATACCGGGCTAAGATCCCAGATAGACTATCTGGTTGATAGGCTGATGGTGTAAGCACAGCGATGTGTTGAGCCTACCAGTACTAATCGATCGAGCGGCTTGGCCATATAATTCAATAATTTTAAAACATATATAGTTGTCCTATAAAATTTAGAAACGATACGTAAAGTTTTCCCGGTGACTATAGCGGAGAGGCCACACCCGTTCCCATCCCGAACACGGAAGTTAAGCTCTCCCGCGCCGATGATACTGCAGGGGTGACTCTGTGGGAAAGTAGGTCGTTGCCGGGTTTTTTTATAAAAAAGGCGCCAAGGTGAATAATTCGCCCTGACGCCTTTTTTATAACAAAAAAATGTTTCTCTAGTTTCTCTGGTTTCTTTAGTTTATTTAGTTTCTCATGTTTCTTTAGTTATTTGAACCAGAGAAACAAAATAAACCAGAGAAACCAGACAAACCTGCATTATCTTTCCTGCGGTATGGAAAAAAAGCTTTAAAAATAATATACTCAATGAAGAGCGGAACCCCCGGAGGTGATAGAGGATGCCTGGTAAAGAATACGAATGCAAAGATTGCGGCCGCGCCTTCCTGGTAGACGAAGAAGAAAAGAAGGAGCCGAAATGTCCGAGTTGTGAAGGTGAGAATGTGACCCGGAAACAGGCCGGGACGCTGCCGGCGTGGATACTGCTCAAAAATAAGGAAGGCTCAAGCTGAAAATAGATTAATGAATGGCGTGGCCATTCCTGTAAACTTTTTATTGCCCGGAATAAAAAAACAACAAAAGATGTATCTCGCACCCGCCCTTCAAGGCTGGGCGTGCGATAAGAAACCGCTTGAGTGCTTAAACTGCTTGAACGGAAAAGATTACGGTTTATCCGTTCTATAACTAACCAAAGAAACCAGACAAACCAGAGAAACGCTCTCCCTCCCCGATTATGTCTTGAAAAGAAGAATGGAATAGCGTATAGAAATCACACTGTGAAGATCGATTTCCATACCCACATTTATCCTGATCATGTGGCCCACAGACGGTCTCCGCGGTTCGTCAGCGGTCGGGGATCGATGCCTATACGGACGGGACCCTGGAGGGACTGAAAAGGTCCATGGCCGCTGCGGGGATCGATCTTTCCGTCGTGGCGGCCGTGGCGACAAAACCGGAACAGGTTGCATCTATTCAACGATGGTTAAGAGCCATTCGGCAACCGGGCATTGAAACGCTGGCCGCCATGCACCCCGCCGACCCCTTGAACTCCGGGCAGATGAAAATGCTGAAGCGAGAAGGGTTTCGGGGCTTTAAATTTCACCCTGATTATCAGGATTTTTTTGTTGATGATCCCCGGATGTATCCTTTGTATGAAGCGGTAGCGGCAGAAGGCATGTTCATTCTCTTCCATGCCGGCATGGATCGGGGGCTTCCCCACCCGGTCCATGGAACGCCGAAGCGCCTCGCCGCGGCTCACAAGGCCGTTCCGGAGCTCTGCATGATTGTCGCCCACCTGGGAGGGGAAGAGGCGTACGAGGAAACGGCGGTGCATTTACTGGGGCGGGACATCTACCTGGACACGTCCTTTGTGCTGCGCAAGATGCCCGGGACATTCCGGGAACGCTTCCTCAAGGAGCACCCGGCGGAACGTTTGCTCTTCGCATCGGACAGCCCATGGACAGATCAGGGGGAAGAACTTCGGTTCCTGTTGCAGTTGCCGTTCCTGACAGAAAGTGACAAGGAAAAGATCTGTTTTTCCAATGCTGCGCGGCTGTTGGGATTGGGGTAGATAGGGGGCGTTCCTGAGAAATCAAGGAACCCTTCGGGGGAGCCTGGACCTATTCTTCCCGGCAAGAGCGACGGCCTGAACGGCGACCCCGCGGTTTCGCAGATCTTCCTTGCCATGCCACGTTATAAACGCTAATATTTGAAATGACGACGACGTCAGTTGCCCAATAAATATAGATGGTACCCTGGGCCAGGAGACTGGCATGGGTATGAGGGACGAGATAAATTAAATGTCTGGGTCAGCCGGGTCAGAACTGATATCCTCCTTTGAGGGGGGCAAGCTTTATCGAAGCGGGAAGATCAATGTACCGGTCCTTCGTGGAAGTTATCGCCAGATGGGCCGCCAGTACGGGCATCTGTTGAGCGGCGAACTGAAGGGCTTGTACAAGAATGCCATTGTTGACTATTTTCAGCAGCTTCAAGGTCTTTCTGATGAAGAAATGAACAAGACGGCAATGTCTCTGTACCGGTTTTACCCGCAGCGTTTTAAGGACATCATACACGGCATGGCGGAAACCTCCGGGCTTACCCTGAAGCAGCAGATCATGCTGAACGCGATCGAGCTTTACGGTCTGATGTCAGGATGCTCGGGAATCATTGCCTGGGGGGAATATACAAACAAACAACCGCTCATCGCGGGAAGAAATTATGACTGGTTTGAGAATTATGTTGAATTTGCGCAAAGCCTCACCGTAACCGTTTTTAATCCAGACTCCGGCATTCCCAATGTTATCATTACCTTTGCCGGTGTGATCTACGCCTCAACAGGCTTGAACGCGGAAGGCATATTTCTGGAGCTCAACAACGGTCTGCCCTCCGGCGGATCGCTCAAATATGACGACCGTGTGCCGGCTGTGATAAATCTGCTGGCTTCCCTCAACGACTGCAGTTCCCTGGATCAGCTGGATGCCTTTTTCAATACGACCAGGACAGAATTTACCTTCATAATAAATGCCGCCGATGCATCGCGGGGAGTCTCATATGAATGGGCGCCCTTTGAACATCGCCGGAGAAACGGCGACGCGGAAGGGTTGCTGATCTCGACCAATCATTTTACGGATCCCTCATGGGGTATCGTTCTGCAGGACCAGGCAGGTTTTGAGACTGTCCTGAGACGGGAAAATCTGCTTTCCCTTGGACAAGAGAAAAAGGGCGAGATCGATCTCGGGGCAATGAAGGAGATACTGGATACCCCCATGGATAAAGGCGGTGCCACCTGGCCTGTCGATGGAAACGTGCGGACGCCATACCGTACAACGTATCAGATCATTGCCGTGCCCGCTTCTTTGCGGCTATGGTTAAAGGTCCCCGGTTTTCAGGATTGGACAGGCGTTGAATTAAGAGGTCTGCTTGGAAAACGCTCTGGCGGTGTCCTCTCATAAGTGAGGGAAGGGGACATTCCCGGTTCCTTTAGTTTCTAATGTTTCTTCAGTTTCTTTGGTTATATAAAAACCAGACAAACCGATAGCCCCTACTTCAACCCGGCGGTGAAGCGATGACGAGGTAATGATACTTTCCCACGTCAGATATGCTGTCAATATGAAAGCCAAAGGGTGCGAGGAGGTCTTCGACATCCTTTTCGGAAATCCTTATCCGGAGGGGCGGTCCGGGACTGCCTTCGATCTTTTTGAACTCCAGCACCGCGAGCCTGCCGCCCGGTTTTAACACCCTCAGCGTTTCACGAAGGACGGTCTCCCCGGTTCCCTCACGCAACAGGTCGTGCAGGACGGTCGCCATGAGACAGATATCGATGGTCCTGTCAGGGAGCGGGATGCGTTCGTTCACGTCGGCCGCCAGCGTGCTGATGTTGTCCAGGTGCCTGTGTGAAGCGCGCTCTCTCACCTGGGTGAGCCCATCCTCCCACGCGTCTACAGCGTAGATACGGCCCTCGGGCCCGGCAGCCTCGGCGAGTGGGATCGTGTAACCACCGCTGCCCGCTCCGAGGTCAAGCAAAACCATTGACTTCCGTACATCGAGCACCTCAAAGAAGCGGTCTGCGTCGATAAGTTCGTATGTGCTGTGCCCCGCGCCTGGTGGCTTTCGTGACTCGTTCATAATGTGCAATCCCCTTCATGCATTGGTTCGCCCCAGTCCTCGGGAACGTTATTTTCTTTAATCTTCAGCATCACCTGCGCCGATGTCAACCCCTCGTTTTTCCTGTAAGCATAGAATTTTGTCTCACACGATGAAAATCATCAGTTTCTTTAGTTTCTACAGTTTCTCTTGTTTCTTTGGTTATCTAAACCAGACAAACCATAGAAACCGATCCCTCACCTATTACCCGGCAGCCTGTCTTCCCGGGGGGTCAAGGAGGACGCCCTTGATCAGTATAGCGACGATGTTCTCACTTCTTGACACATATGCATAGAAGTGGCATACTGATGCATATAATACAATGAGGTGACATATGAGGACAACCCTGAATGTTGATGATGATCTGATGGATCGGGCCTCAAGAATGACGGGTATTAAAGAAAAAACAAAGATAGTGAAGCTTGGGCTGGAGGCGCTTATAGCGAGAGAAAGCGGGAAGAGGCTGGCGAAGTTGGGAGGAACAGAAAAGAAGCTGACAACAATACCGAGAAGGCGTACACCGTAGGATGGTTCTCGTTGATACATCAGTTTGGGTTTCGCACTTGCGCGAAGGCCATCCGGGTCTCGCAGACCTCCTCAACAATGCGGAAGTTGCTTGCCATCCCTTTGTTGTTGGAGAATTGGCCTGCGGAAATCTTAAGAATCGAGCGGTTATACTTTCGCTCCTCGAGAACCTGCCAGTGACCCTCCTTGTTGATCATCACGAGTTACTTGCTTTTATTGAGAATCATGCGCTACATGGAAAAGGATTAGGATACATAGATATTCATCTCCTGGCCTCAGCCACGCTGACCGGGCTTCCGCTATGGACCTTTGATGGGAAGTTGAAGCAGTTTGCCGGAAAGCTGAATTGCGGATATAAAGAGTGATCGTGGATCAGATTCGGCAATCATACATTTGATGGAACCCATCGGTTTCTTTAGTTTCTAAAGTTTTTCTTGTTTTTTTGGTTATCTAAAAACCAGACAAACCAGATAAACTGAAGAAACCAGACAAACCAGAGAAAACCGGGTTAATGTTCGAGGATATTTGAAATGGAGATAAAGATCAAAAGAACAGATTCGAGTGTATTGACAGGCAATGCATCAGGAACCGTGAATACATACATGGTCATGGAAGACGGAAGGGAATTTCTGCTTGCCCGCACCTCGCATATGCATGGCAGCAGCATCGGCATCGCAGGCAAGGAAGGTATTCTCTATGTGGACAGTGATGACAACAGGGTTCACCGTCAGGTGGTGGCCTTGGGCGGGGCCTGCGGGTTGAATACCGACGACGAAGTGGTGGAGGGGCTCTCGCCGCTTGCCCTTCGTGCGGTACTTATGGCAGACCAGTGTAATGAGCCGGGTGAAATTACGATAACAACAAAAGAAAAGTAGAGCCCTTCGAGCCGTTTTTATCTTGATATGAGCCACCGTATCGTGCCCAGAATTGCCAGGTGTCCCGGGTAGAAGGCATAGAAGAAATATTTCATTTTGGGCCCCAGTTTTCCGTTGTACATGGAGATGATGGGGACTGACAGCGCCGCCAGGGGTTCCATGAGGGACACCCGGGCGTGCGGCAGGATCCAGGCGAGGGTGGGTATAAAGTTCGGGTCATCGAAGTAGCGCCAGACGATCCCGCGCAGCGTGCACAGCACCGCGGTGATGAAGACCCAGAGGAACATCTTTTTGTGGTTCCCCATAAAATAATGCATGGCGAATATCATGAGAACACCCGGCATGCCGTAGGATGCCTTCACGAACTCGGTTGAGAGGCCGGCCAGGAGAACGGGCAGGAAGCTCTTTTTCTTTTCGTACGCGTAGATGGCGTAAAGACCGGCCGCCAGGGTGAAAAAGACGTTGAAAGTGTACGACGGGATACTGGAAGGCGAACATGTAGAACGGCTGTGAGACGAGGGAAAAGAGGAAGAGGCGTCCCAGGTAGGAGGTCTTGTCCTTTGAATGGCCGTACCCTTCAGCGATGAGGTACGCGAACATGGGATAGGCCAGCCTGCCGATGGCTCGCAGGAGGGGTTCGCCCGGAAAGAAAATGGACCCGAGGTGGTCCACGACCATGAGCCCGCAGGCGAGCAGCTTGAGGGTTGCGGAAGTCATCGTTATACTCCTTTTATCGTAACCTTGCCGCCGGCCGCTATACCGCGCGTATCGGGACACGTGTGCGGTCTTTTATGAACAGGCCGCAGTGTTTAAGGGCCGGCGGGCCCATTGGGGTGTATCCGGGGAATTCGTGTCGATCAAAAAGGGTCATTTTTTATTTCCCCATGTCAATTGGTATGCAGTCAATATTATACAACAGGAGTTGAAAAAATATTCACTACTATTTCAGGCATGATGTAATCTGCCCGGCAGGGCGCGTGCAATGGTTTTTCTTGCTTGTAAATTGACCAAAACTAAAGGACAATGAGTGGTAATAAGCAACAGGTGCCAACTGAAATATCGCTTTGCAAGCTTGCCCTTTTCCCGGCGCTGTTTATCATTGTAGGAGACCGGATGAAAGATCCTTCCAGGGGAAAACCTGAACCGATCAAAAAAAATTCCTTATCAAAGCAGAAGATCAAAGATCTGGAACGATCGGAAAAAGAGCACAAGCAGCCGGAAGAAGCACCTCGGGAGAGCGAGGGCAAACTCAACGCCATGCTGCGATCGATCCCTGACCATATAAGTGTGATCGATAGAGAACTTAACATTGTCTGGGCCAATGTGGTTGCTACAGGAATGTTCGGAAACGATATTATTGGCAGAAAATGTTACGAGGTCTATCATAGACGAAAAGAGCCTTGCGAACCCAATCCCTGTATTGTCCTCAAAGCATTTGAGGATGGAGGGATACATGAACACGATACGGAAGTTGTCGATAAGGAAGGAAAAATAATTTACTTCCACTGTACGGCAAATGTGGCCTCAAGGGACAAAGATAATAAACCCGTCACAGTGCTTGAGATCTCCAGGGATATTACCGAAGGCAAACAGGCCGAGGAGGCGCTGCGGGAGAGCGAAAACAGACTCCGGCGACTGGCGGAAAATGCACCGGACCTTATATACCGCATGTCCTTGCCTGACGGCAAATATGAATATGTAAGCCCGGCCTCATATGATATGACCGGCTTCACACCCGAAGAACACTATAACGGCACCATTGACATAAAAAAAGCGATTCACCCGGATTTTGCTGAATATCTTGACCGGCAATGGAAAGATCTCCTGCGGGGTGAGATGCCGCCCTTCTACGAATATAAGATCATACACCGCAACGGCGGGGAAAGATGGTTATACCAGAGAAACGTGTTGATCCGCGATGAAAGCGGTTCACCCGTCGCGATCGAAGGAATAGTCACCGACATCACCGACCGCAAACGTATGGAGGAAGAGCTGAAAGCGCACCGCGACCACCTCGGCGAACTGGTGGCGGAGCGTACCGGGCAGATCCGGCAGGAGATTGCCAGGAGAAAGGAGAAGGAGAAGGAATTATCAGTCAAATCAAAGGCCCTTGAGGAGGTCAACGCCGCCCTCAGGGTGTTGCTGAAACAGAGGGAGGAGGACAGGCAAGAGCTTGAAGGCAAGTTCGTGTCCAATGTCAGGGAGATGGTCCTGCCCTACATCCAGATAATAAAAAAAGGCCAATGGCTGGACCCCAAGCACAGGGCCTATCTCGATATCGCCGAAACGAACCTCAGAGAGATAATATCGCCCTTCCTGAACACGGTACGACAGCTCAACTTCACCCCCAAGGAGATCGAGGTATCATCACTCATAAAAGAGGGCAGGACAACCAAGGAGATAGCAGAGTTGATGAGCGTGGCACCAAGCGCCGTCGATTCACACAGGAACAACATACGGATCAAGCTCGGCCTGAACAATAAGAAGGCCAACCTCCGTTCCTATCTCCTCTCACTTAAATAATATGGTAAATGTACCCATATTATAACCGTAATAAATCAACACCGTACCCTTCTTTGTTTCATGGTAACATATCTCAATGGCTACAATAAAATGTCCTCACTGCGGCAAAGAAGTGAGGATCATCCCCTTCGGTTACAGATATATTGCGGTGTGCTGTGATCAGGTCATTTATAGCAACTATAAATTACCGCAGGACAACGAGAAGACCAAATGAAAGGTCCGTCCGTCGGGGCCGTCATTGCCTCGGGTTATATGGATGGACCGGTTATAGAAAATACGGTTTCCGTGGAGCCCCGAAGAAGCCTTTTCGTTTTCAGGAATTTGATGAAGTGGTAAGAAAAGTCATAGATACAGGGGCATGATCAGTGATTTTTACTTTTGCCTACCACCCATCACCTGCCTAATTTCTGTACGCACTCGCATCACTTTCCGACTTGTCTGCCTCGACCCCTCTTTCGGCTTTGTCGATCTTCCCCCGGGGATATAAAGCAACTCCCCTCCCGGAACAAGGATCGTCGAAGAATAACGAGGTCTTTGCAAAGGGTTGACACCAAACGGTTCCCCATTTATAATGACTAAATAAGGTGCGGAAACGATTTGACTGGTCTTTCCTCACCATGCACGCAATTATTTCTTGGTCTTTGGAGATGGCCATGAAAGACCGGGACAGGAAGAAAGAACAACCCATGAATGAACTGACAATGATGCGGCAGCGTGTTGCCGAGTTGGAAAAGGCGGAACTTGAGCGCAAGCAGGCAGAAACAGCATTGAAGGTTTCTGAGACGCGCTACCGGAGGCTATTCGAAACAGCCCAGGACGGGATCTTGATACTGGATGCAGGCACGGGGGAGATAACCGACGTAAACCCCTTCCTGATAGATATGCTGGGATATACCCATGGAGAGCTCATGGGAAAGAAACTCTGGGAGATAGGTGCCTTTAATGACATCCAGATAAGCAGGGCGGCGTTCAGGAAACTGCAGCGCAAGGGGTACGTACGTTACGAAGACATCCCCCTCAACACAAAGGACGGCCGGGAGATTGCCGTGGAATTTGTCAGTAATGTCTATCAGGTTAACCATCATAACGTTATCCAGTGCAATATCCGCGACATTACCGACAGAAAATTGATCGAGACAGAACTCCGGAAGGTGCGCGAGGAACTGGAGATACGTGTAAGGAAACGGACGGACCAGTTGTCCAAATCGAACAGGCTGCTCAATCAGGAGATCGCTGAACGTAGGATCAGTGAAGAAAAATTGCGGAACTCACAGGAACGATTGCGTTTTCTCACCGCCCATTTGCAGAAGATCAGAGAGCAGGAGAGGTCGTTGCTCTCACGGGAGCTCCACGACGAATTAGGACAGGTATTGACGGGGATAAAAATGGACCTGTCATGGATAGCAAAGAGATTGCCGAAAGATAATACATTGATCTTTGAACGAGTGGACTCGTTGCTGACACATGTTGACAATGCCATTCTTGACGTGCAAAGGATCTCTACCACTTTGAGGCCGCCCGCCCTTGACGATTTTGGTTTAACCGAGGCAATGAATGCTGCAGCAAAAGATTTTGAAAGAAGGACAACCATTGTATGCGAGTTTTCAGCCAGGCCACGCAATATGAAAGTGAGCAAGGAAGTATCTACAGAGGTCTTTCGTATATTCCAGGAAGCGCTTACAAACATTACACGCCATGCACTGGCGCAAAGAGTTGAGGTGTCCCTGCAGAAAAATAGAGACAGGATAACCCTGGAAGTGAGAGATGACGGGAGGGGTATTAAAAAAAAGGAGATTATAGACCCCAAGTCTATCGGATTGACGGGCATGCGTGAACGGGCATACGCCGTGGAGGGATCTTTGACGGTTATCGGCATTCCGGGAAAAGGGACAAGCATTACCTTTAGTGTTCCACTCAATAAAGACACAATAAAGGATCGGGAGACAGCACGATATGGCCGAAACAAACAGCCGGAAAAGGGAGGATAAATGTTTCGTATTGTCGTTGCCGATGACCACCCGGTCGTACTCAAAGGCCTGAAAGAGATCATTGAAGAAAGCTTCGAAAACGCGACGATCGACTTAACCTCCACAGGTTATGAACTCATACGCAATGTTCAGAACAATCATTATGATTTGGTCCTTCTTGATATTTCGCTTCCTGACATAAATGGCCTGGAAGCCCTTAAGGAGATCAAGAAGAAAAAACCCAAACTTCCCGTTCTTATCATAAGCATGTATCCTGAAGAGCAATATGCTGTCCGTGCGATCAAGGCCGGAGCACATGGCTATATCACCAAGCGGAGCGCATCGGATGAACTGGTGCTGGCAGTGCGGCAAATTCTGTCCGGCAAGAGGTACATAAGCCCCGCATTTGTCGAAAAAGTGATGTTCGATCTCGAATCGGATACGGAAAAACCTCCCCACGAAAACCTTTCCGATCGCGAACTTCAAGTGCTGCGCATGATCGGTAAGGGAAAGTCAGTGAAGGAGATCGCCGGAGAACTCCATCTGAGCCCAAACACCATAAGGACCTTCCGGGCCCGCATTTTAGAAAAGATCAGTGTGAAGAGAACCAACGAATTGATCCATTACGCCATAGCACATAACCTGACGGAACAATAAGAGCTTTTCCAGCGACCACATTTCCGGTCCTGATCCCCGTAGCAAAAAAGATGACACGCTCGTACGCTAAAAGCACTACAAAATAATTGTCGGTTCTGCGACAGACAAGAAAAAATGCCTGTTGTATCGTAAATAAGAGCGATCCCTTTGAGCAGATGAGGCAATCATGATAAGGATTTTCACAGATAAGACTGAACAATGAAAAAAAAACGCATCACATTCAAGTTCCATTCACCGGACGCGAAGAGCGTGCATCTTGCCGGGAATTTTAATGACTGGAACACAAGCTCCCATCCGCTCGATCGGGTCAAAACCGGCGAAGGAAATGGTATGTGGGAAAAGGCCGTCTACCTGGAGCCCGGGGTATATGAATACCGCTTTATTGTTGACGGTGTGTGGCACGATGATGAAGGCTTTGTAGAAGGGTGGACAAATGAGTTCGGCAGCCTCAGCCGTGTTATTTGGGTATGACATGCAAAGTAATTTTGAATGTCATACCTGCCGCTCGCAAAGCCGGGGATAATGGACATGATACCAATACCCCTCCCCGCGGCGCTATGTTGCAGGAATTTTTTAAGCAACAGTGTTTAGAAGAGGAGATAGACGATACATTAGGAGGATACCCGCTATGAAAAAAAGAAATGTCTTTATCGGTTATTTGGTGGTGCTTATGCTGATCGCCACCTTTGCGGCCTGCGCGTCTTCACCAAAACAGGAAAGTACGGGAGAATTCGTAGACGACTCGGTCATCACGACGAAGGTAAAATCGTTGATTGCGGCGGATGATTTTCTCAAGTCATTCCAGATCAGCGTTGAAACCCGCAAGGGCGTCGTCCAGCTGAGCGGCTTCGTTGATTCTCAGGCTGCCGTCAACAAGGCGGTCCAAATAGCAAAGGGCGTAGGAGGGGTCAGGTCCGTAAGGAATAATCTGATCGTGAAATAAGCGATCGCCATCCTTTGCCGGATGGGGCATTGTGACCGCGGGTAGACATTCCCGGGTTGCCTGCATAACAACAAATATTGAAAGGGGTGGATCATGAGAACAAAGTCTTTTATGTTGATTCTTGCAGCAGTATTGATGTTGTCTTTGGGCGGTTGCGGATGTTTTTACCAGCAGATGAAGGGCGAGACACCGCCCCCTGCAGCGGGTCCGGCTACAGTTATGCCGCCTGAACAGAAAGTTGAGGTCCCCATGGCTGCGGTTGTTGCCGCATTGAAGGACATCAATTTCGATTTCGACAAATACAACATCAGGGAAACAGATGCCGCGATATTGAAAGAAAATATGGCGTGGTTCCAGGCGAAGGAAAACAGCGGCAAGAAAGTCAAGATCGAAGGCCACTGTGACGAAAGAGGGACCGTGGAGTACAACCTTGTCCTCGGGCAGAAGAGGGCGGACTCCACGAAGAGTTTCCTCGTCAGTCTCGGCGCAAACGGGAGGCTTTTCGAAACGGTGAGCTATGGCAAGGAAAAACCTCTCGATCCGGGGCACAACGAGGCGGCCTGGGCAAAGAACAGAAGGGCTCACTTCCTGGCGTTGCAGTAACGCGAATATGAAAAGCGAGGAGGAGGAGGGTATAGAACAAATACCCTCCCTTTCTTTCACTGTGTTGCAGGATCGGCAGATTGTCCCACCGTTAAAGCGGCAAAACGGCGGGACCCAGACGAGGAAAAGAGAATGAGGATACTTTTTATATATCCCAAATATCCTGATACCTTCTGGAGTTTCAAATATGCCCTGTCGTTCATATCGAAAAAGGCCCTTCACCCCCCGCTGGGCCTGCTGACCGTGGCCGCAATGCTCCCCGGGGAATGGGAAAAGAAACTTGTCGACATGAACATCGCTATCTTGAAGGACAAGCACCTTCTGTGGGCTGATTATGTTTTTATCGGGGCCATGGCAGTCCAAAAGGAATCGGTGGAAGAGGTCATTGAGCGGTGTCATGCGGCAGGCGTCAAGATCGTGGCCGGAGGCCCTCTCTTTACCGCAACCCCGGAAGAATACTCCCACGTGGATCATTTGATACTAAATGAAGCAGAGTTTACCCTTGGCCCCTTTCTGGAAGACCTTGCCGCAGGGGAGGCCAAACACGTTTACTCCTCATGGGCCTTTCCCGATCTCGATAAGACACCCACCCCTGCCTGGGAACTCGTCAAGATGAACAGATATCACTCAATGAACCTTCAATATTCCCGGGGTTGCCCGTTTAGCTGTGAATTCTGCGATATTACAACGCTCTACGGGCACAAGACCCGAACCAAAACCACCCGGCAGGTGATCGATGAACTGGAAGCCCTTTACAGGGCAGGATGGAGGGGCAGCGTCTTTTTTGTTGATGACAACTTCATAGGCAACAAAAAGAAGCTCAAAGACCATGTGCTGCCTGCCATGATCGAATGGATGAAAAAGAGAAGATATCCCTTCGACCTGGCAACAGAGGCATCGATCGATCTCGCCGACGACGAAGAACTGATAAGACAGATGATACAAGCCGGGTTCGAGGGCGTGTTCGTCGGTATTGAAACACCTGACGACAGGTCCCTGAAGGAGTGCAACAAGTTTCAGAACAGGAACCGCGATCTCCTTGCCGGAGTGAAACGGATCCAGCAACTCGGCCTGCGTATTCGCGGGGGCTTTATCGTGGGGTTTGACAATGACTCTCCTGAAACGTTCGAAAGGCAGGTCCGGTTCATTCAGGAAAGCAGGATCGTCACCGCAATGGTGGGCATGCTCAATGCGCCAAAGGGCAGCCGGCTTTACGAAAGACTCCGGGAGGAAGGCCGGTTGGGAAAGGATGTCTCCGGCGACAACACGGATTTTTCCACGAATATCATTCCAAAAATGGGTTATGATAGGCTCGTCGCGGGATACAAAGAGGTGCTGAACGGTATCTATTCGCCCCATGCCTACTATGAGCGCGTCAAGGCATTTCTCAGGGAATACAAACCTCTGGAGAAGAGAAAACGGGGCTTGCATTTTAGATATATCCGCTATAATTTCCACTACCTTGACGCCCCATTCAAAACCTTGGTGATATTGGGAATAAAGGATAAGGCCAGGCTTTACTACTGGAAACTGGTTATCTGGTCTTTATTCAGGCGTCCGCTGCTCTTGCCCATGGCAATAACATACATGGTGTACGGGTTCCACTTCCGGAAAGTTTTTAAAACCAGCCATTGAAAGGCCTGCTGCGATATTTTAAGAGCCAGAGAAGGAATTGAACATAAAAGGATGTGGGCAATAACATGCAGATGGGGTTTCTATATCATGGCCTGTGAAATTAGCCATGGGACCCGGAAAAGATCTTTCACTAAAACGGGGTTCGAGTTAAAATAGAACCAGGCAGAGCTATCGAAAGGAGAGAGGCGATGAAGGGATGGGTGGAATTGGCGGTCTGTTTATTTCTTGCAATGCTGGCGATGGTTCCTCCGGTTTCAGCCGCGAACTCGCCAGCTGTCACGGTTGGTCGCGTATATGCCATCGAAGGGGAACTGCTCAGTTACGTTCCGGCAGAGAACGACTGGGTAGCTGCGGTCAGGGATACACCTTTTCAAACAGGTGACGCCTTTTACTCGGGTGATAATAGCATGGCCGAGCTTATTATACCCAACGGGACCTGGATCAGGATCGGAGGCAACACCCAGGTCCAGTTTGTCGCCCTTGACAGGAACCTGGCCGAAATGGACGTTGCTGCGGGCATGGCCCGGTTCTATAATAAAAGCTCCAGTACGGTAATCAAAGCCACGAGCCCTTTCGGATATGTTCTGGTTGATCCGGGGGCGGTCTTTGACTTCTATGTAGGCGACAGCTCTGTTGAAGTCGTTGCGGTAAGGGGGACAGTCAGTTTCGTCCACGCGGCAACCAATTCCAGGTACAATGTTTCGGTCGGGTCCCCATCAATTCTTGCCGACCAGAGCCGGGTGTCGTCAGGTGAGGGGACCGTCGATCCTGACTGGGACAATTGGAACAGGGGCCGCGAAAGCTTCTGGATGGGAAAGGCCAGGGCGGGAGGACGATCGGTCGGATATCTTCCACCAAGCCTCCAATCCGAGGCGTATGCCCTTGAAGAGAACGGGAGATGGGAAAGCGTTCCCTATGAGGGCACAGAGCGCTGGTTCTGGCGGCCAACCACCATATCCGCGGGATGGTCGCCCTTCACCACGGGTCGCTGGACCGATTGGAACGGGGACCAAACGTGGATCCCCGAAGAACCTTTCGGTTATGTCACCCACCATTACGGTAATTGGATTTACGCCCGGAATAACTGGTATTGGGCCCCGCCCGTGGTCGAGGAGTGCGCGCCTCGGTCTTTCCCTCCTTGATATTCTTTTCTTCTGGAGTCCAGGAAGGGTTTCATGGATCTACAGCGGAAATTATGTGGGCTGGGTGCCTCTGGCGCCGCGCGAGACATACTACAGCCGCCGCAATTGGGGAGGCCCTCACGATGTGGTCGTAACCAATGTCAATATCACACGGATCAACATCAACATCCGGAACTATGCCTATGCAAGCCGTGCTGTCGTGGTTCCCCGGAACGATTTCTACGGTGTGAACAATTACAGGAAAGTGCAGGTGGCCAACATAAACCCTGTCACCATGATCAATAACTACCGCGCTGCGCCTGTCGTCAGTAACACGGTGGTCAACAATTACACGACGGACAAAAAGCGGTACAACTACACGAACGTAACGGTAAAAGAGAAGCCTCACAATACCGTGATCAACCGAATCCACCAGAATGATGCGGTCATTCGCAAGGGCAAGAAGGAAAATGCCGCCGTTCTCCAGAAACAGGTGAAGGGTATCAAGGAAGGCAAGATCAACCGCGAGGCCCGGATCGTACCTCCGAAGACCACAAACTATATCGTCCCGGCCAATCAAGTGAACCGACCCAAATCGGAAATAACACTTAAGCAGAAGGAGATCAAGGGTGCCGGAAGGGGAGTCCCGCCAGCCCAGCCCGCTCAGGTCGTCATACCCAAGCACATGGCGCCGGCAAAGCCGGGCCAAACGAAACAGGTCGTCGTACCTGAACACACGGCACCGGCAAAGCCCGAACATCCGGGTCAGGCCGTGGTGCCCGAGCACGTGGCTCCGGCAAGGCCGGGTAAGACAGGCAAGGTCGTCATACCCGAACATGCGGCGCCGGTAAAACCGGACCAGAAGGAAAGCCCCGGCCAGGTCGTCGTACCTAAGTACGCGGCACCGGCAAGGCCGGGCCAAACGAAACAGGTCGTCGTGCCCGAGCACGTTGTGCCGGCAAGGACGAGTCAACCTGCACCTCCGGGTCAGGTCGTCATACCCAAGCACGTGGCGCCGGCAAGGCCGGGCCAAACGAAACAGGTCGTCGTACCAGAACACACGGCACCGGCAAAGCCCGAACATCCGGGTCAGGCCGTGGTGCCCGAGCACGTGGCTCCGGCAAGGTCGGGTAAGACAGGCCAGGTCGTCGTACCCGAGCATGCGACGCCGGTAAAACCGGACCAGAAGGAAAGCCCCGGCCAGGTCGTCGTACCCAAGTACGCGGCACCGGCAAGGCCGGGCCAAACGAAACAGGTCGTCGTGCCAGAACACACGGCACCGGTAAAACCGAGCCAACCGCCTGCACCTCCCCCAAAGGTCGTGGCACCTCAACAGGCACCGGTAAAACCGAGTCAACCACCCGCACCTCCCCCAAAGGTCGTGGCACCTAAACAGGCAGCACCGGCAAAACCTGAACATCCGAGTAAGGTCGTGGTACCCGAGCAGGCAGCACCGGCAAAGCCCGGTCAGAAGGATAAGTCTAAAGACGAGCCCGGACAGAGGGATAAGCCCTAACCGGGGCATATGGCCGACCAAGACCCGCCCGGTGGTTGATGCGCCGGGCGGGCTATATTCCCTAATGACTCAAAGGTGACCATGCCGGCCAATGATCTGCAGTTCTTCTGGGGCCTCCCCCCGGATGTTGTACTCGCCCGCCTTCAAGCCACGCCCGGCGGTTTGAGCGGGACCGAGGCACGTAAAAGGCTTCAACTTTACGGCTTCAATACACTGAAACCGAAGGATCGGAAGGATTCTCTCGCACTTCTCATCGCACAGTTCAAGAGCCCGATCATCATTATATTGCTTTTTGCCACCGGGCTCTCTTTCGTACTCCGCGACGGGAACCTCAAGGAGGTGCCGGTTGAGGAAATAGTCCCCGGCGATATCGTCACATTGAACGCGGGAGACATCATACCCGGCGACTGCCTGATCATCGGATCCAGGGACCTTTTTGTCGACGAGGCAACCTTGACCGCCGAGACCCGCCCGGTGGAAAAGGAAGCGGGCGCACTCGACGTGCTCTATATTATTTCGGCAGAGGTGGCGAAGCGGTTCTTTTACAAACGGGCCAGGCTATGACAGGCTCAAAAGACAGTTTCAAAAGTTTCAACTGTTTCAGTTGTTCAATGTTGAAAGCAATAACCCTTCGCCCGCGCTCGATGGCCCCATGGATAGGCCGAATGACATCACATCCGTTGATGGTCATGGAAAAGGTTATTTTTTTCAAGAACGTTCAGAGCTCTTCTTTCTGGCAAGAGCAGAGACTACCAGTTCCCTGAACCTCTGATAACCGGCCCTGCCGAGAAGAAAAAAGGTTGGAACATCTGCCATGCAGAGCTCGATACCGCGTGATCGCATTGTCCAGGACCTGACCTGGCGACGGTTGATGAGTAGCGTGCGGTCAAGAACAACAAAGACGTCCTTCGGAAGGCGCCTTTCCCAATCTTTGAGCGAGGCTCTTATTATGAAGTGTTCGCCTTTAAGATCGATAACGTTCGTATAATTCCCTTCGGTGTTGATAGCGGCAATGTTGGCAACGGGGAGGAACAGCTTTTTCCTTCCCGTGTTCAGAAAGACCTGGTCTGTCATGGAAAGCGGCCCGCCTGTGTCCTCCGGTAGACCGGTCGTTGTTACTGCCCGTTTAAGTGAATCCTCAAGACGCGTCGCATCAATCGGTTTTAGAAGATAATCGAGGGCGTTGACCTTGAAGGCACGAATTGCGAATTGATCGAAAGCTGTCACGAATGTGACGCGAGGCGGATCTTCCAGCATCTCCAGGAGATCAAAACCGGTACCCCCGGGCATCTGGATATCCAGAAAAATGAGGTCCGGCCGATTTTCGAGGATCTTCCTCTGAGCTTCGTAGATATCGCAGGCCTCCTCTATCACACGGACATGCCGGTACTTCTTCAAGAGGTCCTTCAATTTTTCCCTGGCAAGGTATTCGTCGTCTACAATGATGACATGCAGTTCATAATCGAATTCTTTTTCCATTGTTTTCACCTGTCAGCGGGACCTCAATAATGACGCGCACCCACCCGTTCTCTTCGTATAAGTTCAGCTGGTAATGGTCGGCGTATACCAACTTTAACCGTTTCCGGATGTTTTCGAGGCCCACGCCCGTTCTATTGCCGTTATCATTTTCCATGGAGACCAACTTTCCCGTATTGGCGATCTCGATCCTGAGCATACTATCAATGGCACACCCATGGATCATGATCCGCAGCGGTAGGGCAGCTGTTCGCATTCCGTGCTTGACGGAATTTTCCACAATGGGCTGAAGAAGCAGTTCAGGGACCGGGATATCCAGGACCCGGGAAGATATATCAAAGGTTACATCGAAATTATCTTCGAAACGGACCTTTTCAATATTCAAGTAACTTTCCAGTGTCTCCAGTTCTTCTCTTAAAGGTACAAGACCGGGGTCGCCGGATGAAAAGGTGGAGCGCAGGTAGCGTGAAAGATGATTGATAAGTTTGGGGATGCGTCCTGGAGCGCTCTCGGAAAGGGCATCCAGCGAATTGAGAACATTGAAAAGAAAATGAGGATTGATCTGGTACCGGAGGGCCTCCAGTTGTGACCTTACGGATGCCAGTTCTGTCTCCTCAGCCCGTCGGCGCTGCTCTTCCATCTTTCTCAGATCCGTGACGTCGTCCAGTATACCCTGGACCTGAATGATCCTTCCGTCCTCATCCTTGTCCGCCCGCGCATAGATGGACCCGATCCTTTCCGATCCGTTACGTCGATGGAAATGGATCTCGAAATATTTCATTGTGCCATGTGCCTTTAATAGTTCAAGCAGTGATGACCGCCTGTCCGGGGAATAGTATTGAGTAACGTTTGTCCCAATGATCTGTGCCGGGGAATCGAAGCCGAGGAGCGAGGCAAGGGCCTGGTTGACGTTCAGAAAGAAACCTTTGTGGTCGGTGATAAAGATCCCTTCAACGGCGTTCTCAAAGATGCCCCTGTACATGCGTTCTGCCTCTTCCAACGCCTTGCGGTTCTTTTCGAGGCTTTCCACCATGGCATTGAGTCCTTTGCCAAGCCGGGCGATCTCGTCATTGCCCTTGACCTTAAGCCTTTTATCGAGGGATCCGGCTTCGATGTCCCGGGCAAAGGCCATACATTGCTGAAGCCTGCAGAGAAAAGGGTTGGCCATGAAAAATACCGCAACGGAGATCACGAGCAGAACCATGACCAACGTTATCATCGTGACCCTCCCCATGGTCTGGATAGGGGCAAGGACGTCATTTAATGGCCTTTCGATGACAAGGATAAACTCAGGATCGGAAGTTCTGTAAAAGGCCGCTATCCTTTGACCGTTCTTAGAGGAATACCGGACGAACCCCTGCTTTTGGGTCGATAGCTCAGGCAGGCAGGGAATGTTCGGTTTGACATAGGGTTTGGTTTTAATGACATTGGGGATCTCCCATCCTTTCGGCAGTGTTGTGTTAAGCCCCGGGTCGTAGAAATAGGCCTTGCCGCCGTAGATGAACTCCTGGGGCTTGAGAAAATAATTGTTTAGATAGTCAAGGTCCAGAACTGCCCTGACCACGGCCACCACTGCCCCGTTTTGTTTGACGGGAGCGGAAACGGCAATTAAAGGACGGCCCGTCCCCATGCTGAGGAGGATCTGGGAGACGGCGGTTTTCCCCGTCATGGCGGTCTTGAAATCAGCCCTTACTTGAACGAACTTTTGCATGGTGACATAACCGATGCGGTCAGGGTAGGAGGATGCAATGCACAGGGCCTCCCGGTTGAGCAGATTGACGGACTGGTATACTGTATTCTTTTTCACAAATTCCAGGAAATACCGATTGGCTTCATTGACGAGCGTCCTGTTCCCCGGGGATAGCGCGATCACGTGGATCAATTGCAATTCAGCCAACAGCTCCATGTCTACCTTTATAGTATTGAGTGCGATCTGACTTTGCTTGGCTATCAGGGCAACGGTCTGTTCCATTTCCTTTTTTGCGACCCTTTCAAGCTGACGACTTGCGAAGACATAGGTGATGGCAGAATACAACGCAACACTGACAATAATGATCAAACCAACAAAGATCAGGAGTTTACCGCGAAAGCTCATTATATGAACACCCTGGAGTTCCGTGGCCAATGGATCATTTTCTGGTGTCTTTGATGGAAGTGCTGCGTTTAAATTATTTACTATATGGTAAATTTACAGGACGATTTAATGTCGAAACAGAATAATGTTATGAAACAACCCAATGTTGACACGAATGGGCCATATTATGTTCCAGTATATTTGACATCGTCTCCTCCGGTCATGATAGTATTTGCAAGTTTTCGGATATATACGCCTGAATGTCCAAGGGGTATCACATGAAAAATTGTTTCTTGCTTGCCCTTATCGCGGGTTTCTTATTACTTGGAGGTATAACGCAAGCGGCAGAAATGCTCACTGCCTCCGGACACCCCCAGTACCCGCCCATTATGTGGAAAGAGAACAACAGCATCATCGGCGCCGGGGTCGAACTCGTCAAGTTGCTCTTTAAAGATCTCAACGTGACAGTAAGGTCACCATATCGGGGAAGATGGGACAAAGTACAGGACGAAGCAAAGCAGGGGAAGATCGATGTGATCGTAAGTCTCTACATGACAGAAGGAAGAAAGGCGTTCCTTGAATATTCCAATCCTTACGCCAAAGATCCGGTGGTGGTCTTTGTTGCAAAAGGCAAGGCATTCAACTATGCAAAATGGGATGACCTGATCGGGAAAAAAGGCACTACAACAATTGGTGACAGTTTTGGTCAGGAATTTGATAAATTCATTTCTGAAAAACTAACGGTCACGCGTTCCGCAAAAGTTGAAGAGAACTTTTCAAAGCTTATCAACGGGCACGCCGATTACTTCATTTACGCAATGTACTCGGGTTTGTTTGAATCCGAACGTTTTGACATATCGGACAAAATAGAATTTCTTCCGATCAGTGTATCGGTGGAGAATTTCTATATCGGGATCTCCAAGAGATCACCCTTTGTAAAATATCTTCCAGAGATCAACAAAAAACTTGACGAACTGATCAATAACGGGACCGTGGACCTGCTGATCGATAAATATGCTGACAGGTATAGAAGAAGCATTGCGAACCAAAAGAAGAAGGGGGGCCCTGTAAACGCACATTAGTTGTGCAAGTTTTTTGGGACGGTGTATGAAGTTGAATGTTCATTTCGCTGTTACGCGTTACGGGGGCGATAACGAAAAAGATTGTTTTCCGGGCAGCGCAGGTTTTCCAAGTGTCATTTTCAGGTGTTCCTGCAAAAGCTCTTCGATCATCTGTTCCTTTGGTATGTTGGCAAAGGATATCTTTTCTTCTCCTTCGGATCTGCTTATTTTACCGGTCTGGATGGCCAAAGATCGTTTAGCTTGCTGCAGGGCCGCATATTTGTCGGCAAGATCGCCTGCAGGCATATTTGAAAACCAGTCGCGGGCGGAGCGTATCTGGTCCAGGGTGGGCAGCCGGGGGGATTCAAGGACCATCTTGCAATCGCGGGCGAAGCGGTTCATCCCGCCAAGGATATGGCTCGATTTAACAAAATTTATTTTTGACCAACCGGCGCGGAGCCATTGAAAAAAACCTGCCCTTACCATGGCCGGCGCAGTGCTTGATTCCACATATACACCAATTGAAAAAAAATCGTAGATGTAGGATTTGGCCCATCCGAGGCCGGTTTTCGTAGAACCAGGTTTCCCGGAGTAGTAATAGTTCCAGTCATTGTCATTGCCCAGAATATACCCCTTTTTCCCGACACCGGACAGACCGATCTGTTTCGATACGGAGACCAGCACTTGACGTCCTTTATAATTGAGGAGGATCAGCGTTCTTTTCAAAACATATTCGTGATAGACACCGGTATTGAGGTCCGGGGTGTCGGATTCGTTTTGCACGCCGTGGATGATGACCGGGGCCACGGCAGGGGGGAGAGGCTTCCAGCTCTCGGGCAGTTTTTGGGTTTTGCCTCGAGGGGATGACCAGATGGAGTAGCGCAGAGAAGATGGTCTGGTGATCGAAGGCGGGGTGAGCGAGCCGTAGGAGTACTCCATGAATCGGAGAAAAGTGATCTTGGTGTCGAATTCGTAATAAGCCCCTGTACTTCCGAGGGATTTCGGGAGCGCGTATTCCCTGTTCTGTTTGGGGCTCATGACGTGGTCCACGAGGATGGCAATGGCTTGTTCATCAAGACCGGCCCTGGGCTCAATGCAAAATTGTACCAATTTCATCGCAGCGCCATTGACAGCGGCAGGGCTCAAGGCTTCTTTGGGAGAGGACCCCGCGGCCGGTTGGTGAAGCAGGGCCAGCAGCAGCACGATTACCGGCAAAACCGTGATGAACCTTGGAATTGTATTCATAATGGTTCCCTGTTCCTTTTGAACAGTTTGGGCCGCGATAGAACCCCTTATCTCCTAATCACGAAAGACCTTCACGGAGCTTATGCTGTCATTCCACCAGGTCCCGCCAAGTTTTTTCTGTGTCATTGAATCACTGGATTTGTTCTTTATAAGGGCGCTCTTTCCCCCGAAATTTATGTGCTGATAGCACCTGAATGTTGTCTTGTGGCCGACCACTATGCAGGAAACGCTGTCGTTGAGATTGCTTCCATCGGGCCACTTTAATTTAGTGAAATCGGGATATTCATTCTGATTGTTGCCGTTGAATGCATAGTATTCCGTTCCGTTACATGAATTGTGCTTATACACCACGGCCTCGCCGGGCGCGGGGTGGCATTTGTTCACAATAGGGTCCCAGGTACAGGCCGATACGGGTCTGGCGAAAAAGAAAACCATCGTGACCATAACCAGGACCATGACAATGCGATAACCCCTCGTTGTAAAACCCATGTTGTTTACCCCCTTTTCGTATTTATTAAAAATAATAGATTATTAAAAATATGTAGTCAACCGTTTTGCTTATCAGAATATCTTCTGCGCGTAAGGAAGTTTTCTTACGACAAACCGGCATATGAGAAAGCACAGCGCGGTTCCGGAAATAAAGACCGAAAGAAACTTCACAAAAGGATATCCCGGAAGCATGCCGCGTACAATGTAGCTCAGCGCAACGATGATTGGAGCGTGAAAGATAAAGACCGCGTAGGCGTCCTTTGCCATTGTTCTTACAATACCCGGCTGGCCGTTAAGAAATTTCCTGAAGAGATGGACAAGGCTGATGGAGCTTCCAACGGCAATGAATGTTTCCGTGTATGTTGCGATGAGAGTCTTTGCGGACAGGCCGCCCCTGAGAAAGGACAGGCTCGTATGCGAACTCCGCGCGGAAATAACGAAAGAGGTGTAGACGCAAAGGGTTATTATGGTAATGATCGTCCATTGCCTGCCCGTGGCATCGGTTAGCTTATCGAACCATTTGTGCCGGTAAGCAACGATCCCCACGGAAAAGAACGCGATGTATCCGGCGTAATTTCCGAGGCGTAAATGAAAGACCTCTCTTTCGGTCGGAAAAAAGATGCGGGTCACGAATGTGGAGGCAGCGAGTGCGATAATAAAAAGCACGATAATGTGGTCCTTGGGAAAAGGCCGTTGCGCACGTTCTCCTGCAAGCCGGGATTTCCCGGCAAGCCTCCATATGGCATAGGCAAACGAGAAGATGAGAAGCGCCTCCAGGAACCATGCGGGCCCGGGTGCAACGTTCTTCATCAGAAAGATATTTTCCAGGTAAGTGTAGTGTTGGGACAGGGTGTCCCGGTTCATAGTATAGACGAGGGTCGGGCGGATGAGGAATGAAAACAGGGCAAGGGGAATGCCGAGGCGTATGAGGCGCTCTTTCATGAAACCCCATGTACCTTTTTTGTCCAGGGAACCCGGCGTGAAGTATCCCGATACCATCAGGAAACACCCGATCACCCATGTCCTGTTCACCGCCATGAGAACATTCAGAAAGAGGTTCGTGAAAGCGTCCTGCAGGTACTCGTAAAAATACCAGCCGCTGTGAGCGCCGTAGGTCAGGCAGACGTGATGGAGAATGACGAGGACCGTGAAGAAAAGCCTCAGGTTGTCGATATAGAACATCCGCTGGGCCGGCTTTATTTGCTGAGGTGTTTTTATTGCGGTCTGCCCTGTCTTTGATAGCATATTGATGTTACCCATTCTGGCATATCGTACCTTCAACTTCAATGAGAAAAAAGGGTTCCCGAAACACTTAGAACCGCCTTCAGGCGTTGTCTGTGACCCTCAGGACATCTTTTGTGATCTTCTGGATCTCTGAGACGGCGAGAAAAGAATCCTTCAATAATCGCTTCTGCTTTGTGCCGAGCAGCACCGGGTTGATGTTGTTGCTGAAATCCCTGCCCTGGTCCAGGCTGTTCAGGTTATTGTGGATCTTAAGAGCCAGAAAGGTCTCGAAGGCCTGCTCAATGAACTCTGACCGGTCGGCCGGTATGACGCCTTTTTCCGCCAGCTTCCTGATCCTCTCGAGGGTATTGACCTCCGTGATCCCTTCGTGAAAGGCGAGGAGCTTCACGCAGGTGGTCAGGGGGAGAAGCCCGTGGACCTTTATATTGACCATATTTTTGTACTTGCCGTTCTTCTCTACGATGAAATTCTTGAAAAAACCGATGGGGATGGGGATCGAGACGATCGGCTGGGCGAGGGCCCTCAGGGAAACCGGGTTTTCCCGAAATTCGCCGATGACGTGGGACCTGAGCGCCTCTTCGAGGACCTCGCTGCCGTAAACAACCCTGAAATCGAGGAATGTATAAATGTCGATGAGATCCCTTCCCTTTTCCGCGAAGACGCTTATCCACTCGGTCGTCTTGTTTTTCCACGACGGAAGATCGCCAAAGTACCGGGGGTTTGTCGCCATTATATTGCCCTTGCAGAGGGGGAAACCGCACCGGTTCAAACCGTTCACGATCCTGTCCGAGAGGGTCTTGAAATATTCCTCTGCTGACACTGTTGCCCCAGCGCTTGCGGATGCATCGAAGAGGACGGCATTGTCCTGGTCGGTAAGGAGCGTTTGCTCTTTTCTCCCCTCGCTTCCCAGGCCGAGCCACGCGAAGGGGACCGCCGGCGGTCCCGTGGCCTCCTCCGCGAGCTTTATTACCCTTCGGACCATCTTGTCGTTCAGTTCGCTCACGATCTTGCATGCGTGAGAGGCGACGGCGCCGTCCGCTATAAGTACCCTCAGTACGTTCTCCACATCCTGCCGCAGGAGGTTGAGCTCATCGAAACTTTTTGCGTCCTCTATGTTCCGTATGAGGGAAAGCACTTCCCTCCCCCGGAACCTCAACAGATCGAGGCTCGTCAAAACCCCCTCGATCTTCTCATGGCCCATCACGATGAGGGTGTCCCTTCTCTTTTTCATCATTTCGTGGAGGGCGTCAAAGAAGTAACTGTCGGCATCGATGACGCTGCAATCCTTTTCGATGATAGGGCCGATGGTTTGACGGGGATCACTGCCCTTGAGGAGGGAAGCCTCAGCAAGTTCCTTCAGTCCCAGGGTCCCGAGCAGCCCCTTATCGTCACCGACGACGACCGCCGTGTTGACGTTTTCATCAACAAGCTTGCGGGCGGCCTCTTCAAGGGTGTCGCTTTGAGAACAGAAAACCTGCTTCGGGGAGATCAGTTCTTTTACGCGCTTGCTGTACAGGAAGGGTTCCACCTGAGCAATTGTCCCTGTCCCGGTGGCGAGAAGTTTGGTAAAGATAGTTTTCGACCGGCGGACGATCAGTTGATTGAAATAGCCGGTAAATTGAGGGTGGATGCCTATCATGGCGGCAAAGGCCTTCCCGTCCTGAGCGAGGCAGAGTGTCTGCTCGATCGTCACGACAGTGGATGGGTTGATGCCATCGGAGAGCAGCGCCGTGGCGCCGCAGAAATCTCCTTCGCCGAGGAAACCGATGACCTTCCCTTCGCCGTCTTTCTCCATGGATATCTTTGCCAGGCCGTTCTTCAGAATGTAAAAAAACTGCCCTTGCGTCCCTTCCTTCTGGACCGTTTCACCGGCTGCAAATTGTTTCCATTCCATGGTCTCGCAGATCTCTTCAAGGCCGGCGGTATCGAGTTCGTTGAATGGCTCTATAGTCTCCAGGAAGGCGGCTTTGTCCGAAAAACGTTCGGCTTCAAGATCGGTTTGAAGGTCCAGCGCGCCCTTGAGGTCCGTTTCCTGCACCGCGCCGATCTCAAGGAGGATCTCCCCGACGGGTTTGCTGCTGCCTGCCTGGATCTTGAGCGCTTTTTCAATGTACTTCTCTTCAACGCAGCCTTGTTTCAGCAGGATGTCACATACTTTCATGGGGACCGCCTATGGGCACTTTTCAGCCGGGTATTGTCCTTGTCCTCAGGAGCATGTACGCCGGCAGGCCGACCAGCACAAGGACCATGAGATATATAGCAGGGGCGGTGAGGATGCCGGTTGCCTTGATGAGGTATGTGCTCACCATGGGCGCGGTACCGCAGAATAACGCGAAGGCCGTATTGTAGCCAAGGCCCATGGCGCTGTACCGAATGTTCGCGGGAAAAAGCTCGCCCATCGTTGCCGGCATGACCCCGTAAAGGGCGCCTACCCATATGGCGAATATACATTGGGCGAGAAAGACCATCATTGGATCGCCTTTGTCGATCAGGAGAAACAGCGGGTAGACGGTTATTCCCATTCCCAAGGCCGCAGTGAGGAGGACGGGCCTCCGTCCGACCCTGTCAGAGAGCCAGCCCGCGCATGGCATCACGAAGATGAGGAGGACCATGGCCATGGAATTGATAAGGAGTGCGTGGGGAACTGGAGGGTGAAGGATGCCCTGAAGGTAGGTGGGCATCCAGAGGAACAGCATGTAAAGGCCGGTGCCCATGACCATATTCATGAGGAGAACCTGGAAGATCCTGCCGGGGGCGGTGCGAATAGCTTCGATAACGGGAGCTTTTTGTATCTGGCCTGTTTTTGCCGCGTTCAAAAATTCAGGCGATTCAACCATGGACCGGCGCATCCATACGCCCGCGACGCCTATAACGAGACCTGCGAGGAAAGGCAGGCGCCAACCCCAGGCCTGGAGCGCGCGTGTTGACATAATGGAATGAACAATGACGCCGACAATTGAACCAAGCAATATTCCCGTCACAGCGCTGAAGAGCGACCAGCTCCCAAGGTAGCCGCGACGTTTCGGAGGGGCGACTTCCACAAGATATGAAATGGAGCCGATCAGTTCCCCTCCAACGGAAAAACCCTGCAGTATCCTGAGGGTGAGCATAAGGAGCGGTGCCAGGATCCCCACCTGGGCGTAGGTGGGCAAACATCCGACAAGCGTTGTGGGGATGGCCATCATGGCGACGGACATAACGAGTGCCTTTTTTCTTCCATAGCGGTCCCCTATCTGACCGAATATTATTCCACCGAGAGGGCGGATCACATATCCTATGGCAAAGACACCGAACGTTTTGAGCAATCCGGCCATCTTGTCTTCGGATGGAAAGAACTGCAGGCTGATGATCGGGGCAAGGTATCCGAAAACGGCAAAATCGTACCACTCAAGGACATTGCCGATAATGCCGGCCATTGGGCTTTGTTTCTTGTGGGACGTTTCATATTTTCCGTCAGTCATGTTGAACCTCTCTCTTGATTGCCCTGTTTAGATCCGGACAATAGACCAACTTCCAACCCTGAAAAGCCCCGGGGCCGTTCTTCTGAAACTGCCCTCTTATGGCTGCGAGTTTTTTAGGGTTGCAGATACTCCCACCCATGGCCCGTAACCGATTTTCTTCCTATTCTCCTACAGTTTGATCCAATGTTCAACCACATTTTCCCGATCCCGGATCCTTCACGCTAAAGCCTTTTAACGGTCAGGCGAGTTGAGGCTTGTTGGCGAGTGATCATTAGGGGTTTGCCCTTGACATGTGACAAGAGAACAGGCACAGTTTCGCGCCGCACTCAGGAAGACAAACCCTTTCCCTCTCTGTATTGCTTTATGACCTCAAGGAACAGTTCTCCGTATTTGTCGAGTTTTGCCTGTCCTATCCCTGATATGTTCATCATCTCCTCAAGCGTTCCTGGAAGACGATTCGCAAGCTCTTTGAGCGTGCTGTCATGAAAGATCGTGTACGCGGGGAGGGAGAATTTGCGGGCCAGTTCCAGTCGCAATGAACGAAGGCGCTCCCAGAGGTCCTGATCAAATTGTACGTCGACCTGCATTTCTTTCCCTGGCGTATCGGGCAACACCCTGGAGGTTTTCCGCCCGGCGGTCTTTTTTATCGGAGGGGGATCTTTGCGCAGTTCAAAGGTCTCTTTGCCTCTCAGGATGGGGCCGCATTTGGCTGACAGGCGCAGGCCGCCTTTTTTGCTCATATCCACTTTCAATAGTCCGGCGGCAACAAGCTGCCTGAAAACCGATCTCCATTCATACACGGAGAGTTCGCCGCCTATTCCATGGGTGGAGATCTTGTCGTGCCCGTAATTGCGGATCTTTAAAGTGTCTTTGCCCATCAGCACGTCTATGAGGTAGTTGGTCCCGAACATCTGTCCCGTCCTGTATGCGCATGACAGGGCCTTTTGCGCGACGAGGGTACCGTCCGATACTTCCACATTTCCCAGGCATGTATCGCACCTTCCGCATGTATCGGGAAAGTTTTCCCCGAAATATCCAAGCAGGACATGCCTGCGGCATTTGGCGGTTTCGCAGTAGCCCAGCATCGCTTCCATTTTCTTGTATTGGATGCCCTTGAAGTCATCGTCCCCCGGCGAGCTTTCAAGCATCTGCCGCATCATGACGATATCCGCCATGCTGTATACCATCCACGCGTCGGCGCTCTCGCCATCGCGGCCGGCGCGGCCGGTCTCCTGGTAGTAACCTTCCAGCGTTTTCGGAAGGTTAAGATGGGCGACAAAGCGGATATCGGGCTTGTTGATACCCATGCCGAAAGCGATCGTTGCGACCATGATGACCCCATCTCCCCGGAGAAACCGCCTCTGGTGCTTCAGCCGCGTGTCCCTGTCAAGACCGGCATGATATGGCAGGGCGACAAAACCTTTGTCTGCAAGGAACTTCGCGATATCGTCAGTTTTTTTCCTTGTCATGCAATAAACAATACCGGACTCTCCGGGGTGCTCAGACCCGATGAACTCTATCAGCTGGTCCTTTTCGTTCTGCTTGATCCCGACCCTGTAGCGAATGTTCGGCCTGTCAAAGCTTGTAATAAAGCGCCTGGCGCTGCCAAGGCGCAGTTTGTCGATTATCTCTTTCCTGGTGGTATCGTCAGCGGTTGCGGTCAGCGCAACGCGGGGCACGCCGGGGAACATGTCGGCAAGCAAATTGAGCCTTAAATATTCGGGCCTGAAATCATGGCCCCACTGGGACACGCAATGGGCCTCGTCTATCGCGAAGAGACATATTTCTATCCTGTCGAGGAGTCCCATGAAGCTTTCTGTCAGGAGCCTCTCCGGCGCTACGTAAAGGAGGTCCAATTCACCGTTCATTGCCAGCTGTTCGATGGAGCGTGCTTCGCGGGCATCCAGCGTGGAATTCAAAAAACCGGCCCTGATGCCGAGCTCGCGTATCGCGTCCACCTGGTCCTGCATCAGTGCGATGAGCGGGGAGATCACAACGCATACCCCGGGCCGGATCAGCGCCGGGATCTGGTAACAAAGCGATTTTCCGCTGCCCGTCGGCATGAGCACAAAGGCGTCCCCACCCGCCACAAGATGGTCAATGACCTCTTCCTGATGAACGCGAAACCCGCTGTACCCGAAATATTTTTTGAGAATGTTGTGAGGTGATACCTGAATGCCTGCTTTTCCCATATAAAATCCCTCTTTTAAATAAGCCCGAATATACCCGGAAGTAGATTACCTTACATGACCAATTTTAACCACTCATAAGATATATTACTTTTTATCGATGATAACCGACCTGTCTCGCCATGTCTCTGAGACAACTGAAAACGCTTCTCAGTGGTGGCTGCTTCCCCATGTTTTCGGTGGAGGTCAAATGATAGTATATTTTATACATTGATAATGTTCTAATAAAATAAATATTAGTAGTAGTAGGTCATTTACAAGTTATAAAATATATTGATTACATCATCATCTATTATGCTATAATAACTCATGTTGGATTATTTAATAGAACGAGGTGATCGATGGCCGTCATAGCATATCTATTTTTGTTGTCCGGTGAGCAGGACACGGGTGACCAGAAGGCCATGATAGAAGCCCACGCCGGGGAAAAGAGCCTCCGGGTAGATAGCTATATAACCATCGAGGCATCTTCCGGCAAGGGCGAAAGGGGCCGCAGGATAGAGGAATTGTTCGTCAACATGAGCAGCTGGGACGTGGTGATGATCCCGGATCTCTCCCTGATCGGCCACAGCGTTGCCGAGGTTGTCAGTTTCGTGGGCAGCCTGTCCAGGAGAGGGATACGGCTTATTGCCGTCAGGCAGGGCATGGACATGAATGGGCCCGGAGACGCTCAATCGAAGGTCACGGCACACGTATTCGACATGCTTGCCGGATTGGAAAAGGAATTTGCCTCCGCTCGGATCAAGGGTGCCCTCGCCGGGAGGAAAAAAGACGGGGTCGTGTTAGGGAGGCCAAAGGGCAGCATCTCTCCCTCAAAGCTTGACGGAAAAAAAGAGCTTATCGTTGAATATCTCTCGAAAGGGGTGAGCAAGGCCTCGCTTGCGCGGATACTTGAAACCTCGCCATCGAACCTGCTGAGCTATCTCAAAACGAGGAAGATCGAAACGACAGAGAGGGTTAAGCGCCCTCGTACGGCGGTCTCCATAACAAAAAAAGATGTCCTTCCAAAAAGGGAAATCAAAGAAGGGGGACCGAAAGACGTCGCGGCAGTAAAACCGGCCGAGGAACAACGAAGGCCGACAAGCCACATTGAAGAAACGAAAGAGGTTGTCCTTTGCAGGCACTGCGGCAAGAACGTGCTCGACCCCAGGACGACCACCTGCGCCGGCGGATATGTTGACTACCTGGACAATGAGTCCCATCGTCGAGTTCGTTATTCAGAGGACGAAAAAGAGCGGTGCCCCAGGTGCGGGGTTGAACCGGGGGGGTTCCATCATGACGGATGCTATATGGAGCGGTGCCCCAGGTGCGGGGAAAGGCTTGTTTCCTGCGCGTGCAAAAAAGTCTGAGCCTTTTTCCTGTCCCTCACGACCGTTCTTTTTTCTCGAAAAGCTGACATTTCATCCCGGAACTCGCGTAAACCTCCCGTGAAGGCATGAGCCGCGATTTAAAGCCCATTGCCCGGCACCCGCAGGGAAAGCTTTACTCGTAGGTGATGTAGAAATGGTTGCAGGAGAAACAGTTAATGTCTGTTTTCCCGGTATTTTTCCCTCTCTCTGAAACCCTGAAATTTTGAAACTTCTGAAACCGTTATCACTTCCCCCTGTGTTGCCGGCACCAGTCCTCGTACTTTGCGACGACGGCAAGATACGTTTCACGATCGAAGGGCGGGCTGTTCAATTGTGCAAGCAGGTCTGCCGAAGCGTGACCTTTCGTTGCCAGCTCTTTCCCGGCTGCACGGACCTGCCCGAGGCGTGCATCCAGGTACTGCGGCGCAGTCTGGAGCGCCACCGAGCCGGGGATGCAGATCTCGCCGATGGGTTCGGAGCCGAACGTGGCGGCCTGTGCCTTGTATGTCGCGATGATGGGGAAAAAGTTCTCGTATTCAGGGAAGCCGCAGGTTGAAACAAGGAAGAAGGATTTGGGCATCCTCCACACGTAGGTGTGGCGCACCCTGCCATTCTCGTCGACGCGGAAAAAGGGTTCCATGCAGCACATGCTGCGGTCTATAACGGTCTTCATAAGCCCGCTTTCGCTGTCCGTGTATACCGGTGAGCCTATCACGAGAAGGTCCGCCTCCTTCATCTGCGCGTACAGCACCTGCATATCATCCTTGACGGCGCATTCTCCGGGGGTCTTGTGCATACACATGAGGCACGCGTTGCAATGAAAGATATCGAGGTCCTTGAGCTGGAATTCCCGGACGTCGGAGCCGCCCTCTTTAAGGCCCCCGATGAGTTCATTGAGGATCTTCCACGTGACCCCCTTCTTCCCCCTCGAACTACCATTGAGCACAAGTGCCTTCATTTTCCCTCCGATTTAGAACGCTTCAGGTAATTTGGTTGTTCCCATAACCTATAACCCATAACCTGGTTTTCCCATTCTACTGTAATATGGCCAACATTCAACCTGTTTTTATTTGCGTATGCAAGCAAAAGGGGATTGTTATTTGAGATAGCCATGGTCACTGGTCTTATAGGGTTTGGATCTGTTGTATGAGTTGTACATCAAGCGGTCCGCTGCTTTCCAACTGTTCGAGGTTTTGTCAAAGAAGGCAAGCGAACAGAACCAGTCGGCGGCGCTGGCGGGGTTTGCTCCGGATAAAGTGTTGAACTTGATGACGGCCGTTCCGACATAAGTGCCGTTCGTGATGGGAAGCTCTCTTTCACCGTAGCCAATGGTTTGGCCATATGCACCCATTTTTGAATTAGAAGAGGCCGCCAAATTGCAGCGGCACTGCACTTTGGCGGTGACATATTGTGCAGGAATATTATAGAGTGCGACGGGTACGTTAAAGGTGAAATCTTCCGCAAAACATAATCCGGTACTGCCAAGCAGCAGGATAAACGCAAAAATGTAATGTCTGGTATGTATGATATTTCTAAGCATAGATCCTCCTCATGCTCATTTGCCTCCGGAGATACCGGTTATGGTGAGTGCTTGCGTATTGATATTGACGGGTGAGAATTTCCCGTCCGTGGCAGCGCCTGTTATGGTAAGGGTCGCCGTGCTGATCATCAACGGCGAAAAAGGTTGTGAAGCGGAAGGTGCCCCGGTTATGGTGAGCGTCTGGGTGTTGATGACTATGCCGACAGAAGGGGCAACCCTGGAGCCCGTGGTTTTCGGGTTCGCCGTGGGCGTTACGGAGTCACCTGTTTTTCCCCGCGGCGCAGGTGCCGTAGACTTGGGGACCCACTGCGCGCCGCATTCGAAAGAGAATAGTATAATGATCGCTGCTGCTAGAATGATCGTGCCGGACTTCATGTCACCCTCTCATTCACCGTGATGAAAACTGACACCTCCTATTTTCCTACAGCCCGGGTGTGTTTTGCAAACATTTTTGTGATGGTGGAATTCACGGGTTTTAAAGCGGTTGTTTTTTATAGAGTTCCATCAACTCAAGGTATTCTTCGGCGATGTCGCGGATCTTTTTGATGTCCTTGTCTTCGAGGGTTCGGATGACCCTGGCCGGGATACCCATTGCAAGAGTCCGCGGGGGTATCACGCTTCCCGGACTTACCACCGACCCTGCGCCGACGATAGATTCTTCACCGACCTCGGCCCCGTCGAGAACGACGGCCCCGATACCGATTAGCGCCCCCCGCCTGATGCGGCACCCGTGGGCGACCACGCGGTGGCCAAGGACCACATCGTCTTCAAGGACCACGGGATGGAGGTCCTTTGCCACATGAAGGACGCAGGCGTCCTGGATGTTGCACCTTGAACCGACGCGGATGTAGTTGGTATCGCTCCGGAGAATACTCTGGAACCAGATGTTCGTTCTGGGCCCTATCTCCACATCGCCGATGACCATGGCATTATCAACAATGAATGCCGTCGGGTCCACCCTGGGATATTTACCGTCAAATCCAACGATCATGCTTGTTCCAGTAAACTATAATGTGATACTTTCTGTCAATGAGGAGATGCGGAAAAAACTCTTAGATATCATTTACAGGGGGAGGGTTTTATGGGAACGGATAAAGATTTTTCATTGAAAGGTTACTCATTGCCGCTAAGTCCTAAAGGGAGGGCGTCAATGATCGATCCTCCGCCCTGGCATTACGGGGGTGATGTACTTCACCTGGTATTCAGGGCAGACGAAAAAAAGATGAAGGAGCTCCTTCCGCCGCCGCTTGAGGCAGGGCCTAATCCGGGGGAAGGGGTTGTATGGTTCACCGAATGGGTCTCCGCGAGCGAGGCGAATCCCGACCTCAGTTTTGTGAATCCTGAACGTTCGCAGTACAAAGAGTGTATTGTCATGGTGAGTTGCCAGTTCCGCGGTGTGCCGGGCTACTATGTGCCGTACATATGGGTCGACAACGATTTCACCCTCGTCAGGGGGCTCTTTCAGGGGTTTCCCAAAAAACTCGGCAACGTGTACATGACAAGGCTCCACGATCTCACTCCGAAGGTAGGAGGAAAAAAACCGGGCGCAAAGGTGAAAGGCATCTGCGCCTCCCACGCGGAAAGGATCGTGGAAGGGTCAATGGTCTTCAAAAGGCAGGCGGAACCTTCCGAGGCACCTCCTGTGAAATTCTATCTTATGCGCCATTTCCCCGGGATCGAAGATACAAGCAAGCCTGACATACACGAGATCACGTCGAGCAAAGTTGTTGATCCAAAGGTGGCTGACGTGTGGGTCGGGGACGGGGACGTGAAGTTTTACGAATCTCAGTTCGAGGAGGTCGCGGACCTGGGCCCGGTGGAGGTAACGGGCGCCTTCTATTTCAGTCTGGGGATCACCATAACAGGCGGAGAAACGCTATACAGATATTGATAATGTCACATGTCAAGGGCAAACCCCTCATCCTTGGGGGTTTGCCCTTGACATGTGACAGATTGTCATCAATGTGCTAATATCGGTTGCCCCTGGAAGATGGAGCGGTCTTTGCTGGTTTATTTTTAGTCGAAGCGGTGACGACCTGGATCCGGCCATTCTGGATAAGGGTTTGAATGTTGGGCGATGACAGGTCCGTATCGCTGATAGTAGCCGTTGGTCATGCACGGCCTCGTGCCGTTGTTCCCATTTTTATATATAATTGACGAATATTCAACTTAATTTATCGACCTGAGATCGTTGCCACCCATTGTGATGATAATGCTCTCCCGTTTTCCTGAAAGCTTTAAGGCGAGGGTTGGCCCCTTTTTCTGAAGTGGTTCACAATGGCGGGTACCAGGCTTAAAAGAGCCAGAACGATAAACGCGGCTATTATATTGGCTGACAGTATGTCCCCGGGTGAATTGATCGTTCCTAATTGACTGCCCGCGAAGGTGTAGGCAGCGGCCCCGGGCAGTATGCCAACGGCGGTGGTCCACAAAAAAGA
The DNA here is from genome assembly GCA_963816115.1 of uncultured delta proteobacterium. Classification (GTDB taxonomy): domain Bacteria; phylum Desulfobacterota; class Syntrophorhabdia; order Syntrophorhabdales; family Syntrophorhabdaceae; genus Delta-02. The sequence continues at coordinate 223,693 of CAWFIZ010000008.1, read as the reverse complement.
CCGCAGCGGGACCCTGGTAAGGCCCGCGAGAATATTGATCAGGAAAAAGGGAAAGGCCGGGATGAACCGGACCGTCAGGAGATAATATATGCCGTTGCGGTCGATCTCATCATTGAACCTTTTGAGGTGGCCTCCGTATTTATTATGCATCCAGTCCCCGATGAGATAGCGCGTTATAAGAAAGGCTCCTGTTGCCCCAAGCGTGGCGCCTGCGCTTACAAATACCGTCGCCCTCACGGTGCCGAACAGGAATCCCCCGGCAAGATCGAGGACCGCGCCGCCCGGGATCGATAATGCCGCGACAACAATGTAGAGGGCAATGTAAAGCACAACTGAAAGCACATAATGGGCGCTCACTTCTCCGAGAAGCAGGTCCCGGTGAGCCCTGAGCTGGCCAAGTGTAAGAAAGGCGGTAAGCCCCGAGAACTTGATCAGCACGATAAGGGCGATGAGCGCAACAATGAGGGCAACCCTGCCTTTGGTAAAAAACCCTTTCACGGTTTGTTCTCCTTATCAGAATGTTCCGGCCCGTGTTGTTTCAGGATGGCCTCCCATTGGCCGGAAAGATAGGCATAGGTCAGAGAATCACCCTTGTTTGCTGCAGCTTGGCGCTTATAGTATGCAAGCAGGTCTTCAATGGTGTCGATATCGTACCATTCGTCGAGAATGACGGTCTGGCAGCCCCGTTGCCTCATGTTCTCTAATGCTGCCGCACACGCCCTCTCGGAGCTCCACGGGATGCCATCCAGGACACCCTTCGAGAACCTGTCTTTTCTGAATCCAAGAAGATAGAATCCCCCGTCCCGCGTCGGCCCTATGGCCGAGCCGTCACGTTCTACAGCATCAAATGCCTTATCGATAAAGGAAGCCGGGAGGTCGGGGTTGTCGCTCGCGACAACGACGGCATATCTATGGTCCCGCGCAAAGGCCTCCAAAAAAGCGTTCTCTATCCTTTCTCCAAGGTTGCCCCGTGATTGCTCTGCGAGCGTCCATTCGCTGCCGAGCCATCCTTCGACCTTTGCTTGCGATCCCGGAGGGTCATATGCGATCACTGTCTGGTAGCAACCGCGTCCATGAACGCTAAGGATATCTTCGACAAAAGAACGGTACAGGGCCAGGGCGTGCTTTTCACCGATCGATCCCGCCAGGCGCGATTTCACTTTACCCTTTTCGGGATATTTAACCAGCATGATCAGGCACCTGTCGTTTCTTGTCACGTCAAACCCCGTAAACCTGCGGTCAAGTTTAGAGCACCTCCGATCCCCGGTGCGGAATGATAAAATATAATGCAGTAGTGAACTATTTGCCCGGCATCCCTGATAATACCGGACAAGCTTCTCCGGCGGTACCTTCAAAAGATAAAGAATGAGAACGAACCAGTTTCTCAGCGTGCAATAAAGGGCCCCTTCCTGTTCCCATCTTCGGGCCGAGGTGACAACCTTTCGCGGGATTATAAAGATCCTGCCGCCATCTTTCCTGATCCTTCGCATGAGCTCAACATCCTCCATGATCGGTATCTTGCGGTAACCGCCTATTTCCTTGAAATGGTCTCTTCTAATGAAGATCGCCTGATCGCCAAAAGGTACCCTCGTGATGCGAGACCTCAGGGATGCAACCTTTTCGATGAGCCGGAAGATGCATCGCCGCGAAGCGATACCTAGGTCAAAGGAGCCGCCTACGAACCGTTGATCTTTCATGATCGCCTCGATCTCACCGAGGCCGCGAGACGGCAGAATTGTGTCGGCGTGGAGGAAAAGCAGGATGTTGCCGCATGCCGCCGCCGCCCCCGCGTTCATCTGCGGGCCTCGCCCGCAAGGGGCGACAAGTGTGGCCACGTCTTTACGTTCTATACGGGAAACCGTGCTCCCGCCGGCGTCTCCATCCACGACGATGACCTCGAAGCCGCTCCCGCTGTTTTCTTTAAAAATGCGGTCTATTACGTCATTAATTGCGCCTTCTTCATTGAGCACGGGGATGATTACGGAGATGGCAGGTGTTGTGTCCATAAGGGAGAGATACCATTCTATCCGACATTCCCCTTTGATGCAATAACCGTGTGAGGCCTCTTTGCAATATTGACAAAACGTATTATAATTACTCCATATTATGAGCTTTGCCGCCGCCATACAGCAGATACAATCCGAAGGACTGAAGGCAGCCGGTATCAAAACGATACAGGTGAACCTGGGATTTGCCTGCAACATGGCCTGCGCGCACTGCCATGTGGACGCGGGCCCGGGCAGGAAAGAACAGATGGGCGGGGAGAGTGTCGACCATCTTCTGAAGGTCCTGGAAGAGAACCCCGCCGTCATCCTCGATGTAACCGGTGGGGCGCCCGAACTCAATCCGTATTTCAGGTATCTCGTTTCAAGGGCAAAAGGATTTGGTTGCCCGGTGATCGTGAGGACAAACCTGACGGTTTTCTTCGAGGACGGGATGGAAGGCTTGCCCGAATTCTATAAGGATAACGGCGTCGCACTTATCGCGTCATTGCCGTACTATCTTCAAGAGGACGTGAACAGGGTGCGAGGCCCCGGGGTCTTTGAAAAAAGCATCGAGGCCCTCGGTATGCTGAACAGGTTGGGCTATGGCCATGGATCGACGGGGCTGGTCCTGAATATCATGTATAACCCGCAGGGTGTGGACATGCCACCCGAACAGACAACACTTGAAGCGGCTTATAAAAAGGTCCTTTTTGAAAAACACGGCATTGTTTTTGACAATCTGTATGCGCTCACGAACATGCCCCTTGGAAGGTTCCGTAATTTTCTCGAAAGATCGGGCAATCTCGGGCTTTACATGGCGCTCCTCAAGGATTCCCTGAATAAAGACACACTTGCCGGGCTCATGTGCCGTCACGGCATCAATGTCGGTTGGGACGGGAGGCTCTACGATTGCGATTTCAACCAGATCAGCAACCTTGCCGTTCATCGTGATTGTCCGCAGTATATAGGGGATTTTGACCTGTCCGCGCTGTCGCAAAGAAAGATCATGACCGGCGAACATTGCTATGGCTGCACCGCCGCCCGCGGTTCTACCTGAGTGGGCTCCATAACCTGACGGGCTGGTCAGCCTGTCCGCGTTCCCGCCTTGAAAAGAGTTTGTATTTTTCAACGGAAGGATATATTCTGGCAAATATGCACACCATGAAAAGAATGCTGAACGATAGTCACGGTAGGCTCCTGGAGTACTGGATACTGGCGGCTATCCTTTGTATATCCCTCGTCATCGCATTCGGCCAGAGGTCGCTGTGGAAGGGCGTCCTCACATTCCTGCTTATCATTGCCGCTATTGCCGCCCTCATCGGCCTCACCATGCTTTTCGGCAGGCTCGGGTACAAGGTCAAGCTGAAGAGATTGAGAAAAAAGCTCGAAAACCCCGATCCGGCGGTTCGCTGCACAGCGGCCGAAGCCCTTGGGGAGCTGTGGCATCAGGGGCGCGAGGCCATAGCTGACCTGACGGGGGCGCTGAAAGATCCCGATGAAGGTGTGCGCTTCCAGGCGGCACTGTCGTTGTCCAATTTCAGGGAGGATGGAAATGCGGCCGTTGCCGAACTCATCAAATGGGTACGCAGCGTTGACCATGACGTCCGCCTGGAAGCGGTAGATGCCCTGGAAAAGATAGGTGAGAATGCCCGGGAGGCACTGCCGGTTCTTTTTGATGCGCTCTCCGACAGGGACTGGCCCGACCGGTGGCATGCGGCCGCCGCAATTTATTTCATAGGGCCCGTGGGCCCTGATGACGCAGCGGCCCTGGTACGTGTTCTTGAAGAGGACACCGCTCGATATGCGGCGGAGTGGGCGGTAAAGGCCCTGGGAAGGGCCACCCCGGCGGCGGTAGATTCCATCCCGGCCCTTGTTAAGGCAATTGCCGAAAAGGGGCGTGACATCCGTGGCGCCGCCATCGATGTGCTCGGGAATATGGGTGCCCGGGCCGCACCCGCGGTTCCCGCGATCACGGCGGTCCTGAGCGATGAGGATAACTGGATACGCGGCTGTGCCGCATCAGCGCTCGGCGAGATCGGCCCTGCCGCGAAAGATGCCGCCCCGGCACTTCGCGCGATGACACAGGACCCCGATGAGTGGGTCCGTGAAACAGTCAAAAAAGCCCTGGCCAGAATTCAGGGATAAATCGGCAACGCGGTGCATCCGAACAGCTTTTGTCAATCAATTGTCAACTAAAATTATATTTGATTGTCAACGAAGGCTTACGCCGGAATTCAGATCTTTCCGGCCCCGGGCCCTGTGTGTGAAAACGGCCGGTCCTTCTTGTTAGGGACCGGCCGTTTTCTTATTCTCTACGACTGTGTCGTTTAAAGCTTGAAGAGAAGGTCCGTATAGGTCGGAACGGGCCACGTATCTCTGGGAACGATCATCTCCAGACTGTCGATATCGACGCGAAGCGCCTGCATGACAGTAAAGACCTTGTCGCGGTAGCTCTCGGCCTTCTTGACCGTTTCATCGATCTCCTGGGCCTTCGCAACCGCCGCTTCGAGCCTGGCGAGGTTCTTGTAGGAAGAGGTCAGGATCGCGCTGAGCTTCTTCAGCATGTCTTCGGGAACGGCGGCCGAAACCCTGACGGATTTGAGATCGTCGACGGAATCGGCAAGAAAGGTCGCATATTCCAACCCGGCCGGCAGGAACTGTTTCCTGACCATGTCGATCGCGATAAGGGCCTCGATGTTGATCTGTTTCGCGTAATGCTCCACGTAGATATCATAGCGGGAATGGAGCTCTTTGCGTGAAAGGACATCATATTTCTCAAAGAGCTTGAAGGCCTTTTCAGTGGTGAATGCCTTCAGGGCATCAACGGTGTTTCCCACGTTGGGGAGACCTCTTGTTTTAGCTTCTTTTAGCCACTCGTCTGAATAGTTGTTCCCGTTGAAGATCACCCGGTGATGTTTCTTATAGGTATCCTTGATGATAGCCGCAGCTTCGGCGTTCTTGTCTTTCGCTTTCTCCAGTCGGGCAGCGATCTCCTCAAGCGCCTCAGCGGCGATGGTATTGAGGGCGACATTCGAGCCGGCTATCGACTGCGCCGAGCCGACCATCCTGAACTCGAACTTGTTCCCTGTGAATGCAAAGGGAGAGGTCCTGTTGCGGTCCGTATTGTCCCTGGGGATGATGGGAAGCGTATCGACTCCTACGCTGACGAACTGCTCGTCCTTGGAGGAGATCTTTTCACCTTTCGAGATCTTCTCGAGTATTTCCGTCAATTCTTCACCCATGAATATGGAAATGATGGCCGGGGGCGCTTCGTTGGCGCCCAGGCGGTGGTCATTACCCGCCGAAGCGCAGGTAGCCCTGAGGATATCGGCATGGGTGTCTACGGCCTTGATCATGGCGCTCAGGAACAAAAGGAACTGGACGTTCTCGCTGGGCGTGCTCCCTGGTTCCAGCAGATTGGTGCCGTCATTGGTGGAAAGCGACCAGTTGTTGTGCTTGCCGGACCCGTTGATGCCGGCGTAAGGTTTTTCGTGAAGGAGGCACACGAGGTCGTTGCGGAAGGCCACCTTCTGCATGGTCTCCATGACGAGCTGGTTGTGGTCTGTGGCGATGTTCGTGGTGGCGAAGATCGGGGCCATCTCGTATTGTGCCGGCGCCACCTCGTTGTGTTTTGTCTTTGACATGATGCCCATCTTCCACAGTTCGATATCGAGGTCGTGCATGTAGTCGGAAACCCGGTCCTTGATGGCCCCGAAATACTGGTCTTCAAGTTCCTGGCCCTTGGGTGCGGGTGCTCCGAATATGGTCCGGCCGGCCAGCAGCAGGTCGAGGCGATCCATGTAGAATTTCTTGTCAACCAGGAAATACTCCTGCTCAGGGCCGACGGTGGAGGTGACCTGCGTGGAGGTCGTGTTGCCGAGAGCTCTAAGGACCCGAAGCGCCTGTTTGGACAGGGCCCTCATGGACCGCAGCAGGGGCGTTTTTTTATCGAGGGCCTCACCGCGATAGGAGTAGAAGGCCGTGGGGATCGTGAAGGTCACGTTGCCGCTTTCGTCTTCCTTCAGGAATGCGGGCGATGTGCAATCCCAGGCCGTATAACCCCGCGCCTCGAAGGTTACCCTGAGGCCGCCGCTCGGGAAGGACGACGCGTCAGGCTCGCCCTGGACCAGCTGTTTACCGGAGAACTCCATGATAATGGCGCCGTCCGGGGCCGGAGAAATGAATGAATCGTGTTTTTCCGCAGTGATGCCCGTTAACGGCTGGAACCAGTGGGTGTAGTGGGTCGCGCCTTTTTCAATGGCCCAGTCCTTCATGGCATTGGCGACCACGTCAGCGACGTCGGGGCGAAGCGGGGTGCCCTGCTCGATCGTCTTCTTCAGGGCCTTGTAGACCTCTTTCGGCAAACGTTGCTTCATTACCTTGTCGTTAAAGACGTTAGAACCAAAAATTTCTGTGAGCTCCATGATCTCCTCCTTATACAAGTTTCTAACCGGACAAAGCCGATGTATTGTCATGCCTTCCATTAGATCAGGAAAGGCTCGTTCAGTCTGTAACTTTGACGTTTAAGTGAACTTCTTTGTTCGGTAAGCTTGTAATTTCCTCGAGGCCGTTGAGGGGGGACACACATCAATGTGCACTTTCAGTATAATGTACTGCCTTCGGATATACAAGTAATTTTTCAGGACCGGCGGTAATAGCGGACCCATCAAAGACCATCTGCATAGATGCCACTGCGGTTTCCGTTTCAGGATGAAGTGACCTCTCAATAATAGGGCAGTTGTTCGTCGAAGCGTTGTTTGCCGTTGCGGTACCATGACACGAGATGTTTGATCGCCTCGACGGCCTTTGTCTGTGACGCAATATCGGAATTGAAGGCCTGGTGGGGCTGGACGTAGATATTGGCGCTGCGGTCGATGGACCGCTCGACCAGTGTCTTTGCCGCCAGCAGGTCGGCTCCGGTTATGGGCTCGCCAAGCAGAAGGCGCGCGAATTCCGATTCGCTTGTGAAGACGTCGAGGCCGATACCCGTTATCTTTCCCGACCGGTAGAGCTCCAGCAGACCTGCCTCAGGCGCTATCTCTCCACGCGTCACGTTGATGAAGATGAGCCTTTTCGTCGCCTTTGCCAGGTATTGCTTTGAAAAATACCGTACGTTATAGAACCTGCTTTGATCGTTCCTTGTAAGGTTCATGGCGTTGACGATGATGTCGCTGGATGCTATGGCCTCTTCCTTCGAGACGAAGCGCACCGATCCACCGTATAGATCACCCAGTTCTTCCTGCCTGATATCGACACCCTGGACGGCGAGCCCGTTTGCCTCGGCAAGCTCGTAGGTCCTCTTGCCTATCTTGCCGACGCCGAAGACGGTGAGGGTCCTGCGCCCGTCGAGTTCCATGAAGGCCCTGGAGTCCTTCCTTTCGAAGGTCACAGTGTTGTTCGAGTAATGATTCAGTTCTCCCGCCGTGGCGTAAAGGAACTTCATTGCCGTCTGCGCGACGGAGTTCACGCAGTATTCACGAAGGGACGCGATGTTCAACTTTTCTGCAAGGTGTTCGAAATGGTCATATCCGGCGCTTCGTGTTATGACGCTCTTTTTGCCTTTTGCAAAATAGCTTTCCGGAAGGACCGAATGTGTTTTTGTCGTTATAATTTCAGGCAGGCCGGTCCCTGGATTGTCCCTGAGGAAGTCCTGTACGTTCTTTGGAGTGATCAGGTAGGTATGGCCTTCGGGGAGCTCGCCTCTGAGCCTTGCCTTCTCTATTTCTTCCTCGAGGTGTTTCGCCTCCGGGCCGAGGGCCTCAAAGTGTATGATGTCATATTTAATGTTCTCTGATTCGCTTTTCTTCATGTCTTTCACGATCGCTCCGGTATTTTGTTGTTTGTTATTTCACCGGTTGCCGTTTCCGGCGGTGCAGGCGTTTTTTTATATCTATTTTCCCCCAATCGCCCCACCTTTTCAACTGAATTCTCTGTTTTACCGGCCCTCTGTATTGACGAGGATGCGCCAGTAGCTGTCATAGAAGGGGACGGTCTTCCAGATCGCCATTTTTTTCAGGACCCTCCCGGTGCCGGGCTGAACATAACGGTATGTTCCGGATCCTTCCTTTTCGCTGACGATCCGCTTACCGAGTTCCCGCAACTCGTGAAAACCTTTATATTCGGTGCTTTTCAGGACGTTGAGCCGTGTCTGCCCCGGATCCGTGCAGTAGATGTTCGTCCCGTCCGGCTGAAGGACAACGAGGCCCAGGCCGCTGCCGGACGTTATGCCTTTAAGGGCCTCCTGGACAAGGACCTCCGGTGAGACGAGCAGGTGCACGGAACCGGTAAACTCCTTTTTCCTGTCAAACACCGGGTATTCGAAGACAACCCCCTGAAACCCTTCAACGGCCGTGAAGATCTCGCTGAAAACGGGTTTTTTGGTTTTGCGAAGGCGGATCATCGAGGGATGGTCCTTGATGTTTGAACCTTCATACTTCCTGTATTTTTCCGGTTCGATGATCTCCATGATGCCCTTGGCATTGACAAATGAACAGTCTATCGCATAGGGCTTTCCGGCGCAGAGGTTCCCGACCGTTTCCCTCATGCTTGTGCCGGCGGCTGTCCCATCGCCAAAATTTCTGGCCGCTTTCGAGATATCACCGTCTATGTTTTTAAAGACAGACGAGATCCTTCGTACGGTCTCATCAAGGAATGTCTCAGCCGGGCCGACCGCGAAGCAAACCGTCGACGCCACGCATAAGAACATAACCGATAATATAAGGATCTTTTTTTTCATATGTCCTCCCCGACATGTTATGAAGCTATGTTTCATGGTTCTTTGTTCATTCCTTGATAGTTCTCGAAGGCATCGATCAGATCCTGCCCGGTGGGATAGGCGATCCCGATGAGGTATGTCAACCCGCGTCCGTACAGAAATAATGTTTTCACGCCCGAGACATTGGCCATCCAGCTGAAATATCTCGGCCTGTCGATCTTGCCGGTGTTGTAGTCGATGAGGTCCTTTATTGCATCATATCCGAGCTTAAGGTCGGGGCCGATGCCGTATTCCTGCCAGGCCGTGCCCTGATAACGGTCCAGGACCCTTACGTCGTCGAGCTCATTGAATTGTATGGTTATGTAACGCTTGTTCTCGGGCCAGCCCGGGATGTTAAGGACCACGCGGTCCGGTGACAGTTCATATGTAGCGAGCTGCTTGCGGTTGTCCCTTTCGATCTTTCGCAGAAGGGGTTTTATGGAGCGTATGGCAAAAGGCCTGACCGCGGCATATATGACCAGCGCGATAAGGAACCATGAATGCCTGTTTTCCCATGAGAAGTTCTTCCCGGCACTTTCCAGGTATAGTCTGCCGAAAAGATAAATGATGGCCACGATGGCCAATGCCCCCAGGATGTTGGATGCAAAGAACACCCATACGCCGGTACCGGCCAGTTTTGCCCAAAACCCCGGTCTTGAAATATCTGCACCGATATTCAGCCGCAGGTATTTTTTGATCCAGAAGACGCCTCCCTCCACCGAAGAAACAGAAACAAGCAGTAATATGGCAACGGCAAAGGACAGGTCAGGTCTGTTCTGTATCGATAAAAACGCAAGAACCCCGAAGAAAAGGCCGACGACAATGAATGCAAAGCCTTTTATCACTTCCGACACCCTGGCGGTCTGTGCTTTGTCCATTCCTCCGGCTTGACCTGTCTTTACATGTGAAGCGTAAACTTGTTCTCATTTTCCTTCAATTCTGCTGAATATTCAACCTATTTTTCGACGGCAGGCAATCGGTGGCAGGACGCGCAGCGCCGTTCCGTCAAGGCGGCGGCGTGTAATGAGAAGCTTTGCCGCAGGAATAATTATTGTGATTGTCACAGGACGGCAGCTATAATGTAAAAAAAGTTACAGACTGCCCTTTGGTTTCGCGGTATGCTTGGATTAGCCAAGTAAGGTTGATTAAAAAGGAGGACCTATGAAAATTAGGGCAGGAAGCTTCATTATCGTTTTTTCAATTTTTGTTCTCCTCGCGGGTTGCGCGAGTATGCCGCAGGCTTTCGAGGGCGATGAAGCATCCCGGAAGGTGCAACCCAGCCAGGATTTTCACAACACGTTGATATATGTGAAGCCGGGCGTCGACGCGAAGAAATACACGAAATTCTACATAGAGCCCGTGCAGATCTACCGGGGCGCGGATGCCCAGTTCGGCAGTATTACCGAGGAGCAGAAACAAAAAATGGCCGATTTTATCCGGGACGAATTTATCAAGGCACTGAAGAAAAGTTTAAAGGTCGTTGACAAACCGGGACCGGCCGTGCTGCGTATCAGGTTCACCCTGGCGGGTATCCAGGAGACCGTGACCCCCCTGGCGGCGGTGACCCACGCCCTTCCCGCGGGATTGGTCGTGAACCTTGGTTTGAGTGCCGCCCACCTGAAGGGGTCCTTCATGGGGTCGATCGTCTTTGGCGGGGAGTTCTTCGACGGGGAAACGGGAAAGCTCGAGGGCGCATTTTTGACGAACAAGTCTCCAAACGCCATGAACATAACCACCATCTTTACAGGCCTAGACGCCGCGAAGCAGGCCGTGACCGATGCGGCGGAAAAGTTCAGAGAAACAATAGTGGAGATGCAGAAGGACCAAAAGCAGATAAAATAAAAACGTGTGCGTCTTTACTTCAGCACCTTTGTTATGTCGTCCACGAGCGGTTTCGACCCCACGTAGAGGGCCGTTCTTTGATGGTGGTTCTTTGGTTTGATGTTGAGTATGGGGGTGCCGTGTTCATCGACGGCGGCCCCGCCCGCCTCCCGGCACATGAAGGCAACCACCGACGCTTCGTACATCAGGCGCAGTTTGCCGTCAGGTCTGTTCTTCTTCGGGTCGGGGTGATTGACGATCGCGGGATACATGAACATCCCTCCCCTTGTGAGGATGCGGTGAAAATCACCCGCCAGGGCGCCCAGGTAGCGGAAGATGTATTTCCGCTCATTCTCATGCACCCACTCCTGGACCTCTTTCTTATAGGTGTAGCGGTTCGTGGCGTTGAAGGAGAGTTCCCAGGTGTCCGGTGTTTCGGGCAGCATTATCCTTGCCGGTTTGACGTAGTTCATGATCTCGTCGATGTGAAAGCGCCATGTTCCCGCCTCCCGGAAGGCAATGGTGAAGGTACCGGTGGGGATGACGAACATCCCTGCGGCGATGTAGTCCTTGCCGGCCCTCAGGTGGAAGTCCTCGGGGCCTTTGAGGTTGCGCTTGGCTATGCCGAAGAGGAAACCGACGGGCAGGCCGTGGGAGATATTAGAAGACCCGTCGAGGGGATCGAAGTATATGAAGTAACGTCCGCCTTCCTCGTTGAGGGGTATGATCTTTGTCGATTCTTCGCTGACCGCGTGTATGACGCGCCCCGTTGTCTTCAGGTAATGGATGATGATCTTGTGGGCAATGTCGTCCATGTGCATAACGTTCTCGCCCTGGACGTTGACCTTGCCTGCCGAGCCGAGGTTGCCCTTGAGCGCCCCCGTGACATAGTAGCGTTCGATGTGCTTAGCCGCGCTTATGATGGCGTCCATGAGGACAAGGAAGTGGTAGGTCCGGTTGTGCTTCTCCTGGTGCTGGAGGAGGAAGTTCATGAAGGTCTGTTCAAATTCCATTTATCGCCTCTCTATGGGTGGTCAGCGCTGAAATTTCACACCCTTGAAGTATATGCGTTTTAAGGGAATGAAGTCAAATTGAGAAATACAGGTTATGGGTTCACCGTTATAGGTCCCATACTTTCTCTTCCTGTAACCTATAACCAATCACCCATAACCTGTCTTTATCAAGGATTGTAGGTGAGCGTCACCGTCTTTTTATTGTTGGTCCCGTTCTTGTCCGAGATGCGGGAGTTGTAATCGAGGATGACCTCAACTATGCAGGCATGCCCGGGTTCCAGCTTGATCGCGTTGTACCCCGTGTTGGGCCAGGTAAAATTGAGATATGTCGTCGTTCCGCCCCAGGGCACCGAGCCGCCCAAGGGGGCCCCCTGTCCTCTCTTCAGGATCCCGTTGGGGTCGATCTCTTTGAAATATATGCTTTTTTGCAGCGTGTTGTCGATCTTGACACGTACGTATGATGTATTGAAATCCTGATCGGGGATCCCGGCGCCGGCGTTATGCATCCTGAGCACGACGCGGCCTTCCTGATCAAGAGACACGTTGTCGAGGATGAGGTCGGACCGCTCCGGCGCCACAGCGGCCTGAAAATAGACTGCATGCTGGTTGTTCCCAGGCTTTTCATCACCCACCTGAAGACCTTCGGTAATGATGACCATGCTGAGTTTGTACCTTCCCGGGTAGGGTATGGTGATGGTCTTCGATATCTTGACCTCGGCGCCGGGTGAAAGTTGGGGAATGTTATTGGTATACCAGGGTATGATCTGGTGGTGGTAGTCCGGCTTGGTGTCCTGATTAATAAGGTCCATCGCCAGCGAACAGACCTTGGGGAGGGCGCCGCTGCCGGTGTTCTTTACCGTGACCTCGATGGTTATCATATCTTTTTGCGCCCTGGGATTCTCCGGTGTTATTTTGACGTTCGATACCACGAGGTCGGCGATCGGTTTTTTAAATGTGACCTTTGGTTGCGGTACCGGCTTCAACGGCTGAGTGTTTGCGGTGTCAGCGATGATGATCGAGGCCAGGATGAAAAGGCAGGAACAAAAGATAATGGAACGTTTCATGGTAATACCTTCCTTCGTATTCGTTCGATCGTCCCATGAACGATCACAAGCCGCGTCAACGACAGATTGCTTTGCACGGGTATCGCCGGACCCGGTTGCAGCGCCTTTTTGTTTTTTTAATTTTCCTGCTCTTTCCTGTTTGCCGTCAAGTCTTTTTTGACGTCCCGTAAAGAGTAAAGTGTGAAGAATAAAGTGTAACACCTCATACCTTACACCTAACATGACAATTAAGTAGGTGTTTTTTTTATAATTTTGTGGTATTATGATCAAGCTACTTACAACCTCTCTGCTCTTCCATAGTTTAAAACAGCTTGAAGGAATGGTCGATAAGCCGGGCGGATAAAAGCGGCCAAATACTATTCTTTTATGGAGAAAACATGCAAGAGAAGAAATTCGAGAAACTGCACCTGTCCAAAATGGTGCAAAAGGCCATTGAAAACATGGGGTTCGATGAACTGACCCCGATCCAGGCCCAATCAATACCGCTTGTGCTCGACGGCATAGACATTATCGGCCAGGCACAGACGGGCACAGGGAAGACGGCCGCCTTCGGTATTCCCATCATCGAGCTCATTGAAGCGAAAAGAAGGGAGCCCGAGGCGCTTATCCTTTGTCCTACCCGGGAACTGGCCGTCCAGGTTGCCGGTGAATTGAAGAAACTGGCACGTTACAGAAAGGACATCATCATTGTTCCCGTTTACGGCGGTCAGCCGATACAGACCCAGATAGCGAGCCTTAGAAGAGGTGTCAATATCGTGGTAGGAACGCCGGGGAGAATGATAGACCATATGAGACGCAGAACGATACGGCTCGGTACCGTCACGAAGGTCGTGCTCGATGAGGCCGATGAGATGCTCAACATGGGATTTCTCGATGACATCGAGACGATCCTCGAAGCGACTTCCGCGAACCGGCAGACCCTTCTTTTTTCGGCCACCATGCCAGAGAGCATACGCAAACTGGCTGGAAAATATCAGAAGACCCCCACCCTCGTAAAGGTTGTAGGCGAAGAATTGACCGTTGCAGAGGTCGAACAGACCTATATCGAGGTCATGCAGGGTATGAAGCTCAACCTGCTGTGCAAGCTCGTCGATACCTATAATTTTTCTTCATCGCTCATCTTCTGCAATACGAAAAGACGTGTCGATGAGATCGCAAAGAATCTCAAGGTCATGGGTTACGGGGCAGACGGTCTGCACGGTGACATGACCCAGTCGAGACGTGACCGGGTGATGGCGGATTTCCGCAGAGGCCATTCAACCATACTGGTTGCAACGGACGTTGCAGCCCGGGGTATAGACGTCAGCAGGGTCGAGGCGGTCATCAATTATGATGTTCCCCTCGATGACCAGTATTATGTTCACAGGATCGGCAGAACGGCACGGATGGGCAGAACCGGTCAGGCCTTTACCCTTGTGTTGCCGTCAGAGATGGGAAAGCTCCGGGGCATCCAGGCCTACGCGAAGACGAAGATAAAACGCCACGCCACACTCTCCATTGAGCTCAGCGGCAGAACAACCACGACGGACACGACAACTGCAGCTAAAAAAGTTACCTACCGCCGGCGCGGAACACACAAAACGATTCAGAAAGGACGTTTCAAATAATGGTCCTGAAGGGGGTAGTATGCTGGTAGGAAAACTGGCCACGGGCGTTCGCGAACGCCTTGTGGTAGAAGTGCTGGACAAGTTCAAGGGTACGAGGTCCATCGATTGCAGGATCTACAAGGTGCTCACCGATGGTGAGCTCATGGCGACAACAGATGGTGTCACCATCAGTCCAGACCAGATAGGAAGCCTTGTTGAACTGCTCAGAGAGGCCATGAAAAAAGCGAAAGAGAAAGAGATCATCGGCGAGGCCTGATGATAAAGTGAGATAAAAACACCGGCCCGTCCTCTTTTACCGTTAATTGTTCCCGGTCCATTCCACTTGTTGCACGATATGCCTTGAGCCATGGGTTAGGGTTTTTAACCGCCCGAACCCTTGAGCTCTATCCATTCTGTCAGGTTTTTGTTGATGGCGAGAAACCCGATCTGGACGTCCCTGGCATGCCCTTCCTCAATGGCGTTGGAAAGCACTATAAAATGCCTGTTGTCATTGATGACATCACTTACACGTGAATGTCCCTCCGGCACAAAGATGTCGCCGACGTATTTTTTTTCTCCGGCTTTCAGGCGCACCTTGATGAGATTGCCTTTCCTGTCCCTTGCTTCACCCTGAAGTTCACTGTGGCAGTAACGACAGATCACTGCCACGGCCTTGACCTCCTCCCCGCAGTACGGACATTCTTTCATGCCTTCCATGCTTCTCCCTCCTTTTGTTCTTTCCGGCCTCTTGTGCCTGTTAGTGATCATTAACATTGAGTCTTTCCCATCACATAGCGAACCACCGTACAGGCGGAATATTGTGAAAATATCATGGGGGGAACAACCACACAAAAGAAGTATATTCCACACCGGTTGCTAATCTCTATTCTCCGGTAATTTCAATGAATATGCAACCGTATTTATTTATGTGTCCTTTCCGATAGACCCCTTGGGACATGCCGTTATTATTATTCGAACCGGAAAGGAAAAGGGCGGATAGCGTGATCCGCGATGCCTCTGCGAAATTCATTGAAAATGTTCCTGTATCGCGTTTCTTTGTTGGATAGACGAGTGAAGGCACCGATGACCCTGTCTCTTCGATAGAAGAATGACGGTGACATGAAGTAGATATCGGCGCACCACTTCGCGTAGGTAAAGTCTTTCACGATCTGTCTGTTTATCTCCTTTGTATATTTTTTGGATAGACTACCATGCTCTTCCAGTTCATTGGCGATGGTGCCGGCGGCAATAATACCGCTCAATACGGCATAGTATATACCCTCGCCGCTGAAGGGATCAACAAGGCCTGCCGCGTCCCCGGTGAGACATACCCTGCGTGTGTTCAACAACCCCGGGCCTTTGCAGAATGGTACGAACCATCCCCGCAGGGACTCATCCTTGACGTCCCCCAGAAATTCGAAATGGTTGACGAATTGCCGGTAAAGGGATGTTATGCCGGGCATGTGCTCCCGTGTGGTGGCGATACCGACAGAAAAATGATCTTTTTTCGGGAAGACCCATCCGTATCCTTTCGGTATGAACCCGAACCCGAAGAAAGCCCTGTCTGCGTACTGTTCAAGGATCCCGGTATCGCGAGGATAAAGCTCGGCTTCGACACCAACGCCCCCGGGCCCCCTGTGCAACCCCGCGGCTCTTGCCACAACACTCTTCGCGCCATCGGCGCCTACGACAACGAGACCGGTGAGCGCCTCGCGCCTGTCGGTGCGTACAGTCACTTGCCCGCTTGACTCCTCTACCGATGTTATCCTTGTTTTTTCCATGAGGGTTGCCCCGGCCTGCAGGGCCCCTTTTACGAGGTGGTGATCAAAGTCCCCCCTGGAGACCATCTCGACTCTCATACCATTTGGATAAAATACATGATGTTCCGGTTCATTGCGGGAGAGGAATGTGACACCCTTTACAACCCGCTCCACAACAGCGAGGTGATCGAGACCCAGAAGTTGTTTTATCGCCGGCGTGGTAGCACCGCCGCATGGCTTGTACCGTGGAAGGGACTCTTTCTCGATGAGCAGGGTCTTTAATCCCTTCAAGGCGCTGTGGCGGGCAACGGTTGCCCCGGCCGGCCCGGCCCCAACTACTATGCAGTCATATCGGTCCATGATAACTGATAATAACCAAATAACAGAACGGCAGACAAGGGAAAAAGGAAGGTTTATACCCCCCCCAACGCCCGTCTACTCGTGTGCTCGTCCACGTGAATTGTTTTTTTTAAGCTTTTAGCATTTTGATGTTGGGCTGCCCTTTCAAACTGACTAATAAGACAGAATAAGCACCCTACTGTGAATTGTGTCAGAATATATCTGTCGTATACGATAGGATACGGTACCCCTCATTTTGATAACTGTATGATAATACATGGGATAAAGGCCTGGCATAGGTTTTGCTTTATACATATCGGGAGTACAGTTATGATACATATGAGCTTTTACGGCAGTTGTCAGGTTTCCAACGGATTGCTTAAGCGTTTTGCCGGGCACAATTTTCGTGCCTTAAGGGGAGGATATCATGGCAAGAGAGTGGTCACTAAAAACTGTTACAGGCCTTAAATTCAGAGAGATGGAAAAGACGTTGATCGAGGTCTTCGGCTGCATTCCCGTAGATTACAAAAGGGTCATCAGGCTGGATGTCAGAAAGGGAAGACCCATGGTCCAGCCCGGGGTCAACCTCGGCTCGATGGAAAAGATGATCGTTGACATCTTCGGGTGCATGCCTCCCGACAAGCAGGTGGTCGAACTCGAAGAGGGCAGGGACAAAAAGAAGATCATTGTGAAGATAGTCCACGATGAAAGTGAGCCTCTTCAGTTCTACGCACACAGCGCATAAATACGGACAACCTATGGGCGCGGGATGCCGGTAAAGGAACCAAACCGTCCTGATATACGAGTTAGTAACCATAAATTTTAGAAACACAGCGGTGGCACCGGATCTTGCCACCGCTGCGCTCTGTTGATCAGTCAGCAAGTTCAGCTGATCTATCCTTACATCAAGAATGCTGTAACATAACTGACAATAGTCACGGATATATGTATAACTGTAAAATAAGTCAGTATTATTCTGACATATGCGATAGGATACGGTACCCCTCATTTTATCAACTTACTGATAATACAGGATAATATTGTCTGGCATGGGCTTTGCTTTAACTAATAGCGGGCGCAGAGGATGGAATATCAAGCTAAAATATTTCAGAAAGCCCAAACTTAGGAGGTCAACATGGCGCGCGAATGGTCACTGCAAACAGTTACAAACCTAAAGTTCAGGCGGTTGGAGAAGACATTGATAGAAGTTTTCGGTTGCATGCCCGTGGATTACAAAAGGGTCATCAGGCTCGATGTGAGAAGAGGAAAACCGATGGTCCAGCCGGAAACGAATCTTGGCACAATGGAAAAGACGATCGTGGACATCTTCGGGTGCATGCCTCCCGACAAGCAGGTAATAGAATTCAACGGGAACAGGGACAAAAAGAAGATAATCGTAAAGGTCGTCCACGAGAACAACGAACTTCTTCAGCAAAGCGTATCCTGTGCGTGATCGCGTGCGAAGCTTCACGCAACTCATTGACAAAGGCGACCAGTTCCGTTAGAATTATGCGCCGAAAAAATGTTCTATATAAAAGGCAAGCTTGGCTACAAGCATACATTACCCCCGGACATCTGCGATAAAGCCGGGGTGGATAAGGAGTTAAGATGACAGACATACGAGACGGCAATGGTTTGGCAACCGCCGAAAAGCTCTACACCCAGTACGGGTCAAGGGCGAGAGAACTGAAGGCTACGGGCAAAAAGGTCATCGGGTACCTGTCTGCGCTTGGTCCGGTTGAGATCATGACGGCTGCCGGGGTTCTCCCGATCAGGTTGAAGGGCAATGTTTCCGAGGCGATCAGCAAGGGCGACGCGTACATGGAAAGTATTGTGTGCCCCTTTGTTCGTAATGTGTTCGACGCGGCGGTCAAAGGAAAATATGATTTTCTGGACGGTATGGTGCTTCCCCACCAGTGTGACTCTATCGACCGCACAAATGAGACCTGGAGCTACACGCTGAAGCTCCCTTACTGGCACTTCCTCAACATTCCACACGTGACGGGTGATCCCTCGATAACTTTTACGAAAGAGATCCTGCGCATCTTTGTCAATACCCTCGAGAAATTCACGGGCAAGAAGATCACCGATGAGGCGATAGCCGGAGCGGTGAAGGCCCACAACGAGAACAGAAAGCTCATGAGAGAGCTTTACGATCTCAGAAAGTCCAACCCCCCCATGATATCCGGCGCAGAGATGATGAAGGTCCTCGTTGCATCCATGAGCCTCCCGGTAGAGGAATCGAGCGCCCTGATCCAGGCCGTTACAAAAGAGATAAAACAGAGAAAACCGGCATCGAACGGGAAAGCCAAACGCATTATGATAATAGGCGACCAGATCGATGACGTTGCCATTATCGATGCCATCGAGTCAGCCGGAGCGTACCTGGTCATGGATGACCTTTCCATCGGTTCCAAGATGTACTGGCAGGATGTGGACGCGACAACTGACCCGCTTCAGGGCATTGCGGAACGTTACCTGAGAAAACTGAAGATCCCAACGACCTTCGTAGGCTCAGCGGACACCTATGAAGGGATCCTGGAAGAGCGTTTCGGGCACATGAAAAAATACATCAATGAGTTCAAGGTGGACGGAGCCATTCTCTTCATTTACAAGTATTGCGACCCCTACGGCTTTGAAGTACCGGCTATCAAGAGCTTTATCGAGTCAGCAGGAACGCCTGTTCTCTACCTGGAGGATGAATATTCCACATCATCGCTGGCACGGGTGAAGACCAGGATCGAGGCATTCCTCGAAATGATCGCATAACCGAGAGAGGAGAATCACATGGCTGAAGAAAAAAAAGGAAGAGCAGTTGCAACAACTACGGCAGCAAAGATACCGAAATTTGTACGGGGCAACCTGTCTGCAACCTTAAAGGCAAAAGAAGAAGGAAAGAAAGTGGCCGCCGCCTTTATCGCTGACGGTCAGGATGAGATCATGCGGGCAATGGACATCGTTCCCGCCTGGGGTGAGAGTTTCTCAGGGGTTTGCGCGGCAAAGCGCGACGCGGAAAAATACCTCCAGAAGGCCGAATCGGACAACTTTTCACGGTCCTTGTGTACCTATGCCACCTGCAACATCGGTTTTGATATGATACGCGAGGAGTTGGGCGGAGCGACGCCTGAAGGAGCCCCCTGGGGCGGCATGGGACGGCCGGACATGATGCTCGGCAACGGTCAGCTTCTTTGTGACCCTCGGTTCAAGTGGCCACAGGCCACCCAGCATTATCAGCAGGATGTTCCCGTTTTCGTCACCAACATGTACTACCCTCCCTGGGATCCCAGCGTTAACCACCATGAACAGGAACAGATCTACGTAAAGTATATTACGGAGGAACTGAGGGAGACCGTCAAGTTCTGCGAGAAGATAACCGGCAAGAAGATGGACTGGGACCGCCTCGCGGCGACCGTCGCGCTTTCCGACAAGACCTGGGACCTCTTCATCGATACATACGAACTGCGCAAGGCCATCCCGACCCCTATGGACACGGGCGATGCCATGAACACCATGGTGCCCCTGACCTTCAACCTCGGGACCCAGGAGGCCTATGATTTTTACGTTGACCTCCACGCTGAGCTGAAACAGAAGATCGCTGACGGTGTGGCCGTAGCCGATCCCGAAAAATACAGGATCATCTGGGCCGCCGGACTGCCGTCATGGTTCGCGCTCGGCGACTTTCAGTACTTCAACGGCAAAGGCGTCGTTTTCCCCGTGGAAGTGACCTATCGCGGCTGCGAAAAGATAGATCGCCTCGACCTGCCGAAGACGAACGACCCGCTGGAACATATCGCCTGGAGATGGGTGCGGTACTGGACCCACTGGTATGACGCGGCAAAGAAACGCCCCGGTTCCACCCCAAAGGTGGAGAGGATCATTGAATATATCGAGGATTACAAATGTGACGGCGCGGTCTTCCACTCCGCTTTCTCATGCCGGAGCTGGCACGCCGGTATCATGCAGCAGGCCGCCACGCTGAAAAAGGTTTATAAGGATATCCCCATCCTGATCATGGAGGGCGATATTGTTGATATCAGCTCCTACAACGAGGCAGACACCCACAACAGGATCGACGCCTTTATCGAGACGCTGGATGCATCGAAAAAGAGAGGGAATTAAGGCCCGGAGGTTTCGGTAAGTAACGCAGGAGCAGTAACAGATGAATTATTTTGCCGGTGTCGATATCGGGTCCACCATGACAAAGGTGGTCATCGTGAGCGACAGGATCGAAGCCTCGCTCATAGGTCCCACGGGCCCGGAGCACCGGAAACTTGCCAATAGAGTGATGGAGGAGGCGCTCGGTCTGGCGCACCTCACCTTTGACCGTATTGAATATGTAGTTGCTACCGGATACGGCAGGATCAACGTTCCCTTTGCAGACCGACAGATCACCGAGATCACCTGCCATGCTAAAGGTTTGTACAGCCTCCTTCCCACCGTAAGAACTGTCATCGACATTGGCGGCCAGGACAGCAAGGGTATCAAGATAAAAGACGGCAAGGTGATGAACTTTGTCATGAACGACAAATGCGCCGCCGGCACGGGGCGTTTCCTCGAGATCATAGCCGACTCTCTCGGCGTTCCCCTTGAAAAGATCGGTGAACTCTCCCTCAAAGCGGAAAAGATAGCCCAGGTGAGCAGTACCTGCACGGTCTTTGCGGAGCAGGAAGTTACCTCGAAGCTGGCAACAGGCGAACCCATTGCAAACCTGTTGGCGGGCATCCACGACGCTGTGGCCACCAGGGTCTACTCGCTGGTTAAAAAGCTCAACGTGGAGCCGGACATTGCGGTGACCGGCGGCGGTGCAAAGAACATCGGCCTTGTCAGGGCGCTGGAGTCCAAGTTCGGCCGTTCCCTGTTGGTCCCGCCGGAACCGCTTATTACGGGTGCCCTTGGTGCCGCTCTGATGGGAAAAGATATCTATGATAAGTATGCCTCCGAAGGGCAGAAACCCACCAGAAGTGGGCACTGCCTCGAGGAAGCGACATTCTTCAAATGAGGTTTTTATAGATGGCTTTTGTGTTAGGCATCGATGTCGGTTCAGGTTATTCCAAGGCCGTTGTGCTTGAAGGCAACGAGATAAGGTCTTACGCGGTCCTGCCTTCAGGCGGGGACTACCGTGCGGCGGCAAGGAGCGCTGCCGAAACGGCGCTTCAAAAGGCGGGCCTCTCCATGGATGATATAGCCCGCACCGTTGCCGCCGGCTATGGCGGGAACATGTCCGACCTTGCCGACCAGACCTCCACCGATATCTCCTGCCACGCCGCCGGCGTTCATCACCTTTTTCCTTCCGTAAGGACCGTCATGGACATAGGCGCCCAGTACTCGAGGGCGATCCGCCTCGATAATGACGGAAGGATCGCGAATTTCATAATGAACGAGAAATGTGCCGGGGGGAGTGGAAAGTTCCTCCAGGTTGCCGCCAGGATACTTCGCATGAATGTGAGCGACATCGGCGAACTCTCCCTCACCGCCGTGAAACCCGTAGAATTTACGACGGGATGTGCCGTCTTTGCCGAATCGGAGGCGGTATCACGCATCTCCGAAGGTGCTTCTCCTGCCGACATCCTCGCAGGTATTCATAACGCCATGGCGTCAAAGATCGTGACCCTCGTGACCCGCGTCGGCCTCACCCCTGACTGCGCCGTCACCGGAGGCGGCGCGAAAGACATAGGGCTGGTGAAGGCCATCGAGGCCGAACTGGGTACAATGGTCTTCGTCCCAGACGAGCCGCAGATCACCGCCGCCCTGGGCGCCGCCATCATCGCCGCAGCGTCGGAATTGGCAGCGGTTATGCCGGTGAATATCCTTCCAATACTTACAAATGATGGCAGCAATTTACTTGATTCAGCGGTGGCAGCTACGCTCATTCACAAAGCTTTTCCGGCGGAGTTAAAAAAGGACTTATGACATCTACGTGTCCCAGAGCTGGGATGTCACGACGGCCATCGTCGACCATTCCCGCGCTCAGCAGCAAACTACTATGCCAATACCGGCTATCAGATCAACAGAAATGGAATGTCCGGTTTCTGGCCAATTATGTCGACAGCCAGACCGTGCGCCCATGCCGGAAACATCAACCCCACCGCCGCAAACGGCGTGAGCTGGCCCATGGCGGAACGCTTTGATACAGAGACTTTCTTTCTACTCTGACGCTGAACCATCATATCCGACGGCTCAGCGGATACCTGAAAGCTTATGTGAACGAAACCGATTTCGATCTGCTGCAGGAACTGACCAACGGCGTGCGCTACGCAGGCAACACCGCCGGCCTCTTGTCGCGTCAGAACATGTCGCTCTACGGACGTCTGCGGCAAAGAAAAACTTCTGCTGTGGCCCGGCGGAGAAATCGTTATGGGCGTGGATCTGGATATGACGGAACTGAAAAACACGCAGCGGACATACAGCGGCCTTGCTGTTCCCGGCATCAACGGCGGCCGGGCGGAACGAATCTGGGATTTTCCGAAAATCATGATGTTGTCGCCCTATGCCGCCATCAGCCACCGTGTTCGGCCGTCCGGAAGCCTTCCATGCCACGCCCTCAGCGGGATACCGCTATTACCTCCATCACAACGAATTCAAGATAAATCCGCACCTCAGGCAGGCATGGTTGCGGGCTACGCGCATACGGACCTCAATATCAATTATTCGCGTGGCGTCAATTATCCTTCTCCCATCGTTCTGATGAACATGGTCCTCGACGAGTTCGCCGGTCAGCAATCCCGGACAATACTGGAGAAAAGATCAAACCGGAAACGGTGGATCATTATGAAGCGGGCCTGACCCACACCTGGCCGGACAAAGGCTCCCTGGGCGCAACGGTTTTCTACGACAAAGGCAAGGACCGCTTTCAGGCTTACATGTTCGGTCCTGTTCCGGTCGCGTTCAACGATCCGATCGGCCAATACGAGATTCGCGGGCTGGAACTGACCGGGACGCTGATCCCGGTTAAAGCACTTGAGATATTTGCCGCGCGCCACCTTGATGGAGGCCAAAGCCTCGGGCAGCGACGGCGTCGAAAGCGATCATATGCCTTATACGCCCGGCTTTTCAGTTTCAGGCCGGCGTCAACTGGACGTTTCTGGAACACTTCCGTCTGCGTCTGGACATGCAGTATTTCAAAGACGTTTACCAGGCTACCAGCATGCGCAGCGGCACCTTCAATTACGCCTGACAGCTTACAGACAACAACAAGCTGGATGACTTTGCGCTGGCGAACGCGCGGCTGAGCTATCATTTCGATTACAAGCCGTTGTCGCTCGGTGATTCCGAGGTGTATGTGGCGGTCAATAATATTTTCAACCGAGCATTACGAATACGCGAAGGGCTACAGCATGCCCGGCATCACCGTGTTTGCCGGTTTGACGCTGAAGTTCGTAATTGAGCGCGTTCGTTGCGCCGTGCCGTCAGGTTACGATAGATGAGATCCATTAAAACATCATTATCGTCGTTGCGGCGATCTGTTGGTGCTGCGGATTTCCTTGGATGCGCCAACCGGACGAAGGGCCTCAAAGCGAAGAAAGTGCGCCAGCATCGTTACATCCGATACGATCCTGTCCGGCATGGCCGCTGCGCTTCTGCCTGCGATCGCTATACCGTGGAAGCCATTCTTCCTCCCGGCCAGTGTCCGGGCCACTATGACGTCAAACTGTCGGATATCGAAAAGATGCAAAAAGCCGATCTGATCATTTCCTTCGCGGGAATGCCGTTTTTAGACAAAGCCGAATCCGGCCGCGGAGCTGCACCTGCTTGTTGATACCGATGCGCGCAACTGGATGGCGCCCGATTCCTACCATCTTCGGCTTGAACCGTCTGGCCGACAGAGCTTTCCTTATATTTCCCTGCGGACCGCGATGAAATGATTAACCGCAAGAAGCATGCGATCCTCGAGGTCAAGGCGCATGCGAAATCTCTGATTCGACGCATCGGGCTGAGGCGGGACTCTCCGGCAAGCCGGTCATGGCCTCTTCCCTGCAGAAAGAGCCGCTGGAATGGATGGGATTTCGCGTTGCGGGCGTTTACGGCCGACCGGAGTCCATGTCCACACAGGATGTGGTGCGACTGTCGAAAACCGGGCGAGATCAGCGCGTGGTCGCCGTTGTCGATAACCTGCAATCCGGACCTGATGCGGGAAAACGCATCGCCGAAACGCTGGGCGTGCCTCATATTGTCCTGACCAACTTCCCGACGGAGCATGGCTATCTCGCAACGCTCAGAGAAAATGTTCACGCCGTTCTTGCCGCCGCTATGGAAAGCAAATGACCTGTCACTGTAATGTTCTATGAATGACAACCATCATAGACCTTAAGGATTTAACCGTCCGCAAACGTAAGACGACGCTGCTCCTGGACGAATATCAGCCTCTGCGTGTTGCGCAACGAGTTTGTCGGCATCATCGGCCCCAACGGCGCCGGGAAAACCACGCTTCTCCATGTCATAGCCGGGTTCGAAAATTTCCGGCGAACCTCAGCCTTTTCGGACGTCGCGAGTCGTGGAGCCGCGCCGGACAACCGGCTTCGCGTCGGGTACGTTCCGCAGCTGTTTCCTATCGACCCGGCTTTTCCGATTCTGGCGGCCGAGGCCGTGATGACGGGTGCTGTCGGGCCGACTCGGGCCTCTTCCGAACTCCCGGCAAAAAGAGCATGAAGAGGCTCTGCGGCTCATGGAGATGATGCGCGTGGCCCACCTTGCCGAAAGGCCCCTGGGGCAGTTGTCCGGAGGCGAACGGCAGAAAGTATCGCTGGCACGCGCTATTCTGCAGCAGCCGGATATTTTGCTCCTGGATGAACCGACCGCCAATCTGGACATTGCCGTTCAGAAAGAGGTCTTGGACCTGATCGAGTGAAATTCCCGAGCGCGAAGCGCCTGACCTTCCTCTTCGTCACGCACGATTTCAACATGCTTCCCGTCTGCGATGCGCCGCGCCGTCATGCTGCAGCGCCGGCAAAAAGGTCTTTGACGGCGACATTCACAAAGCGCTCGTCGGGCGATACGCTGAGCGGGCTGTTTCAATATCCGCTCGAGACTTTCGAACGCAACGGAAGGCGGTTTGTCTCCTATGGTTGAACCATCTGTTCGATGCTCTTACGTACCCGCCCATTCAGCGCGCCGTCGTTGCCTGCATTCTGTGCGGCGCCAGCTGCTCGCTTCTGTCCGTCTTTGTGGTGTTGATGAAAATGCCGCTGATCGGCGTCTCCATGTCGCACGCCGCTTTTGCGGGCGCCGTGCTGGGCATGCTGCTGGACATCAATCCCTTTTTCAGCGGGTTCGTCCTGTGCCTCCTTGCGGCGGCCGTTCTCGGGCCGCTTTCGGACCGCACGGATATCGCTCCGGAAAACGTCCTCGGCATCCTGTTTTCCTTCCTGATGGGCGATTGCGTTTCTCGGGATGGGCATTCTCACCAGGACCAAGGCCGGCGCGCTCAATCTGATGTGGGGCAGCCTGTTGTCGCTGTCGGAACTCGGACGTCATGGTGCTGCCGGTCGTCACGTTGCGTTTCGTGCTTTTGTCTTGTTATTTTTCAAGGAAATCCGCGCTGTCCTGTTCAACCGGCGGCTTGCCGCGCCAGCGGCGTGCCGGAGCGGGTGATTTACTACGCCCTGCTGTTTCTACCGGCGCGGTGGTTTCTGCGAACCTGTCCACCGTCGGCGGGCTGCTCATTTTTGCGCTGCTGGTTCAGCCGGGCGCGACGGCGCTGCAGTTGACCTACAACCTGAAGTACTTTTTTCTCATTTCCGCGGCCGCCGGCATTCTGGCCTGCGTTCTGGGACTTGTCGTATCTTATGTTTTTGATCTTCCATCCGGCGCGTCGGTCGTGCTGATGGCAACGATCATCTTTGCCGCTGCGTTCGTATTCTCGCCCAAACGCCGTTGGCATCAAGGTTAAAAAAGGAAAACCTCTTCCATGAAAATGACGCCGGATGAGATCTATCGCGCGCGAAAGCAATTTTTTAATGAACACGCCGAAAAGTGGATCGACATGTGGTACCGCGATCCAAAGCGACCGGGCGATACGACAAGCATGACAAAGGACTTTGAGCGCCTTTTTTCACTGCTCCCGTTTACGCCGGGAGACTGCGTGCTGGACGCCGGATGCGGAACGGGCGTTCTGGTTCCGTACATTCTGGAACGTATCACGGCGACCGGCACGCTCTATGAGCTCGACTTCGCGGAAAAGATGATCGAAGATCAACCAGAGCCTGCACAGGCCAGATAACATTCGCTTCATCATCTCTGACGCCGAGAACGCTCCGCTGGACGACTGCTTCATGCGACGCGGTCTTGAGCCAACAGCATTAAGGGCGGCTTGAACCGCTCAAGACCATTAGTTCCATTTAAACTGTCTTCAATTTATAGTACTATAAATAGCAATATCTACGTTAAAGCTGTTCAAGCCGCTCGAGCGGTTTGAACGATCTTTTTAAAGGGGCGATGATGAAAAAGTGTGTACCTGTTATCTTTGCGGTCATGTTCGTGGCCATTATCTTTTCCCCGGCACCTGCCGGGGCGGCTGGCGCTGTCAATCCCTGCGATCTTTTTACAAAAGCGGAGGCGGAGGCATTCCTCAAGGAGATAATTTCCTCTGAGCGCAGCGACAAGACCGCAGCACCCGCCGGCAACAGTTGCACCTACTTTTACAAGAAAAAAGGCGGCACGTACAGCGTAAAGCTGAAGATATCGTCGACGGAGGAGATCAAAAAGGAAGGGATGTTCAGCTCCGCGAAGGACGTGTTCACAAGGCAGAAAAAGGCCCGCCTGGCCAACGAGAACACGGCAAAACAATTAAAGGTGATAACCGGCCTGGGTGACGATGCCTTCTGGAACGGTTATGACCTGTGGATAGTGAAGGGGGATCATCTTGTGAATATCCATGTCAGTTCCTATCTTGGTGGGAGTTTCAAGAACAGGGAAGCCATGGACAAGGCACGCGCCGACCAGGACCTTGACCAATCCCGGAAAGTTGCCGAGAAGGTCCTGCCGAAGATCAAGTAGGGCTTGAAAAAACTGTCGCACGTCCCACTTCGCATGTCACACGCTTCTCATTGCTTTACGCGCGGCATTTATTTCCTTTTTCGGGAGTTCAAAAGGGTGCACATGAAACACATCGGGCTTAAAGGGTGGCAACTATGAGCGTATTAAAAAGATCTTTCCTCTGTTCGTTACTTATGCTGTTCTTTTTTTCAGCTGCCTATGCCGGCGAGCCGGCAAGAAAAGACAGACCCGACGAGGACCTTATGTTCCTGAAGTGTGACATGAAGCCGGAGGTTGGCCCATGCAAGGCGCTTTTCGAAAAGTTCTATTTTGACGGGAAGGGCAAAGAGTGCAAGGCTTTCTTCTGGGGCGGGTGCCAGGGAGCGGTGCCCTTTGAGACAAAGCAGGCCTGTGAGGACGTGTGCCTGCCCCCGCAGGCGTTGAGGATCACTTCGATCGAGGCGCTGAAGGACAGGGTGTATGCCTCGGTCGGCCTGGAATTCCCCAAGGCGTGGATGGACCCGAAATTCACTGTTGAGGTCGGCGGGAAGCATGTCAGGACGCGCCACAGTTCGGGCGGTTTTTCAACAGACCGCAACATGGTGAGCATCCTCTTTGTTCCGGGAAAAGCCGGCAAAAAAACGGTAACGGTGAGGACCGTTGTTGACGGAAAAAAGATCGAGGCAAAAGACACCCTTGACTGGAAACCGGCACCGTTCTTGAGCCTCCTGCAGCATACCGGTGAACGGGAACTGGTCTTCGCGAAAGAGAAACTTACCCTTGCCACGGCCAACATCAATGATGTGAGGATACTTTTCAACGGCAACGATGTCTACCCCAGGCTCTCCGGCGGCGACATGTCCCTTCGCTCCTTTGAACCGGCATGGAAAAAAGGCAGGAACACCCTTACCGTCATCGCGAAGGGCTCCGAGGGAAGCTCCATTATGAAGAACTATACCTTTTTTTACCTTGGGGACGGCGCCGCCCTCACCGTGGGTGAAACTGCAGTGCTGCAATACGGCCGGGAAGGAAGCAAGAGCGGCCCTTTCTATGACCTGACCGTCGAGGGGGACGCGATCGTGCCCCAGAAAAAGGCAAGCGCATACAGCCACATCATTGACAAGGAAGGCTGGCTTGTTGGGGAAACACGCCTCACCCGGGAGTTGAGAGCGCAGCAGCCGGGGACCTCAAAGGTCCGCATCCTCGTGAAACACCATTTCCTCGGGAACATGGAGCTGGAGAAGGAGATAACGATAACGGTGAAAGAAAAGTGATAGAAAAGGCAGGGCCAAGGGTTCAGAGAAAGACAAAACCAATCCATCCTTTGCTTTTCTCTGACCCCTTGGCCCTGATCCCTTAATCCTATTTCTTACGGTTCCGTCGGCGCCTTGGGGTCTTTCATCCATTCTTCCGATGAACCGTCATAGCTCTTCACGTTCTTGTATCCCAGGAGATCGCCCAGAATATAAGCCCAGACGGTGGCAAATCTCCCCGTATCGCAGTACACGATGATCTCTTTTGCGGTATCGGTGCCGACCGCTTTTGCAGCCAGGTCGGCGAGTTCCTTCTTGCTCTTGAATGTCCCGTCCTTATTGTATGCGGCCATGGCGGGGAGGTTGACCGCTCCTTTTATCCTCCCCGTTTTGGCGACAAAATCCAATTTCTTTTTACCCTCGTAAAACTCGGCATCCCTCGCATCTACGATTGTTGTTTTGCCGATGGCGCCGATGACGTAGTCTTTTTTCGCCACCATGGCTTCGTTGGCCTTGACCTGGAACTTCACCGGTTTGGGTTTTACCACATCCGTTGAAATTGATTTTTTGTCCGCCTTCCACTTTTCGTAACCGCCGTTCAGGACGGCCACATTGGCGATGCCCGCGTATCTGAGGGTCCAGGCGACCCGTGTAATGCCGGAACGGTTTGGCAGTATGTCTGCGTCGCCAACGACGACGACGAGAGAATCGGGACTTATGCCGGCTGAACCTATGATGTCCGCAAGGTCATCGAGAGGGGGAATTTCGTTTCTCAGGCCGCCTTTCATCACGGCCAGTGAATTGACGAAAATGTTGACGGCCTTAGGTATGTGCCCGGCCTTGTAGTCCTCTACCTTCCTGATGTCGAGAATGACAAGCTTCGGATTATCCATGTTCTTTGCAAGCCAGTCGGTGGATACAACGGGTTTGATGTCCCTCGCGACGGTTGTGAAAGGGACTACCAGGAACGCCAGGAGAACAAGAACAACAGTGTATAATATCCTTCTTTTCATCGATTGCCTCCTTCTTTATTTTATTGGTTTCGGGCTATAGAGCAGGCTTTCATTGGCCTTTGAGCCGTTCTTGATGAGCGTTTCCCTTGTGAGGAAGTCCTGCTTTTCGACGTGGCAGATCTCGCAGGATCGGGTCCTTTCAGTCCTTTTTTTGATATTGTGCGTGGCCGCGTCCCAGTAATTGGGAAGGGCATCGTATTTTTCCATCATGATCCCGGCACTCTTAAAGGTGTCCCGGACGGTGGGGGTGATCCGAAGGGTCGTGACGGTCTTTTTGTCTTTCGTGCTCAGACCGAGAATGAACCCGGGCTTCGACGT
This sequence comes from uncultured delta proteobacterium, assembly GCA_963816115.1. Lineage (GTDB taxonomy): Bacteria > Desulfobacterota > Syntrophorhabdia > Syntrophorhabdales > Syntrophorhabdaceae > Delta-02. The sequence goes on along the minus strand of CAWFIZ010000008.1, from coordinate 193,816 downwards.
TGCCCCTTTTCCCAGGTGGCAGTCATAGCAATTTCTGTACGAACCCCCGGAGTGGCAGGCGTAACAGTTCACTTTGTCCTTGTGCTGCGCGTGTGAGGTCTTTGCCTTTTCCGTCTTTTCGTCACCACTCTTATGACAGCCCACGCAGGCCGGCTTTTCCTTTACATCTTTTTTTGTTTTATAGATCGTTGCGGTGCCGTGGAACTCTGTTTTTTTATGGCAATCGAGGCAGGTCATGCCCTTCTGGTAGTGGACATCGGCCGCGCCGCCGTAGTCGCCTGTGAATTCAGGGTATACCCGACCCCCGTGGCACACTGAGCAGGTTTTCCCATCATCCTTCCCGACGAACTGGTGGTTCTTGATAAAGCCTGTGGTAATGCCGCCTATCCTGGGTGACCTCACGTGGCAGTCGCCGCATGACGCGTGGCAGCTCCTGCACGATTGCCGGAAGACCTTTTCGTCGAATATTTTCTGCTCCTTCGCAGAGAACCTGCCCGATACCCCGTGCTTCAGGCCTGCAGTTGTGAAGTGGAGGGAATCCTTGTATGTCTTTGCCACGTTGTCATGGCACCTCTCGCAGACCGTGAGGTCTGACGACGGCCTTTTCACGAGCCCCTTGTGCGCCTTGTCCCTGGAGGGTGCCTTTTCGTCACCCCTGTGGCATGAGGCGCACCCGTCAACGAAATGGGGGTCCGTATCGATGAGCTTTTTATCTACAAGAAAGATCCTGTACTGCAGTTCCGCCGGCACCGACGGAGGGGGGCCCGCTCACCCCTCACCTTCCGAGACAACGACCTTCGACGGTTTATGGAGCGTCTTGAGCAGATTCTCGCTGGTGTGGCATTTCACGCAGCCGCTTTCAGCGGCGTTTGCAGGAGACAGCAGGACGAAGCTGCCAATAAGCAAAAAAGTGAACACTGATATGAGAAGAAAAATTGGGATTTTTACCCGGGTGTTTTTCATGGATACCTTAGGAAAGGTTATCGGCATGTTGGGTTTTTGTCAAGCGCGACCTGCGCCCTGCGATTTGGGGTTTGACAGGGAAAATCTTTTTTGCTAATGTCTTTGAACTAAATGGCAGGAAAGGTTTATTAAATGAAGATCGTCATCATAGGAGCGGGAGAGGTGGGCCTTCACCTGGCCACGCGCCTGTCCCAGGAAAAACACGACCTCGTCGTTATTGACGGGGACGGGAAAAAATGTGAAAAGATCCAGGAGGTGCTCGATATTGCCGTCATACATGGCGATGGCGCCAGCCAGCACGTGCTGAAAGAGGCCGGACTCCAGTCGGCTGACATGCTCATTGCCGCCACAACCGTCGACGAGGTGAACATCCTTGCCTGCATGGTGGCCTCCAGGATGGGGGTGAAGCGCAAGATCGCCCGGGTGCGCAACCCCGATTATTACAGCGAATCGTCGGTCCTCAAGCCGCAGGACGTGGGGGTAGACCTCTTTATACACCCCGAAGATGAGGTAGCGGAAGAGATAACGCGCCTGCTCATGCGGTCCATCGCGTCGGAGATCGTTGAGTTCGAGGATGGGAAGATCCTGATGGTGGGTCTCAAGGTGGACGCGGGTTGCCCGATCCTGAACACACAGCTCAAGAACATTGGAACGGAGCAGCAGCGAAAGAACTTCAGGATCATCGCGATCTGGAAAGGCGATAGAACGATCATCCCCGACGGGGACGAATACATCAACAAGAATGACCAGGTCTTCGTCGTCACCAAAAAGGACAGCCTGCCGGAACTTTTGGCCATGACGGGTAAGAGCGATGAGAAACTTGAAAAGATCATGATCCTGGGAGGGGGCAAGATCGGCCGGGCGGTGGCGAGGAACCTCGAAGAGAAGGATATCGATGTGACCCTCATCGAGTCTGACCGGGAAAAATCACTGCAGATCGCGGGAACGCTGAAAAGATCCATGGTTGTCCATGCCGACGGCACGGAGATAGATGTGCTTGCCCAGGAAGGGATCCTGAACATGGACGCCATTGTTGCCGTTACATCCGATGACGAGACGAACATCATATCGTGCCTGCTTGCGAAACACCTCGGCATCCATAAGACCATCGCCCTGGTGAACAAGGTGACCTATCTGCCGCTCATGCCCGTCATTGGTATTGATTCCACGGTGAATGTCCGTCTCGTAACGGCAAACGCGATCCTCAGACTGATACGAAGGGGGGAGATAGTTTCCGTGGCCACCTTTCACGGTATTGACGCCGAGGCTATCGAGATCGAGATCGGCAAAGGAAGCAAGCTTACAGGAAAGTCTTTAAAAAAACTGAAATTGCCCGACGGATCAATGGTGGCGGCCATCGTAAGGGGCAAGGAGGTCATGGTCCCCTATGGTGACAGTACGATCGAGCCCGGGGACAGGGTGATCATCTTTGCCCTCCCCCAGGCCATAGCGGCCATCGAAGGGCGCTTTTCCTGAAAGGGGCTTGATTGAAGGCATCCAATATCTTTTACGTGCTGTCACGGTTGTGGCTGATCCTGGGCGGGTGTTTTGTCTTGCCGCTGGCCTTTTCATTATATTACAGGGACGGGGTCCATGTGATCTTTATCTCCACGGCCGCCGGACTGGCGGTATTGAGCGTCATTGTCAGGTCATTTACCATCATGCCGACGGAACTCTCCACCAGGGAGGGTTTTCTCACCGTCACCTTGAGCTGGATCAGCCTGGCCTTCTTCGGCGCGCTCCCTTTTATGTTTTCCGGTTCCATCCCGGGCCTTACCGACGCCTATTTCGAGACCATGTCAGGTTTCACCACCACGGGCGCCTCGATCCTCACTGATATCGAGGTGGTGCCGAAGAGCCTCCTCTTATGGCGGAACATGACGCAGTGGCTGGGCGGTATGGGCGTCATCGCCATCGCCGTTGCCGTGTTCCCGTTCCTGGGAGTGGGCGGGGCGCAACTCTTCAAGGCAGAGGTGCCCGGGCCGACAAAGGACAGGATCTCGCCCAGGATCAGCGCGACCGCTAAGATTCTCTGGTGGGTCTACCTGATATTTACCGTCGCCCAGACAATTTGCCTCATGCTGGGAGGGCTCAACTTCTTTGAGGCCCTTTGCGTGACCTTCGGGACCATGGCGACAGGCGGGTATGCCCCGCTCAACGCGAGCATCGCTGCATATCCATCACCCTATGTCCAGTATGTGATCATTTTTTTCATGCTTATTGCTGGAACAAATTTCAACCTCCACTATTGGGCCCTGAAAGGCAGGCCGGGCCACTATTTTCGAAACCCGGAATTCCGCCTTTTTTACGGCATTGTACTGATCTCCACGTTCCTGATCATCGCGATCCGCTTCATCAGGGGGTCGGCTTTTTCGGAAGAGCTGGTCCGCGGCTGCCTTTTCCAGGCCGTGTCCATTGTCACGACGACGGGATTTGTGACGGAGAACTATGAACTATGGCCCTTTGCCACGCAGTTCATTCTCCTGCTCCTCATGTTCGTCGGCGGCTGCGGCAGTTCAACGGGAGGTGCCATCAAGAACGTTAGGATCTATGTGCTGTTCAAATATCTTGCCAGCGAGCTTAAAAAACTTTTCCACCCGCGCGGTGTTTTTCCGGTAAAGATGGCAGGCAAGCTGGTGCCGGAGAATATCGTCTCCAATATCGTGGCATTTATCGCCCTCTATATGCTCCTCTTTGTCGCCGGCGTGTTGACCATGACATTCCTGGGACTCAACATCGACACCGCCGTCGGCGCCGTGGCCGCAACCCTGGGGAATGTGGGGCCGGGCATTGGCAGTGTGGGCCCCACGGAGAACTACGCACATATCCCCGCTACAGGCAAATGGGTCCTCTCCTTTCTCATGATGGCGGGCCGCCTGGAGATCTATACCGTACTGGTGCTCTTCACCCCCCGATTCTGGAGGTAAGAGAGAAGCTGTTTCAAAAAAAACCTTGTCTCACGCCCGTTCGTCGCAGTCCTGATCCCGCTTTTTAACTTTGACGAGCGGGCGTGAGACAGCCTTTAAGGTTTTTTCGAATCCGTTTAAAATTCTGCGAAGAGGGCGGGGAAATCGATATTGCCGATAATGGTTTCCTTGTGTTTTTCCTTGATTGAACGGCGGGCTTCCATCAGATCTGACGATTTAACGCCGCTCTCCATTGAACAGTAAGTTTCAACATAGGCTGTCAGGTCGTCAACTGCCTTTACCATGGCCCCGTCACGGGGGTTGAAGCGGTCTTCGTTATACCCGAGCGATATCGCCGCCGTGTCGGTTTTAAGGGCCTTGCCGTCGACGATGGCGATACTGGAGAATTCGTCTTCGGTGAACATCTTCATTTCGTTGTGCCATTCGCGCGGGATGAGGTTGAAGACCTCCTTGTCCATCTGTTCCTTTTCATATGCCTTGATGAGTGAGTCGAGGCCTTCGATCGAGCGTTTGACGGGAGAGATGATGTCCCGGGTGAGCACCTCCGGAAGATCGTGAAAGAGACCGGTAAAATAATTGTTGAAGCAGCGTTTCGGGCATGCCCCGATCTGCAGGGAGAAGAGGTAGGAGAGAACGGCAACGATGAGCATGTGGCCAAGCACCGACGTGCGGGGTATCATGTTAATGTGGCTCCAGCGGTACTGGAAGCGGAGCTGTCCGCACAGGTCGATGAAGTTGCGGTATTTCTCGAAGAGGGCAAGCTGCTGGATACCGGCAAGGTCATAGTAGCGCTCCTGTTTTTGCTGGAGGAACCCCTTGATCGAAGGTATCTCGTAGCCTGAGGGGTTTGCCCTCTCGATGATGTCGAATTCCCAGCGGGTGGCGTAAAAGTGGGCCGCGCTGAGGATCCGCTTGTTTAAGGTGTTGTCTGTGCTGGAGAAGTAATGCCTGAAGCGCTCGACGAATTCCTGCCCCAAAGGGGAGATGACGGGCTCCAGTTTCTGATATACCCACTTTGTCAGTTCCTCGTACTTTTTCCTGTCTTCCTTTATCCTGTTGAATATCTGCGGTTTCAGGTCCGTTATAACGAGCCGCTCCAGGAACTCGAAGAGGCCGCCTTCGATCACTTCAAGCCAGTTGAACCCATTTTTCGATTCTTCGAACTTTCCCAGGAAATAGGCGATGGTCATCTTGTGCGCCTGCTTGTCAAGTTCCTTGAGCTCCACGGGCCGTATCTTGTCGTTCCACCGCTGCATGGCGGCAGCACTGAATATCTCCAGGATGAATTCTTTGGTCATCGGCGTTCCCCACAAACCAGACAAACTGAAGAAACTGAATTCCTCACCTATAACCTATAACCTATAACCCGGTGCCTATCAATCAAAAAAGGCCGCCCGGAGGCGGCCTTTTTTGATTGCACATCACTTTTGTTACGCCTTTGCTATCTCGAATGAGATCTGGCCGTCATCGTATTTGAGCGGCCGAACCGTCACGTCCATGCCGATCTTCGGGTCGTTGAAGTCTTTTGCAAGACGGGCGAAAGCCTTGAGGCCTGTGCCAAAATCAATAACCGCCATGGTGTAGGGTGCGTCTGCTTCGAAACCGAAGGGAGCATACATTGCCTTTGTGAAAGTCTCGAGAGTGCCGTTCTTGGGCATTTCGAACCAATCCATGTCCTTTGACAGGCAGGCCGCACAGTCGGACCTCGGAGGGAAGTACTTCGCTCCGCACTGTTTGCAAACCGTACCTTCTACCTTGCCCTCGGCAAGGAGATCGACGAACTTTCCCGTTTTCGTGAAACTTGTGAAGCTTTTTCTTCCGAATTTATCGAATCCCATCTTAGTCCCTCCCAAAAATTGTGACGTTTCCGTAGAGGCCTACACCGCCGATATTGTGGTTCAGGCCGATCTGAGGATCTTTAACCTGCATCGGGCCGGCTTCGTCCCTGAGCTGAAGGACGATGGTGCGTATCTGTGACCCGCCTGTGGCTCCGATCGGGTGACCTTTTGAGAGGAGACCGCCGTCAACGTTCACGGGGATCCTGCCTTCCTTGTAGGTCGCTTTTTCGCGGATAAGCTGTTTGCCGTCTCCCTCGGGTGCGAATCCGAGGCCCTCGTATGCCATGATCTCCGCGATGGTGAAGCAGTCATGGACTTCGGCGACATTTATGTCTTTAGGACCGACGCCGGCCATTTTGTAGGCTTGATTCGCTGCCGCCTTCGCAACCTGGAGGCCCTTGGAGAAATCAGGCCGCGCCGCCATGTTGGCGACCTCTGATGCCGCGCCGATACCAAGGATCCATACCGGTTTCTTCGAGAAGGTCCTGGCCTTCTCGGCATTCGCGAGAATGATGCATGATGCGCCGTCCGCATTTGCGCAGCAGTCGCCCACGCGAAGCGGAGATGCAACGGGGCCGGCCATCTTTGCATCGGGGTTGTTTGGATCGAAATCCGCAGGCGTCACGCCCTTGCGGTATACGGCCCTTTCATTGATCTGGCCGTAAGTGGCCGCCTTTACCCTTACATCCCTGAGGTCGTCAAGGGTGAGGCCGTTCTTCGCGAGGTATGCCTGGGCATACATCGCGTAATAGGCCGGCATCATCGTGCCGAAGGGGGCCTCCCACTGGATGTCGCCGCCGCGCCCCATTCTTTCCTGGGACTCTGCAGAGGTGATCTCTGACATCTTCTGGAAACCGAGAACGACCACAATGTCGTGGAGCCCGGCCTTGATCATGCTGTAACCGAGCTTTACGCCCACGGTGCTTGATGAACAGACCGTCTCGACATAGAACGTCGGCTGCGGGACAAGGCCGAGATATTCAGCGAGCACGCCCGCGGGCGATCTCTGCTTGTCGTACTCCGGTGCGGAGCAGAATACGGATGCATCTACGTTCTTGGCGGTCAGGTTTGCGTCCTGCATCGCCTCTCTGAAGGCTTCGAAGGCCAGTTCCCTGATGGAGCCTTCATAGCCCCTGACAAAGTACGTCTGGCCAACGCCGATAACTGCAACATCTTTTGCCATACATTCCTCCTTATTGTTTTGTTGTCCTGGATCTCTGATACATATTAACGTATTTGCTATGTTCGACCATGTCCCGGGAGAAGACATGAGTACCGTCGTTCTTTGATACGAAAAAGAGATAATCCACGGGCGCAGGGCTCAAGGCCGCCATGATGGAGCTTGTGCCGGGGCTGCAGATCGGTCCCCTGGGGTAACCCTTGAACGAGTATGTGTTATAAGGGGTGTAGGTAACGAGGTCGATCTTCCTGATAGGGGCGCCGAAACCCTTCGTGCCGTAAATGACCGTCGGGTCACAGTCAAAGGGCATGCCTTTGTGGAGCCTGTTGTGAAAGACTGCCGACACAACGGGTTTTTCTTCGCTCACCCCGGATTCTTTTTCGATCATGGATGCCATGGTGAGTGTTTTATGGATATCCATGTTGAGGGAAAGCATCTTTTCTTTGACACCTTCACGGTCAAAAAGCTTGAGCGTCCGCCGCACGATCCGTTCGATGAACTTTTCCCTGTCGATCTCCTTACTATAGTAATAGGTATCGGCAAAGAGATATCCTTCCAGGGAATCGGAGGTGACACCGATACTTTCCAGGTAATTTTTATCAGTTGCGAGCTTCAGGAACTCATCTTTTGCCATGATCCCGCTGCGGTCAATGCTATCGGCAACGGTGTACATGTTGTGGCCCTCGATGATCTTAAGCGTATAGATGTTGCGTTTGCCCCGTCCCATCTTCATGACGATATCAAAGGTGGACATGTCCCGTCGCAGCTCGTATTCGCCCGCTATGAGCTGCCCCCCGAACATGAGGGAGCTTAGCACGAAGAGTGTCTTTGAATAAATGAGGCCTTTCTCTTTGAGGGTGCCGGCAATTTCAGAAAGGCTTGTCCCGTTCTTCAAAACAATGAAAAGTGATGACGGGTCGGTGTCCCTGGGGATACTGGCGAATATCAATGTCTGCGAGAGCATGAAAATTATAATGGCGATTATTATGGTCTTTTTATCGCGCGTTGCGAGCATCGAGGTATCCCTGGAGAATGATCTGTGCCGCCATGATGTCTAAATAAGGTTTTCTTTTCTTATGATGTATCTGGGCCATATCGAAGATCCTGTGCGCCTCGTTGGTGCTGAAGCGCTCATCCCAGAGAGTAACGGGGACCGTGACCGACCCCCTGATATGGTCGGCAAGCCCCATGACCGCCTGGGCCCTTTTGCCGATAGCGCCGCTTAAGTCTTTCGGCAGGCCGATGACGATCTCTCCGACATCGTATTCTTCGACGATCTGCTTGAACTCTTTGAGGTCATTCTCAAGGGAGTTTCGTCGGTAGAGTTTGAGGCCCTGGGCGATGGATAGCGTGGGGTCCGACAGGGAAACGCCGATCTTTTTGTCCCCCACATCCAGTCCGAGTATTCGCATCTCGTTATTATAGCAGTTTTTGCTTTAGTTTCAAGAACAAACCTTCCTTGTGAACTTGTGAAATAATTCTTTACCAGCCTTGACATGGCCCCGGCATTGTTGTTAATTGAAGCACAAGGTCGAATTAGTGGAGAAACTAACTTCAGGGGTGTTACAATATATGGGGCAGGCCACGCCTTCATGGAAACATTGGCCGTAAGTTGATAGTTAACGTAAGGAGACAAATGATGATCACCGCAGGTATAGATAGTGGTGCAAAAAATGTCAAAGCCGTCATTATGAAAAACGGTAAGGTAATAGCAAAAGCAATGGTCCCCGCAGGTCTGGATGCCAGGGTATCTGCCGGTGAGGCATATGATGAGGCACTCAAGGCAGCCGGTCTCGCAAGGAAAGACGTGCAGAAGGTCCTTATCACGGGCGCAGGAAAGAAAGATTGCGACTTTGCGCAGGGCGAGATCACGGAAGTTGGCGCTCGCGCAAAAGGCATCATTTATGCTATGCCCAACGCACGTACGGTAATTGAAGTAGGCGCAGAAGAGGGAAGCGCGGTGAGGGTCAACGATAAAGGTAACGTTGTTGACTTCGCGATCAATGAAAAGTGCGCAGCCGGTGCCGGTGCGTTTGTCGAAGCCATGGCGCGTGCCCTCGAAACGCAGGTCGAGAAGATGGCAGACCTCTATGACCGGTCAACCGAAGAAGTTGCAATGAACGCACAGTGCGCAGTTTTCGCGGAATCAGAGCTTGTATCGCTTGTTCACTCACAGACAGCTAAACCCGATATCGTGCGGGCAGTCCTCACTGCGATCGCAGACAGGATCGTGTCCATGATGAGAAGGGTCGGGATCGAGAAGGATGTGGCCGCGGTCGGCGGCGTTGCACTCAACGGGGGATTCATAAAGGCGTTAGAGGAAGAGCTGAACATCAAGATCGCGGTTCCCGCGGACCCGCAGTATATAAGTGCGATCGGTGTTGCTATCGCGGCAGCAGCGGAGTAGAAGGATAGAGGGGAAATATCATGGCGGAAGAAAGGAAAGAATTTTGGAGATGGCCGGAATCAAGGTGGACAAACCCCGAGATCGATTGGAAGAAGGGTAAACATATCACATGTGGTATTGACGTCGGCTCCGTCAGCACCCAGGGCGTTGTCATGGTCGACGGCGAGCTGTGCTGCTACGGTAACATTAGAACGGGCTCCAACAGCCCCGACAGCGCGATAAATGTCTTCAACAAGGCGGCAGAGGGCACAGGCCTTGCCCGGGAAGACATCCAGTACACGGTCGGCACAGGTTACGGCCGTGTAAACGTTCCCTTCGGCAACCGGGCGATAACAGAGATCGCATGCCACGCCAGGGGAGCGAACTGGATGTATGGTCCTTCAATAAGGACCGTTCTCGACATGGGCGGCCAGGACTGTAAGGTGATCAAGATCGATGAAAAAGGCAAAGTTACCACATTTTTTATGAATGACAAGTGCGCAGCCGGTACGGGCCGCGGCATGGAAGTTTTCGCTGACCTTCTGGGTATTCCTGTTCAGGACGTAGGCGACATGTCTTTCATGGTCGGTGAGGAGCCGCCCCCTGTCAGCTCCACATGCGTAGTTTTTGCGAAATCAGAGGCAGCAAGTTTGCTTCGCGCGGGCTGGCCGAAGGAGAAAGTCCTTGCGGCATACTGCAGCGCAATGGCACACAGGGTCTTTTTGCTTCTCGAAAAAGTCAATGTCGAGAAAGATTTTGCCATCACCGGCGGTATCGCGAAGAACCAGGGTGTTGTGAAGAGAATTACGAAAGAGCTCGGCATCGAAGCATGTGAGACCAGGTGGTACAACAAGGCATATGCCGACAAGAACTTCCCCTTTGATACACAGATCGCCGGCGCGATCGGTGCGGCACTCTTTGGAAAGGCCCTCGCGGAAAAGTTAGGAAAGTGAATGTTAGCCAACTATGGTTATAAAGACGGCTCCGGCGGGTTCTTTATATCGATTGACACGGACAAGTGCAACGGCTGTGAGGCATGCGTAAAAGCATGCCCCGCGGGCGTCCTCGTAGTCGCAGAAGACGAGAACGACCCGATGAACGATCAACCCGTGGCTGCCGTTACGAAGGAACAGAGGAAGAAGATCAAATATGCCTGTGAACCCTGCAAACCTTCAGGGGGCAAGCCGCCGCTTCCCTGTGTCGCATCGTGTGAACCTGGCGCGATAGTCCATTCCAGGTAAAAAAAAGACTTTTTCTTTTTCCCATCACCCATAACCCATCACCCATAACCCATAACCTGTCTTTATTTCCCCTCCTTGACAAGTTACTTTTGTCTGCTATACTCCACATTAAGAAAACAAAAAATACTCGAAAAAAACAGGAGATATGGACCCAATGGAACCGGTAAAGCTGAGGATGCTTGCGATGAAAGACCTGGACGCGGTCACAGACATTGACGAATCGCTTCTGGGGACAAGAAGGAGGGCATACTGGGAAATACGGCTTGAAAAGGCCGAGATATCAGGGGTCCCGTCACTTGCCGCTGAGGTAGGCGGCAAGGTCATCGGGTTCATTCTGGGCAGTGCCAGCGGATGGGAATACGGTATACCTGAGAACGTGGCATGGATCGATACACTTGGGGTCCGCAAGGAATACCAGCAAAAAGGTGTAGCCAGACTGCTCTTCCAGGAGATGTTCTCCATGTTCAAGAAGGTCGGTATCGACACGATCTACGTCTTCGTGAACTGGAGAGATTGGGATCTCCTGCAGTTCTTCGACAGGATGGGCTTCAAGAGAGGGAACATGATAAACCTCGAAATGACGATCTAGCACGTTATTTTTTTACGTGTTGCGATATATAAAAAAACGGAGAGGGGTTATGGACCCAACCGATAAAGTAAACCTCAGGCCATTGACGATAAATGACCTCGAAGCGGTGACACAGATCGATGAATCGCTTCTGGGAAGCAACAGGAAGGAATACTGGGAAGCAAAGCTCGAACAGGCATCTAACTCCGGTGTACCTTCCCTTGCGGCGGAAATTGACGGAAAGGTCGTCGGTTTTATCCTCGGAAAGGCAAGCGGTTGGGAGTACGGTATCCCGGAAAACGTAGGCTGGATCGATACGATCGGCGTGAAGAAGGAGTGGCAGGGAAAGGGGATCTCGCAGACATTGTTCAAGGAGATGTATGACATGTTTCGGAAGGTCGGCGTCGACACTATCTATGCCTTCGTTGACTGGAAGAAATGGGACCTCCTCAAGTTCTTCGACAGGATGGGCTTCGAGAGAGGGAACATGATCAACCTTGAACTGAAGATCTGAGAAAAAAGTTCTGAAAGGGGCCGACTTTTGTTGGCCCGGTGGTATACACCACTAAAAGACCGGGGCTATAAAGGATCCAGCAGCCCCGGCCTTTTAGTGTAAAAACAGGGAACAGGGATCAGGGAATAGGGGTCAGAGAAAAACTAAAAGGCAAAAGAACCTCATCTTTTGCCCTTGATCTTCTCTAATCCCTGAATCCTGATCCCTGCTGTTAGAACATATATCTCCGGGTGCTGATGTTCAGCAGCAGTCCCACCGAGGCCAGCATTGAGAGGAGCGATGACCCTCCATAACTGATGAAGGGAAGGGGAATGCCTACGACCGGGGCAAGGTGTATTGCCATCATGACGTTGATGGTGAACTGCACGTAAATGATGGACGCGATACCGAAGGCTATGATCGAACCAAGCTCATCGTGGGCGTCCATTGCGATCTTCAGGCACCGGTGGATGAAAGATATGAAAAGGGCAAAGAGTACGATGGAGCCGATGAAGCCCCATTCTTCGCTGAAAACGGTGAAGATGAAATCCGTGTGATGTTCAGGGATGAACTGGAGCTTATGCTGGGTGCCGGCCATGAAACCCTTGCCAAAGAACCTTCCGGACCCTACGGCGATGATGGCCTGTTTTGCGTGATAACCGAAGCCCGCCGGGTCAGCATCAATATTGATAAAGCTCAGGATGCGCATCTTCTGATACGGTTTCATAAGGTAATGCCAGGCAATGAAGGGGGAGATGGCACCCACGGTGAACAGCACCGCGTATGTCGATTTCTTGAGGCCCACGTACCAAAGCATGGCGAAGCATACAAGTATGATGACAATGCCGGTGCCGAGGTCGGGCTGCTTCACTATCAATACGAAGGGGATCATGGTCCACAACAGCGGCTTACCGATATCTTTAAGGCTTAGTGGTAAGTTCAGTTTCTTTTTCTCGTAGAGCATGTTGGCAAGGAAAATTACCAGGATGGGCTTCATGAACTCCGACGGCTGGATGCTGAACCCGAAGAGGCTGATCCACCGTTTTGCGCCGCCGGCGGCGAGTCCGATGACAAGGACAAGGACAACGAGGAAAAGGCCCCCCAGGTAGATCCAGCGGGACTGGCTGGCGATGATGCGGTAGTCGTAGAACATGATGACCAGGATGAGAATGAGGCCCAACGCGAAGGCGATGAGCTGTTTGATCATGAAATTGTATGAACCGCTGGAGAATGAGCTTGTGGCGCTCACGAGGTTCATGAGGCCGATCCCGAATATGATGAGGCCGTTTATGATGAGATACCAGTCGAGGTGGTAGAGCCTTCGCTTATCGATTCTCATGGATGTTTGCTTCCTTTATCACTGTTTTCACCTTGAAGAGCGTCTCGGCGATGTCTTTTGCGACCGGCGCGGCAGCAGAGGCGCCATGGCCTCCGTGCTCGACCAGTATCGCCATGGCGATCGACGCGTCCTCGGCGGGAGCGTATGCGATGAACCAGGCATGGTCACCGAGCTTCACCTTGTCCGAACCCGCCTGGGCGGTACCGGTCTTCCCGCTCATGGCGACATTTTGAAGCTTGGAACGGCCTGCCGTGCCGCCCGGTTCATTGACGACGCCGCGCATCCCGTCCTTGACAAGCTGGATCACGCCTTTTTTCAGCTTTGGTTCGGCATTGACGACGGGCTCGAAGGTCTTTACTATCTTGCCTTCCGTCGATACGATGCGGTTGACGATCTGGGGTTTGAAGTTCTTTCCATCGTTTGCCACGAATGAGGAAAGCTGGGCGAGCTGGATCGGTGTCAGCCAGACGGCCCCCTGACCGATGGAAACGGAGACCGTTTCCCCTTCGTACCAGGGCTGGTTATAGCGTTTCTTTTTCCACTGTGTTGACGGAATGAGGCCTTTCTGTTCATTGGGAAGGTCTACCCCGGTTACGCGCCCGAGGCCGAGAATGTCTGCAAACTCGTGGATCCGGTCGACGCCGACCTTGAGCCCCACGTTGTAGAAAAAAACATCGCAGGACTCGACAATGGCCCGATGGACGGCCACGCTGCCATGGCCGCCTTTTTTCCAGCATTTGAAAACGCGGTTGCCATAGGCGAAACCGCCGTGACAGGAAAAGGTCGTTTTTTCGTTGATAACACCGAGGTCAAGGGCCTTGAGGGCCACGAGTATCTTGAAGGTCGATCCCGGCGGATATCCTGCCTGGATGGCCCTGTTCTGGAGCGGGTGTGACTTGTCCAGGGCTATCTTTTGCCAGTCTTCTTTTGTTATCCCCGAGGCGAACTTGTTGGGATCAAAGCCGGGACGGCTCGCGAGAACGAGGACCCCGCCCGTTTTCGGGTTGATCGCAACGGCGGCACCCTTTCTGTTTTCCAGGGCCTTGTCGGCGGTGAGCTGGAGCTCGAGGTCGATATTCAGGTGAAGGCTGTGCCCTGGAATGGGATCTATGACGTCGAGGGTCCTGACCTCACGCCCTATGGCGTCCACCTCAACGCGCTTCTCGCCGTCCGTGCCTCGCAAGTCTTTTTCGTAGGCACGCTCCAGTCCGTATTTACCGATATAATCACCGGGCGAATATTCTTTGCTCTGTTTCCTGTTCTTCAGCTCTTCGTCGCTTATCTCCGACACGTAGCCGATGACGTGGGCAAACGATGCACCATAGGGGTAGTTGCGTTTCGGTTCGATCTGGATGGAGACACCCGGGATATATACCCGTGCGCCTCGACCCTGGCGACCTCGTCCATGGGAATGTCCGATTTTATCTTGATGGGGAACGATGGCGGCATCCCGCTCGCGGCCTTCATCTTCTCGATGACATCTTCGCGGTCCCAGTTCAAAAGCCGGGCAAGGCCGTCCACGCTCTGGCTGAAGTCCTTGATGTCCTCGGGGGTAAGGTAGATGTTGAATGAAGGGCGCGTATCGGCAAGGACCTTTCCCGTTCTGTCATAGATGATCCCCCGCGGTGCCAGGATCTTTTTTACCCTTATGCGGTTCTGCTCGGAGAGCTTGCGCATCTCTGAGCCGCGCATGATCTGGAGGTCCCATAGCCTGATGAGGAGCACCGTCATCGTGATGACCAGGATGAGGGTGCACCATTTGAACTTGCCGGAGACGGCTTCGTCGGTCATTTAATTTCTCTCCAGGAAGCTGTCGTTCAGGTATTCGATGAATGAAAAGAGCAGGATGGACACGAAACCGGTAACGATTGCATTCGGCAGGGCGTAAAAGAGTATGTTGAAGGCGCCCCGTGATTCGCCGCGGGCGAGAATGGAAAGCACAAGGAAAAGCAGGGATTCGACGATGACCGCGCCGCTGCAGACGTAGGCGAAACTGTATTTTGAATCGATGAAGAATTTCTTGCGCATTGCGGCCGCAATGAGGAAGACGGAGATATTGACGAAAAGGAGAGACCCGCCCGGTGCACCGGAGAGACCCTCCTCAATGAGACCGACGCAGAGCGTGGTGATAAGTCCTGACCGTGCCCCGAGGAAAAATGTCGCATAGAGGATGATGGGCATGCCGAGATCGGGCTTGAGCACATCGAACGAAACATGGGAGGATACAGCGGTCTCAAGAAGCATTAGAATGAGGCCGAGGATGATGTATATTAAGGTCTTCATTATTTCTTAATGAGCAGGACTTCGTCGAGCTGTTTAAAATTATTGAAGGGCATGACGTCGATATCGGCGAAAATGCCCGACTTGTTCTTATTGGCAGTTATGACGATCCCTGCCGGGATGCCCCTGGGATAAATACCGTCTTTGCCGGAGGTGACAAGCTTGTCGCCTATCTCGATGTCGTCGTTCTTTATGACGTATTTCAATTTCAGCGTGTTCTGCCCGGTGCCTTCAAGGAGCCCCCTGGTGTTCTTACCCTCAACGTTCACATCAATGGATGAGTTAGTGTCGTTTAGGACCATGACCTTGGAGTGCCAGAGATCGACCTCGACAACCTGTCCCACTATCCCCTTTGGTGTGATCACGGGCGTCTTTTCGCGCACGTTCTGTTTCCTGCCTTTATCGATGATGATGCAGCGGAACCAGTTTTTCAGGTCTTCACCTATGACAGCGGCTGCGATCATTGTGTTCGGTTTTTTCTCCGTAAAATTGAGGAGTTTTCTCAACCGTGCGTTTTCCCGTTCGATCTCTGCCAGCTTCTGGTTCTCAAAGAACATCTTGTCGACCTTTGCCTTGAGTTCCGCATTTTCTTTCTTTGTCCCGACGAGGTTGACATAGTTACTGAGGCCGTCGCTGATGGCCTCAACGGGTTTGCTTACTATGTTGAGGGCGGGCCCCAGAAAGCTGCTGAGGCCGCTTTTGACAGACGCAAAGGACCTGGCCACAAAGGGGGCATTGGTAAAAGAAAGAAAGGATATTACAAGAACGAGGATGGCTATGATTATGGCTATGGAGTTTCTCAAATCGCCACTATCTTAGAAATACGTCGCAATCTCTTTCAAGAGACTTACTTCATCAAGCGCTTTCCCTGCCCCTTCTACAACAGCAGTCAGGGGATTCTCCGCGATGATGACGGGAAGGCGGGTCACTTCTTTGATGAGAAGGTCAAGATTTTTAAGAAGCGCACCACCACCGCTGATGACTATGCCCTTGTCGACGATATCGGACGCGAGCTCGGGCGGTGTCCGCTCCAGGGCGATCCGCACAGCCTCCACGATGGCATTGACAGGCTCGGTGATGGCCTCTCTCATCTCCTTCGATGAGATCTCCAGCGTTTTCGGTATCCCGCCGACAAGGTCCCTTCCTTTGATCTCCATTGTCATCTCTTCTCCATCGGGGCTCGGGTACGCTGATCCTATGGAGATCTTGATGATCTCGGCCGTTCTCTCGCCGATGAGCAGGTTGTATTTGCGCTTGACGTACTGAATGATCGCCTCATCTATCTTGTCGCCGGCAACGCGCACCGAATTGCAGTAAACAATGCCGGCAAGGCTGATGACCGCCACTTCCGTCGTGCCTCCGCCGATGTCGACGATCATGTTGCCGCTTGGCTCGGTAATGGGGAGGCCGACGCCGATCGCGGCGGCCATGGGCTCTTCGATGAGGTAGACCTCCCGCGCGCCCGCTGACTCTGCGGACTCTTTCACGGCCCTTTTTTCAACGGGCGTGATGCCAGACGGCACGGAAATGACTATTCTGGGCCGGGCGTAGGATTTTTTATTATGTATCTTCTGGATGAAATATTTGAGCATCGCCTCGGTGATCTCGAAATCGGCGATGACGCCGTCCTTGAGGGGCCGGATGGCGACGATGTTGCCCGGGGTCTTGCCGAGCATCTTTTTTGCTTCTTCGCCGACGGCGATGACCTTTTTTGTTCCCCGTGAGTCTTTATGGACGGCCACAACTGAGGGTTCGTTGGAAACGATGCCCCTGCTTTTCACGTATACAAGCGTATTTGCGGTCCCCAAATCGATCGCCAGGTCCTTTGATATGAATCCAAAGAGTGATTCAAACATCGACTCTCCCTTCTTCGCGAAATTATAAAGGTATTGAAAAAACAGTTCTAATATACTATTTTAAAGCTTTAAAATCAATAAACTTTAGAGGTTAAAAAGACAATGCTCAAATTCATGAGAAAATATGCGAAAAGTTACCTGATCAAGGTCATCTTTGCCGTGATCATCATCGTCTTCGTTTTTTACTTCGGGGCCGGGGGTCTTCGGGACAAAGAGACCGTTGTCGCCAGGGTGGGCGGTTTCGATATCACCTACACGGAGTACTGGGAGGCCTACAACGATACTCTCAAGTCCTACGAAAGGATCCGTGACAAACTGGACGAGAAATTCATGGCCGAACTGAAAGAAAAAGTGCTCTACGACATCATCAACAAGTACATCCTTGTTGCGGAGGCAAAGAAGCTCGGGATCGAGGTAAGCGACATGGAGTTCGGCGAACTTCTCGGAGGGATAGAGGCTTTTCGCAAAGATGGAAAATTCGATAAGGACCAATACATCGCGGTGCTGCAGCGGAACAAGATCGAACCGGAGCAATTCGAGAAGTCCCAGAGGACGATGCTTCTCATGGGTAAGGTCACAAGCGTTATCATGGATACCGGCACGGCATTGACCGACGCGAACATATGGGCCGGGTACGTCCGCGAGAAGGGAAAGGTCGACCTCTCGTACAGCCGTTTCGATCCTTCCTCGTACAAGGGCAAGGTGACGGTGAGCGACAAGGAACTGTCCGATATCTACGAAAAGGAGAAGGACCGTTTTCGCGGGGAGAACACTTACAGGCTCAAGTATATTGTCATCGACGATAAGGGCAGCCTCAGGGACGATACTGTCTATACGGACCTTTTGAAGGTCAAAGATCTGGATGCCTACGCGAAGCTTAAAGGCCTGACCGTATCGGATACCGGCAGTGTGCGCCAGAGTGAGCTCTTCAAGACGTATAAGGGCCTGAAGATCGAAACGTGGCTCAAGGACTTGAGGAAAGGGGACATCTCCCTTCCCGCCAGGGACACAGGCAGGTCCTACATCTTCCAGCTTGTTGACCGTGAGGAAGGCAGGCCCATGGAGAAGAGCGCGGCGCTGGCCAGCATCAAAAACAGGGTGGACAGCGAGAAGGCGAAAGAGATGGCGCGCCTTGCTGCCGAAGACGCCATAAAGCGCGGGTCCGTCGGTTCAAAAACACAGACGGGCTTCATTCTGCGGACGGCCTCGGCGATCCCCAAGCTCGGCAATATACCAAGGGGTGACACGGGCCTTCTCGGGCTTACGAAGGAAAAGCCGGTCTACGATAAACCCGTCGAGATCGGAGGGGATTATTACGTTTTCTCATTCGCGGGCGAGAAATCTCCCGACAAGGGGGAATGGGAAAAGGACAAGGATGGCTTTACCCGTTATTACGCGGCAAAGAACAAGCAGGAGTTCTTAAGGTCCTTTATCCAGGACGCCAGACAGGCAATGTCGGCCCAGGGAAAGATCAAGATACTCAAGGGCCCGAAAGAGCTTTGAAAATGAGGGCTTAACCATAACTATGCTGATCCTCGGTATCGATACGTCATGTGACGACACGTCGGTGGCGCTTCTCGATCACGGCAGGAGGATCCTCTCCCATGTCGTTTCGAGCCAGGCGGACCTCCACGGGCACTTCGGCGGGGTTGTTCCGGAGATAGCTTCACGAAAACACGTGGAGTTCATCGACGCGATATATTACGAGGTCCTTTCACGGGCGGGCGCCAGGGCGGCAGACATTGACCTTGTCGGCGTCACCGCCGGGCCGGGTCTTATAGGCTCCGTCCTCGTGGGCCTTTGTTTTGCAAAAGGTTTGTGCCTTGCCCTCAAAAAGCCGCTCGTCGGCATCAACCACATCGAGGCTCACGCCATGAGCATCTTCCTCGAAAGGGACGTGGAATTCCCTTTCGTGGCGCTTGTCGTCTCCGGAGGGCACACGATCATCCTTCTCATGGAAGGGCCCTGCAGGTTCAAGGTTATAGGTTCCACGAGGGACGACGCGGCAGGAGAGGCCTTCGACAAGATCGCCAAGTTCCTGGGCATAGGTTACCCGGGGGGGCGGATGATCGAAGAGATGGCCCGAAAGGGTGCAAGGGACTACGTTTCTTTTCCCCGGCCCATGATGGACGATAACTCGTACGATTTCAGTTTCAGCGGCCTCAAGACGGCTTTTCTCAATTACGCCAGGAACAACCCCATTGAAGACTCCACCATCGCCCACGTCCTTGCCTCGTTCCAGGAGGCCATATGTGATGTCCTCGTCTCCAAGACCTTCAAGGCGGCAACGCGAAATGAGGTAAAAAGGATCGTTGTCGGCGGCGGCGTTGCCGCGAACGGCAGGCTGCGGGAGGTCTTTTCCCGGCGTGCAATGCAGGAAGGTTTCGACGTCATGATCTCATCACCGCAATTCTGCACCGATAATGGTGCCATGGTGGCGCTCCTCGCTTTGTTCTACGCCGAAAATGGTATCCTGTCCCCCCTCGACATCAAGGGATACTCGCGGATGGCAATGAGATAGCCCGGACAGGTATGCTGAAAAAAAGATTCTCACAGAACCTCATAAAGGACGGGAACATCCTTCGAAAGATGGTTTCCCTGGCGGATATCGGTCCCGGTGATACCGTCGTGGAAATAGGCGCCGGAAGAGGCGATCTGACACGGGCCATCGCCGCCCGCGCCGCCCGGGTCTTTGCCGTCGAGGTTGACCGCGACATGATGCCATATCTCGAAGGGATCGCCCGAGTGTCGAAAAACGTTGAGATAGTCTTCGACGATATCCTTGCCGTTGACATTGCGGGCCTCGCCGGGGAACACACAGTCAGGGTTTTGGGCAACATCCCCTACGGGATCACGGGGCCCATCATCTTCAAGCTCATCGACGAGAGGCATTGCATGGACAGCGCCATCCTCACGGTGCAGAAGGAGATAGGCGAGCGCATAACGGCCTCTGCCGGGACAAGGGTGTACGGGTCGCTGTCCGTTGCGGTGCAGCTTGTGGCGGACGTGAAAATATTGATGCGCCTTAAGCCCCAGGTCTTCGTGCCGCCGCCGAAGGTGGAGAGCGTTTACTTTTCCATGCGTTTCAGGAAGGATGGCGTCGATGTGGACGACGATCTCCTCGCCTTCGTCAGGGGCGCCTTCGGGCACAAACGGAAATTCATGCGCCGCGCACTCGTGGAGGGCTACGGCGAAGAAGTTGTGGACAGACTTTACGAAAAAATGGATTTCCCCCGCTCAATAAGAGCGGAGACGATAGAACCGTCGATTTTCAAAGAGATGTACGCTGTTATCGGAAAAAAAAGAACATAAAGAAGTAAAGACCTGTCTCACGCCCGTTCGTCGCTGCACTCCTCACTCGAGTCCGCGGAGGACACAGAGAGAAACATATTCGCCCACTGGCCTCGAAGCCTTCCAAGGCCAGGGGGCACTCTCGATCCCGCCTTTTAACTTTGGACCAGGCGGGATAATATTAAGAAAGGGTCCAAATGTTTAAGTGCTTGAATGCTTGAATGGAAAGGCAAAAACCGTAATCATCTAAAAAAGTAGAGGTTTTATTTCGCCCTTTAAAAGGGCGATGCGGGTGCGGCCTGATCTTGGCAGGCTTCAAGATCCGGCCGCAAATCTTTTCCGGCCTTTCTCTGTGTTCTCTGCGAGCTCGAGTCCCGCCGAAGCGGGACGGGCGTGAGACAGATTTTTTGTTTGTTCTGTTTTCCTTTACTTTCCCGAACTCGGGGTTTTGCTCTGGTCCTTCAGCACCGTCGTCACCGTCGACACGATGCCTGCCAGGTCTCCCAGGTTTGTGGGCAGTATGATGGTATTGTTCGTTTTCGCCAGTTTTCCGAACTCGTTGAGGTACTGTTCGGCGATGCGCAGGTTGACGGCGTTGATGCCGCCCTGTTCGTTGATGGCAAGGGCGATCTCCCGAAGGCCCGCCGCGGTCGCCTTGGCAACGCGCTCTATCTCGATGGCCCGGCCTTCAGCCTCGTTGATCCGTTTTTGTTTCTCGCCTTCGGAGGTTGCGATCATTTCCTGTTTTACACCCTCGGCGCGGTTGATCTTGGCCTGTTTGTCTCCTTCAGACTCGGCGATGACGGCCCGTTTTTCCCGTTCGGCGCGCATCTGTTTTTCCATGGCGTCCTTGATGCTCTGCGGCGGCACGATGTTCTTGATCTCGTACCGGGTCACCTTGACGCCCCAGGGTTCGGAGGCCTTGTCCACGGCCTCGACGATGGTCGTGTTGATCGTCTCACGTTCTTCGAAGGTCCTGTCAAGTTCGAGCTTGCCGATGACGCTCCTCATTGTGGTCTGCGCCAGCTGCATGGCGGCGAACTGGTAATTGTTGATACCGTAGGAGGCCTTCTGGGGGTCGATGATCTGGAGGTACAGGATGCCGTCCACCTCGACGGAGATATTGTCCCTGGTGATACATATCTGTGAAGGGACGTCGATCGCCTGCTCTTTCAGGGTGTGCCGGTACGCTACCTTGTCGATGAACGGCACAAGGACATGGAGCCCCGCGTCAAGGGTCGCGTTGTATTTGCCGAGGCGTTCAATGATGAAGGCAACCTTTTGCGGAACGACGCGCACGGTCTTGAAAAATGCAATGATGGCAAATAAAATGAGACCAAAGATTATTACCGTGACAAGGCTCATTGATCGGCCCCTCCCTTTCCTGGAATATTTTTTACCTTAAGTGTCAGTCCATGCTTGCCGGTGATCTCAACTACGGCGCCTTCGGCTATGGGTTCATCCCCGTCTGTTTCGGCGCTCCAGCTTGTGCCGTGAAGCTCTATCTTGCCGCCCGTGACGGGGTCTATCTGCCTTGTCACGACGGCCTTCTTTCCCGTAAATTCCGACATATCGTCATCGGATGGCTGGCCGTATTTTTTGTATCCCACGAAGGTCGTCCTCATCCATTTGCGTAAAAACACAAGGAGCAGGACGGATGAAACGAGGAAGATGACAAGCTGGACATTGAGGGAGACGTTGGCGAGAAGACAGATAAGCGCCACGATCCACGCGCCGACACCGAAGAAGAAAATGATGAAACCGGGAACGACGAACTCCATGAGCATGAGCACAAGGCCCACGAGAAACCATATCAGCTCAGGTTTCAGCCAATCCTTCAAGGTTTCCATGCCCGCCACCCCCGTGTTGTTTCAGTAAAGACATACATATCATACCGTTTTTTTTATTGCAATGGTCGCGATTTATCCCTGTTTGTTCTTCATCACAAGTTCAGGTTTTTTCAGGAACACCGACGTGTCGGGCGGGACCGATTCGGTGAGCCACACGTTGCCGCCGACGACCGAGCGGGCGCCGATCACTGTCTTGCCGCCGAGGATGGTTGCGTTGGCGTATATGATCACGTCATCCTCTATGGTGGGATGACGTTTCTTGTCCCTGAGAAGGGGACACTCATCCTTGCTCAGGGACAGGGCGCCAAGGGTAACCCCCTGGTAGAGGCGCACACGGTTCCCGATGAGCGTTGTTTCTCCGATGACCACACCGGTGCCGTGGTCTATGAAGAAGCTGTCTCCGATGACCACGCCGGGATGGATGTCGATGCCCGTGCGGCTGTGGGCGTGTTCCGTCATGATCCGCGGGATCAGTGGAACGTCATGGATGTGAAGCCAGTTAGCGACGCGGTAAACTGTAACGGCAAAAAGCCCGGGATAGCAGAAGATGATCTCATCAAAATGCCGCGAGGCGGGGTCGCCTTCAAAGGCCGCCCGGACATCTTTTGAGAGTTTCTCCTGCAGCTCGGGGATCTCCTCGATGAATTTAAGGGCGATCTCCTGGCTTCGCTCTTCACAACGGATACAGGGGCGGTTGAAACGGATGCAGTCGTGGCGTATGGCATGTTGGACCTGCGTCGAAAGCATATCGAAGAGCTCCGTTATCTCCTGGCCCAGGTAGTACCGCGCATTGACGTCATCGAGACGTTTACCGGAAAAGAACCCCGGGAAGAGAACGGGGACCGTTTTGTAAACGATGTCGATGATCGCCTGCCGTGAAGGGATCGGTTCGGGGCCGATGTGGTGAAACCGGCCGCCCTGGTCATACTGGGAAACGACATTGTTGACAAGCGAAGGGATCCGGGCCCGGATATCATGGGTAACGGTGATCTCTTCCCTGCAGCGTTCCTTTGGATCTTCTTCTTCGTTCATTTTTCTTTTCTCCTCAAGTCGTGGCGCAGGTTCCCTGCGCCGCTGTCCAGTATGGCGAAAGGTTTCTGAGTCTTTCGATGATGGGCGGCAGCTCTTTGATGACAAGATCGATGTCTTCAGCGGTGTTATAGACGCTGAGACTGAACCTTATAGAACCGTGCGCCATCGTGTATGGTACCCCCATGGCCCGGAGCACGTGGGAAGGCTGCAGCGAACCGGAGGTGCAGGCAGAACCTGAGGACGCGCAGATGCCGAACTGGTCCATGAGCAGGAGGATGCTCTCGCCTTCGATGAACTCGAAACTGATGTTCGTTGTGTTGGGAATGCGTTCCTTTGTGTTGCCGTTCACCCGGCTCTGCGGGATCGCCTTGAGAAGTTCGCTCTCCAGCCTGTCACGAAGCGCCCTAACATAGGTGTTCTCTTTTTCCATGTTGGCGGCTGCCAGCTCGCAGGCCTTCCCGAGGGCAATGATGCTCGGCACGTTCTCCGTACCGCCGCGGCGCCCTTTTTCCTGGTGCCCGCCGATGAGGAAGGCAGAGAAGCGTGTGCCTTTCCGGACGTAGAGCACGCCGATGCCCTTTGGGGCGTGCAGTTTGTGCCCGGACAATGAGAGCATATCGATGGAGTTGTGCTTCATATTGATCGGTATCTTTCCCACGGTCTGGACCGCGTCGGTGTGGAAGGTGATCCCCCGTTCGCGGGCGAGCCTTGCCGCCTCTTCCACGGGGAAGATAACGCCCGTTTCGTTGTTGGCCCACATGATGCTCACGATCGCAGTGTCGGGGGTAAGGCTCGTCTCGTATTCGTCCATGTCGAGCCTTCCTTCTGCATCCACGGAGAGCATGGTCACGCGATAACCCTTTTCGGCGAGGTGCTCGCACAACACCTTTACCGCCGGATGTTCCACCCTGCTCGTGATGATGTGGTTCTTACCGGGATTGTTCGACAGGGCCGACATGATCGCGGCATTGTCGCTTTCCGTACCGCAGCTCGTGAAGATGATCTCTTCCGGGTCAGCGCCGAGCAGAGCCGCAATCCTCTGGCGGGCATCGGCAAGTTTTCGTGCTACCTTGCCGCCGAAGGAATGCATGCTCGAGGGATTCCCGTAGTAGTCGTGAAAATAGGGCAGCATCTCGTCAAGGACTTCCCGGGCCACCATGGTCGTGGCGTTGTTATCAAGATAGACCTCTCTCATGACGCCACCTCCTCAACGACAATTTCCGGTGATACAAGCTCTTTGAGCTTCCATTCCACGAACCCCTTCATGGTGGCCTGCGATGCCTGGCAGGTCGCACAGGCCCCGCGCATCGCAACGAGCACCCTGTTCCCCACGACATCGATGAGGTCGATGTCGCCGCCGTCGTGTTTGAGTGACGGCCTTATCTCCCGCTCGATCGTCTCTTCGATCATGCGGATCTTCTGGAGGTTGGAGAGCTTCGGCCTCTCAACGGGCTGGCCTTCGGGTTTTTGGGTGGCATAGACCCGATCGATGATGGCCTGGATCTTTTCGTGACAGTTCGTACAGCCGCCCCCGGCCTTGGTGTAGTTCGTCACCTCTTCAACGGTGGTGAGGTGGTTCTGCCTGACGGCGCGTTCGATCTCGCCGTCGGTGACGCCGAAGCAGACACAGACGATCTCCTCATCCGGTTTCTTATGGGAAACGCCCCGGTAGTTCTCGATGGCCTTCTCCAGGGCCTCCTGCCCGAGGACCGAGCAGTGCATCTTTTCGGGAGGCAGCCCGCCCAGGTAGTCGGCGATGTCCTGGTTCGTTATCGTCATCGCCTCTTCCACGGTTTTGCCCTTGAGCATTTCCGTGAGGGCGGAGGCGGAGGCGATTGCACTTGCGCATCCGAAGGTCTTGAACTTCGCGTCCGCGATGCGCTTGTTCTCATCAAGTTTAAAGCTGAGCTTGAGGGCGTCCCCGCAGGCGATGGAACCCACCTCGGCCACACCGTCGGGGTTTTCTATTTCACCGGCGTTCTTCGGGTTTAAGAAATGCTCCCTCACCTTGTCCGTATATTCCCACATAGTAAGCTCCTTTCTTCGATATGTTATGGCGCCGCGGCACGAAAGGCTTCTTGTGCCCGATATGTGTCGGATTTTTACCTGTCCATTGCAGGATTATAAGAAACATATTGACACATGTCAATACGCTAACTATACTATTCCCATAAAATAAGTAGGATATAGAAATGAAGATATCTACGAAAGGCAGGTACGGTTTGCGGGCGATGATAGACCTTGCCTCTCACGGCGGCGGCAATGCACCCGTGTTCCTCTCGGAGATCGCCGGAAGACAGGGGGTTTCTGAAAAATACCTCGAGCACATCTTTTCAGCGTTGAAAAAGGGCGGTGTCGTGAAGGCCCAGCGGGGCAGAAAAGGCGGGTACCTTCTGAACCGGACAGCTGACAGGATCACCTTGAGCGAGATAATAACCGTCCTGGAGGGCCCCTGCAGCCTTGTCGATTGCGTCGGCAATACCGGTGCCTGTCCGAGATCGGATATCTGTGTGACCCGTGAGGTCTGGACGAACCTCGGCAACAAGATGGAAGAGGCTATGAAGGGATACACGCTTGCATCACTTGTGGAGATGCAGCAGTTCAAGGATCGGCAGGGCTCCACGATGTACTACATATAGAGAACCCCTCGAAAGCTCCCCGGAATATCAGAAGACCTTGGACTTGACGCCGATTTTGATGTAATTTAATATCACCGATGGCTCGAAGGATACCCTTTACGAATGACCTCTATGTGATATCCGCCTCGGTCGCCGAACTGAAACAGGCGGTCGACGACGGCGCCGCGATAGTCCAGCTCAGGGACAAGGCGTCCGATGAAGCCGCCATCCTGGAAAAGTCCAGGGAACTGACGGACCACAGGCGGGTGAAGCGATTCATCTTCATCCTCAACGACGACCCCGCTCTCGCCGTAAAGGCAGGGGCGGACGGTGTGCACGTGGGTCAGGACATGTCGACCGTGGAGGCCCGCGGTATTATCGGTGAAGAGATGATCCTGGGCAAGACAACGCACAACCTTGAACAGGGAAGGCAGGCAATACTGGACGGCGCTGATTACATATCCGCCGGGCCCGTCTATGCCACGCCGACAAAGCCCGGCAGGCCGGCGGTGGGCCTCTCGTACGTCAGGGAGGCAGCGGAGGGCCTCGACATACCCTTTGTTGCCATCGGCGGCATCGACCTTACCAATATCGACGCCGTCCTCGCCGCGGGCGCAAGGACGATAGGGGTTGTCAGGGCCTGCGGGGATGCGGCCGAATTATTGGAACGGATCAAGAAGGATATACTATGAAGATAATGGTGAACGGCCGCGAAGTTGAGGTCGCCGGCGGTATGGACCTGGGGCGGTTCATAGACTCCGGCAAGGTGAACCCCGAACGGGTGATCCTCGTCCTCAATGACGGTGTCGTAAAAAGTGATCGTTGGACGCAAACCATCCTCTCGGAAGGTGACCGCGTTGAACTGGTGTCCTTCGTGGGAGGAGGGTGATCATGGAAGATAATTTCATACTGGGCGGCAAGGAGTTCACGAGCCGGTTCTTCCTTGGGACAGGGAAGTTCGGCAGCAAAGAGGCAATGCGACAGGCCATCCGGAGCTCCGGCTCACAGCTGGTGACGGTGGCGCTGCGCAGGATAGACCTTGAGGAAAGCCAGGAAAACATCCTTTCCTTTATACCCGAAGGCACGACCGTCATGGTCAACACATCGGGGGCTCGAAATGCCCAGGAGGCCGTGCGCATCGCGCGCATCGCCAGGGAGGCCGGCTACGGGGACTGGGTAAAGATAGAGGTCATCAACGACAGCCGTTACCTCCTGCCGGACAACCAGGAAACTGTAAAGGCAACTCGGATGCTCGCGGCGGAAGGTTTCACGGTGCTTCCCTATATGCACCCCGATCTTTACGTGGCGAAGGCCCTTGTTGAGGCAGGCGCGGCGGCGGTCATGCCGCTCGGTTCCCTCATCGGTTCCAACCAGGGACTGAAGATGCGTACCCTCATCGAGGTGATCATAGAGGAGATAGATGAGGTGCCGATCGTTGTTGACGCGGGGATCGGCCGCCCGTCGCATGCCGCAGAGGCCATGGAGATAGGCGCCGATGCCGTGCTGGCGAACACGGCGGTCGCCGTTGCGCAGGACCCCGTTTTGATGGCCCGCGCCTTCGCAAGAGGTGTCGAGGCCGGCAGGATGGCCTATATCGCGAGGTTGGGACAGGAAAGGGCGGCGGCAAGCGCTTCATCGCCGCTGACGGGGTTCCTATACGATGAGTAGCGCATCTTCGGGGATCGATCTTGACAGATTGAGGATCGAGGACCTTCCATCCATATTTCGATCCGACGACAGGGCCCTCCTTGAGGAAATGGCGCTTGCGGCCCGTGACCTTACGCGGCGGTATTTCGGCCGCACCATAAGCCTCTACGCCCCGCTGTACATATCTAACTATTGCCAGAATGAATGTGTCTATTGCGGTTTCCACGCCTCCCATGGGGGTATTCCCAGGAGCAAGCTCTCGCTGGAAGAGATAGACAGTCAGTGCGCCGCCCTTGCGTCCACGGGGATCCGAAGCTGCCTTATCCTGACGGGTGAATCGCGCCTCCATTCCCCTCCTCAATATATCGGGGAGGCCGTAACGATCGCGGGAAGGTACTTCCCCTATGTCGCCCTCGAGGTCTATCCCCTCGAAGAAGAGGAGTACAGGGACCTCTACCTTGCGGGTGTCGACGGGGTGACCTTGTACCAGGAGACCTACGACCGCGGCCGCTACGACGAGCTCCATCTCGCGGGCCCG
The DNA here is from genome assembly GCA_963816115.1 of uncultured delta proteobacterium. Lineage (GTDB taxonomy): Bacteria > Desulfobacterota > Syntrophorhabdia > Syntrophorhabdales > Syntrophorhabdaceae > Delta-02. Next base: position 165,769 of record CAWFIZ010000008.1, on the reverse strand, counting down.
AAGAAGAACTACGATTACCGCGTAGAGGCGCCGGAGCGCGTAGCCCGCTCCGGGGTGCGCCACATCTCCCTTGGAGTCCTCCTGGGGCTTACCCGCTGGCAGGATGACATTATGAGGCTCTTCGAGCATGTGCGCTACCTGGAAAGAAAGTATACCGGTGTCGAGTTCGGCCTTGCCTTTCCGCGCATCAGGCGGGTTGCCGACGACGAACACCGCTATCTCGAGGTGTCCGACAGGGACATGATCAAGGTCGTCGCGGCGGCGAGGCTCATCTTCCCCCGCGCCGGGATCAGCATCTCAACGCGTGAAACCCCCGGCTTCAGGGACCGCATCATCGGGCTTGGTATCACAAAGATGTCGGCGGGTTCCTCGACCCGTGTCGGAGGGTACGTCGACGCAAACCCCGATTACGAGGACGGACAGTTCCAGGTCTACGACCCGCGGAGCGTCGCGCAGATCAAGGCCATGCTCATGGGAAAAGGCTACGATCCGGTAATAACCGACTGGCGAAACATCGTCAACAGCTGAGAAGACGGCTTAAACAGTTCGAACGTTAAGAAATAAAAATTATTCCTTGTAAATGGTCCTTCATTTTTTTCACGTTCAAGCTGTTTAAGCGGCTCAAGCTGTTGCAACTGTTTTTTATTGTGGAGGGTTTTGTTGCCAGTTAATTCCAAGCTGATCGAACCGGTGAGCATGATCGTCCTTACCGGGGGGCCATGTTCGGGGAAAAGCTCATCCCTTGCATACCTCACGGAAAAACTGTCCGATCACGGCTTCATGGTTTTCGTGGTGCCCGAGACGGCAACCCTGATCACGGGAAACGGGATCGACCGGCGCAAGATGGACAAGCCGGGACAGATCGTGGTCTTTGAGGAGGCCATTTTCGATATGCAGATGGCCTTTGAGGACACCTATAAACAGGCCGTTGCCAGGATCTTCCCCGAACGCAGGAAGGTGATACTCCTCGACAGGGGCATCATGGACATAAGGGCCTTCCTGACCGATGAGGTCTTCAACGGGATCCTGAAAAGGAAAGGATTGACCCGCGCCGCTCTTCGTCATCGGTACAACTGCGTTATCCATCTTGTCACCGCCGCCGACGGTGCCGCCGAATACTACACCGGGGAGAACAACACCGCGCGCCTCGAAACGCCCGAGGAAGCCCTCCGTATCGATCAGAGGACGCAGGAGAGCTGGCTCGGCCATCCCCGTTTCAAGATCATCGACAACACCACTGATTTCGACGGCAAGATCAAGAGGGCCTTCGAGGCGATGGCCGCAGCTGCTCGGCATTCCCGTTCCGTCTCCGACCCGCGAGAAATACCTGGTCCGCCATGTTGACGTAAAGGGCCTTCCGGCACATCAGAAACTCCAGATAGAGCAGGTGTACCTGCGTTCACGGGAGGTGAGCGAGGAGATAAGGATCAGGAGAAGGGGGCAGGACGGCACATACCTCCATTTCCTTTCCAGGGTCAGGGTCGCCAGCGGCCGGAATCGTCCGGATAGAAGAGGAAGAACTCATCCCCGAGCAGGAATATATCAAATTCACCCGCCTCATGGACCCGAAGACAGAGGGTCCTGAGCAAGGAGCGCGTCTGCTTTTTGTGGAACAACCAGTACTTTGAGCTGGACAGCTATGGCGGAAGGCACAGCGGGCTCACGGTACTCATCGTCGAATCCCCGGGCCCGGAAGGGAAAAAGGCGCCTCGCACGCCGCCTTTTATCACAATCGGACAAACAGGTCACCCACGATCCCCGCTACACGGAAAAGAGCCTGGCAAAGCGAAAGTAGAAGTCCGAATATCGAGGAGCACGCAATATCCGCAAAGATCTTTTCCCATGCACCTATCACCAATAACCCATAACCTGCCTTATAAAAATCCTTCCGTTTGGCCCTCATGTGTATTATTCTAAAAAGCATGACAGAACCACGAAAAAGCAGGGGGATCATCGGATTTACCACCACGGTCCCCGTTGAGGTCATCTTCGCGGCGGGTTACGAGCCCTGCGACCTCAACAACATATTCGTCACTGACCCCGAGCCCGGGCGTTTCATCGAACGCGCCGAACGCGACGGTTTCCCGAAAGGCATGTGCAACTGGGTGAAGGGCATCTACGGTGTGGTCATGGAACGCGAGGTGGAGGCCGTTATCACCGTCATGGAGGGAGACTGCAGCAATACCCAGGCGCTCGCGGAGATCTTTCGCTACCGGGGCATAAGGACGATACCCTTCTCCTTTCCCTACGACCGTGACAGGGAGGTCCTCTCGCGCGAGATCGGCAAGCTCAAAAAGGAGCTGGATGTCGAAGACGGAGCGCTCCTGGAGGTCGAAAAGGAGATCAAGGGGGCGAGGGAGAGGCTGGCAGAGATCGATACGATGACCTGGAGCGAGCGCAATGTGACGGGCGGAGAGAACCACCTCTGGCTCGTGCGGGCCTCCGACATGCTCGGCAACATAAAGGAATATGCCGCCGGGGCCGGTGAGTTCATTACCCGGGCGCGTGCGAGGGAAAGGACGGAAGGGATCCCGCTGGGCTATATCGGCGTCCCTCCCATCTTCACGGACCTCCATGACTTTATCGAAAGCGCAGGCGGCCGTGTCGTCTACAATGAGACGCAGCGCCAGTTCGCGCTTCCATTCGAGACGTCCGACATCGTCGAGCGCTACCTCCTCTATACCTATCCCTACGGTATATTTGCGCGCCTTGGCGATATAAACAAAGAGATCGGGCGGCGCGGTATAAGGGGGATCATCCACTACGTCCAGGCCTTCTGTTTCAGGGCCATCGAAGATGTGATCCTCCGCGAGACCGTCGGCGTCCCCATCCTCACCATAGAGGGGGACCTGCCGAGGGCCCTCGACACGAGGACAAAGATGCGCATCGAGGCCTTTATCGAGATGCTTGACGGGACCTTATGATCGATGAAAGGACAAAGCGGTATCTCGTGGACAGGAGCGGGATAGGTTTCTTCAAGGCCACCCTGGAATCCTACGAGGACGTCGCCATCTTTTCCGTCATCGACGGGCGGGAGGGGCTCATCGAGATCATCTACCCGGCGAGCTTTGAAAAAGACCTCTATGGGATAATCGCGGATATGATAAACTATGGGATAGAATTCCGGGAGGTTCCCTGATGTTCAACGAGAAAAAGATACTCGCCGCGCTCATGGAAGGCGGGGGGACCTTTAGTGATATTTTTGTCGATGAAAGGACCTACACCCACATACAGCTTGAGTCGGGCAGGATAGAAAAGCTCGAGCGCGGTGAGGACTCAGGGATCGGCCTGCGCGTTATAACTCCCTGGAAGAGCTTTTACGCGTCAACGAACTCATTCGAGGAGGCCCGCCTCATCGATCTGGCGACGGAGCTTTCCCGGTACTGCGGCAGCAAGGCCGCGGGCACCCCCGCCAGCGCGCGGGGCGAACTTGCGGGCGGTTACCCCTTTTCCATTACCCGCGACCCCGAAGGGGTCCCCGCAGGGGAGAAACTTGCCCTCGTTAAAAAATTCGAGTCCATTGCGCGCAAAATGGAGCCGCGTATCACCCAGGCGCGCGTCATATACCGTGATACCCGTCAGAAGGTAAAGATCTTCAACAGCGAAGACGGGTCAATGGAAGACAGCCGCACGCAGGTTGTCCTTTCCGTTCTGCTCGTCGGCAAGGACAATGGTGAGATGCAGACGTCCTATGAGGCCGTCGGCGGTTTCTATGGTTTCGAATTTTTTACCGATGAGCTGATCGAGGGCCTTGCCGTGAAAACGGTCAGGCGCCTGCAGGGCCTTCTTGCCGCCAGGGAGGCGCCCATGGGCATGAAGACGGTCGTCCTCGCGTCAGAGGCCGGCGGCACCATGATACACGAGGCGATCGGCCACGGACTGGAGGCGGACCTCGCCATGGAGGGGCTCTCCTGCTACAAGGGCCTTCTCGGCAGTCAGATCGCATCAGGGCTCATCAGTGTCGTGGACGACGCGACGATTCCCCATATGCGGGGGACCTATGCCTTTGACGATGAAGGTTTTCCCTCTGAGAGGACCGTCCTCGTCGAAAAGGGTGTCCTGAAGAACTACCTCTTCGACCGGTTCCACGCCATGAAGCACAATATGAGATCGACGGGCAACGGCAGGAGGGAGTCCTACCGGTTCAGGCCCATACCGCGAATGAGCAATACCATGATCCTCCCCGGCAATGATGACCCCGAAAAGATCATTGCCTCCGTCGATGACGGCGTCCTCGTTGTCAAGATGGGCGGCGGCCAGGTCGACACGGTGCGTGGGGACTTTGTCTTCGAGATATCCGAGGGTTACCTTATCGAAAAGGGCATCGTGGGGCCCATGATAAAGAACGCCACCATGATGGGCAGCGGGCTCAAGGTCCTCAGGGACATCGACATGGTGGGGACGGACCTCGGCTTCGGCATCGGCACGTGCGGCAAAGACGGCCAGGGTGTCCCCGTTGCGGACGCCCAGCCGACACTGCGGATCCCCGGGATCATCGTAGGGGGACGCGGAGGTTAGAAAATGAAAGAGCACACGCAAAGCCTTACAGATGACAGGTTTTACCGTGAACTCCTCGATAACCTCTATGACGGGGTCTATTTCGTCGACAATGATCGCAAGATACTATACTGGAACGATGCCGCCGGGAAGATGACCGGCTACAAACCGGAAGAGGTTGTCGGGAGGCATTGTTGGGACAACATCCTCATGCATGTCGACGATAAAGGGGTCAATCTCTGCAAAGGACAATGCCCCCTGGAAAAGGCCATGCAAGGCGGCAAGACCATGGATGGCGAGATGTACTTTCACCACCGCGACGGCCACAGGGTCCCGGTGCTTGTGCGGGTTTCGCCGATCCGCGACCGTCATGGCAAGGTCATGGGCGCCGTGGAGGTCTTCAGCGACAATTCCCCGAAGATCGAGCTTACAAGGAAGGTCCATGGACTGGAGCGGATGGCGCTTCTCGACCCTCTGACCAAGCTCGGCAACCGGCGCTACGGCGAGATGAACCTTACGGGGAAGCTCAGGGAGTTCAAGCGTTACGGATGGACCTTCGGGGTCCTTTTCATCGATATCGACAACTTCAAGGTCGTCAACGACACCCATGGCCACGACGTGGGCGACAAGGTCTTGCGCATCGTTGCCGCTACCATTATCAACGGGCTTCGGGCATCTGACATGGTGAGCCGATGGGGCGGCGAGGAATTTGTCGCCTTTGTCGCCAACGTTGACAGGGAGAACCTTCTTCATGTGGCGGAGAAGATCCGCACCCTTGTGGAAAAATCATCGATCCCGGTGGATGATACGAACCAGCATGTCACCATATCCATCGGCGCCACCCTGGCCGAAAAGAAGGACACTGCGGCGGCGCTCATCAAGAGGGCCGACACCCTGATGTACCGCAGCAAAAAAGAAGGTCGCAACCGCACCTCCATGTGAAGACGGTTTCAGGTTTCAAAGTAAAAAGATAAAAAAAGTCTTTTTTCTTTTGTCTGAAACCTCCTGAAAATAATTCCTTTATAACTTTCTCATAAGCAGGTAAGATTTCCTCCCCGGTTATGCATAAGCGTTGTGCAACGAATGGAATGTCGCCCAACCCAGCCTTCGGCGGGCTTTTACGTTATGCAGATAAAAATTGACATGAAAGTGCAATAAATTTAAAATAGTTAGCATACTATGGGTAATTATGAAAAATTGTTGTTTAAAATTCTATCCGGTACATCCGATGCCAATATATCTTTTGTTGATACCTGTAATTTGCTCAAGAAGTTTGGTTTTGAAGAACGGATCAGAGGAGACCACCATATTTTTGCAAAGGATAACGTAGAGGAAATATTGAACCTGCAGCCAAAAGGATCAAAGACAAAACCTTATCAAGTAAGGCAGGTTCGCAACCTCATAGTCCGCTATAAGTTAACCCTGGAGGAAAGAAATGAAAAATAAATATGAAATAATAATTTATTGGAGCCCGGAAGACCGGGCATTTATTGCCGAAGTTCCAGAATTACCGGGTTGTATGGCAGACGGAAAAACCTACAAAGAAGCACTTTCAAACGTCGAAACCATCATAGATGAGTGGATAGATACCGCCATAGAACTGCAACGTCCAATCCCGCAACCCAAGGGAAGATTGATGTATGCATAGTGGGTCAATCCAGCCGACCCGTTGCTCTCGCTACCGAAGCAGTTGAAACTATTTTTTTTACCACCCTATCTTCAGTTCCTTCAGGGTGTCCCGGGCATCTTCGTTGCCGAGGCGGGCGGCTCCTTTCAGGTCTTCTATGGATCTGTCCCTGTCCCCCGCTTTTAACCTGGCGACTGCACGGTTGAAAAAGGCGAGGCCGTAGCGGGGGTTCAGCTCGATGGCCTTCGTGTAATCGGCGATCGCCTGTGTGTAGTTGCCGGAGTTGAAATAGGCGAAGCCGCGGTTGTTGTAAGCCGTGGCATATCTGGGGTTCAGCTCGATGGCCTTGTTGTAGTCCTTGATGGCCTGGGTAAAGTTGCCCAGTTTGTCGTAGGCGTATCCACGGTTGCTGTAAGCGATGGGGTAGGACGGTTTCAGCTCGATGGCCTTCGTGTAATCGGCAACGGCCTCTTTGTATTTCTCCATGTTGAAGTACATGAAGCCGCGGTTGTTGTAAGCCGTGGCATATGAAGGATCGAGTTCGATCGCCTTGTTGAGGTCCCTGGCGGCATCGTCATATTTTCCCATGATGCTGTATGTATGCCCCCGGTTCGTATACGCCGTGGCATAACGGGGGTTCAGGCTGATGGCCTTCGTGTAGTCCGCGATGGCGGACTGCGTATCGCCGAGGACAAAGCGGACATATCCCCTGTTGTTGTATGCGGCCGCGTAGGAGGGGTTCAGCTCGATGGCCTTATCGTAATCCTTTACGGCCTGTTCGTAGCTGCCGAGCCTGTGGTAGGTATACCCCCTGTTGTAATAGGCCAGCGCGTAACGGGGATTCAACGAGATGGCCTTGCCAAAATCAGAAAGGGCCGGTTCATTTTTGCCGAGATTGTCGTAATAGAGCCCCCTGTTGTTGTATGCCGTTGCGTAGGAAGGGTTCAACTCGATGGCCTTGTTATAGTCCCTGATGGCAAGGTCGGGTTTTCCGAGCCTGTCGTAGGCGAGCCCCCTGTTGCTGTAAGCGGTTGGCATGTCGGGCTTGAGCGTTATGGCCCTGGAGTAGTCCTCTATGGCCCGGTTGAGGTCGCCAAGGGAATAATAGGCGTGGCCCCTGTTGTTAAAGGCGACGGCGTCATTGGGATCGAGTTCGACGGTGCGCGTGTAGTCCTTGATCGCCTCGGCGTGTTTCCCGAGGGCACCGTATGAGCGGCCCCTGTTGTACCATGCGTCGGTGAACTTGGGGTCCAGGGCTATTGCCATGGAAAATTCTTTTATGGCGGCCTCGTGGTTGCCGGCTTCGGAGAGCGCGATACCCTTCCTGTTGATCTCTGCGGCCGTGTCGGCGTATGCGGGCGCGATGAACGCCGCTGCCAGGAAAAGGGCTATAAAAAGGGATGACACAACAAACCTGACGGATGCGAGCCTCATACAAACCCCCTTGTGGTTTACTGACCTGTTAAAGCTTAAAAGACCTGAGCCTTCTGATCGCTTCGGCGATCTTTTCCTCGCCGATGGTGATGGAGATCCTGAAGTATCCTTCTCCTTCGTCGCCGAAGCCGCTTCCCGGAGTGACGACGATGCCTGTTTCTTCGATGAGCTTTTCGCAGAAGTCGGAAGAGGTTAACCCTCCCGGTACCTTCGCCCAGATGTAATAGGTGGCCTTCGGTTTATGCATGGCGATACCGAGGGAGGAACCGAACCCCTCGACTATCATGTCCCGTCTCTTCTCAAGTCTTTTGTTGAGCTCTGCGACAAATGACTGGTCGCCTGTCAACGCCTCGATGCCGGCATACTGGATCGCCTGGAACGCGCCGGAGTCGATGTTCGTCTTCAGCTTGCCCAGGTTGTAGATGGCGTCGCTGTTACCGACGGCGAAGCCGATCCGCCAGCCTGTCATGCAATACGTCTTGGAGAGGGAGTGGAATTCCAGGGAATATTTTTTGTCCCTGTCGAACTCGAGAATGCTTTTCGGCCTGTACCCTTCATAGGCGATCTCGCTGTAAGCGGCATCATGGCAGACAAGGATATCATAGCGCCTGGCAAGCTCCAGGGTCTTTTCGTAAAAGCTGTCGTCGGCACATGCCCCGGTGGGGTTGTTGGGGTAGTTGATGAAGAGGAGCTTTGCTTTCTTGAGTATGTCCTCGGGAATGTCCTCATAGCGGGGAAGAAAGCCGTTTGCTTCCGTAAGGGGCATGATATACGGGGTAGCCCCGGCGAACATCGTGGCGATCTTGTAGACCGGGTATCCCGGCGACGGGACGAGGACCACGTCCCCGGCCTGCGCGTATGCCCAGGGCATATGGGCGATGCCTTCCTTGGAGCCGATGAGCGTGACCGCCTCGGTTGCGGCGTCGAGATCGACATTGAAGCGTTTTTTGTACCATTGGGCCGCGGCCTGCCTGAACTCCGGCATGCCTTCATAGCTTGGATAGCGGTGGTTTTTCGGGTCTGATACCGCCTCTTTCATCCTGGCGATGATGTTTTCCGGGGTCGGGATATCGGGATCACCGATCCCGAAGTCGACAAGGTCCATGCCTTTCTTTCTTACCTCTTCCTTTTTCTTGTCAATGCGCGCGAAAAGGTAAGGGGGGATCTGTTCGATCCTGGATGCTGGTTTTGCCATTGCGGTCGCTCCTTCAATTGTTAACAGCGGGTAAAAAGCCTTGATATCACGGCTTCTATACCGACATCGCTGGATTTGATAGTTACAACATGTTCACGGGTGGAATGTAAAGTATTTTTTGGATAGGGGCACTTTACGTCTATTCAGGGCGAATTTGTTTGAAAAGGTTTTTCCTGATGTGTAAAAATAGACCAGATGAAAAGGGTTTTGGAGGTATTGCCCGCCGATTTTCCCGTCACCGAAAGGCCCTATGAGGATATGGCAAAAACGATGGGGGCAAGCGGGCGGGAATTGATGGAAGAACTTGTCCTCCTCAGGGAGCGCGGGTTCATCCGGAGGATCGCCGCCGTGGTCTCACATCGCGCGGTTGCCTATGAGGGCAACGCCATGGTGGTTTGGCGCGCTGATGAAGACGGGATCGAAAAGGCAGGGAACATCATGGCGGAATTTCCGGAGGTGAGCCACTGTTACGAGCGTGATACCGGCGGATACTGGCCCTACAACCTCTATACCATGGTCCACGGCAGGACAAGGCAGGAATGCCTCGCCACCATCGAGCGAATGGCATCGCACTCGGGCATTGGGGATTACAGGGTCCTGTTCAGCACAAGGGAGTTCAAAAAGACATCATTTACGGTGCAGGAATGAAGAAGAACATATCTGATAAATATTATGAAGAAGCGAAGCAATGCATACCGGGTGGTGTGAACAGCCCCGTCAGGGCCTTTCTTTCCGTCAACGACCGGCCTTTTTATGTGAAAAGGGCGAAAGGTTCCTACCTCTATGACGTGGACGGCAACGCCTTTCTCGACTATGTGGCCTCCTGGGGGGCGATCATTCTCGGCCATGCCGACGAAGGCCTCATCGTGGCGGTGACACAGGCCCTCGATGACGGAACAAGTTACGGGGCCTGCCATCCCCATGAGGCCGAGCTTGCCCGTCTCATCGTAGAAGCGTTCCCCTCCGTGGAGAGCCTGCGGCTCACCACGTCCGGGACGGAGGCGACCATGAGCGCCCTGCGCCTTGCCCGCGGGTACACCGGTAAGAATGGGGTCATCAAATTCCGGGGTTGTTACCACGGCCATGTGGACAGCCTCCTCGTAAAGGCGGGCTCGGGGCTTGCCACCTTCGGCATCCCCGACAGCGCGGGAGTCCCGGCGGACCTTGCGAAACACACCTACGTGGCAGAATTTAACCGCCTCGACACCGTGGAGCGCATCGCCGACAGCAGCGACGACATCGCCTGTGTCATTATCGAGCCCGTCATGGGCAACATGGGCGTTATCCTGCCCGAAGAAGGTTTTCTTAAAGGGTTGGAGGGCCTGTGCAGGAAACGGGGTATCCTCCTCATCTTCGACGAGGTTATCACGGGTTTTCGTATAGCCTTCGGCGGGGCTCAGCACATCTACGATATCGACCCCGACCTGACCTGCCTCGGCAAGATCATAGGGGGCGGTTTTCCCATAGGGGCCTTCGGTGGAAAGAGGCAGATCATGGACCGCCTCGCGCCACAGGGCGATGTCTACCAGGCCGGCACCCTTTCCGGCAACCCCGTGGCGGTCCGGGCCGGTCTTTACGTGCTCGCCTACCTGAAAGAGAACGGTCACGTATACGCGACGATGCGGGAGAATGCCAATATACTTGCCAAAGAGGTCACGGCGATAGCGGTGAAGCATGGTGTCCCGTACCGTATAAACTCGATGACGGGCATATTTACGGGGTTCTTCTCGGACAGGGACGTTACCGGTTACGAGACCGCGGCTGCGTCCGACAGGGGCCTCTATGAAAGGTTTTTCAAAGGTATGCTGGAAGAGGGAATATTCTTTGCTCCGAGCCAGTTCGAGGCCTCGTTCATCACGCTCACATCGGGTGAGGTCGAGATGCAAAAGACCATAGCGGCCTGCGAAAAGGTCTTTAAGGACCTGGGTACGGCACAATAAAGGAGGCAGCCTATGACGAACGCCCCGAGGGCGGTCGCATATATCGATCTTGAGACCCTTGAGGACAATTACCGGTCCATCAGGGAGCGCCTTGGCGCCGGGGTCAGGCTCCTGGGTGTTGTCAAGGCGGACGCGTACGGCCACGGTGCCCTTGAGATCTCGAAAAAGTTGGGCTCCATTGGCGTCGATCACCTGGGTGTGGCAACTGTAGACGAAGGCGTGGACCTCCGCAAGGGCGGGATCACGAAACCCCTCCTCGTCATGAGCGGCCTTTTTTCCTGGGACGAGGTTGAACCGGTCCTGCGCTATGATCTTACCCCCGTTGTCTACGACGAAGCGATCCTCAGGAGGGTCCTCTCCGAGGCATCCCGTTTTGGAAGACCGCTGAAGGTCCACGTCAAGTTCGATACCGGCATGGGCAGACTCGGTTTTGACCCGTCACAGGCGCAGATGGTCGCCGGGCTTCTCAAGGGGGCCCCCGCGGTGGAGCTGGAAGGCCTTATGAGCCATTTTTCCGCATCGGAGCTAAAGGATGAATACGGTCATGCCCAGGTAGAAACCTTCAGGAAGGTGATCGACGCCTTCGAAAAGGCCGGCTTCAAACCACCGTACATACACATGGGCAACAGCGGCGCCGTGGTGAATTACCCCGAGGCCCACTTTAACATGGTCCGTGTGGGGATAAGCCTCTATGGTTCCCATTCGTCGCGGGAGCTCGAGGAAAAACTTCCATTGAGGCAGGTGATGAAGGTCGTCGCCCGCGTCGCCTTTTTACGGGAATTCCCTCCCGGCGCGGCGCTTGAGCTATGGAAGAACGTATGTGACCGATAAACACACAAGGATCGCCTATATCCCGGTGGGGTATTCCGACGGGTATCCGCGGTCGCTTTCAAATAGAGGTTTAGTCTTGATAAAGAACAGGAAATGCAGTATTGTTGGGAGGGTTTGCATGGACTGGATCCTTGCCGATGTGACCGGTCTTGACGCGGTGAAAAGCGGCGACGAAGCGATACTGCTCGGCGAGGGCGAAGATTTGCGTATCAGTGCCAACGAGATGGCAGAGAATGCCGGGACGATCCCTTACGAGGTTTTGTGCAAGATCTCCAGGAGGGTTTTGAGGGTCTATGTTTAAAGGTGCATTGGAAGGCATTGCCCGGTCGATGGGGGGCGCTGTTACCGGACTTGGCTCTGTCGGTTCTTTTTTTGTCCAGAGCGTTTATCTAAGCCTGAGGCGGCCCTTTAAAATGAACTACATCTTCAAGCAGATGGAGTTCATCGGCGTCAATTCCCTTCTCGTCGTCGTCATTACGGGGATCTTCACCGGCATGGTGCTTGCCTTGCAGTCTTCATACGGTTTCAGGAAGTTCGGGGCAGAGGGAATGGTGGGTGCCATCGTGGCGCTCAGCATGACACGCGAGCTGGGGCCTGTACTCACGAGCCTCATGGTGACGGGGCGTGCCGGGTCGGCCATGACGGCTGAGCTCGGCACCATGCGGGTTACGGAGCAGATCGATGCCATCACGGTAATGGCGCTCAACCCCATCAAGTACCTCGTCAGTCCGCGCGTGATCGCGTCTTTCCTTATGCTCCCAGTCCTGACGGCGATCTCGAACTTCGTGGGGATCATCGGCGGGTACCTCGTCGGCGTCAAGCTTCTCGGGATCAACGAGGGTGCCTTTGTCAACAAGATAGAGAAGATACTGGGTCTTGAGGACATCTATAACGGCCTCATAAAGGCGGCCGTGTTCGGCGTTATCATGAGCGTCATTTGCTGTTATAAGGGATTCAATACGAAAGGAGGCGCAGAGGGGGTCGGAAGGGCGACGACAGAGGCCGTTGTGGCATCGAGCCTCACCATCCTTGTCTCCGACTATATACTCACCTCCCTCATGTTCTGATATGGATAACATCGCTGTCAGGATAAACGATCTTCACAAGAGCTTCGGGGACCAGGTGGTGCTCGACGGCATAGACCTTGAGATCGAGACGGGAAAGATCACCGTCATCATCGGCAAGAGCGGCGGCGGCAAGAGCGTCCTGCTAAAGCACATAATCGGCCTCCTCAAGCCCGACGCCGGCGAGGTATGGGTGGACGGGACCGAGATCACCGCACTCAATGAGCGCGGCCTCAACGAGGTTCAGGAAGAAGTTCGGTATGCTTTTCCAGGAGGCGGCGCTTTTTGATTCCATGAATGTCTACGAGAACGTGGCCTTTCCGCTCAGGGAACATACAAACTACCCGGAGAGGGAGATAGACCGGATGGTGGAAGACAGGCTCAGACAGGTGAGCCTTCTCGGTTTTGCCGGGAAGATGCCATCGGAGCTCTCCGGCGGCATGAGAAAAAGGGTGGGGCTTGCGAGGGCGCTTGTCCTCGATCCCGAGATCATCCTTTTCGATGAGCCCACAAGCGCCCTGGACCCGATCATCTCACTCACGATCCTCGACCTCATCAAGGAGACACAGACACGCCTGAAGAAAACATATATCGTTATCAGCCACGATATCCTCGGCATGTTCAGGATCGCCGACAAAGTGGCCATGCTCTACGATGGAAGGATCATAGAATACGGCACCCCGTTTGAGATACGCAGGAGCACCCGGGAAGAGATGCAGGAGTTTTTGAAAGCGACAAAAATACCAGGCTTCACAGGAGGTCAGTCATGAGTAAAAAACTGGTATCCACGGAACTGAAGGTAGGCGTTCTTGTACTCATCGCCATCCTGGTCCTTTTCTATATGTCTTTCAGGATCGGGAAGTTCGGTGCGTTCCATGAGCCGGGATACGATCTGTACGTGACCCTCCAGAACGCTAGCGGCCTCGACCCGCGCACGCCGGTCCAGATCGCCGGCGTGGAGATCGGTAAAGTGCGCAATATAAAGCTTGAGGGAAACAAGGCGCTGTTGACGATCAGCATAAGGAAAGGGGTCCAGGTCCCTGTCGACAGCAAGGTGACCGTCAAGAACCAGGGCATCCTGGGCGACAAATTTATCGAGATCGTCCCCGGCGAGGCGAAGCAGTTCCTTGCCAGGGGGGACCGGATACAGAACGTGGTGATGCCGCCCGACCTCAACGAGGTCTTTGCCGAGGTCGGTATTGCCGCAAAGAACTTCGGCGAGACCCTCAGCGAGTTCAAGGGGATCATCAGCGAAGAGGAAAAGGTGAACATCAAGAAGAGCCTCGCCAACATCGAAGCGGTGAGCGGCGATTTTAAAAAACTTGTCTCTGACAATAAAAAAGGCCTTACCCGTTTTGTCTCCAACATGGATAAGATCTCCGGCGATATCGAGAAAGGCAAGGGCACCATAGGAAAGCTCGTCAAGGATGACAGCCTTTACAACGACGCGAAGGACACCGTTGCATCCCTGAAGGCAATATCGAAGGACATCGAACAGGGCAAGGGCACCCTCGGCAAGCTTGCAAAGGACGAGGCGATCTATGACGAGGCCAAGGTTGCCATAGCCAACATCAAAGATATCACTGACGGCATCAAGAAGGGCGAAGGCACGCTGGGGAAACTGGCCAAGGATGACAGCCTTTACAACGAAACGGAAAAGGCGATGAAGAAGGTCCAGAAAGGCGCTGAGGGCCTGCAGGAGATGACGCCCGTTACGGTCCTCGGGACGATATTCGGCATCTTCTTTTAATGTGCAGACTTCTAATAATCTTTTTTGTCCTGCTGCCGTGCAGCCTTTTTGCCTCCTCTTTCTGGCCCGTCTCGTGGGAACTCGGGCAGGAAAAGAGGTTCCTGGGCCCTCTCATCTCCTATGATGAACAGGACAATGAGCGTCATTTTGTCATCAGGCCCCTTCTTTTTTCCTATAATTCCGAAGAGGGCGGTTCTTATAATTATCTCTTTCCGCTGGGCAAGGTGACGCCGGAAAAGTCTTACTTTCTCCCCATATATATGTCGAAGACCTCCAGGGACGCCAGCGATGTGGCGTTTCTCCTTTTTTTCTACGGCACGTCCGCAGAGGCCGGCAGCTACGGCGGTTTTTTTCCCATCGCCGGCAAGCTCAAGAAACGTTTCACCAGGGACGAGATCGGTTTTTTCCTCTGGCCGCTGCTGAGCTACGTGAAGGACGAAGGCGCGACAAAGACGGACGTTGCCTGGCCGTTTTTCTCCATATACAGCGGCGCCGAGGAAGGCTTTAAGGTCTGGCCGGTCTACGGGACACGCAACAGGCCCGGCGTAAAGAACACACGGTTCTTCCTCTGGCCGATCTTCTTTCAGGGAGAGAAGAACCTCGATACGGACAATCCCATCAAGACCTTTTTCGCGCTGCCCTTTTACATGGAATCGGTGTCGAAACTGCACGAGACCAAAGGGGTCTTCTATCCCTTTTTCAGTTACCGGCGCAATGTCGACAAGGAGGAGTGGAACTACTTCTGGCCCTTCTTTACATCATCAAAGGGTGGGGACGCGGAAGGTTTCAGTTTTTTTCCTTTCTATTCCGAAGAGAGGCTTGGCAGGGACAGGAAGTTCTATTTTCTATGGCCCCTTTACTCGGAGAAGGAGTGGTACATCCGGGAAGCCCGCTATCGCTACAGAAGCGTCCTGCTCCTCAACCGTTACATCGAAGAGGAAGGCAGGACCTTCTTCAATATCTGGCCCTTGTTCGAATACAGATCGGCGGGGGAGGACTACCTCTTTCAGCTTCCCGCGTTGCTTCCCTTCCGCGAGCGCGGTTTTGAACAGATAATCAAACCCCTTTTCACCCTCTACGAACAGCGCAGGGAGCGGGACAGGCTCACGACGAATGTCCTTTACGGCCTCTATACCAGGGAGGAACAGGGGGAAAACTGGAAGATGCGCTTCGCCTTCATCCTCGAACTGGCGCATCAGGATGGCGAGGTCGGTTTTGAGGTCCTCTGCGGCCTTTTCGCCATCGACTCAAAGCGCGTCAAGATATTCTATATACCCTTTGAGCGGCCCGCCGGACCGCCTTCCGAAGCGCGCAAGGAAGACGGGGACGCGGCCTCTACGGAGCCGCCCGCCGAAGCCCGCAATGAGGACAGCGGCACAACCCTCCAACAATCGACGGCGGTCAATGCAGACGAGGAAACACCCCTCCAAACGTCTGCGCCCATCAGAATTCGCATCCTTTCCGCAACACAGGATCAGTGAACAAAAAACAGGGGTTAGGGATCAGGGACAGGGATCAGAAAAAAGATTCTCAATCAAGTTTATTTTATTTTTGCCCTGAAACGGTTCACAAACTTTGAAACCTGAAACTTTTCTTTACTCCTGGCCGTCGGGATACTGGTGCATGATGTTGCGGATCACGTCGAGGATGGAAGTGAAGGTGTCGAACATCTCGGGGTCGAAATGCCTGCCCCGTTCGAGGGTCATCGTTTCGAGGACGCGCCCCTCGTCCCAGGGCTCCTTGTAGGACCTGCCGGAGCTCAGCGCGTCGAAGACGTCCGCGATGGCGACGATGCGCCCGAAGAGCGGGATCTCTTCCTGCTTCTTGCCGACGGCCCGGCCGTTTGCATCATGAAAACCCGTGAGAGGTTCACCTGTAGCATAATCGATATTCCCGGGGTAGCCGTTGCCGTCCCAGCGTTCGTGATGGCTGAGAGTGACAAGGAAGGCCGCTTTATCGAAATCGGAGCGCTGGTTGGAAAAGAGCCGGGCGCCCAGCCAGGTGTGCTGTTTCATCACCTCGAACTCATAATTGTCAAGGCGCGCCGGTTTCTTCAGGATAAGGTCGGTTATCGCCACCTTGCCAACGTCGTGGAGCATGGCGGCCATCTTGAGGACGTCCCTGTTCTGCTCGATCTCCGTCCTGTTGATGCCCCTCGCGAGGGCCCATGCCTCGTAGAGTTCCACGGCATATGACGAAACACGGTTAACGTGGGCCCCTGTCTCCATGGGGTCCCTGAGCTCGGCCATCTTGATCATGCGCAGGATGATGTCGCGTGTCATCATTGCCCGTTCAATGGCGATGGCCGCGTTGTTGGCAAAATGCATGATGAAGGGCTCATCGTCTGCCAGGAATGCGACGTTCTCATCGTCGGGATCCTTGGCGTTGATGAGCTGGAGCACACCGACGATCTCGTCTTCATGGGTCTTGAGCGGGAACGCAAGGACGGAACAGGTCCTGTACCCTGAGAGCTTGTCGTATGAGGGGTCAAAGGAAAAAGGCACATTGGCGCTCAGGTTGTAGACATCTTTGATATTAAGGACCTTTCCCGTGTTGGCGACATAGCCCGAGATGGACTGGTTGTTGATGGGGATGGCGAAGGTTGAATAGATGAGCTTTTTTCCCGGAGGGAGCTGTTTCTGCAATGCTTCGTTCTGTGTGTAGCGGAAAAGAAGGGTATTGCCTTCCTTGATGTAGATCGATCCCGCTTCGGCGTCGGTCAGGCGGCGGGCCTTCGTGAGGATACGCTCGAGGAGGATATCGATGTCCTTGGTCTGGATCACCTCAAGCCCTATATTTAGGACTTCCTGGAATTTTTTCTTTTCGTCGATCATATAATTATGTATTCGCTGTTTAAATCATATACGTTAGAAGAAAATGCTTAGCAGCCGGTTGTGCCGAGGACATAAGAGAAACGGGTCCTGAAATCCTCGGGCGACATGTTCGCCATTTTCGCGAGGTGTGCCAGGCGCGATCCTTCAAAGTCTTCCTTTTCGAGGCGTATCATGTATTTCCGTGCCACCTCGTATGTTTCGGTCTCTATGTTCACCTTGCGGATCTTTATCTTTCCCGTCGTGTAATCTATCATTTCGACGAAGGGGACGGGCCTGATATTGCCTTCGTATGAAACGATCATGGAGCCTGTGCCGCCCTTCAGAAGGTACCTGACGGCGCCGTAGCCGAGGTTGCGTGTGTATTCCACGTCGTAGGGTATGGGGTTCGCCGCCCTGAGTTCGTAGCCTATGCTCTTGTCGACGATGCCCACCTCGATCCCCATGTCGCTCAGGTTCTTAATGACGAAATTCTTGAGGAGCCGCCCCAGCTGTATCTCTGAGAGGCGCAGCTCGCCTTTCTCGTTGCGTTCCACTTCCTCGTAATGGGCGAGTTCTTCAAGGTCGAACTTCTCCGATATCCCTTCGGCGAGTATGGCCACACCGTGGTCCCTGCCCATGGTCATCCTTTTGATGATGGCGCCGGTGAGCGTGTCGGCCACTTTCCTGAATGACAGCTTCTCTTCGGGGAATTCTTCAGGGATAAGCGCTATGGTGGCCCCTGCGGCCTTGGCCATTCCGAGGGCCAGGTGGCCCGCGTGCCTGCCCATGGTGGTGATGAAGTACCAGCGGCCCATGGTGCGGGCGTCCTCCATGATGTTGTTGACTATGTAGACCCCTACGTGGCGCGCGGTCTGAAAACCGAAGGTCGAGAAACCGCCCGGGAGCGGTATATCGTTGTCGATGGTCTTCGGCGTATGGACGACGCTTACGGTGCCCCGCGCTTCCCGCTCTATCCAGTTTGCCATGAAAAGGGTCCCGTCGCCGCCTATGGTGATGAGGTACTTGATGCCGGCACCCTTCAGCGTCGCCAGGAGCGTCTTGAACTTTGCCTTGGCATTCTCCGGTTTGTCCCGCGACGTTCGCAGAATCGATCCGCCCGAGGCGTGTATCCGCGAGACATCATCGATGGTCAGGGGCATGAAGATGTCTTTTTGGCCATCGAAGAGGGCCTTGAAGCCGCCCTTGATGCCAAGGACCTTTTTATCGGAATTGATCGCTTCTATCGTTGCCGCGCTGATGACCCCGTTGATACCGGGGGCGGGGCCGCCGCCTACAATTATGCCTACCGTGTCTTTGCTCATGCTCTAACATTGTGCATTTTTCTCCTTTTATTTGCAAGCATTTTTGTAATATCTTGTATGGCCGGGGTTTATGATGAAGATCGGTTTCCATCTGTCCATATCGAAGGGGTTCGACGAAACGCTCGCGGAGGCGAAAAGATTGAGGTGCGAGGCGGTGCAGATCTTTGTGAAGAACCCCCGGTCGTGGGGACGCAAGGAGTTGACCGATGATGACCTTGCGGCCTTCAGGCGCCTGTCATCGGCCATGCCCGTTTATGCCCACCTTTCGTACCTGCCTAACCTCGCGAAGATAGACGAAGATGAGCGCAGCCTGGAGGGCCTGCTCCACGAGGCCGCACTGTGCGGGAAGCTCGGGATCACGCATCTCGTGGTCCATCCCGGGTCCCGCCCCGACAGGCGGCGGGGCATGGAAATGACGGCGCGGGCCGTCAACATTCTCCATGAGCGCCAGGACATAACGGTCCTCCTTGAGAATACTGCCGGCCAGGGAAACGTCATCGGCAAAGACGCCTCGGAACTTGCCCGGATCTACGAGGGTATTGAGGACAAGGCAAGAACCATGTTCTGCATTGACACGGCGCACCTTTTCGAGTCCGGCTGCGACATCCGGAAGAAGGCGGCCTGGAAAGGGTTTCTCGGTGAGTTCGGCCGCGGAGTGGGACTTGGCAGGATAGGTCTTTTTCACCTCAACGATTCAAAGACCGGCCCCGGCACCCATGCCGACCGCCACTGGCATATCGGCCGCGGCGAGATCGGTCTTGCGTTCTTCAGATCGCTTTTGAAAGACAAAAGATTTGCCCATCTGTCGGGCGTTATGGAAACGCCGAAGATGGGCAATATGGACAAGGAAAATATGAAGGTTATGCGCTCGCTACTTCCTCCGCTGGTGCCTCGTTCTTCTTCTTAATTTTTTATATTTATGTTTCCTGATCTTCTTTTTTCTCCACTTCATTACACTGCCCATTCATCACCTCATTGAATTTACAGAGAGTAAATCTCTTTTTGTACGGTTGTTACGGTTCGTAAACGCTAACAACATAACCTTACTCTCGTTTTTTTTCAAGAACATAATGAAGGAAACCCTTTTTTGCCTTTTGCGCCCGCATTTCCCGATTATGTTGAAATGTAGGGGCAAAACGGCTATAATAACTGACCGCGCGCCTGTAGCTCAGCTGGATAGAGCAACGGACTTCTAATCCGTAGGCCGCACGTTCGAATCGTGCCAGGCGCGCTCTTTAATTATAATAGCTTACGTGCCCCTGAACCCCCCAATGAATATCACAATATCGACTGTATGGTTTTTGTATAGTAGACATGGGGATCATAACCCCCAAAACAGGGAAAACCCCACCTTCCAGAATCCCCTTTTAAACAATAATAGGGAACAATAAGGTGGAAACCGGGAAAAGGTGGGGTCTCCACATGGAAATATAGATAGCAAGGTCTGACCCAGGGAACATGATGATATGTTTTATAAAAGATCATAATGTGATATTTTAATAATTAATAAGATCTAAGGAGAAGAAACGATGACACACAAAGATGCGGGACATTATACGGGAAAACGGCCCGGTGCGGAATTAAATGAAACTATCGCTGTAAGGATAAAAGAAAAAATATCTAACAATAGAATATCCTGCTCTGAAGCTCACAGCATTGCGGTGGAGCTGAACGTAACCCCGGCTGATGTGGGAGTTGCTATTGACCTGCTGGAGGTTCGAATAATAAAATGCCAGCTCGGCCTTTTCGGGTACGGGAAAGATAAAAATATTCCTGTCTTATCCGATAAAATGAATCCGGACATCGAGCTGGCCATCAGGTCATCCCTTGTTAACGACCGGATTACATGCTCTACGGCATGGGATATTTCAAAAAGGTTTAATGTACCCAAAGCCATGATCTCGGCAGCATGCGAAGCAATGAAGATCAAAATATACCAATGCCAGTTAGGGGCATTCGGGTAATCTGCCCTGACCCCTCTTTACTAAAGAGGGGCGACATGCCACTAAAACCCCGTTTCATTTTTCTTCCCGATTGACAGAACCGCGAATGGGTGCTATGCCAATTCTATCGGCACCTTGTTCCGGGGCTGTAAATGATATTTGCAATTTGCGGGGGCCATGTTTTTATTGCCAAAGGTCCGGGAAGGGGCATCAACGATAGGGGGTGTTATGGAAGTTAAGCATGAGGACCAAATGAACGGATTCGATGAAGTAGCTCCGGGAAAGCTTCTCAAAGGGAAAAAGGGGCTGGTGTTCGGTATCGCCAACAACAGCAGTATTGCCTACGGTTGCGCCGAAATGTTCAGGAACGTCGGGGCGGAATTTGCCGTCACGTACGCGAACGAAAAGACGGAACGGTACGTGAGGCCCCTCGTCGAGGAGATGGCGTGCCCCATTATCATGAAGTGCGACGTGGAGTCACCCGGCGACCTCGAGGCTGTCTTTGGAGAGATATCGCGCAGGTGGGGGAAGCTGGATTTTGTCCTCCATTCCATTGCCTATGCCCCGAAGGAGGACCTGCACGGCCGTGTGGTGGACTGCTCGAAGGAAGGGTTCATGCTGGCCATGGACATCTCCTGCCATTCCCTCATCCGGATGGCCAAACTGGCGGAGCCCCTGATGAAGGACGGCGGGTCCATCCTGACCGTGACGTTTTACGGCTCCGAGAAGGTGGTGGCCAACTACAACATGATGGGACCGGTCAAAGCGGCTCTCGAAAGCGTAGTCCGGTACCTTGCCGTGGAGCTGGGCCCTCAGATGATACGGGTGAACAGCATTTCGCCAGGGCCCATCAAGACCCGCGCGGCATCGGGCCTGGAACATTTCGATGTCCTTCTGGAGCGCGCGGCCTCCCAGGCCCCGGAGCACCACCTTGTGTCAATTGAGGACGTGGGCGCCTTCGCGGCCTTCCTGGTGAGCGATTACGCAGGGAGCATTACCGGCGGTGTCCATTACATTGATGGGGGTTATCATATCATGGGGTGATATGCAGGCCGGGGTCTTTTTCAGGATGATCCTTCCGTCTGCCACCACGCAACGTGACGAGCCGCATATGACGGGGTTCAGGTCGATCGATCCGATCATATCGCTAATGTCTTCGACAAGGCCGGAGAAACGCAAAAGAAGGTTCGTGAGCTTTTCCATGTTGACGGGATCGGCACCGCGGTATCCTTCCAGGAGGGGATGGGCCTTGAGGCCGCCGATCATTGATCGTATGTCCTCTTCCCGCACCGGTACCATCCGCAGGGCCACGTCCTTGTATATCTCGACGGCCGTACCGCCGGCACCCACAAGGAGAACGGGCCCGAATTGATTGTCGATCTTGGCGCCGGCAATGATCTCTATGCCTTTTAACGTCTCTTCGATGAGGACCCCCGCGAAACCCTCGATCTTCCGGAACCTCTCGAATGCACGCATGAGCCCTTCGTCGTCCGGTATCCCCACCTCGACCCCGCCGATGTCCGATTTATGAATGACCTTCGGTGACACGACCTTTGCCACGACAGGGTAGCCGATGGAATTTGCGAACCCGATGGCTTCGCCGGTATCCTGCGTCCATGTGAAGCGCGTCACGTCCATCCCGGCGAGGGAAAGGAGCCTCTTCACCTGCGGCTCCATCAGCCAGCCGATGCCGGCCGCGTCCGAGATGATACCTTTCATTTCGTCTGTCAGCATACCTTGTATTTCCTTAAAGCCTCGGCCATGAAGACCGCGCCTTCTATCGTATCGGAAACGGGCACCCCGTTGAGCTCGAACCCCTCCATGAGCATGCCGTATTTTTCAACGTGGGGGACGTAGGCGATAAGGGGTTTGCCCTCCTGCATGTACACCTGACTGAGTTTCGTGCCGAGGTCCATTGATATCCCCGGTGAGTAGGGCAGGAGAAGCGTTATGATGCAATCGTATTCAGGCATTCTGCTCAAGTACCTTACGGTCTCCACGACGTCTTCGTCAACGACGCTTCCCGTCAGATCAACGGGGTTTTTCAGGGAGGCGATCGCCCGTACATCGGGGGACAGCTTTCCTTTCAACTCCTCCTGCGCTTTTTCCGGGAGGCCGGGCACCGAAAGCCCCAGATCTGAGCATACGTCGACCGCGAGGACCCCGTGGCCGCCGCTTCCGGTCACGATGGCGACCCTTCCCCCGATGGGTTTTTGGTAACAGCTCAGGGATTCGCAAAAGTAGGCCATGTGGAGGTGGCTCTTTGCTTCGACAATGCCAAACTGGGAAAGGACCGACGAAAAGGTCTCGTAGTCGCCCGCGAGGGAAGCGGTATGGCTCGAGATGGCCCTGCCTGCCTCCGGGCTCTTGCCGGATTTCAGGACGATGACGGGCTTTGAACACCCCCCGGCGGCCATGACAAACTCCCTGCCTTCGTTCTCTTCAAAGCCTTCGAGGTAAAAAGCGATGACCTTTGTCTCGGGGTCGTCCATAAAGAAACGAAGGAGGTCGGTCTCCCCAATAACGGCCTTGTTCCCGATACTGACGGCCTTGGCAAGGCCGATCCTCTCCTGAGAGAACCTTATCATTTGATCGACGAGTATCCCGCCGCTCTGGCTTATGAATGTGACGTTTCCGGGACCGGGTTTCACGACCCGTTCACTGGCGAGGAAAAATGTATCAACGTATGCGGGGCAGTAAATGCCGAGACAATTGGGGCCGATAAAGGGGAAATGAGCTTCCCGGGCTATATCCGTGATCCTTTCCTGGAGGTCATGGCGGCCGGCCTCGGCAAATCCGCCTGAGATTATCACGGCCCCTTTTACGTCTGCTTCAATGCACCGGGTGATAGCCTCGGGCACGAACTCGGCCCTGACCGCGATGATCGCGAGATCGACCTTTTGAGGTATCTCCGAGATGTCGGCAAAAACGGTCTCTCCCTGGAGGGTCCCCCCGTGTGGATTGACGGGAAAAACATGAACGGGGTAGTGAAGGCGGTTCTTGTTGTAGATTATATTGGCGGGGTTCCGATCGTTTGCCAGGGAAACGCCGAGAACTGCCATGTTCTTTGGCTTAAACATCGGCATAAGATCCACTGTTCCCTCCCGGCAAAGACGTTTTCATATTTTGTCAGCGTATATGAGTTATTGTCAACTATTAAAGCATGCGATGGGCCCGTAATACATAAAACAGAAAGTATTTGCATTATCAATATGTTCTAAAAATAGAATAAATAATGTCGTTATATATATAATTAAACATTACAAATATGAGCTATATAAACTACTTCTATAAATAATATAGAACATATATATTCGCATCCATCAAGGCATACCTCCGGTTTATTGACCGATGGGCACCCGGGAACAATGTGCGGGCCTTCTGTGGAATGTGATATTGAAATTAAAGCACCAGCATAGGGGTTTGCCCTGGAACTTTCTTTACGCTATTTCGTAGTTGATCTCCAGGATGCGGTCGATGCGAAAGGTGCGTTCTTCATTGCGCATACTGCAGTAGGCCCTGAGACCTTCGAATGACTTGCCTTTGTATTCCATGAGTTCGATTGACAGCGGCCGTATCGTCCGGCGGGATTTCGTATCGTTTGGTTTCAGGTAGATTATCTCGATGTTCAACTCTCTCTTGATGGCGTCCATGATGATGGAACTGCGCTCGTCGTAGCTCGCGCGCTCATCGGCCTTCTGATACTGGAACATGGTGAGGAACTTCGCCACCCGCCAGTCCATGCGGATGTGGCCTTTCTTTATCATCCTCGTCAGGACGATGCCGTCGAAGTTCGTGCACCGGCTAAGGGCGACGTAGACCTGCCCGTGGGCGAAGGCGCCGCGGCCGATGTCGATGATGACCCTGTCGAAGGTCTTTCCCTGGCTTTTGTGGATGGTGACGGCCCAGGCGAGGCGGATGGGGTACTGGGTGAAGGTGCCCGTCGTCCTCGTGGAAATATGCTTCGTCTTCCTGTCGTACTCGTATTCGAAAAGCTCCCACGTGTTCGGCGTCACCTTGACCATCTGGCCGTCCTCAAGCCTCACGATGACCCGGTCTTCCTCGCCGTCAACCTTTTCTATGCCCCTCACGATGCCCAGCGTCCCGTTCACCCAGCGGCCGAACTTGTCGTTGTTGACGAGCATGACCTGGGCGCCCGATTTGAGCGTCAGTGTCGCTTCCGCGGGGAGCGAAGACCGGTCGAATTCACCGCTTGTCGTGCCGATGAGCGAAAAGGGGCTGTCCGGTAGCGCATCGAGCAACTCCAGGTTGCGCGTTGTTGCGAGGTCGTTGGTGCTTGTCAGGGTTATGTAAAATGCGCCGTCCGATGGGACAGGGTCAGGCCGGTGGTTGCGGTTGAGCCTCTCGATGTCGTCATCGGTGCAGGTTCGGTTGCGGATGGCGTTCAAGAGCTCGATGAAGTCCGCCTCGGTCTGGCGATAGACCTTCTCCAGCTCTATAAAATCCATGGCGAAGCTCTTTTCCTTGAAGACCTGCGCCGAGAAGAAATAAGGTGATTCGTAGCGGTGGGTGAATATCTCCTTTTCGGCGGAGGTGACGACGGGCGGGAGCTGGTAGAGGTCGCCGACGAAGATCATCTGGACCCCGCCGAACCATTGCTTCCGGTAGGGACCGTTGAGGCGCAGGAACTTCTCAACGCAGTCGAGGAGGTCGGCGCGCACCATGGAGACCTCGTCGATGATGATGGTGTCGAACTCCTTGTAGATCTTGCCGTCCGGCCCGGCGATCCTTTTGACCTTCTCCGGTGTGATGCTCGGTTTGAAGCCGAAGAAGGAGTGGATAGTCTGTCCCTGGACATTGAGCGCCGCAACGCCCGTCGGCGCCAGGACGGCCACCTCCTTGCGCGTGTTCTGCCGGAAGTATTCGAGGAGCGTCGATTTCCCCGTACCGGCCTTGCCCGTGATGAACACGTGGCGATTCGTGTCCTCCATTATATCAAGGGACTTGCGGAACTCGGAATTGATCTCTATGAACGATCTGCGCATAATTCGTCATCCCGGCAAAAGATTAAATGGGGTTTGCCCTTGACATGTGACACAAAAGGCAACCCCCTTGTCTGTTTTGCTATTTCTTTGCGGGTTTCTTTTCCGTCCCGGCCGCTTTGTCCTTGCCGATCCAGGAGATGTTATATTCTTCGATGGTGATGACGCCGTCGCCGTCGAGGTCCATCATCTTTGCCATCCCCTTCATCCTGCCCAGATATTCATCGCGGGTCAACTTCCCGTCCTTGTTCTCGTCGAGGTCAACGAAGCGGCCTGCCCAGAAGACGACGCATTCATTGGCATGTATCTTTCCGTCTTTGTTTGTATCCATCTTCTGCGACCTCGATGCCTTCTTGTCCATCTTGACAGGTTTTTTCACCTTGGCGACATCTTTTGACGTTCCGCACCAGTACACGACCCATTCTTCGACCGCGACCACGCCGTCTTTGTTCGTATCGGCGGCATCGAAGTTCTTCTGCCTGGCCTGCAGGTACTCGTCGACGGTCAACTTCCCGTCCTTGTTGGCGTCTTCGCTCTTATACCTTTCTTCAAGGGCCTTTATCATCTCGGCCTTGGTGACCACCCCGTCCTTGTCGGTATCGGCCTTTTCCTGCAGGGATTGCGCTTGAACAACGCCTGACCCCACGGACAACATCAGGCACAGACCAACGAAAACACTGGCAAAGAGAAACTTTTTCATGACCCCTCCTTATGGAATGTTTAATGGCGTTTTCTATATAATCAGATTATCCGAAGAGTGTCAAAGAAAAGCCAGGGGCAAACCCTCGGGATGGATGCCGATGGCGGGTGACAATGCCATGTCAGCGAAAGGAATAAAGTTGTAATAAAGATCATAATTGATATACTGTGAAAAGTGTGAGCACATATCCAAAGGGGAAAAAGAAGAAAAAAGGCAAACCGGCGGGGATCTCCGAAAAGGTCATCCGCCTCCTCAAGATCTACACCTTGATCGCGCAGAACAAGTATCCTTCCGTCCAGGGCCTGGCCGATCTTTTTGAGACATCCAGGAGGACCGTGCAAAGGGACATAGAGATCATCCGGCTTGTCGATGACGTCGATTATGACCACGACAGAAGGGGGTACAAGTTCACCTTTGGCGACAGGTTCAAAAAGCTCTCGCTTTCAAGGAACGAGCTCATAACGCTTCTCACGGCCGGGGAGGCAGTGTCCCGTCTGGGGGGCAACCTGGGGAGCGCGTTCCAGAACCTGCTGCAAAAAATGACAGTCCTTGCGGAACCCCCGAAGGGGCCGACAAAACCCCCTTTTCTCATCAAGATGCCCGGATTGGTGAAGACGAAAAATTTTGAGGAAAACTTCGACATAATATCGTTATGCGCAAGCGAGTGCCGCAGTGTCGATCTCGAATACCACGGACAGAACTCAAAGAAGGTTACGAAAAGGACCGTTGACCCCTACGGGCTCGTCTTCAACGACGGTATCTGGATCATGATCGGGAAATGCCACCTGAGGAAAGAGATCAGGAGCTTTGCCCTCGACAGGATCATCAAGGCGGCCGGGAGGAATCTCTACTTTACCGTTGACGACGGCTTCGACCTGGAGACGTACTTCGAAAAGAGCTGGGGTCTCATCGACGGCAAGGTGGTTGATGTGAAGGTCCGGTTCAGGGCCGAGGTGGCCGATTACATACGCAGAAAAGAGAAATGGCATTCCTCGGAAAAGAGAAAGGTCCTGCCCAACGGGGACATCGAGCTTTCCTACAAGATCTCCGGCTTCGTGGAATTCAAGCACTGGGCCTATTCATGGCTCCCATACGTCGAGTTCATCAAGCCCGGATGGTTCCGCAAGCGCGTAAAAGAAGAGCTCATCGAAGCCGCTCAACTCCACACATGAAAAGACAGTTTCAAAGTTCCAGAGTTTGTGAACCGCTTCAAGGGAAAGGGCCTTATTCTTTTTCCTTGTACCCTGAAACATTTTTCTAATCCCTGAAACTTTGAAACCCTGAAACATTTTTTTTAGGGTCTGCCACCCTGTTGTCACACCTCCATGCGATAATGCATGGAGCAGGTGATGGGTGATGGGTGAAAGGGAGGGCGACATGGGACGCGAGCAGGAGGACGACGGACAGGAAACGGTTCTTTGTGACTGGTGCGGGCAAGGGCATGCACAGGAGGGTGCCTTCTTTGTCCCGGGACAGGGTATCCTCAACCTTTGCGGGAGCTGCAGGATGCTCTTAATGGCGGTGCTCCTCGACGGGGGAGGCGAGTTATGAAGAAGACATTGGCCGTATTGATCATCAGCGCAATTGCCCTTTTGCTGCCCGGCCCGCCGGCGGCCGCCGGAGAGAAGGTGATCTACGACCGCAACTACGATCTGAGGTACCGCATAGACGACAGCGGCCGCATCTATGACAAAGACCATAACCGCAAGGGCAGGATAAAGGACGGGAAGGTCTACGACGAAAACTACAACCTCAAGTACAGGATCGATGGGGACAGGGTCTACGACAGGAACTACAATCTCAAATACCGCAGGGACGGCAACAGGATCTATGACGGGAATTATAACCTGAAAGGGAGGATAGGAAAGAGATGAAAGCACAGGCGGCAGAAAAGATCATAACGAACGGTGTCGAGGACCTAACGGAGGACCAGATAGCCGAGGTGGGCAGGGTCCTCATGATCCTGCGCGGTCTCAGGCGTTCTGAGGCGGCCATGCGCAACAGCCTTGTCGAAGGCATGCCGGATGAGCGGGCATGGGAAAGGTTTTGCTTCGGGGAAGAATGATCCTGATCTCGGATCGAAGATGATATCGAAATTGCAAGGAAGATGCGACTTGATATTTTTCCGGTGTTAAGAGAAAATATAAAAAGCTTACAGGAGGAAAACGGTCAATGGGTATCCGCGAACAATTGAAAGCAGAGCGGAACAGCATCTTGGAGGTTGCAAAACGCCATGGCGCTTACAACGTAAGGATCTTTGGTTCAGTAGCCCGTGGCGAGGAAGATGAAAAAAGCGATATCGACTTCCTTGTTACGCTGGAGGCAGGCCGTAGTTTGCTTGACCACGCTTCTCTCCTGCTTGACCTGCAAAAGCTTCTGGGTCGCAAGGTGGATGTGGTCACTGAAAAGGGTATTAAAGCTCGCATACGTGAACGCATCCTCAGGGAGGCACAGCCTATATGAGGGACAACGGGGAGCGAATTCTCGACATGCTGGATGCGATCGGTCAGATCGAGCGCTACGCGGAAAAAGGCCGTGAAACTTTCTACGATAACGAACTGATACAGATATGGATCGTGCACCATCTTGGGATCCTCGGTGAAGCAGCCGCAAAATTGGGAACTGAGCTTAATTCAATATATCCACAGGTACCATGGCCCCAGATCGTTTCAATGCGAAACATTCTCATACACGAATATTTCGGTATCAACCTCGATGAAGTTTGGCAAGTGGTAATTAAAGACCTGCCGGAACTAAAACAACAACTGCTTAAAATTAGTGGCCAACTTAAAAAAGTATAACTGACATACTGTTGTCACCTCGGCATGCTAAAATCTTTACATGTTAAGATGGAATGAAAGGGGCGCGAAGAGCTCGTTGTCGATGACACATTCGTCTGTGCATTCGATGGCAATGCGGATAACGATGATAAAGAACGGCAGGAGGGCAAATGACGAAGGGGCGCGATAGTTTTTCTCTCAGCAAATCAAAGTTCATGCGCGGGCTGCAGTGTCAAAAGGCCCTCTACCTCACCGTGCACCAACCCGAGCTGGCCGGCCCCGTGTCGGCAGAGCAAGAGGCGATCTTTGAGAGCGGGTCAGAGGTGGGCGAACTGGCGCACGGACTCTTTCCCGGCGGAGTTTTTATCCCGTACGACAGACACAACCATGGCGAACAGATCGCCATGACGAAGCGTGAGATAGACAAGGGGACTGAGGTGATCTACGAGGCCGCCTTCAGCCATGACGGTGTCTTCGTGAAGGCCGATATCCTCAGGATGGGCCCCGGCGGTTGGGAGATATACGAGGTCAAAAGTTCCGCCTCGATGAAAGACTACCATGTCCCCGATGTTGCGGTGCAGTATTACGTACTCGCCGGTTCGGGACTTGGTGTGTCCCGGGCCTTCATCGTGCACATCAACAACGAGTATGTGCGCCGGGGGGCGATCGAGCTGGAAAAACTCTTTACCTTCAACGATGTGACTGCCGATGTCGAAGGCCGGCAGGGTGCCGTCAGGGAAGAGATAGCGAGGCAGAAGGCCATGCTTGCCGGGGATGTGCCCGCCATCGATATCGGCCCGTACTGCACCTACCCCTTCGATTGCGATTTCCACGGCCATTGCTGGCGGGACGTACCGGAGGTGTCCGTCTTTTCCCTGAAGGGAAACAGGAAGATAGGGTTCTCGCTGTACGGCAGCGGTGTCGTCGATCTTCGTGACGTGGACCCGGAAGGGCTTCCCGCGGCGCAGAGGCAGCAGTTGGAGGCGATGCTCGGAGAAAAGGTGTGTGTCCTGAAAGATGAGATCAGAAAGTTCCTTGACAGCATTCGGTATCCCGTCTATTTTCTCGATTTCGAGACCTTTCTGACGGCAATTCCCCCCTATGACGGCATCAGGCCTTACCAGCAGGTCCCGTACCAGTATTCGCTTCACCGGATCGAACATGAGGGCGGCCCGCTGAAGCACAGTGAATACCTGGCGCCGGCGGGCACCGATCCGCGGGAAGGGCTTGCCCGCAAGCTGATGGGGGAGATCCCCGAAGATGCCTGCGTCATCGCATATGTGGCCGGTTTCGAAAAGGGGGTCCTCGGGGACATCGCCCGGTGGTTCCCCGAATACGCCGGCAAGATAGGGAAGATCACCGGTTCCATGATCGATCTCGCCTATCCGTTCCAGAAGCGGCTCTATTATCACTGGCAGTTCAACGGTTCTTATTCTCTCAAGGCCGTGCTGCCCGTGATCGTGCCCGGGCTCTCTTATGACGGGATGGAGGTCAGCGACGGCGGGATGGCCATGGAGGCCTATTTCAGGATGCAGGAGATTACCGACGATGCGGAGATGGAGAAGCTCCGCAAGGCAATGCTCGAATACTGCAAGCTGGACACGTTCGCCATGGTGCGTGTACTCGATGTTTTGAAAAGCGCGTGAATAAGCGGACCTGTCTGTTCATGGAATAGGGGGGAGTGAAGATGAGAAATATTTCAGTAAAGGACAGGGTGCTTGGAGGGCTGTGGGGCGCCATCGTCGGCGACGCTCTCGGCGTGCCGGTGGAGTTCAAGGGCAGGGACGTGCGCAGGGAGGACCCCGTCACGGACATGCGCGGATACGGGACGTTCAACCTGCCGCCGGGCAGCTGGTCAGACGATTCGTCGCTCATGCTCTGCACGGCCGAGGGCCTCCTCGACGGGTTCGATACGGACCGCATGGGTGAGCTCTTCGTCCGGTGGTTTGCTGAAGGTTATTGGACGCCGCACGGGCTCACCTTCGACGTGGGCCGCGGCACGCGGCAGGCGATATCGAGGATGCAGCTCGGTGCCCCGGCGGAGATGGCCGGGGGAGACGAAGAGGGCAACAACGGCAACGGCTCGCTGATGCGCATCCTTCCCGTTGCGCTCTGTTATG
This sequence comes from uncultured delta proteobacterium, assembly GCA_963816115.1. GTDB lineage: Bacteria > Desulfobacterota > Syntrophorhabdia > Syntrophorhabdales > Syntrophorhabdaceae > Delta-02. The sequence continues at coordinate 134,750 of CAWFIZ010000008.1, read as the reverse complement.
CCGGTGGGCCCGGGGACGATATGCTGCGCTGCGCTCACCGCGCGTCCTCGATCACACACCGTCATGCCCGCGCCATGATGGCCTGCGGGATCTACTGCCTCATGGTCAGGGCCCTGCTGGAAGGCCTGTCCCCGCGCGACGCGTACCGGCGCTCAACGGAACAGGCCCGCGCGCATTACAACCTGCCGCCTTTCCGTGAAGAGCTGCCGTCCTTTGACCGTTTCCTCGCAGGTGATATCGATGGCCTGCCGGAAGACGCCATAGAGTCCGACGGCTACGTGCTCCACACCCTGGAGGCAGCCGTGTGGTGTTTTCTCAAAAGCGGCTCATACCGTGAGGCGGCCCTCAAGGCGGTGAACCTTGGCTGGGACACGGACACCACGGCGATAGTCACGGGCGGTCTCGCCGGTGTCCACTACGGTCTCGACACAATCCCCAAAGACTGGCGCGACCAGGTAGTGCGCAAAGAAGACGTAGGCGCATTGTTAGAACGGTTCGTAGAAAGACAGGTGATAGGCCATGGGTGAGGGGTCAGTTTTTTTTTGGTTTCTTTAGTTTCTACAGTTTCTCTTGTTTCTTTGGTTATTCAAACCAGAAAAACCAAAGAAACCATCCCTATTGAAACCGTTAGTTAACTATCCAGTTCGGCCGCGATGCGGCGTATCGCGCCACCGCCTGTCTCACCCATTCTTCATCGAGGCCGGGCGTGATGTAGAAACGGGGCTCGAGAAGGCCATCACCGGGAGCGATGATCCCTTCTTTGCGTGCCTCGCCGGCTAGCGCCGTGCCCGGATAGATCCTGACCCCTACGGAGACCTTGAGCATATCAAAGCCCAGGGAATCTGCAAATTCGAGACTTTCCTTCACCGATGCCCGGGTCTCGCCGGGCGCGCCAAGCATCAGAAACCCCATCCGGCGAATACCGTAACGCTTGAGGAGCGCGCAGGCCTTCGCCACATCATCGCTGCGAAAGCGTTTGTTCATCTTTCTGAGTACATCTGCGTTCGCGTTTTCGGATCCGACGGACGTCTCGAAGCATCCGGCCCCGGCCATCGCGGCGACAAGTGCTTCATCAAGCCGCCACGGGTAAAGGATGCAGCGCCACCCGATATCGAGCGAAGCGCCTGCCATCTCCCCGCAGAGGGCCATGGCGTATGACGGGGGCAGATTGAAGGTGTTGTCCACGAAATAGAACTGGCGTGCCCCGAGGCGTGCCAGCTTTGAGATCCATTCCACAACCCTTTTGACCGGCCTCTTCCGGATGGTCCTGCCCTCGATAGAAGCGGTGGAACAATAGCTGCAGTCCATCGGGCATCCCCGTCTTGTCTGTACGGGTATCCACAGGTCATCTCCGGCGCCGTGTTCGTCCAGCAAAAGGCCCGGGTCAGGAAGGGGAAAGGCCTCCGGCTCCCTGATCAGGGTCCTGCTTGTCGCGGGGCCACCTCCCTTGACGTGCACCCCGGGCAGACCGTCGGGAGGCAGTCCCTTTTGCAGCTTGTCCAGCACCAGGTTGAATGCCGCTTCCCCTTCGCCCTCAATGCCGATATCTGCCTCGGAGGCGTTAAGGATGGCATCGGGGAACATGCTGTAGCCCGCCCCGCCGAGCACGATGGGCGAGCGCGTGAGCCCCCTGACCAGCGCGATGACCTGCCTGTCGTCATCGAAAAGGAACCGCGTGTTTCGCTTGGCCTGGTCGTCGATGTTCCTGATCGATATACCGATAATATCGGGCCTGAACTCTTCGATCACGGCCCCTATCCCGGCGGATATGTCCTCGACCTGCACCAGGTCCAGCATTCTCACAGCGTGCCCGGCCTGCCCGGCAGCCTGCGCCACGCAGGCAAGCCCAAGCGGCATGGTGCGCATATTGATCTCAGTGCGGTTCGCCGATATGAGAAGAACTTTCAAGGTATTGGTACCGCCTCCGTCATTTTCAAATAATTGTAACATACCCGTAACTGACCATTCCAATCGTTTGATTCCTTTCCAGGTTTTTCCATCACCTATGACCATTTACCAAGACAGCTTGACCTTTGGCCGCGGCAGTGAGTAAAATTACAAATTGCCGGTTTTTTCCGTTATTACGAAAATTTAAGCCAAGGAGCGGCCCATGCCTTTTTTGGAAGTGAATGGTCTTAACGTCTATTACGAAGTCCATGGAGAAGGGGCAGCCGAAACGATCATCCTCCTGCACCACGGTTTCGGCTGCACCAGGATATGGCAGGACATATATCCGCGATTTGTCGAGGCGGGGTACCGTGTGGTCATGTTCGACCGCCGTGGCTTCGGGCGCTCGGAGAGCGGTGGCGACTTTTTCGATTTCTACGTGAGCGAGCGGTACCGGCCGGAAAGCGTGGAAGAGTTGCGGGCAATAAAGCGGCACCTCGGCATCGGGTCCTGCTACCTGGTGGGCCAGTGCGAGGGTGGAGTGGTCGCCGTTGACTACACCGTCAAGTATCCCGACGGCGTGATGGCCCTGACCACTGGCAGCACCCAGTGCTACAGCGAGGTTCCCATGACGCAGCTCAATATGGAGAGGCTTATTGTGAGCTTCAACGACCTTGAGCCCAAACTCCAGGCCAAGGTCCTCGACTGGCACGGTGAGTCGGCGGAGGCCAAATACAACCAATTCGCAAACTGCGGCGGCGAATACGGTGTCGGCTACTTTGACCTGCGCCCGAATCTGGCCAAGGTGGCCTGCCCGGCCCTGGTGCTTTATCCCGACCGCAGCTCCATCTTTTATGTCGAGCAATCCATCGCCTTTTACCGGAGTCTCCCCAAAGGCGAACTGGCCGTTTTCCCCAGGTGCGGCCACAACACGTACGAGCAGCGCCCGGATGACTACGTGCACACGATCCTCGATTTCCTGAAACGAGTCAAAAATGGCGGGAACCAGAAAGAACGCCCCTCCGTGTCGTGCCTGGCATGAGAGAAGATGGTTTCAAAGTTCAGGGTTTCATAGTTTATGGATCGCAAAGAAAAGTCTTTCCTTTTTACCTGAAACCGTGAAACCTTAAACTATCTTTATGTGCAGGGCTCGCGTCACTTGTCTTGTTTTTTCCCCTGGAAATCCGGGTAGAGTTCTTTCGCGCAATCCGGACAGATACCGTGGGTGAATTCGGCCCCTGTGTGGTCGCGCATATAGATTTCAAGTTGCTGCCAGTATCCCTTGTCATCACGGATCTTTTTGCAGTTTGCGCAGATCGGCAGGTAGCCGCGCAGGGTCTTCACTTCCGAAAGTGCCTGCTGGAGATCCCGGATCAAGCCTTCGTTCTATCCTTTCAGCCTCCCTGCGGCGTTCGATCTCCTTCCTGGCCAGGCCCAGTTCCATTTGCATTTCGGCCATTTCCCTGAGGATGGCCAGGACGGGCCTGCTCTCTATCTCGACCCCATTTTTAGAGTTCTGCCAACTCAGGTAAAGATAAAGGAAGGGGCAGGCAAAAACCGAAATGATGAGCCGGCTGAGCAGCGTGCCCTTCATGATGTTCAGGTATTCGGGATCGCCTATAAAAGCGCCCGTCGAGAAGAGGAGCACATCCAGCCACATTACCCCCAGCAGGGTAATGAAAACCCTGAGCCAGAGTTGCGTGCGCAGTATCGTCTTGCCAAGGTACTCCCATGCTATGGCAAGAAAAAACAGGTCTGCCACGGTTGCAAAGACCGAAGCGGCGTTGATCCTCAAGCTCGGCATCGGGACATATGCTATGTGTGCGTGACCGACGATCTTCGTTTGCAGGTGCAGCGCGAGCGCGATCAGCGGCACCATGATCGACACCCCCGCGACTGTCGATATGGCAATGCGTGTGGCGCGGGGCCCGTCAAATATGTACACTGCAAATATCCCCAGCAGCAGCGACGTGTAAAAGACGGTGGACCCGATCATGAATGTGACACCGGAGACCTGGACCTTGACCCCGGCGTCCGTAACCCACGACATGACTGCCGTTATCCCCCCGATCAAGGCATAAAAGTGGGCCAGCCCGAGGCGGTTGCGCAAAGAATGTGCCCACAGCACCAGGAAATAGACCGCCATCGCTTCCGAGATCAATATGAGCAGTTCACTCTTCATGGCCGCCTAGGAAGGGTCGCCGATAAGACCCTTTATCCAATACTATACCCATTGGCAGAGCAACTACAAGCCCATTTTTGCAATGTTCAGGATCTGTTCCCATGTTCTTGCACAATTGTCTTTTTCTTCATTTCTCCCGGCGGGTCCTGCTTTTACTTACCCCGTGGCATGGTGAGGTTCTTTACCCCATTTTTTGCGAATTCTTTTTCATATTTCTCGGCAAAAGATTGCTCTTCCACAAAAAACTCTTTCTCTGACAGCTTGTCGAATTTTTCTTCTCCATGCTTATTGAACACGTCGCGGGCGGCAAGACTGGAGATGAGTTTGTCCCAGAAGGTGTAGTCGTCATAGCGGTCTATGGCTTCGCTCACCTCTTTGTCTTCCTCGAGTGCCCGGGAAGGATAGAATGTCTTGTCCTTTTGGTCATGCTCGACATATTCCTCAAGACCGAAATCCTTGGCGAAGGCGCAGAGATGTTCCTCGATCTCGTCAAAGGCGTTCTTCTCCGGATTGTCATCGATGGAATTGAACATCCAGTTGCCGAGGTATACGGCTTTCAACAACGTTTCATATTGTTCTTTCGTAAAATTGATCTTCATGTTCTCTCCTTGTGGTTCCCGGGATCGTCTGTTGCTTCGCGGGGTCATTGTATCAGATGGAACCGCAAAAAGGAAAAGATATCATTCCCGCCTTTCCCGAAAAAACCATGTCTCACGCCCGCCCCAAAAAAGGGCCCAGGACTTAAGGGCCAGTGGGTCAGAGAAAGACAAAAAAGCCTTTCTGTATCCCGAACCCTATCCCCCGTTTCCCTTCTATTGTCATCCCGGCTTTAGACCGGGATCCGGGAGGTGGTTGATCTGGAATTGCCGGGCTTCATTGAGCACTCAGGAGCGCCCCTGCCGTATCCGGGTTATCTCCGTCGACCAGTCCTGGGTGACGGGCCTGCCTTTCTTGTAGCGGAAGTCGCACAGACCGTCCCCCATGGCGATGGTCTTGGTGCGCCGCAGGCCGGAGCGGTAGGCACGGCTGCTCGGAAAATCGTTGAGGCACACATAAGGGGCGAGCTCCGGGACGCGCCGGGCGTTGAAATATTTGACGAGGGCGCACTCCGTGTAGTCGCAGCCGTAATCGAAGTCCGTGCCGTTGCCCGGGACGAACCTTGCCACCCAGTTGGCGGGGTATTCCCTCTTCTGTGTCCATGAAGCCCACTCGCGCATCTTGTCCAGGTATTTCGGGCTGAACATCCTTTCGCCCATCGCGCGGGTTTGCGGCCCGGGGATGGATTCGAACTGCAGCCTGTTGAGTTCGTAGATGATCTTTCCCACGTCTTCGGCTGTTTTCCCGCACTCCCGCATGGGGCCGTAGAGGGCCACGCACCAGGCGGCAACGGGGACGATCGAAGTGATCAGGTTCTTCTGACCCCCAACGTCCGGCAACTCGGGCAGGAGCCTGTCAAATGCGGCAATCGCCTCCCGGGCGATCTTCCCGGTGCGCTCGGGCCCCAGATCAGGTTCCAGGAACTGCGATGCACCCTTTACGACATCCTGGAACGCACCGGTAAGTTCCTGCCTGTGGGCAAGATAATAATTATCCGCGGCCGCGGCGGGAGATGCGTTTCCCCTGCGTCCGAAAAGGAAACTTCCCGGCAGAAGGGCCAGTGAAGCAATAGCAGAACACTTAAGGAACTGGCGTCGATCAACGGCAGTCATTCCGGCCTCCTTGCATCGTTCTTGAAGCTGCAGGGATGAACCCGTCATCCGGATCCTAATCTTGCACAATTCCGGCGCCGTGTCAAAGAGAAGAAAGTCTCAGGGTTTCAAGTTTCAAAGTTTCATGGAGCATGGAAAATGATCAAATGCCTGACCCCAAAGACCGTAAAGTGTGAGGCGTGAAGCGTGAGGTGTCAGGAACAGAACGTTTCACAAACCCTCAAATACTCAAACTTTCAAACTTTTTTCTCCGTCCGCACTCGCATCGCCCTTAACGGGCGAGGCAAGACCTTTGCTCTCTACCAATGACTATGGTTTGATTGTCTCCCCGTTAAAGCGGCTCAAGCCCGTTCTTTTGCCTGAAAACCCGAAACTACGAAACCATCTTTTCCTGTATTCCATTTTTCATTTCTCAAAAGTAATATTATAAAAAGGACTTGCAAGCTGTACCCAAAATGGATATGATTGTAATCATAATGGGTACAATAAGTATAAACAGCGATCTTTCAAATACGCTTTTTGGAAAGACAAGGCGCTCGCTCCTTTCCCTGTTTTTTGTTCGGCCCGATGAGTCATTTTATTTGCGTCAGATAGAGCGGCTGACGGGATTGGGCATAGGAACTTTGCAGCGGGAGATCGGTCAGCTTGTACAGGCAGGAATCATAACCCGTATCACTAAGGATCGCCAGATCCATTACCAGGCTAACAAGAACTGCCCGGTTTTTGGCGAACTGAAAGGCATTGTTATCAAAACGGTCGGCCTCGGGGACACCCTGAAAAATGCCCTGGCCGGACTTGGCGATCAAATTGCAGTTGCATTTATTTACGGTTCTTTTGCCGGCGGAAGTGAACAGGAAGGCAGCGATGTCGATGTTCTTGTCATCGGTGATGTGTCCTTCGGTGAAGTTGTTGAGGCGTTGCAGGGCACACAGGAGAACCTCGGGAGAGAGGTTAATCCTACGGTGTATCCGATTGATGAATTTCGTTCCAGGGTAAAGGAAAAGAAGCATTTCCTTAAGACAGTTCTAGAGGGGCCCATGATCTATTTGATCGGAGACAGCGATGAGCTTAAAAAGCTGGCTCGATAAAGGTTGGCTGATAAAGCACAAAACAAGCCCTGATGAGATCAGGGAGCTTTTTGAAGTGGTTGACAGGGATTTGGCGGATTGTCAATCGGAGAGTTTAAGCCCGCATTGGAAATTGGCTATCGCCTATAATGCCGCTCTTCAAATGGCTACGGCAGCCCTTGCCGCATCAGGATACAGGTCTGCGCGAGAAGCTCACCATTACAGGGTGATCCAATCGCTCCGTTATACCATGGAATTGGAAGGCGGTACTATCGTCCGATTCGATGCCTTCAGAAAGAAACGAAACATAGGCGGGTATGAACGCGCCTGGGCAGTTTCGGGGCACGAGGCAGACGAAATGTTGGCGCTTGCCCGGGAACTGAGAACAAATATCGAAACATGGTTCATCTCGAACTTTCCCCAGCTGATCTGTAAAAGATAACAACGATCAACCATGGCCCATCATCTGTTACCCGCCTCTATGTCACATGTCAAGGGCAAACCCCAAGGGGGGCAAAGATCTGTCTCACGCCCGCTCGTCGCTAAAGCTCCTCTCTTGAGCCCGCAGAGTTCGCAGAGGAAACTTAAAAGATCGCGCCCGGATCTCGGAGACTACCAAGATCCGGGCGAACTCGCATCGCCCTTAAACGGGCGAAATAAAACCTCTGCATTATTTACGGTGATCACGGTTTTTGCCTTTCCATTCAAACGTTCAAACTCTCGAACTTTTTAAACTGTTTCAAAGTGCGCCACCCTGTTGTCACCCCGCCATGGCAAAATAAAGGTGCATTTTAGGCACATTTTGTGTACGATAAGAAAGAAAGCTCACCAGTGAATTCAGCGTAGTTAAGCATCAGAGCCTTTATGTTATTGGCTGATGTTATCGACTGTTATTATTTCTGACAAGAATTAGAACAATGTAAATAGTAATTTGAAGGTGTCAAACAGTGAATTTTTGGTGGGTCAATCACAAACAGACTCATAAAATGGAAATCGAAGGAGGTTATATTTGGTCGCCTAAGTCAAGCAAGATGGCTCAACGAATCAAACGTATATCAACCTCACCAATACTCAAGTAAACGATCTAGTCTTTTCTTATGCAGATGGGGAAATAAAGGCTGTTGGAACAGTGGCCCAAAAATATATCGGAAGCCCAAAACCCCCAGAATTTGGCGAAACAGGAAATCAATGGGCCAACGAAGGTTGGCTGGTGAAAATCGAGTTGGCAGTTGTTGGAACATCCATTCAGGCCGAAGCATTACATAACACAAATCGCGCCGCTACTCCCTGAGAAAAATTCACCAATCCAAAAGAATGGCAACGGTAATCAATGGTTGTTACCTTGCCAACATAAGCGAAGAGCTTGGTCGGTTAATCTTAAACACCATTGAGGAAAACAATTTAAAGATTTCCACGGGTATTGTTGATGCCCAAACCGTAACTATTGACAATACCATTGAACAGAAAATTAGGGAGGGCAGTCTTCCCGAGACCGAAAAAGAACAATTAATTAAAGCAAGATATGGACAAGGAACATTTCGGATTCGCTTAGAAAAAATCGAATATCGATGCCGCATGACTGGTGTTGACGACAAACGACTTCTTGTAGCAAGTCATATTAAACCGTGGAGATATTCCGATAATGTGGAGAGGCTGGACGGCAATAATGGTCTCTTGCTATCGCCGCACGTAGATAAGCTATTCGATAAAGGATGGATATCTTTTTCTGACCAAGGTAGGATTCTCTGTGCAGACCAGGATATTAGAAAAACAATGGAAAGGTGGAACCTTAACCCAAACATGGATGTTGGTGCCTTCAATGACAAGCAGAAATTCTATCTCGACCATCACAGGCAAAACATCTACCAATTTCAATAACGCATTCATGCAAGGGACGGCGGAGGGGAATTAAATAATATCCCATTGAGAAACCTCCAGAGACGGGGCCTTGTATCGGATTGTATTTTCTTTGCCCTGAAACTTTGAAACCGAACTTGAAACCGTTTTAGTCGCCGAAGGGCGGAGGCGCCCGGATCTTGGTAGTCTTAAGAAATCCGGCCATCTTTGAGTCCCCTCGCGTCTGCTCCCGCTCGGCAGGACGAAGTGACGAGCGGGCGGAGACAGTCTTGTATTTTTCTTCCTTGCCCTTAAGCCCCGAGCCCTTTTTATGTGGAGGTAGGGACGTCCTGAAACCTTACAATATCTCAATAAAACAGCGTTTCATCCTCGCCTAAGGCGATGCGAGTGCGGCTGAAAAAAAGTTTGAAAGTTTGAGCATTTGAGGGTTTGTGAAACGATCTGAAAAAATGGATTCCGGCTTGCGCCGGGATGACGGGAAAAACATTTCAGGGTTTCAAGGTTTGAGAGGCGTTTCGGGAGGAACAAAGCACTACATTCTTTTGTAGAGTTCTCTCCGGTGCCCGACGCGTAATACGATAATATCTTTTTCTTCTAAATCAAAAATGATCCTGTAATCCCCAACACGGAATCTGTATGAACCCAGAGCGGATTCTGTCAAACTCTCCGCAAAACTTAACGGGTCATCCTGGTAACGGAGCAATGTTTTTCCAATCCTCTTCTTCGCATCTTCACTGAGTTTTTTAATATCTCTTACCGCTCTTTGGGTATAGATCAGGCGGTATTTCACCCCCCGAATACCTCTGCATGCGTTTTAATCCTGCCGGCCTTATGATCTGCCCTTGCCTCTTTAATGCTTGTCAGATATTCCGGAGAGGTGGACGCAAGAAGATCTTCAAGGAAGGCATCCCTTTCTTTTTTCTTCATTGCTTTGATCGCTTTTATTAATTCCCGGCGATTCATTTCTATCTTAATAGTGCTGAGCATGGGCCAACCTCACAATGCAATTTTTGTAAGTATATCATTTTTCTTAAAACGTAATGCAATTTAAATGATGGTTTCAATTATTTCCAATGGGAGGTGGAGGGGACGTTCTTAAGAAATTAAATATGTCGAAGACCATGGCATATCCCCACTTTAAGGCCAAAAGCGCCAAGGTAATTCCCCACTTTTTCGTCCGCACCAAAGGGGTGGACAAAAGGACATGATTCTGCCATTCCTAAGACGCACCCAGTCTTGGAACAGGAGGAACCATGGCAAGGAGGGATATGGAGGGTAGGGACGTCCTTAAATATTACAATATCTCAATAAAACAGGGTTTTCAAGTTCACCCGGTTCTTTTTGTACCGGGGTTTTTCGGCTGAAATTGCATGGTCAGCCGGACATTCAACGCATTCGCTATCTTCAAGAGTGTTTCTATCTTTGCCTTCTGGAATCCTCCCCTTTCAAGGCGCGAAAGGGCCGGTTGTTTTGTCCCGATGCGCCGCGCAAGCTCCTCCTGGGTAAGGCCCGCTTCTTCCCTGGCCTTTATTACCATCTCGAGTATATCAAACTCCGTATCAAGGTTATCCCATGCCTTCCTGAACTCGGGGTCCTTCATCTTCTCAGAGATGTGTTTTTGTAGTGACCTTCCTTTTTTCATTGCCCACCTCCACATCTTTGTATAAAATCACTCATTCTTTTTTCGGCGGTCTCTATCTCCCGCTTTGGCGTCTTGCCAGACTTTTTAACAAACCCGTGGAGAATGATAAATCTGCGTTCTGTGTACGTAAAGTACAGGACGCGAACATGTCCGTGACGGTCTGAGATCCTGAGTTCCCGTATCTTTCCTTTTATCCTCTTCGAATAAGGCTCCTTGAGAAGAACACCATAGCGGATCAATAATTCAACGGTCCTGAGCACTTTTGCCTGGGTTTCCACGGGGAGAGAATCGATAAAGTCCGCTCCGGGCTCTTTTCCTTTAAGGTCCCGATAGTACTCTACCGTCCAGTCCATTCTGCATCATAACACAAACGTTATATAACGTGCAAGTTATAATAGGCGGAGGGAATTTGGGGGTCAAATCTATAATTCTTGACAAAAATATCTTGGGAGAGTCCAGGGACGTTGCTGATTTAGATGGTCAGTCATTGGACCGGCTATTGAAGGTCCTGGTTTAATTTGATGATAAAAAGCGGCAAGTCGTCTTTTACGATATTCCATACGACATCTATATTTACCCCGAAGTAGTCGTGTATCAACTTGTCCCTGGTTCCGGCGATCTCCTTCCAGGGGACATCCGTATGGTTCTTTTTTGTCTGGTCAGAGACCAGCTTAACAGCTTCCCCGATGATCTCAAGGTTCCTTATCACCGCATCCTGGGTTTTAAGATCCTGCCGGAAGCCCTCATATTCCATTTTTTATATATATGATCTAATGCGGTTTGCGCATTCAAGAATGTCCTGGAGCAGCTCGGTATCGTTTCGTTTAGACACAGATCAAGGTCTTGCGGATGTTTTCGGCAACTTTCTTTATCCTGATGTTCTCTAATCCGTCTTTTGTTACAACATCAACTTTTCTTCCGAGTACAGTTTGCAGGTAGTCCACCAAATTTATGAAATGGAGCCCGATCGGGTGATTGAATTCGACAAGAAGATCAATATCACTTTTTTCTGTTTCTGTTCCGGTGGAAACAGAGCCAAAGAGTCCGATCCTCTTGACGCCGAACTCAGAGGAAAGGTAACCGTATTGCCCTCTGATCTTTTTGATCGTTTCGTCTTTAAGCGCCAATATTTACTCCTTACAAATCAATTTTAACCATAATGTGCATAATCGTCAATCCATTTAAACAGGGCGGAGTGTGGCGGAGGGGACATTCTTAAAAAATTAAATAACTATCCCCTCGCATGTACTCCCGCGCGGCAGGATAGAGGATCTTGTATTTGATAATTTATTCTTTGCCCTGAAACTTTGAAACCTGAAACATGGAACCGTTCTTCGCGGGCGCGAGATGGCCTTTTGCCTTTCCGGTTGCCTTTACCGGCAGGTCATGCTGTTCTCAATTGCTTTAAGAGATTATCATAATCCCCGTGGGAACCGATCCAGAACCATATTATTTGTTTATCTTCCTGTATTCCGATAGCGCGGTAATCTTTCGTGATGCGCAGAGAGAAGATCGGGCGCGTTGAATGTATCCGTTTGAAATGGAGGCTTGGATGATAGGGGTTCTCTTAAAATACCTTGTAAGCTTTTTTTGCTTCCCTTCTTATTTGCTCAGGCAACTCCCGATAACATTTCCAGAAGCGGCCGGTAGTTCTGGAAGTCATAGCGTCTTGACGTTCAATGGTTTCGTTTTTCCATGCTTGTGTTCATCGAGGAACTCGTCGGCAAGCTTATCCAGGATATCTTCTGACGCAGCAAAAGCTTTTCCCCATCCGTCTTCTGCTTCGAGTTCCTCTATTACCCATTTCGCCAGAGCGTTTTGTTCGACATCGGGGAGTTTTGATGCTTCTTTGAATGCTTTTTCCAACAGCCTTGTCATCATTCACCTCACTTGCTCCTAAGGTTTTATGTATTTTACCATATCGAGACCATATATTCATAGTGCGAAAAACATTGCCCTGAAACCTGGGGGGCGGAGGGGACGTTCTTAAAAAATTAAGTAACTATCCCCTCGCATCTACTCCCGCATGGAAGGATAGAGGATCTTGTATTTTTATCTTTTTCTCTTTGCCCTGAAACTTTGAAACCTGAAACTTGGAACCATCTTCATCTACACCCTGCTTGACAGTATTCAATACGTTTGATAGCATGTAGGCAACTTATTGATAAGTGTGAAGAAAATTACTGAAATACATATATCGGAGTCCTCGAGCCATGGTGGATGAAAAAAGTATTTATGATCTTAGCAGTAAAATTGTCCGGAAATTTCGTCCTGAAAAGATAATTCTTTTCGGTTCTTACACGTATGGGACAGCAACGGATGATTCCGATGTAGACTTGCTCGTAATCTTGCCCTTTGAAGGTAAACCTATCCGAAAAGCATCAGAAATACTGAAAAAGACGAAACCCCGCATACCGGTTGAGCTTCTGGTTCGCACACCTGAACAGATCAGGACCAGGCTCGCTTTGAATGATTATTTCTTACGAGAAATTATGGACAAAGGGAAGGTTTTGTATGAATCCCCTCACCATTGAGTGGATCGAAAAAGCGGAAAAAGATTTTGCTACCGCTGGTCGGGAAATGCGGGTACGCAAACTGCCCAACTACGATGCGGTATGTTTCCACGCCCAACAATGTGTGGAAAAATATCTGAAGGCATTCTTGCAGGAAAAGAATACACCTTTCGGTAAAACCCACAACCTTATCATCCTTTTTGAATTGATATTGCCCATCGAAGCTTCATGGGAAAGAATAAGACCTCAATTGCAGATATTGAACGGCTATGCGGTTGAGGTAAGATACCCGGGAGAATCAGCGGACAAAACCACCGGTCACGACGCGTTGAAGCTTTGTCGCATGATACGTGCAAAGGCGCGCTTGCTCCTGGACCTGGACGCCTGAGACAATAGCGAGTAGTCTGGGGTCAGGTCTTGCAATCACACATTTTCGCCGGAGGCGATGCAAGTGCGGATAGGTTTCTTTTGTTTCTTTGGTTTGTCTGGTTTCTTTGGTCTCTAATAACTAAAGAAACTATAGAAACTGGAGAAACCAAAGAAACCATGTTCTTCCCATGACCTGGGGGGGGGAGATGGTTTCTGCCTTGTCTTATCCGACGCTATCAAGAAGCTTCTCTATCTGTTCCGGTGAAGGCAGCCGGCCCTTGAGCCTTTTGGGCAGCTTGCTCACTATTTCGTATTCCGCCACACCGACCGGCAGCCTGGAGTTCCTGATGGCATATTCGACAACGATCCGGTCTTTGGTCTTGCAGAGTATGATCCCTATTGGCGGATTTTCACCGGGGAGGCGGACAAGGTCATCAAGGGCAGCAAGATAGAACTGCATTTTCCCTACATGTTCCGGCTGAAACTCCGCGACCTTCAGCTCAACCGCGACAAGACACATCAGCTGGCGATGGAACAACAACAGATCGATGAAATACTCCTTGCTGCCGATCTCCAACCTGTATTGACTGCCAATGAATGCAAAGAGGCCTCCCATCTCACGGAGGAAATTCTCGATCTTTCCAGTGAGAGCTTTTTCGAGCTCGCGTTCGCTGTGCTCTTCGCCGAGTTCCAGGAAGTCAAAGGTATATTCGTCTTTGACTGCAAGCTTTGCCTGGGCTTGATATCTATTCGGTACGGTCTTGTCAAAATTTGTCTGGCCAAGGAGCGTCTTTTCATAGGACCGGTTCTCAACATGATGGATAAGAACGGCCTTGCTCCATCCGGATTTTCGGGTCATACGGATGTAGAATTCACGCTCAAGATCGTCTTTGCAGCGGGACATAACAATAAGGTTTTTTGACCAGCTAATTTCTCCAACCAGTGGTTGGAGTTTTGGTTTATCGTTGTATTCGAGATAGAATTGCCTCATGTACCAAAGGTTCTGGGCCGAAAACCCCTGCATTCCTTTAAAGTCTTTTTTGCAGATCTCCGGCGAGCCGTTCAACAACTGACTTGCCCCACGTATCACCCTGCTGTTGTTCAACGATCATCCGGCCGATGTCCCAGTACAAAGATATCAACTCTTTGTTTACCATCCTCAGGGCCGAATATTGCGCCGAATAGATCCTCTTTTTGATCTCACCAAAAAGTTTTGAATATTCATTAAGGTTGAGTGCCAGTTTTTTTATTGCCGAATTATTTCCTCCAAATGTTTTTACTTTCTTATAAGGGCTTCTTCACAGGTATTACTTTTGAAACATACAAATCCAACCGGACAACCGTACAACCAAAATAAGTTGCAGTAATAGCCGCAAAGTTATTACTATGATCACAAGAAGGGAAGGGTGAGATGAACGGAACAAAACGGGCAGACATAAAACCGGGAATAAAAGTATCCATCGTCCTGAAAAAAGATCAGCGCACGGGGGTGCGTACGACGGGGACCGTAAAGGACATTTTGACAAAATCCCCCAGCCACCCCCACGGTATCAAGGTGCGCCTCGAAAGCGGGGAAGTGGGACGGGTAAAAGATATTTTGGAAGATTAAGGTAGGGACCCGGGTCTTGTATTTGATCATTCCATGATATCCTGAAACCGTGAACAGCCTGCAGGGGTGGGAAGCGGGGCGATATCCCCGGTTTCCGTGGAATTTCGTTCATAACATAATGCATTTATGATAAGTTGTAGTTCATAGGGCCTGCGGGGCCCGGGCGCGGCTATGGAAAACATTAAGAGGATATTCAAGGCACTTAGTGAAGCGCGGGTGAAGTATATGCTCGCCGGCGGGATGGCCGTTAATCTTTACGGGATAGAACGTGCGACCGCCGATATGGATATCGTTGTCCTTCTTAATGAAAAAAACCTTTTGCGATTTATCGGCATGTCAGAGAGCCTCGGCTTCAAACCGAAAATTCCGGTCAAAATTGCAGATATCACGGACCCTGAAAAAAGAAGGACCTGGATCAGCGAGAAGGGCATGAGGGTGTTCAGTCTTTTCGACCCCGGGAACCCCTTCCTTCTCCTTGACGTGTTGATCGAATTCCCATTCGATTTTAATGAGGCATACAAGCGTCGTAAAAAGATCAGGCTCGATGATACGACGATCTCTGTCGTTCCGCTGGATGTGCTCATAGCTATGAAGGAAGGGACGGACAGGCCGCAGGACCGGGCGGATGTCTTTTACCTTAAGAAGATCGCCGGGGAGTGGCAGGATGAAAAATAGCCCGCTTCTTTATTACAAGAGCAGGGAAGACATCAATTCGTACCGAAAAAAACCGGTAAAAATAAAACTTATGTGGCTTGAAGCCCAGATGGAATTCTTTCACAAGGCCATGCCGGAAAAAGCAAAAAGAATACGCAAGAAACTGGAAAGCGATACCTGGCCTTAGGAGGGCCGAAGGTCAGGCCTTGTATTTGATCATTTTCCCTTTGTCCTGAAACCTGAAACCATTTTCTACGAGGCTTTCTTAAGCATCTCCGCTATCCACACCTTGATGATGGACTGTCTCGTCACGCCCAGGCGTCTTGCCTCCTCGTCGAGAGAGGCGACCATCCATTCTGGAAGGTCCACGTTGATCCTCTTTTGGGTTCGCCCCGGCCTTTTTGCCTTCGAAAGGTCCAGATGCTCAGAAATGTTTTCGCCCTTGTCGAATTTCTTATCAAATTCCCTGGCTTTCATATATCGCCCTCTCCTCATTACGCGCTCTCCGCGCTGAAATCACTCGCATCTTCCCGTCCCTGTATGTGATGATAACAGACCAGTGACGGTTTCCTATCTTGCCTATTACCAGGTGCCGCTCCTCGTCTTCCGTCCTTTCCGGGTCTTCCCATATCAATTGGGCTTCAACGAAATAAATGCCGTGTTTCTCTTTGTTCCTGGTGCTCTTGCGCCTGTCGAATTCAAATTCCATTTAGGTATAAAAAGTATATCATTATTACTCATCATGTCAAAATGCTTTTCAAGGACAGGAAAATGAGTGGGGCCTTGAGACTATGGAACCTGAAACTTTTTTTCTCGTTTGTGTTCCCTGTGCTGTCCGGGTAGAATGTCTATAGCCGGTCCCTGCGGCCGGCACCTGAACGCAAAGGAGGTAACACGCAATGTCATTCTCGCCGGGAGAGGGTTGGATATTTATAGGGATCGACGACAACAACACACAATTCTTCATTGATCCGGCTACGATGGAACGCGATCATGACGAAATAAAAGTGACGGTCATAAGTGTTCCCGATAATGAGGGTGAAACCTACCTGGAGATACAGGAGGTTTTGAGGCAGGAGAATATAGATCCCGCCGGCCTGCGGTGTATAGAACAATCATGGAGACTGAACCTGTCGCAAGGCACCTATGCCATATGTGATCGTGCCTTCAAGTCGGGGGACGGGCGCACAATACACTCGATCGCTTTCTCTCCCATCACGAGAGAGCTTAACATGGCCGATAAGATCGCCGAAAAGATAGTCCTGCGGTTGACCAGTGAATTGGAATGCCCGGCAGGAGGGAAGAAGTAGGACAATGAAACCCAAAGGGGTTTGCCCTTGACATGTGACATAAAGACAGTTTTGTCAAGGTTTGGCCCCCAAAGTTCCTCAGTTAGCTGCACACTCCGAGCAGGCAGATTCCGTTACGGCACTGTTCGTTGCGCTGACACGGATCGCCCGGCCCCCTGCCTCCTTGTGGGGGTGGTGTCGGTCCGCCGCCGCTGCCGCCGACGCAGGTGATCTGTGTAAAGCCGCCGCAGCCGCCCCGGCCCGGGACCTTGCAGATCTGGCCTGTGGTGAGAATGCGGGTAGGCGCCATGAACTGCCACGCGAAACGCTTCGCCCGCTGGAAACCGTTGCGCCGGCAGAACTCATCGGCCGCCGGCTGGTTGCATTGCGAAGCCCAGTACAGACAGCGGTCCACCGCGTAGCCATTGATCCGTGGATTATTGAAAGTGCGCTCTCCATGCATGACGGGCGGCCGGTTGCCTCCGCCGCGCTGACATTCAATGAACGTAAAGCCGCCGCAGCCGCCCCGGCCCGGGACCTTGCAGATCTGGCCTGTGGTGAGAATGCGGGTAGGCGCCATGAACTGCCACGCGAAACGCTTCGCCCGCTGGAAACCGTTGCGCCGGCAGAACTCATCGGCCGCCGGCTGGTTACATTGAGAACCCCAGCGCAGGCAGCGGTCCACCGCGTAGCCGCCTATCCGTGGATTGTTGAAGGCCTGTGTCTGCTGCGCCAGGGCCGGCGAAACCATCATCAGGGAAAGAACCAACAATAAGAGCCATTTCATATGCACCTCCTTGTTTTATGCCTGTCATTCAGTACCGCGAATGTTCCGTAATGTTCCTGTTTAGGTTGTTCTTTTAACTATATCCCTATAATGCCCTGAAACTCTGGAACCTTGAAACCGTTTTTCATCAGGCAGGGAGAGGTGCACCATCTCCCCTGTTCGCGCGCCATTTCGGGAACAGTTCGGCGAAATTCATTGGGTCGTAGCTGGAGCGCAGGTGGACCTGGGGAAAGGCCCTGGAAATTTCCGGGATGGTGTAGATGTGTCGTAATATTTTCAGGATATATATGTCCCCGGACCAGATGACTGTGGACCGCCGGTCCAGCGCCGCCTTTGTGCAGCAATTGGCAACAAATCGGCAAGCCGTGTCAATGGCGGCCCCCGGCCCTGCCGCGCCGCTGTCAGTGAATTCCCGGCAGGCCGAGACGATCTGTGCATACAGGGGTTCCGCGCTGTGATCGAAGACCTTGCCGCGCGTCTTCAAGGTTTCGATTAGCATGTCTATCTGCTCAAGGTAGATCATCTGGTGCTTCCTGATCCTGGCTATCCATTCGACATCCTGGTCCTTAAGGCCATGATGGGAGTTGAAGAAGCTCTCGAAACCCTTTTTTTGCGCCTCATAGATCTCCAGCGTTAACTTGATGTCCAGGTTATAAGCAACATCTTCCATGACCACGAGGAACTTGCCGAGTTCCTGATACAGCGCGGGAAGATATTTCAGGTAATCCAGGTTCTGAATGCGCTTGATATAACCGATGTAGCTGAAGACCTGGTTGATGTGCTCGGAGCGGACGTGGCCGGGTTGACGGTATGTGCCGACGTTCGGCGTCCTTGCCTTGCGGGGATCTTTGAAACGGGGGATGTTCATGCCCCTCGGGATATATGCCGTGAACATATTGGCGTCCATTATATTCTCAAAGGGGCTTTTTTGCAGCGCCGATCTGAGGGAATAGGGGTATCTGTCCGTCCCGTTCATTGAGGCTGATGCTCCTTCCCGATAATTTACACCGTTTTTGATACAAAGGGAAGACCTTGTGAGAGGCCACGAAATGATTTCTTGTGTTTGTATATGATAGAATAATTTGTAACTCAATATCCGGGAGGGCGAAGAAAATGGCCGAGGAGATCTACAAAAAATTAGCGAAGCACCTTTCCTCATTGGGTATGGGCTATCCCGGAAAGGAAGAGCTCCTGGGGATCCTCCGCGACAACTTCACTTCCCTTGAAGCGGAGGTTGCCCTGGCGATCCCAACAAAGGTGATCCCTTTTGAACTTTGTCCCGCAGGAGAGATCGCCTCCCGGATCAACCTCCCCCGGGAGGAATTGGAAAAGGTCCTGTCGAACCTGTCCCATCGGGGGCTTCTTTTCTCGAAAAGGATGGAGGACGGGGTAGAAGGGTATGCCCTCCATCAGTTCGGATATGGTTTTCCGCAGACCTTTTTCTGGGGAGGGGTGCATGCCCCGAATTCACAGAGGATGGCCGAGCTGGTGGCCAGGTATGCGAAGCGCGATGAGCTCTATGAGGTATACGGAGAGACCGCGACAAAGGCCTTCCGTTATGTCCCCGCCTCTGCATCGGTCGATCCGGATGAACACGCGGTCTTTCCTTTTGAGATGATGGAGCAACTCGTTCAAAAGGTCAGCTTGATCGCCCTCGTCCATTGCCCTTGCCGGGCGACGGCGCAATTGATCGGCAAAAAGAGGTGTGATCATCCCCTTGAGACCTGCATCAAGTATGACGAATTGGCAGAGTACCTGATCGGGCAGGGGATCGGAAAAGAGATCACAAGGCAGGAAGCCCTCGATGTGATCAGAAGGTCCGAGGAGGCAGGCCTGGTCCATCTTGTCGATAACGCGAGGGAGGGGATCAAACATACCTGCAATTGTTGCGGATGCTGCTGCTGGTCCGTGGGGACGATCCGAAGGAAGAGGATCCCGAGGGACGTGCTCATGGCCACTTATTTCCTCAGGGAGACGGACAAGGAAAGGTGCACCGGCTGCGGACAATGTGTTGAAATATGCCCGGTCAATGTTATCAGGATGGAGGACGGTTTCCCCGTTGTCGACAGTGAGTGGTGCATCGGTTGCGGAGTATGCGCCGTCCCCTGTCCCGCATCGGCGATCAGGTTGGTAAGAAAGTCAGACGCGGTTCCTCCAAGGGACTTCAAGGAATTGCACCAACAGATCCTGAAGGAGAGGAAGCCTGTCGGCTGACCGGGTGCCGGGCCTCACATTGGGTGATCTTCTGGTTGCGGGAAAGGCGGGCCCGAGAAGGGAACTTCAGTTACGAACATACGTGAAAGGGGTAGGGCTCTTGCCCTATTTCTTTTTGCTTTCACTTGAAACCTAAAACTGTCTCTTCATATGTACTTGAACACATATATCAACAGGATCCATACCAGGGCCGAGAGGAAGAGGGATGCGACAGCCCCTTCGATGCTGTTTTGGATCCTGGTTTTTACTATCCCTATATGGTACAGGCATGGGATCACCATTGCTGCCAGGAACCAGAGGGCCTTCGGGCCCATGCGGAAATAGCCGAATATGGCGGCGGCAACTGCGTTCACGACAAGGACGAAGACGAAGGACCTGAAGAAAAGGGACAGGTCTTCGCGCTTTCTCTTCGCGTCGTAAAGGGTTTCGTTATAAAACGTGCGCAGGACACGGTTCTCGTGATCGCACAGGTATACCGTTTCATCGGGATGATCAAAACAATAGGCCTTGATCCGGAGCTCTACGTTATCCTTTGATCCATCGGAGAAGAAGATCAGCTTGTCGAGGGCTTCAGCCGTAATAAGGCCTTTTGTCCCCGCGGCCCGTCTTCATCGATATTGTAGTAAATGGAAATGTCCCCGCTTTTAATGGCTTTGTACATCACGACCCCCTCCGGTCTCCTTCAGGACCTTGTCCAGCTTTGCCTTGATCCCGGCCCTGCCGGCATCGTCATCCCTGATATCCAGCGCCGCCTTGTAGCTTTTTGCGGCAAGGGGTTTATCGCCGCCGGCAAGATAGATGTCGCCGAGAAACTCCAGGATGTGCGACTTCCTGTATGATCCCGGTTCAAGCTGCAGGGCCTTCTCCAGTTCGGAGACGGCCTTCCCCAGTTCGTCCGAGGAAACGGCCCCGTCCCCTCTTTCAATGGCGGTCCGGGCCCTGGAGAGATGGTCGCGCGCGGCCGTTTCGTGAACGGCGATCTGCTGGTATTTCTTTCTCGCCTCCATCTGGGGGATGAATATTGCCAGCGTGATGGCAACGACGATGGCGATGACGGACCAGAAAAAAATTTTCCATATGATGTTCAAGGTTCTTTTCATGCTATCACCCTTCATGGTATATCGAGATTATATGCATCCATCTATCACTTCAAAGACCTGCGGCGCCGGGCTGCCGTCAAACAACGGTGCAACACGCCTGCCGGCCTCGCCATGCTCGGGGCTTTTTTGCATGGCGGTAAAGGTTTCGAGACTCTCGTGTTCCATGATAGCGGCATAGTTGCCACCCTTTGCGGGCCTCAAAAGACGCCTGCCGATGAAGCCATTAATTTTTTTGAACTCCCCGTTTGACCACGCGAACCACTCCCTGAACTGTGCATCCCTGCCTTCCTTGATCGGCGGGAAATTAATGATAATGACAAGCACGACAGCACCTCCTGAAGTCATTTCGATGAACTGCACCCGTCTATTGTACCACCTGTGCCGGGGGGTGTCTTTAACTATTTGAACAGGGAAGAAGCGATAAGTGTCAGGGGTTGACGGGTTGAAGAAAAATAATGCAAAGGGTATATTGACAAATATATTGCCGTGGGATATATGATAAAAAGGTTAAAAGTCGGCAACGGTGCAAAAAGGTTTCGGTGGGCGCATGAGTTGAAGCAGTACATTCCCCACGGCTTTCAGTAGATGGTTCCGCAAGTGAGCGGACAGAACGGGAGGGCAGGAACATGTGGGAGAACATTGGCTCCGAAAAATGTGAGTCTTATATCGAACAACATTTTGGCCTGAAGGGAAAAGATACCTCAGAAACCCCTGCAAAACCATCAATAACAATTTCACGGGCAGAGGGGGCGGGGGGGCTTACGGTCGCTTCAGAGCTTGCCGGTTACCTGCAGAAGCGCGTTCCTTCTAATGATGCGTGGACCGTTTTTGACCGGGATCTCGTGAAAAAAGTTCTGGAGGACCATCACCTCCATGATCGCGTCGGCGATTTCATGAAAGAAGGCCACAAGGGCTCGTTCACCGATGCAATAGAGGAATTGTTCGGTTTGCACCCCTCCACCTGGACGCTCGTAGAACGGATCAACGCAACAATTTTGCGCCTTGCCCAGATCGGGAATGTCATTCTTGTGGGCCGGGGGGCCAACATCGTCACCGCCGAGATGGAGACCGTCTTTCATGTGCGCCTGGTGGGGTTTCTCGAGAAGAGGATCGAGCGGGCGCAGAAGGTCTTCGGCTATGATCTGAAGACAGCCACCAGCTATATCAAGAAAAAGGATGCTGCACGCAGGCGCTATATAAAGGATAACTTCTATAAGGACATCGATGATCCATTGCTCTACCACGTGGTCATTAATACGGACCTGTTCCGGTACGAGGAAGCCGCACGGTTGATCGGAGACGAAGTGATCAAGCGTTTCAACCTCGGAAAACCAGTGAAAGTGATGGAAAGCGGGAGCCGTTTCATTTAAGCGGCAGGAGCTCATTTTCTTAAGGAGGCGCCGCCATGCGAGATGTGATCCAAAAGATCGTCGCAACAGAGAACGAAGCAAAGCTTGCAGTCGAAGAGGCCAGGGCTGAAGCGGACCGCATCCTGTCCGATGCTCAGAAGAAGGGGCATGATGTTATTGAACGGGCCCGTCAGGAAGCGCTCATCGAGGCCGATAAGATCGTAGAGGCCGCAGTAGAGGCAGCAGAACGGGAAAAACAGGACCGTTTGGCCGACGCTGTCACGGAGATCGAAAGTCAGATCCAGCTTGAGCCGGCCACCAGGAAATGGGCCGTTGAAGAGATCGTCCGGTGCGTATGCAAACGATCATAACCGACCCCGGAACCGTTTCGACCGTCGCTCCGACCCGACGGACGGTGAATGATCTGGATTATCTCGCGGCCCGTCTTCATGCCCGTCGCAGCCGCATGGCCGAGGGTGAGCGACTCGATGGCCTGTGCCGCATCGGTGACCTCCCGGAGTTTTTTCGCACGATATTTCCGGAGTCTGAGATAAAGGGGGCCCTTGATTTCCAACGCCAGTCGGTCAATGAACTGATCGGTGAATTATCGGGCCTGAGTGCCTATATGTCCGGTCCGGGAGCCGACCTCACAGATTGGATGCTGGTCCGGTTCCAGGTGGAAAATTTGAAGGTGTTGATCCGGGCGTGTTTGACAAAAGCACCCGCCGAAGAGCTGTACGGGCACCTTGCCTCCCTTCCCGGGGAGTTGGCACTTGATGCACGGGCACTGGCCGCGGCGGAGTCTCCGGAAGATTTTATCCGGCTGGCCCCGAAGGGGCTTTTCAGGGAGAGCCTGGAGATGGCCCTCGAGGCCTATGGTGACAATCCCCGGCCGTTCTTTTTTGAGGCAGCGCTGGACCGCGGCTATTTTCAAAGGTTGGTCGCCAGGACCGAGAAACTCCCGCAGGAAGATCGTCATATAGTAGGGCCGATGGTATATCAGGAGGTAGACATCTTCCACCTGATGCTGGTCGCCCGGGGAAAATATTATTACAACTTGACACCGGTGATGTTGCAGCCGCTGCATGTTGCGGGGACCCGGATCCCTCGCGCGCTATTTGCCGACATGCTGGGTGATCAGGACCTTTATACGTCGGCCCGCCGCGTCGCAGAGCGCGTGTTCGATGCAGCTCCTTTGGAACACGGAACGAAGGATGGATCGGAGGTCGCCCACGCCTCGACACTCGAGGGCCTCGCGTGGAACCGGTTCTTTCGTCTGGCCAACCTGGCCTTTCGCAGGAGCCACATGGGTTTGGGGGCGATCGTGGGTTACACCGGGCTGCGTCGCGTGGAAGTTGCGAACCTCATCACGATCTCCGAGGGGATCCATAGCGGCATGGCTGCCGAAAAGATCCGTGGGCGCCTGATACCACGGACCGATGTGGAGAGGGCCTATGTTTAGAGCGGTGCCCATGATGAGGCTGCAAGCGGTCGTGCTGGCGCAGGACGAGCGCACCGTGCTCAAGGGCCTCAGCCGGTTGGGAGCTATGCACCTGACGCGCACGCTTCCCGGGCCTGACACGGCACCCCTGGCACCTGTCGACGGCACCGGAGAAATGGCGCGATATGACCGTATCCGGGCCCGCGTTCAGGAACTTCGCAAATCATTGGAGATCCTTCCCTTGCCCAAAGGGCCGACGCCGGAAATGACCCTGGAACAGGTTGAAAAGAGCCTCAGCTTCCTGGAACAGAACAGCTCAGACCTGTTGGGGCGCCGCCGGCGCCTCATACAGCGCCGGAAAGAGCTGACCGCCATTAGCGAGCAGGTGTCGTCCTATCGTGGGCTCGAGATCCCCTTAAGCGGTCCCGACCAGTTTTCGTTCCTCCATTTTGTCACAGGGAGTATGCCGGCGCAGAATTTTGAGGGCCTTGGAAAAGAGGTCGGCGATAACGTGGCCCTCCTTCCCCTGACCCGGCAAAAAGGGCAGCAGTCGCTTTTCGCGATCACCACCCGCCGGGGCGGGCCGGCTCTGGAGAAGGCGCTGCAACAGGCGGGATTTCAGCGTGAGGTGCTTCCGGTGGTCGAAGGCGCGACAGTGGACGGGCTCTCCGAAGAAGGAGAAAGGGAACGGGAGCAGTTGTCGGCGGAATTGGAGCAATTGAACGGCGCCCTGGAGGCGCTCGCGGCCGAGTCCGCGCCGTCTCTTAATGAGATCGAAGAATTTGCGGATATGGAGTCGCAGTTCCTCGACGCAAGCCGGAAATTTCCACGCACGGAGGCCACGGTCCTGATCGCGGGATGGGTCCCGGCCAGTGATGTGGCTGTCCTGGAGCAGCACATGGGAGAGATCACGGGCGGCCGTTATGCCCTTCAGGCTACCCTTCCTGACGCTTCAACGCAGCAGCAGGTCCCCGTCCTGCTGAGGCACTCGCGTCTGCTTCGTCCCTTCGAGATGCTGGTTTCAACTTATGGCCTTCCGAGCTATCAGGAACTGGAGCCGACGCTTTTTGTCGCCCTCAGTTATGTATTGATGTTCGGCCTGATGTTCGGCGATGCGGGACACGGGATGGTCCTTGTCGCGTGCGGCCTGACCGCCCTCTTTGCGGGCCGGTCGAGGAGTGCGCGAGACCTTGGTGTGCTCCTTATTTTCGGAGGCCTATCCAGCATCATTTTCGGGGTGGTGTACGGGAGTTACTTTGGTATCGAAGTGTTCAAGAAATACGCTCTCTGGCATGATCCCCTGGAAGGCGACCCCATGCGGCTGATGTACGGTACTATCGGGATCGGCATCGTGATGATCAGCCTCGGTCTCATACTGAATGTCATCAATCGTTTTCGGCGGGGCGACGTGATCGGCGGCATCCTGGACAAGTTCGGCCTCATCGGCCTTCTGTTCTACTGGGGCACGCTGGTCATACTGATCAATGGGGCGGCCATCCAGTCGCGGGGACTCATGGGTGTATCGATCGCCGTGTTCGTCGTGGTGCCCATCGTTGGCTGGTCCCTCAAGGAGCCCATGGAACATATACTCAGCCGCAGGAACGGCGGGGGGCATGAGGCGAACGGCACCCTGGCCGGCGCTGTTATGGAATCATGCGTCGGGGCTTTTGAGGCGGTCCTGAGCTACCTTGCGAACACCATAAGTTTCGTCCGTCTTGCGGCCTATGCCATGAGTCACGCGGCGCTGCTCTTCGCCGCTTTCATGCTGGCCGAGGAGGTCAGGACTTTTTCTGTCGGCGGCGGCACGTTGAGCGTGCTGGTCATCATCGGCGGCAATTTGATAGCTATTGTTCTGGAAGGGGTCATCGCTTCAGTACAGGCGTTGCGTCTCGAATATTATGAGTTCTTCGGGAAGTTTTTTTCAGGCAGCGGCCAACCCTTTGAGCCATTTCGTTTGGCCGGGGATGGCAAGAATAAGGCATCGTGATCGGAGGTGTCACATGACGAAGTTGTTGTTCCGGCTATTTGGACCAATCGTAGTTTCTCTGGTGGGGATGATCCTGCCCGGCGCGGCAGCTATAGCCGAAGAAACTGCACGTGGGAGTGTCCCGACAGACCCGTTGTCGGCGTACAGGACCATCGGCCTTGGGCTTGCAGCCGCTTTTGCCATCGCCATAAGCGTGCTCGGCGCGGGCCAGGCCGTAGGGCGGATCGGGTCGGCAGCGTTGGGTGCGGCAGCGGAGAAACCTGAACTGCTGACCCGCAGCATACTGTTCGTGGCATTGGCGGAAGGACTGGCCGTGCTTGGCTTCGCTATCGCAATGATGCTGATACAAAAGATATAAGGGGTCGATAGTGAAGTTCTATTGCATCGCCGACGAGGACACAGCGCGCGGGTTCCGCCTGGCAGGCATCGGGGCGCACGTTGCAGCAACACCGCAGCAGGCCCGGGCCGCCATCGATGCCGCCGCAGCCCGGCCTGACAGCGGGATCATTATCATTACCGAAAAGGTGGCAGATTGGGTCCGGCCGCAGATAGAGACGATCCGGCTGGAGCGTGACCGCCCGCTGATCGTCGAGATACCGGGGCCGGAAGGGCCGCTGCCGGGGCGTAAGAGCCTGCGCGAACTCGTACAGGAAGCCGTGGGTGTAAGTGTTGGTTAAGGGGGGCTTTGGATGACAACGGATCAGATCTCTACCGAAAAGATGCGCGAAGAGATCCTCACGGACGCCCGGAGAGAGGGTGAGGAAATTGTCGTTCGCGCGAAGCAGGACGCGGAGGCCTTCTTGACCGGTGCCGCCGCCGAGGCACAGCGGCTGCGACAGGAGCGGCTTGACGGGGCCAGTAAAGAGGCCGCGCGCCAGAGCGAATTAATTCTGGCCACCGTTCCCGTAGAAACCGGCCGGATGCGCATGGCGCGCATTGAAGAAATGCTTGGGTCCGTGCGCGAGGAAGCGAGTCAGCGGCTGCTGGCCCGTGAAGGTTTTGAATATCGCGAAACTGTGATCGCCCTTGCTTCTCATGCAATAAGCCGGATGGCGGGCGATGCGTTCATCGTGAAGCTTTCGGACGCGGAACTAACGAACCCGGGCGACGGCCTGGGCGGGGAAATTGAGCGCCGTGTCGGCCGTCCGGTGAGCATCACTGTTCTGCACGGGGCGGACATTACCGGCGGCGGTGTCGTTGTTGAGGATGCAGATGTCCGCCAGGTGTGGGATAACAGCCTTCTGAAGAGGCTGGAGAGACTGTGGCCGGAGATGAGGCGCCAGATAGCGATGCAGGCGAACTTCGTCCCGAAAGCCGGACCGGGAGGGGATGCCCCATGATCGTTGCTGACAGGATTGCAGAACCGATGGCCACCCGCATCAGCGGTCCCATCGTGACCGCCGTGGGCATGTACGCGGCGCAGATGTACGAAGTCGTGCAGGTAGGCGACCTGGGCCTGGTGGGAGAAGTGGTACGGCTGGTCGGCGATCATGCCACCATCCAGGTGTATGAGGACACCACCATGCTGAAGCCCGGCGCTCCCATCCTGTGCACGGGCGCGCCTTTGTCCGTATGGCTCGGCCCCGGGCTGGTCGGCAACATTTACGACGGCATACAGCGTCCGTTGCCGGGCATTCAGGCCCGTAGCGGCGCCTGGATACGTCGCGGCGAAAAGGTGGACGCCCTGGACACAAAGAAGCGCTGGGCCTTTGAGCCGCTGGTCGGCCCCGGCGATGTTGTGGCGGCCGGAGCGGCCATAGGCAGGGTCGCGGAAACGCCGCTTGTCAATCACCTGATCATGACCCCCCCGGACCTTGAAGGTACGGTAAGGTCTATCGTCGGTAAAGGGGATTACGGGCTCCTCGATCCGCTCGCCGTTGTGGAAACTGCAACGGGCCCGCGGGAGGTCACCATGCTCCAGCGGTGGCCCGTGCGGGTACCGCGTCCCATTCGCGAACGATTGCGTATCACGGAACCACTGGTCACGGGACAGCGCATCATCGATACCTTTTTCCCCATAGGCAAAGGGCGGCGCCGCCGCCATCCCGGGCGGATTCGGCACGGGAAAGACGATCACCCAGCACCAGCTCGCAAAATGGTCGGATGCCGACATCATTGTCTTCATCGGCTGCGGGGAGAGGGGCAATGAAATGACAGAGGTGCTCCGTGAATTCCCGGAGCTTAAAGACCCCCGCAGCGGCCGGCCCCTGATGGAGCGGACCATCCTCATCGCCAACACGTCGAACATGCCCGTGGCGGCGCGGGAGGTATCCATCTATACAGGCATTACCCTGGCCGAGTATTACAGGGACATGGGCCTCAGCGTGGCGGTATTTGCAGATTCGACCAGCCGCTGGGCGGAGGCGCTTCGCGAACTGGCCGCGCGGCTGGAAGAGATGCCCGCGGAAGAAGGCTTCCCGGCGTCACTGCCCACGCGGCTCGCGCAGTTCTATGAGCGCGGCGGTGCCGTTACGACCCTTGCAGGCGAGCGGGCCTCCGTGAGCATCGTGGGCGCCGTCAGTCCGCCAGGCGGCGATTTTTCCGAACCCGTCACTCAGCACACGCGGCGCTTTATCCGCTGTTTCTGGGCCCTCGACACGGAACTGGCCAATGCGCGCCATTATCCTTCGATCCACTGGCTGCACTCCTATTCGGAGTACGTGGAGGATGTCGGTCCCTGGTGGAAGAAAGAGGCACCCGACTGGATCGAGCTGCGCACGGAGGCCCTGACACTTCTCCAACGGGAGGACCGCCTCCAGCAGATCGTTAAGCTCGTGGGGCCCGATGTCCTGCCCGACGGGCAGCGCCTGATCCTTTTCATCGCCGAGATCATGAAAGACGGTTTTCTCGCCCAGAGCGCCTTCGACGAAAACGATATGTATAGCACGCCCGAAAAGCAGGTTGCCCTCCTGCGCCTTATCCTTACCCTGTATCGCAGGGGCCGGGACCTGATCCAGGGGGGTGTTCCGTTGCCGCGGATCCGCTCTTTGGGCTGTGTATCGCAAATACTGCGGGCAAAGTCGGCCTTCGGCAACGATGAGCTTGAAAAGCTTACGGAGCTTGAGCAGAGGGTCATGGATGAAACAGAGGCACTGGCAAAAGAAAATATCAAAGAGGATACCTAAAAATGCACGCCACTTTTGACATAGAAGACCAGGGTTTGCAGTACATCGGCGCCTCGCGCATAGAAGGGCCGCTGGTAGTGGTAGAACGGATCCGTGATGTGGGCTACGATGAAATTGTTGAGATCCTCGATCCCGCGGGCAATCCGCGTCTCGGCCGCGTCCTTGATATCTCTGAAAGCCAGGCCGTGGTCCAGGTCCTTGAAGGAACAACGGGCCTCTCGAACCAGGCCTCGCGCATCCGCTTCCTGGGGGAAAGCTTTCGTCTGCCCGTTTCGCGGCAGATGCTTGGCCGCGTATTCGACGGCCTCGGCCGTCCGGCCGACGGCGGCCCGCCCGCGCTATCGGCGGACCGGTGTGATGTCAATGGAATGCCCATCAACCCCTATGCCCGGCGCTACCCGCGAGAGTTCATACAGACGGGACTATCGGCCATCGACGGGATGAACGCATTGGTCCGCGGCCAGAAGCTGCCCATTTTTTCCGGAAACGGTCTGCCTCATGACCGCGTGTCCGCCCAGATCGTGCGCCAGGCCCGCCTGCTGGAAGAAGAGGTACAGTTCTCTATCGTCTTCGGCGCCATGGGCGTGAAACATGATGTGGCCGAATTTTTCATCCGCAACTTCCGGGATTCCGGTGCCCTTGCCCGCGCGGTCATGTTCTTTTCCCTGGCCGATGCTCCGAGCGTGGAGCGCCTTCTCACCCCGCGGGTCGCCCTGACCCTGGCGGAACACCTGGCCTTTGATTGCGGCCAGCACGTGCTGGTGCTGCTGACGGACATGACAAATTACTGCGAAAGCCTTCGCGAAGTGGGTACGGCCAGGGGCGAGATCCCCGGCCGCAAAGGTTATCCGGGCTATCTCTACTCGGACCTTGCCAGCATATACGAGCGTGCCGGACGAATCGAAGGCTCACCCGGTTCGATCACCCAGATGGCCATCCTGACCATGCCCGCGGACGATATCAGCCACCCTGTCCCGGACCTCACCGGCTACATCACCGAAGGACAGGTGGTGCTGGACCGCGACCTGTTCCAGCGCGGCGTTTACCCGCCCATCGCCGGCCTTCCAAGCCTGTCTCGCCTGATGAAGGATGGCGTTGGTGAAGGTTACACCCGGGAAGACCATCCGATCCTCGCAAGCCAGCTGTTCGCCTGCTATGCCTACGTCAAGCGGGTGCGGGGGCTGGCTGATGTCATCGGTGAAGAGGAACTGAGCACCCTCGATAAACAATACCTGAAGTTCGGTGAAGCTTTTGAAACGCGTTTCCTGAACCAGGGCGAATACGAGAACCGATTGATCGAGGAAACACTCGAGATCGGCTGGGACGTGCTGGCCACATTGCCAAAAGATGAATTGCACCGCGTGAGCGACGCCCTGCTCACGAAATACTACTGCGAGAATGAGGAGGAGGCCCCTGCCGGCGAGATTGCCGCTCCTGGAGACTTGAGCAGGGTAGAATGACCTTATGGGAAAACTCAACGTTGCACCGACGAAGTCGAATCTGCTGACACTGAAACGACAGCTTGCCTTCGCCGAAGAGGGCTACGACCTCCTCGAGCAAAAACGGCAGATCCTTATCTTTGAACTGATGAGCCGCCTGAGCCGTGCCAGCGATGCGCAGCAGGGTGCCGCCGAAGCCCTTCGCAGGGCCTTTGCGGCCCTGAGCGAGGCCCGGTTGGACTCAGGGTCCGAGGCCATCGACCGGGCCGTCCTCGCCGTGAGGATGGACCACCGGGTGGATATCTCCAGCCAGCACCTGATGGGCATGAAGATCCCCCACGTGACGGTACGAACGGAGCAGGTCAGCACACAGTTTGGTGTGGGCGGGACTTCGGCGACCACCGATGTTGCCATGGGCCGTTTTATTGAATTGCTCCCCCTGCTTGCGGAACTGGCGGAGCTGGAAAATGCCGTGATGAATCTGGCCCGGGAACTTCGCAAGACCCAGCGGCGCTGCAACGCCCTCTCGAGGATTTTCATGCCGGACTACCGGGAAACGATCGGCTATATCTCGGGTTCCCTGGAGGAGAGGGAACGTGAGTCCTTCGTTATCCTGAAAATGATCCGTGACCGCCTGGAACAGCCCCCCTCCGAATAAAGACAGTTTCAGAGTTTCAAAGTTTCAGGTTTCAAGTGAAAGCAAAAAGAAATAGAAACAGGGCAAGGGCCGCACCTCTATGGGGGTTTGCCCTTGACATGTGACATAAAGACAAGCTTGAATGCTTGAACCGTTTGAACGTTCAAAAGAACCAGGCAATTTAAAATCAATGATCTCCCTGGATCTTGCTTCGCAAGTGAAGGTACCGGACCTTTCGCCGGAATGACTAAAAAAGAAAAATACGACCCAATAAAACAGGAAATCGAGTTTATCAACAGGCAGTCCGGCTGCTTGAGCGGTTGCAACTATCTTTTTATCGTGTATACTTTCTTTGTGTATTATAAAAAAGAGGGCATTGAATGATGCTTGAAGAGAAATTGGCCCGTTATGTGTCGGCAATTGTCTTTGAAGATATGGACAAAGACACGCTTTATCTGATGAAGCGTAACATCCTGGATTCATACGCGGGGATATGCGCCTCGCTCCTTGATGTGCAAATGGTCCGGAGGTTCGAAGCCCTGGCATCGATCCTGCCCGACAGACGCGGCATGACCGTCTGGGGGACGGGAAGACCGGCGCATGTTGACGAGGCGCTTTTTATGAACACGATCCTGGGCAGGCGCAGCGACCTTCTCAACACCTACATCTCTCCGAACAACATGGGGGGATCGCATCCGTCGGACAATATACCCCTTGTTCTATCCATTGCCGACTGGCAAAAGGCGACCGGAAAAGATGTGTTGACCGCGGCATACGCGGCCTTTGTGTTGTCATGCGCGTTTGCCGATCATTTCAACCCCGAAAGCGGTCAATTCGACCACGATGCCCTGGCCGTATTCTATACGGCACTCGTTACGGGATATATGCTTGGATCGTCCGTTGATCAGTTAAAAGAAGCGCAACGGATCGCGGGGGCCATGGGCCTGGCAATAGATCAGGCGGCCATGGGCGAGGTCACCGACTGGAAACACTGCACCTATGCAGCATGCGCCATGCGGGCGATGGCATCGGTAAATATGGCGAAGGCGGGTTTCCGAGGGCCCGTTGATATATTTGACGGGGAAGCTGGCGTGAGCAGGTTCATGAAACATGGGGAGGAATTCCTTGACGGAGCCCCTGACCTGAAACGAATAATATTCAAACGATGGCCCGCCCTTGTTTTTGTGCAGACCCCCATCGACGTCGCGATCGCCATCTCGGGCGAGATCGGTGACCATCGGATGATCGAACACGTTCACGTGGAAACATACCGGAAGGCCATTGAAGAAGCCGCAGTATCAGAGGCGGCCCCTTATCCGGGATCAAGGGCGGGCCGTACCCACTCTTTGAATTACTGCGTTGTCGTGGCCCTGCTGAAAGGGAACGTTGATATCTCCTGTTTTGAGGACGAGTACATCGAGAACAACAAAGCTATCAACGACCTGGCAGCGAAGATATCGGTGTCTGAGGACCCGGCCATGACCGGGGCATTCCCGAAATTATCGCCATGCAGGATCACGGTCACGACAAAAGACCATAGAACGGTTACGCGCCGACTGGACTACCCGCACGGGGACCCGGACGATCCCCTGACAGACGAAGAGATCGAGAATAAAGCCCTGACCTACCTGCCCCGGGTGATGCCTGGACGCGAAGCTGTCAGTATCATTGACCGTATATGGCACATGGAGGATGAGCAAGACGTCGACTGGCTTACGGACCCACTGAAAAGAAAGAGGCTGCCCGCGATGCCCAAAAAAAGAAAGGGAAGGACGCGTGTACGCCCGGCCCCGGTAAAAAAAGTCTGAGCGCTTGAACCGCTCAAGCGGCAGAAGAAAAAAAATATTTGGCTTTCAGGACATCCATCGCAATTATTTTCTATTCCCTGTTCTTTTACTTTTCTCTTCTTGACCGTTTTCTGTCATGGGGATACAATTGAAGCAATGCACGTTGCAGAGATCCTCGGAAAACACAGGGAAGAGATCATTGCCGAATGGGTCAGGCGCCTTCAGGCAGAGATGGGACCGCATTATGAGAACCGTCCCAAGGGCGAGCTTTACATTACCGTTGCGGCGGCATTTGACGCAAGCTACGCGGTGCTCGTCAACCATGACTATTCGATGATAGACTGTCACATCCGCTGGATCACGGGGTTGAGGCTTCTCGGGGGGTTCTCCCTCTCCGAGGTCCAGGGCGCGTACGAGATGTTCAGGAAGGTGGCGACGCCGTTCCTGAACATGAAATTGAGAAAACATGAACTCCTCAACGCACTGGAGAGACTGAACGAGTGTCTTTTTTATACCATCACCAGGTTCAGCGACAATTTCCAGCAGCTCCATGAAAAGCAGATCAGGAACCACGCCCAGAACCTCGAAAAAGAGGTGGATAAGAGGACAAGCGAGCTTGCCGAATCGGAAGCCAACTACCGCGTGCTCGTAGAGGACATAAACGACGGGTACTTTGTCAACCAGGACGGCATCATCGTATTCGCGAACAAGGCCTTTTGCGACCTTCACGATTACACCCTTTCCGAGGTGATCGGCAGGCCGTACATTGATTTTATCACGCCGGAATCACGGGCCGAGATAAAGAAGCTGTATCAGGAGCGCGTCGAAAAGGGGTACGCCCAGGACCTCTACGTCTACAATCGCCGAACCAGGGATGGCCGGGGCCTGCCCACGGAGAACAAGGTCAAGCTCGTCATATACCGGGGGGAGAGGGCCGTGGCCGGCATATGCCGCGACATCACGGAACGCATGGAGATGGAGAGGAAGGTGCGCG
The DNA here is from genome assembly GCA_963816115.1 of uncultured delta proteobacterium. GTDB lineage: Bacteria > Desulfobacterota > Syntrophorhabdia > Syntrophorhabdales > Syntrophorhabdaceae > Delta-02. The sequence continues at coordinate 101,112 of CAWFIZ010000008.1, read as the reverse complement.
AATCGGAGAGCCTCGCCCATATCGGCCAGCTCACCACGTCTCTGGCGCACGAGATCCGCAACCCCCTTTCGTCGGTCAAGATGAACATACAGATACTGCTGAAGAAGATCGAGTTCAGGGGGAACGACAAAAGGCGCATGGAGATCATGACGGAAGAGATATCGCGTCTCGAAAGGATCCTGACACAGATGCTCGATTTCGCGAAGCCCCTCAAGCTGGACCTTCAACCTGCCTCCATCAAGACCGTCATCGTCTCATGCCTTGAGATGATGTCCGTGAGGATCCAGGAAAAAGGCATCCATGTTCGGAAGAAATTTTCAAGGCAGATACCGGACATGCTCATCGACCGCGACAAGATCGAGCAGGCGGTGCTCAACGTGCTGCAGAACAGTGTTGACGCCCTCCCCAAAGGCGGACAGATCGGGATTGCCGCCAGGTACGGGCTTGGAAGGGGCAGGAAGGTGAACATAGCGATCGATGACAACGGCCCCGGGATAGCCGAAGAAGACCTCCCGTATGTTTTTGACCCGTTCTTCAGCAATAAGAAAAAAGGTACGGGACTGGGCCTGTGGAATGTTAAAAAGGTGGTTGAAGCACACGGGGGGATGGTGAGCATTGCTTCAAAAAAAACCGGTGGCGTGCAATCTGTCCATGACCGTGCCCCTCGGGAAGGCACGACAATGAGAAAGAAGATCCTTATCGTAGACGATGAGAGATCGCTCCTTGAGTCACTGGAGATGTTCCTGAGCGAAAAGGACTACGAGGTGGCCTGCGCCATGACCGCCGCCGATGGCCTTAAAAAGAATAATTCCTTCAAGCCCGACGTGATCATCCTCGATATCCGCCTGCCCGATATGGATGGCCTTGAAGTGTTGAAAGAGCTCAGGCTTAAGGCGAAAAAGAACAATGTCATCATCATCACCGCCTTCCACGATATGGACACCACGATCAAGGCCATGAAATTCGGCGCCTGCGAGTACATCCCGAAGCCCATAGACATAGAGGAACTGGAAAGGGCCGTCGAACGGGCCGTGAAGCTCGGCATGCCGGAGCCGGGCGCGAACGCCATATCCCTGGACCCGTCCCTGGTATACGAAAAAGGGAAGATCATCGGGAAAAGCAGGGCGATGAAGGAGATATTCAAAGCCATAGGGATACTCTCCGAGAACAAGGTCACCGTACTGGTGGAGGGCGAGACGGGCACCGGCAAGGAGATGATAGCGCGGGCCGTCCACTATCACAGCCCCGTCAAGGACCACCCGTTCATCGCGATCAACTGCTCTTCAATAGTGGGGACGCTGCTGGAAAGCGAGCTTTTCGGACACGAGAAGGGTTCTTTCACCGGCGCCATCGCCACAAAAAAGGGGAAGTTCGAACTTGCGGGCGACGGCACGATCTTCCTGGACGAGGTGAGCGAGATCCCCTTCGAGCTCCAGGCGAAGCTCCTGAGGTTCCTCCAGGAAAAGGAATTCGAGCACGTGGGCGGCGAGAGGAGCCTGATATCGAATGCCAGGGTCATCGCCGCAACCAACAGGGACCTCTGGCAGATGGTGAGGGATGGGCTCTTCAGGGAGGACCTTTACTACAGGCTGAGCGTGGCCATGATCAGGGTGCCGCCGCTGAGGGAACGCAAGTCCGATATTCCGCTGCTCATCCAGTACCTTCTTAAGAAGATCAACGCCGAGCTTCACCGACAGCATAAAGAAAGTGGAAGAGAGGGCGATAGAAAGGCTCCTTGCGTATCACTGGCCCGGCAACGTGCGCGAACTGGAGAACGTCCTAACCAGGGGGGTGATCTCCACCCTGGGAGAGGTGATACTCGATGAGTTCATCGTGACATTGCTTGAAAAGGGCGCCGTCGTCGATAACGGCAGAAGCGGCGGTATCGGCGCGATGAGCCTGCAGGACGTCGAAAAGGAGCATATCCTGAAGGTGCTGAGACACACCGGCTGGCACTTCGGGAAGACCTGTGACATCCTCGGAATATCGCGCCCGACACTGAGGCAGAAATTGAAAGAATACGGGATATCCACCCCTTCCTGATCGCTGGCATCCTAATTGCAATTGATACCGCAGAGTGACCCTTCCCATGAAGACCTTGCGGGAGATACGAAAAGAGCACATACTGCAAAGTACTTGCAAAGGCCAACTGGAATTTGAAAGAGGCCAGTGCCGCCCTGAAGGTTTCGGAAGATTATTTAAAAAAAGAGATCCAGAATATCGGGCTCGCCGCAACTAAAAAACCGAAAGAAAAATAAAAATTATTTTCAATCACAACAGAGGCGCATTGAAAGATTCTTGCAATTGTTCCATGCAAAGGACGGTAACAAATCCCGCAGCCTCTTTCCCCGGTAAACTGCCGTAATCAATATCATTGGGCCGCACGGTGAGCGCCCACGGAAACGGCGTGGCATAGATATTGCTTTTTTACGTCCCAAAGGGTTCAAAAATATTCAAAACAAAAGAATAAGGGGGTAGGGCAATATGAGAAAGTTTATTTTCGCGACCATTGTCCTGTGTGCCATGGGATTGTTTATGTCCGGCCCATCGTATGCAGCCGAGCAGCCCATTGTCATCGGCGCGCCGCTGTCGACCGCTTTTCTGTATGGTTGGGATGCTGAAAGAGGGATAAAACTTGCCGCGGACGAGATCAATGCCGCCGGCGGCGTAAAGGTCGGTGCGGTGAATAGACCCTTCAAGGTCGAGGTGATCGATACGAGGGACCTCGAGCCCGGCGTACCGGTCAGTGAAGCGCTCCTCGGGTTGGAAAAGCTGATACTCGAAAAGAAGGCCGATTTTATCATAGGCGGTCCGGTACGTTCTGAAGCGGCCCTTGCAGCAATGGACATTTTAAACAGGTACAAAAAGGTGAGCATCGTAACAACCGGGGTGCTGACCCCTGCCTATCACAAGAAGGTCGAGGATAATTACGGCAAATACAAATACTGTTTCCGGAACACGAGCCACGTGGGTGTCATGATGGGCGAGTTTGTCACACTGCTCGAGGACCTGAGAAAGAGCTATGGTTTCGACAAGGCCGCGATCATGGTACAGGACGTCGCAGCATGCCCGCAAGGGTGGAGAAGCGATGCAGAAGGCCCTGACCGGCAAGGGCTGGACCGTGCTCGCCCCGAAGATCTATCCCACAGGGACCACCGACTATTCCATGGGGCTCTCCGATGCGGCCAAGAACGGCTCCCAGATACTCTTTCTCTGGATGGACATGCCGGAGAGCACGATCCTTCTCAAACAATGGGCTAACATGAAGCTTAAATCGATCCCCGTAGGGTTCGTGAACGCCGCCGAGCAGCCCGGTTTCATGAAGGCATCGGGTGGAAAGGGGGAATACCTCATCGTGAACCTCGTGAACGGCGGGAACTCGCCTTCGAAGATCACGCCCTGGACGATGAAGTTCGTCGACGCCTACAAGAAGAAATGGGGCCTCGAGCCTGAAGGCTACGGCACATCATCGAGCTACATGGCGGTCTACCAGTTAAAAGACGCCATCGAGAAGGCGGGGAGCACCGACTCCGACAAGGTCGTAACGGCCCTTGAGAACGGGGATATCATGGGTGTGTACGGCAGGATGAGGTTCGACAAGAAAACGCACCAGATAATCCCGTCCCTGGACCCGAAAGAAGGGGCCGTCACGGGCATTATCCAGTGGCAGAAGGGCAAAAGGGTACAGATATTCCCTCCGAAAATAGCCGAAGGGAAGGTCATGCTCCCGCCCTGGATGAAGTAGAAAGAAAAAGAGAGGCCTCATGGAGCTCATCGTATACGGGATCATAAACAGCATTACGCTCTCCCTTATATCACTTGGCTTCACACTGGTTTACAGCATAAGCAGGGTCCCCAACTTTGCCCACGGGGCCCTCTATATCGCCTCGGGGTACCTCACGTGGATCTTTCTCAACAAGTTCGCGGGGTTTCCCTATCCGCTGGCGATCATTGCAGGTATCGGCATCACGAGCATCGTAGGCGCGTTGATCTACCAGTTCGTACTTGTCCGGATCAGGGGCATGGAAATATCGGAGATAATCGCCACATATGCCATAGGGTTGGCGATCCTTGAGGGGCTGCGGTGGGGAGGGTTGCGTGGGATGACATATACCCTCCCTGCTTTTTCCACCGGTTCCATCAACTTGCTCGGTGTGAGCGTGGATTACCAGCGCCTCATCATCGTCGGTGCCGGGCTCCTGACATTTGTACTCCTTTACCTGTTCACGCGCTATACCAAGATCGGCCTTGCCTTCCGTGGTATTGCCCAGGACGAGAGGGCGGCGATGATGCTTGGCATCAATTCCGACATGACCGCAGTTTTTTCCCTTGCCATCGGCTCGGCGCTGGCCGGCCTTGCCGCCGTGCTCCTCCTGCCGCTTGGCAACATCGTTGTGGAAACCGGATACAACGTCCTTATCTTTGCCATCGCCGTCTGCGTGATCGGGGGTCTCGGCAGCTGGGGCGGTGTGATCGTCGCCTCTTTCATTATCGGGTTTGCCCAGATCCTGACGGAGGCCTTCCTTTCGGCGCATTACCAGATGGTGGTAGCCCTTCTCGCCATCATAATCACGCTCCTTATCAAGCCATCGGGGATATTCGGTAAACAGAAAGAACTGGAAGAGCGGGTGTAGCCATGGAAACGATGATGCGAAATGAGAGGATCGACAGGGGGTTGAAGGTCAGGACGGAGGGGATATATGCCATATCTTCCGTTCGCGAGATCCTCTACCTGATGGGCCCGAGACTGCTGCTTATCGTCGGGCTGCTTGCCCTTCCTTTTGTATTTGAGTTTGCCCCATACTGGAAAAAGGTCGTCAATATCATGTGCGCCTACGCGCTGTTGGCGATCGCCTTTGATTTTCTCGCCAATTACGTCGGCCTGGTTTGTCTCGGGGGTGCCTTCTTTACCGGCATCGGGGGATATTTCGCCGCGATCTATAACGTATATTTTTCGCTTGCCCATATGGCTTTCGATTCCGCTTGCCACAATAAGCGGGGCGGTGTTGTGCACCTTCTTCCTGCTCCCGTGCCTTCCGCTGAGGGGCGTCTATTTCGCGATCGTGACCCTCATGTACCCGCTCCTGTTCACCAGGATCATCGAGGCGCTTGACATACTCGGCGGTACCAACGGCATTACCGGCCTGGACAGCTTTCCCGCCGCGTACCTGGAACATTACACCATCATCGTGATGGCCCTCGTCTTTCTTTTCGGGATGCGCAGGTTCGTGAACCAGGATATCGGGCTTGTATTGCGCGGTGTGAAGGATAACGACCAGTCTGTCCGGGCGTCGGGGATAAACGTGACCCACATGAAGATCATCGCGGTCTTCGCGGCCTCTCTGATAGGATGTTTTGCCGGGGCATATATCGCCCACCTGTATATGTGGGCGGGCATCTCGCTCTTTGCACTGGATTTTTCGATCATCCCCATAGCCGCGGTCGTGATCGGCGGCGGCGGGACGCTGGTAGGGGCCGCGATCGGTGCCTTCATCCTGGTCCCGTTGTCGGAGGTCCTGCGCAACTTCGGGACGTTCAGAATAGTGATCTACTGCATACTCCTGACTGGGTTCATCGTTTTTAAAAGCGAGGGGATCATGATCTACCTTCAGAGGAAATATCACCAGTTCGAAAGGTGGGTGAAGGTATGAGCGCGGAGCCGATACTGTCAGTAAAGGGTGTTTCGAAATCTTTCGGCGGCCTGAAGGCGCTCATGGATGTGAGCTTCGACATAGCGCAGGGTGAGGTGTTCGGCATCATCGGTCCCAACGGTTCCGGGAAGACGACCCTCATAAACTGCATAACCGGCTTTATACGAACGGAATCGGGCAGCGTCATGTTCAAGGGGAAGGACATTACCGGTTGGAAACCACACAAGATAGCGGATATGGGGATCGCGCGGACCTTCCAGATCATGAGGCCCTATTATTCCCTGCCCGCTTTCAAGAACCTCATCATCCCGCTGTGGTCGCCGAGGGCCCGCAAGACCGGCGGATGGCGAGGCGGCGGGAAACACGGCGACAGGGACACAGTGGCCGTCGATATCCTCGAAGAGATCGGGTTCGAGAGGGATTCGAGGGTACCCTACAAACTTGCCTCGACGCTGCCGACGGGTTACCAGAAGCGGCTTGAACTGGCGAGGTGCATGGCGCTGCGCCCGGAGATAATATTCTGCGATGAGGTCTTTTCCGGATTGAGCATGAGCGAGATCGCAGGCATGGTGCCTCTCATCGAAAAGATGAAGATGGAAGGGATAACGCTCATCATGGTCGAACATCGCCTGCGGGAGCTTTTCAGGGTGGCAAGCAGGATCATGGCGCTCAATTTCGGGGAAAAGATCGCAGATGGCGCACCGCTGGATGTCATAGAGGACAAGAGGGTAAGAGAGGCGTACCTGGGAAGCGAAGGAGTGTAGATCCTATGTTTGAAGCCTTTGAGCTGATGGTTTTTTTTGAGAACATGATCGCCCTCAACAATGTGAGCATAACCTGTGACGAGGGAAAGATCATCGGGATATTCGGCTCCAACAGTGCCGGAAAGAGCACGCTCATGCATGTCGTCTCCGGGATCATCCTGGACATTAAAAGAAAAGAGGAGATGCGGGGCGGGGAGAGGATATCTGTGTACGGGCGGGTTTTCTTCAACGGAAAGGACATAACGGAGGTAAGGCCCCACAACCGGGCGAAAGTGGGGATCGTGCTGTGTCCGGAGCGCAGAAGGATATTTCCCGAGAGTACCGTCCTTGAGAATTTGAAGATCGGTTCGTACCTGACGAATGCCCGCGAGACGAAAGATAACCTGAGCTATGTTCTGGACCTTTTTCCACGCCTCAAGGACCATTTAAAGAGGCAGGGAGGGTTCTTAAGCGGCGGGGAACAGCAGATGCTCGCCATCGGCAGGGCGCTCATGGCCTCGCCGAAGGTCCTTCTCCTCGACGAGCCCCTTCTGGGACTGAGCCCGGCCTACCAGGAGATCGTGATCAACGGAACGAAGGCGATCCGGGATTCGAAAGGCATCTCGATCATCGTCACGGAACAGTACGCGCGGCCGGTCATGCCCATCATCGATTACGGGTATATACTTGAGAACGGCTCCAGCGTTATGATGGGAACGAAAGAGGAACTGCTCGACAACCCGGATGTAAAATCGGCATATTTTGGAGTATGAGGGGTGAGGCAATGGCGTCCTTGAAAGGCGAATACACTTTTACCCGTTTTGAGGAGATGTGCAAAAAATATTCTTATAAGACCGCGCTCATATATTTGGGTGAATGTTTTACTTACGGACGCCTGGAAACGCTCGTCCATCAGTTCGCGACAGGCCTTGCCAAGCTGGGGATAAAACCCCAGGACAGGGTAATGCTCTACATATCGAACTGTCCACAATGGATAATCGCAAATTTTGCCATAAACAGGATCGGGGCGGTCGTTGTGCCTGTATCGCCCATCTATACGGCCTTCGAAATAGAATACATGATCAAGGACGCCGGTATCGAAACGGTGATCTGTCTCGATACGAACTTTGTGTACGTAAAAGAGGTCATGGAAAGAACGGACCTGAAAAGGGTCATCGTTACAAACCTCATCGATTTCGTTTCGCCATGGAAACGGCTCATCGGGTATCTCTTCGACAAGATACCCAAGGGCAAGGTGGAAAAAGGGGCAAAGATATACTCCTTCAAGGACATCGTGCAGAAGACCGTTCCGGATCTGCCGAAGATTGATATAGACCCGAAAAGTGACCTTGCCTATATCATGTACACCGGCGGGACCACGGGGTTTCCAAAGGGTGTGCCGGGAAATCACATCGGGGAGACCTCCTATATACAGGACATCATGGATGATGTCATAAAGGATTTTGTCGATGAAGGCAATGATACCGTCCTGATGGTGAACCCTCTTTTTCATATCATGGCGAAGGGGTTTTCCATCGCCTTTGGGTTCAATTACGGCAACACCGTTGTGCTCATGCCTATTCCGGAAGTTGATCCTACGCTTTCCGCCATTGAGAGATACAAGGCCAAATGGATGTTGGGCGTCCCCGCGCTGTACAGAATGATGCTGGAGAATGACAGGATCGACCAGTATGACCTGAGTTCGCTCAGGTACTGCTACTGCGGTGGCGATGTCCTTCCCGTGGAGGTCTTCAAGACGTGGCGGGAAAAGTATTCCATACCGCTCTACCAGGTTTACGGTTCCACTGAGATAGGCCATGTCACCTATAGCCTGCTCACGCAGGAACCTTCCCCCACGGTCATCGGGACGCCGCTCAAGACCAGGAAATCGATAATCGTCGACAGGGACACCCTGGAAAAACTGCCGCCCGGCGAGCTGGGAGAACTGCTTGTAACATCCCCCCACACGTTGAAGGAATACCTGAGCAAACCCGACGAAACGAGCTATTCCTACGTGGACCTGTACGGCGAGATCTATTACCGGATGGGCGATTACGTAAAAATGAATGAAGCGGGAGAGATCGAGTTCGTTGAAAGGACTGCCGACATCATAAAATACAAGGCGTACCGGGTATCGGCCTCGGAGGTGGAGGCCGCCCTTCAGGACCACCCCACGGTCATCGGGGCCTGTGTCATCGGTGTACCCGACCCGCGGGTGGGGGAGAGGATCAAGGCGATCGTCGTGCTGAAGGAGGACGCGAAGGGGATCGGAAGCACCGAGCTGATAAAGTGGTGCAGGGACAGGCTGGCCCCGTACAAGGTCCCCGGTTACATAGAGTTCCGCGACATGCTGCCTAAATCAAAGGTCGGCAAGCTCCTGAGGCGGGAGATCAGGGACGAGGAAAAACGGAAACAGGAGAAGGATAAAAAAAGGTAAGGCGGCTTAAACAGCTCGAACCGTTTAAACAGCTAGAACGTTAGAAAAAAGCACCTATCTTTTTGAAAGATTGTTTTTGAACGCTCAAACAGCTCGAGCCGTTCAAACGGTTGGAACTGTCTTTAAGGGATGGGGGTGTCCTGTTCGTCGGCGGGCTTCTGTTCGTCGGCGGTTTGCTCTTCTCCGGCAGCGGCGGTTTCTTCTCCGGCAGCGGTTTGCTCTTCGCCGAGGTTTTCTTCTGTTTCTGGTTCCTGTTTTTTGAGGCCTTGCCTGCGCATCATCTTTTCCTGTGCCTTCTGCTGACGTTTGATCTCTTTCTGCCGCTTTAAAAAACTGTTCTGATTGCGTCTTGCCATGTATACTCCTTTTCTCTTCCTTGAGCGTATCCTGCGTTGCCGATGTAATATCCTGTGGGCAGTCCAAGGAAGAATAACGGGCCAATAGTGCCCATGTGGTTAACGATTATGACGTTATTTGAGCCGTTTGTCAAGCCCAGAAGGGATAAATGCCGGTGACAGGTGAACAACCTGTTACGAGCTGCGTGTTACGAGTTAAAAGCTTTAAACACGTAACACGCAGCAATCTTTTGTTTGTAACCCGTAATTGGTTTTTTCAGGGTTCTATCTCTTGAGGAGGACCGCAGCCCTCGATGCTGTCGCAGTCGTCTGCGGCGTTCGGAGGCGGCGGGCAGCCGTCTATGTTTTCGCAATCGGCCAGCGTGCACATGCATGAACCGTTGGACTGGAGTACCGGGTTATAGCCCGGTCCGCAAGTAGTATTATCACAACCATGTCCGCCCTGCTGCGCGCAGATGTTGCCTTGTATGAGGAAAAGGGAAAAAGACAGGGCCAGTACTATAAAAAATACGATGCGGTAAAGCATGGCATACTCCTTTAGAAAGATATTACACGGTTGAAAATATCTTTTCTCACCTCGATACTATTCAAGACGGTGGGGGGGTGACGGGTTTGTCACCACCATCCTTAATTGTCGAAGGCGACTGACCGTTCCCGGGACTGTTGCTGTCGGCCTGTACGCACAAGCACACGCCATTCGATTGGAGCTCGGGTTTGTAGCCGGGCCCGCACATGTCTTTGTAGCAGCCCTTGTCGATCTGCTGCGCGCATACGTTGCCCTGCGCCAGAGCGGCGGAAAGAAACAGGGCCAGCAGCGTAAAAGATAAAATTCGGTAAAACATGGCACGCTCCTTATTATCGTTATGATATCCCATATGTTTATTTACGAACAATTCCTGCAAAAACTCAACAAAGTTTTTAAAGACAGGACCTACCGTCCCTTTTTCGCCGGCTTGCCATCTCCGCTGAAGGGATGGACAGGGAAAGTCTCGAACAGCACAAGGTCGATCCAGGCGGCCCTGCTGGCGATAAGCCCCTTCGCATCCGTGTCAATGACGTTAATGGCCCTGCAGCCCTGCAGGTCAAAGAATTCGCAGACGACCTTTACCCCGGCGGGCCATTTCCATTTCGCCCTTCTCTTTGCGACCTCTTTCTCATCCTGCGGATCCCATGTGCATATATTCATAAAATACATGAGAAGCCCCCTTTCTTTTTGTATTTTGTCCCTCTAATAGAAGTATAGCAGGAATTGAAATTTAGGGAACAGGGAACAGGTCAAAGATACTCTCTGCGCATCTCCTCTATCATCTCGGCGGTCAGTTTCTCCTGTTTCCTCAGGTCGGCGAAACGGTCCAGGAGGTCGGCCGTGGTGAGCAGCTGTTTTTCCTTTCCTGAGATCTCCTCGATGATCTTCCCCTTGTTCATTAGGACCGTCCGGTTGCCCAGTTCAAGGGCCTGCTGCATGCTGTGGGTGACCATGACCGTAGTAAGGTTGTAGCGGGAGATGAACCTCCCGGTTAGTGCTACGACCTGTGAGGCCGACTTGGGGTCAAGTGAGGCGGTGTGCTCGTCCAGCAGCAGTACCTTCGGTTCGTTCATAACGGCCATGAGGAGGGTCAGCGCCTGTCGTTGTCCGCCCGATAAGGTCCCGATGGTGTTGCCGAGCCTGTCTTCGAGCTGCATCTCGAGCATTCTCACCTCTTCGCGGTATTTGGCAAGGCGCTCCGCGGTAAGGCTGAGAACGGGGTAGCGCGGTCTTCCCCTCATGGCCGCAAGGTGAAGGTTCTCGGCAATGGTCATGTCCGGTGCCGTCCCCATGAAGGGGTTCTGGAAGACCCTGGAAATAAGCCTTGCCCGCTGAAAATCATGTTTTTTCGCCATGTCCCTGCCGCCTATGGTGATCGTCCCGCGGTCGGGAAGGAACGTGCCGGCAATGGCGTTGAGAAGGGTCGATTTACCGGAACCGTTGGTCCCGATGATGGTCAGGAACTCGCCTTCGGCAATATCCAGGTTGATACCCCGAAGGGCGTAGACCTCGTTGATGGTACCGGTGTTGAACGTCTTATGGTAGTCGGATATGCCGATCATCGCCTATTTCACCACCTTAACGGCCTTTTTAACCAGGTCGTCTGGTATTGTGATGCCATACTCATTTGCCAGCGTGAGGTTGACCGTCAGCTGTTCCGGTACATAGTATGCGATCGGTATTACGGCGGGTTTCTCCCCCTTGATGACCCGGACCGCCAGGTCCGCGGTTTTGAGCCCGACGTCGTAATAATCGGCCCCGAGGCACATGAGGGCGCCGGAATCGATATCGGCCGGTGTGTTCGTGAAGTAGGGTATCTTTTTCTGCCTGAGCTTCAAAGCCACGGAGGGGATGACGGAAGAGACCGTTGTGTCGCCGGAGGTGAAGAAGATATCAGGGGAGCTGCCAAGGACCGATCTTAAGGCCTCGTCTATCTCCTGGGTGCCCGTTATCTGGACCTCGACGATCTTGAAGCCGTATTTTTTTGCCGCCTGCCGCGCCATCAGGGTACAGACCTCCGAATTCGCCTCGGCGGGGTTCCAGATCATCCCGATGACCTTCGCCCCGGGGAAGACCCTGCGCATGAGCCTGATCGTCTGTTCCACGGGCTGAGGTGTCGCGAGCCCCGTCATGTTCGGGGGGTGGTCGGTAAAGCTTTTCGCTACGCCCGCCTTGATGGGATCGGTGACGGTCCCGAATACGTGGGGGATCTTTTTATTGTTATTCACTGTTACCTGGAGCGATATTGTCGAGACGGTGACTATATAATCGTAGTTCTTGCTCACCATTTCCTGTGAAATGGACTGGGCTGTGGAAAAATCCCCGTGGGCAAGCTTGTGGTCGATGGTGATCTTTTCTTTTTCCAGGATGCCGCTTTTTTTCAGGCCGTCGATGACACCCCTGGCGCTGATATCAAGAACTACACTGTCGGTGAACTGGAAGAGGGCGAGCCTTTTGCCCTGTCCGGAAGGTCTTTTTTCTGACGCGGACCTGCCCCTTTTTTGTTTATTGCCCGACTCATCGATGATGACCGTGGCCTCGTCAAGAAGCTCTTTCGGTATTGTGATGCCCAACTCTTTGGCAACCTTGAGGTTAATGCCAAGTACTGTTTCCTTGTATTGTTCAAAAGGGATCGCGGCGGGCTTTTCTCCTTTGAGGATACGGTCCACCAGGTTGGCGGCCTGAGAGCCGCTTGTTTCATAGCTGTATCCGAAGACCACCAGGGCGCCGCCTTCGGGATGGTCAACGTCATTGAAGAAAATGGGTACCTTCCTGTGCTGCGCCGCCTTGACGACGGACCCGAAGGCCGAGTAGACGATATTGTCCGTGGGCAGCACGAAGGCATTGATGCCCTTCTGAACGAGGGACGCAGCAACCTGGTAAACCTCGGATGAACCGGCTATATTGCCGCCGACGAAGGTGACGTCCGGATGGTGTTCAAGGGCTTTTTTGAGGTTTTTGACGTTCTCCTCGGAATTTGCCTGGGAGGGGTCCCATATGGCCCCGATCTTGAGAGGTCCCGGCAGTACCTTCCTGACGATCTCCATCGTCCTGTCCATGGGCACCGCGCCGTAGACCCCCGTCACGTTAGGCAGGTGGTCTGTGTCCGATCTGCCGGCCCCGATGATGAAAGGGTTGGCGACGGTGGCGAAGACCACGGGCCGGTCCTTGATCTTGTTTATGGTCACCTGGGTGCAGGCCGTGGAGATGGGAACGACGACATCCACCTTTTCCCTGAGGAACTTGTCGGCAATGGCGTTCACGGTGGCGAGGTCCCCGTTGGCGTTCTCGACGATAAAGACGGCGTTCCTCCCTTCCTCGTAGCCGAGGCGTTTCATCTGTGCGATGAAACTGTCGCGTGTGATGTTGAGGATAGGATTGTCGCTGACCTGGAAGACACCTATGGTGACCTTCTTTTGCGGTATGATGCCGGAGAGATTCGCGTATTTCATGCCGGCGAGGACAGTGATGATAACGGCCGCGGCAACGGCCGCCCAAGCGAGGTGTTTTTTCTTCACCCTTCCCGCGCCCTTGCCGATCTTCGCAGTGATGATCAGGGTGACGAGAACGAAGATCGCGGTCAGGAGCTTGAGGTCAATGGGGTCCATACCGGCATAAAGGGCGATGGCGATCATAAACCTGAAGATCACCGAACCGATGATGGCACTTCCGATCCAGACATAGATGGAATGTTTTTTGAGGATCGATTCTCCGATGATGACGGATGCGAGACCCGTCACGACGGTCCCGATGCCCATCCCGATATCGGAGAACCCCTGGTACTGGGCGACGAGGCTGCCGGAGATGCCGACGAGGCCGTTGGCTATTGCCACGCCGAAGATCTTGACGCGGTCAACGTTGATCCCGGCCGCGCGCGCCATGATGGGATTGCTGCCGCTTGCCCGCAGGCAGAGGCCGAAATCGGTCTTGAAGAAGAAGGAGACAGCGAGCCAGGAAGCGGCCATAATGAGGGTGAGACAAAGCGCTATCCAGAGCTCATAAGGCAGCCCGGGGTTCACCTTGTCAAGGAGCGTGAAGAACCCGGGCGTGTTCAGCAATGGTATGTTGGAACGGCCCATGATGTGGAGATTGATGGAATAAAGGCCCGTCATGACCAGAATGCCCGCCAGGAGGCTGTTGACGTTAAGACGGGTGTTGATTAGCGCCGTGATGCTTCCCGCCGCGCTGCAGGCGATAAAAGAGGCGGCCACGGCCAGGATCGGATGGGTGCCGGCGACGACGAGGACGGAGGTAACGGCGGCACCCGTCGTGAAGGTCCCGTCAACGGTGATATCGGGAAAATCATGGATGCGGAAGGTGATATAGATGCCGATGGCAACGAAGGCGTAAAGGAAACCAAGATTGAGCGCGCCTGTCCAGAGCTCCATCGCTTTAGCCGCCGAGTTCCATGATACCCATCAGACCCGGGCCGATCCTTGTTCTGCCGAGAAGGTGAAGGACCCTTTGAGGTTCCATTCTGGTAATGACCCTTTTGAGTTCGTTGGGAAAGTTATCTATCATCTTGTTGAACGGTTTTTTATCGAACACAACGCCGTGGATGTGATAGCGCCCTTCACGGGGAATGATCGTGCCGGTGTCCGCCGCGGGGCTGCCCTTGTCTTTCACGGCGATACCGGTCATGACGACCAGGTTATAGATGTCTTCAGGTTCGATGGAATAGTCGATCCATTCGGAGAAACTCTCCCCGGAAAATATGTCTGTCTCAGCCGCGGTACGGTTCTCCCGGAGGGGAACCTTTTTGAGGCGCATCCCGAAGAGGCCTTTGCTTTCGAAGATCGCCGTTATCCCCATGGTATGTGAAGAAGACGCGAGGAAGGCCGAATCGACAAGTTCATCGAGGGTGAAAGAGCTGTCTTTCGGTTCAAAGGAGGCGACATGGTTGAATTTTCCCCGGAATGAGGACCCGTACAGGAAGTGATATGTGGTTTCCCGCTGCCCTTCGGTGTGTATGATGAAATCAACGGCCGATCTTTTGAGGGCGGGGTAGACAAAGATGTTGCCGTCGATGACGGCGGTCTCCCCGAAATAACCTTTATAGTCTTCGAAGGCGTGGCCGAGGGCGGCAAGTCCCGTGGCGAACCGCATATCAGATGCCCTGACGGTCCTGACATCGTTCTCATCGTAGCCGGCGCAGGAGAGCTTTTCTTCGCTGCCTATGACGGTAAATGAGCCGGCAGGCCGGTTCGTGGTGAGGACGCGCAGCGCTATACGGTCCGTCGATAACTCCCTGGTCCCGCCACCGTCCTGCAGCTGCCCCGTGAGGCCCTTGATATCATCTTCCGTGGAGAAGAAGCGGAAGATATTCGTAAGGCCGCTCATCTCGAATATTGAATAGACCGCAGGAGCGATATTGAACAGGCAGATCTCTCCGCCCGCTTTTTTCAGTTCCTTCTGAAACGCGATGAAGATGCGCAGCCCCGCGCTGCTTACATAATTTACGCCCGTCATATCGGCAACAATGAGGCGCTTGCCCGACATGACGGTGTCCCTGAAGAGGGTTTCGATCTCCCGGGAGGTGATGCTGTCGACCCTGCCCGTGAGGGTGAGGCGCTCAATTATTTCCTGTTTAGAATAAGGATCGTTCATGATTTGGCCTTCAATTTTAGCTTATCGCCTGTGGCCTTACAATATAATATTTTGCCTTTGACAAGTCACGACAGCAACGATAATATGGTTAAAAAACATTAAGGAGGCTTCTATGTCAAGGATGGGGAAGGTGTGCGCTACCGGTTTTCTCATGTTGTCCCTGGTGGTATCCGGGTTGTTTCTGATCGAAAACGATGTGTTTGCATCAGGCCCATGCCCTCAGGGAAGCTACACGAGAACCTGCAGCAAAAACGCCGTCTGCGACGCCAACAGCGTAACCGCGACGTGCGGGAAAATAGGTGCGGGTTCGAAGAGATCGACGCTCAACCTTCCATGCAGGGGGGACATAGCCAACTGCGACGGAACGCTGCGGTGCCTGTGCGGATCAAATTGCCCACAGGGAAGCTACAAGCAGTCCTGCTGGTGCTGCTACATCGAAGGCTCGAAATTGTACTGCCATTGCAAGAACAAAAAAGGGAAATCCCAACCGACGGACCTTCCCGACTACCAATCGTGCCAGACAGGCTCCATCTGGAACGACAACAGCCATTTGAAGTGCAAAAGGTAAAAGATCGCCGGCTCCCTTGACATGGTTTTTCAATGTGGGATATACAGGTTGCGATGCGGCATATTTATGAGTCGGTTACAGATTGAAAGAAAAGTTTTCAGGCAAGCGCAGGGCCAATAAGGGTAACCCGTGCTGTCAGGCCTTGATCTTTTTCACCTTTTCCCGCGCAAAGAGAAAAACGAAGAGCCCGATGAAGATGAGGACCGCCCCGGCAGCGAGTATGGTCGTGCTCCGTGTCGTGAAGATCAGGGCAAAACCGCCGAGCATGATGACAATGCTGATTACGTACAAGATCATCGAATTCTTGTTGTCTGCCATTCAAACCCCCCATTGTTTTATGTTATCTTACTATATCATACATTTCAGTTTTTCAAAAAAAAATTCTCGTTCCAGTCCGATTTTTTTTCATTTTTTCCGGTGAGTTAAAAAACTCTATTAATAAAGTGTCAGATCTTCCGATAAATTAAATAAGTCAGGGCAGTACGACATCTGCAGGGTTGATGAAAGTACGGGCCTAATGGACGGGAAGTTCCATGCAGCGACAGGCATAACAACCTTGGGAGCGGGGATGCCGCTGTCCTCTTGCCGGCGCCGTGACCGGCAACACGGAAAGAACACACTGAACCTCCATCACCCTGGCAACACCAGGCGCGCGTCATCACCCGTAAAGAGGCATAAAAATACCTTGACAACCTATTCCATCAGATCATAGTATATAAAAATAAATATATATGAACTGATACCGAAATGATTGAACTGATATCAATATACTCTGTGTATAAAAAGAACAACCTCCATCCAGAGATGATTGGAAAGATCTTGTCCCATAAAATAATATTTATCGGTAACATAGCAATGATGACCATTTTTGCGGTGAGATATCTATCGAACAATGCTTAAATGATCGATCAATACCGGGGTGAACCATAATGGAAGAAACGAAGATCAGAGACACTGTCCGTGAGGCATACGGTGCGATAGCCGAAGGCAAGGCGCGGGGAAGCTCCTGCTGCAGCAGCTGTTCATGTGAGACCGGTGAGTTCGCGCTGTCCATAGGCTACAGTGACGACGAGCTCAGATCGGTCCCCGAAGGTGCCAACCTGGGACTGAGCTGCGGGAACCCGACGGCCTTCGCGAACTTGAAAGAAGGTGAGGTTGTCCTTGACCTCGGCTCGGGAGCGGGGTTCGATTGTTTTATCGCGGCCCGCAAGGTTGGCGGGACAGGTAAGGTCATTGGTGTCGACATGACCCAGGCGATGCTGGAGAAGGCACGGGAGAACGCGCAAAAGGGTTCTTTTTTGAATGTCGAGTTCCGCCTTGGCGAGATCGAGAACCTGCCCGTGGCAGACAATTCCGTGGACGTGGTTATAAGCAATTGTGTGATCAATCTTTCCGTGGACAAGCCGCGGGTTTTTCAGGAGATATTCCGGGTCTTGAAACCGGGCGGCAGGATCTCCGTCTCCGATATGGCCCTTTTGAGGCAGCTGCCGGAGAGCATCCGCCGGAGCGTTGACGCATACGTTGGTTGTGTTGCCGGTGCTGTTCTCGTAGATGAATACAGAAGACTTGTCGAAGAGTCCGGATTTAAAGATGTCCAGGCCTCGGTAACGGGCGGTTCTTCATGTATCAGGCCCGACACGCAGGACCCCATGGGAAGGGCCCTGAAGGAAGGAGTCGAAGAGGGCACATCACTTGAGGACTACGTGGTGAGCGTCCGCGTGGAAGGCCGCAAATAGGGGTGTTTTAGAGGGGAACCCGATCTATGAACGATCTGACAACAAAATTCAAAGCATTTTCCGATGAAACGCGGCTAAGGATACTCAAACTCCTGGAAGGCGGAGAACTGTGCGTATGCGACATCGTCGCAGCACTCGACATGGTCCAGCCGAAGGTCTCTTTTCATCTGGGCGTCCTGAAAAAAGCGAAATTGTTGAAAGACCGCAAAGATGGAAAGTGGATGCACTACCGTATCGACGAGTCGGACATGTTCAACAGGCTGCTTTTATTGTCTGTCCTTGAACGCATTCCCGGGAAAGGCCCCGGTCAGGATAGAGAAAGGCTTAAGATGGCCCGGCAGCTCAGGGAAGCGCAGGGGTGCTCCGGCACGCCTGTGTGCTGCCCGCGCACGACTTGTTTGCCGGACCCAAGCCGATAAAAAACAATTGAGGAGGTGCAATGTGGCACATTTTAAAGCAGGGTGAATAGACTGAGGAGACGATTACACACCGCCACCAGTTAGTTGGCGCATGCTGAAATTTATTGACGACACACAGATTGGCCTGTTCGGTCTGGACGAGACGCTGGCTGAGCTTTATTCTGAAGGCAGACCGGTAAACGATGAGACCGCCGAGGAGATCATCAAGGGGCTGGAGGTCATGAACAACTATATCCCCTCATCGGACCTCGCCCGCAAAGAGTACGCATATCTCCTGCTGAGGGAGTACCGAAAGTATGTGAAGGACCAGGCCGAAAAGGACCAGGAATAAGGAGTACATCATGGCAGGTAAGATCATTATTTATGGTACGGAGACTTGACCCTTCTGTAAACAGGCTCGGGAAGCCTACGGGGATAGGGCCGTCTATATCAACGTACAAGAAGACCCTGACAAATTCGATGAAATGCTCACCTACTCCGGGGGAAAGACGCAGGTCCCGGTCATTGTCGACGGAGACAAGGTAACGGTCGGCTTCATGGGTGATGTGTCCTTACGAGGGGGTACCCCTCTTTTCGGAGGGGGCTGACCGGTAAAAAAGGTCCCTCGGTGAGAGACCTTAAATAAAAAACAAAAGTATTCCAGATCAGTGGTTGTCCGTATCTTCATGTTCGCCAGGTTTCACCCGGCAGTAGAGACTGTTGTCGCATGTCGCGCAGGTGCACTCGATCTGCAGGGTGCTGTGGTCCACGCCGGCCGCTTTCAGCATCTCTTCGATGTTCTTCTTTGTTGTTTCCACCTCTTTCAGGGTCTTGTCATCTACCAGCACGTGGGCTGAAAAGGCAACGTGGTGATGCGCTACAGGCCAGAGATGGACATCATGGACATCTAAGACGTCGGACATGTCGGTGATCTTCTTTGCCAGCGTTTCCACATCGAACCCTTTTGGGGTCAGGTTTAGAAAGATGGAGATCGTGTCACGCACCAGCCGCACACCGCCCCAAATAATGATGCCACCGATAAGGACGCTGGCTATGGGGTCCGCGTAGGCCCATCGAGTGAAATAGATGATGATGCCCGATATGATGACCCCGACGGAAGAAAGGGTGTCGCCGAGGACGTGGAGCCACACGCTCTTGACGTTGAGATCTTCATGGCTGTGGCCGAGGATAAAGGCCATAACAAGATTTCCCGCGAGACCCAGGAGAGCGATAGTGAGCATCACAGGGATATCTACTGTGGGGGGAGACAGAAACCTTTCATAAGATTCATAGAAGATGAGGACGGCGATGACAAGAAGGCTCAAGCCATTGATGAGCGCAGCCAGGAGACCGACCCGCTGGTAGCCGAAGGTGGCCTTCCCGTCCGACGGTCTTTTGCTGATGCGGGCAGCTATGAGGCCCAGGGCTATGGCCAGGGCATCGGTGACCATATGCCCGGCATCGCTCAAAAGGGCAAGGCTGTTGCTCAAATAACCGCCAACCACTTCGCCGGCCAGGATAAATACGGTTACGGCGAAGGTAATAGCAAGGCGTTTTTCTCCACTTAAGCTCATAGTATACTCCACAACATCTTTGCGGCGATCGCAAAGAGCACAATGCCGATTATCCTTTTTACCTGTCTGCCTTCAAGTTTCCTGTGCATGAGCCACGAACCTACAAGGGCCCCTGCAATCGAGCCGATGGCAGAGAAGGCAAGAAGACCCCGGTTGATGTTGCCGAAGGCCGCGTGACCGAAGAACCCGCTCAAAGATGCGAAAACAACGATGAAGGCGGTTGTCGCTGATGCGTTCTTCGGATCAAACCCGAGCCATACCAGAGCTGGAACAATAAAATTCCCTCCCCCCACTCCGAGGAGACCCCCGAGATAGCCCGCACCTATGCCGAGGCCGATACCCGTTTTCAGTTCCCTGCCCGGCAAACCGGCCCCGTCCTTTTTCTTCTTTGGCGAATAGAAGAGCATCATTGAACCCGCAAAGAAGAGAAAGAAGGCAAAGATCAGGATGAGGACGTTCTTGGGAAAATACTTCGTTGAGTACGCCCCGAGAGGAGAGAAAATCACGGCGAGAATGATGATCGGTATAGCGGTCTTGAAATTGACCAATTTGTACCGGATGTAGTTGACAGAAGCGAAGCTCATGCTTACAGCGTTCAGGAGAAGGGCTATGGCCATTGCCTCGGTAAGGGGAACCCCGAGCCAGTAGAATGTGGGGATGATGATAAAAGCCGCCCCCACCCCGGCGACAGTGAGTACCGTGGTAAAGAAAAAGACGAGAAGGGATGCGATCAGAACGGTTGTCATTTCCATATTAAGACCTTCTGCGAGGGAGAGGATCTTCTCTCACCCTATTTCAGCACATGGCCGGTTTCCTGCTCTATACCTTTCTTTCTTGCTCTGCGCACGGGACGCAGAGGAGCCTGCCTTCAGAGGCCTCTGACAGCTTATTTATGAAGGTTGCCTCACCGCATTGCGCACAGCGCTTCACTTCGAAACTTGTGGGGCCCTTTTTAAAGTCTCTCAGGAAAATCTCGCTGATAGAAAGAAACTCTGCCTCGGGCAAACCCAATACCCGTTCGATCTGCGGATCCGTTATTTCTGCAGGTATATCCTGGGGAAGTACCCCCTCCCTTCTCTTTTGAACAAAGGGAGACTGGAGGGCCTTCTCAAAGAACTCAGGCTTGAGAAAGACCCGCACTGCCCTCCCGGTTATTACGTCTATCAAGGTGAACGCCATCTTGTTATAGAAGAGTTTCTTTATATTTCCTTTGCCATAGGTAGCTCCCGTAGCGACCATCACGCCATCGAGAAAACAGCCGGCAGCGTGCCCTTCGCCAGTCTCAGACTCTACAACCAGTTCCTTGTCCTTTGCCCTTTCAACGCCAAGCGCCTTCATTGCGGCGAGCCCCGCCCGTAAGCCCATGGGCATGGCCGGGCACCTGTGGCCGTGAAAAGCCAACGCAACGTCAAAGTAATCTTCCAACCCTTTCATTGTAAACCTCCTTTTACCGTTCCGGTTATGTTGTATACATCGGTTTAACCTTTGCAGCGGCTGGACAGGGAGAAGCGGGGATATGTTTCATGGCCGCGCGGGTGAAAAATGCCGCTAACCCGCAGCAGGGCAGCGGCGGACCGCCGTCTGCCGTATCGATCTAGCAAGCGAGCGTAACGATGCTTCATTTTCCCTATGTTATCAGGGCACACATTGATCTTCAAAGAGACCTCTCTATTGGAGAAGTTTGCTGGGTATAAGCATAAGAAGGCGTGAGGGAGCCCTTAAAGAAGAAGGAAAATAAAATGAGTGCCAGCAACATCGAGATAATGCAGAGCATCTTCCTATCCCGTTTGAAATTCAATACGAAGAGGATGAAGACGATCGCCGCGAAAGCCAGGCAATAAGGGCAGTAGGTGTTGTACCATACCTGGAAGCCGATTAGGTAGAACTCTATACCGACCCCTGCGGAAATAAGGATGAGAAGGATCGTGTCCTTTTTCAGGATGCTCAGGAGAATGATACACGCCATGTACGCGATGCCGACATACTGCAGGTCGATCCCGAAAATGGTGCCCTTCAGGTACGAACAGGCACCGGCACAGATGCTGTAATATATCTCGAGGGCGACGGCAAGACAGGCGAGGACGACGTTAATGACATACCTGCGGGACCGGGCCCACCGTGCTGTTCCCCGCATGTCCTCTTCTTGTGAACCATTCAGCTGCGTGGTATCTTCCATGACGGCCTCCGGCCATATTCTACAAGAATTTCTTGATCTCTTCCACCGACAAAACCTTTCCGACGCTCTTCACCACGCCATCGACGGCCAGAGCGGGTGTCATCATGACACCGTAGTTCATGATATCGTTGATGTTCTGGACCTTCTGGATCTCAAACTCGATCCCTGCATCTCTTGCCGCCCGTTCGGCGTTTTCTGTGAGCTTCATGCATTTCGCACAACCTGTGCCAAGTATCTGTATCTTCTTCATGTATATCACCTCCTTTTCATTCGACCATCCGTCCGTACAGCATACCGGCAATGGTGGAAAGCAACACTACGTACACAATAAATACAATGGTCTTCTTCGTACCAAGAATGGTCCGGATGACGATCATGCTCGGCAGCGACAGTGCGGGGCCGGCCAGGAGCAGGGAAAGGGCAGGCCCTTTTCCCATACCGGAACCTAAAAGCCCCTGAACGATGGGCACCTCTGTCAATGTTGCGAAGTACATGAAAGCGCCCACTATGGAGGCAAAGAAATTGGCAAGAAAACCATTTCCGCCAACGAGCGTGGATATCCACCGTGACGGGATGATCCCGTTGTCGGTCCCGGGCATACCAAGGAGAAATCCCGCGACAACTACGCCCCCCAGAAGGAGCGGGGCGATCATTAGGGCGTACATCCACGTGGAATCGATCCAGTTTTTAGTTTCATCCGATGATGTCTTTGTCACCCACACGACCCCGGCGATACCGGCCGAGAACGCAAGGAGCGGCCATTTCGGGAAGAGCAGGGCAAGGGCCAGTACCACGACTCCCGTTATGATGGTGGGGACGGGTTTTGCTTCGAACCACCTTGATTATGACGTAGCCGAAAAGGATCCCGAACAGGCCCGTAACATACCATTTCGAAGCATATATGGCGTACCAGAACCCTCCATCTTCAATGGGTTTTCCCCAGTTCGCAAAGACGAGGATGCCGATCATGGAGGCCATATACACGACATCCTGCCAGAGCTTTCTCTTCGGTTCTTCTTCCGGGGGCATACAGACCGCCTGTCTGGCCGCCTCTTCCTTGCGGAAAGTAATTGCCATAAGCAGGCCGATGATGTAAGCAAATCCGACAGCCCCGATGGCCCGGGCGAGCCCGATCTGCCAGCCCAGGACCTTGGCGGTCAGAACGATGGCAAGGATGTTGATGGCGGGCCCGGAGTACAAGAACGCGGTGGCGGGCCCCACCCCTGCTCCCATCCGGTAGATGCCGGCGAAAAGAGGGAGGACGGTGCAGGAACAGACGGCCAGCACAGTGCCGGAAACGGATGCCACCGAGTATGAAAGGAGCTTATTCGCCGCCGGGCCGAGGTACTTCATGACCGATGCCTGGGAAACAAAGACAGAGATCGCCCCCGCGATAAAAAAGGCCGGCACGAGGCAAAGCAGCACGTGTTTTTGCGCGTAGTCCTGGAGCATGTAGAAGGATTCCAGGATGGCCTTTTGTACCGATATGCTTTCAAAGGGTATGAAGTAAGCCCCGATAAAGGCCCCGAGAAGTATGAGGAATTTATATATGTCTTTCATTAAAGGCCCTTTTTAGCATGGCTGCTATCGTTTACAGAGGCATATCTGCTGCCTGCGCACATTGTTCTCTATCACCGCGGTGACGCACCCGAAGAAGTCCATGATGCATGGCACTTCAAGGGTGTATATCATGTCCATACCGGTTCTTTGTGACGTGACGATACCGGCCTCTTTCAGAACGAGAAGATGTTTTGAAACGGTGGACTTGTCGAGGGCGAAGAGGCCGAACATCTCGGAGAACGACCGCGATCCGTCTTTCAGGTATTCTACGATCATGAGCCTTACCGGGTGTGCCATGGCCTTGATTATATTGCTTCTTATCTGTGCCTCTTCAATGGTTATCATGGTTGCTCCTTATGCATTGTTGGCAAATATACCAACAAACCAATGGATTGTCAAGATGTTTTTGCCATGACTTTCTTATTGACAATATCGTGGTTTTTGAAGTCTATTCTTGTATCCGTTTACACAGATGAATACTCGGGGTGAACCGTGGAAAACATAGCGCAGATATACAAGGCCCTTTCAGAGCAAATGCGGTTGAGAATACTGATGCTTCTCACGCAAGGAGAGCTGTGCGTATGTGACATCATGGCGGTCCTGGAAGAACCGCAGTCGAAGGTGTCCCGTCACATTGCCTACTTGAAGCATTCGGGGCTTATCCAGGGCAAAAGGGTGGGAACTTGGATGCACTATTTTCTGAGGGACCCCCTGGAAGAGCTGACGGCCGCACATGTCGAATTCCTCAAGAAAGAGCTGTCCCGTCTCGATTGGGTAAGGGCGGATGCGGAAAAGGTGAGAGAGGTCCAGGCAAAGAAGCTCTGCGATGCATCCGCCGCCGGCAACCCGGCTTCTCGAGGGAGTATAGCGGCAGGTGAAGTAAAGGCCGTGAAGAAAAGAAAGAAAAATCGAATTCTCAGGGGGTAAACCGATGGCAGCAGAGCAGCTTACCAAGAAACTTTCTTTTCTTGACCGGTTCCTGACACTGTGGATCTTTCTGGCGATGTTCATCGGTGTCGGCTGGGGCTATTTCTTTCCAGAGGTAGTCGATTTCTGGAACCAGTTTCAGTCAGGGACTACCAACGTTCCCATCGCCGTCGGTCTCATATTGATGATGTACCCGCCGCTTGCAAAGGTAAAATACGAGGAACTGGGAGAGGTATTCAAAAACTACAGGGTGCTGACCCTGTCTCTCATACAGAATTGGGTGGTGGGCCCCATCCTTATGTTTGTTCTTGCCGTCATTTTCTTGCGGGGTTATCCGGATTACATGGTGGGCCTCATCATGATAGGCCTTGCGCGCTGTATTGCCATGGTGATCGTTTGGAACGACCTCGCCAAGGGGGATACGGAGTACTGCGCCGGCCTTGTCGCCTTTAATTCCATTTTTCAGGTCCTCTTTTTCTCTGTCTATGCCTATATCTTTATCACCGTGCTGCCGCCCATGCTCGGGCTCAAAGGGGTGGTAGTCGATATCACAATCGGCCAGATAGCCAAGAGCGTCTTCATCTACCTCGGCATCCCTTTTATTGCGGGGGTGATCACGCGCTTTGTCCTCATCAAGGTCAAAGACAAGACGTGGTACCACGAGAGGTTCATACCGAAGATCAGCCCCATCACCCTCATTGCCCTGCTTTTTACGATACTTGTCATGTTTTCCCTCAAGGGCGAATATATCGTAAAGATACCTCTCGACGTGGTGCGGATCGCCATACCGTTACTTATCTATTTCGTGGTCATGTTCCTCGTTTCTTTCTATATGAGTGCCAAGGCAAAGGCCCATTACGGGCAGGCGGCAACCCTTTCGTTCACCGCCGCGTCGAACAACTTCGAACTGGCGATAGCGGTGGCCGTCGCCGTCTTCGGCATCAATTCGGGACAGGCCTTCGCCGCCGTCATCGGCCCCCTCGTCGAGGTACCGGTCCTGATCAACCTCGTCCACCTGGCCCTCTGGTTCAAGAAGAAATATTTTCCTTACGCCATTGAGACGCCGTCCGGTGTGTGCTACATGAGCTGCAAAAAATGACAAAGCCGGTTGGAGGAGATTCTCCTGCTAGTTCAATTTGATAAAATGGAGGTTTATGCGTGAAAAGATTTATCATAATTACAGTTATTTTGCTCATTGGGGTTATGACACTCAATGCCTGTTCAGGTGGGTGCAATTGTAAAAACTGGCAGCCTAAAAAACAGCAAGAGGTAAAGGATGAAAAATAGGAATGCCATTATTCGTAATTATTCACGAGTATTCAAGGACCGATTGTTGTTAATTGTTTTTATTTTGTTATCATGTGGTATCGCAACAGGCTTTACCTATGTTGATGCGGGCGAGGCACTGGCAGGCCGGAAAAATATCGTGGCTTCGAAAAGGGCCACGGTTTCTCCCGTCTCAGTGCAATTCCCGGCGCTTGTCGATGTCGGGGCAAAACAATGCATCCCGTGCAAGATGATGGAGCCCGTGCTGGAACAACTCAGAACTGAATATGCCGGTGTTCTCCGCGTGGATTTCATCGATGTGCAGGTGGACCCCAAGACCGCCACTCAATTGGGTGTCAGGGGCATTCCGACCCAGATATTCTACGATGCATCGGGAAAGGAGCGCCATCGGCACATGGGTTATATCTCAAAGGAAGGGATACTTACGACGTTCAAAAAGCTCGGGATCGAGCTGGCAAAAAAGAACCCTGAAAAGAAAACAAAATGATCGAAAGGATCTTCGTGGGTTTGACCGAGGCTGTTAACGGAACGCCGGCCATTGCGCTCGGGGCATCTTTTCTCTGGGGGGTCCTGAGCCTGGTCCTGAGCCCCTGCCACCTCGCGAGCATTCCTCTTATCGTTGGCTTTATTGACGAGCAGGGGCGAACGTCGCCGAAGAGGGCCTTTTACACCGCTTCGCTGTTCTCTGCGGGCATAATGATCAGTATCGGCATGATCGGGCTTATCACGGCAATAGCCGGGCGAATGATGGGCGACGTGGGCCCATATGGCAATTACTTCGTGGCGATCATCTTTTTTCTTGTGGGGCTGCATCTTGTCGGGGTCATTCCTTTGCCCTGGTCAGGCCCCGGCAACATAGGCATGAAAAGGAAGGGCCTCCTTGCGGCATTTATTCTCGGAGCGGTTTTTGGCATTGCCCTTGGCCCCTGCACTTTCGCATATATGGCACCCATGCTCAGTGTAACCTTCGGGCTCGCTGCGACAAAGATGTGGTACGGGATCATGCTGCTGCTGGTCTATGCCGTGGGGCATTGTTCGATCATTATCGTGGCCGGTACCTTCACGGAGACCGTCCAGAGCTATCTGAACTGGAATGAACGTTCCGTTGGCGCGAAGGTTGTGAAGATCATTTGCGGGGTTCTGGTGATCCTTGGAGGGGTGTACCTGGTGTATAGCGCATGAAGCTCAGGTCATAAGGCGTAAAGCGTGAAGAAATTTTAACACCCTATACCTTGCACTTTACGCTTTACGGGTAATAATGTACCATAAAGGAAGAATGGAGGCGATGATATGGAAAAGGTGAAAGTCCTGTTCGTTTGCGTGCATAACAGCGCCAGGAGCCAGATGGCCGAGGCGTTCCTCAACACCCTCGCCGGGGACGTGTTCAAGGCCGAGAGCGCCGGACTGGAAGCGGGTATGCTCAGCCCCCTTGCCGTGGAAGTCATGAAAGAAGAGGGGATCGATATTTCCCGGAATGAAACGAAGAGTGTTTTTGACAAGTACAAGCGGGGAGAATTGTTTACTTACGTGGTCACTGTCTGCGATGAGGCGAGCGCCCAGACCTGCCCCATTTTCCCGGGCCTGCGTACCCATACGCTCCACTGGAGCTTCGAAGACCCGGCGGCCTTCACCGGCACACCGGAAGAGCGGCTCGAGAGAACTCGCCGTTTGCGTGACAGCATAAGGGCCAGGGTGCAGGAATTCATCGCTGAGACCGGGAAGATCTGAAAAACATTAAAACCTTCAAAACCCAGTCTCACGCCCGTCCCGCTTTAGCGGGACTCGACCACGCCCAAGGCGTGGCACAGAGGGGCGCAGAGAAATACAAAAGCTTTCCCCGGAAATTCCGAGAATACTGGAAGTTCCGGGGACTTTCGATCCCGCTTTTTACATTGACGAGCGGGATAGAAAAGAAACATTAAATGCCGTACGTCGAATATCGGACTTCGAATATCGACAGACAAAATTAAGATGCCGATTCAAAACTTTTTCACCCTCGCCGAAGGCGATGCAAGTGCGACCTGATCCTGGCAGGCTCCGGGATCAGGTCGCGATCTTCTCCCAGGCATTTCTCTGTGATCTCTGCGCCACGCCTCGGCGTGGTCGAGAGAGGAATGGGGTGACGATCACGCCTAAGGCGTGAGGCGTGAGACAAGTTTTTGCTTCTAAGTTTATCAATAAATTATTAAACGTTGAAACTATCCCCGGTACCCGCTTTTCAAAGGCCGTCATTTCTGATATCATTCAAAATATAGACAGCGGGCCTTAATCGGACGATGGGCCATGCGTTAAAGATATTCCAACAGGGAGGTCCATCATGAAGAAGATCGTTCTTTTTGCCTTCAACGGCGAACCCACGTGTTTCATCCATGTCCTTCTCAACGCCCTCAACATGAAGACCGGCGGCCATGACGTTAAGGTCGTCATCGAAGGGGCTGCCACGAAGCTCATTCCTGAATTGCAGGAAGAGGGGAACCCCCTTGCGGTCTTTTACCGCAGCGCCAGGGAAAAGGGTCTCATCGAAGGGGCCTGCAGGGCATGCGCGCACAAGATGGGAACGCTCAAGGATGCAGAGGCTCAGGGCCTGCGCCTTCTCGACGACATGTCGGGCCACCCGGGCATGGCACGTTATATCAATAACGGATATGAGGTGATAACGTTCTGAAAAAAGTTTGTGCGGAAAAGGGGGAAACATTATGACGCATCGATCGATGAAACAATTCATTGCAGCCGCTTTATTGAGCACAATGGTGATCCTGGGCCTGGTACTTCCCGTTCCCGTACCTGCATTCGCCATAGATGTGGGTGTAACGGTCCAGACCTCAAGGTCCGGCTCATATAAAGGGACACAGCCCCTGACCGCGCCTATTCTCGGCAAGCTCGGGGCGAAGGAGAATTCAGATGACCCGGCGGTTATCGCCAGGGCCCTGCGGCAGCTCAAGGACGGCGACATCCTCGTCCTTGCAGTCCATTCCAATCCGGAGGTCTTCGGCCTGGGTAGAAATATAGTGGCGTGGTCAGACTTCTGGAACTCCTTCGGGATAGAGAGGCCGCCGCGGCTCGCGGCGGTGATCATCGGGGGTTGCATGACCGATGAGGTCGGGGAGGGCAAAGATAAAAGATATGTGCACGTTACGGAGAACGATCTTCAGGCCATCAGGTCGGCCTTCAATACAAAGACCCTTTTCGCTCCGGGGTCCGAGATCATGCCATCCGTCGCGATCAACGACACCAACGGGATACTGGGTTCCCTTCTGGCGGGAAAAAAGCTTGCTGACATAAATCTTCAGAAGCGCTGGCATTATATCGCCGGTCCCGGGATAAACAAAAATACTGTAACTCTCAAGGAACTGCGCGGGGGGGAACTCCAGGATTGCCTGTGCCGCTGTCTTGAGCCAAAAGGCGGAAGGTTCTCCTGCAAGTATGATCTGAAGGATACAGGCACGTCGCCTTCATGCAGGGACTTAAAGGGCGGCAACTGTATATGCAAGGCAGAGGCACCCAGCCCCGGCTGCTTCAGGAAAACCCCGCCCGTGGGCGGGGAGTGCTACAACAACTGTATGAAGCAGCACGGCGGTCGTTGACGGGCCTGCCGGAGGTGTCATCCGGAACAGCAGCCGCCGGGTGTACCGCAGGAACCGGGAGAACCGCAGCACCCGCCGAAATCGGGCATGGATGAGCCCGAAGAAACGGAGGTGTTGTGGGCGGACATGAGCTTGGTGAGCTTTACGCTTCCGCACGAGCGGCAGGCAACATCTTCATCAGCGGAAAAAACGATGAATTCGCTTATCACTCCGCAATCTTCACATTTGTATTCGTAGATAGGCATGTTCTTCTCCTTAGTGTGAATGACCACAGCCGCCGCGATGGCCGGCGCAGGTACGATCGATGGTCAACTCGGGAAGACGGTTCTCGTTAAAGAGGCCGATGTTCCCCTTGACGGTGTCGGAGGCGGCCTTAAACACCTTGATGCCTTCCGCGTTGAGCTTCATGAGGGCGCCGGCTCCGATGCCCCCAACGACGACGGCGTCCACCTGTGTGCCGCCGATGGCCTGTATGGGATTGCAGGCGCCGTGGACGTGGTTCATGTCGCGGTTAACGACGGATGAAACATCATTCCCTTCGGTGTTCACTACCACAAAGGCCGGGGCCGAGCCGAAGTGGTCGTACACGGTGCTTTCGACGCCTTCATCTTTTAAAACTGCGAAACAGATCTTCATAAATTTCCTCCTGTTCTATTTTCCTGTGTTTCTATCCTCAGGGCCTTGCCCTGCAGAATGGCTTCGGCTACTTTGTGGCGCGCAGAATCGATGATCCTGCCGAAGGTAGCCCGCGAGATGTCCATATGTTTTGCCGCTTCTTCGTGGTAGAGCCCTTCAAAGTCGGCAAGCCGCAGAGCTTCAAGCTCGTCCATTGCGAGGTGGACCTCGTCTAGCCCCGAAAGAGGGATGCCCCGCGGTTTGAAATAGTCCGATTGAAGTTTGCAACAAATGCATGTGCATTGTTTTTTCGGTCTGGCCATGCTTCTATTATAAGCATATGCTCATAATAAGTCAATGGTGAAAAGAGGAAGAATATGAATGACCAATAACCAAATTCCAATGACCAGTGGAATACACACAGTTTTCGTATTTTTTTCTTTCATTGGTTATTGGTCATTATCTGTCTTCTTCGGCGGTATCCTGGCCCCGCAGGATTTGCACAGTACGGTCTTATGTTTCTCGCTTTGCTTTACGATCTGTTCACGCTTGCACTTGGGGCACTTTCTTTTGAGGTGCAGCAGGGTTCCCATTATGGCGGCTAAAAAGGGATTCATAGATCACCCATCCTTTCCTGGGGTCGTTATTTCGTGTCCGATCACGCCCGATTCCAGATAATCGACGGCGCAGTCGATATTTTCACGCTTGCCGATGAAGAGCAGGACATCGCCATCTTTGAGGAGCAGCGTCGGCGAGGGCATCCGGTGTACTTCACCGGAGCGTTCGATACCGATGACCGTCACCCCGGTCTTTGTGCGAAGATTGAGTTCGCTGAGGTTCTTTTGTTCAGCTACGGACCCCTTCCTGATCCGGTAGGTCTCTATCTCGATGTTCTTCAGAAAGTCTTCGCGGTCAACAAGATATCGCCTGGGAAGCTTGACCGTCCGAAGCGCCAGATAGCTGTCCTGCCTTATCTTGTCGATATGCTCCCGGATGTCGTTGACGGGCACGTGGTAGCGGTGAAGGACCTTCGAAAATATCTCCACCGATGTTTCGAACTCCTCGGGTATGACCTCGTTGGCGCCGAGTTGTTTTAGGTCTTCGACCTCTGACACGTATTTCGTGCGCGCGATTATATAAAGGTGAGGGTTCTCCGAACGAGCCAGCTGGACGGTCCTCCTAGTGGAGGCGGCATCGTTGATGGCCACAACAAGTATGCGGGCGCTTCTTATGCCCACTTTGTGGAGTATATCAATGCTTGTGCCGTCGCCGTAAAAGATCGGTTCGTCCTTTCGCTTTGCGCTCCGCACCGTTTTGTTGTTCAATTCGAGGATGACATAGCGAATATCAAGGGCGCGCAGCACTCGTGCAAGGTTCCCACCGTTAAGGCCGAAGCCAACGATAACGACATGGTCGGCGATGCCCTTGGGATAACGTTCGTGATCGGCCCTCCTCTTTCGTTTTTCGATAAAGTGAAAGGGCTTCCTTGCGACAAGCCATCCGGCTATGGACGAAGAGGCCATTATAAGAAAAGGCGTCATGATCATGGTGATGATCGATGCCGATAAAAAGGCCTGGTAGAGGACTTCCGTGATGAGTCCCTGTTTTTTTCCCTCCAGGGCCAGGATGAAGGAGAACTCTCCGACTTGGAGAAGGTAAAGGCCTGCCATGATGGAGCTTTTCAGCGAATTGCCCAGGGTGTAGCTTGTGACGGTGATGACGACAGATTTGATGAGGATGATCAAGAGCACCATAGCGACAACGCCCCAGACGTTGGTGACGAGGTTCCCGAGATTGAGGAGCATCCCGATGGAGATAAAGAAAAGCCCGGTGAAGCTTTCCTTGAAGGGCAGGACGTCGGAGATGGCCTGGGCGGCGTACTCTGAGTCAGATACGATGACGCCCGCGAGGAACGCTCCCAGCGCCAGGGAGAGGCCGAGCGCTGATGTGAGGAGCGCCGTGCCGAGGCACAGGACAATGATGGTGATCACGAAAAGTTCGCGGCTTTTCGTGCCGATGATCTGCTGAAAGATGAAAGGCACGACCCATCGTGAGGCGAAAAGAATGGCGGCAACTACAAAGAAAGCCTTGAAGATTGTCAGGAGAATGTGCGTGCCGCCGCCTCCTCCGGCCGCCAGGACGGGGATAAGGAGCATGAAGGGCACGACACAGAGGTCCTGAAAAATGAGTATACCGACAGAGAACCGTCCGTGGATGCTGTTCATCTCGGCCCTGTCGAGGAGGAGCTTGAAGACGATGGCGGTGCTGCTCAAGGCAACGAGAAAACCGGCGAAGATCGCCCCGTTCAGCGGCTGCCGGTAGACAAAGAAGCCAAAGAGGCTGACAAGGGCTATAACAAGCGACACCTGAAGAGAGCCGCCGCCGAGAACAACGGACCTCAGCTGAAAAAGGTTCTTAAGCGAGAATTCAAGGCCGATGGTGAACATGAGGAGGACCACGCCGATCTCGGCAAGCAGTTCGATCTCGTCCGTATCGGCGATCAGATCAAAACCGGAGGGCCCGATGAGGATGCCCGCGACGAGAAACCCCACGACGGAGGATATCCGCAGTTTTCCCAGGACGAAAACGATAAGGGCGCTTATCCCGAAGACTATTACAAGCGCCTGAAGGTGTTGGACCAGCATAATTCATATAATAACCATATTAAGGCAAAAATAAAACCGTGTATCACCATGGGGACCTGCATGATGTTTTAGCCGGTTGTTTTCGGGGCCGATCAATGGTAAAAAAAACATAAAGGGAGGAGTTGCCATGGTCGAGAAATGGATAGAGGAAATCAAGAGGTCGGTGAGCCCTGACGCATTGGGGATGATGCTTGTCCACAACGGTGTAGTGAGGGCCACGTCGAAAGATGGAAAGCCGGTGAAAGGGATGCGCCTGTCATATGACCGCGGACTGCTTGCCTCAGCCCTGGAGGAGGCTAAAAAGCGTGACGGCATCGCCGGTATCAAGGTGTGGATCAACGAGGGCGAGCTTAGGGTTGGTGATGATATCATGTATGTCCTCGTGGCGGGGCGCTTCAGAACGGACGTGCTTCCAGCCCTGCAGGAACTCCTGGGAAAGATCAAGGGTGAGATCGTCCATGAGGAGGAGATGTGATATCAAAGAAAAAAATTGAGAGCCGGTGCGCGGTATGTGACATCCCCCTTCGGGAAAGGATATGTGTCGACCCCGCCGGTAAAGGTTCAAAGGGGTGCCCGACGGTCACAAGGAAAGACCTGGTGGAAAAGGCCGGCAGGGAGTACAAAAAGAAGGGCGTCCACGAATTTGCCCGCAAGGCATCGGTGCAGGAAGGGGAGTGCTATGCCGACCGGGAGAAAAGGCCTTACCGGCTTCATCCGGTGAAGCCCCGCATCCTTGAGATATGCGAGTTCGCAAAGAAAATGAAGTTCAAGAAACTAGGCCTTGTGTTTTGCGGGGGCCTGGTGAAGGAGGCGGAGATTGTCACGCGGATTCTTACACAAAAAGGGTTCGATGTTGTCTCAGCGATGTGCAAGGCCGGCGGCGTGCCCAAGGAAGATATCGGCCTGAAGGACAACGAAAAGATACACCGGGGCGAGTTCGAGGCAATGTGCAACCCCATCCTGCAGGCGTTCATCGTCAACGATGCCGAAACGCAGTTCAACGTCCTGGTCGGTCTCTGTGTCGGCCACGACTCGCTCTTCTTCCGGTACGCCAAGGCACCCACAACGGTGCTGGCCGTAAAAGACCGGGTGACCGGGCATAACCCGCTTGCCGCTGTCTACACGTCCGGGAGCTATTACGCCTGGCTGGATGAGTGAAGAAAGAGGCAGGGAACAGGGTATGGGGATCAGGGGTCAGAGAAAAGTGCAGTGGGCGTGAGGCAGATCCTTTTGTTATTCCACGTTTCCTTCTTGTGCCATTGAACGTTCAGCCTGGGATGTCTCGGAAGAATGGGTAGGAGAGCCCAGAGTCTCGATGGCCCCATGGCGGAAACGTTCAATTACATCACGGACCGATTCGTTCTCGCGTGCCTTGTAGATATCGACAAAGCTATCCTTGAGCATATGAAAGGAGATCTCGCCTATCTGGGAGGTAAAAAGGGCATTGAGCCCGTACTTGATGATCTCCCTGATCACCTTGACACCTATGTGGATGTTCTCTTTTTTCCCCAGGTGTTCGTTGTAATAGAAGTCCTCTATATCCGTGGCGTCCTGCCCGATCCTGACGACGATGAAATAGGGCGACCTGCCGAAATGGCCGTGGACCCTTGAGTCAAGGCCATTGATGTCCTTTACGGGAATAATTGCCAGGGTTGTTTCGCCTTGCCCGGGCTCGACATGGACATAGACCGATTCGATGTTAGGAAAGGTACCCGTAATATAGTTCTCTACCCTGTCGGCCAGGCCGTGGGTCCGGTGAAGAGGTGCGCTTGGGTTGCTTTCGATATTACATTCCACAAGCCTGAAAGGACCGGCCTGTCGCACCTTGACGTCCTTTACCCCGGTTACGCCATTTATCTCAAATATCCCTTCTGCAATGTCGGATTGGAGCGGACGATCGAGATTGGCGTCGAGGAGGATGAGCAGGGAGAGCCAGATCGTTTCGAAGCCCAGCTTCAGGATAAGCATGGAAATGATGAAAAGCAGCGCGCCTTCCACGTAAGGAATGGCAAAATAGGCCGCGACGATACCCGTGAGGACTGCGAAGGAAACGGCTATATTGAGATATGAGTCCCGGGCTATCGCCTTCAGGGATTGGGAATTGATCGTTCCTCCGACGGTGCTTTCCTTGCGGGCAAGGAAATAGCCGATGACCATGGAAACGCAGGAAACAATGATCGGCAATAAAGGGAAACCGCCGGTCGATGTCGGCGAACCAAGCTTTCTTACCCCTTCGAGAAGCACCTCGATCCCTGCCCAGCTTACCAGGAGCCCGATGATGAGACTGACAAGAGTTTCGGCTTTGTAAAGGCCGTAAGGGAAACGGTCGGTCTTTTCACGGGCGGCAAGCCAGAGCCCGAACCATGAGGCGAAGACAACTGTGAAATCGGAAAGGGTATGAAAACCGTCGGCAACGAGGAGGGACGAATGAAAACCATAGCCAACGAGGGCCTTCACACAGGCGAGGAGCAATGTCACGGCGGACGCGAAGAGGGCTGTTTGCTGGCCCTTTCTTAAGTTTGCCTTTACCGCATTGTCATTGTTCATGACTTTTGATCCGGCTGGTCCTCCACCGGAAACCTTCCCGCCATCATAGTCTGACAGCGTGGGCAGGGCGTCAGGAAACACGGCTGCCCCGCGATCTTTTCAGTGATCATGCCGCAGCGCGGGCATATGCACTGCCCGGGCTGCCCGCTGCCCCCGGCCCGGCCTGTGGGGTTTCTTACGCCCTGGGCACGGCGACCATGTCTGCCTCTGAAGCCGAATGACATCTTTATCCTCCGTGGTTATCGTTCAACGCGATAAGAAAATGTTTATCGGTTCTTGGTCATCGGCGCTGATACATCGGCACACCATTCCTCCATGGAGCCGTCGTAGATCGATACATTTTCGTATCCAAGGACCTCGCTGAGCAAGAACCACCATGTGGGTGAATAACGGCCGGTGCAGCACAGGACCACGAGTTCTTTCTTTTTGTCCTTCCCTGCCGACCGCACGGCATAGCGTGCGAGCCTGTCTTTGTCCTGAAAGGTGCCGTCTTTCTTGAAGGCGAAGGCGTAGGGGAGGTTGACACTGCCGGGGATGTGGCCTTTTTTCTTTGCGCCGGGGTCTTTTACCTTGCCGGAAAAATAGCGGTGAAGCCTTGTATCGACGATGGTGATCCTGCCGACCTTCTTTTTCAGGCACTCTTTTGAACAAAGCACGTCCTTGTTCCAGTTGCAGCAATAACTGCTCGGCACGGCCTTTACCCAGCCGCCAGTGGTGGGACGGTCCTCGGCCTTCCACTTGTTGTATCCGCCGTCAAGGATGGCGATATTCGCTATACCGGCATATTTCATGGTCCATGCGACCCGCGCGGGATGTGCCCGGTCCAGGTCGGTATCGGCCTTACCGACTATTACCACTATGCTGGCAGGGCCGATGCCGGCAGACCTCAGGGCTTCTTCGATGTCTTCCTTGAAGGGAAGCTGGCACGAGATGCCCTTTTCCGTTGTCCGCCAGGCATTGTAAGTGACATTTACGCTGCCGGGGATATGCCCTTCCTTGTATTCATCCACCTTCCTGATGTCGGCGATGATCAGGCGGGTATTATTGAGGTTGTCCGCCAGCCATCCCGTGCTGACGATCGCCTCCCCCCTGTCGGCAGGGAATCCTGCGGCGTTCGTTAAAAGGACCAGGATGATCATAACCGATGTCATGACGAGAGGTTTCATGGTTACCTCCATATGGTTTTTTGTCGGATAAGACCTTTCCGGTTTATCCCTTCACGCTTGACATGTAACGAGCGAGATGGTTCATGACCGCTTTTTTCAGTCCAGTCGCGCTGAGGTTCGAGCAGTGGAGCTTGTATTCCGGAAGCCCGCCCAGGGCATTGACGATGTCCATGTCCTCGATCATCACCGCCTCGTCAAGGTCCTTGCCGATGGCCAGTTCCGTCATGATGCTCGCGCAGGCGATCGATGCGGGGCACCCCCTGATCTGATATCTCACGGCGATGATGATATTGTCCTCGACCTTGATGAAGACACGGAGGAAATCCCCGCAATCGGGGTCCCCGATCTCTCCTACGCCATCGTGATCATTGATAATGCCGGCGTTGCGGGGGTTGTTGAAATGGTCAATGACGGTTGGGGTATATTCGTTCATCGGAAGATAGGGCCTCCTTTAGGTTTTTATGTATGTGACGAGCCTTACAGAGCCCGTTCGCTTTAGCTCGCGGAAATTGGCCCCCTGGCGTATGTGAAGAAGTGCCAGGTCATGGTCGGTGACGATGGAACCGGAGATGACGTCGATGCCGTGGTCAAAAAGCACGCTTGTGAGGGGTGTCGTGGGACCGAGGAGCATTTTAATGCTGTGCGCGGGACAAAGCTCGAGTATCTTATCAAGGGTGTGATTGATAAGGGTTGTGCTTGAGATGGCTATGAGGTCCGATTGTTCGAGCAGCCTGGCTGTTTCCTCCTCCGGGTGGTCTCCGGGCTGCATCCTCTTTTCAATTACAAAAAGGTTTCGGGCTGTTTTTTTCAGGTCATCGACAAAGGGGAAATGGCCGATCACCGCTATGTTCCTGCCCTGTCCGTGCTGCGCGAGATAGTCCGCGGCATTGAGGTCGACGCATAGATGAGGGTCGACTTCGATCAGGGAATTGATGGCGGCAAGCCCTACCGATGAGTCGGCAGTATTATCGGAGATAGCTCCTCCGGCAAGGCTGGCAGCGCTCATCTGCGTGTAGGGCGCCCGCCCCGTCTCCTGACCTTCTTCAATTTTACAGTCGTAGATCATGGTCGAGGCAAGTCCGCAGAACCTGCTGATCACCGCCGTCCAGTATATGCCCCTGGTAACGTCACGCACTGGCGCGTCGATGGTTATGGAGGATATGATGTCCTTAAGGATCCTCATGTCGATGCCCTGGTCTTGCCGGGAGCGGACGACGGGACTTGTCGTCCGCTCCCGGCGGTTCATTCGGCCCGTTATATTTCTAATGGTCGCATGTGTTCGCGCCGGTGACGAGCGTTCCTTTCAGAAAATTCTCCACTGCCGCGCGGGGTTCCCCCTCTTGTGCGCCGGTCACAACCTTAACGCCTTGCTGCGCGAAGAGCTGTTGCGCCCGGCTTCCCATACCTCCGGCTATAATACAATTGACACCCTGCTGCGCAAGCCAGGGGGGCAGAAGGCCCGGTTCGTGGGGCGGCGGGGTCACATATGTTTCGTTTACGACTCTGCCTTCCGGATCGGTATCGATAAGCGCAAAGGCCTCACAGTGGCCAAAGTGCATGCAGAGTTTGCCCTCGTTGGTTGGTACGGCGAATTTCATGTTGCCTCCTTGGGAAGATGTACCCCCCTGGTCCCCATCAATGGGAGTTGATATGACAGAGACATTTTTGTTGTCTGCCGTTGCCGGAGACCGGGGGGCATCTGTATGGCTCGATGGATACATTTCGGTGATCTTGTTGATGATCTCGTCGAAGCGTTTTGCTGTTTCTGTTGTGCTGTAGAAGAGGACGTAGGGCTGTCCGTCATCGCCGCTCTTGACGATCTCGGGATCGAGGGGGATCGCTCCCAGGAAGGGGACCTTCATACGTGATGCCAGTTCCTTGCCGCCTCCCCTGGAGAAAATATCCACCTCTTTGCCGCAATGAGGACAGATGAAGCCGCTCATGTTTTCGATGATGCCTGCCACGGGAAGTTCCAGCTGATTACAGAAGGTTATGCACTTCGCCACGTCGATCGTCGCCACCTGCTGCGGTGTCGTCACGATAACGGCGCTGGCACGTTCTTTGATAAGCTGCCCGATCGAAAGCGGTTCGTCGCCCGTTCCGGGAGGGGCGTCGATGACGAGATAATCGAGGTTTCCCCACATGACGTTCTGGAGGAATTCCTTGATCACGTTATACTTGAGGGGTCCTCTCCAGATTACCGGCTGGTCATCGTTGTTGAGCAGGAGTCCCATGGAGACGACGTAAAGTTTTCCGTAGCATTCGAGGGGGATGATCTCGTTTTCATGCACGCCCAGCTTTTTGTCGTTAAGCCCGAGCATCTTCGGTATGCTCGGGCCGTGGATATCAACGTCGAGCAGGCCCACCCTCAGGCCCCGCGCGGCAAGGCTCAATGCCAGGTTTACCGCCACCGTGCTTTTACCTACCCCGCCCTTGCCGGAGAGGACCATCAGCGTCCGGCCTATCCTGTTTAAGCGTTCCTGAAGTAAAAGGTCGTCCATTTCCTTGTTTTGTGTTGTCTGTCCGCATTCTGTCATGATCATTACTCCTTGTATATTGATATTATTTGTTTTGCGATCTCGCGCATGGACTTGCTGGCATCCAGGTCGGGAGCGAACTCGACGATGGATTTGCCCTGGCGCTGCGCCTCGGAGATCATCTTCTCGTAAGGAAGGCGGCCAAGAAGGGACAGGCCGTTGCGGGCGCAGTATTGTTCTATGGAGTCCGTGCAGGACTGGTTTATATCACTTTTGTTGATTATTACCGCCACGGGGATCTCAAAGTGGCGCGCCAACTGGACGATCCGTTCAAGATCGTGGATACCCGAGGCGGTCGGTTCTGTCACAACGAGCGCCAGAGATGTGCCGGTGATGGATGAAATGACGGGACACCCGATGCCGGGCGGGCCGTCGATGAGCAACCGCGACAAGCCGGCGCGTTCCGCCCGCTCTTTTCCTTCGGTTCTTACCATGGTAACGAGTTTACCAGAGTTTTCCTCGCCTGGAAAGAGTTCGGCGTAGACGAAGGGTTCGCCCGCCGTTGTATCGCATATATAGCAACGCCCTGCCAGTCCGGTTTCAAATTCCACGGCCGACGCGGGGCAGAAAAAGAAGCAAGCACCGCAACCCTCGCATGAGAAAGGATCGACGACGAAGTTTTCGGAGATGGCACCGAAACGGCACATATCCCGGCATATACCGCATTGGGTGCATTTTTCAGGGATGATCCGCGCTTTTTTGCCGGCCGTGAAATCTTTTTCCTCTATTATGCGGGGTGAGAGGACGAGGGAAAGGTTCGCGGCATCGACATCGCAATCGATCACGACCTTGTCTTCGATCAGGCAAGCCAGTGATGCGACGACCGAGGTCTTGCCCGTACCTCCTTTACCGCTGACAACGACGATCTCTTTCATGACCGAGCCCTCCCGACATAAGCATCACAGGTGCCGAGCAATTTTTCAAGGTTCACTACCAGCGAGAGATAGATGTCGATATAATGGGGGAGCGACTCAAGGACGATATGGCCCTGTGAATAATGGCGGGCTATGTCGGGGTCTTCGGGTATGGAAGCCAGGATCGGGATATTGTTTGACCCAAGGTAATCGTTAAGCGGAGCATAACCACCCTGGTCCCTGTTGATAATGACGCCGATTGGTATATTGAGCAGCTTTGCAACGTCTATGGCGATCTTGAGGTCATGGAGCCCGAAGGGGGTCGGTTCAGTGACCATTATTACCGCATCGGAACCGTTAAGTGTCGCCACGACGGGGCAGGATGTCCCCGGAGGTGCATCGATGAGGTGGACATAAAGGTCCCTCCGGCCCATCTTCACCTTTTTGATGAGCGGTACTGCCATTGCCTCTCCCACATTCAGGATGCCGTGGATGAACTCTATCTCTTTCACCCCTTTGCCTTCCTCGATGACCCCTATGTCCCTGACCCCTTCCGTGATGGCGCCTGTGGGGCATACGGCGCTGCAGAGGCCGCAGCTGTGGCACAGGCCCGGAAATATGAGTGTATCTCCGGGGAGGTTGACAATGGCGTGGAACTGGCATTTTGCCCCGCATTCACCGCAGGAGTTGCATTTTTCCTGATCTATCACGGGTATCATTACCTTTGACGCGGACGAAGTTCGCATGGAAGGCTGAATGAAGATGTGGCCGTTCGGTTCTTCAACGTCGCAATCGAGGTATTGTACCTTTTGACCAGCGTAGGTGAGGAACCAGGCAAGATTGACCGCTACGGTTGTTTTGCCTGTTCCACCCTTGCCGCTGGCAATACAGATATCCATACCTGTCAAGTCTATCATGATGCTCTCACCATGGTTGATCCGCACTGCGGGCAGAGC
Organism: uncultured delta proteobacterium; assembly: GCA_963816115.1. Classification (GTDB taxonomy): domain Bacteria; phylum Desulfobacterota; class Syntrophorhabdia; order Syntrophorhabdales; family Syntrophorhabdaceae; genus Delta-02. Next base: position 60,662 of record CAWFIZ010000008.1, on the reverse strand, counting down.
CTGTTCGAAACAGGGTACCCCGCGTTTATGAGGCGCCCTTGTCCCGCACTTCGGGCACTGGCACTCACCGCCAAGCCCGAGGCCCTGGCCGCCCATCCGGCCTCTTCCGGCGCCGCCCTGACCCGCGCCGCCTGCACGGCCGCCGCCCTGACCCGCGCCTTTTCCTGTCATCGGTCCCTTTCCCAATGGTCCTTTTCCATCTTTACCCGGCATGATACGTACCTCCTTTTACTTTTACCAGTGCCCTTCGACATCGGCACCGGCAAGTTTGGAAAGCTTCCCGTTCTTGTATGATTCGAGGGCTTCGCGGACTGTTGCATTTGATGCCGTGAATACCTCGATGCCTGCCGCAGAAACAACACGAAATGCGTTCGGTCCCAGATGGCCGCTGATGACCGCCCCCGCTCCCGCCTGAACGACGTTTTGAGCGGTCTGGATGCCTGCCCCCTGGGAAGCGTTCATATTTGTCGTGTTATCGATCGTCTCATGGCTGTTTGTTTCGGTATCGAAAATAATTATCTTTTTTGTTCTGCCGAAACGTTCGTCCACCATTCCGTCAAGCTTACCGTCAGCACTTGTTATGGCTATTTTCATGGAAATACCTCCTTGTTTTGGTTTTTTTATCTCGCCAGAGGAGGCGACGACTGACTCGGCGGTCACACACCCCTGGCCCCATTGTTTTCTCCACCTGCATGGCCCGGCAATCTCTTCGTAGATACTGACATTGCCTCCTTCGATCCTGAGGGCCTTGCCGTTAATGATGGCGTCGGTGATCTTCTGGTGCGCAGCATTGATGAGTCGATGAAAGGTCGGCTGCGAAACACCCATCTGACTTGCCGCCTCTTCCTGCGGGAACCCGAGGAGATTTTTAAGGCGCATTGCCTCGACCTCGTCCTGACCTATGACCACTTCCTGAACAATCCCGATCGGTACGCCGGCTGGTTTGAAATATACTGCCTTTGGTTGAAATCCTATCCGTTTTCTGCAGGTCGGTCTTGGCATCTTTCCCTCGTCGTTTACGAGATTCGTTCTGTACATAATGAATATATATTCATAAGGAGTTTTTGTCAAGTGTAGATTAAGAGGCAGGTTCAGGCGAAGAGCATCTCAGACAACCCGGAAGGAACACATTATAATCGCAAGGGCAGGAAAACCGCCGCCGTATTTTCAGGCAAGCTCAGACATAGAATGCTTTTGACAAGAAAAGGCAGATATAGTTCAATACCCCCGTGACACTGCTTCAGGCGCTCATATTCGGTATTGTGGAAGGCACAACAGAGTTCCTGCCCGTATCATCAACGGGCCACCTCATGCTTACAGCCCGCGCACTGGGTCTTTCGCAGACGGAATTTCTCAAGACCTTCGAGATCGTTATCCAGTTTGGGGCCATCCTGTCGGTTGTTGTTCTTTACTGGAAGACCTTGCTCGTCAACATCGAGGTCCTCAAAAGGGTGGTCCTGGCTTTTCTCCCCACGGCAGCACTGGGACTTTTCTTTTACAAGATCATCAAACAGTTCCTCATGGGGAGCAATCAGGTGGTCCTCTGGTCATTGTTTCTCGGCGGGATATGTCTCATCGTGTTTGAGTTGTTCCACAGAGAAAAGGACGACGCCGTAGACGACATCAGTAAGATCCCCTATCGCACTTCGTTGTTGATCGGCCTCTTCCAGTCCATCGCCATGATCCCCGGTGTTTCCCGGTCGGCCGCCACGATCGTGGGAGGATTGGTGCTGGGCCTTAGAAGAAAGACGATCGTTGAATTTTCGTTTCTTCTCGCTGTGCCGACCATGCTGGCCGCAACGGTGCTGGACCTGATGAAAAATATGGGCCAGTTTTCAGTGACACAGATAAACTTTCTGTCTGCCGGTTTCATTCTTTCTTTCGTATTTGCCCTGTTAAGCGTGAAGTTTCTCCTCAATTTCATAAAACACCATTCCTTCATCAGCTTCGGTGTCTATCGAATTATTCTTGCATTGTCGTTCTGGCTTTTATCAAGTACTATGGTTTTCGTTTAGGCAAGAGCTTCGGGGGCAGGCAGCGTGATCAATCCTGCCTCATTTTCATTGAGCCGGGCATCCTGACGGCCACCACCTCACCGCGGGCGCATAACTTTCCTGACGCCAGGACCTCGACCTCCACGACCACCTTGCGTTTATCCGCGCTCTTGACCTTTCCCCGCGCCACGAGCTCCACGCCAAGCGGTGTGGGACGAAGATAATCCACCTTCAACGAGGCGGTGACGAAGCGGAGGTTAGGTTCCGTGTCCATGGCCCTCCCCTCGAGGCGGTAAGCGGCTGCCGCCGCGGTCCCGGTCCCGTGGCAGTCGACGAGCGAAGCTATCACGCCGCCGTATACAAAACCCGGTGCGGCCATGTGGCAGGGTTTAGGCGTAAACCGGGCAACCGATTCCTCACCGTTCCAGTAGCTTTTGATATGAAGGCCTTCATCGTTCAGGCGGCCGCACCCGTAACAATGGCTTACATCTTCCGCGTAATAATCCTGAAATGCCCTTTCTTCCATGTTATGGTCCTTTCCTGTCATGGTCATTTCACAAATAACATAACTGATGCGAGTCCTCAACTGCCTTGTTACTATAACAGATAGCACATCAATGCGCTACAGGTCAAAAGGCCCACGACATAAGAAAGATAAAAGATTAAACAACATGAGACCACACGCCCGGGTTTTGACAAAACGGCACACAGCCTGATATATATTTGCAGACAATACTGAAAGGAGCGTGACATGGATTACGAACACATTCTTGCGAAGATCGGTGATAATCATATCGGCGAGATCACGCTGAACCGGCCGGAAAATTTGAACACCTTCAACACCCCCATGGCGAAAGAGCTCGACCATGCCCTGCGGGCCCTCGACGGCGACGGGAACGTTCGCGTGATCGTCCTGAAAGGTTCCGGCAAGGCATTCTGCGTGGGTATCGACGTCAGCGAATTCCCCGGAAAGACCGCGATGGAATACAACGAATGGATAGGGCTCATGGGAACATCGATGTTGACGATTAATGACATGCGAAAGCCCGTCATAGCGCAGGTTCAGGGGATCGCCGCGGCGATAGGGGCGGGTCTTGTGGCCGCCGCTGACCTGGCCATCGCGTCGGAAAAAGCACGTTTTGGCCTGACCGCGATCAACGTCGGGCTCAATTGTATCGGCCCCGCTGTCCCCGTTGCCCGCTGTGTAGGCAGAAAACGTGCCCTCGAGCTTTTATTGTACGGGGACCTGATAGATGCCGGCGAGGCGCTGCAAATGGGGTTGGTGAACCGGGTTGTCCCTCATGACGAACTTGACCTGAAGACCATGGAATGGGCTGCGCTGTTGGCTGCTAAAAGCCCGCTGGCGGTGGAAACAGCAAAGAAGGCGTTCCACACGGCTGCCGACATGGAATATCATAAGGCTTTTGAACATATGACGGGCATCCTCGCCCGCCTGTGTACCACTGAAGACGCGAAGGAAGGGATCAACGCTTTTATGGAGAAACGGAAGCCCCGCTGGAAACATTGTTGAAGGGGGTGGTACGCGTCCCTGTTCTTTTTCACTTCTTTCGCTTCGCGTAGTTATCGATGGCTTCCCGCAGCGTGTTAGCGGCAAGCAGCGCGCAGTGCTGGTCATCCTCGGGGAGGCCGCCGATGGTCTCCAGAATGGTCTTGTCCGTGATCTTCTCGATCTCGTCCGGCTCCTTTCCGGATGCGAGCTCGGCCGCCAGGGAACCACAGATCATGCTGGGCCCGCAACCATCCGTCAGGAACGAGGCCTCCACGACCCTTCCTTTATCGAATCTCAGGAAGATCTCCATCGTATCACCGCATGGTCCCTTAATGCGGCCATAACCGTCGGGATCTTCCATGGGGTGCATGTGCGAAGGGTTGAGCCACCTTTCGAATGCCTTTTCTCCGTAATCCCTGACCGTTTCATCGTAGATCTTGTCCTGTAATTCCTTCAGAAAATCATCAAGTTTATCGGACATTGTTGTTTCTCCTTTTCGTTTTCTTCGCCTGCAAGGTTCCGGTGAGCACGTTGGTCCCGGGTTCGAACCCCGTATGTGAGGCCACCACAGCGCATTTGATCCTGAAAAGGAAAAAGATGTTCGCCTCTTCGTCGCTTAAGGTCTCGTAGTTGCCCTGTCCTTTCGCGATTATCAGGTCGGCCTCCCTGAAGTGTTTCTGGAATGCCGGACTGCAATCACTCAGTATTGTTCCAGGTGCGTCGGACCCGTTGTCAATAACCCTTACGATCTCATGCAGGCCTGCCGCGCAGGCATCATCCATGGTTGCGTCGTTGATGACCGGCCCTCCACGAACGGCAAGGGTGACACGCTCCATGGGAAGTTCTTCAATGAGAAGACGGTCAAGAACGATCTCACCCGCATTATCGGCCAGGTAGAGTATACTCGTTGCCCTGTCGATCTCCCGGCGCAGGTGTTCGATATCAACATGGAACGATTCGGAAAGGATCCCGGTGATGTCTGACCGCACCTCGTCATCTGTCAGACCGCTTTTCGCCCCCAGGTCGATCACGTTTCCTGTGATCGCGAGAAATACCGAGGTCAATAAAGGGTCCGTGCTGTCGGTCACCCTTTTCTTCAGTTCGGGCAGCAATTCGAGGGCAAGGCTATTGAAGCGTTCTTTTGCGGCCTTATACGGATCGGGGTTCCCTGTCAATTCCCTTAACTTCCGGTGTATCAGCTGTCCTACGACAGGCGGTGGCTGATCAAGGTCAAGCCCCGCCAGGCAGCGGAGTATCTCGCGAAGGACGCCTTCGTGGACAGATGGATAGGGTGAGATACAGCGCGTGGCCTCAAGCGTTTGCCTTACAAGGCATGGAATGCAGTCAATGGATGTTTTCATGCTTTCACCTGTCCCTTAAACAAGCAATTCACGTGCCAGGGCCCGTGAATAAAAAGCACGAACAAGGTAACCCTGTGACTTAAATGGATATTGCATTCCAATAAAGGCAGCATCGGCAACTTCGGTATATGTGCTTTCCCAATGGCGCATAGTTGCAATATGCAATACTATTTACGGTTCCCGCGCCCATCTTTTGAAGGTACCTCGATCTTCAGGTCCCTTATCTTTCTATACAGGGTGCTGGTGTTGATGCCCAGGTCGCGGGCGGCCAGCTTCCTGTTGCCGTCATAACGCCTCAATGTCTCGGCAATAAGGTTTTTCTCCATGGCGCTGAGGTTCATCGGACCCATGCCGCCGGCCGGACCGGATACGGCCGGGCGCAATTCGGGCGGAAGGTGGTGAAGCTCGATAATTTCCCCGCCGCATAGCACGAATGCTTGTTCGATGATGTTCTCGAGCTCGCGGATGTTTCCGGGAAAATCATATCCCATAAGCCTTGTCATCGCATCGAATGAAATACCGGCAATATTCTTTCCCTGAAGGCGATTATATTTTGCTATGATGTGGTCTATCAAAAGAGGAATGTCCTCCCGACGTTCTTTGAGACCCGGCAACAGGAGATAGATGACGCGAATGCGGTAATAGAGATCTTCCCGGAATTTTCCATCTTCGACAAGTTTTGCCAGGTCTTTGTTCGTGGCGGCGACTATGCGTACGTCCACCTTTATCGGTCCGGTGCCGCCCAGCGGCTCCACGGTGCGTTCCTGAAGCACGCGGAGAAGACGTACCTGCAGGGCCGGCGATATGTCCCCGATCTCGTCGAGAAATATCGTACCCCCGTCAGCAAGCGCGAATCGCCCGGCCTTGTCCCGCTTTGCATCCGTGAAGGCACCGGCCTTATGTCCGAAGAACTCGCTTTCCAGGAGGGTATCCGGCAGGGCGGCACAGTTGACCGCCACAAAACGTTTTTTTCTTCGCGGAGAGAGGTTGTGCATGGCCCGTGCAAAGAGTTCTTTCCCCGTGCCGCTTGGTCCCTCGATCAACACCGTGCTGCTGCTTTCGGCGATGAGGGGAAGGACCTCGAAAAGACGTATCATCGCAGGACTTCTTCCGACTATGTCCTCAAAGGTGTGGCGGCTTTGCAGTTCCTTCCGCAATTGCTCGACCTGGCTTAGGTCCTGAAATGTTTCAACGCCGCCCATCACATTGCCTTTATCGTCCTTTAAAATGGCCGTTGAGATGCGTATGGGGATCCTGAAACCCTTGCTGTTGACGATGTGGGCAGTGACATTTACGAAAGGCTTTCCCGTTTCGAATGTCCGTCTCAAGGGGCAATTATTTTCGCATATATCCGCACGGAACACCTCGGAGCAGGAGCGCCCCATGCCGTCTTTTCTCGATACACCGGTGATACGCTCAGCCGCTTGATTCAAAGAGGTGATACGCCAGCCGGGATCTATCGTAAAAACGCCTTCGTTTATCGAATCGAGGATAACATCCCTTTCACCCTCTTGTGCCGAATATTTCATATCAGACCCCGTGCCTTCAAATACACTAATCATGCTAAATGCATCGTTAGAAACACTATATTATTGCATAATGATATATCAAGGTCAATAGCCGCTTTCCCGACATCACAGAAACAGCCCGTTATCATTACATTTAATTTGGCATTATCATTGTGGCATGGATGTTGCTTCTTGTGTACCATGGTGATAGCAATAGCAAGCTGGCATGACTCTGTATCGCCTGTTTTTGATGTGTCCGACAGGTTGTGCCTGATAGAGATCGAAAACGGCAGGGAATTACGAAGGGAAAATATACTTCTAAGGTATCGGGACCCCTTCGGCAGAGCAAAAGAGATGGCAGTTATCGGGATTGATCTCCTCATATGCGGCGCCATCTCGCATGTCCTTGAGACGGCCCTCATGAGTGCGGGCATCCGTGTTGCCGGGTTTCTCTGCGGCAATATCGAGATTGTGCTCGGGGCTTTCCTGAAAGGTCAATTGACAGGCGGCCATTACATTATGCCGGGTTGTTTCGGGAAACGACAGGGTTATCGTTTCCAGCACCATCGCGGAAGGAATTTCAAACGACGGTAGGTCACTTTTGACCAACATTGAAGAAAGGAGGTAACGAATATGCCAGGTGGAGACGGAACAGGACCTCGCGGATTTGGCCCTATGACAGGACGCGCGGCAGGTTTTTGTACGGGATTTGGTGCTCCAGGGTTCGCAAATTTTTCCACAGGAGGGTGTCAGTATGGCCAAGCATAAAATAGTATGTCCATTTTCCGGAACGGCCTGTAAAGAATGTGCGGTCTATCGGGGCCGGCACTATTACCTCTGCTATTCTGCTGCGTACAGGGGCAGCTCTTTCGATCCCGAGAGAATTCGGGAATTGAAAAAGGCAGAGACCCCGGATGAACCCGACAAGACCTTCGGGATGCCCGAAAAGATAGATGTCTGCGCCCAGTGCGTACGAAACGTCGAAGAGTACGGTATCGAGAAGGAATTCGCGGCCCTCAAGCAAAGCTGAGCGCGGCCGTTGACCGTCAGGTTAGTGATTAAAGAAATAGAATCATTAGAAAGGAAAGGAGGTAACGAATATGCCAGGTGGAGACGGAACAGGACCTCGCGGATTTGGTCCCATGACGGGACGTGCGGCAGGTTTCTGCACGGGTTTAGGTGTTCCCGGTTACGCTAACTTTGCAGCGGGCAGAGGATACCGGGCCTGCGGCAGGGGACATGGAGGCGGCGGCCGAGGTTTCAGGAACTGGTTCTACGGGACCGGCCTGACAGGTTGGCAAAGAGCGGCCGGTCATATGCCGGCATGGGGTAATCCCCTTGCTTACGGCAAGCCTTATTATGCGCCGGCGATGCCGGTTGTGAACAGGCAGCAGGAAATGGATGCACTGAGGGCCCAGGCGGAATATCTGGAAGATGCGCTGGAAGGTATCCGCATGCAGCTCAAAGAGCTCGAAGCAAGGCAAACGGACACCCGGGCGGGTTAAAGACCGGGAGCAGGGCATGCGGGGCGACAGCGGACAGGATGAACGTTGCCCCCTGGCCCTTGTTTTGAATACATAACCCTGGAGGTTTATCATGCTTATAGCGGTTACATCGGAAGGGCCATCCCTTGAGGCAAGGATTGATGGGCGGTTTGGAAGGTGCCGGTATTTTCTGATCATAAATACTGACGATCTTAGCTTTGAGGCATTCGAGAACCAGAATGCGGCGCTGGGCGGCGGAGCGGGTATCCAGTCCGCCCAAATGGTTGCCGCAAAGGGAGTGACGCACGTATTCACCGGTGCCTGCGGGCCCAACGCATACCAGGTCCTCGCGGCGGCGGGGATCGAGGTCGTCACGGGCTGTGCCGGAGCGGTAAGGGATGTGATCGATCGGTTCCGGGAGGGCAGCTTCACAACGGCGGGCGGTCCCAACGTGGCCGACCACTATGGGACGGGCCAAAATTTTTCGTCACGGGCAGTTTCCGGGATGAACGCCGGTGGTGGTGGGTTTGTTTCGGGGATGGGCGGCGGCACGGGACGAGGCGGCGGCATGGGACGTGGTATGGGCATGGGACGTGGTATGGGCATGGGACGTGGTGGTGGCATGGGCGTAGGTTTCGCCGGCCAGCAAACGGCGGGCGGGCAGACCGCGCAGGAAGCCGGCGGGGACGAACTGGAAACATTGAAGCGACAGATGGACCAGATTAGTGAACGTATCCGTCAACTCGAAAATAAAAAAGCGGCAAAGTAAGAAGCCGACAGAAACAGGAATTACGGAAACATAGGCTCTAAAATATGCCGCTGATACGTGATTCTGAACGAAGGAGGGAAATGGGTGTTTTCAATATAATTTTGACGTATCTGGAGCAGGGCTCCCATGGAGTGCTCGCGACGGTGGTGAGAAGGACGGGATCCGCCCCTCGTGACGTGGGTGCAAAGATGTTTGTGACCGAAGACGGTGAGGCGTTCGGGACCGTTGGCGGCGGGCAACTCGAATCGGACGCTTACGATAAAGCAAGAGAAATAATGGGCAAAGACACCACCACGGTGTTCAGTATCAACATGGATGCCACGCGGGTCGAGGACAAGGACATGCTCTGCGGAGGTAACGTCGATCTTCTTCTTGAGCCGGTGACACAAAGACATCGCAACGTGTATGAGGCCCTCAGAAGATGCCGGGAGGACAGAGAGCCGGCGGTCATATTCACCCGTTTCGATGCCGGTGTGTTTGCCAAGTCATTGATACGTGGAGATGGAGCCGTGGTCGGTGATCCGGTGGACCAAAAGGCTATGGAACGTTGCAAGGACCTACTTGGCAGGCGTGAACCGGTGCTGTCCGGAAACACGTTCGCGGAACCCGTCAGGATAATCGTTCCCCTTTACATCTTCGGTGCCGGCCACGTATCGCAGCACCTTTCGAAGATCGCAAAGATAGCCGGTTTTTTCGTCACCGTCATAGATGACAGGAAAGAATTCGCAAACCTCGAAAGGTTTCCCGATGCAGACAGCATTGTCGTGGGAGAGTTACGCGATGCCTTTTACTCCCTCGATTTTACGGGGAACGAATACGCGGTGATCCTCACGAGAAGCCACGAGCACGACGCGATGGTCCTGGAAGAGGTTCTGAAAAGGCGCACGAAATACACAGGGATGATAGGAAGTTCGCGAAAGGTCGGGATCATTATGGATCGTCTCCACGAAAAGAAATTTGACCGGAAGGTGACCGCGGGTGTTCATGCGCCGATAGGGATCGCCATCGACGCCGAGACCCCCCAGGAGATAGCCGTGAGCATCGTCGCAGAACTTATAAAGGTGAAAAATGCGAAATGATCTCAAATATATATACGGTCCCGTCCCGTCGTGGAGGCTCGGAAGCTCCCTGGGCATCGACCTTTTGTCCCGCGACGAAAAGATCTGTTCCTTTGACTGCATCTATTGTCAGCTGGGCAGGAATAACGTCATACAAACGACAAGGAGGTTGTTTGTCCCAGTCGAAGATGTGGTGAGAGAGATCGAATCCTTGCCGGACATAAACATCGATCATTTCACTTTCTCCGGCAGGGGGGAGCCCACGCTCGCTTCTAACCTCGGCGCCGCGATCACGGCCCTGAGAAATATCAGGCAGGAGAAGATCGCCGTTATCACGAACTCTTCCTTGATCCCAAAGGATGAGATCCAAAAAGACCTCCTCCTCGCCGATCTCGTTATAGCCAAACTCGACGCGGCCACGGAAGATGTCTTCGCAAAGATCAACAGGCCTGCCGAAGGCCTGCGTCTTGACGATATTATCAGCGCCCTCGTCGATTTCAGGAAAAGGTTCGGGGGGAGGCTCGCGCTGCAGGTCATGTTCACGGCCGGGAATAAAGACTGCGCGCCTGATATCGCAAGGATCGCGCGGGCCATCTCGCCCGATGAGGTACAGATCAACACGCCCTTGAGGCCGTGCGGGGAAAAACCCCTCTCCGAGGGCGAAATGCGGGCGATAAAGGCGATCTTTGACGGGCAGGGCCTGAGATCAATAAACGTCTATGGGACCGTGAAAAAGAAAGTAATTTCCTTAAGCGACAAGGATACTTTGAGAAGGAGAGGAAAGGAGACATAGCGGAATCGATGGAAATCAAGATACTTTTTGACAACAAAAAGGAAGACGACCGCTACCTGGTTGGGTGGGGGGTCTCTTACCTTATCAACGATGACCTCCTTTTCGACGCCGGCGAAAGTGCTGAAATGCTCTTCCATAACATGGGATTGATGGGTGTAAGGCCGGAGCAGATCAAGAGGATCGTGATATCTCATGAACATTGGGACCACGTGGGCGGATTATGGCGTTTGATAAAGGGGAACCCCGGCATATCCGTGTACGTGTGCCCCGGTTTCAGCCGGGAATTCAGAGAGAAGATCGCATCATTTGACGCAAAGATGATCGAGGTCGAACCATTCCTGGAAATTGACAGGGACATTTTTACCAGCGGTGAAACCACGGGGATCCACCGATACGGCAAGATCCCGGAACAGGCCCTCGTACTCAGATCGGAAAAGGGCATCACCGTTATTACCGGTTGCGCCCACAGCGGTATCGCGGACATCATAGAACTGGTCCGTCACCGGATGCCGGAGACGGTCCACCTTGTCCTCGGCGGGTTCCACACCCATGATTCATCTATAAACGCCGTCAGGTCCGTTATAAAAAGATTTCAGCAGATCGGCGTCGGCAAGGTCGCCCCCACCCATTGTACCGGAGACGAAGCCATCCGGATGTTCAAGGAGGCTTACGGCGTTGATTTCGTTGAAGCGGCGGCGGGTAAGACCTTCCGTGTCTGATCCGGTTTGAAGGCATTTTGATAACCCTGAAACGGAGAGAAGACCATGGATACGAAAGATTGGGAGAACGACCGGATATTGCTTGATACCTCCTCCCTATCCAGTCCGGAGATCTATCCTTTAATAGTAAAGGACCTTCCCATAGGATTTTCACTCGTTGACAGGGACGGCGTCATCCTGGAATTTAATCACGCGGCAGAAGGCCTCACAGGTTATTCTAAAGAAGACGTTATCGGCAGATCCCATTTCGAGATCATACACAATTCGGAAGATCCGGGTTCGTGCCCGTTGTTCACGCATGTTTTCAAGGAACACGCGCCCTCGATCGCATCTGAAATGGTACTGAAGAGAAAGGATGGCGACACGATCACATTACTCGTCGTGGCCTTTCCGCTTTTTGACACCTCGGGAAATTTCATCGGCGGCGCGGAGCTGTTCAGGGATATCTCGGAACAGAAACGACTGGAAAGAGAACACAAAAATCTCCTGTCCATGTTCGCCCATGATATGAAAAACCCGGTTGTTGCCGCCGCGGGATTCCTGTCACGACTCATCTCGGGAAAAACAGGTCCTTTGACCGACAAACAGAGGGACTATCTCACCATCATCATGAAGTCTATAACAAAGCTCCAGCGATTTATATCGGACTTCCTTGAATTTTCAAGATTCGAGGGCAAGCAATACGATCCCGTTCCCGGACCCTATAATATTGAAGAAGCCCTCTACGGGCAGATCGAAATGATAAGAACGGAAGCCGAAAAGAAAGGGATACAGATCATCTTCGAGTACAAGCAAGAGGACCTGCCGATCATATATGTTGATGCCGCAATGATCGACAGGGTGCTGTCAAATTTCCTGGATAACGCAATAAAATACACCAATACCGGGGGAACGGTAACAATCCGGCTCACAAACCGGATGGAGGACATCATGGTTGAGGTCCTGGATACGGGGATCGGCATCCGTGAGCAAGACATACCCTGCGTATTCGATACATTCTGCCGGGTGAACCGGGACATTGAAGGGTCGGGTCTTGGCCTGTCTATAGCCAGGGCGATTATAGAAGCCCACCATGGAACGATATCCGTGGAAAGTACACCCGGAAAGGGCAGCAGGTTCTGGTTTACCGTTCCGAAGAACGAAAACAGCGAACAATGATGCACTTTCTATCTTTTCAACGTTAGACCATTGTTATATCCCGCAGGCCCCGGCCACTATCTCGATAATGTCCTTGACCATGAGCTTTCCTTCAAGCTCTTCCGCCTTGAGGGCATCCTCGAGCATGACCAGGCACTTGGGGCAGGCCACGGCAAGGATGCTTGCCCCCGATGCCGCTGCTTCTCTTACCCTTCGCCTGGCGGGACTCGCCTCGCTGCCGCCCAGAAGGTCGATCTCGAAGTTGCCCGCTCCCCCGCCGCAGCACAGGGCACCGTCCCTGTTCTTCTCCATCTCGATGAGCTGAAGGGATGGGACCATCTCCAGAACCCGCCTCGGGGCCTCGTATTCATCGTTCCATCGTCCCAGAAAGCATGGGTCATGGTAGGTAACTGTGGCGTCGAAACCCCCGGAAAGGTCGAGTCCCCCTTCATTGATGAGCCCAAGGAGCACCTGCGTGTAATGAGATACGTGGAAGTTACCGCCGAACAGGGGGTAAAGGTTTTTCATCGCGTTATAGGCATGGGGTGACAGGGTGATGATCTTCCTCACGCCCAGGTCGTGGAAGCGGGCTATATTATCCCCGGCCAGCACCTCAAACAGGCCTGCTTCGCCGAGCTTGTGAACCTCGTTGCCGTCACAGTTCTCCTCGCTGCCCAGCACCCCGAAGGAGACCCCTGCCCTGGCAAGCACGGCTGCCAGGGTCCTCGAGGAATTTTGCGCCCTGGTGTCATAGGAGCCCGTACAACCGACATAATAGAGGTATTCCTGGCCGTTGTACCACTCTATCCCGGTCCCTTCCGCCCACGCGCCCCGCCTGCTTCTGGCGTTGCCGTAAGGGTTGCCGTGGAGGTCGATGTTCTCCAGGAACTTCTTGACGGCCGGCGGGACCTTTCCCCGCTCCACCATCTCACCCCTGGCAGCCACTACCATATTGACGATGTCCACATTGAAACTTAAGGGGCACTTGACCTCGCAATTCCTGCATGTCGTGCACGAATAGAGGATCTCGGCGAGGTGTTCCGACCAATCGAGCTTTTCATTCAACCAGGCCCGTGTCAGCCAGAGCCTTCCGCCGCAGGAATAGGGCTCCATGCGGAAGCGGGCGTAAGGAGGGCAGTTGTTTACGTCCATCCAGTTTGTGGGGAACTTGCAATAGCCGCATCTGAAGCAACGGTGAATGACTTCATGGAATTTGTAGGTATCGAACGGCATTATATCCCATCCCAATTTCCCGGGTTCATGATCCCGCCGGGGTCGAGGACCGCCTTGATCCGTCTCATGAGCTCCCGTGTGCCGGGGTCGAGCCGTTCAACGATGAGCTGCTGCCCGTAAGTGCCCGGTTTCCATATCACGCCGCCCAGTTCAAGGACAAGGTCATCGGTCTCGTGCAGGGCCTGGAGTGCCTGCCGCATTGTCTCGGGATCGGCCCTGTTGAAGGCATAGGTCCACGCGAACATCATGGAATGGCCTGCCCCGATGCATCGTCCCGTCACCGTGTAGGGGATATCGTGTCTCTCCGATATCTCGCGGCCCCTGCGGTAGCACTGGGGGTATTTTTCAATGGGCATGATGCTGCCGACGTATTCAAAACCACCGCCTTTCTTGTAGTCGGAGGTTTTCGATATCTGGGGGCGTTCCAGCCCCCGCGTAAAGCCCAGATAGCCTCCGACCCCCCGGCTGATATATTCGCCCAGGGCATCGTCCCAGATCAGTTCCTGTTTGAACTCAAGCTCTTTCTCCGAGTCGGCGGCGATGTTTACCGTGAAATGCTGAAGGCCCATGCCGAAGGGCGGGATGGCACGGCTGTACGCTATGACGTCCTCTGCCATCTGTGTCCTGGTGATTTTCTCTATGATCTCCGGGACGAGCTCCTCGTCGTCCACGACAAACTGGCCCACACCCCTCAACCGCTTCGCCGGGAAGAGTCGTATTGACAGCTTTGTAACGATACCCGTGGTCCCGCACCATCCGAAAAAGAGGCCCATATCGGGTAACGGATGGTTGGTGAACCACGAAGCGCCTATCGCGCAGGATCCGAAACGGCAGACCTCGCCCGTCGGCAGGACAACCTCAAGGCCGTTCACCAGGTCGGAATTGAAGCCGTAGGGTTGGGCAAGGTCTCCTTGTCCGTGGATGACCACGTTTCCCGCAATGGTCGCGGTGGGCGGAGCGCCGGGCTCGGAATGGGTCAGGCCGGGGTGGTGTCTTGAAAGGTAAGAGGTCAACTGTGCCTGTGAGACCCCGCATTCCAGCACCGCGTACCGGCCTTTCTCGTTTACCTCTATTATGCTGTCCATGCGCTTGAGGTCGATAAGGATCCCTCCTTTGAGCGGAACTGCCAGACCGGCAAGCGACAGTCCCCCGCCAAGGGGGACTACAGGGATATTGTTCGCGTTCGCAAGGCGCATTATCTCCTGTATCTGTTGCGTTGTCCCCGTGGAAACAACGTGATCGGGACGATGGGGCTCGGCCGTGCCCAGATCGAAGGAATAGATATACAATTCTTCGGGGCTGCTTGAAACGTGCTCTGCGTCCACTATGTCAACAAGCGCCTGATGTATCGATCCCACCTGATCACCTCCATCCCGTTGGCGTCTCGCCGATCGCAAGCCGGCACAGATCACTCATGTACACGGGCCTGATGCCCTCACGGGCGGTCATCCCACCGAGCGTCTGGAAACAAGCGGGGCAATTGAAGACACACACCTGCGCCCCGGCCTTTTTCATGTCTTCGACGTTCTTCTTCTGGATCGCCGCGGCCCGCTTGCGGCTGCCTTCCCTTCTCTGTCCCTGGATCGTTCCGCCGCAGCACAGGGCATTTTCGTCAACGAACTCCCTCCCAACCTCGTTGGCCCCGATGGACCGGAAGATCTCTCTGACGAAACGGTGTTTATCGGGTGACAGGCGTGATGAACAGGGCCGTTGGTACGCGACCTTCAGGTTCACCGGTCTTATAATGTCCTTGAGTTCCTCCAGGCGGTTATAGAGGTACTCGAAAAAGTGCACCGGGGTGAAGGGTACGTCGATGCCCACGGAAGGGCAATATGAAGTATAGGCCCCGTAGCATTCGTCATGAAAGCAGATGACCTCGGCGGGCTTGTGGCTCATTATGGTGCCGATCACACCGGGCAGCCTCTCTTTGATGACGGAACTTTTCGCGTAGTGAAGGTACATGAGCTGGCAGAAGTAGTGGAACATCTTTCGGCCGTCAGTCGATATCACGGGCAGCCCTTCGAAGAGCCTTCCCTGTATGAGGGGTACCAGTTCGGAAAAAGCGGCCATGTTCAGCACTGGTCCGTGCGCTTCGCTGATCTCCGGCCCGCCCCTGAAGGGCAGGCCCATATTGACTGCCCGTTGAACGAGGGGCCGCGGTACGGGCGGAATATTCAGTTCTTCCTGCCTTTCCACGATAAGGTAGAAAGGATGGTTGCCGAACCGGCAGTACTCCTCGCACCCGTAACAGGTCACGCATTCGCGGAGCACAAATGAATCCTCGCCGCGGGCCAGCTTCAATATCTCTATCCCTGCCCTCTCCCGGTCTATCTCGATATACCGGCATTTGGTAAGGCAATCAACGGTCGGGCAGTTCAAACATTTGTTCTCATCGAACTGAAGCGCATGCATCGATTACCCCCTTGGCTCAATCACTCTTCAACCGGCGGTGCACGGAATGTTTGTGTCCGGAACCTTTTTGTTTTATCACACAACGATCTTTTTTGGAATATCCCATGTTCAGGACTGTTTCATCTGTTTGCAACCAATTGGGGTGCTTGAGTGTTCCAAAAAGGTTTTTTGATATTCACAGATCGCCTGTGAGGATATCGGTGATGTCCCTTTCCCGGAAGATGCCCCTTTTCCTTTCGCATCTCGACGTCCAGTTCATCGACGGTCATGCCGTAAAGGACCTCGCGGATCGTTTTGCTTACGTTATTGATCGCCGTAAGTATGAAATGCGGATCATTGGCCATGGTGAATATCAACTGATATGCAGGTGAACGGTCATGTCAATGAAAGTAAAGGCAGGGATCAGGGTTTAACCAAAGAGAGGCAGAAAATGAGCAGGTGAAGAATTGACGGGATGTGGTGTATAGTAAGAAATTATGATCCCATTCAACCAGCTGGGCCCGGCTTTCAAGGCATTCGCTTCGCTGATATACCCCGGCGCATTCAGGAAAGAGCTTGCATCAGTTGTCGAACGGGTTCAAAGGGAAGGCGATGTGCTCGATATCGGTTCAGGTACCGGAATACTGTCCCAATTTTCTTATAAGGTCCGAAAAGACCTGCGATATACCATGATCGATCCCGCACCGGGCATGATCAGGTTCGCGCCTGTTTTTGCGAGAAAAGTGATAGGCAGGGCCGAGTCTTTGCCGTTTCCCCCGGGATCTTTCGATGCCGTATTCGTGGGTGATGCGTTCCACCATTTTGACGACCCCGCTCGTGCGCTGCAAGAGATAAGAAGGGTGCTGAAACCGAAGGCCGTTTTTGTTGTTTTTGAGATCGATCCCGGAAGCTCCTTTGGTGCTGTCATTGCCCGTGGTGAGAAGATGTTCAGAGAGCCGGCCAATTTTTATCGCCCCGGGGAGTTTGCCGAAATGCTTGTCGGGCACGGTTTTGAGTGCCGCATATCCCGATATGGATGGCGGTATTCGATAGTGGCAAATAAGGGCTAAGGGCTCAGGGAAAAGCAAAGACATTCCTGAATATGTTTTCTCTGAATCCCGGGCCCTATATCCTGACCCTGCTTCTGTTCCTTGCTTTTGTGTACTTTCAACATTATATTAAATTCGATTGACTTGACAGGCAGGAAAATATAGAGTGTTATGAAAATATAATTCGTAGCACACTTGGTCGCAAAGGAGGGGTAATGGCGAAGGTGAATCTCAAGCGTTACGGGCTTTACCTCATACGGTGGCAGCTTTCCACGCCCATTCTGGCGGGCGTTCTGTATATGCTTTCCGGTACAGGTAAAGTTATGGCTACGACCATAGCAAATCTCATAGGCGGGCTGATATTCTTCTGGGTCGACAAGTTCATCTTCACGTCTGAATTGCTTTCCGTGCAATGGGAAGTGAAGGATTTTGTTGTCTGTGTCGATTGCGGGAAAGAGGCCAGGGGATACCGCATCGTCAAGGCGGCAGGATACGACAAGAGCCGCGATGCAAAGCCGGAATTTCGATGTGAAGAGTGTTCACAAAAAAAGACGGAGTCGTTGAGAAAGCAGGGGATCGAGGTTTAACGGCAGCCCCGGTGCCTCGACAGGAGATATCCATTGGAATCCACATTGAAGGTTGTTTTGCTCGCAAATACACCACATCCGGAAGAAACGGTGGCAGCGGCGGCAAAATTGTGTTACAGCGCGTCTGACGTAGATGCAGTCAGAGAAGCGGTCTTCGCGAAGGACCAGCACCCTTTTATCGAGAAGCTTGTCGACATGGGACACTTAAGCCCCATCGAACATGCTTCGTTTACCTTTGCCATTGAGGGCATATCGCGCGCCTGCTCGCACCAGCTTGTCAGGCACCGTCTTGCATCCTACAGCCAGCAGTCGCAGAGATACGTCGGCATGGAGGATGGATTTGGATATATCGTTCCGCCATCGATCGAGGCCGATCCTGTGCTCAAGGAGCGTTTTTCCTTCTTCATGGAAGGCATACAGCAATTCTACAACGACCTGGTCTTTGCAATGAAGGTGCGTGGCATAGAAGGGGAATCGGCATACGAGGACGCCCGTTTTGTCCTCCCCAATGCCGCCGAGACAAAGATCATAATGACAATGAACGCGCGGGAACTGCTTCACTTTTTTACGCAGCGCTGCTGCAGGAGGGCCCAGTGGGAGATCAGGGCCATGGCGGTGGAGATGTTGAAACTGGCAAGAAAGGTTGCCCCCGCCATATTCGCAGACGCGGGCCCGGAATGCTTGAGAGGCCCGTGTCCGGAGGGCTCATACTCCTGCGGCGGCGCTCAGGAAGTGCGGGAATATTTCAGGGATCTGTAAAGATCGATCATACAGAGAGGTGATAAAAAAATGGGATCAGACGTCAAGACATACAAGGACATCGACAAGTCGATTCTCAAGGCCATTCCCAATCCGACGAAGGAGGCCTACGAGATCAAGATCAAGATACCCGAGTTCACGTTTCTCGGCGTGAGCGAGCAGCCCGACTTCGCCGTTATCTATCTCACCTTCTACCCGAAGAAGAAGGTCATCGAGCTCAAGTCCCTCAAGCAGTACGTCTACCAGCTCAGGGACATCATCGTCTCCTACGAGCGGCTAATCAACATCATGTATGACCACATCATAGAGGTCTACGAACCGGACCGGGTCCGCGTCGTCATGATATGCCACCCCCGGGGCGGCATAAGCTCCAAGCTCACCATCGATTCCGACTGGGGTGCACGCGGAGGCGAAGAGAAGTACCGCGACTGGGTTGGCATAGAGGACGGCTGGGGCGTATCGATGTAGACTGAAATACAGGGGCCATTAACCCTGTATCCCTTTATTCCTTTTTCCGGCTGACGAGGAGCGAGAAGAAGAGGGCCACCAGGCATACACACCCTCCGAAGATATAGGCATTTTTAAAGCCCGCAAAAGAAGCCGTCCGGAAGACTCCGGCCGCCTTTCCATCCAGGGGAAGTGTCCGGGACATGATCATTTCAAAGAAACACACGCCGAGGGCAAGCCCCAGGGTATTGATGGTATTGAACACGCCCGAAGCGGTGCCCTGTTTGTCCACGGGCGCCAGGCGCATCACCTGGTTGTTGTTCGGTGATATGAAAAAGCCGAAGGAGAGGGCGATCCAGGCGAGGAAGACGATGACCGGGACGAGCCCGGGAGCGTCGAGGGTAAAGGCGAACACAAAAGAACACAATGCCGCAGAGAGCATCGCAAAGGCGCAGAGGACACTCGGGCGGACCTTATCGGAGATGCGCCCGGCAAATGGACCGGCCGCCATGTATATGACGGAATAGATCATGATGACGAACCCGACATAGACCGTTGGGAGGCCCTTGCCCAGTTCCAGGTAAAAGGGCATCAGGAAAGAGGTGCCCGAAAGGAGCATGTACGCGAAGAGGGTGGAGGCGACAGCGGCGTTGAAGTGAAAGTTTTTGAACAGCCCGAAATCAAGCAGCGGGTCATCACAGCAGACCTCCCTCACGAAAAAGGCGGCAAGGAACAGAAAAGATGCCGTAAATGACCCTGTGATGCGCAGCGATGCCCAGCCGAAATCGTGTCCCATGCTGAGGCCGTAAATGAGCAGGGCGAGACCGGCAAAGCTCAAAAAGGCCCCGATGATGTCGAACCCCGCTTTTTTCATCTTATCCGGAGTTGATCCGTCCTCGTCAGGTATATACTTTCTAACGGCATACATGGCAAAGATCCCGAAAGGTACATTGATGAGAAAGACCCAGCGCCATGATAGGAACCCCGTGATGATCCCCCCCACGGGTGCCCCGATGGCGATACCAAGGGCGGCCCCCGTAGAGGCGATGCCAAAGGCCCAGCCTGTGATCTCCCGGGGCATGAACTTGGAGATGATGGCATAGCCGATGGCGATGAGCATGGCACAGCCAGTGCCCTGTATGAATCTTGACGCGATAAGAATTTCTATTGACGGCGAGAGCCCGCATAACAGAGACCCCAGGGTGAAGAAAAGATAACCCAGAAAAAAGACCTTCCGGAGCCCGAAACGGTCCCCCAGTTTGCCGAAGAGAAGCAGCGTGCTTGTGGACACAAGCAGGTAGATGAGGACGATCCACGAGACCTCTCCGGTGGTAACGTTGAAACGCCCGGCGATGGTCGGCAAAGAGATGTTGACGATATAGCTGTCAAGCTTGGACATGAAGGCCGCGAATGTCACGGTGATCACCATCCAGCGGTATACCGGCATTCGTTGGGGTTGGGATGACATACGCAACCATTGTGTACGAATTGACGTCATTTTTCAATATATTTTACTGCCGTGCCGTCCATGTCTGGTGATGAGGGGCAAAGCGTGGTAACATGTTCACGAAAGGGACACTCATGACGGACAGGAAAGACGTCGATGACCTGATGGAAAAGTATTATCACAGCATGGGCGCGACTCTCGCAGAAGAAGGCGACCTTGAGGAGGCCGTTGTGTTCCTTCAGAAGGCCATTGATGTTCGTGATACACCCTATGCGTGGTACGGATTCGCACGGGTCCTTCGGGAAACGGGCGACATCGCGGGAGCCGTCGGGGCGATGTCAAAAGCGATAAAGCTTGCCCCCGGTACCCCCGAATATTACCATGAACGGGGTTTGCTATTGAGGCAGCTGGGCAGGCCCGATCTTGCCGATGAGGATGGCCGCAGGGCCATAGCAATTGACAGGAACTACGAGCGTACCGACGAGATAGCACGGGCCGCTGGCATCGTCGGTGAGTTCTTCCCGGGCACAGCCGTTCCCGATGACATTGGAAATGCGCGGGCCCAAAGTGAAGGGCTTGCACGTGTGCTGGAAGAGATCGGGCTTGAGGGGCAACAGTTAAGTGATGCCTTTCGCAAACCATCCTGTCCGGTTGGCCCCTGTCCTGCCTATTGTTGTCATTTCACCGGCAAGCTCTTGAGGCATGGGGTAACGGTGGGGCCCTGGAAGCTCAACGCGCTGCGGGGATATTTCATGGAAAAGGGCATCATGGAAAAGGACCTTCTCGAGACCTTTCCGGTGGCAGAGCTCGAGTACGCGGAAAGACTTTTTGCACCGCAGGATATCATGAAAAAAGGTGACTTGAGGTTCGTCGTCTTTCCCCGTCAGAACGAGAGCCCCCTCGGCAGGGAACTGGCCCGGGACATACCGAAGGGAAAGGACCACAAGACCCTCATGTGGATAAATGAAAGCGCGAGACCCTGTGTTTTCCTCAAGGACCGGAAGTGTTCCATATATGACCTGGGCGGTGAACCCAGTCTTGATCCCTGCGCATCGTTTCTTTGCATGACCGGTTTTGTCTTTGTGGTATTAAAGCACCTCGGGTTTGTGGACGGGGAACTGCTGGCCGCGAAGACCATGGGGCAATTGAACGGCATTGCCGTCGATGCGCTCATCATACTGGCGCGGGACGTCTGTGGTACTGAAACGAACATCGCGGCAGCGAGGCAAGAGATCCGGGAACTCTTTAAGCAGGGATAAAAATCCCTTTCATTTACGCTTTGTTTTGTGATACCTAAATAATTGTTCAATTGAACGTCAGACTTGTGGAGCAGCGATGGAAAAGATCAGGACCCTGCGCGGTTTTCGTGACATTATCGGCGAGGAGTTGGAAAAGTTCAGGCGCATCGAGGCGGTATTCCGCAAGTATTGCGACCTCCTGGGGTTTCGGGAGGTAGAACTCCCTGTCCTGGAAAAAACGGACCTTTTCGTGAGAAGCATCGGCGACACAACGGACATCGTTGAAAAGGAGATGTTTACCTTCACTGATATCGGGGGTGATTCCCTGACCATGAGACCGGAGGCAACGGCAGGTATGGTCCGTTCCTACCTGCAGGAGGGTCTATACGCTAAAGAGCGGATGACCAAGGTCTTCACTATTGGTCCCATGTTCCGGCATGAGCGGCCCCAGAAGGGGCGGTACCGGGAATTTCACCAGATCGACGTAGAGGTGTTCGGGGTAAAAGAGCCCCTTGTCGATGCCGAACTGATCTGGATGGTCCATATGCTTCTTGACGAACTCGGTGTCGAACGTTACCGTATTGAGGTTAACAGTGTGGGATGCAAGACCTGCAGGGAATTCTTCCGCAACGTTCTCATTGATTTTTTCGAGACCAAAAAGAGCGAGCTTTGCGGAGACTGCCTGCGGCGCCTTGAACGAAACCCGCTCAGGATCTTTGACTGCAAGAACGAGCAATGTATCAGGGTGACGGAGGATTCACCCTTTTTGTTCGATTCCCTCTGCGGCGAATGCAGGGATCACTTCGAACTCTTCGAGAGGTACATAAAGGGTTTTGGCATCGCCTTGAACATCAATAAACGTCTCGTGCGCGGCCTCGATTATTACACAAAGACGGTTTTCGAGGTTACCTCCGACGACCTGGGGGCCCAGAAAGCCTTCATTGCCGGGGGCAGGTACGATAACCTTGTCGAAGAGATGGGCGGTCCGGCGACGGCAGGTATCGGTTTTGCCGTCGGTGTCGAGCGCTTTGCCATGCTTCTTGCCCCCCGGGAAAGAAAGGCCGGAAAGCTCTGTTTTTTCGCATTTGTGGGCGATCAGGCGCGCGACCATCTCATTCCCCTATTGAAGGCCTGCGCGGCGCAGGGGATCAACCTTTTGTATTCTTACGAAGGCAAGTCCCTCAAATCCCAGATGCGCTATGCCGACAACCTTGGATGCGCTTTTGTCTTCATCCTAGGCGATGACGAGATCCAGAAGGGCATCATCACGCTTCGGGACATGGCCGGCAAGGCCCAGCACGAGATCCCCCTGGACCCGGAAAAGATCGTCGCGGAACTCAAGCGTCTGACAAACCCATAACCTGTCTTCATCACCCATCACCCTTCTTATCCAGTATCTTGCTCCTGTATACCAGCCAGGTGAGGACTATGGCCAGGGCGAAGCGGAAGGTGAGCAGGACGAACGCGTTGGCGCCGATGACGACGAAGATTAGCGTATCTTCGATGATGGCGTGACAGACGGAGAGAAAAAGGAGGATAAGGAAGGCCTCCCTTTTGCTGACATTGGAGGTCCTGATGGAATGGATGATGATGCCGGCGCCGTAGGTGATACCGATGATGATGCCCGTGATGAGGGGGACAAGGCCGCTGTGAGAGATCCCGAAGACAGAAAAATGCCTCTTTTCGATATCCTTCTGCCGGTGCTTGAGATATTCGTAAGATATGGTCAAGGGCATAACAATGACGAAGAGAGTGAGGGTCAGGCGCAGAGAGTCTTTGAGCGCTACGAGGATAATGTCCATAATATATTGAGAAGCGCCCCCGATAAAAGGCTCAGGACGATCCGTACGGCGAGAAGGACCAATCCGTTGACACCCGTTTTCTGTGTTACCGATGTCTCGATGGGCAGTGAGTGCGATATTCCGAGTATGAGGGCCATGATGGTGATCTGCTTGGCGGAAAGACCAAGCGGGGTCAGAACCGCGATGGCCGCGTAGAGGTTTATAAAGTATCCGGCAATGAGGCCAAGCGCGGCCTCTCCCGGCAGGCCGAAGAGTTTCATAACGGGCCGGAAGAACCTGCTTATGATCTCGATCAGCCCGAAATGTTTCATGAGCTCGATGGCGATATAGCAGGGGACGATGACCTTTACCATGACGTAGATTATGGAAAGGCCGCTCAGGACACCCTTTTTCAGCGGCTCTACGGATGCGCGCAACTGCACCTCGCTGTTAACCAAATACCAGCAGAGAGGTAAAGAATCAACACATTTTTAGCGTTGCAAAGATACATTGTGAATTTTTTCAGCCGGCCGGCGGGAAAGTAAAAAAAAGTAGCCATTTTTTCTTTTATTTAATAAAATGATCTGATATTCCATGATATACACCATCACCATGAACCCGGTTCTTGAAAGGATCTTCGAAGTTGAGGAACTTGTATATGACGATGTCAACGAGGTTGTGGAAGAACGAAAGAGCCCGGGCGGCAAGGGGATCGACGTATCGAGGGTGATCAAAGAGCTTGGCGGACAGAGCATCTCGCTGGGCCTGGCCGGGGGGTACAACGGCCTTGAACTGATAGGGATGCTGGTCAACGAAGGTATCGTTACGGACTTTGTCCGTATCAAAGAAGAAACACGTTCCAGTATAACCATCTACCAGAGAAAAAAGAAGATGCAGACCCTGCTCAGTACCTCCTGCCCCCCGATAGGCCAGATCGAAGTGGACTCTTTCTTCAGAAAGGTCCAGGATATCCCAATGGGCAGTTACGTATTGATCAGCGGCAACGTGCCTGCCGGCATGAGTGGCAGCTTTTTCGCGCAGATCATCACAACCCTTAAGGAAAAGGACATCCGGATCTTCCTCGATACCGATGAAGAGGCGCTTAAACTGGGTGTCAACGCCGGCCCGTTCCTTGTAAAGCCCAATATCTTCGAGTTTGGCAGGCTTGTGGAAAAAAGCGTGAACGAGGTGGAAGAGATCGTGGAATGCGTCAGGCCTTTCCGGGATATTGTTGAATATATTATTGTGTCGATGGGCGCCCGCGGCGCCGTCGGCTTCTCGAAGGAGGGCGACTATCATGCGGTGCCGCCGAAGGTAAAGGTGAGAAACTCAGTCGGGGCAGGCGATTCCCTCCTGGCAGGCGTAGCCTTTGTGATGAGCCGGCAAGGCGCCTTTGAAGAGGCTCTGAGGCTTGGCGTAGCGTGCGGAACGGCCGCAACGCTCAGTGCGGCCGGCAGCCTTTGCGCAAAAGAAGACATAGATTCGATCAAAAAAGAAGTAATTATTGAAAAAATTTAATTTACATATTACGATTGATAGTATATATGTATTCAATATAGGCTTAAGATTAATAATGAAAGGAGGTGAAAATAGATGAAGAAGCTCGTCGCATTAATGATAGCCATCGCATTTTTTGCAGGTTTTTCACTGATTGGATGCGGTCCGTCTGCAGAGCCTCCGAAACCGGCTCCACCGAAGGAAGAGGCAAAACCGGCACCAGCACCAGAGAAACCGGCACCAGCACCAGAGAAACCGGCAGAAGCGAAACCAGCAGCAGAAAAGCCAGCACCGGAGAAAAAGTAATGTTGTTTGCGAGGGTATATCCCGCGTAAGGATATACCCTCTAATTCCTGAAGGAAGGGGTGGAAAATGAAGGTAAAATCATTTGCTATAATTTTATTTGTTGCCTTAATTGGTATTTCACTGGGCGGTTGCGGATGTTTCTGGCAGCATATGAAGGGTGAGACCCCGCCTCCTGCAACGGGTCCCGCAACTGTTACACCGCCTCAACAGAAAGTTGAAGTTCCCGTGGCCGTCAGCCCGATGAAGGATATCAATTTTGATTTCGACAAATACAACATCAGGGACAAAGACGCCGCGATATTGAAAGAAAATATGGCGTGGTTCCAGGCAAAAGAAAATAAAGGTAAAAAGGTTAGAATTGAAGGCCACTGTGACGAAAGAGGGACTGTGGAGTACAACCTTGTCCTCGGACAGAAGAGGGCAGACTCCGCGAAGACTTTCCTCGTAAATCTCGGCGCAGACATGAGGCTCCTCGAAACCGTGAGCTATGGCAAAGAAAAACCCGTTGATCCGGGACATAACGAAGCAGCTTGGGCACAGAACAGAAGAGCCCACTTCCTGGCGTTGCAGTAACACGAATACGAAAAGCGAGGAGGAGGGTACAACAAACAATACCCTCCCTTTTCTTTTCTCCCTTCGCGAGATAGTTCGCTACCTTACCCTTGATCCGGGGACCGCGAGGACCTTGGAAAGGGTAGTTTTTGGTCATTCTTTCAAGATACCACGTTTTTATCTAAACCTTATCGACCTTAAAAACCCGTTGTGTCCCATAAGAGCGCAGGCTGTCCCTTCCGCCATGGAGGAAGAGGGCGAAGGCGGAGAAGATCCCCTCAATGAGACCGGTGTTTCCGTTACACCTATTTTGTTGAAGAGGCATCCCGACCGTTGTGTCTTCCTGGTGAGTTCAGAGTGCGCCATGTATTGCCGGTTCTGTAACCGCAGGAGATTTGCGGGCAAAGGGATCGACCCGGGGCCGTGCCTCGAGGAATCTTTCGCTTACATCGAAGGCGACCCGCTCATTCGCGAAGTGATCCTGTCCGGGGGCGACCCCTTTATGCTCGATGGAAATAAGCTGCGATCGATCCTGAAGCGGCTGAGGTCGATGAGAAAGCAGCTTACCATCCGGCTCAGTACACGCATGCCCGTTGTTTATCCAGACGGCCTTACAGCTTCGCATTTGAAGGCCATTCAAGCTGCCTCGCCGGTGTGGGTCATTATCCACATCAATCACCCGAAAGAGGTAACGAAGGAGTTTCTCGGGGCTGTCCGCAAGATCCGCAGGGCCGGGGGGATACTCGTCAGCCAGACCGTACTGCTGAGGAACGTAAATGACTGCCCCCACGTGCTCCACAGGCTTTTTGGGGCCCTCGTAGAGGCCGGTGTGAAGCCTTATTATCTTTTTCAGCTCGACGATGTAAGGGGTGCATCGCATTTCAAGGTCAGGCTGGACCGCGGCCGGGAGATCATGGCCTTTTTAAGACAGCACGCTTCAGGCCTTGCGGTTCCCAAATATGCACTTGATATTCCGGGGGGGCTGGGAAAGGTCCCCGTAGATGAAGAGCATGTAAAACGTGCAGAAGGTACCCTTGTACGCCTTATCAGCCCCTCGGGAGAGACCGGTTTCTACGACGACAACGCCGAAGAAAGCGTCTGCATGAAATGTGGGATATGTAAAGAAGACAGGTCATAGGTTATAGGCTATAGGTGATGGGTGATTTGTAAGGAAGGTCTCTCCCATAACCCAGGACCTATGACCCATTACCTGCCTTTTTAGGCCTGAAGATCGCGGAGATGTAGTTGACGGCGGAGTACATGCTGAACAGGAGCGCGACGTATATGATGTAAAGCCCTACCTGCTGTGCCAGGGGGTGATTGAAGAGCACGAAGGATATCCCGACTATCTGGAGAGCTGTCTTGAGCTTGCCCGAAAAAGAGGGGTAAATAGTAATGCCTTCAAGGGCGTAGAAAGACCTCAGGCCATTGATTATGAACTCCCTGCAGACGAGAAGGATCGTTACCCACAGGGGGACCAGATTATGATAGGTCAATGTGATAAGGACAGAAGAAACCAGCAGCTTGTCGGCGATGGGGTCGAGGTAAAGCCCCAGTCTTGAGGTCAGTTTGAACTTCCGTGCCACAAACCCGTCAAGCCCGTCGGTTATGCCTGCAAGGATAAAGAGGACAAAGGCCACGTAAAGGAAACCCTCGCCCTGAGGTTGATGCCCTTTCTCGATGAAGACTATGATGAGCGGGATGAAAAGGATCCTGATGATGCACAGTCTGTTGGGGAGTGTCCAGAGAGGCAGTTGCTCGTCCTTAACTTTCATTGTTCTTCTTGAATTTATTGTAATATGACTTGACCCGTTGGACATAGGTCCTTGTTTCTTCATAAGGCGGTATGGTCATATTGTATTCCTTGACCCTTTGCGGCCCCGCATTGTAAGCAGCGAGGACAAGGTCGAGGTTTCCCCCGAATACCTCATCGAGGTACTTTAAGTATTTGGTGCCGCCCCGGATGTTGTCATCGGGATCAAAAGGGTTATCCACTTTCATGAGTTTCGCCGTGTCGGGCATGAGCTGCATGAGTCCCTGGGCCCCCTTGTATGACATGGCGTTGGGGTTGAAGTTCGATTCGGCCTTCATGACGGCCTTTACGAGCGTAGGGTCGACGCCAAGCATGATGGCGTGGCGCTGGATGATACCATCGTATGAGGTATTGTTCAGAACCCGCGCGACAACGAATTTGATCCGTTCGGAGATCACGACCCGGAACTTTTTGCCGACAGGGACCATGTTCGTGAAATGATACGTTCCGCTGTCGTCAACGTACCCATAGATCGCAGGATAAGTCAACAGTGGCAGCAGGCACAAAACGAGAATCGACAATGTTTTGAAAATCATAGACTTATTCTCTTAAACTTTTTTCTCCTTGTCAAGACTTTTGCAGTATTATAAGCTTGATACGCATGGATCGGGAAGGCATTTTATATGTGGTTGCGACACCCATCGGCAACCTCGGGGACATCACGCTGCGGGCGATAGATGTCCTTAAGGAAGTTGACGTTATTGTTGCGGAAAGCACCTCCCGGGCATTGAAGCTCTTCAACCACTTGGGTATAAAAAAACCGATCACGAATATCAACAGCTACAACGAGGAGAGAAGATCAGTGTCTATTGTGCGGAGCCTCAAGGGAGGCAGGAACGTTGCGGTCATAACAGCGGCCGGTACGCCCTGCATCTCAGACCCAGGTTCCATTCTCGTGAGAAAATGCTCGGAAGAGGGGATAGAGGTATGTGCGGTCCCGGGCGCGTCCGCTGCGATAGGCCTCGTATCGGTATCGGGCCTCTTTGCGGACCGTTTCCTCTTCTATGGTTTTTTGCCGTTAAAAAAGGGGAAGCGGAAAAAGACCCTGGAGGAGCTGTCATCACTGCCTTATCCGATCGTTTTTTTCGAGTCGCCAAGGAGGATCGACGAAACACTCGGGTATGCGCTCGCCATAATGGGTGACCGCGAGGTTGTGGTCGTGAAGGAGATGACAAAGATATATGAAAAGGCCTACCGGGGAAAATTGAGCGAGGTCATAGAGATGCTGTCGCCGGAAGATAAAAAAGGCGAATTCGCGTTCATCGTGAATGGCTGCGAAAAAGCGAGGAACGGGGCGCGCCCGTGAGACCTAAGATCATGCATAACGCCGTTGCCGTTGTCCTGGCGGGTGGTGCCGGCGAGCGGCTCAACCCTCTCACGAAGGACAGGGCCAAGCCGGCCGTTATCTTCGGCGGCAAGTACCGGACCATCGATTTCACCCTGAGCAACTGTGTCAATTCCGGCATCAGGAAGATCTTTGTGCTCTCCCAGTACAAGTCGCATTCCCTCATCGAGCACACCCGCGATGCCTGGAGCGTCTTGAATCCCGAACTCGGAGAGTTTGTTTCCAACCTTTCGCCGCAGATGAGAGTGGGCGGGGGCTGGTACAGGGGGACAGCCGACGCGGTCTATCAGAACCTTTACCACCTCAAACAGGTGGACGCGGATTATGTCGTTGTCCTGTCGGGTGACCACATCTATAAGATGGATTACGGTCATTTCGTGCGGTACCATAAACACAAGAAGGCCGACATGACCATATCGTCCATCGAGGTCGATATTCGTGAGGCCTCAAGATTCGGCGTCATACAAGCCGCCTCCGACGCGCGGGTCATTGGTTATGACGAAAAACCGGCACAGCCGTTGCCTATGCCCGGCAATCCTGAACGTGCCCTGATTTCGATGGGGGTCTATGTCTTAAAACGGGACGTGCTCATCGATATCCTTGCGAAAGACGCGCAGAACGAAAGCTCTCAGCACGATTTCGGAAAGGACATCATACCCTTCATGTATCCAGGACACCGGGTCTTCATTTACCGCTTTGGTGCGGGGAAGGGGCGCGATGCCGCATACTGGAGAGATATTGGTACCATAGACGCCTACTGGAAGGCGAACATGGACCTTGCCTCGGTCAGCCCCATCTTCAATCTCTACGACAGGAACTGGCCCATCAGGACCTATGAAGGGCAGTACCCGCCGGCGAAAACGGTCTTTGCAGACGAAGATAAAGGAAGGGCGGGCAAGGCCCTCGATTCGATCATCTGCGGCGGGGTGATCATAAGCGGCGGCAGGGTCCAGGGGTCAGTTCTTTCCCCCGGGGTCCGTGTCAACAGCTACGCCGAGGTCAGCGAATCGATCCTTTTCCACAACGTTGTGGTAGGCATGAGGGCCAGGGTAAAAAGGGCCATCATCGACAAGGGGGTCCGCATCCCCGACGGGATGAAGATAGGCTACGACCTTGAAAAGGACCGCAAAAGGTTCTTCGTTTCCGATGAAGGGATAGTGGTCATTCCGAAAGGGGAGATCCTTTAGAGCAGGGCTCAGGGGCCAGGGCTCAGGGGCCAGAGAAAAACAAAGAAATAAGGACTCAAGGCTTAGGGAAAAGATAAAGACAGGACTAAGGATCCGGTGCATAGAGAAAAAGAAGACAAAAGAACATAATCTTTTGTCTTTGATTTTATCTGGCCCCTGAGCCCTAAGTCCTGATCCCTGCCTTTCTCACATTTCCCTCTTCAGCATGTAGTCCGCAAGCTCCAGCAGGGCGTTCTTGTATCGTGAGGGGCCGAAGGCATCAAGGTATCTTTTTGCTTTTTCAAGGGAACTTTCGGTCGCGCGCATGGTGTAGGAGACGCCCCCGTTCTTTTCAATTATATTTCGTACGCGCTCGAAGTCTCGCTGCGTGATCCTCTCTTTCGCGATTACCTTTTCCAAAAAGGCCTTCTCGCGGTCTTTTGCGGTCTTCAGAACGTAAATAAGGGGGAGCGTCACCTTCCCTTCCTTGAGGTCCGTTCCGACATGCTTGCCCAGGACATCGTTGTAGGAAGTGTAGTCCAGGACATCGTCCATTAGCTGAAAGGCGATCCCGAGGTTATATCCGAAGTTCTTCAGCGCTCTCCTCATGTTGTTCGGACATTTGCCGAGGATGGCGCCTATCTCGCAGGCCGCGCCGAAAAGGACGGCTGTTTTGTTGCCGATGATCTCGTAGTAGTCCTCTTCAGTGATTTCCATGTCGGCGGTCTTCACGATCTCGAGGATCTCCCCTTCCGAAAGGGCCGTTGTAACCTTGGAAATGGTCTTGAGGATCTCATTGTTCCCTTCCCGGGACATGAGCTCGAAGGACCTGGAATAGAGAAAGTCGCCCACGAGGACGCTGGGCTCGTTCCCCCAGACCGTATTCACGGTGGAAAGGCCCCTGCGGGTCTTGGCGTTGTCCACGACATCGTCGTGAAGGAGCGTCGCCGTGTGTATGAACTCGATTATGGCGGCATAGGGGATGTGCTTTTTGCCCCGGTAGCCGCAAAGTTTTGAACAGAGCATGACCAGAACGGGCCGGACCCTCTTCCCGCCGGACCCTATGATGTATGTGACGATCTCTTTGATATAATCGACCCGCGTGCTTATGAGCCTGTCAATGGACAGTTCAAGCTCGGCAAGGTCTTTTTCAATGATCTTTGTAAATCCTGACATGGTTAGCCCTCAAATGAATAATAACTTTTGATCTCTTCCGAGTTCCCGCTTCCTTCGTATACGTAGAGAGGCTTCTCTATGGTCGCGCCGATGCCGCCGTCTTTCACGAATTCCGCGAGGACAAGGTTTGCCTTTTCGTCCTTTCGCGGATGGACGAGGCGCAGTCTTTTGAGTGCCAGCTTCCGTGACCCAGCTGCACAGATGAGCTCACCCGCACGCCTGGCGGGGTAGATGACAAAAAAACGCCCCTTTTTTTGAAGAAGGGATGACACGGCCGAGGTGAGGCTGTCAAGGTCGAGCGTTTCTTCGTACCTTGCCAGTAAACGTGAAGGCTGGGGGCTTGTCCTCCCGCTCAGTTTCTTCGTATAGGGTGGATTGGATACCACGATATGGAAGGGCTTTTTTTCCAGGTTTTTGACGACGGTCCTGATATCCGCGTTGATAAAATGGACGTGGTCTTCACAGCCGTTGATCGCCCTGTTCTTTTGCGCCACTTCGAAAAGGTCCTCCTGGAGTTCCACGCCGGTCATATCGTTCGTCAAGCCTTTTTTCGCTATATAGATAGGTATGATACCACAACCCGTGCCGATATCCAACAGCCTTTCATGTTTTTTCATTGTCACGAAAGCGGCCAGCAGAAAGGCATCGATCGAGAAACGGTATCCCTGTTTTTTCTGGATGATCTTCAACTTTTCGTTGCACAGGATGGCGAGGGTTTCGTCTTTACCGACGATCTCATGCATACTTGTAGAAGACGAGGCCCGTTAAGATCTTAGGGTAAAAGAAGGTCGACTTCGCGGGCATGTCAAGACCGTTATCTGCGATGTCCCTGACCTCATCGACCGTCGTGGGCGGCAGAAAGAACGCAAGGTCCACGGGGCCGCCTCTGACGGAATCGATGGCAAAGTGATGGTCATGGGTGAAGGAGATCTCATCGTCCTTGATCTTCATGATGTCGCGGATGATCCCGCTGTGAATGACGTTGACTTTCAGTTTTTTCATGACCTCATGGAGGCCCTCGGCGCCGTATATCGGCAGCGCGGCCTTTTCGGTGGCCACATAGATGTGTTGAGGATCGTCCTTGGCAAAGAAGGCGAAGGACGCCCTGGCCGACCGGGCAACGGAAGCGAGCGCGTCCTTGAGCGGATCATTGCCGTCAAAGGGCCTTTTTTCGATGGCCATGTAAGGCTCAAGCAAACCGATGAGCTCGCTCAAGGGACGTTTGTCCTCGAAGGTGACCATCCTGTGATAGGGGAGGATCACGATCCCTTCGTCGTACATGTTGGTGAGATAGAAGGGCGCGTAGGGGACATTGAGCCGGTAGGAGACGTCGAGCCTGTGGTGTCCGTCGGCGATGTAAATGTATTTTTTATCAAGGAGGGCGGAAATGGCGTGGATGGAGTCACTGTCGGTGATCCGGTAGAACCTGGTCTTGATGGACTGCTCGTCGGTGAAATCGAAGAGCAGCTCTTTCGGCGCTTTCCCTATGGCGCTGTCGATCACCCTTTCCTTGTCGTTATATAGACCGAAGATGAAACTGGTGTATGTTTTGAGCGTCCCGATGAGCTGCTCGCGGTCGGCCTTTGCTTTTTTGCGCGTCTGCTCATGGGTAAGGATGCGCTGCTTGTCGAGCTTGTGCAGTGCAATGAAGCCTTTCCTGAAAAATATCGACCCTTCGATGGTGAATTCCTGTTCGTAGGTATAGATCGCTTCGCGTCTGTCGGGGGCAAGGATGCCCTTTGAGAGCCAGTCGTCCATCGTGTTCTTTGCGGCGTGATACCTGTCGATGGAGGGGAGGTCCCTGGGAAGTTCCAGCCTGATGGCATTGAAAGGGGCCCGTTCGTAGTAAGGATCGGTGTTCTCGATAACGTCGTATGGCGGACAGACCAGCTTTGCGATGTTGTCGGCCTTGTCCGTGTTGAAAAGGATGCCGTGAAATGGTTTCATAGATCTATCCTGAGGTTGTGACATGCAGAATGTGTCTACCATAAGGGCGCGCCCCATGTCAAAAGGTTTTAGCGCGTTTATTTTCCAATGAAACTGTTGACAGGGTGCAAGTGGTTGTGTTTTAAATAAAGTCGTTGCCGAGGTAGCTCAGTCGGTAGAGCAGGGGACTGAAAATCCCCGTGTCGGCGGTTCAATTCCGTCCCTCGGCATTTCTTTTTCCCTTAATCCATGCCAATTTACGGTTGATTGACCATCTGAGAGCCTTGTTTATCAAGGCTTTGGGGTTGGAAACAACTTTCCCCTGCTCGCTGTGCCCGTGCCCACATAAGATGACGATATTCGGCTATGATCTTCAAAACCGGTAGAGGTGCTCCCGTGTCATTGACAGGGAATTGTTCAGGCCATTCGTGAAAAGTATCTGGTAGAGTCGCATATCGCCCCATCGGAAAGATGCGGCGCTGCCGTGCAGGTACATACGCCACATGCGGACAAATCCCGCGCCGAACACCTCTTCGATCTTCTGCTTGTTCGACTCGAACCGCTTTCCCCACTCGTCCAGTGTCGCCGCGTAATGGAGGCGAAGGTTTTCAATATCCACGGGGACCAGGCTTTCCTCGCCCATGGTACGGATCACGCGATCAAGTATGGGGATATGGGTTCCGGGAAAGATATATTTTGTCGTCCAGGCATCATCCGAGGTATCGCGTTCCTTGCCAATCGTATGCAAAAGGCCAATCCCGCCCGGTTTTAAAAGTGCCTTTGTCTTTTCCATGAATGTAGGAATAAAGCCTTTCCCTACATGTTCAAACATTCCAATGGATACAAACTTATCAAACCGGCCTTCCATGTTCCGGTAGTCTTCCTGGAGAATTGTGATGTTTTCCCCCATCCCTGCCTGTGCTATCTTTTCTTTCGCGTACTCAGCCTGGTTTTTGGAGACGGTACATCCTGTCCCCTTGATACCGTAATGACGGGCGGCATAGAGGAGCATGCCTCCCCATCCGCATCCAATGTCAACAAGGCTGTCCCCTTTCTTTAGACAGAGCTTTCTGCATATGTGGTCGTACTTCTGCTGCTGCGCCTGTTCAAGGTTGTCTTCATCGGTCCTGAAATAGGCACAGGAATATGCCATGCTTTCGTCAAGGTACAGCCGGTAGAAATCGTTTCCCAGGTCGTAGTGACGGGTGATGTTCCTGGAAGAGCCCTTGATCGTATTGAGTGAGTTGATATGACGGAGCAAAACAGCGATCTTTGTCCCGGGTGAGAGTCTCATGTCTTGAACGCGAGAGTCCACGCCAAGACGGATAAGCTCACGGAGGTCACCCTCGACATCGATGTTGCCGGCGACATATTCTTCCGCAAACCCGAGCGTACCCTTGCCGAAGATGCGCTTTGCCGCAGTTTCAGTATTGAACTTGAGTATAAACGCGGGCAAACCGTTTCCGAATGTTTTTGCCCCACCATCCCAAAACCTCACCTCGAAGGGGATGTCGGGCAGGTTATTGCTAAACGCCTGTAGCAGCTTTTCAACAAGTTTCTTCATAAATACCTCTCGACTCCGCAGCGATGACATCCAAATTTATGACCTATCCACGCTTATTGTACCACCTCTAAAGTTAGTTCCTCAACTGATCTGATCGAACCCCGATAACCGGCAAACTATCGTGGCTTTCTTCGAGTCTTTAGGAATCATTCACAAATTGTTTTGTTTCAGTTGGTGATCTTTTATTAACTTGATATCATCACCCGGATTTGATGAACTATAATCCTCCCTTAATCTGTCCCCCTTCTTGACATAGTTTTTAATGCCAAGTATGCTTCGTAGATATCATAAATATTATGGAGGGAAAATGAAGAAGAATTTTACCGTGAGTATCTTGATAATTACGGCTATTGTTCTTTGCGCCGCGCTAAATGTTGAGGCGGTCCCGAATCCGGGAGCTATTGTTTGGAATGGCTCACCGCAAGCGTTTATAACCTCTCTATATGTCGGAGTGCTTGGCAGGCAGCCCGAAACTCAAGCGGTCGTAGCCGGGTGGGCCAGACAGGTGAACAGCAACCCAAATTCACGTTACCGGGTATTTTGGGCATTCATCAATTCGCCCGAGTATCAGGGCAGTAGTTGGGCAAGGCAGCGAAAAGAGTACAATGTCTACCGAAAATACTACATTAAAAGCGATACTTACAAATATAGCGTAAGCAAAGGTCCGTTAGGCGCGGAGTATTATCCTCAAGCTGGGCCGTATACCTTCGGGGTAGCTATGGCCCTTAGAGGCTATTACGAAACATTCGCGAGCAGACGTTAAAGATTCTTAAACAAGGAACTTCCTAACGGATTTGATCTCCTTGCTTCGTAGGCGGATGCGTGGT
This sequence comes from uncultured delta proteobacterium, assembly GCA_963816115.1. Taxonomy (GTDB): domain Bacteria; phylum Desulfobacterota; class Syntrophorhabdia; order Syntrophorhabdales; family Syntrophorhabdaceae; genus Delta-02. The sequence continues at coordinate 25,225 of CAWFIZ010000008.1, read as the reverse complement.
TTCCGGTAGCCAACGGGTAGCTTGGTCGATCATTTTTTGTGCCCGTGTCCACATAAGATGACGATATTCGAACACTCCATAAATTCACGGGGATTCTTGCATCCGTTGATCGGATTGTCCCTACAACAGGCAATTTCCGTGATCTGTTATTTTTTAACACCTTCATGGACTGAAAATCCCCGTGTCGGCGGTTCAATTCCATCCCTCGGCATTTCTTTTTTCCCCATCACAGGTTTTTATCTGCCGAACAATACCCTTTCGATTGTGACAAAATATCGATATATGCTACAATAGCCAAGTAGTTGGATATTGCTCATGATATCTGTTGACTTAAAAACGGCACATGGGATAGACTGAACAATGGTTCACATGAACAACCGTTCACTCAAAAATATCACCATAGTTATCGCTATCGGCCTGTTGGCCATTTCCTTTTCACCGGAGGCCGCCCTGTCGGTCACCCTTGAAGAGGCTATCAAAAATTCCCTTGAAGGGTCTTATGTCGTCAAGGAACAGGACGAGTTTGTCAAAAAGTCCCGTTTTTCCTACATATCCTCCATTGACCCCTTCCTGCCCAGGTTTGACATAGGGTCATCCTATATACGGACCATATCGCCCATGACACCGATCAGCACCTACACGGGCAACTCGGACAGCACTTCAGGTTCCCGTGATGCCTATACGTTCACGGGAACCATCTCGTGGCGCATTTTCGACGGCGGCGAACGCTACGCCAAGCGAAAAGGCGCCTTTTTCGTGTGGGAGAGGGAGAAGGAACGTTTCAAAACTGTCCGCGAGGAAGTGCTCTTCAATATCAAGAGCGCTTTTTACACTGCCCTCGGCAGCAAGTTGATCGTGGATAAACGGAAAGAGGCGCTGCAGTCGACCCAGAAGATCTACAATCTCACCCGCGGAAGGTACGAGGAAGGTGTGGCGAAGAAGAGCGAACTGCTGCAGGCGGAGGTCCGCCTCCTGACATCGAAGATCGACCTGCAAAGGGCGCAGAAAGAGTATGAAAAGTACCTTGAGGTGGTCAGATCACTCATGATCGCCCGGACACCGGACCCTTTTGACGTTGACGGGCCGCTTGTCGAGCCCGCCTTCAGGGGTGATTATAAAGACTTGAGCGAACATGCCCTCATAACAAAGCCTGAGATCATAACCCAGCAGAAAGAGATCGACAGGCTGGGCATGGTCTATAATGAGAAAAAGAGCGCCTGGTTTCCAAAGATCGACAGCACCCTCCAGCAGACAAGGCAGGACACCCGGTTCTTTCCCGACGGCAGGACAGACGCCTTTTTTATAAGCTTCTCCTTCCCTGTCTTTGATGGTGTCGGCAGGTATTACAACATGCAGGGCGCCATGAGCGACGTCAACGCGGCCAAGCAGAGGCTTGAAGAAACAAAAAGGGTCACCAGCCTCGATATTGCAAAGGCCCTCAAAGATTACGAATTGAGCGTTCAGGATGTGAGGATGTACAACGAGCTCGTCCGGGAAGCCACATCGAACTTCAACCAGCTCTACGGCGAGTACATGGAAGGCAAGGGTGATATCCTGAACCTTATCCAGAGCGAGAAGGACCTTGCCTCGGCGAAGGAGAGCTATATCGGCTCTCTATACAGGGCCAACGTGTCACTCTCCTATCTTGAAAAGGCAGCCTACATAGGGGACCGCTGGTAAATGAAAAAGAAGATCATATACGGTGCCATAGCCCTTTGCGTGATACTTCTTATCGTTTTTTTCGCCACGCGAAAAGGAGAGAAGGAAAAGGCCGGCGAGATCTTTACCGTGAAGCGCGCCGGTGTCACGTACTCCACTGAGCAGACCGGCATCATAAAGGCCCAGGTGGGCGCCATCGTGAAGGTCGGTACACGCGCCACCGGGACACTTAACAGGCTTAAATATCAGGTCGGTGACTATGTCAAGAAGGGTGATCTCATCGTCGAGATCGATGACCGCGAGATCCAATCCAATCTCCGCAACGCTGAAGCCTTCGTGGAGGAACAGCGCAGGGACCTCGATGCCAAATATGCCCAGGACCTCTATAACAAGACGAATTATGAGCGCGAGCAGCGCCTGCTGATCAAGGAATATACAACCAAGGACAGCGTGGAGAAGGCCAAAAGGGAGCTCGATGTTTCCAGGGCCCAGGTCGAACTGGGGAAGGCGAAGGTAAAAGAGGCACAGGAGAGGCTCAAGGCGCTAAGGGTCAGCCACAGCTACACAAAGATCTTCGCGCCCATATCGGGTTATATCTCCGCCGTTGCCACCCAGGAGGGCGAAACCGTCGTCTCCGGGTTCTCGGCGTCGACCCTGATCACCATCATCGATCCCACCAGGCTCGAGATGTGGATATACGTCGACGAGACCGACATCGGACGGGTGAAGCCCGGGCTGAAGGTGGAGTACTGGGTTGACGCCTACCGGGACAAGGTGTTTACCGGCAAGGTCGACCGCATCTATCCCCAACCCGAGATCAAGGAGAACATCGTTTACTACCTTGCCATAGTCAAGATCGATCCCGGCGATGCCCTTACCCTAAAACCCGAAATGACAAGCCACGTCCGGATCATCATCGAGGAGAAGCAAAATGTGATCGCTGTGCCCAACGGGGCAATACGGTTCGAGGACAAAAAGAACGTTGTGTACGTGAGGTCGAAAGGGAAGACCGTGCGCCGCGAGGTCACGCCAGGCGTCAGGGACGACAGGTTCACAGAGATAATATCAGGACTTGCAGAGGGGGAACAGGTCATTATCCCGTCGGCCGCTCCGTCAGCAAAGAAACCGGCCACAACACCGGGCCCCAAAAAGTGATAACCCTCCGCAACATTAAAAAGAGCTATTTTGTGGGTGAGAGGGAATTGCCTATCCTCAAGGGCATCGACCTTCATATCGACAAGGGTGAGTTTGTTGTCCTCATGGGCGTTTCCGGCTCCGGCAAGACGACGCTAATGAACATTATCGGCCTTCTCGACAAGCAAACGGAAGGCGATTATGATTTTGTAGATACCAGCGTTGACGGACTGAACGACGAGAGACTCGCCGACATGAGGAACTCTTATATCGGTTTTGTATTCCAGCAGTTCTTCCTGCTCCCCTATCTCGATGCCATTGAAAATGTCCTCATACCCATCGTCTATTCAAAAAAGGATATCAAGCACCCGCGGGACAAGGCCAGGGAGCTTCTCGGGAAGTTCGGGCTCGAACAGAGGACACACAACAAGCCTTCGCAGCTCTCCGGCGGCGAACAACAGCGTGTTGCCATTGCCAGGGCCCTTATCAACGAACCGGAGCTCATCCTTGCCGATGAGCCTACCGGCGCGCTGGATTCAAAGACGGGCAACGAGATCATGGACCTTTTCCGCATGCTCAACGACGAAGGCAAGACGATCATTGTCGTCACCCATGATCCAAAGCTGGCATCATACGGAAGACGACTCGTCAGGATAGAGGATGGCGCTATTTCAGAAGATATCGCAACTTAGGGAATTCGTTGAAGAGGTCATAAAGATCCTCTACTATTACCGGGGGAGGGTGATCTTTTCATTCTCCGGGGTAACCCTCGGTATCCTTTCCATCTGCATCATCATCACAACCATCGACGGGGCGAACAAGAAGGCCCAGGAGATCTTCGAGGCCCTGGGGCCCGATTCCATCATGGTCTTCGGCGGCGGGGAGCGCCAGAGGGCCGCGAGAATTAGGCTCAGCACGCTCAAGGTCAGCGATGCCGACCTGCTCGCGAGGGTGGATGGTATCTATGACATGATGAAGGTCTACTCGGCGCGAAATGTCACAATGCGCTACAAGGACAGGAACTGGCAGACGCAGGTTGTCGGATCGACCACGAACTACTTCGAGTCGTTCTCCTGGGGTTTTCAGAGGGGTTCCGTATATACCGCAGGCGATTACGCGAATGCGGAGGCTGTCTGCGTCATCGGGGCGAAGGTCTACGATGAGCTTTTCAAAGGGGAGGACGCGCTGGGGAAGACCATCGTTGTGGGCAAGCTGCCCACAAAGGTCATAGGGGTCCTTCAAGAGAGGGGCGGCAGCGTCGGAGGGCCCCACGTAGACGACAGGATCATCATGCCGCTGACGACGGTCACCTCGCGGATAGTCAATGAAAAGCGCTACCTGAGCATGATACGGTTAAAGACCAATAGGGACCTGGACAAGACCATCGACGATATCCGTACGGTGCTGAGGGAGAACCACGGCCTGAAAGGAAATCTCGACGATGACTTTACAATCAGAAGCTCGAAAGACATCCTGGCGTTCGTGACGGTCATCTCGGGCTCCCTGCTTTTGTTCCTGGGGACCGCATCGATCGTGGCCCTTGTAGTGAGCGGTTTTGTGCTTGCCAACCTCTTCTACCTTACCATTCAGGAGCGCAAAAAGGATATAGGGATCAGGCGTGCCTACGGTGCCACCAGGAAGGGTATCCTTCTTTCCTTCCTCTTTGAATCCATTCTGATCACCTTTATAGGCGGTATTGCCGGGATAATTCTCAGCGTGATCCTCGGCGGTACCTTCGAAAAACTCTTCGACATTCCCATGATGTTCTCCTTCAAGGTCGTTGTCTTTGCCCTTCTTTTCAGTTTCCTGACGGGAGTGCTATCCGGCCTGAAACCGGCTCTTCGGGCAAGCAGGATCGAACCCATAGAGGCGATACGGGGATGAGGTACACCATTGCCTTTTATCTCAGGATAGCCCTCAAGAACCTTGTGGTCCATAAGGCCAGGATGACCCTCGCGCTGCTTGGCATTCTCTTCGCGGTCATGAGCCTCGTGGCTTTTGGAAATATCAGCAACGGTATGAAGAGGAAGATCGAAACGGAGATCGGGAAGTTCGGCAAGAACCTCGTGATCGTGAAGGCGGGTCTCGTTTTCGCGACAGGAAGGGGCACGCGGCAATTCACCGAGGCAAAGACGCTGAAGTTAAAAGACGCTCAACAGATCAAGGAATCATTGCCGGGTGTTGCCGATGTGGTCCCCTATTTTGACGTGAGCTATCCTGCCCGTTATAAAGATAACACACTTACCGTGAGCATATCCGGTATCTCCGACGGGGTGTTCAGTATGCGCAATATCGGCCTTGTCACGGGAAGGTATTTTACCGAAGAGGAGGACAAGAGGGCAGACAAGAAAGCCGTCATCGGGTTCAAGGTCTTTGAGAACTTCTTTCAGTCCGAGGACCCCATAGGGAAAAATATCATGATCTTTCGTGTTCCAACGGAGATCGTGGGGGTCATGGAGGAAAAAGGTACCGATTTTGCCGGACAGGACCAGGACCTCCAGGTCTACGTACCGCTCAATTCCTTCATGCGGCGCTACAGCAACGTGGATTACATAAAGGGGATCTATGTCCAGGCAAAGGATGGTTATTCGCTGACCCAGATGAAAACGAGCCTCAGGGGCTTCATAAGAAAGATCCATGATATGAAGCCCGAGGAGAAGGATGATTTTTCCATCTTTACCATGGAGGATATCCTGAGAACGCAGGAAGAGGGCATCAGGCTTGTTTCGGTCCTTACGGTCATCGCCTCCACGGTATCGTTCCTGATCGGCGGACTTGGGATCTTCGCCATTATGCTTCTTTCCATATCGGAGAGGAAGATGGAGATAGGTATCAGGCGGGTGGTGGGCTCAAAGAAGCGGGACATCATCATTCAGTTTTTATCGGAATCGCTCATTGTCGCCTTTATAGGTGGAATCGGCGGGGTTGTCGCCGGTTTCCTGATCACCATTGTAGTCGATATCGTAGGCGGCTTCCCAATAGTTGTCTCCATGAACAGCCCCCTGGCGCTTGTCATCAGCATGGTGATCGGCGTCCTCGCAGGTATCTATCCCGCCATGGAAGGGACGAAGTACGAACCGGTGAAAGCACTCTATTCGTAAAAAAGACAGGTCATAGGTGATGGGTTATTGGTGATGGGAAAGGCCTTCTTATAACCTATGACCCATTACCCATAACCCTTGGTTTAAATTTCTCCAAGTACTTAAGACGTGCTCAAGCGATCCCAAAGGGAGAGCGGGTGTGCGGATAAGAACCTAGTTGTTTTTGTCGGGAGAGGTTACTTCTTTTCTATGCTTTTGAGGGCGTTGTCGGCGAGGTAGGTCAGCGCCTGGTTCGAGGAGTTGCGGGATACTTCCTGGTACAGTTTTGTTGCCTCCTGTGTTTTGCCCCGCGCCATGTTGATCTTCGCAAGGTACAGTTTGGCAATATAATGGGGTTTTCCGCTTGATGCGGAGGCTATCTTTTGAAATATGTCATCCGCCTTATCCATATCGCCTGGTGCACCCGTGCGGCTATATGCATCAAAGGCCTTGATGCCGCGGGTCAACTCGTATTGCAGGCCTTGGTCTTGATAATGAGTGTACACAAAATATGAGGCAACGGCCGCAACAATGATGACAAAGGCAATAAGGCCGTAGATACACTGTCTGGTGTTGGTCCTGACATACATCGAAACCGTTTCGAGGGTTTTGACCAGAATGTCCGGCTGATGGATGATCTCTTTCTCTTTTTTCCTTGTCATAACTGGTTGCTATTTCACCACAGATGGGTTGACCATGTCAACAGTTACTGTTCTTTCGCGGCCCTTTGGTAGATACGCACCCTGCGGGGGTTTGTTTCCCCGAGGATGCCCGACAGGGTCGCCTCATCGACGTTCTTAAGGTCTTCCATACGGGTGATGCCGCGGCGGCCGAGCTTCATGTAGTTCTCGTATCCGAGCCCTTTAAGGCTAATGAGTCCCATCGCGTCACGTTCCGTGGGTTTCAGGGTTGTTGCCTCGATGCCGAGATTGGTTTTAACACCTCTTCCGCGGAGCATGTCCTTGCTTTCTTCGCTCAGGAATGAAAGACGTTCAACGGGGGTGGCAAAGGAGAAGGCCGTATACCGGTCAATGAGAGGAAAGGAAACGGCACAGACCACCAGAGAAATGCAGATCGCGACAAGACGCGCAGCTCTCTTTTGCCAAAGTCCTTGCAGGAGGTCCAGGAAAGCCATTGTTGTGACCCCGAAGACCAGAAAACCTGTATACCCGGGCAGCGGCATTTCGAAGATCTTCAGGTTCTCGAAAAATGGCACGGTGTAGACCCATCTTACAGGGGAGAGAAAGTTCCACATTTCCCAGAGCGTCCCGCACAGTAAACCGGACATCAGGGCGGACAGGAGCCGGCTTGGTTCCCCGCGTTCGATGTCGGCCATGAAAGACCTGAAACCCGCGCGGTAGTTGATCCCGTCGAGCAAGGGAATGGCGAACGCCCAGGCAAGCGGGAACAGGTATATCGGATAGATGATGGTCAAAAGCAGCGCGATGACCCCGAGTGCGATCGCGCGGGACGGGTAATTCCTGACTTGAAGCCCTGCGGTCCTGACGGAGCGAAACAGGGGCTGCAGCGCGGAAGCCGTCAGGGAAATGGCGGGGATGACGGTGCCGTAGGCCAGAAGGTAGCCTGTGTATCTAAGGAACATGCCGGCGGGAAGGTTGATGTAGAACCAGTTTTCCAGGCGAAGGTTGATAAGCTCGAAAGAACACCAGAAACCGCAGGAGATAACGATGACAAGGGGCAAATTCCTGTTGAGAAAGATGTGATTTCCCGACCGCCGCCGCAGCACGGCATCGAGAAATATTATATACGACCACCATGAAGTAACATAGAAGAAGAAAAGGGCCGGTTCAAGCTTCCAGGCAAGCGCGTAGCGGCCGGTCAGGTAAAGGGATATCGAGAAAACGATGAGAAAAGGTTTTTTTCTCACATATGATTTTTAGGAGTTGTCGGAAGACCTTTCCACCGGCTGCGTGGCTTCGGGTGCTTGCCCGTCGGATATACCCTTGACACGCGTGGCGCCTATAAAGGCTTTCGAATAATAATCGGAATTGATGGAATCTATTTTGACACCCAGCTTTCCTTTGCCCGACGAGGCGTGAATGAAATTGCTGTCGCCAATAAAGATACCGACATGGGTAGGGAACTTGGCATACCGGCGCGTTTTGAAGAACACCAGGTCTCCCACGGCCAGCTCCGCGCCCCTTTCTATCCTGGACCCGACCTTGTACTGCTCGCGGGCGCTCCTTGGAAGCTGCACATCGAAGATCTCATAGATCTTTTTAACGTAAGCTGAACAATCGAGGCCGCGCAGGGTGTTTCCACCGTATTTGTACGGTGCTCCCATGAAACTTTTCGCAACCTTGACAAGCATGTATTTTTCATCGCTGCTTTTCCAGGGTTTCAAAGGTGCGCTCTTGAAAGTGACAATATCTTCTTCCCCGTCATTTTCTTCGACGATCTTCGGGATGAGGATGGTCTTGCCGGGGGAAAGCTTTTTGTTCTTTCCCGAGGCTAACCGGTTGGTTTCGATCAATTCTTCCTTTTCGACATTGAAACGGGTTGCTATTTTATCGAGTGTATCGCCCCGCTTTACCCTGTACTCGATGAATTCTCCATCGTTCTCCGAAACGCTCGTTTCCGCTACTTCCTGATGCCTCTCCTGTGCCCTTATCTTTTTCGAGGAAATATTGTTCCGTGAGTCCTTTTTCGACACTCTCGTATTTTCGTCTTTTATGATGATCGTCTGCCCGAGGGACAGCTTATTAGAATTCAGACCATTGGCATTTTTCAGCTGGTCAACGGACACTTTGTATTTTTTTGCGATGCCGTAGAGATTGTCACCGCTTCGAACCTTGTGGGTAACCGATGCGGCGTTGACTGCGAAAGGAAAGACTGCCAAGGATATACCCAGGAGGAATGTACAGAACGTTACACTTCTTCTCATAACACCCCTTTATATTCTTATATACTATTTAGCGTCTACAATACCAAAAGGAACAAAAACATGTCAAGTAAAATTTCCCTTTTTTTATGTTTCGAAGACGTTGCCGCTGTTCATAAATATGCTCTAAGAGGGGCAACGGGAGGCGATCGTTCCTCATTGTTAGTGAAATCCATCACATTTTTATTGATTTTACCGCCTTTATGTATTGATAATATATGAAATCAAACCCTCAGGAGGCACAGTTTATGATGGATATCGGAAGGGAGATATTCTGGAACGTAAAAGATACTGGCGCGCAATGGATCAGCTACGCGTTAATGATCATCACTTTCATCATTTTGATCGTGGGGCTGAAAAAGCGCTATGCCATGTGGAAGATAGGAAAACCGTCCCCTGTAAACTTTAAAGAGCGCCTTGGCGAGCGGATAGGGTATTTCATCGCCAACGGGATCTTTCATAAGTCAATACTCCGCGAAGCCTTCCCCGGCTGGATGCATTTCTTTATTTTCTGGGGATTCCTGATACTCACCATCGGAACGGGACTGGTCGCGTTCCAGGCCGACTTTACCGACCTTTTCTTCAAAGTGAGGTTCTTAAAGGGCGATTTCTACCTGATCTTTTCATTCCTCCTCGACCTTGGCGGATTGATGGCGATCATAGGTATCCTCATGGCCATGTTCAGACGGTATGTCACGAAGCCCGCGCGGCTTGACAATAAGCCCGACGATGCCCTGGTCCTCGTGTGGATCCTCGTCGTCCTCGTGACAGGTTTTCTCGTAGAAGGCGCACGTATCGCCAATTTCATGTCCAACCCCGACTTTGGGTATGAACGGTGGAGCTTTGTGGGTTGGGTTACCGCCAAGATCTTCTCGGGTATGGACACAGGATCGATAGAGGTGACCCACAAGGTCTTCTGGTACATCCATCTCGTCATCTCCTTCGGCCTTCTTTCATACATTGTCTATTCCAGGCTGCTCCACATAATTACGTCCTCGCTTAACATGATGTTCAGGGGTGTCGATGACAACCCCAAGGGCGCCGTGCAGCCCATCGCCGACTTTGAGAACGCCGAGGAGTTCGGTGTAAACAGCATTGAAGGGTTTACATGGAGGCAGATCTTCGACCTCGATGCCTGCACGCGGTGCGGCCGCTGCCAGGACCTCTGCCCGGCCTATAATACGGAAAAGCCGCTTTCGCCGAAACAGTTCATACAGGACCTGAAGGCCGAGTGGGAACGTACCTGCAAGGGAACCAAGAACGAGGACGGCATCATCGACACGGTGATCCAGGAAGAGACGCTGTGGTCCTGTACCGCCTGTCTTGCCTGCCAGGTTAACTGCCCGGTGTCGATCCCGACCTTTGACAAAAATATGGAGATGAGGCGTTACCTTACCCTCACGCTCAGCAAGACCACATCGGAAACAAAACTTCTCTTCAAGAACCTCCAGAAGAACATGAACCCCTATGGAATGGGTAAGAAAGAGAGGATGGGGTGGACCGAGGGGCTCGATATAAAGAACGTTGCAGAGCACGAAGTGGAATACCTTTACTGGGTCGGCTGTGTTGCCTCCCTCGATGACAGGAACAGGAAAGTGGCAAAGTCCTTTGCGACGATACTCAACCAGGCCGGTGTCAATTTCGGCATCCTCGGCCAGGATGAAGCTTGCTGCGGTGACCCTTCGCGGCGGTGCGGCAACGAAGAGCAATACCTCGGTACGGCCCAGGGCAACGTGGAGCTCCTCAACGAGATCGGCATAAAGAAGATCATCACCACATGTCCCCACTGCTACAATACGCTGAAGAACGAATACCCGCAGATCGGCGGTAATTTTGAGGTATATCACCAGTCTGAGTTCATCTGGAAGCTCATCAATGAAGGCAAGCTCAAGGTGAACCCCGCGCTTGAAGGGAACATAACCTTCCACGACCCGTGCTACCTTGGCAGGATAAACAGGATATTCGAGGAGCCCCGCAACGTTCTCGACAAGGTCAAAAAAGGCCCTTACATGGAAATGGAAAGGAACCATGACCGGAGCTTCTGCTGCGGCGGCGGCGGCGGCCGCATATGGATGGAAGAGCACCACAAACGGATAAACCACGCCAGGATCGATGAGGCCATCGCGTTGTCGGCGAACACCGTTGTGACGGCTTGCCCTTACTGCCTCATCATGATGGAAGATGCCATCAAGGACAAGGAAAAATCGGAAACAATGAAGGCGCTGGACCTTTCCGAGATCGTTGTAAAGGGACTGTAGCGGGAAATTAAAGAAAATAGAAAAGAAGATAAAAGGATGGGTTAACCCCCATCCTTTTATATTTTTTGAGTTTTAACGTGCTTGATTACTCTTCTAAGGTAATAGCTTCTACAGGACATTCTTCTGTGCACGCACCACATTCCGTGCAGAGCTCGGAATCGACCTTCGCAACGTCATCGACGGTTATCGCGTCGGCGGGGCAGATCTCCGCGCATGCTCCACATCCTGTGCAGGCACCTTCATCAATTTTAGCGGGCATATTGTTTCCCTCCTTTCTTTTTACAATTTCCTAAACGAATAGAAAAAGAATGTCAACAAAAAAATTGAAAACCAATTTCCATTGACATGCCATGCTACTTTGAATAATATGTTCCCATGCAGGAAATATTAAAGTTTTTTCAGGAAATGTTCCTGGATCTTTTTGATAATTTTCAGGAGGTCTTTCTCAATATCATCGTCATGATCGTCGTGATGATCATGGGGTTTATCATCAGCTGGTTCGTAAAGAAGCTTTTAAGCAAGCTCCTGATCCTTTTCAGGTTCGATAAATGGGCCCAGGATGCCGGTATTGTCACATTCCTTGAAAAAGGCGGCATAAAAACACCGCCTTCGCTCGTCCTGAGCAAGGTCGTTTACTGGGTGTTCATCGTTCTTTTCCTGTCCTTCGGGCTCAACTATATGGGGATCACCCAGTTCTCGGAGTATGCCTCCAGGGTATCTTCGGCGCTCCCGAACATCATCGCATCCCTGGTTATAGTCATCATCGGCATCATTTTCAGCAATTTTCTGGGAAGGATCATATACCTTACCTGCGAGAACGCAAAGATAAAATACGGCGATTTTATCGCAAAAGGGGTGAGGATACTCCTCATCGTCATCACCTTCGGTATTGTCTTTGAGTATATAGGGTTGGGCAATACCATCGTAACGATAAGCTTCCTCATCGTCTTCGGCGGCATAGTCCTGACCATGTCCCTGGCTCTCGGCATCGGGCTAAGCAGCGTCCTGGGAGAGGTCATAAGGGACAAGGTCAAATTCAAGAACGACAAGCATAAAGAATAGGGAAGACAGCTTGACCCGCTTAAGCCGTCTTTTTATTCTTTGTTCCCGTCTGAGACCAGGTACCGGCGGAACCAGTTCAGGGCAAGGGTGATCGCCTTGTTCCTGTGAGATTCATTGGAAAAGATGTGGTCGCCCCCCTTGATCACCTCGATGCCTTTTGGTTTGCTGAGACGCTTGTAGATCGCTTTTCCCTCCGCGCAGGGTACCACCTCGTCAACCTCTCCGTGGACAACGAGTGCCCGGTATACCTTTTTTGCCTCGCCAAGGATGTCGTATGACTGAAAGTCGGTGAATATGGTCTTATCGAAAACAACATCGGAGATGGTGCCGCTGTCCTTGTTTTCAAGCAGGTGTGGTGTGGCCCAGATGGAAAGGCACCTGATCCGGTCATCGCGCGCGGCCTTGAGAAGGCCCGTGGTACCGCCGAAACTGCTGCCGATTATACCTATTCTTTGAGCGTCCACCGATTTGTGGGACAGCACATGGTCGACGATGGCGCTCAGGTTGTCAAGCCTGATGGTCAGCGTTGTTTCCTCTATGTTGCCGCCGCTTTCCCCGCAGCCGTGATAATCGAAACGGCACGAAGCTATCCCCGCCTCGGCCAGTCGTTCGGAGAGGGCCACGTATTTTGAGCTCTCCTTGGAGCTGATAAGGCCGTGGGACAGCACGGCGCAGGGAAATCTCTTCCTGGGTCCGGGAATGACCATGACGCCGCTTATCCTGTTGTAGCGCGAATTGATCTCGAAATGTTCCGTCATGGCGCATTGCCTCCGAGCTGGTCGATGATCTCCTCGAGCCTGGTCAGGTTCACCACGTCTTCCTTGTTGTACTCGAGCAGCAGCTTCAAGGCATCCTTGTTCCCGTGTCTTTTGTACTTTTCCCAGAGCCACATCGCTTGGTATCCGTTTACACCTTCGGTCTTGCGTTCGATGCCGAACATCTTTTCCAGTTGCTTCAGCCCGCCCTTGATGCCGAGCTTTTTCTTGTCCTTGAAAAGGTCCCGGGAGATGTAGTTGGTCTGCAGGTCGATGTTAAGGCGCTTTTTCATCTGGGGGAGGTCGAAAAGGTCCCCGTTGAACGTGACTATGGTCTTAACATTGGAAAGCTCCCGTTCAATTCTCTCGGTGGAGATGTCCTCACCATACCACTGGAGAAAATCATTGTTCTCCACGAGAAGGCCGATAACACAGATGTTTCCCTTCCTGTCTGTTTCAATATCCAGATATGCACGCAAAAAAAACTCCTTTCCTGTAGCTGAACTAATGTATTGTGAAACCTAAGTTCTCAATGTCACGATCCCGATGACGCCGGATGCAACAAAAAGAAGATTTGAAAACCAGGCCGCGAACAGAGGCGGAAAGATCTCCGAATAGCCGAGCGATAATGAAACTGAATGAAAAAGCCAGTAAAAGGCCCCCACAAGGATGCCGGAAAATATGCCCTTGGAGACATGTTTCGTTTTGACGTATCGAAGGCCGACGGAAAAGGCCGCAAAGACCATGATCAGGTTGATGAAGGGGAAGGCGACCTTGTTGTAAAGGTCGACAAGGTACCGCCTGGTGTCGTGGCCGCCGTCCTTGAGCTTGGTAATATACCGAGACAGGTCCCTGTAGCCCATTTCCTCGGGGTTGCGTTCCACCACCTTGAAGATCGACGGTGGTTCATCGATGAGGCCTTTCACCTGCGCATAGGTTTTTTTCTTAATCTGTCCGTCCTTGTCGAAGGTCCTTTCGGCAACGTTGACAAAATACCAAGAACCGTCGTTCCATATGCCCTGCTGGGCGTCGATCCTTTTCGTGACCGTGAAATCCTTATCAAAACTGAGGATCGTGAGCCCCTTGATGATGTCTTTCTTGGTATCGAAATAGTCAATATTGCAGATCCTATTACCCCTTTTGAACCAGATCCTGTCGTGCTTGATGAAAACATGGGATTCTTCGCCCCGGATCTTGACCTGGTAGATATAGTTGGAGGCGTTTGATGAAAAGGGGATCACCCACTCGGCCAGAACGAAGGAGAAGACCACAAGTACGAAGGAGAAGGCAACGAAGGGCTTCATAAGTGAGAGGGTGCTGATACCGGAGGTACGGGCGACGATCATTTCGTTGCCCCTGATCATGAGGATAAGGATGATCAGCATGGAAATAAGGAATGAAAGGGGAAGGATGAGGTTGAAGTGATAGGGAATAAGCAGAAGGACGTATAGTACGACCATCACGAAAGAGTACAGCGACACCGTAAAGCGGTCGGTGTGCTGAAAGAACTCGATGACGAGGAACATGCTCACCCCGGCCAGCTGTGCGATAAGGAGGTACTTTATGATGTTTACCAAAAGATATTTATTTAGTTTTTTCAAGGCAATAGACCCATAGATACTTCAACCTTTGCGAGATCGTCACGTGTTCCTCCCTGTTCAAATTTCTCAGGAGGTAGATGCCCATGACGGCGATAACGGCGTTTGGAAGGAACGTTATGATAACAGGCGGAGCGTGAATGTTCTTTCCGAGGCCGTCCGTAATTGCTATGAGGATGTAATAAAAAATAAAGATGAGCAAACTGTAAAGCATTCCGGAGATCTTTCCCTCCACCTTTCGTTTTACCCCGAGGGGAATGGTCAGCATGATGAAGGCGAGCGACGACAGCGGCAGTGAGAACTTTTTGTAGATCTCGAGGAGCAGGTCGTAACGGTCGCTCTCGCTGGTTGCTGTCGCCAGGGCCGCTTTCAGTTCCTTGTGGTCCATTTCGTATGACAGTTTTCTTGTTACCCCGGCACCGGGCGCCATGGACGAGAGGTTCATGGCGAAGGTGTAATTCTGGAAGGAAACACTGCGGTATGTGTCGGTCGCTTTTTCCCACCTGTGAAGGGTGCCGTTGTCAAGGACGAAATTAAGTTCGAACGTTTCAGGGTTGATGTGCACGAAGCCTTTGCTCGCAGAGATGGTTTGTTTTATGTTCTTGTCACGGTCGTCGGACACGACGATGCCCGAAAGGGACCTTTTGGTCATGTCGACCTTATTGATGTAGATAACGACACCCGGAATGGTATCGTTGAAGATCCCTTCCTTGTCGTCAACGGAAATACCTTTTTTTACGACATCTATCAACGTTTGTTTGAAAAGCCCGCTGAAGCGCGGCAGGAGCACGTTGGTATTGAAGAGGCCGCAGATCGTTACGATGAGGCCCACGAAGGCGATGGGCACAAAGAGCCATTTGAGGTTCACACCGCTTGCCTTCAACACCAGTATCTCGTTTTCCGTCGAGAGCCTCCCCAGCACAACGATGACGGACAGTAGAAAGGCCATGGGCAGGGTAAAGGTCAGGTATGGAGGTATGGAGAAGAGGACGAGCGCAAATATATCTTTTAACCCGACCCCTTTGTTTATGACGAGGTCGGCGATCTTGCTCAGGCGTGACAGGACCAGGATGAAGGTAAGGATGCCCAGGGACAGAAGCAGGATATACGAAAGCTCTTTCAGGAGATATATGTTGAACTTCAGGGGGATTTTCTTTAATAATTTCATCACTTAGTCTAACACCGCTTCAGGCTTCCTGTCAATGCGGATGGGGACTTTCGGTGGAGGGCGCGGCAGCCGTGGAGCCGGCACCCTGCCTGATGGACGGCGCAATTTAACTTTTGACAGTCTTTTCGTTTTCTTATAGAGTTATTCCAATCACATGAAGATCGCCGTCATTTCCGATACTCATCTTGCCCACGTGACCGCCGAGTTCAGGCGTCACATGGAAGGCCTTTTCGGTGACGCCGACATTATGGTCCATGCCGGTGACATGACGTCCGCCGTTGTGTACGATTATCTTTCAAACTGGGACATAAGGGCCGTGCGGGGCAATATGGATGACCACGACCTCAGGGCGTCCCTTCCCGAGAGGCGCATTGAAGAGATCGCGGGGCGGCGGATCGGCATCATCCACGGGTGGGGCTCGCCCCGTGGCCTGGAGAATGCTGTTCTTGGTGAGTTTTCCGGTGTTGACATTATCATATTCGGTCATTCCCACTCACCGCTCAATCTCAGGAAAGGAAAGGTTGTTCTTTTTAACCCGGGAAGCTACCGTGGGGGTTACGCGCAGCAGGGGACCGTCGGCATCATCGAGATCGGGGACGACGTGATCTTTCGTCACGTTACAGTGGAATGAAATTAATGACTTATCATTATCGGCGATAATACAGGTATGGACGGAATAAACATCTCATTTCTCTGGCACATGCATCAACCTTATTACAAGAACTCCTATACGGGTGAATATCTCCTCCCCTGGGTGCTCCTTCACGGGACCAAGGACTACTACGACATGGCTTCGATGCTCAAAGATTTTCCCGGCATGAAGCAGAATTTCAATTTCGTGCCGTCCCTTCTGGAACAGCTTGTGGATTACGAGAACCTCGACGTGAATGACATCTATCTCGACGTGTTCAGAAAACACCCCAAAGACTTGACCGATGATGACAAGATCTTCCTGCTCACTAATTTCTTCAACGCCAACTGGGACAACATGATCCGGCCTTTCCCCCGCTATTATGAGCTCCTTGGCAAACGCGGTTTCTATTACCCAAAGGATGCCGTGGGGAAGATCATTGATTATTTCAGCGACGATGAGCTAAGGGACATTCAGGTATTCTTCTTCCTTGCCTGGATCGACCCTGTTTTTTTCAAGACCTATGAAGATCTGAAACATCTCAGGGAAAAGGGGCGTGAGTTCAGCGAAGAGGACAAGGACGTTATCCAGGGCGTCCAGAAGGACATCCTGAAGGGTATAATACCGCTTTACCGGGACCTTGTGTCGCGCGGTATCGTGGAGATGTCCACGTCGCCCTTCTATCACCCCATCGTACCCCTTCTGATCGACAGCAAGGCCGCCAGGGAGGCAATGCCGGGCGTCAACCTGCCCGATAAGCTTTTTGCCAGGCCCGAAGACGCGTCCCGCCAGATATCGGCGGGCGCGGACCTGTTCGAAAAGATCTTTGGAAACCGGCCCGAAGGCATGTGGCCGCCCGAAGGTTCCGTGAGCGACGAGGCCCTTGCGCTTTACATGGAACAGGGCGTAAAGTGGCTTGCCACGGACGAGGACATCCTCTTCGAAAGCCTCAAATGGGGGGCAAGAAGGGACGGGGGCGGCTCTCTCATCAATCCGGAGATCCTTTTCAAGCCCTACCGTTATGAAACCAAGGACGGCCATATCTCTGTGATCTTCAGGGACCGGTCCCTGTCGGACCTCATATCCTTCCAGTATCAAAGGATGGACGCGAAAGACGCCGCCGAAGACTGCCTGGGAAGGCTCAGGAAGATCCGTGATTCCGTTCGGGGAAAGATCAAAAAGCCCCTCGTGACCATCGCCATGGACGGCGAGAACGCCTGGGAGGGCTACAAGAACGACGGAAGGGATTTCCTGGGCTATCTCTACGAAGGCATCATCCGCGACGGCGGCATGACGCCCGTCACCATCTCGGAACACTTAAAGACCTCCGAGGACCATGGAAGCCTCCACCACTGCTTCGCGGGGTCATGGATAGGCCACAATTTTGCCATCTGGATCGGCCATAACGAAGGCAATACCGGATGGTCGCTGCTCGCACAGACGCGGGAGCTCCTCGAAAAGGAAGACCCGGGACACACAAATAAACTGGCCTGGGAATCCATCTATATCGCGGAAGGGAGCGACTGGTTCTGGTGGTACAGCGACGAGCACTCGTCGGACAGCGACGAGATATTCGATCTTCTTTTCCGCGAGAACCTGGCCAATGTCTACCGTTACCTCGGCAAGGAGGCACCGGAGATCCTTTCTATCCCCATCATCGTGGAGGAACGCGAGGCGCGTCCCAAGAGGGAACCCGTCAATTTTCTCACGCCCCTGATCGATGGCAAGGTAACGAACTATTTCGAATGGATCGGCTCCGGTTTCGTCGAGGGCAAGGGACACGGCAGTGCCATGCACGATGCCGCTTCCCTCATCAAGGGCTGTTATTACGGGTTCAACGAAACGAGCCTTTTCCTCCGCCTCGACCTCGACAAAAGGTTCGTAGAGGACCTCCAGGAGGTCTCTTTCGAGGTCGCGATGATCGGCAGTGAGGAACACAAGATACTTTTCCGCGTCCATGACGGGTCAGTGGAGGCGGACGTGCCCGTCGAGGCGGCATTCGAGGACATCCTTGAGCTTGCGGTGCCATTCGATGCCCTGGGCGTGGAGAAGAAGGGCAAGGTGGACATCTGGATATCGCTGAAGATGAACGAGATGATCATCGGCCGGATGCCCCAGAGAGGCTACCTGGTGGTCACGGCCCCTTCGGAGACGTTTGAGGCCGAAATGTGGTATGTTTGAGAAGACGGTTTCAAAGTTGGTTCAGGTTTCAAAGTGAAAAGATAAAAATACTTTTATTCCGGACGCAATTTCCCTTTATTCCGCCTCTTCATATTCGTCATTCCGCCTTGATTTTATGCGTGTTCGGGTGTATATAATTACTGAAAAACATAATTACACATATACGCATCATGCAAAGATGCGGGAGAGGAGAAACTTAAAATGCCTTTAGCGAAAGTGTTGCGGAACGGACAGATCACATTTCCCAAAGAGATCAGGGACGCCATGAACCTCAAACCGGGGGATATAGTCGATCTGGAGTTTAAAAACAACATAGTGATCGTGCGCCATAAGACCTTTGTCGACAATGACAAGGTGGCATTGTGGGAAATGATGGGCAGCTTGCATGAAAAATTAAAAGACAAGAACAAAAAGGATATAGAAAAGACCCTGGAAAAGGTATTGGCGGAAGTGGAAAAACAACCGAAGAAAAAGGGTTAAAGACGAGGTGAGAGGTGACAGGTCATAGGTGATAGGTTATAGGTTATGGTAAACAATGACCCATGACCACCATTACCTGTTTTTTTCCGTTACTACGGAATCTGCTATCCAGCCTTCGCGGCCTTCGTAGAGGGTGATCTTGTACCATTTTCTTTTGTTCTGATCGGTCTTTTCGCCAATTACCCGTAACGTTTCGTCCTTCACGATGACGCCGATCCGGGCGGAGGCGATGTCGGGCCGCGCCCTGACGTTCGCGGCTTCCTTGTTGACGACGACCTTCTTGATGGCCGGGTCTGTCTTTGGCGGCGGCTGGGGCGGGGCAGGGCTTTGCACCTGAGGTGCTGCCGGTGCGGCGCCTGCGGGAGTTGCGGCCTGAGAGCCCTGCGTCGTTGTGGTTTGCGCGGCCACAACCTGCGTGTTTGCCGGTTTATTGGTCGAGAAGAATTTATAGGCGCCGGAGAACATGAAGTAATAACCGGCTATGCCCAAAAGGACAAGGACGATGATGCCCGCTATCATGGGCGCGTGCCTCAGGCTTAGCTTCTTTGAATCTTCTGTATGTTTTGCCGTCGACAGGGGGATGCTCTCTTCGATGATCACCTTCGATACCACGTGGCCGTCCACGGTGAAACTTGAACTGGCGTACAGGACAAGAAGGCAGCGGTCGCATATGTAGTTGATGAGGCGGGGATATCCCCTCGATGCCGTATGGATGAGCTTCATCGCCCGGTCCTGGAACTCCAGCGGCCCCTTGACCCCGGCCTTGAATAGCCTGTAGTTGATATAGGCCTTCACCTCGGCGTAGGTCAGCGGTTTGATGCAGTAGGTTACGGTTATCCGCTGGGAAAGGTGGCGCATGAGGGGGTCTTTCAGCTTGGCGAGAAATTCGGGCTGCGCGAAGAAGATGGTGTGGAGTATCTTCTGCTTGTCCGTCTCGATGTTGGAAAGGAGCCTGATGAACTCGAGAAGGTCATAGGAGAGGAGCTGTGCCTCATCGATGATGAGGATGTTGACCTTTCCCTTCTGGAACTCTTCGAGAAGGTAATGCCTCAGCGTGTCGTATAGTTCTTTCTTGGTCTCCGGTATGTCCTGGACGTAGAACTCCCGGAGCACCTCTTTCATGAACTCCGCCTCGTCCGCTACGGGGTTCAGGATGAGGGCCGTGTTGTAGGTCTCGCGGTCGAGGGTGTTGAGGAATATCCGCGAGATCGTTGTCTTCCCCGAACCGACGTCGCCGTAGATGAGGGCGAAGCCCTCCTGCTGGGCGATAAAAAAGGTCAGGTAATCGATGGCCTGCTTATGCTCGGCGGACTCGTAATAGAACGACGGATCGGGAGACATCCCGAAAGGCTTCTCCGAAAAACCAAAATGCTCAAGATAAGGTATTTCCATTTAATTGAATATGACACATTTTCCATGATATTCCAAAGGAAATATTAAAAACCTGTCTCACGCCCGTCCCGCCCTGGCGGGACTGGAGGCAATGGAGTTGGAAGAGGAAGCGTAAAGACTGCGGCCAGATCTTAGAGAAGACCAAGATCAGTCCGCACTCGCATCGCCTTTGGCGAATAAAAAGACTTTTTATTATCCTGCCGGGTACAAGTGACAGGGCAGGATCGAGACTGCGACGTATGGGCGGTATTCTCCGGCCATGCGGCGCACAATCTTCCTCTTCCAACTCTGCGTGCTCCAGCGAGGAGCTTAGCGACGAACGGGCGTGAGATAAGGTTTTTGCCTTCTGTCTTTTCCTCCTTGAATTTTTGCGGATGTGCATATAACATTACGTATGCTCTTGTCCGTCATCATTCCCGCCTACAACGAGATCGAGTTCATCGACGAGGTCCTCAGGAAGGTCAAGGAGAGCCCTTACGAAAAGGAGATCATCATCGTTGACGACTGTTCCACGGACGGCACGCGTGAGCGTCTTAAAAGCTTGAACGATGCAGGTATCGTGACCATCTTCCAGGAGAAGAACCAGGGGAAGGGAGCGGCACTAAGGCGCGGCATAGCGGCGGCAACGGGAGATATCGTCCTCATACAGGACGCTGACCTTGAATACGACCCAAAGGAATACCCGGTGCTGCTCGGGCCCATCCTCGACGGGAAGGCGGACGTTGTCTACGGGTCACGGTTCCTCGGCGGGCCCCACAGGGTGCTCTATTTCTGGCATTTCGTGGGCAACTCCATGGTTACGCTCCTGTCCAACATGTTCACCAACCTCAACCTCACCGACATGGAGACATGCTACAAGGTCTTCAAAAAAGAGGTCATCAAGACCATCACAATCGAATCGGACCGCTTCGGCGTGGAGCCGGAGATCACGGCAAAGATCGCCAAAGGGAAATGGCGCATCTTCGAAGTGCCCATTTCATACTACGGCAGGACCTACGAGGAAGGCAAAAAGATAACCTGGCGCGACGGCATCAAAGCGTTCTTTACGATAGTGAAGTATAATCTTTTCAGGTGATGGGTTATAGGTGATAGGTTATAGGGAAGGCAAAAAGACAGGTTATAGGTATGGATTTGTCGCACGCCGCACATCGCAAGTCACACGTTTAAAATAATAAAGTCCGTCATCCCGGCGCAGGCCGGAATCCAGTCCCCACCTTTTTATCTGTTTTTAACCCTGGAACCGTTCATAAACCTGAAACTCTCAAACTGTTTTTTTTACCCATGACCCATAACCTATCGCCTATTACCTGCCTCACCCCATTTGCTTATTGGAATTTGACTGTCGATTGTTTAAAATAGGAAAGAGGGGAAAGCGATGGCGCAGAACGATAAAATAACAATACCCAAAGAGCGGTTGGAACAATTCTGTACGAAATACAAGGTCAGGAAGTTGTCCTTTTTCGGGTCTGTCATTCGTGAAGATTTCACACCGGAAAGCGACATCGATGTGCTGGTTGAATTTGAGCCCGGTCATAAAATAGGTCTCCTCAAAATGGCCCATATGGAGAATGAGCTTGCAGATATGCTCAAACGGAAGGTCGACCTGAGAACGCCGGGAGACCTGAGCAGGTATTTCAGACAGGATGTGATGCAAAGCGCAGAGGTGCAGTATGCGCAAGGATGATCTTGTCCGTGTACGTCACATGCTCGATGCAGCGCACGAAGCAATATCGTTTATTAGTAACAAGACGAGGGCAGACCTGGAAGGCAGTAGAATGCTCACCCTTTCGATAATTAAGTGTGTTGAGATGATCGGAGAAGCAGCATCAAAGATTACAAAAGAGGGCCGCGAGAGCATCCCGAAGTGCCATGGGCAGATATTATTGCCATGAGGAACAGACTGATCCACGTGTATTTCGATATCGATCTCGATAGAGTGTGGGATACGGTGACAGATGACCTGCCTCAACTGATAGAGGTATTGCAGTGCATTGGAATTTCTGAATGAGTTTGTTTATCAACCATCACATATAGCCCACATCTGTCCAAAATAAGCTTTTTCATCCAAAGACCCTTGTCTCACGCCCGCTCTCCCTTCGGGTTCGCTGGAGCAAAGGAGCCTGGGGAGGAAACCTTAAAGACCTTGCGGCCGGATCTTGGAGAAAACCAAGATCAGTCCGCAGTCCGATCGCCCTGACAGGCGATAATAAAGAATCTTTTCCATCCCGCAAGGCGGGATCGGGACTGAGGCGTATGGGCAGTCTTCTTAAGCCCATGCGACGCATAATCTTCCTCCTTATGCTCCCTTGCCTCCAGTGACCCCGCTTTATGCGGGGGAACGGGCGTGAGACATGTCTTCTTCTTTTTTTGGGGTTTTATCGACAGCCTGTGAATGCCAAACAACCAACCTCGTTCCGCAGTGGGGGACCTGCCCGTCCTGGACCGTTGTTCTATAAGGAACGTATTTTGGGAAATGGATTATCCTGGACAGCAGTGGCCCATAACCCATCACCTATAACCCGCCTTTCAATCATATTGACATAACCGGCAATGACGGGTATGCTCTGTATACATGGTATGCAGGAGGTGCCTATGAGCAAACAGGAGGCGGAAAAACTGGAGCCTATCAGCTCCAGGATCCCGAAAGACCTGCTTTCAAGCATAGATGAGATCGCCAGGTTGAGGAAAAGGAACAGGGGAGAGATACTGAGAGAGGCCCTGAGCTTCTATGCCGACATAATGGCGGATTACCAGATAGCCATAGACAGGATGAAGGACCCCACCGACCAGGTCCAGAGCGAGAAGGAGTTCCTTAAAGACCTTCGGCTGGGACATCTGACATATACACCCTGAGGTTCAAAAAGAGCGTTCAGGGCGATCTCAAAAGGATAGGAAGGGAAGCTTCTCAAAAGATCATGGAGGCGATTCGGAAGAACCTGCTGCCAAACCCGAAGGCCGGAAAACCGCTTAAAGGGAAAGGCGGTACATTGTGGAGCTACAGAGTGGGCGACCACAGGGTCATCTACACGTTCAACGACAACGAGCTTTACGTGCTGGTCATAAGGGTGGGGCACGGGAAGGAAGTTACAGGGGAGTTTAAAAGATAAAGGGAAGATGAGAGAAGGCAAGACTTATTCGATGCGGAGGAGTGAGAAAGGATTTACGTCGATAGAGCTTATTGTTGTTATCCTGGTGCTCAGCCTCCTCACCGCATCCATAATCATCCGGAATCCTTTTACTACAAGCGATTACAGCTCCATAGCCGCCAGCCAGCTCATAGCGGATATTCAGTACGTGCAGATGCGGGCGATGGGGATAAGAAGCGCCCAGGCCATATCCTTGCGTATTAATGCAAGCGACTATGGCATATATAGCGCGGCAGGAGTGCAAAAGAAACTACCCGGCAATATAACGGTAACAAACACCAGTTTTGCTGGTCCATTAACATTCAACTCGATCGGAGAGCCGGATAGGGATGGTACAATAGATCTGTCAGGGGGTAAGACGGCAGGGGGTCAGACAATTAGAGTGTATGCTTCCACGGGGACAGCAGAAATTGAGTAGGCTGAACGACAAAGGCTTTACATTGATCGAACTCATTATGTTCATAATAATCGGCGCAATTTTTTTGCCTGCTTCCATGGTTGCGTTTTCAAGTGTCATGAGCAATTATTCAAGACCGGATTATTATATGAAAGCCAAATTCTATGCTGACAAGAGAATGGCAGAGATCACAAATAACCAGTATGATGACATCACACAAGCAGGCTTATCATGCTCTGCTACTTTTCCTCCAACTACTTTTACACCCGAAGCGTCACCCGACAACGGATATACGACCGGGTGCGTTATTGAATTAATTAATCCCAATGATTTAAGCACAACAACATCCCCGACGAGCCCTAATTATAAACAAATTACAGTATCTGTCAGATACTCTGGCCTCTTAGATGATTATGTTATTTCAACCATCGTTACGAGAAGGCCAAACCCATGATGATCCGGAATGAGAACAAAGGTTTTACTATGATAGAACTCGTTATGGTAATAGTAGTGCTCTCTATTCTCGGCCTGTTTACTTTCTCTTTTATCGATAATGCCATTAGAACCTATGTGCTTGTAAGGGAGCAAAGTCCCCTTTATGCGGACGGAGCGTATATTATGGAGCGGATCACCCGGGAGTTGAGCGATGCAAGGGCGGTTGCAAATCCGGCGGCGGAATCATCATCAAGCACGTTAACGTTTACTAAAGTACATACGGGGTTAGATCCGTCCACGACAGTAACCTTTCAACAGAACGGCCGAAATTTGCTAAGGAATGGCACTCTTATCGGAAAGAACATAAAGACGTTCAATGTGACAAAACACCGGCCGGACGTGGCACTTGACGAAACCATTACGGTTGAGCTCGAATTGAATAGCCCCAGGGATCCTTCGATCCCTTCTTTTGTGCTGAGAACAAAGATTACCCCGAACAATTACCCGGGTGGTTATACCGGCAGGTCATTTAACGGTGATTATTATGAAACGATTCAATAACAACAAAGGCAGTATGTTTTTAATCCTCATCGTCGCCATGACATTAATAGCGGTTCTTGGTGCCGCCTTCGTATCTATGGTGAGCTCGAAGCAACAAGGCTTCACGCTCCTGCTTAACGGCCACCGTGCGAATATGATAGCCAGAGCAGGTGTTGAATGGGCGATACGTTTTGCATCCGAAGGAAATGATGTGAGCGGTTACAAGGACTTTGTTTGGGGCAAACCCGAAAAACCCGAAGAAGGCTCGTTTAGTGCGAGTTATAATGACACCACAGATATTCTGACGGTTGATGGTACATATAAAGGAATTACAGAAAGAACAACCCTTTCAAATTTTCGCAAATATTTAAGAATCGGTGATGTAAGTTTTCCTCTGTCCATGGGCA
>CAWFIZ010000007.1:0-386201 GCA_963816115.1 uncultured delta proteobacterium | reverse complement strand
GCCCTTTTCTATACTGCATCTGGCCCCTGGATCCTGTCCTCTGCATCCTGGACCCCGTCCCTCGTTCTCTTTGTAACCTGCTTGACAGACTGAATAATATCCATGTGTTAAATAATATATCTATATGGGCTAAAGGAGTGGGACCTTCCCGTGGTCACACAGGGGAAAAGGAGACGACATGAAAGAATGCAGATACCTCATACCAGGACTGGCATTAAGTTTTGTGACGGGATATGCCCTTTCACTGCTGGTCCCCATCGGGGCGTTCAGGCGGATGTTCGCCGGGGTCACCTGGAAAAAGGAGGAAAGATATTACGACGAACTGCCCGTCCAGCAGAGCGATCCATATATAGAAGGATTGGTGAGGGAGCTTCACACAGACCAGTTCGTCGTTTCATAAGAAGCACGGGCCGCGGGACCCCTTCCCTTTTATGCGAACGGCGGACCCATGGTAAAAAACTTGAAGGAGGTGTTCTCATGACAACGATGACCTTTGTTATCGCGGGGGCAATTCTATTGGGGATCGTAGCCGTTGTGGTCACTATCGCGTTCGGCAGCAAAAAACCGCAGGAGCCTGGAAAAACAGCAAAAAGCTGACAGGCGGGCCGAAACGGCAACGGAACTTATTGTCGGGGCGGTCATCAAAGATTTGACGGTCATTTCCCCCTGAAAAGGGTGGCTGGACGCCCGGAAGGCGCGTGATCGCGACCTTTCGGGCGAGACTTTTGAAAAACAGCTCACAGGGACCAGGAAACAAGGAAACGAAAAGGTCCGGGATGTAAAATTCAGAGTTTAGAAAAAGAGGTCCTTCTCCGGGCCCAGGGTCCTAAGCTCTGTTCACGGAACCCTATCTTTCTGCTATACTAGAACTATAATATGAAATTTTCTGATGGACATAAGTATCACAACGCGCCTCGGCGCCTTGCCGCTCAAGGACGGCTCAACATTCTTCCGGGTCTGGGCACCTTTTGCCGAAACCGTTTCCGTCGGAGATCTTGCGCGGCGGCGGCAAACATGCGGCGGCGCTTGTCCGGTCGGAAAAGGACTATTTTGAAGGACCTGCGGGCGACACGGGCCATAATGACCTATACAGGTATATAGTTGACGGCAGGTACGACTCCCTGATCCTTCGTCGCACTCCCAACCCGACGGCGTCACGGGCCTTCACAGGTGATCGACCATGATTCGTTCGGTTGGGATGACAAAGGATTGCACCGTATTCCCATTGAAGAATACATAATATATGAGCTTCACGTCGGCACCTTTACGGACGAAGGTACCTTCGGGGCCGTTGCGGGCTGCCTTGAATATTTCAAAGACCTCGGTATAAACGCAATTGAGCTTATGCCGGTTGCCCAGTTTCCCGGCGGCAGGAACTGGGGGTACGACGGCACCTTCCCGTTTGCGCCGCAGGACACATACGGCGGACCGCAGGGACTCAAAACCCTGGTGAATTCCTGCCATGGTCACGGGATCGCCGTCATTATTGACGTGGTCTATAACCACCTCGGCCCCGAAGGCAATTACCTCGGCAAATTCGGGCCTACTTCACCGACCGTTACCATACACCGTGGGGAGATGCGATCAATTTCGACGGGCCCTTTAGTGACGAGGTGAGACGCTATTTTATCGAAAGTGCCCTCGCCTGGATAACCAACTACCACATCGACGCCCTCAGAATAGATGCTATTCACGGCATCTTCGACTTCAGTGCGCGGACCTTTCTGGAAGGCCTTGCCGGGGCAGTGAGGATCCAAAGCAAGTCGCTCGGGAGGGTGTCCTACCTCATGGCCGAGAGTGACCTCAACGATATCCGTGTCATCACGCCCGCGCGCCATGGAGGCCTCGGCCTTGACGCCCAGTGGAACGACGACTTTCACCACGCGCTCCACACCATCCTGACCGGAGAAAGGAATGGATACTACCGGGATTTCGGAACCCTTAACGGCATGGCAAAGGCCTTCCGGGAGGGCTACGTCTACACCGGGCAGTATTCGCCATACCGAAAAAGAAAACATGGCAGCCCTTCAAAACACAGGTCGGTCACGCAATTCGTCGTATTCTCCCAGAACCATGATCAGGTGGGCAACAGGGCTTCCGGCGACAGGACCGGCAGTCTCGTGCCCATGGAAAAACTGAGGACCGCGGCCGTTGCAGTTCTCCTTTCACCCTATATCCCCCTCCTGTTCATGGGGGAAGAATACGGCGAGACGGCGCCCTTCCTTTACTTTGTGAGCCACGGCGATGAAGCGCTCATTGACGCCGTCAGGGTAGGCCGGGCGGAAGAGTTCGCCTCATTTGACTGGGAAGAGGGCATTCCCGATCCGCAGGCGGAAGAAACATTCCTGCGATCAAAGATCAACAGGGAAATTCGCTTTTTGGGGCCTCATGGCTCTCTCCACGGATTTTACAAGCATCTTATGGCGCTCCGGCGCTCCTTAAGACCCTGGGAGATGACAAAGAAAAGGCCTGCCGTGAGGCTTTTTCGCGGCATAAGGGCGCTGCGCACCCTTATGCCCCTCGTCACCGGTGATATCGCCTGTCTCTTCAACTTCAGCGGGAATGAAGCGTCCGTCCATCCTTCATTGCCACACGGATCATGGACAAAGATCGTCGATACAGCTTCGCCGCAGTGGGGCGGCACAGGTGAAACGTCACCTGTGAATATCGAGTGTCCCGACACCCCTGTGACCATCTTGCCAATAAAGCTCGGCCCTTCCAACACGGTAGTGTACAAAAAGGAGAGATAGTGGAACGTTGCATCTGCATTCACTGCCATTTCTATCAACCCCCTCGCGAGAACCCGTGGCTCGAATCCATCGAGATACAGGATTCGGCCTATCCCTTCCACGATTGGAACGAGCGCATCGCCTCGGAATGTTACGCCCCAAATTCTGCGTCACGGATCTTCAACGGCGGCGGCCGTATCACCGATATTGTCAGCAACTACTCGAAGATAAGTTTCAATTTTGGCCCGACGCTGCTCGCATGGATGAGCGAATTCGCACCTCCCGTCTACAAGGCAATTCTCGAGGCCGACAGGCTAAGCGCCTCTTTGCGCTCGGGTCATGGAAACGCCCTTTCCCAGGTCTATAACCACATCATCATGCCCCTTGCCAATCCCAGGGACAAACAAACCCAGGTCCTATGGGGGATCAGGGATTTTCAAAAACGGTTCGGCCGCTTCCCCGAGGGTATGTGGCTTGCCGAAACGGCCGTGGACCTGGATACGCTCGAACACCTTGCCCGTGCAGGGATCCGTTTCACCATCCTCGCACCCAATCAGGCGTGGAAAGTGAGAAAGACGGGTTTCGGCAAGTGGAAGGACGTGAGCGGCGGCCGCATTGACCCTACCCGTCCCTATCTTGTAAGGCTTCCTTCAGGGCAAAGGATAATCGTCTTCTTTTACGACGGGCCCATATCACGTGCCGTTGCTTTCGAAGGCCTCCTCAAGCACGGTGAAGGATTTGCCGAAAGGCTTGCCTCCGGGTTCTCCGATAAGAGGGCCTGGGACCAGCTCATGCATATCGCCACGGACGGGGAAACCTATGGCCATCACCACCGGTTCGGAGACATGGCCCTTACCTTCGCCCTGCACCACATCGAAAGCAGCGGCCTGGCCCGGCTGACCAATTACGGCGAGTACCTCGAGCGATTCCCGCCCCAGCATGAGGTACAGATCTACGAGAACACTTCCTGGAGCTGTGCCCATGGTATCGAACGGTGGCGCAGCGATTGCGGGTGCAATTCCTGGGGACATAACGGCTGGAACCAAAGGTGGAGGGGTCCTTTGCGCGATGCCCTCGATTGGCTGCGTAATGAACTTGCCGATATATACGCGGCCAGGGCGATGGAATATCTACACGACCCCTGGTCTGCCCGTGATGATTACATCAATGTCATCCTGGACCGCAAAGCGGAAACCCTTGACGGCTTCTTTGCACAGCACAGCAGAAGAGCCCTTGGCTCCGATGAGAGAATCACTGTATTGAAGCTTCTCGAGGCCCAGCGCCACTGCCTTCTCATGTATACGAGCTGTGGATGGTTCTTTGACGAGCTCTCGGGCATCGAAACGGTCCAGATCATGCAATACGCCGGCAGGGCGATCCAGCTCTCAACTGAAGTATGCGGAAGGGATATGGAAAAAACTTTTACATCCATGCTCGAGAAGGCGAAAAGCAACATCCCTGAACAGGGGGACGGTGCCCGGATCTTCGAGGCGTCCGTAAAACCGGTCGCCATTGATCTTAAGAAGGTCGCCGTCCACTATGCCGTGTCTTCAGTGATCGAGGATTTCGGTGAACACACGGAAATATACAGTTTTTCCGTGGACAGGGAGGATTATTTCAAGATACGGGCCGGCAAAACGACCCTGACCATCGGCAAGGTGCTCGTCACTTCGCGGATCATAGGTGATTCGGAGCGCATCAGTTTCGCGCTCCTGCACATGGGAGGCCACGCCTTCAACGGCGGCGCAAGGGAGTACCTTGGTGAGGAGATCTTTAAGGCAATGCGGGGAGAAATCACCGCCGCCTTCGAAAAGGGCGATTTCGCCGGTGTCATCCACCTGATGGACCACCATTTCGGCATGCATAATTATTCCTTTACCAGTCTTTTCAGGGACCGGCAGCACGCACTCATGAACCTCCTGCTCAAAGATACCTTTGAAAAATACGAAATTGCCTACAGGGACGTCTTCGAAGGCGAACGGATCCTGATGAACTTCTTCCGTGAAGCAGGGATGGCCGTCCCCAATGCGTTCCGCGCCGCCGCGGAGTTCATCCTTAACCTTGACCTGAAAAAGGCCTTTTCACAGGATGTCCTCGATGACAATAACATTGCCGGGATCCTTAAGGAAATTGAGAAATGGGGCCTCTCTTATGATATGCTGGAGGCGGAATTGATCATCAGGCAGAGGCTCAGGGAACAGATGGCCCGCTTCCAGGAAAACCCGGCGGATATTTCCCATGTCGATGCCATACAGAAGACGATGGAGCTAGTCCGGCTCCTCCCCGTCGAGGTGAATCTCTGGGAGATCCAGAACATCTATTACGCCATGGCGCGTTCTGTCTATCACGATATGGCGGGAAGGGCCGGAAAAGAGGACGCGGGCGCAACGCGGTGGATACGGGGTTTCCTTGAACTCGGGGAAACGTTCAATTTCGATACCAGTGTGATCCCGGGAGGGTAAATGAGGAAAAAACATGGAAACGCTTTTTTTTAAAAATCTTCGCATACCCGTTGCCACCTACCGGGTCCAGTTCAACGGGAATTTCCGTTTCACCGATGCGGCCGCGATCATTCCCTATCTTTCGGAGCTTGGCATAAGCGATCTCTACGCCTCTCCATACTTCACGGCCCGTCCGGGCAGCCTCCACGGTTACGACATTACGGACCCCGCGGGGCTCAACCCAGAGATAGGCACCACGGAAGACTACGGGTTCTTCATCGACGCGTTAAAGCGCCGGGGTATGGGGCAGGTGCTCGATATCGTACCCAACCACATGTGCATTACCGGCGGCGGGAACAGGTACTGGACGGACCTCCTGGAGAACGGCCCGGCCTCTCCCTGTGCAGCGTTCTTCGATATTGACTGGGACCCGGTGAAGAAAGAACTGCGCAACAAGGTACTGCTGCCTTTTCTCGCGGGTCAGTACGGTAATGTGCTGGAAAATGGGGAAATACGGCTTGTCTTCCAGGACGGTTCTTTCTTCATCAGTTTTTATGACCACCGGCTGCCGGTACTGCCCGAGACATATCGGGACATCCTGACCCTGAATGCAGGCAGGCTGGAAGAAAAAAACAGCGGGGGCAATGGCGGGCTGGATGAGCTTCTGAGCATTGTCACCGCTATTGAGAACCTCCCGCCATATTCCGAAACAGACCCCGATATAACAACCGTGCGATATCGGGAAAAGGAAATCATTAAGAAACGGCTCTTTGAAATATACCGTGTATACGGGGCCATTCAAACGATGATAGACGAGAATGTCGCCGCCTTCAACGGGACACCGGACGACCCGAAAAGCTTCGACCTTCTCGACAGCCTGCTTTCCAAACAGATCTACCGGCTTTCATGCTGGCAGGTGGCCACGGAAGAGATCAATTACCGGAGGTTTTTCGACGTCAACAGCCTCGCGGCGATCAGGGTGGAAGACCCACTGGTCTTTGAGGAAACACACCGCCTTATCTTCGAGCTCATTGAAGCGGGCAAGGTAACGGGGTTGAGGGTGGACCATCCAGACGGGCTCTATGATCCGTCCGAATATTTCGACCGTCTCCAGCGCCGCTGTTTCGACATTGCCATGATGTCCCATGTTGAAAAGGTCAGAAAAGATGTGGACCTTCCCTACGAGGACGGCTACATAGAGGAGGCCATATCTGAGCGATACTGCGAGGTCCTCCAGGCGGAAAAAAATTCCAAGCCTTTCTATATCGTCGCCGAAAAGATCCTTGGCCGCGGCGAGATCATGCCTGCCGAATGGCCGCTGTTCAGTACAACGGGATATGTCTTCCTCAACTCGTTGGGCGGCCTGTTCGTGGACAGTCAGAACGCGAAGGCCTTTGACGCCCTGTACCGGAGATTTACCAGGATACAGATGGATTTCCAGGAGATCGTCTACGAAAAGAAAAAGGTCGTCATGCAGGTCGCCATGTCGAGTGAGGTCAACACGCTGGGGCACCATCTCAACACGATCACTGAACAGAACCGGCAGACCCGCGATTTTACCCTCAACAGCCTCATCAAGGTCATCGTTGAGGTCATTGCCTGCTTCCCAGTCTACAGGACCTACATCAACGGGCCCGATGCAAAGGAAAGGGACCGCCACTACATAGAGCTTGCCGTCGCGCGGGCGACAAGAAGGAACCCCGTCATGAACGAATCGATATTTTTGTTCATTAAGGATGTCCTCCTTCTGAAATTCCGCCCCGACATGGATGATGGGGCAAAGGACGATTGGCTCAATTTCACCATGAGGTTCCAGCAGATAACGGGCCCGGTCATGGCGAAAGGTGTTGAGGACACGGCTTTTTACATATACAACCGCCTTGTGTCCTTGAACGAGGTCGGCGGCAGTCCGGACCATTTCGGCACCCAGCTTGATACATTCCACGGGCAGAATATCGAACGGATAAAGAACTGGCCATATGCCCTAATTGCATCTTCCACCCACGACACAAAACGCAGCGAGGATGTGCGTGCCCGGATCAACGTCCTCTCCGAGATCCCCGGCGAGTGGCGGGAGCATGTTCTCCTGTGGGCAAAAATAAATAAAAAACGGAAAATAGTTGTCAACAATCGCCGGGTCCCGGACAGGAACGAAGAATATCTCCTCTACCAGACACTTATTGGCAGCTGGCCTTTTGGGGAACAGGACGAGGAACAGCACAACGTTTACAAGCACAGGATCAGGGACTACCTGGTCAAAGCGGTCAAGGAAGCCAAGGTCAATACCAGCTGGGTCAATCCGGACAGGATGTATGAAGACGCTCTCGCCGTCTTTATAGAGACGATACTTGATAAAAATCGGGACAACCCTTTCCTTGCCGATTTCATACCCTTCCAGCAAAAGATATCCCTTTACGGCATGTACAACTCTGCTTCGCAGACACTCCTCAAGATATGCGCTCCCGGCATCCCCGATTTCTACCAGGGAACAGAGCTGTGGGACCTGAGCCTTGTTGATCCTGACAACAGGAGGCCTGTAGATTTCGTGCTGCGCATGCGTATGCTGGAAGAGATGAAAGGGGCGCTTCGCGAGAGAGACCCCGTGGATTACGCGAATGAATTGACAAGATCGATGGAAGACGGCAGAATAAAGCTATATATAATGTACAAGGCCCTCAAGCTCAGGAAAGAAATGCGTGAACTCTTCGAAAAAGGTGAATATATACCGCTGGAAGTGACAGGGACACGGTCGGAACATGTCGTGGCCTTCGCTCGCCGGTTCCTCGACATGACGTTGATAGTGGCCATTCCGAGGTTTCTCGCAAAGATACTTTCTTCACCGGATACATCCTTTCACGGGACATGGGAAGACACGATGGTCTACGTACCGGCAGGTACGAACGATCAGGCCTATACAAACATCTTTACGGGGGAAGTGCTCATAAAAAAACAACAGGGAGAGACCGTGGGGCTTGCCTGCTCCGACATTTTTAAAAATTTTCCCGTGGCACTTCTCGAAACCGCTTACGGATCGACCTAAGGAGGGAATAGCGGATATGGCACAGGTACTTGCAATGATCCTTGCGGGGGGCAGGGTTGGCGAACTGGACGTCCTTACCTTTTTCCGTCCCAAATCGGTCCTCCCCTACGGAGGACTCTACCGCATAATCGATTTTCCCATGAGCAACCTCATGCACTCCGACATCGAGAATGTTGGCATTCTGTCGCAATACAGGCCCTTTGAACTGATCAACCACATAGCCAACGGAGAGCCCTGGGACATGACGGGCAGGCAGCGCTGCGCAGTCATATTGCCCCCTTTTCAGGGGCGGGGTGCTTCCGACTGGTACAAAGGCACTGCCGACGCCGTCTATCAGAACATCGACTTTATAAGGCTCAATAACCCCGAGATCGTCATGGTCCTTTCCGGTGACCACATATACCGGATGGACTATCGCAAGCTCATCGAGTTCCACCTTGAAAAAAAGGCCGATCTCACCGTCGCCTTCACGAAGGTCTCCCCCGAGGGATCGTCGCGCTTCGGCCTCGCCTCCATAGAAGACGAAGACCCACGCGGGGGAAGGATCACGGATTATAAGGAAAAACCGAAAAATTCCCGACTGGAATGGGCATCGCTGACGATCTATGTCTTCAGGACCGACCTTCTCATCGACGCCCTTACGGAGAACGCGGCCGGCCCCTCCCATGAGTTCGGCAAGGACATCATTCCCATGCTCATGCAGAAATACAAGGTCTACGGATATAAGCACAGCGGTTACTGGGGATACACCCGCACCATAGAAGAATACTACCAGACCAGCATGGACCTTCTGGGCGATTCTCCACGTGTCGACATCCGCCCATGGCAGCTGCGGACCAATATGTCCGACAGGAGCATCCGCGACCGTATGCCGGCCTTTATCGGCCCTTCGGCGAAAATGGAGGATGTCCTCCTCCACTGCGGCTGCTCCGTCAGGGGACATGTGGCCCGCTCCATTCTCTTTCCCGGCGTCACCATCGAAGAAGGGGCAACCGTTGAAGACTCGATCCTCTTTTTTGATGCCACCGTTCATGACGGAACCGTGGTACGGAACACGATCGCTGACACCGGGTGTGTCATCGGGCATCGTTCCGATATCGGCGGGGGTTCGGATGGCCTCACGGTCATCGGGATGGGAACGGTCATCCCCGAACAGGTGCGGATCGATGCCGGCGTCATTGTCCATCCAAAGCTAAAGGCAGAAGCATTCACCAAAAAGAAATATCTCACGGGAGAGGTGGTCCAATGAAAGGTCCCGCGGCGATACTTCTGGCAGGCGGTGTGGGGAGCAGGCTCAATATCCTTGTGCAGCACCGGGCGAAACCTGCCGTGCCCTTCGGCGGCATATACCGGATCATCGATTTTACGCTCAGCAACATCGCTAATTCCGGCATCACCGATGTTGCCGTCCTCACACAGTATAAACCGCTCTCCCTGATGGACCACATCGGCAGCGGCTCTTCGTGGGACCTGTCCGGCCGCTCGCGGAGCGTCAAGATCTTCCCCCCCAAGACCGGCGAGGAAGATTGGGACTGGTACCGGGGTACAGCGGATGCCGTTCGGCAGAACATCTCATTCGTCATGTCGGCCAAAAGCGATGAGATCATGATACTGTCTGGAGACCATGTATATCATATGGACTACGGCCTCATGGTATCCTTTCACCGGGCAAAAGAGGCCCGTGTCACCATCGCTACCCTTCCCGTGCCATGGGAGGAGACACACCATTTCGGGACAGCCGTCATAGATGGCGACAGCAGGATAACGCAATGGGAAGAAAAATCCCCCCGCGCCAGGTCGAACCTGGCGTCGATGGGCATATATGTCTTCGACAGGGAATACCTGGTGACACTTCTCAACGAGAGCAGAGAAGACGATTTCGGCCACCACATCATCCCCATGGCGCTCAAGGAAGGGGTTGTATACGCCTATCCCTTCGATGGCTACTGGCGTGACGTGGGAACCGTTCAGGCTTACTGGGAAGCCAACATGGACCTTCTGGACCCCGCGTCCGGGATAGACCCCGGATCATGGAAGACCATGACCAATATTAACGCTGCCGGCCCGGCCTACGACAGGCCCCCAATTTCGGTATCTTCCCTTGCCCGGGTGAGCCGTTCGATCATATCGCCGGGATGCACCATACACGGGACCGTCGAGAACTGCGTGCTCTCACCCGGCGTTTTCGTGGAGCGCGGGGCCTTCGTCAGCAATTCCATCATCATGCACGACTGCCGCATATGTGAAGGGACACATGTCGAACGCTCCATCATCGACAAGAAAGTGGTTGTGGGAGCACACACCACGATCGGCCGGGGCGACCCGGCAACTGTCAACATCACGCACCCGGACCATCTCTATTCGGGCCTTACCGTTGTTGGAAAACAGACGATCATACCACCCGGCATCACGATCGGGACGAACTGCATGATCAACCCCATGTTGAACGCCGAAATTTTTTTTCCACGCGAGGTCAAAAGCGGGGAAACCATCACGGAGGACAACGAAACACCATGACGGAAACCGTAGTTCAAAGAGAGAGTGTTCAGGAGAGATTAACACAGATCGGCGAAGCCGACATCCTTGTCGGTATCCCGAGCTACAACAACGCCGGTTCCATCGGCCATGTGGTGCGGGCCGTACAGGCCGGCTTCGCAAAATATTTCCCCGACAAAAAGACGGTACTCGTAAATTCCGATGGAGGCTCCACGGACGGCACGATGGATGTTGTCCACGATACGGCCATCGACGACTTTCAGTCCATCCTCCTTTCGCACAGGGTGGCCTCTTTTTCGAAGATCGCCACACCGTACCACGGTATCCCCGGCAAGGGGAGCGCCTTCAGGACCATTTTCGAGATAGCGAAAACCCTTAATGTAAAAGCCTGTGCCGTTGTCGACTCCGATCTGAGAAGCATTACGCCCGAATGGATAGAGCTCCTCATCAAGCCCGTTATCGCCGATGGTTATGATTACGTATCACCCCTTTATCACCGCCACAAATATGACGGGACCATCACGAACAGCATAGTCTACCCCCTCACCAGGGCCTTGTACGGCAGGGAGGTCCGCCAGCCCATAGGCGGCGATTTCGGTTTTTCGGGAAAACTTGCCGTGTTCTACCTTACAAAGAACGTCTGGGACACCGACGTGGCCAAATACGGCATCGACATCTGGATGACAACGAGCGCCATTGCGAACGATTTCCGTATCTGCCAGGCCTTCCTGGGTGCGAAGATCCACGATGCCAAAGACCCCGGGGCGGACCTGAGCGCCATGCTCTTCCAGGTCGTCGGCGCCACCTTCGGCCTCATGGAAGAGTACGCCTCCAGGTGGAAAAAGGTCGATTCCACCGAAAAGGTGCCCGTCTTCGGCTTTCACTACGAAGTAGGCCTTGAGCCTGTCAATGTCAACATCCAGAGGATGGTCGACAATTTCATCCTGGGCGCAAAGGAACTTGCTCCCATATGGAAGGATATCCTTTCGCGGGAAACCATAGGTTTTCTCAGGAAACTTTCCCAGACATCACGCAAAAAGTTCCATATGCCTGACGAAATATGGGCCGACATCATCTATAGCTTTGCCCTTGCAGCGCACCGAAACATCATCAACAAGGAGCATCTTCTCAAATCCCTGACACCGCTGTACATAGGACGAACGGCATCCTTCGTCATCGATGCCTGGGAAAGCAGCGCACCAGAGGTGGAAGAAAAGATCGAACACCTCTGCAAGGTATACGAAGAAAAAAAAGCATCCTTCGCGGATCATTGGAAGTAAAGATAAGGGGGTTACGACATGAACTTTCTTCAAAGGATCATCATAGAACCGTTTGAGAGCTGTTACGAGAAGATGCTGACATTCCTGCCCTATTTCCTGACATCACTGGCCCTGCTCATTGTCGGTATCGTCCTCGGTATCGTCCTCAAGGTGGTTTTCTTACGGATCTTCAGGGCCATCAATCTCGACAGGGCCGCCGAACGCCTGGGAATCTTCGAGATGCTCTCCCGGGGCGGCATTAAAGAACCACCTTCATCCTTCATCGCCAGGATCATCGGGTGGCTCACGATCTTCACCTTTGCCGTTGTGGCGCTGCAGACATTGAAGATACCAACGGTTGAGCACCTCCTCGAAAGGTTCTTTCTCTACCTTCCGAACGTCATCACCGCCGCTGTGATCCTCCTGTTCGGTTACATCCTCAGCAATTTCTTTGGGCGGGCCGTTCTTATCGCCTCGGTCAACGCCGGATTGAAGAAGGCAGGCACGCTTGGAAAGTTCGTCAAGCTAACCGTCTTTATCCTCTCCGCCACCATGGCCCTGGAACAGCTCGGCATCGGACGGGAAACGGTCATCATAGCGTTCGCCATTGTCTTCGGCGGGATCGTCCTCGCGCTGGCCATTGCCTTTGGCTTCGGCGGACAGGGGATAGCGAAAGACTATCTTGAAAAGAACCTGGGCGAAAATGAAGAGGGAACGAAAGACGATATCGATCATCTGTAAGGACCGTGCCAAAAGCATCTTGACAAGGACTCTCCAATACTGTCAATATGTGCAATACCTGTCAACAAGGAGAGTGCCGTGTCGTCACAGATCGATCTTAAGATCATTGAATCGGAAAGCACCTTCCTGGACCCCAGAGCCGGCTTCTCACCATCGACGGTCCGATTTCAGGTACGCCTTGACCCACTGACGGGAAGGACCTGCCACTTTTCACACTTCGGCGCCATCAAACCACAGAAGCTTGATCTCGAAAACTATCACGATCCCGACGTAAAAGGCTTCTGCCCCTTCTGTCCTGAAAAACGCGAAAAGGCAACACCCAAATTCACGCCCGAGATCTTCCCGGAAGGAAGACTTGCGCGCGGCGAAGCGCTTCTCATTCCCAACCTCTTCCCTTACGATATCCACAGCGGTGTCGTCATCATGACCGACGATCACGTGGTCCCCTTAAATGGTTTCACACGGCAGCGGCTTAAAGACGCCTTTTCCCTGGGCACGGGCTTTTTGCGGCACATCGCGGCTCTCGATCCCTCACTTCCATACCACCTCATGACCTGGAATTACATGCCCCCATCGGGCGGGGGCCTCGTTCATCCCCACCAGCAATATTTCGCCACTGGATTCCCCGGCAACCAGTTCATGGACGAGCTGGAAGCATCAAAAAGGTTCTCTCTTGAAAACAAACAGAACTACTGGCACACCCTTGTCAGCCAAGAATCGACCGCGGGCGAGCGCTATATCGGTCAAACCGGCCGGGGACACTGGCTGGCCTCTTTCACTTCCCTTGGATTGCTGGGAGAGATAATGTGCATATTTTCAGACGTCTTTTCCATCTCAGGCCTGATGGACAGCGATATTGATGATCTCATCTCGGGCCTTTTGCGCGTCTTTTGCTTCTATGAGAACACCGGAATTTTCAGCTTCAACGCATCCCTTTCCCTGGGGCCGGCAGGTCAGGACCATTTCTGCTGCTACTTCCGGATCGTTCCCCGGACGTTCCTGAACATGCGTGATTTTGCCCCGGACCTGAACTTTTTCCAGGCCATCCTCTCGGAACCCATCTGCGTGGTCCTCCCGGAGGACCTGTGCAAAGAGATCAAACCCTATTTTAGATAAAAAGACTCAGGATTCAGGGCTCGGGGGCCAGAGAAAAACAGAAAACCAGACAAAATGCACATCTTTTGCCTTTGATCTTCCCTGAATCCTCGACCCTGGCCCCTGGGCCCTGATTTATCAATTTTCTCTTGCATCATATTTAGCCTATGCTATAGTTTCTATATGAATATCTTCGAACTTGTTACGAAGAACAGGAGTTACCGGCGCTTCCAGCAGAGCGAACCGATAGGTACGCAGCAACTCAAGGGGCTCGTCGAGCTTGCCCGGCTTTCGCCGTCTGCCGGGAATCTCCAACCCTTGAAATTCATCCTTTCAAACGATCCCGCCAGGAACGAAACCATCTTTTCCTGCCTTGAGTGGGAGAGCTATATCAAGGATTGGCCGGGACCTACCGAGGGCAAACGGCCTGCCGGGTATATCATGATACTCGGCGATACATCCATCACAAAGGACTTCGGGTGCGATCACGGCATCGCCGCCCAGAGCATGCTGCTGGGGGCAACGGAGATGGGCTTCGGCGGCCGCATGTTCCCGAATATCCAGCGGGACCGATTAAAGGCCCTCCTCAAGATACCTGAACATTATGAGATACTTCTGGTCATCGCTCTGGGCGTTCCCAGGGAACGGGTCGTTATAACAGACGCAAAGGATGGTAAGATCAATTACTGGCGTGACGTCAACAAGGTCCACTACGTCCCGAAGCGTCCCCTCGAAGAGATCATACTGGATCTCTAAAAAACAGTTTCAGGGTTTCAGGTTTCAAAGTTTCAGGAAAAAGCAAAAAGCCTGAAGGAACATCCATAAGCAGCTTCAACGTTCAAGGCAAAGGGGTTATTGCATGACGATACGTGAGCTTGTTACGAAGAGCAGGAGTTACCGGCGCTTCCGGCAGAGCGAACCGATAAGCACGCAGCAGCTCAAGGGACTCGTCGAACTTGCCCGGCTTTCACCGTCGGCGGCAAACCTCCAGCCATTGAAGTTCATCCTCTCCAACGATGCCGGCAAGAACGCCGGCATATTCTCCTGCCTCGCCTGGGCAGGCTATCTGAAGGATTGGCCGGGACCGGAAGAAGGCGAAAGACCTTCGGCCTATATCATCATACTGGGCGATACGTCCATTGCAAAGGACTTCGGGTGCAATCACGGCATCGCCGCCCAGAGCATACTGCTTGGAGCGACCGATATGGGTCTTGGCGGCTGCATGATCGCCAATATCCAGCGGGAAAGGCTCAGCGCCCTCCTCAACATACCCGGACGTTACCAGATACTCCTGGTCATCGCGTCTGGGTGTACCCAAAGAACAGGTCGTCATCACAGATGTAAAAGACGGTGACATCAAATACTGGCGTGAGGCCAACAAGGTCCACTACGTCCCGAAGCGCTCCCTCGACGAGATCATCCTCGAACCCTAAAAGACAGTTTAAGAGTTTCAGGAATTTTTTTTGCTTCTGTTCTTCACGCTCAAACGGTTCAAGCTGTTCAAACGGCTGCAACCTTTTCTTTATGTTCTGTCCAGTATCTCCCTCACCTTTTTGAGAAGCAAAACCGGCGAGACCGGTTTTGCCAGGTATTCCAGTGACCGGTCGGAGATCCCCTTGTCGATGATCACGTCAGCCGTGTAACCGCTGATAAAAAGAACCTTCACCTCCGGCCTTATCAGGATGATCTCATTGTAGACCTCCCTGCCGTTCTTTTTCGGCATGACCACGTCGAGGATAACCAGGTCGATATTGTCAGGGTTCTCCCGGAAGACCGATATGGCCTGTTGTCCGTCCACGGCTTCGATAACACTGTAACCGGCCTTTTTCAGGACCTCCTTCGTGAGGTCCCTCACATCATTGCTGTCTTCAGCGATAAGGACCGTTTCATTCCCACCTTTATATATCAGGGCCCTGCCGTACCTGCGATCCATCTTTACTTTCACGATGGGAAGATACACGAAAAATGTGGTCCCTTTCCCCGGCTCGCTTTCAACATCAATAAAACCTCCATGCTGTTTCACGATACCGTACACAACGGACAGGCCGAGGCCCGTCCCTTTCCCCGGCCCCTTCGTGGTAAAGAAGGGTTCGAACACCCTCTCCTTTGTCCTGGCATCCATGCCCGTGCCAATGTCGCTGACAGACAGAAGTGCATAACACCCATTTTCACCAAAACCCCGCTTTGCGATAAAATCCTCGTCGATCACCACCGTATCGGTCTCAATGGTCAAGGCACCCCCGCGTGGCATGGCATCGCGGGCGTTTGCCGTGAGGTTCATGAGAAGCTGGTAGATCTGGGTAGAGTCTGCAATGATGGCAGAATTTTCACCGGTAAAGATAATTTTCAACATCACATCTTCGGGAAGCAGTCTCTCCAGGAGCTTTTCAACCCCCTTGATGAGGGTGTTGAACCTCTGCGGCTTCAATTCCATTACCTGTTTTCTGCTGAAAGCCAAAAGGCTGCTCGTGAACTGGGCAGCTTTTTCGGAAGCTATCCTGATCTGGTCCACATAGAGCACATTGGGATCGTCTTTTTTCATGTCCATCTGAAGCAGGCCGCAATATCCTGTCACGGTGGTAAGAATATTGTTGAAATCATGGGCAATGCCTCCCGCAAGCTGGCCTATCGCCTCCATTTTTTGCGCCTGCTGAAGCTGCTCTTCCAGCATTGTTTCCTTGGTGATATCAAGGAGAGTGCCGATTGTTGCCGGTCTCCCACGGTAATCGAAAAGGCCGCCGATGACTTCCACCCTTGCTATGCGGCCGTCCTTTCGTTTTATGCGGAATCCATAGCGGATACTGTCGATCTCTCCCTGAAAACACCTCTTCAAATTATCTTCTACGGTCCGCCTGTCATCTTCATGGGTAAGATCAAGGGGTGTCATTCTGTCGACGATCTCATCATAGCCGTAGCCGCTGATCTCGCAAAATCTTTTGTTCACATACCGGAAAAGGTTGTCCTGGATGATATAAACGCCAACAAGCGATTCCTCGGCAATGCTGCGGTAGCGTTCCTCGCTTTCCCGCAGGGCCTCCTCGGCCTTTTTTTGCCTGGTAATGTCCGTCGCCATGTGCACAACGCCGGCAAGACGTTGAGAAGCATCAAAGATGGGGATGCAGGACACAAGGAAGGTGCCGCGTACCGTCTCGACCTCCATTTCGACGGTCTCAAGGCAACCCTGTTGCAACATTGTCTTCATGGGGCATCCAGGGGCCGGCTCCCTGGTACCGTGGAACATCTCGCAACACTTCTCTCCGAAAAGTTCCTCTTTCGCAATGCCGAGCGTTTCGCATGTTGCCTTGTTGGCTGCAATGATCCTGAACTCCGGGTCAAGGATCATGATCGGATGGGTCGTTGCCCGGAGAAAACTTTCCCATTGCCGGGCCAAAAAACGAAGCTCTGCGTCATTCGGCACGCTTTCATCGCGGTTGCCGGCGTTGGCACCGGGTAATCCTGCCTTCTTTTTATCACGCGAACGGGAACCGCCCGACTGCTCCGGCGAGTTTTTTTTCATATGCACCTGTTCTGGAATTCGAAGAGCTTAATTAATTCAATCATACACCTTTTCCATATTTCGTCAAGAAAGAAGGGCTCAGGGGAGTAGGGCTCAGGGGCCAGAGAAAATCAAGGGGACAGCCTCCATTGTTTACCGTCATCCCTGAAATAATCTGCCATTTATACCAGGTTGTCTTTATTCCCCGTTCCCTCTTGCAGTTCTTTCATTTCTCATCGTGCATATGTATAATGCATCGTGCATCACTTTTTCTCTGAGCCCTTGGCCCTGGATCCTTAAGCCCTATGCTGAATCCTCTCTTTATGTTCTTTGACATAAGGCCTCAAAGGGAGCTACATTAATTAAAAAGGAGCGCTCATGATCACGAAGGTCCGCATCACCGCGGGTTCGGTTTCCGTCGAAGCCGAACTTGCCCAAACCCCCTGCGCCGGGGCCATAGCCGGGGCGCTTCCCATCACGGCCGCCCCGAACGAATGGGGCGACGAGTTCTACTTCGAGGTGCCCGTTCATGTTCCCCTTGACGAAACGGCAACACGCGTCGTGAAGATCGGGGACATAGGCTACTGGCCGCCGGGTGATGCCATTGCCATCTTTTTTGGCCCCACGCCACTAAGCAAGGGCCAGGAGCCGGTCCCGGCAAGTGAGGTCAACATTATCGGAAAGATCATCGGTGACGCAACGATCCTGAAAAAGGCAAAAGGCGCCTCGTCCATCCGTCTTGAACTGATCCCCCGATGAAAGAACAGGCTTCGAAAGATACTGCGCAGGGGTACTTATTAACAGTTACGGTGCCTGTTGCCGATCTCAGGGCCAAACCCCTTGAACGATCGACCGGCCACGGTTACGACGGTCTGCAGGAAACGCAGCTTTTATTGAACGAGACCCTCACATACCGGGATGAAGAACATGGCGGGTGGTACTTTGTTGAAGCAGGAGAACAAAAAAAACTGACCCACGGAGGCAGCTGGGCCGGCTACCCCGGATGGGTGAAAAAAGAAGCGGTCACATTCATCAAGGACCCTCCTGCAGCGAACAGCATTGTAAACAAGACAGTTGCCGTGGCAACAGGCCCTCTTTCGACGGCGCCGGGCGATCTTTATCTCTCGGCAGGAACACGGCTCGATCTGACCGGGGAGGTCAGCAACGACCTTATTGGAATATGTCTTCCCGGCGGCAAAAAGGGGTGGGTGCAAAGGGATAACGTTTTTGGAACGGGCGCACAGGAAGAACCTGAAGAGGTGCGGGAACGGGTGGTCGCAACGGCAAAGTCATTTATCGGCACCCCGTATCTATGGGGCGGAAGAAGCACGCACATACCATCCTTTACCGGCGCAACGGGGATGGATTGTTCGGGCCTTACCAACCTTGCCTACCGCGTGAGCGGCATCGACATTCCCCGCGATGCCCACGACCAGTGGGTGGCGGCGCGCAAGGTCCCCCCCGGCGAGCTTAAGCCCGCGGACCTCATATTCCTTTCCCTGGCAGAGAACCGGGACAGGGTCACCCACGTCATGCTCTTTTTGGGCAAAGAACGATTTATCGAAGCGGTGGAAACGGGTCTTTTTGCTGAGGTCAAAACCTTCCGGGAAAAGTTCGGACTAACGTTCAAGGACATCGTGGAGAACAATTCCATGGCCGGCAATAAACGGGTATATTGCGGGTCTTTCATTGAGAACAGGCGGATCAGCGCCCGCTCTCACCGGCGCGCGCGAACGAAGGGTGTGTAAAATATGGCCGGCGACGGGATAAAGAGCATTCGTTTCAGGCAGCTGGTGTGCCCCTTAAAGACAACCTTTTCGACATCGCTCGGCCGCAAAGACCACATGCGAAGCGTCATCGTCGAGGCCACCCTGGAAGACGGATCGAAGGGGCACGGGGAATGCGCGACGAGCTTTGTCCTTCCCCATGAATCGGCGGACGCCATAAAGGGTATCCTCAGCGAAGAGCGGCCCCGCCTGACAGGCAGAAAGATCGGGGACCTCCCCGTCATCATCGCAACCCTTCGCAAAAAATACCGGCACTATCCCATGACCGTGTCCGGCCTTGAGACCGCCCTGTTCCGGGCACAACTCGACCACTCGGGCACAAAGGAACATCTCTATTTCGGCGGGGCGTTGCGACAGATCGAGACGGACATTACCGTACCTTTCACGACAAACGAAAATGTCCTTGCCGCATGGATGGATTACGCCATCAAGCGGGGTTTCACGAAATACAAGGTAAAGGTGAGCGGCAACACTGCAGACGATAAGCGACTTATGGCCTTTGTAACGTCCACCATCCGCAAACTGCCGGCGCCGTGCACCGTGCGTCTCGACGGCAA
The DNA here is from genome assembly GCA_963816115.1 of uncultured delta proteobacterium. Taxonomy (GTDB): domain Bacteria; phylum Desulfobacterota; class Syntrophorhabdia; order Syntrophorhabdales; family Syntrophorhabdaceae; genus Delta-02. The sequence continues at coordinate 366,560 of CAWFIZ010000007.1, read as the reverse complement.
CCAGGGCTTCACTGCGAGGACATATCTCGCCTTTGCCGAATTCATAGAAAAGAAGGGCTTCCCCGTCGAGCTTTTCGAACAGCCGCTTAAAAAAGATGATCACCGCGGTTTGCGCGAGATAACGAAACTCTCACCCTTACCTGTCATCCTTGATGAGACGGTCTTCACGGTTCGCGATATGGAACTGGTCATCGATGGCGGCCTCGGCCATGGCGTGAACATAAAGACGGCAAAAAGCGGCATATGGGAATCCCTTGCCATTCTTGCCCTCGCAAAAGAACACGGCCTCCGGCTCATGATCGGTTGTATGACGGAAACCATGGTGGGGCTTTCCGCGGGCATCAACCTCGCCCTGGGCAGCGGCTCCTTCGACTATATCGACCTCGATTCCGTCCATTTCATCAATCACAGGAAACGGTACGGGACGCTGGAGATAAAAGGACCGGTATACAGGGAACAGGGAAAGGGTGGCGATTGACTTTTTGAAAGTCAACTTTTTTAATAAGATCTCTTAACGTTTAAGCGGTTCGAGCGGCTCAAGCTGTTCAAGCTGGTTTTTCTGTTCCCTGTTCCCTGTTCCCTGTTCTTCTGCTATAATTGTTCAACAATGCATTCCCCGACAAAGTCTTCTCCATTGGAAAGGGCCCTTCAGTCCATGCGTGTAAGCGGCATCGTCGCCCGTGAATCCTTAAGGTCTTTCCTCAATAACAACGATTTCGAAATGTCCGCTGCGTTGGCCACTTACAGCTTCTTCGCCCTTGTTCCCCTTCTCTTCTTTGTCGTGAACATCACGGGAGGTAACGGGAACGCGTCAGCCATGCTCGTTACCGGCATCGAAGGCCTCATCGACCACCTGTTTCCCCGCATACGTGACTGGATGAGCATCGAGTTCACCTCTATCACGAAGCACCAGTTTACCCTTGGCGCCGCAATAATCGTATTTGTCTTCATCGCCGCCATGTCCCTCATGGATTCATTGCGAACGGCCTTTCTCAAGATATTCAGGAAGGAACCTCCGGCGTCTTTCATCATGTCGCAACTCAAGAACGCAAGGGCGGCGCTGATCATGCTCCTTCTTTTCGTCATCCTCGTCGTGGCCGAAGTGGTCTTTTCCAGGGTGTTTCACACCTTCTCCCCGGAGAGCTTTGCGCTGACAAAGACCGGCGATGTCCTCATCTCCGTCTGCGTCGCAACGCTCTGCATGACCGTCTTTTATGCCATCTTCCTTCCTGTAAGACTCACCCTTGTCAAGCTTATCAGCGCCTCGATCATTTCGGCCGTGCTCATCATATTCATGCGGGAGGTCTTCGCATTGTTTATCAAGGCCCGCCCGGGATACGGGGAGACCTTCGGTTCCCTGAAGATACTCTTCGTGATGATCGTATGGGTGTATTACTGTTTCCTCGTTATCCTTTTCGGCGCGGAGGTTGCCGTAAACACGGAAAAACGCAACGCCCTCCTCCTCAAAGGACTCTTCGCCGGACAGCTTGACCGGCCCTCTTCGGCAACCCTGCTCAAGAGGTTTGTCACCTGCCACCAGGGGGGAGATGTCATATTCAGCGAGGGAGACGGGGGCAGCAACATGTTCTACGTTGTCGCCGGCTCCGTCGAGATAAGCCGTGGGGAAAAACACATCAGGACCATGGTGCAGGGTGAATATTTCGGTGAGATGTCCATGCTCCTTCGCACACCGAGATCGGCGAGCGCCGTTGCCGTTTCACCGGACACCGAATTGATCGGGATCTCACAGGAAAACTTCGATATCATACTTCGCGAGAACGCGCCCATCGTCCTCGCGATCCTGAAGGAAATGGCCGGGAGGCTCAAAAACACCGACGAATCGCTCTTCAGGCGCTAACGCTCGAAAAACTGAAATAAATAAAAAAGACCTCGTCTCTCGCCCGTCCCGTCATAGATGGGACTCGACCACGCCCAAGGCGTGGCACAGAGTCCGCCGGGGAAGACCTTTTGCGGACAGATCTTTGAGAAGAATAAGATCAGTCCGCACCCCCATCCCGCTTCGCGGGAAACAAAACATGTCCTTTCAAGTTCAAATTGCTCGATCTTTCAAAAGGCTGCAACTGTCTTTTCATTATCCCGCTTATCACAAGTGTCAAAGCGGGATCGGAAGTCCCCGGAAAATTTAGAAGTCTCAAATATTTCCGGGGAGGTCTTTGTCTTTCTCGGTGCGCTCTGCGTGCTCAAGCGAGGAGTGGAACGACGAACGGGCGTGAGACAGTCTTTTAGTCTTTTATAATGCATCGTGCATCATGACGGATCGTGTATCGTTAGGAGCGGGCGTGAGATAAAGTATTTTATTTTTTGTTTACCACTGAAACATCGAGGGCGCCCCTGTGGAGCGTTATCGACAGGGCTTCACCGTGGGAGACTGATGCTGCGTCGGTGATGACGGCACCGGTTTCAGCCATTGCGGTGATGCTGTAACCCCTTCCCAGGATGGTCGTGGGATTGAGATCTTCTATTCTTTGTGCAAGGCCGTCGCACCTGGCGCGGACACTTTTCATATACAGTTCGAGGTTGTGCGTAAGGCTGTTCACAAGGTCGTCGAGGTAGATCCTCTGTGACGAAAAAAAGTCCTTCCTGTCCTTGAAATCCATGACCTCACGGACGAAGAGGTATTTCGCCCTCTCCAGCTTGTTCTCCATCCCCTGGATGAGGGAGTCCTTCATGCCGGAAATGTACCCCGCAACTTCTCCCTTGTCGGGGACAACAAGGTCCGCTGCCGCTGTCGGCGTAGGGGCGCGGACATCCGCAACGAAATCGGCGATAGTGAAATCCACCTCGTGACCGACGGCTGAGACGACGGGTATGCCTGAAGAGAAGATGGCCCTGGCCACCTTCTCTTCATTGAAGGTCGCGAGGTCCTCATATGATCCCCCTCCCCTGCCGACGATGATGACGTCAACCTCTCCGGCCCCGTTAAAATATTCGATCCCGGCCGCGATCTCAAAATGCGCCTCTTCACCCTGGACCGCAGCGGGGTAGATCTGCACCGCCATGTTCCCGAACTTCCCGTGGATGATCCTGAGCATGTCCCGTACAGCCGCGCCTGCGGGTGAAGTTACGATACCGATGCACCGCGGAAAGACGGGAAGGGGCTTTTTGAGGGTTTCGTCGAAGAGTCCTTCCTTTAGAAGCTTTTCCTTGAGTTCAAGAAAACGGGTATAGAGAAGGCCCTGGTCACCCCTGGCGACGATGTCGCTTACGATGAGCTGGTACTCGCCCCTCTTTTCATAGATGTCGATCCTGCCCGCGCAGATGATCCTGTCGCCGTCCTTCACTGTCCTGCCGCCGCCCGCGCGGGCGGCATAATTGAAGAAGACGCCCCGGACCATGGCAAGGTCGTCCTTGAGGGTAAAATAGAAATGTCCCGATGGATAAAGTTTCGCGTTGGACACTTCGCCTTCGACACGGATATCCCGGAACCTTCCGCTGACAAACCGCTTCAGTTCGGCCGTCAGTTGCGACACCGTCAAAAGCCCTGCGTCTTGTTCAGGGTAGAGGGTCATCTACTTTTTCTTCAGGTAGTCCTTCATGAGCTTCATGGAACAGAATTCGCCGCACATGCTGCAGACATCGTTCTTGAGGTTCCGCTCTTTACGGAAGGTCTTTATCTTTTCCGGGTCGATGGCACATTCGATCTGCCCCTTCCAGTCAAGTGCCTTGCGATAGGTGGACATGGCCTTGTCCATGGCGAAGGCCTTTTGACTGCCCCGCGCGAGGTCGGCAGCGTGCGCCGCGATCTTCGTCACGATGACACCGTCGCGGACATCCTGCGGCATTGGCAGGCCGAGGTGCTCCGAAGGCGTGACGTAGCAGAGAAAATCAGCCCCGTAATATCCAGCTATTGCGCCGCCGATGGCGGAGGTGATGTGGTCATAACCCGGCGCGATATCGGTGACGATAGGCCCGAGGACATAGAATGGAGCGTCATTGCAAAGCCTTTTCTGGAGGACAATGTTCGTCTCGATCTGATTGATGGGCACATGGCCGGGGCCTTCAACCATGACCTGAACACCCTTGTCGATTGCCTCCGCGCAGAGCTCTCCCAGGATAATGAGCTCTTCGATCTGCCCGCGGTCCGTCGCGTCGGCAATGCATCCCGGCCTCAGGGCGTCACCGAGGCTCAACGTCATGTCGTATTTCTTCGCGATGGCGACGAGGCGGTCAAAATTCTCGTAGAGGGGGTTCTCTTTTCCGTTGACGATGATCCACTCGGCAAGGAACGCGCCGCCGCGGCTCACGATGTCCGTTACCCTTCCCTGTTTTCTAAGGCGTTCAATGGAACTTTTCGTAACACCGCAGTGAACGGTTATAAAGTCGACCCCGTCGATGCCATGTTTCTCGATGACCTCGAAGATATCGTCGGCCTCCATCTTAGTGATGGCCTTTCTCTTTTTCACGGTCTCCACTGCGGCCTGGTAAATTGGGACGGTCCCCACGGGGATCATGGCGGCATCGACGATGATCTTCCTGATCTTATCGATATCGCCGCCGGTGCTCAGGTCCATTACGGCATCCGCTCCCGCTTCCCGGGCAACGGTCAGTTTTTTCAGTTCTTCCTTGATGTCCACCCGCTCGGGAGAGGTGCCGATGTTGGCGTTGACCTTTACGCTCAAGCCTTTGCCGACACCCTTGGGGGTGAATTTCTTATGCCTGTTGTTCGCAAGGATGGCCGCCTTCCCTTCCGCCACAAGCCTGCGAAGGTCTTCACTGTCGACCCCCTCGTCCCGGGCAACGCGTTCCATCACCTTTGTGATCTTTCCTTCGCGTGCTGCAATAAGCTGATTTTTCATGGTCTTATCATCTCCATCTTTTCAACGAGCTCAAGGGGGTCTTTCGCGAAGAGCCTGATAACCGGTTCCTTCCCGATCGCGCCTCGATCGTAGACGATGTCAGGCGGCCTTTTGGCCTTTTTTAAGACACTGTCCACGAGATAGTCGAGGCTCTTTCCCTCGGCCCCTTTTATTTTTTTTGGTTCTTTCATGCGGTCGATAAATTCTATTACGAGCTTCTTTGACGCTGCTTTTTTAATGAACGTTTCGTCATGGCGGACGCAGGCGGCGCAGCGTACATGCGGGTGGTAACGCATATACGTCAGGACAAGGCGCGCCACGTGCGACGAGGCGCCAAACTGAGGGTCCCCTCTAAACAGCACCTTTCCTGCATGCCGGCCGATACGCCCCGGAAAGGCCGCCACATCAGCGGTGGTCTTCGCGTCCGGTAAGGCATAGCCGATATTCATCTGGATCTCGGGTATCAACTCGACCGGATTGAGCCCATCCAATCGCTGTTTCGCCTGGAAAAGCCCGTCTATCACCATCCACCGCTCGGCATCACGGGAGGTAACGGTCGCTGAAGAAAGGTAAAAATGGCCGCCTTTATCGATACGGTAGCTTAACTGCAATAATCTTTCAAGATATCGTTCTGAGGCGCCAAAGGCCTCCGGCAATCCGTAACCCCTCGCCAGAAAACAAAGGAGTGTAGATGAAAAAGAACATCCCGTACCGTGTATTGACCGTGCTATCCTCTTTTTCTCATAGAGGACAAATTCCCGGCCGTCGAAAAAGACGTCGACGGGATCTCCCTCGAGATGCCCCCCTTTTATGACAACCGCCATTGGCCCCATCGCATGGATCGTCTCGGCAGCCTTTTTGGCGGCACCTACGCCCCGCACCTTTTTACCGGTTATAAACGATGCCTCCTCGGCATTCGGTGTCACAACTGTAGCCTTTTTGAAGAGTGAGCTTACGCAGATCTTCCTGCCCCTGTCGGAGATAAGCTCGATACCGTTCTTTGCCTTGAACACGGGGTCAAGAACGACAGGTATGTTTTTACGTAACTTGAGAAATCGCAGCGTTTCTTTCACATGGAACTCATCGCAGAGGGCGCCGATCTTCACACCGGCGAGGGCGATACCTGTTGTCGCGGCCTGAAGGGTATCGCGAAAAAGCCCTTCCGGCGACGGGTCGACCCTGCGCACGCCTCGAGGACCCTGCACCACAGTGCAGGTTGGTACGGCCAGGCCGTGAAAACCGAGGGAGAAGAACGTATCGGCATCCCTCACGATCCCCGCCCCCAAAGAGGGGTCAAAACCAGCTATGGATAATAGGTTTCTCATTTACACCGTGGAGCTATCAGTTCGGCCACCTTCCTGCCCGACAGGAGCATCCCTCCGAAGATGGGCCCCATCCTGTATGAACCGAAGGTCGCATTGGCGCTCATTCCTGCCACATACATCCCCGGGAATATCTCTGCCGTATTTTCCAGCGTTGTCGTCTCCGCAACGTTGGCCCACATGGACTTCTCCCCTTCGATCCTGCCTGAAGGCGTAAGGAGCTTTGCGTTCATCTTGCGTTCCAGGACCTTGACGACTTCCACGGGGTGTCCCGTCGCGTCGACGGTGAACTTCGCGAATATGGTCATGGGATCAACATGAAGCCCCGCCAACTCTACGGCTGTCCAGTTGATGACCACACCGGCCACCCTGTCCTTGCGGACGACAACGTCCTCGACGCTCACCAGGTTAAAGACCCTCGCTCCGGCCTTCATTGCCTTAAAGGTAAGACCGCTTACGCACTCGACGGCATCGGCTACATAATACCCTTTTTTGTAGCGTTTTGCGCCGATACCGAACTCATCGAGTATCTCTTTGCCTTCCTGCTGGACAACGATCTCGTTGAACATCATGCCGCCGCCCCACATTCCGCCGCCCACGGAAAGCTTTCTCTCAAATATGGCCGTCTTGAGCCCCTTCTTCGCCATATAGTAAGCCGCCACGAGGCCGGACGGTCCGGCGCCGCAGATAGCCACATCAAGCTCAAGGCTGTCGAGCAGTTTTTCCGTATATCGTTCTATTATCGCTTTCGTCACAACCTTTTCGTCGATCATGCGCATATTCTCCTTCGATTGTGTTGTTAAGTAACTGGAAAATATACCATATCTGCCGGTGGAGGGCTATATAAATATGCCTGCCAATGCTTGAGCGACACTATTGTCGATGAGCATCCATCCCTTCGACATTTATTTCCTTGCAATATCATGCCTGTGAAACCTCATGTTTTTATTATATCAATAAAAACGGCTCGTTATGGATGCACAACATCAACGGCACGGTTATTGCCTTTAATACATCCATGATTTGCAAAAAACCACACGAGGAGGTTACAATGAAGAAGGTTTTAGGTTTCATAATGGTGGTCATGTTCCTGGCGGTAGCAACGGCAGTTCTCGCAATCGGGCCTGGGCCCGGCGGGGGTTTCGGGAGCGGACCGAAAGGATACGGACCCGGTGCCGGTATAAATCTTTCCAAGGAGCAGACGGATAAGATGTGGCAGCTCAGGGAAAAGTTCAACAACGATACATCCTCACTGCGTTACGAGCTTTTTCAGAAACGCAATGAACTGAGGACGATCTACGCAGACCCGAATGCTACGAATGCCGCAATACTGGCAAAGGAGAAAGAGGTCAACGGCTTAAGGCAGAAGATGCATGATAGCATGGTCCAGTTCAAGCTTGACCAGAGAAAGGTCTATACACCCGATCAGCTCAAGAAACTCAGTGAAAGCGGTTACGGCCGAGGTTTCGGCCACGGCTTCGGCGGCGGTTACGGCCGAGGTTCCGGCCACGGTTACGGGCCTGGTTCATGTGGCAGGTTCTAGGTAACAGACACAAAGGGTGGCAGGCACGCTTAAGGCCCGCCACCCAGCAACAAAAAGGGAGGGAGGATAATGAAAAAAGTTTTCGCAGTATTACTGGTATTAACAATTGGATTATTTCTTAGTTCATGCGCATCGGAAGGGTATAATACACAGAAGGGTGCTGCCATCGGCGCCGGTCTTGGCGCCATCGCCGGACAGGTGATAGGACATGATACCGCATCCACCCTTATCGGTGCGGCAGTGGGGGGCCTCGTCGGGGCCGTGGGCGGTAACGCCGTTGACCAGCACGTGACAAACCAGCAGAAGGCCGGCGGTACACAGCCGGGCAGCGTCGCAACGGTCACGCCTGATCAGCAGGAAGCCCCTCCGGGACAATGGGTGCAGGTGCCCGGTCAGTGGATAGGCGGAAAGTGGGTCCCTTCCCATAAAGTATGGGTACCCGTCAACCCGTAATGAAGCTCATCGCCCTCTTCCTTCTGTTCCTCTTTATTGCACCCCCTCTCTATGCTCAAAATTCTTATTCCGAGTTCGAGAGGGGGCTGGGTCTTTCCGATCCCCAGAAGGCCCAGGTGGAGGGTATCAGGAACAAGTATACCAACGAATGGCAATCCCTCCAGCGGGAATCGATGAAAAAGCGGCTTGAACTGAGAGAGCTCGGCAGGAATCCCCAGACCAACGCCGGCAGGATCGGCAGGATACAGGGAGAGATACAGGAACTGGACACAGCAAAGCACAACCTTTACCAACAATATCGCTCGGAGGTGTCCAGATCACTCAACGATAAACAACGAGAGCGATACAACAGCTTCTGTGACCAGGAACGCAGAAAAAACCCAAATCGCTTCGGCCCGAGACGGTATGGGAGATAAACGGAACATAGTCTTTCCATCGCTGCTTTTTATCATCTTCCTGGTACTGATCACCCTGACCGGTTTTTTTCAGATCAGGATAATTCAAAGCAACATCGAGCGGCAACTCACGGGTGAGGCCGAGATCCTGTTTTCCCACGTCAAGAGGGAGATCGATGTCAATCTTGAATATTTAAGCCTCCTCGACAGGTCCCCCACGATCATCACGCCCTATTTTTTCAATATAATGGTCTTCGATGAAGGGATAGTCGACGATCTCGACAACGTCATCGGGTACATGGAGGGCAATGTCAAAGGCACAGACCTGGGCAAGCTCTCTTTTGGCAACATATTTGAATATGATCTCGCCGGGAAGATCGTCGAACAAAAAGGAAAAGGCGACGTACCGGCAGAGAGCCTTAAAAAGCTCCTTTCCGGCAAACAGCAGACGGTCATCAGAATGCCGACCCGTAAAGACAGGGGGCTTCTGTTCGGCAGGCGGCTCAGCGATCGCATCGTATTCTTCGTCATCGACCCCGTTGAACTGGAAACGCTCCGGAAAAAGGTCATCCTGAAGGACATCGTCGAGCGGGAAGGAAAAAGGTTCAACATTGCCGCTATCAAAATATATGACAGAACAGGAGGGTCTTTTGTCGGAACGGACAACCAGAGATCGGGCACTTTTGCCATTTCGCGGTCTCTCGATTCCAGGTTCCTCCCCGGTTTTCACATGGAGATATTCGTTTCTCAGGACCTTGCCCGTGATACAATCCAGAGAACGGCCCTCAGTTTCATCCTGATCCTGTCGGTCCTGTTCCTTTCGGGCGCGGGCAGCATCTATGCCATCTTTCTCATGGAACGCAAATACACCAGAAGGGTAAAGGAGATGGAGCGTGAGATGGAGGTGAAAGAACGCCTCGTGTCGCTGGGCAAGCTGGCCTCGGGGATGGCCCACGAGATCCGCAACCCCCTGAACGCGATAAGCCTTTCCGTGCAGCGCCTCAAGAGGGAGTTTGTCCCCACCGAGGAAAAGAAGCAGGAATATATCACCTTTCTTGATATAATCAAAAAGGAGCTCACGAGGGTCAACGGGATCGTTGAGGAATTCCTCCAATCGACGAGGGCGCAGGCACCCTTCGGCAAGGAAGGGCTCCGTGACATCATTGAAGAGGTGATCATAATCGTGGGAGAGAAGGCCTCATCGAGGGGCATATTCATCGAGAACACCACGAACCCCGATATTCTCGTCGAATGCCAGAGAGACCGTCTCAAACAGGCATTCTACAACATTATCATCAATGGGATAGAGTCGATGGAGGGCGGGGGAAAGATCGATATAACGGCGAAACAAAAAGATCTTTCTGTAGAAACGTCGATCAGCGATTCGGGCACCGGCATAGATGAAGAGGCCCTCACCAGGGTGTTCGAATACTATTATACGACAAAGGACAAAGGCATGGGACTTGGACTCCCAATATCCTACATGATCGTCAAGGACCACGGCGGCGATATAAAGGTGAGCAGCACAGGCGGCCAGGGCGCCACCTTTACGATCGTTCTGCCGTTGACACAGGGCAAGGCAGCGAAAACGCAATAAAAAATCATACAGGAGTTACCGCTATGGACAGGGTGAGCATATTGATCGTGGAAGACGAAGAGACCCAGAGGTCGCTCCTCGGGGGACTTCTGAAGAAAGAAGGCTATACCGTGGGTGAGGCAGCCGATGGAGAAACCGCCCTCATGCTTTTTCAAAAGGAGATCTTCGAGATAGTCCTTCTCGACTACAAGCTGCCCGACACGGACGGTCTTACCCTTCTCAAGAAGATCAAGGAGATAAACCCGGCGACGGAGGCCGTCATGATAACCGCCTTCGGAAGCATCGAGAACGCCGTCGGCGCTTTGAAGGCCGGGGCCTCCGAGTACCTGACAAAACCCATCGACCTTGATGATCTTTTCTTCAAGCTCCGCAAGATCGAGGAAAAAACATACCTTATCCGCGAGAACATGGTGCTTCGCGAAACCCTCAAAGACCGGTTCAAATCGGAAGAATTCGTGTATCACAGCGAAAAGATGCACGAGGTATCGAGCCTTGTTGTGCGTATCGCCAGGACCGATTCAACGTGCATCATAAGCGGGGAGAGCGGAGTGGGCAAAGAGGTCATAGTCAACATGATCCACGCGCTCAGCGAACGCAAGGTCTTCCCTCTCGTAAAGGTCAACTGCGCGGCCATTCCGGAAACCCTTCTGGAAAGCGAGCTTTTCGGATACGAGAAGGGGGCCTTCACGGGGGCCTACCAGAGAAAGGCAGGCAAATTCGAGCTTGCCAACAAGGGCACCATCTTCCTCGACGAGATCGGCGATATTCCCGTAGTCGTTCAATCAAAGCTCCTGAGGGTCATCCAGGAGAAAGAGATCGAACGCCTGGGCGGTGTCCAATCCATCAAGGTGGATGTGCGGATCATCGCGGCAACGAACAGGAACCTCGAGGAAGAGGTAAAGAAAGGCACTTTCAGGGAAGACCTCTATTATCGTCTCAACGTGGTCAACATACTTATCCCGCCGCTTCGTGAACGTAAAGAGGACGTCCCTCTTCTCATCGACTTTTTTCTCAAGAAATACAACATCAAGCATAAAAAGAACATCAAGAGCCTGACGAGGGAGGCACGCGATGTCCTGGTAAAATATGATTACCCCGGCAACGTGAGGGAGCTGGAAAACATCGTGGAGCGGGCGATAGTACTGACCCGCGGCGATCACATCACCATCGAGGACCTGCCGAACTTCTCCGAACAGGCTCTTGCCGGAAGCGACGGGAGCATTCGCGGGACAGTCGAATCCATCGAGAAAACGATGATCCTCGAGGCCCTCGTCAACGCCGACTGGGTCCAGACAAAAGCCGCCGCAACGCTCGGCCTAAGCGAGCGCATGCTGAGATACAAGATCAAGAAGTACAACATCGCAAAGTCAGCCCGCCCGGCGGGCTGACCCGTACACGGGCCCGTCCGCGCGCTTCACGCATTTGGGTTCATATTTTCCCTCCGGTATGTTATAGATAACACATGCCCGATGAAATCCCCTACACCATTGAAGGGACAAACGGCGGCGATATCACGCTTGCCCTCTCCGGCAGGATCGATCTTGACCTCTTCGGTGACCTCTCCTCGCACATCGGCTCCATCTTTGATTCATATGCCCCCACAAAGCTCACTGCAGACGTGACGGGTGTCGACTACCTGGACAGCAGCGGCGCCCTCTTTCTCGTAAAGCTCGAAGACGAGGCGCAGCGGCGATCGGTGCCTTTCACACTCTACGGCCTGTCGAGGGAAAAAAAGGGGATCATGAGCCTCATCGACCGGCAGTCCCTTTCCGCGCCGAGCCTGGCGACAAAGGAACGTCCCATGGGGATCGTCGAACAGTTGGGCGCGGGCGCCGTTTCGGCCCTTCAGGACATCTACGACGTCATATCCTTCTCCGGTGAGCTCCTCTACGACCTTGCCTATTCGGTGATGCACCCGAAAAAGGTTCGCTGGGGTGACGTCGTCTCTTCCATGAAAAAGGTCGGCGTCGACGGCCTTCCCATCGTGGGCCTCATCAGTTTCCTCCTGGGCCTCATCATGGCCTTCATGTCGTCCCTTCAGCTGAAACAGTTCGGCGCCAACATGTATGTCGCTTCACTCGTTGCCATTGCAATGGTGAGGGAACTCGGCCCCATCATGACGGCCATCATAGTCGCGGGGCGGTCCGGCAGCGCCTTTGCCGCGGAGATCGGCACCATGAAGGTCAATGAGGAAGTGGACGCCCTGACCACGATGGGGTTCAGCCCAATGCAGTTCCTTGCCATCCCGAAGGTGATCGCGTCACTCCTGGTGGTACCGGTCCTGACCATATTTTCAAGCATATTCGCAATTATGGGCGGGCTCATCGTCGGGGTGCTCGGTCTTAACCTTACGATCTACACCTACATCCAGCAGACTATGAAGGCCATCGAGATCTTCGACATCACATCGGGGCTCGCCAAGTCCTTTGTATTCGCCGCGGCCATCTCGGCCATCGGCTGCCAGCGGGGCTTCAAGGTGCGCGGCGGGGCCGGGGCGGTCGGCGACGCCACGACATCGGCCGTTGTTGCGTCCATATTTCTTATTATTGTGATCGATTCGACTTTTGCTATAATACTTCATTATGTCCGATAAGACATAGAGGTGGTTAACATTCCAGTGAACACTGCGCAACCAGTCATAAAAGTAGAAGGCCTGACAGTGCGATATGGCGATAACACCGTTCTTGACAACGTGAACTTTGAGGTGCACGCAGGGGAGATATTTGTCATCATGGGCGGCAGCGGGTGCGGGAAATCGACGCTCCTCAAACAGATCATAGGCATCGAGACCCCGACGGAAGGAAAGATCTGGATCAATGGAACGGATACCGCGCTACTGGATGAAGCGGAACTTAGGAAGCTACACATGGGTATCGGCATGCTTTTCCAATCGAGCGCCCTCTTCGGCTCCATGACGATCGGAGAGAACGTCTCCCTTCCCCTGACGGAATTCACCAATCTCCCGGCAGACGATATTGAATTGATCATGAAGATGAAGCTAGGCATGGTCGAGCTTGCCGGATACGACAATCATTTCCCGTCGGAACTCTCCGGCGGCATGCAGAAAAGAGCGGGAATAGCGAGGGCGATGGTCCTCGACCCTGCCATGCTCTTTCTCGACGAACCATCGGCCGGGCTTGACCCTGTTACCTCCGCCGAGCTCGACGTGCTCATAAAAAAGCTCAACGAAGGTATCGGCACGACCATGGTCATCGTCACACACGAGCTTGAGACAATTTTCAACATATCTCACCGCATCATCATGCTCGACAAAGACGCCATGGGCATCATTGCCGAGGGCGATCCCCGCAAACTGAGGACAGACTCGGACGATCAAAGGGTAACGGATTTTTTCAACAGGCGTGTGGCGGAGAAAAAAAATGAAGGAATGACGACATGATAAAAAAGAAGACCTATTTCCTGGTGGGTTTTTTTGTGCTCGCAGGGGTACTGATCGCGGTGGGCACCATCGTCTGGCTCGGCGCCTCACAGTATCTCCAGAAGGGTTCACGTTTTGTCACCTACTTTGACGAATCGGTACAGGGCCTGCAGGTCGATTCCAGCGTTAAATACAGGGGCGTGGATATCGGCATGGTGGAAAAGATCAACGTCGCGCCCGACTACCGTCTCATCGAGGTGGTCATGAAGGTCAATTTCAGCGGCGATGCTGCGAACAAGACAATTGCCAAACTGAAAGCGGCGGGGATAACCGGCATCGTATACGTGGAACTGGACCACAGGAAGCCGGGAGACATCAAGAGGACGCCGCAGATCAATTTCGAGCCTGACTATACCCTCATTCCGTCCAACCCGTCAGAGATCCAGGAGATAGTGAGCGGCGTGGATGACGTGGTGAAGAAAATGAAACAGGTCGATTTCAAGGCCATCTCCGACCAGCTCGTATCGGCAACGGCCAGCGTCAATAATTTCTTCAGCGGCCAGAAGATGACCAAGGTAATCTCCAATCTAGAGAAAATGACGGACACACTCGCCGATTCGGCCAATAAGCTCTCGAAGATGATAGGTGACGGCAGGGCCGACGAGATCATAACCGACGCGCGCGACACGATACGCGAGGCGAAGGTTACGATCAAGAAGATCAAGGAAGAATTGGACAAAATGAAGCTGGCCGAGACCACGGCAAGAACAAACAGGCTCGTCGACGATCTCTCCCGCAGGTCAAGGGTGATCACGACGGAGATCCAGGTCACAAGCGAGAACCTGCGCAGGGCGTCTGAGAACCTCGACCTGCTCATCAACAGGCTCAAGGCGGACCCGTCGGATATCCTGTTCAGCGATCCACCCCCGAAGAAGAGGTGAAACCATGGGACGATCAACAAAACACATCTTAGCGCTTTTCTTTTTCTCCACTCTTTGCCTGGCGCTCATCACGGGCTGTTTCGGCAGGACCAAGGCGCCCTATGTGGTGGACCAGTATACCCTGGACTATACGCCCCCGGCGGTCGCCGCGACGGGCACACCCTTCGACGAACTCATCCGCGTCGAGCGCTTTTCCGTGGCACCGGCATTCAATACGACCACCATGGTTATCAAGACCCGGCCATACCGCTACGACACATACAACTACAGCCGCTGGCGTGTCAATCCGGCCGACATGGTCAGCGGCTTCATCCTCCGTGACATCACCGGTGCCAGGCTGTTCAAGGGCACGTACTCCTCTTATGACAGCGACCTGTCGCGGTATATCCTTGACGGGCATGTGGACGAGTTCTGCGAATCTACGGAAAACTCGCCGGAGAAGGCGCTCCTCAGCGTGCGCGTCACCCTTCTGGACACGGCACAAAAAAACCCCGTGGAGCAGGTCGTCTTTCAGAAACAATATGCCTATTCGGTCCCGGTGACGGAGCATTCACCGGACGGACTGGCGGCAGGGCTGAGCGAGGCCATGAAGAAACTTTCGGAGCAGCTCATAAACGACATACGCCTTGCCCTTAAGGACAGGGCCGGGAAATAGAGGTTCCCTGAGAGGCTCAGGAGAAAGCCGAAAGTTCTTTTTATTTGACTTTTCCCGCTACGGCAGAATATCTTACAATCAATAGAAACAACCACTTTGGCGCATCAAAAGGTCGGTATATGGCCCTTAAAGACCCGCTAGTTGATCTGTTGATACATGACCTCACCGGTCCCCTGTCGATCGTATCGACAAGCGTCAACAACCTTCTCAAAAAAGAAGAGAGGTACGGCCCATACAACGAATATCAGAAAGACACCTTTAAGCGGATACTCCGCAACGCGGACAAGGCGAAGGCGCTTCTCCAGGAGATCATCGAGGTCTACCGCTCCGAAGAAGGGCTCTTCAGGAAAGACCGGTTCCTGGTTGCCGATATCCTCAAGGAGGCACTGGTGGACGCCATCGAGGTTGTAGCCCCCGTTATCGGGGAAGAACTGGTCAGAACATGTGATGACACCTCATTCAACGATGTTCTTGTGAGGAACGGCATCTTTGTCGAAGTTTCCGGGAAATATAACGCGTCGCCCTTCAGCCACGACCAGAAAAAGATCCGGCAGATACTGCGGAACCTTATTTCCAACGCGCTGAAATACCGCAAAAAGATGATGAAGCTTACCATCACAGGGGAGCTTGACCTTATGGTCGCCGTTGAAGACGACGGTCAGGGGATCCCGGAAGAAAAACAGAATTATATATTCAAGCGTTTTTTCAATCTCAAGGACGAAAAGGGTGGACCGGAAGGATTGGGATTCGGTCTTTCCTGCGTAAAGAACCTTGTCGAAACGATGAGGGGGGAGATCTCGCTGAAAAGCAGCGAGGGAATGGGTTCCTGTTTCACCGTACGTATCCCGCCCCTTTAAAGACAAGGTTTCAGGTTTCAAAGTTTGTGGACCGTTTCAGGGAAAATAAAAGATCTGCTTCTTTTCACCCTGGAACCGTCTTTTAATCCCTCATTGATTTGCCCTGCCGTTTTGTTGTAGATTAGACACAACAAAATCGTAAAAAGACCTTTTTTATTCCATAACGGAGGAGAGATGAAGAGGATCTTCAGCGGCATACAGCCGACGGGCGATATACACCTGGGCAACTACGTCGGCGCCATCAGGAACTGGGTTTATCTTACACAGGAATACGACTGTATCTTCTGCGTTGTCGATTATCATGCCATAACCGTCGAGTACCCCGTCGAGGAAATGAGGCGGCGGACGCTCGAAACGGCACTGATCCTTCTCGCCTGCGGCCTTTCACCTGATCGATCGAACATCTTCGTCCAGTCCCACGTCCGGGAACATACTGAACTGGCCTGGATCTTCGACAGCGTCACCCCCATAGGTGAGGTGGAACGGATGACCCAGTTCAAGGACAAGGCAAAACAGCACCGGGCGAACATCAACATGGGGCTCATGAGCTATCCCGTGCTCCAGGCCGCGGACATTCTCATCTATAAAGCGGGTTTCGTACCGGTCGGCGAAGATCAGGTACAGCACATCGAACTCTCCCGGGAGATCGCCCGGAAATTCAACAGCCGCTTCAAACCCATCTTTCCCGAACCTCAGGAGATCCTGTCCATGGCACCGAGGATCCTTGGCGTTGACGGCCAATCAAAGATGTCGAAGACCCTCGGCAACTACATCGGTATTCTCGAGGAAGAAGGGGCAATATGGGAAAAGCTGCGCACCGCCGTAACGGACGTAAACCGGGTCCGCAGGAGCGACCCCGGAGACCCGGCGGTCTGCAACATATACACCATCCACCGGGCCTTCTCGAACAACGACATGCTCCTTGAGATCGACAAGGGCTGCAAAACGGCCGGCATCGGGTGCATCGACTGCAAGAAGATGCTCTTCGAGAACGTGAAAAAAGAGCTCACACCCATCCGGGAAAAAGCACTCGCCCTCGGGGCAGACATGGGTTACGTTGAAAACGTTCTTGCAAAGGGGGCCGAGGCCTGCAGCAAGATCGCAAAAACCACTATGGACGAGGTCCACGAGGCCCTGGGCCTGTATGTCCCCCGTTAATTCCTTTGCCGCCGTGAAGTTCTCGGGTTGACTTTTTGCTTTTGTGCCTTTAATATAGAGAAAGTATGATAGAAAATCCCGTAAAGCGATACGGATTTATAATCTTTCTCTCAACCATTTTCTTTCATCTCATCTTCATGGATGGCGGAATATATGACCTATTGAAGATGAAACTGAAGATCAGGACCGCAAAGCTGTATATCATGCGGATAGAGGATGAGAACTCGACACTCACGCGTGAACTTGACAGGATCAGGACAGACGACGGGTACCTTGAAGAGATGGTAAGAAAGAAACACGGTTTTGTGAGAGAAGGGGAAAAGGTGTACAGGGTTGAACCATGAAATACGAAGGAACGATTTACAGGCCGCCAAGCGAGGCGGAAAGCCTCATCCTCCAGGTCGCCATAGGGTGCTCCCACAACAAATGTACCTTCTGCGGTTCTTTTAAAGAGAAGAAATTCCGCGTCCGGTCCTTTGACGAGATAAGGCAGGACGTGGACGAGGCGAAGCAATACGCCCGTTACATAAAGAAGGTATTCCTCGCCGACGGCGACGCCCTCATTATCCCGCAGAAAATGCTCCTGCCCATCGTGGAGCTCGTCAAGGATGCCTTTCCGAAGCTCGAACGCATAGGCGTTTATGGAAACACGAAGTCGATCCTCAAAAAATCCGTGGAAGAATTGAAGGCCTTAAAGGGCCTTGGTGTCGGCATCGTATATCTCGGTGTGGAATCGGGCGATCAGGTTGTCCTTGACAAGGTCCACAAAGGGACGGTCCTCGATAAGACCGCCGAGGCCGCGCAGAGGGTAAAGGACGCCGGTATGCTCCTTTCCGTGACGGTCCTTCTGGGGCTCGGCGGCGTTGAGCGAAGCAGGATACACGCCGAGGAGACGGGCAAGTTCTTGAGCAGGATCAAACCCGATTACGCCGGGGCGCTGAGCGTCATCGTCGTGCCCGGGACAGAACTTGCCAGGCAGGTCAAGGACGGCACTTTCGTTGTCCCCGATCCCTACATGCTCCTGGAAGAGCTTTACATAATGATACAGAACATAAACGTGGAGCGCATGTATTTCGCATCGAACCACGCTTCCAATTATCTCCCCGTCAAGGCATGGCTTCCCGATGAAAAGGAAAAGACATTGAAGGCGATACGGCACGTCCTCGACCGGCGCGACCCCTCAATGCTCAGACCGGAATTCATGAGGGCCCTCTGACGATGAACGAGGGGACGGTAAATCACGGCAGTGAGAATGGCGGATTTGTCGATCTGTCGTTGCGCGTTCGCTATGCCGACACCGACCGCATGGGCATCGTCTACTACGGCAACTACCCGGCCTTCTTTGAGATGGGGCGCAGCGAGTATATACGGCAAAAGGGTTATACCTACCGTGAACTGGAGGAAATGGGGTATCTCCTCGTCGTCGTGAGCCTGGAGGCAAAGTATTATAATTCCGCAACCTATGACGACATCCTGATCGTCAGGACAAGGGTAACAGAGCTCAAGTCCAGGAGCATCGCCTTTCACTATGAAATAACCAGGGACGGGAACCTCGTCGTCGAAGGAAAGACAAAACATATCTGCATCAACGCCGACAACAAGAAACCCGTTACCATACCTCAAAATATCATAGAAATATTGCGAGATGGCCGGGCCACTTAATATCCTCATAATCCGGCTCAGCTCTCTCGGGGACGTCCTCATGAGCGTGCCGGCCGTGCGGGCGATCAGGCGCCTCTTCCCGGACGCGCACATCTCGTGGCTCGTCGAGGGTTCAGTGGCGGGGATCCTCGCCCGGCAGGATTTCATCGATGAGATCATTTTCTTTCCCCGCTCCGCCCTTGTCAGGCACCTCAAGGGGGGCCACCTTCCAACTACGGCATATATTCTTAAGGATTTCATGAAAAAACTACGCGAACGTCAATACGACATTATTATCGATCTTCACGGCATCGCTAAGAGCGTGGCGCTCATGTTCCTCTCACACGGGAAAAAGAGGGTCGGTTTCGGTAAGACATTCTCGAAGGACCTGAGCCATCTTTTCTACAATGAACGGGTGGAGGGCCCCGAAAAAAGGATACACAAGGTGCGGCGGAACATGCTCGTGGCCCGTTACCTCGGCTGCGAGGGTGACATACCTCAGGCGCCGCTTGCTGTCCACGACAACGCCAGGGCATACATAGACGAATTTTTTCGCTCACGCGGTATCCGTGGCCCTGTCTTCGCCGTGAACCCCTTCGCGAGCAAGGACTCGGCCTTCAAGCGGTGGCCCCTCGAGAGATACGCCGAGCTTATCGACCGCATAGAGAAAGATCTGAAGGGTACCGTTGTTATCATCTGGGGGCCCGGCGAGCGTGAGGAAGCACAGAGGCTCGCCGCGCTGACGGGAGAGCGCGCGCAGCTTGCATGCCAGACAGACATAGCACAGCTCTACGCCCTTCTCGCGAGGGCAGATGTCTACATCGGGGGCGACACGGGGACGACCCACCTGGCTTCGGCGGCGGGAACACCCGTTTTGAGCATCTTCGGCCCCACGGATGTCGTCATAAACCGGCCCTTTTCAGAGGACAGCGTCGTCGTCAGGAAAGAGATGGACTGCAGCCCCTGCAAGAACAAGGCCTGCAAGACGCGCCAGTGCCTCATGACGATCTTCCCCGATGAGGTCTTCGAGGCGCTGAAAAAGATCTACCCGAAAGGCGGGGCATAACACAATGCGCATCCTCTTTATCTACCCCAACATCAATACACAGGTCGGTTTCAACTACGGCATCTCCTACATATCGGGTTTCCTCAAGGAAAGAGGCATTGAAACGGGGCTTCTCAATATCAACGAGAAGCTCGGCTATCCCCTCGACATGGCGAGGATAAAAAGGGACATCCTTGCCTTCAAACCGGACATGATCGGTTTTTCGGTGCTCACGAACCAGTATAAGTACGCCCTGGAGATTGCCCGCGACATCAGGGGTTACTGCGGAGTTCCCATACTCTTCGGCGGCATCCACGTGACCATGGACCCGGCCGAGACCCTTTCGCAAAGTGAGGTCGATCTTATCTGCGTCGGTGAGGGAGAGATGGCGCTGGCCGAACTTCTCGAAACCGGCGATCCGAAGGGTGTAAGGAACATAGGCCGCAAAGACCGTGACGGGCCTGTCATTGAGCCCTTGCGCCCCTACACGGACATCACCGCCCTTCCCTTCAAGGATTATGAGATCTTCGACTTCCAGCGGATGATCGATGCCAAGGACGGCTGGGTGGGGCTCACGGCCTCTCGAGGCTGCCCCTTTCGGTGCACATACTGCCTCAATCATAAGATCATAGGGCTCTACAAAGACCACGGCCATATGCCGAAACACTATATCAGAAGGCATACCGTGGACCAGATGATCGGCGAGATCGAATATCTACTTAACCGCTACAACGGCATCAAGATGTTCATCTTCGACGACGACATCTTCACCTTTGACAAGGTCTGGCTCAAGGAATTCACCGAGCGCTATAAAAGCCTGACCGATATCAGCTTCGTCTGCAACGCCCACGCCCGTATCTTCGACGGGGAGACGGCGCACTTTCTCAAAAGCGCCGGCTGCCGCATCGTCAAGTTCGGCCTCGAAAGCGGCAGCGAAAGGATACGCAGGGGTGTGTTAAGCCGGTACATGACGAACAAACACATCGAGGAGGCTTTCGCCACCGCCCACAGGTTCGGGCTCCACACCTCGGCCTTCGTGATGCTGGGCCTCCCCCATGAAACCGTCGGTGACATCCGGGAAACGGTGGACCTCCTGTCCGCGATCAAGCCCGGCAGGTTCCGGTGGTCCCTCTTTTTCCCCTTCGTGGGGACAAAGGCATACAGCATCGCCCAGTCATCGGGCCAGATAGACCTCGAACGGATGAAAGACCTCGACAATTTCACCGACGAGACCTGCATGAAGCTCGGGCCCGAAACAGATCTTTACTGCGACAAGGTGAAGTCCCTCCTGTGCGCATTTGTCAATGCCTATTCGGGCCTTGAACATACCGAAGGGTTCAGGCATCTCGTCGACGCCGTTGAGGCCATGGACGAGACGACCTGGCGCGAAAAAAAGGAAAGCATCCTCAGCGCGGTGGAGGAGCTCAACGAAGAAATGGAAAAATCGGGCGGACTTCACTATACTGTTAAGTATAATCCTTTCATGGGCGTGAGAAGTGACTGGGAAGACGATAGTATATCTGCCTAACTGGCTGGGAGACATGGTGATGGCCGTTCCCTTTCTCCATGCCCTCAGACAGAATTCACACGGCGAGATCTGGGCCGCAGGGAAGGAAAGCGCCATCCATCTCTATAACGGTCTCAACCTTTTCGACCGCTTCGTTCCCATAGACAACAAGGGGCTTTCCCTTTTTTTCGATACCACTAACAAGCTCAAAAAGGTCGGGTTCGCCCGGGCCATCGCACTGCCCCATTCTTTCAGGTCGGCACTCTTCTTTTACAACCTCAGGGTCGGGGAGATCATCGGCTATGCCCGTAATAAAAGAGGGTTCATGATCAACCTGAAGGTGGAGGAACACGCCGAACTTGAACCAACCGTCGAGCACTACCTCAAGATCATCGATTCCATGGGGGCAACGCGCTCCCTGGATGCGCCTCTCCTTACCGTCACGGAGGACGAAGAGGAAAAGTTCGATGAGCAGTTCGTCGATATGGCGCGTCCTTACTGTGTCATGATCGTGGGCGCCCAGTACGGCCCGTCGAAGTGCTGGCCTGCCGAGTATTTTTCCGAGCTGGCAAATATGATCATCGATACACATGGCATGAACATACACATGCTTCCCGGCAGGAACGAGCAGGAGCTGGCGCAGAAGGTCCACGAAGGGATAACCCTCAAGGACCGCGCAAGCGTCAGGTCAATGAACATACGGGACATGAAGGTCTGCCTGTCCAGGGCCTCCTTCGTGGTGAGCAATGACACGGGGCCCCGCCACATCTCTGCGGCGCTTTCCGTGCCCACCATCGTCCTCGCCGGGCCCATGGACGAACGCTACACCGCCTATCCGAGCAAATGCACCCGCGTGCTGTCAAAGACCGTGGCCTGCCGTCCCTGCAATAAAAAGCACTGCGACTCCGGCCACGAATGCATGAGGGCGATCACGCCTCAAGAGGTCGCCCGAACACTGGGGGATATCATTGAAAAGAACACCTGAAAAAGTGAAGGAAAAAAGACCGGGCAAAAAGGGCGCGAAAGATAAGGGTGCGACAGGCCTGCCGCGTTTTATCGAACGCTTCGCGGGGAAGAAGATCTGCGTTGTCGGCGACATCATCGCGGACGTGTTCATCTTCGGCAAGCCCTACCGCCTGTCCAGGGAAGCACCCGTCGTCGTGGTAAAATATGAAGGATCGAAGATCTATCCCGGCAGCGCGGGCAACACGATCAACAATCTCGCCGCACTCGGGGCAAAGGTCTATCCCATCGGCTTCGTCGGCGACGATTCCATCGGCAACAAGCTCATGGATTTTTTTGCAGGGACAAAGAACATCGATACCCGCGGCATTATCCGCCACCGCGGTGAAACGGTAACAAAGACAAGGATACTCGCCGGCGACACCCACACTTCGAAACAGCAGGTGATCCGAATCGACAGGGATGAAGGCTCAAGACGCTCACCAAAAGAGAGGGGCCTTCTCATGGAGAAACTCGCCGCCATCTGCCCCCATATGGACGCCGTCATCGTGTCCGATTACGGCCACGGGGCCGTTAACACAAAGGTGATCGAATACATGAAGATACTGGCCAACGACAAGATCGTCGTCGGCGATTCACGGTACAGCCTGAAAAAGTTCACGGGATTTACCATCATCACCCCCAACGAATCAGAGGCATACACCCTCGCAGGACTCGGCGAAGAGGCCCCCATCGAGGAAGTGGGCGGGAAGGTCATGGAGTCCATGCACCTGACATCGCTCCTTGTCACCAGGGGGAACAGGGGCATGACCCTCTTTCTCAGGGACGGGAAGGTCCACAACATACCCATATCGGGCAAGGATGACGTGACGGACGTGACCGGCGCCGGCGATACGGTCTGCGCGGCAGTCGCGCTCTCCCTCGCGGGCGGGGCGGACTTCCTCGACGCGTCGCGCATCGCGAACTATGCCGCCGGCATAGTCGTAATGAAGAGGGGAACGGCAACGCTGACCGTCGACGAGTTGAAACGGTCCATAGAAAATGGCGGCATACTGTGAAAGTTCCAAGATCTTTAAAAAAGGCAGTAAACTTGTTTCACTCCCGTCCCGGCAGTGCGGGACTCGAGCACGCGAGAAAAACAAGAGAAAGAGTGATAAAGTTTCTTTTCCATCCCGCTCGTCATAGAAAAAAAGCGGGATCGAAAGTCCCCGGAAATTCCGGGGAAAGCATTTGTCTTTCTCCGTATCCTCCGCGGGCTTGAGCGAAGCGGGCGTGAGACAGGTTTTTTTGATCTTTAAAAAAAGGATGATCTTATAATGGGAAAGATAGTAAGGAACCTTGGCGAACTTAAGGAAATCATCGAAAAAGAGAGGGAGGCCGGGAAGAAGGTCGTTTTCGGGAACGGCTGCTTCGACATCCTCCACGTAGGACACGTACGGTATCTCAAGGGCGCGAAGGACCTGGGCGAGGTCCTTGTCGTAGCCGTCAACGATGACACTTCCGTCACGGGCCTCGGCAAGAGAAAAGAGGTGGTCACGGCGGCCGCGGAGAGGGCGGAGATCGTGTCCGCCATCGATTGCGTCGACTACGTCATCATCTTCAGCGACCCCACCGTGGAAAACCTCCTTTCCACCCTCAAGCCCGACATACACGCAAAGGGCACTGACTATACGGAAGACAACGTGCCGGAGCGGGACATCGTCCGTTCATACGGGGGAAAGGTGGCCATCGTAGGCGACCCCAAGGACCACTCCACCCGCGATATCATCAAAACCATCAAGAACCTGCAGGAAAAGTGATGACATAACTCCCGCTACAAGAAAGAATGTTCTTATCCTGATCTTTTCTCCTCGCTATCTCTTGTTTCAATTCCCAACCCCACTGAGTGGGAGACCAAGGGGACGTTTTTTTTAAAGTAAGCAGCTTTTTCAGGCAAGCTTCAATCCCTTCCTCTCGGCAATATCCCTTACTGCGCGAACCGCTTAAATATAACGCCAAAGGTATCTGACGGGTTGAGTTATTTACTTTTTAACAAACGTCCCCTTTGGCTCCCTTTATCTGGTTTTTCCAACTGAAGAAACAAGATAAACCAAAGAAACGAAAAAAGGAATCGAAGAGGGTAACTCCGGGGACGCCCTCTCTTTGAGTTATCGTTCAAATCCTCGAGACCGGTTCTGTCAGTCCCCTGACACCTTGTTCCCACTGTCCCATCATGCGCTCACCGATCTCGCGAAACTCCGGGTGGTCCGATATGTAAGCCGGGATCATCTCCCTGGTCTCCATAACGGCTTCGGCGGCGCGGGCGAATGTCCCGGAGACCTTTTTCACGGGCAGCGAGAGGTGGGCCACTGCAAAACGCTCCAGTGTCTTGCGGGGCCACCATTTCTTTGTGCCCGCAAGGGCGAGCGCGGGCACATCACTGGCTATGTAAGCCGTCGTGGTGACGATGTCATAAACCGGTGCAAGCTCCACGGTGGTTCCGGGTTTGGCGTAGAGGACGCCAAAGTTCTTCAGGTGAGCGTCACCATTCCGAAGCATGGCTGACAGAACAAGCGTGGCGAAAAACTGCTCTCGCGCAGCCGCCAGATGGTCGCCGGAGACATAGTCACGGATGCTCCTTGCCACCCTTTCGTAGCTGCCGGAATACTTCTGCGCTGTACCGAGCGCCTGGAGGCTGCACATGTCTTCGAATCCGATCGGAGTGCCCCCGGAGGCAACGTCGAACCGGCGCATGATGAAAAGTCCGCCGTTGTCCGAGAGGAAGAACTCCGGCGTCGGCAGTCCGGCGCGCTTCACAGCGGTCATGCAGAAATACTCATTGGCGGCCAGGCAGGGATAATCGGTGCCCCAGGACTTCACAATGTAGCCGGACGAAGTCAGCGCGCCCCGTTGCGAGGCCTCCAGGAGCACCTTCGGTTGGACTCCCGATATCCCGGAATGGAGGGCATACCTTGCCACAAGTTCATGGAAAAGTTCCCTCGTGTCCGGATAGGTAAGCAATTCGTCGAGGGACTCCGGTGTTTCCGCGATGTGCGGCGATTCGTCGCCGGGGAGCGCGAACCTATTCCTCCCCACCTGGTTTCCCCCTGTCACGCGTAGTACGGAAAGGTCATCCTCTCCCACCATCTTGGCAATGGCTCGGCGAATGGCCTCCAGCAGCGCCCCCTCCGGCAGATTCATCTGGAATACGGGATGCAGGTCACGGCTCACCCAGCTTTCCAGGCGGCCGGGCATGGTGAGTGACACCTGGGCGTCGGCGTCGGCGTCCGGTGAATAGGCGAACACATACTCTTTTCGCGGCTCTCGTGCCAGAAGCCCCGACCTTTTGTCCACGGCCCATACGGCAAGCGAAGGGGTATCGGGCATCAGCCGCCCTCCTCTTCACGGAGTTCGTCCAGCGTCGGAGGTGCGCCTGAAGGCCGCACGCGCAATTCCAGGCCAAGGAATTCGAGAATCTTCACGAGCTTCCTCGCCCCGATATCCTGCACGGTGCCGTTCTCTATCTGTCCGATGGTGGTACGGCTCATGCCGAAGACCTTTGCAAGTTCCGCCTGGGAGAGCTTCCGACCCCTCCGGGCTTTCCGAATTTCTTTGCCGATAGAGAAGAGCATATATGCATTGTATATGATGCATATGACCGTGTCAAGAACTAATTGCATCATATACAATGCATGTTCTTGGGTCACCCATGATCCTCTGACCCCATGATCCGTACGCTATCTTCCTGCCCCTGCATATCGCGCAACTTATCACCGACGGTGTCATGCCGCTTTATCGCGAGTTCCTCAACGTCACCTACGTCCTGCACACACCCTTTCTCTAAGCCAGTAAGACTTGCAGGCAGCAATTCTCCAATGAAGGGCTGACCCAATTGATATTTCTTGTTGTAGCAAATTTGCAGCGGTAGGCGTTCGAAACGACCTGAATGGAAAACAAAGAACCAGGGCATGGCGTCGTTATTCTTTCTCCTGCCTACAGTTCACGGGCCGCTTACATATCATTCTCTGTTTGATTTCAAGCACTTTTTGTTGTAATGTAACACAATCGGACAACATGAATATGGAAAAAGAACAGGATACGAGATTACCCCTGTCTGTGTACATGATCACCTTCAACAACAGCGCCACCATTGAGAAGGCACTTGCGAGCGTTGCCGGGTGGGCCGACGAGGTCATTGTTGTCGATTCCCACAGTCCAGACGGCACCGCCGGCATTGCCGCCCGTTACACTGATCTTGTCCTTCAATACGACACAACGGACCAGCGGGAGAAATACCAGTACGCCCAGGACCATTGCCTGAACCGCTGGGTCCTGTTCATCGATGCCGACGAATGGCTCACCGAAACGTTCAGGAAAGAGGTCGAGGCGATCATCGGCTCCGGCTCTCCCAAAGACGGCTATATCGCCGACCGCCGCAACATCTATCTCGGGAGGGAGATCAAGCACGGGGGATGGTACCCCGACAGGGAGGTCCGCCTCTACAGAAAGGACAAGGGCGGCTGGCAGGGCGGCATCCACGCCAAGGTCCGCGTCGACGGGCAGGTGGGACACATGAAGAACCACTACCTCCACACCCCGTATGCCGACACGGCCCACCAGATACGGACCGTGGACCGCTACTCCGAGGCTTACGCCAATGACCTTTTTACGGCAGGCCGGCACTTTCACCTGGCAAATATGATCTTTCGCCCGGCCTTTCGTTTCTTTCGGGACTATATCTTCAAAATGGGCTTTCTCGACGGCATCCCCGGCATCATCATCATGGCATCGACAATGTACTATGTCTTCATGAAACACGCCAGACTCTGGGAAATGGAGAAAAAACATGGAGGAAATGAAGGTGTTCAAAGATAAGGAGGTCCTCGTCACCGGAGGGCTGGGGTTCATCGGGAGCAACCTCTGCATAGAGCTTGTAAGGCTCGGCGCCCGCGTCACCATCATCGACAACATGCTCCCGCGCCAGGGGGGCAACCTTTTCAATATCAGCGGCATCGCGGAAAATGTAACGGTGAACATCTCCGACGTGCGCAACCAGCTTTCCATGAACCACCTCGTCAAGGGGAAGGATTACATCTTCCATCTTGCCGGACAGGTCAATCACGTGGACAGCATGAAAAACCCCCTCCAGGACCTGGAGATCAACTGCCGCGGGACCATGGTGCTCCTCGAGGCCCTGCGCAACCACAACAGGGATGCGAAGGTCATATTCGCGGGGACGAGGGGCGAATACGGCTCCAGCGTAAAACTGCCCGTCGACGAAGACCATCCGACCAACCCGAAGGGCATCTACGCCGTTACGAACCTTACAGCAGAAAAGATGGTCCTCGTTTACGACGACGTCTACAAGATAAGGGGGAGCTGCCTGCGGATAACCAACACTTACGGGCCCCGCCACCAGATGGCCCATGATGAGTACGGCGTCTTCAACTGGTTCATCCGCAAGGCCATGGACGGCGAAGAGATACCGGTCTTCGGCGACGGAAGGATACTCAGGGACTTCCTGTACGTGGAAGACCTCGTGGATTGCATGCTCAAGGTCGCCGTTACCGATGGCGCCTACGGCAAGGTGTTCAATGTGGGCACCGGCATCCCCGTCAGTTTCTTCGAGCTTGCAGAAAAGATCGCGGCCATTTCCGGGACAGGAAAAACGGGATTCACCGAGTTCACGCAGGAGAGAAAAGAGGTGGAGCCCGGCGATTACTACGCAGACATCACCCGCATTAAAACAACGACCGGGTGGCAGCCGGTAACACCACTCGAGGAAGGTATCGCGAAGACCATTGACTACTACCGCAAAAACCGCAAGGAGTACTGGTAACAAAAGAACGGTTCATCGTATACGCCATAAAGGAAGGTGCAGCCTGAATGAATATAAAGATCTTTGACATCGAAAGGGACCACGCCGCTATAAAGGCCGATCTTATAGCCGCCTTTGAGAAGGTCCTGTCAAAAGGGGAATATATCCTCTCAAGTGAAGTTAGGGGTTTGGAAGAAGAATTTGCCGCATACGTGGGCACGCGCCATGCCGTCGGAGTTGCAAGCGGCACAGACGCGATAAAGATAGGCGGCCTCTCTCTGGGCCTCAAGGCAGGAGATAAGTTCGTCACAACGCCAAACACGTATATCGCCACGGCCATGGCCCTCTCCGAGCACGGGCTCGTCCCGCGTTTCTGCGATATCGAGGAAGACACGTACAACATGGACCCCGGGGCGCTCGAGGACCTCCTGAAAAAAGAAAAGGACATAAGGCTCTGCGTACCCGTCCATCTCTACGGCCAGCCCTGCCGGCTCGACGAGATCAAAGATGCCTGCGATCGATACGGCGCAAAGATCATGGAGGATGCCTGCCAGGCGCACGGTTCGCGTTACAAGGGAAAGAACGTGGGCACGATCGGCGATGTGGCCGCCTTCAGCTTTTACCCCACCAAGAACCTCGGGTGCTACGGAGATGGCGGGATGATCGTCACGAACAATGAAGATGCCTATAACAAGATGCTCATGCTCCGAAGTCACGGCCAATCGGACAGGCACGTCCACGATATAAACGGTTTCGTCTCCCGCCTGGACGAACTGCAGGCCGCGCTGCTTCGGGTCAAGCTCCCCTGCCTCGACGTGTGGAACGAAAAAAGGAGGCACGCGGCATCGCTTTACGACAAGGGCCTCGAAGGCCTCCCCGTGAAAAGGCCCGCTGAGGCAGATCACGCGTATCACGTCTACCACCTCTATGTCATCGCCGTCGAGGAGCGCGACGAACTGAGGCAATACCTGACCGAACGGGGCGTTATCAACCTCATCCATTATCCCACGCCCATCCATCTCCAAAAGGTCTATGAGTGCCTCGGTTACAAGGAAGGTTCTTTCCCGAGGGCCGAAGAAGCGTCGCGACGGATCATCTCCCTGCCCCTGTACCCTTCGATCAGGGAAGACGAGATATCCTACACATGTCAGACCATCGGTGAGTTCTTTAAAAAATGAAGGTACTCCACCTCTTCAGCGACTGGAAATGGACAGGACCGGCGGAACCGGTGCTGTCCCTGTGCGAGCATCTCGGCAACGAAGGTGTCGAGATCGTCCTCGCCTACCGGAGGACGCCCATCGACTTTCCCGAGAGGACCGTCGGAAAAGAGGCGCACAAGAGAAGTATCCGCTGCTACGAAGGCTTAAGGCTCAACAGGTATTTCTCGGCCATAGATTGGTGTCACGATTTCACGTCGCTGAACCCCCTCGTCACGCGGGAGAACTTCGATATCGTCCACACCCATCTTTCCCATGACTATTTCACTGCCATCCTGGCCCTTTCATTCTTCAAGACGCGCCCGCATATCGTCAGGACCGATCACAAGCGCGACGGCCTCCCGACGAACCTTTTCATGTCCTGGGCCATGTCGAGGACGGACGGCCTCGTAACCCACAGCGCAAGGATCGGGGAGCTCGACGGGCAGCATTTCAACCTTCCCCGGGAACGCCTCTGCGTTGTTCCACCCGGGATCAAGCCCTATGAAGGGCCCCTTAAGGAGATGCGCGAAGAACTCGGGATCGCACCCGACGAGCGGGTCATCGGCGTCATCGGAAGATTGAAGCCCGACCGCGGCTATGACGTGATCCTGAAGGCCTTCAAAACATTGAAGGACCGCGTCGACAGGGTCAAGCTCGTCATCGTCGGCAGGAGTTCCCAGATAGAGGAGAGCATCTTAAAACCCCTCAGGGAACTGGGCATCGAAAAGGATGTCATCATTGCCGGCTACCGCATCGAAGACTATTTCTCCGTTATTGACGCCTTTGATATCTTTATAATGATGCGCGCCGGGAGCGACGGAAGCGCGAGGGCGCTCCGGGAGGTGCTGTGCATGGGCAAACCTGCCATCGTATCAGACAGGGGGATGCTGCCCGATCTGGTGGAGAGCGGCAAAACAGGGTACGTTACCTCCTGGGACGCGGACGACCTCGCCGGGAAGCTGGAGCTTCTCGTCACCGATGCCGCGATGAGACAGCGCTTCGGAGACAGGGCGCGCGAGCGGGCCATAGACGAGTGGAGCTACCGGTCCCAGGCAAAGATCATGAAGAACTTCTACGAATCCCTTCTGCGCATGGGTAAGAGGAGATGAACATTACCACGGGTGGGCCTTGTCAATCGGGGTCGGGCAGAAAATGAGGATCGGTCTTGCCATATATAATTTCGACCCCAAGAAGGGGGGCGCCGAGCGTTACGGCTGTGACCTGGCGCGAAGACTTGTCGCCCGCGGCCACGAGGTGTACGTATTCTGTGCCCACGGCATAGAGGTCCCCGGTGTCACGCTGGTCCACCTTCACACGAGCGCCTGGCCCAGGTGGCTTCGCAACCTCTCCTTTGCCCTGGCTCACAGGCAGGCCCTTCGCAGGCACCGCCCCGACGTGATGCTCGGCTTCGGCAACATCTTCGAGCTCGATGTCTACCAGAGCCACGGGGGCATACAGCGCACCTGGATGGAGCGGGAGATAGCGAGCTACGACAACCCCACCGAACGGGCCGCAAAGGCCTTTCTTCTCAAAAATAACCTCAACCAGGCAACCCAGCGCTGGATAGAGGGCTGCCCGGTCAAAAACCGCAGATTCACACGTATCGTTGCCATCTCCGACATGGTCAGAGACCACATGTCGGCATACTACGGCATCGACAAAAGCACCTTCGATATCGTCTACAACGGCGTCGATACGGAGCGCTTCAGGCCCGGCGACACAAATGTAGACGGCCCTACAGAGGTCCTCTTTTGTGCCGGCAACTTCAGGCTCAAGGGGCTCATGCCCCTCTTGCGGGCCACGGATCGCGTCGTGAAGGAAGGCAAGGACGTTCGCCTTACCATCATGGGCCGCGGTAAGAAAGACCGCTATCGGCGTGTCATAGATGAAACCGGCCTGCGCGACCGGATCACCTTTATCGGGGAACAATCGGCGCCCGAGGAGGTCTACCGGCGCTCACACGTCCTTGCCCACCCGACGTATTATGATGCCTGTTCTCTCACCACCATGGAAGGAATGGCATCGGGGCTGCCCGTCATCACGACGCGCTGGAACGGCGCCTCGGCCTTTGTCTCCCCGGAAGAGGGGTACGTCATAGACGAACCGGAGGACATCGTGGCTTTAAGCGCTGCCATCTCGGCACTCACCGATGGCGGCAGGCGCCGGAAGATGGGAGAAAATGCCCGGAAAAAGATGGAATCCTTCACCATGGAGAAGAACGCCGACGAGATGGAAGGGGTCCTGCTGAGGGCTGCCGAAGAAAAGGAAAAGGGGTAGAAGATGCCTCAGCCCCAGGGATCGCACTATTATTTCAGCGTCCGCCACGACATGATCGGCCTCATCCCGCCGGGGGCCAGGCGTATCCTCGAAGTGGGCTGCGGCGGCGGCGCGACAGGAAAAGAGCTGAAAGAAAAAGGGATAGAAGAGATCGCCGGCATCGAGATCATCGATGATGTGGCCCGGTCGGCACTCCCCTATTACGACGCCCTCCACATCGGTGACGTGGAGGCGATGACACTCCCTTATGAGGCAGGTCACTTTGACTGCATCCTCTACGGTGACGTCCTGGAGCACCTCAAGGACCCGTGGAAGGTCCTTCGCGCGCACAACAGGCTCGTCAGAGAGGGTGGCGCCATCGTCGTGAGCATCCCCAATGTCCGTCACTACCGGATAATCAAAAAGCTCGCCTTCGGGGGGCAATGGGAATATCAGGACGACGGCATCATGGACAGGACCCACCTGCGATTCTTCACGCTTGGCACGGCACTGGCCATGATAAGAGATGCCGGGTTCGAGGTCACCACGACACTTAAAAGACCCTCCGGCGCGCCGTGGCTCAAAGGGCTCAACAACCTCAGCAGGAACAGTCTAATCGACCTTCTCGTAAGGCAGTATATCATCGCCGCGCGCAAGACAGGAGAGGCCACGTAAATGCCAACGGTAAGCGTCGTCATCCCCAACCTCAACGGCGAACGCCTTCTTCCCATGTGCCTCGATACACTTCGGGAACAGACCTTCAGGGATTTCGAGGTCATCGTCGTCGACAACGGCTCCAGTGACGGTTCCGTCTTGCTCCTTAAGGAAAAATATCCCGAGGTGAGGATCGTTGCCCTCGACAAGAATTACGGTTTCGCCTATCCCGTGAACCGCGGCATAGAGGCCGCCGCGGGCGAGTTCATCTGCCTCCTCAACAACGACATCGAACTCGACAAGGGGTGGATGGAAGAGCTCCTTCGCGCGCTCCGGGACCATCCGGACGCGGGCTCATGCGGGCCGAAGCTCATGAGGCTGGAAGAGAGGGAAAGGATCAACGTACTCGGCATCAGGATGAACAGCGACAGCTCGGTGGAGATCATCGGCGCCGGGCAGTACGACAGGGGGCAATACGAGGAAGGCCAATACGTTTTTGGAGTGAATGCCGGTGCCTCGATGTATCGAAGGTCCATGTTCGACAAGACAGGTCTGTTCGATGAGCTCTTTTTTGCGTCTTACGAGGATGTCGATCTGAGCTTTCGGGCACAACTCGCCGGATACAAGGCCCTGTACGAGCCTAAAGCCATCGGGTATCACATGGTGGGGGCCACCATTAAACGCAGGCGATATCGTCCGACATACCTTAATAATCGCAACTCGGTCATCTTTTTTTTAAAGGATATGCCCGGGGAACTTATCAAAAAGAATTTCTCGAAGATCTTCCGTCTGAGGACGGGTTACTTTTTCAAAAGGGTCATCATGAACTTCTGGAAGGTCAGGACTTTCTACTACGTAAGGGGCACCTTCGGGGCATTTTTGCGCCTCCCTGCGATCCGCAGGTCAAGAAAGAAGGCCCAGGCCACCAGGTGCGTGACCATTGAGTACCTTGAGTCCATCATGGACAGGGATTTCATATGAAAGACAGGTCATAGGTCATAGGAAAAACCATGGTTTGTTTGGTTTGTAAATAACTAAAGAAACCAGAGAAACTATAGAAACCAAATTGACACTGCGGCGGTCACCGCCCGTCCCTGAGCACGGCGAGATAATTGGTCGTCTTGAAGACCTCATGGTAGGCGTTGTACTTGTCCATCGGCACAAGGCCCCGGCTGAGGATCCTGTATATTGCATAACGGGGACTTAACATATCAAAAAAATCACGGAAAAAGACCCTTGATTCCATATTGAATTCGCTGAACTCGAACTGAATATGAACAATGGAATTTGACGCGAGCAGTTTTCCTGCCCCTTTCAACACGTTCAACTCGTGGCCTTCAACGTCTATTTTCAGCAGATCGATATGACCGATACCCTCTTTTTCGCAGAAACCGTCGATCGTGGCAAGGCGGATCTGTTCCTTGCCGTATGCATC
The DNA here is from genome assembly GCA_963816115.1 of uncultured delta proteobacterium. Taxonomy (GTDB): domain Bacteria; phylum Desulfobacterota; class Syntrophorhabdia; order Syntrophorhabdales; family Syntrophorhabdaceae; genus Delta-02. Next base: position 332,946 of record CAWFIZ010000007.1, on the reverse strand, counting down.
GTCCGGCCCGTCCGGTGCGCCGCGGCGATACACCGATGCCCGTCCGCTCACCAGCGTGTCCGAGTAGAGGTCGACAAACCCGTCCTCGTCGCCGAACCCGAAGTTGAAAAGCCTGATGTTGGAGTGCCCCTTCAGTCTCTCCTGCAAAACATCATATGTCGCCCTGGCGGGCTCGAAGCAGAATATCTCCGCGCTTGTGCCGTACACCCTGAGTATCTCCTCGGAATACTCGCCTTTGTGGGCGCCTACATCGAAAAAGACCCGGGGGTGTCTGCCTTTCCCCACGTCAGGAAGGTGCCGCAGGACCCATCCTTCACCGCTTTCGTCAAGGAAACCTCCGCGTCCGTAGTTCATCGCGTGAAGCGATAATTTGTGCAGGCGCCTCCACATTCCCTGGAAACGCGGTCCGCTCAGGATCCGCTCCATCAAGTGTTTTCCCATTGCTACCGCACCTCTTCATGGCCGCTAAGGCCCTGCTGCGCCCACTTCTCATGCCGGAGCTTCAGGAAAAGGTCTTTATTGGACCGCCCCGTCACATACTGCGAACCTCTTCGTTCTTCGTGAAAATCAAGGTGGAAGACTACCGCGCCGGTTATTGCTTCTTTCATCTTCACACCGCTGTTGACGAGGCGCAGCCTCAATTCGTTGTCCTCGTAGCCCCATCCCTCGAACTCCTCGTTGAAACCGTTCACCTTGTAAAGCGACGGCTTGTCTACGGCGAAATTTGCGCCATACAGTTTTGGCCGCAGCGGTTTTTTCTGCAGTAACTGTTTATAAAAACGTAAACGGTTCAGTGCGAGGTCGATCTTTTTCCTGCACGTTAAAAAAGGTTTTTCTTCGAGGCCCTTCCTTTGCACCACTTCATCGGTGAGCACCTTGATCTGCGCCGGTTTTACCTTGACGAACTTGCCAAAGACAAGGGTGTTCGGCCGGCGTCTTTGGAGATGCCCTTCGATATACCGGCTGTGGGGGATGCAGTCGTCATCGAGAAAAAGCAGGTAATCGGTCCTTGACGCCGCGATGCCCTTGTTAAGGATCCTGGACTTCCGAAACCCTTTATCCTCATGCCAGACGTACCGGATGGCGTAGTTGAGGTCGTTGCAAAGGGATTTGACCATCTCGAAGGTCTCGGCCCCCGACCCGTCATCGCAGATAAGGACCTCAAATTCCTTGACCGTCTGGATATTCAATGATCTCAGGATCAGCCTGAGCGGTCCGGGCCGGTTGTACGTGGCGATGAGCACGCTGCAAACAGCAGCAGGGCCTCCGCTGGTCAGGTCTGCAAGATAGCTTTTTTCCATTACACGCCCGTTTAAGTGCCTTCCCTGACTTTCGTTCAAAGCATAAATATAAATAATTATTCGGCCGCTGTAAAGAAATACGCTTCAGCGTAATGCAAGGATGTTATTGACAACATTCCCGGCGAAAAGCTATATTGACCAAATTGCACATATCCTTTACAATGGACTGAACGACCGATGGATAATAAAGCAAAAGATCTGTACCTTGATCTATTGAAAAAAACGCTGTCATTCTCATTGTGGCCGGAACCCCCGATACCGGTCAAAGATTTTCATCGTAAGAGAAAAACGCCCAAACGCTTTTTGCTTTCCATTGTTTCCGGTATCCTGAACAAAACAAAATATCAGCTTGTCCGTCGAAGGGATTTTGCCGCACAGGACAGGGCCGACGGCAAGGTGTGGCCCGGGTATGCCGATACAATGATCGGGCTCAGGCGCCTGGATAACCTCCAGCGCTGTATTGAAAAGGTCATTGCCGACGGGATAGAAGGTGACCTTATCGAGACAGGCGTGTGGCGGGGCGGGGCATGCATCTTCATGCGCGCCGTCCTTGCGGCGTACGGCGTCAAAGACCGAAAGGTCTTCGTGGCAGACTCGTTCGAAGGGCTGCCGAGACCCGACGCCGACAGCTGGCCCGCCGATCGCGGCGACACGCAACATACTCGTTCATACCTGGCCGTTTCCCGGGAAGAGGTCGAGAAAAACTTTAAGAGATACAGTCTCCTTGATGACAATGTCATATTTTTAGAGGGATGGTTCAAAGACACGCTTCCTGCGGCACCTATAAGCAAATTGTCAATAATGCGCCTTGACGGCGATATGTACGGCTCGACAATGGATGCCCTGACCAACCTTTATCCGAAACTGTCAAGCGGCGGCTTCTGCATCATCGATGACTACGCCCTGGAATCGTGTCAAAAAGCGGTGGACGATTTTCGGCAGCAACACGGTATCGCTGCAAAGATGGAAGCAATAGACTGGACAGGACAATACTGGAGGAAAGAATAAAGAGTATGTCCTGAGTTGACGCCCGCACATCCCATGGCACCGCGCTGCCGTGCGAAAAAAGAATGAACTTCCATATCAAAAGCATAGGAATATAAATTATAGTTTCAATGACAGGCAGGTACAGGTGAAAGTGCTTTTTCTCATACAGGGGTTCAACGTTGCGGCAAGCCGCTACCGCGTGCTCCAGTACATTCCACTTCTCAACGCGGAAGGGATCACGACACAGGTCAGCCTTTATCCACGGACACCGGCGGAGTTTACCCGCTTCTTCCGGGACCTGCCGGAATACGACTGTCTCTTCCTGCAGCGCAAAAGGTTCAGCGGCCCGCTCCTTGCACTTCTTCGCCGGCGTGCGAAAAAGATCATCTACGATTTCGACGACTCCGTAATGTACCGCAACTCGAAGGCGGGGTCTCCCCATTCGAGGACGCGGATGAAAAGGTTTGCCGACATGGTGAGGGCCTCCGGCTTCGTCATCGCCGGCAACCGGTTCCTTGAGGAGCAGGCGCGCCGGTTCACCAGCGCGGTTGCCGTGATCCCCACCGCCATAGATGGCGACCGCTACACCCCGAAGGACTATGACCGGCCCAAAGAAAGGGTCACAGTTGGCTGGATCGGCGACCACGGCAGCATCCACTACATGGAGAAGATGAAACCCCTCTTCGAAGAGCTGGGCAGGAAATATCCCCACATCGAGCTCAGCATCGTCTGCGATGTCTTCATCGACTGCGAGCACATCCGGGTCATCAAGAAGATGTGGTCGCAGGAAACGGAGGTTTCCGACCTCAAGGATATGGATATAGGGCTCATGCCGCTCATGAACGACCTCTGGTCGGAAGGCAAGTGCGGGCTGAAGATCCTCCAGTACTTCGGCGTCGGCGTACCGGCGGTCTGCACCCCCGTGGGCGTCAACAGGGACGTCGTCAAGGACGGGGTAAGCGGCCTCTGCGCGAACTCACCACGGGAGTGGCTTGAGAAGATATCGGTCCTCATCGAAAGCCCGTCGCTGAGGAAAGAAATGGGGCTAAAAGGAAGAGAAACCAGTCCTTGAAGGATATACCATTCGAGGCCTGCGCGCCGAAACTGATAGAGATAATCAAAAACACATGAAAAAATACCCCGCGAAAGAGTTCACCTGGTTCATGGAAGATGGAAGGCTCCTTCCCCTTCTGGCCGGCCTCTCTCATCCGGCCGGCGAGAGGAGGCATTACGGCGTCCACGAATTCGAAGGCAAAAAGATATTCGTCAAGTCCTTCAGCGAAAAAGGTATTGCCGGGCGTATCCGCCAGATGGTGACGCCGCGGGGCAAAAAAGAGTTCGTCGTCGCCAGGGGACTCGGTGCCCTCTGTGTTCCCGCACCCGTCGCGCTGGGATACGGTATCGGCGATCGGGTGTCCGCCATTGTCGAAGATCTCATCGAGGGGAAAAGCCTCCTCGAGCACATCAAGGAGGGCACGCCGCGGGAGGGCCTGCTTCGCTCCCTCGCGGACCTCCTCCTGCTCCTCAAGGATAAAAAGGTCCGCCACGACGACCTCCATCTCGACAACGTCCTCGTGTCGGAGGGCACCCTCTACCTTGTCGACCTCCACAAGGTGCATCTGAAGAGAACCTTCTCCGATAACGATGAAGTTGTGAACCTCACCCACGCCCTGGGGATCATATATAATGACATAACACCCCGCGAACGGGATGTCTTTTTCGATCGCTACGGCTGCTCCCGGGAAACAAGAAAAAATGCCGAAGATGCCATCGAAAGGCTCCGCAGCAGGTGGATCGTGAACAAGATGGAGCGGGCCTTCAGGGACACCTCCGTCGTCTGCCGCAAAGGCGCCCACCTTTTCATAAGGGGCAGGGAAGACAGCGCGAAGGGCCCCTATGTGGCCACGATCAAGGAAGACAAAAAGGTGAAGGTGGAGCGCTTCGGCGACCATGTGAGAAAGACCTACGCGGGACGCGTGAGGCTCAAGAGGGCCTGGAGAAACCACGTAGTCATGGAATACCTGCGCATGCCCGTGGTGCCGGCGGCGTTTCACGCCTGCCTGCCGCCCGGGGGCAAGGGATACATCGCGATGGAAGACCTGCTCGGAAAGGGCGAGGAACTCGACCGCTATCTGGACCGCAATTACGATTCGATGGACAGGGAACAACGTAAGACATTCGTCGATGACCTTGCCGCGTTTTTTCGAAACGCCATGACATGGGGAATAACGCACAGGGACCTCAAGGCCTGCAACGTCTTCGCCTTCAATTCCGGCGGGTTCCTTCTTCTCGATGTGGAGGACATCCGCTTCGGTAAAACAACGCGGGATGTGCTCAAGAGGGCCTTCTGCCAGCTTAACAATACCATCCCGAAACGCGTTTCGACTCGCGACAGGATCCGCTTTTTCCTGCGCCTGGCTTCGCTCACCGACACCGACAAAAAAAAGCTCTTCAAGGAAATCCTCACTAAGTCACTTAAAGAACCCATCGTCTATGAAGGCGTGTCGGGCCTGGTGACTGAAAAATGGTAAAGAAGGGCTCAGGGGCTAGGGATAAGGGTTCAGGGAAGACCAAAGACAACGGATAATCAATTTTGTCTGGCTTTTAAGTTTTTCTCTAAGCCCTGAGCCTTGTCTTTTCTCTGACCCCTATACCCTGACCCCTTGACCCTGTCTTCACATTCCCGGCGATGGGCCCGGGGCGTGATACTGGTCCTCATCTTCACTGGTGTCGAAAAGTTCCTGCCATAGGGCGTCGTGGTCAGGGAGGCCCGTCACCAGATCGGACCCGTCATTGAGCGCCGAATTATGGATCCCTGGTTCGTACCCGGGATCATAGACGAGATCGGTGAAATTCCGGATCGCCTCGTAGACACCGTCGCGGTCGCTGGTGCGGTTGGCGTTGACCCGCTTCGTCTCTCCGACGCTCGTGTTGTGCCGCAGATAGGCATAGTCCTCAAAGGTGAAGGGTATATCATTGGCGGGATCCATGAACCTTCCCCACGCCTTCGCGCCCTGTGGGTTTTCGAAAAAGACCTTTTCAGGCGCCTCCCCGCCGGAGAGCCTTTCAAACTCCCCATCGTACCGCTTGAGATCGGCCAGGAAGACGCTCACCTGAGCGCTGATCAGGTCCTTGTTCGTTTTCCACTGAAAGTCCTTGAATTGTTTATTTTCGTTTGGCTCTTCTTCATTATATTGATATCGACCTGCCCTGTCTTTCCATGCATCCTTAGAATAATGGTACATACCGCTTATGGTCCCGTCACCTTTTGGCCTCTCGCCCAGGCTCGACTCGGCGTGCGCGACCCACGCGGCAATGTTGGCATCATCGGGAGAAAAACCGGCACCCTTCGCCCTGCCTATGATGTAGTACATGTTCTTTACCTGCTCTTTGGACATCCGCGCCCTTTCCATCTATTTTTCCTCCTTCCCGTCTTCTGCACCGTCCCTCAACATGGGATAGCCGTTCTTTATGAGTCTCTCCAGCACCTTTTTCTTCTCCTCGCCTGGCGGATAGGGAAGCTCTTTGAGCTTCCCCAGGGCCTCTTTAATGATCTTCGGGTCCTGGGTACTCTCGATCGTGGCAAGCCAGCTTTCCACGATATAATTGAGCTGTCTCTTGACGGCATCCGTCATGTAGGGTTTCTTCCCCTTTTCTATCCATAGGGGGTATTTTTTCTCGATGAGCTCTCCGGCGTGCTCAATAAAGTATTTTTCGAAACCCTTGCCTTTGACTCGCTCAAATCGCGGGGTGTAGCGGTAGATCGCAAGCAAGGGTCCATTCACTTTGGTCGAGTAATTCAATATCGGCTCTTTGAACTCATTCTTCGACGAGGCGGTGATGTACTGGTGGGCCATCACCTCGTAGCGGCCGTCACCGTCCAGGTCCTCGAAGACCGGCTCGTGTGTCCCCAGGGCAAATTCGGTATAGCGCCGGCCATCGAGGATACCGATCCGGTATGACCCTGAATACCATGTCTGGTAGATCACGACGAGAGGGTTATTCCCCTCCATGGCGATCCGTATCGGTGTCTTACCGTCGACCGGTGCAGGCGGAGCAGTCAAAACCCCAAAGAAAAGTTTGTCCAGTGCTATCTGCCTGAAATACCCGTATGCCGCGTCTGTTTTCGGATTGATCACAAGACTGTAATGATAGGTGTCCATCTCGTCCTTTACGGTCCATATGCTTGCTTTATCTTCCTTCCAACCCATGCACGCGGCATCACCGGCCTCGCTGCATTTCTTCGACTTTTTCAATGCGGCAGGTTTTGTTCGCTCCACACCGTAAGCATTACCGGTAAGATGAAATGCCTCTGCAAAAAAGGGCGGGAAGATAACGGCAAGGGCAACGAGAACTGCAAGACTGCGGTAACGAAGGTGCCTTTTCGTAATGTCGGGTCCCATTCCTGTCCTCCTCCTTGGGATTTTCTCCTATATTACTTTTCAGAAACAGGATTCAGGGGACAGGGCCGGGGGGGGCAGAGAAAAGAGAAAGGAAGGGGTCAGGACTTAAGGGGTCAAGGGGCCAGAGAAAGGCTTTAAAAAAACAGACAACAATCTTTTGTTTTTCTGGCCCCTGAGCCCTTAGTTTTTTACTTGAGGATGTCCGTGATGCTGCCGCGGGCCTTTTCTGTACCGTTTGTGATCTCGAAACTGCCCTGCTCGTTTCCCGAGGTCTCCCATCGCAGCGTGATACCTGCCGCCGCGAACCTCGCCAGGTTCTCTTTCTTATATCCCACAAGCAACGGGATATCATTCCTGTGGATCAAGACAGTTGCCTCTTTCGGGTCCGCAAGCTTTTTGAGCACACCTTTCACGGCAAGATAAAATGCCCGCGACTGTACGAGGTAACCGTAGGCGGGGTGATAGAAACCGCCGGCGACCATGGCGCTGACCAGTTCGTTGTCGGTGAGGCCCATATTGGCCACATCGATATTGTTCTTCACGGCGTTGAGGTAGATGAGGACGGCCCTGTCAAGGGAATCGTCAAAGGAAATGGGCACGAACTTCCCGCTCTCATAGAGCGTATAAAGAGGTGTGTTCTTCAGGACCACAAGTGGATATATCCTTATATAAGATGGTCTGAGCATCACCATGTTCTCCACGGTCTTCTCAATGTCGCTTCGCCCTTCACCGGGGAGGCCCACCATGAACTGAAGGGCAAGCTTGAACCCCTCTGAGCTCAATCTCTCATAGGCACGGAACAGGTCCTGTGCCGTATGCCCCCTGTTCACGGCATTAAGTATCCTGTCATTGAAGGTCGGTATCCCGAGCTCGATGAGGTCAACCCCGTTCTGTTTGAGGATGGCGATAATTTCATCCCGAAGAGGCACCGGTTTTGTGGAGATACGAAAAGCGCTTATCACCTTCCGGTGATCATCGAAACAGGAGAAAAGTTTTTCCAGGACGGCAGGCTCTATCCCGAATATGTTCCCGCCGAAGAGACCCACTTCACAGGGCTCGCTTCTGCCTCTGAGGGCGCCGTCGATCCTCGCCCTAAGGCCCTCTTCGCGGATGTCGGTGATGTATCCCTGGTGGCAGTAGATACAGCGTTCGGTACAGCCCATGTGGGGGAGAAAGACAGGTACGACCATAGTTTAAAAACCTGCACTATTGTCCATCGTTTTTATCTGAAATGCAAATATCTGCTTAATACAGCTAACCCCGTTTTTTCGTTTATTCCTTGATCGGATATTCTTCCTCGAACTCAAACAGCTCAAACCCTATACCCCCCGGGCTGACAAAGAACATCAACCGGAGCATCCCCAGCTCCGTCCTGTTAAAACCTGTTTCGGGAAACAATTCCGAAACATCGTACCCCTGCGAACGAAGCTTCCCTTGCCACGCAGGCAGGTCGGTCACCCTCAGGCACAGGTGCGGGATCCCCGCCACATGGCCCGCCGGGTGAACGGGAATATCGGGGCGGGGTTGAACGTTCGGTTCGGTCAGGAGCTCGATGAACTGTTCGCCCCCGGCATGGATGACGGCCCGCTCCCCCGGCCCGATGCTGCCGCGCGGGTTTCGCGTCAACAGGCTAAACCCCATTATGCCGGTGAGAAAAGAGATCATTTCATCGATGTCTTCGACCCATATGCCGACATGGTGGATATTGATGCTTTTCATTTTAAAACCTCACTCTTAAGATAGGGCCCGGGGCTTAAATATTCGGAGAAAAATCTAAAAGCCACAACTGTTTATCAAAATTGTTTCTCTTTTCTGTCATTGATCTTTTCTATATCCCTGGATCCCTGGACCCTTCTTTTCGAAACATCAATTATACGGTATCGTTTGTTTGATGCCCGGTCAACATATTTATCGGACGAAAAGGGGTTGCAAAAAAATCCCTTTCGCAGGACAATGAACAAATCATGGCACCGCAACGGCGGAAAGAAGCTAAAAGAATAACTGAAATGGTTTCCGATGTGACCATCCCCGATCGGAGGCTGGGCAGAACCGAGGCCTTTTTCCATCGCGTCCACGAAGAGATGCATGGCGGCTTTGCCGTTCTCTGCGTGTATGTGAAAATAGCCGGGCCGCTGGAGATACAGCTGGTTAAGCACGCCTGTCATCACCTTTACGGGCGGCACCCTTTGCTCAGGGCGCGAATCAGCAAAAAAGATGACGGCCCCTTTTTTGTCTTCGATGTACCCTTTCCCGATATCCCGGTGCATTCATTTTTCGAACTTGGCAAGACCAGCATCCACAGCCTCCTTGAGCGTGAGGCGGACACACCCTTCGACGCTTCGAAGCATCTCTGGCGCGTCCTGCTCATAACCGACAGGACAAGCTTTGACAGGCACCACCTTGTCCTGTCCCTGCACCACTCGATCAGCGATCCGGCATGCGCAGTCTTCCTTGCACATGAATTGATCGCGTATTGCGCAAAGATACTGGCCCGTGAAGAGATCCAGGTGGAGATCCTGCCCGTGCGCCCCCCCCTCGAGGACCTGATCTCGACAGCCGCACGGACCGGACCGGACGAAAATGAGGTAAAAGCTGCCGTGCCCTGGACCGATGATGTCGCAACAATGGTGCCGTTTCATGAATTCATACCCGTCGACAGGCGCAGTACATGTTTTCATCAGCATGTCATCGAACCGTCCGTACTGACAGCGCTCCGTGAGCGCTGCAGCCGGAATGGCACTACGGTCACGGGAACACTCGCGGCGGCGGCCCTCATAACCATGCGAAGATGCCTGGATGAGCACGTGAGTCCCTTTATGGTTGCCTGTGTCGACATCAGAAGGCTGATCGGCCCCGGGATGGTCATTGTCGGGCCCTGGTGCGGCAGCGCGGGCATCAGGCCGGAATACGGCCAAATTACCGGACGCAGCGACATATGGCATCTGGCAAAAAAATATGACGATGAACTTGATCGCATCACATCGGACCGGGAAGCCCTCTTTGCCTATTGCGGCCGGGAACCCGATGAGGTCATTGAAGCGTTGCGCGCCGCAAGGCAGTTTTACCCCTCCTGCGGGCTGACAGACCTCGGGCAGGTCGATCTTAAGCCTGCAGACCCTTTCATTATTGAAAGCGTAAGCTTGATAACCGGCCGCCGGTGCGCGGAGCATGTAATGTTCATCTCGGCGGCAACGATACGCTCTTCGATGTTCCTCAGCTTCGCATATACTGCCCCGCTCATCCGCGACAATTGGGCGACCAGGTTCATCAGCAGCTTCATGCATCTTTTGGATAAAGCGGCGAAGTGAAAAAACCGTTCCAGTCGTTTCAGCGGTTTAACCATTTCAACCGGAAAAAACGGAAAAAGATCTCTGGAGGAAAACATGAAACATATCCAGTGCGGCAGCGCGGGCACGTTGTTGATGGTTGCATTCGCCATTATGGTTACGGTGATAACCTGTCCCCTTGGCGCGTTCGCCGATAACCGGTCCGCCGGGCTGCCGAGGGTCAAAATACTTGCCATGGGGGGCACCATCGCAGGTGTTGCTTCGTCATCCACAGAAACAACGGATTACAAACCGGGCGTTCTCGACATCAATTCCATCATCGGTTCGGCGCCGGGATTGGAGAAAATAGCGAACATCTCCGGCGAACAGGTAGCGAATATCAACAGCGCCCATATTACGAACGACCTCATGATCAAGCTGGCAAACAGGATCAACCGCCTTTTTCTACAGGAAGACGTTGACGGCATTGTCGTAACCCACGGCACGGACACCCTTGAAGAGACAGCCTATTTCCTGAACCTCACGGTGAAAAGCGACAGGCCCGTCATACTCGTCGGTTCAATGAGGCCCGCGACGGCCATCAGTGCCGACGGGCCCTTGAACCTTTACAACGCGGTTGCCCTGGCGTCGCAAAAAAACTCCCGCGGCCGCGGCGTCCTTGTTGTCCTCAACGAAAGGATATACGGGGCCAGGGATGTTACAAAAACAAATACGACCAACGTGGACACCTTCCGGTCTCCGGAGCTGGGGTGCCTCGGATATGTCCTGGATGGCCGGGCGTACTTCTATCAGGCCACCACAAGACGGCACACGGCAGCCTCTGAATTTGACGTCGGAGGATTAACGTCGCTGCCCAGGGTGGACATCATCTACGGCCATGGACACGGCGGCAGGGAACTCGTGGACTGCGCCGTAAAGGCGGGGGCCCGTGGGATCGTCCATGCCGGCTCCGGCAACGGCAGCATTTTCCCGGCGGAGAAACAGGCCCTTATCGAGGCGGGGAAGAAAGGGGTTGTGACAGTCAGGGCCTCCCGGGTCGGCAGCGGCATCGTCACCCACGCTGAGGAGTATGACCGGCACGGCTTTGTCACATCCGACAACCTCAACCCCCAAAAGGCCCGGATACTTCTCATGCTCGCGCTGACAAAAACAAAAGACCCCAAAGAGATACAGAGGATATTCGATGAGTATTAAAATAAAAGATAACCCGCCTTTTTCTTTCCTATCACCCATTACCCATGACCTGTCTTTTATCCTATTCCCTTGACATTTCGCCCTATCTTTCCTAATCTTTACCCATGCAAAAACTTGCCATCGGCATGTTCGACTCCGGGGTCGGGGGCATGACCGTTCTCAAGGAGGTCAAAAGGCTCCTTCCCCGCGAGCACATCATATATTTCGGGGACACGGCGCGCGTCCCCTACGGGAACAAATCACCCCGGATGGTCACGAAATACGCCCTTGAAAGCGCCCTGTTCCTGCTGACGAAGGGGATCAAGCTCCTCATCATCGCCTGTAACACCTCTTCCGCCTTTGCCCTTGACATACTGCAGAAAAAGATGCCCATACCGGTGATCGGGGTCATCGCTCCGGGTTCGAAAGAAGCTGTCACGCACACCAGGGCCAAAAGGATCGGCGTCATCGGCACCAGGACAACGATAAAAAGCATGGCCTACGACAGGTCGATCAAAAAACTCGACCCCGATATCCAGGTCTTCTCAAATGCATGTCCTCTGTTCGTCCCCATCGTGGAAGAGGGGCTCGAGCATGACGAGGTTGCGCACCTCATGGCGGAAAAATACTTAAAGGACCTCAAGGGGCCCGGCATCGATGTCCTCGTCATGGGATGTACCCATTACCCCGTGCTGGAAGATGTGATCAAAAAGGTCGTGGGCAGCGGCGTCGAGATCGTTCACTCCGGGAAAGAGACCGCCAAGGAAGCACGGGTGATCCTCGAGAAAAAAAACCTTTTCAATACGAGAGGCCGCGGCAAGTGTGAATACTTCGTCACCGATGCGGCCGAATCCTTTCACGAGATAGGCTCAAGGATCCTGGGAGAGGCCCTGACACACGTGAGGTCGCTGAACAACCTCGATTACAAAGACATCCTTTTCTCTTCATGATCGCCGATGTAGCCCTTCCGATCCCCGTAGGCAAGTCATTCTCATATGTCGTGCCCGGGGAATTGATATCTTTTGTCGGCAACCTGTCACGGGTAATTGTCCCTTTTCACAACAAAGAAGCGGTGGGCGTGGTCGTTGCCACCCGCGATGGCGATGAAGCAAAACTGAAAGCAATCACCGATGTCGTAGATGCCTTTCCGCTTGCCGGGGAGGAAATTCCAGCACTTATCGAATGGTCCTCCTCCCATTACATAACGCCGCCGGGACTTGTTTTCAAGTGTGCCCTGCCCGCTTTCAAGGACCTGGAGCGTTTCCTCTCGATCGAAACAGGCGAGAATGTCCTTCCCGACTTGAACGGCATTTCTTTTAGAAAGGCGGTCCGGAATATCGGCAGGAGAGAGGTGCTGCGACTGTACAACGAAAGATCCATCTCGCTGAGGGATATCCTGACCGGCCATGTCTTCTCACAGGCCGTCAGTCAACCCGTTGCCAACGGTGCTGACAGACCGGGTGAAAAGATCCTCTTCATCGACTCCATTGAAAATCGCCTGGAGTACTACGCTTCGCTCATATCAAAACATCTCCAGAGTAACCGCAGCGCGATGCTCCTATTGCCGGACTATTATGCCGCGGGCGCCTACTTCGCGAAAAGATTGAAAGAGATCTACGGCCCAAGGGTACTCTGGTTCACCTCCGGCACCACACTGCGGCAGAAAATGGAAACCTACTTCAGGGCCCGTCGGGAGGGAGGGAACCTGATACTGGGAAACAAAAATTGCGTCTTTCTCCCCGTCAAAGAACTTTCGCTCATCATCGCCGAAAGACCTGAGGACGACGAGTACAAGAACGAGGAAGGCTTCAAGTTCAACGCTGTCAGGCTTGCCATTGAAAAAGCGCGGCTGCGCTGCGGATCCATCGTGCTCGGCTCGGCCTCCTGTTCGGTCGATATCTCACATCTTGCCGATACAAAGGGCTTCACGGTCAATATCAACGAGTGGCTCCTTTCAGGGCGTTACTCCGAAAAGACCTCAAAAAAAGGGTCGCCCTCGACCGGCGAGATCCTGGATGAACTTTCCCTTGAGGTACTGCAGGCCGCCTCCGGCGGCATTCGCCTCGCCGTATACACGCCGCGGAAGGACCAGGGTGGTTTCCTGCGGTGCCATGCCTGCAGACAGCCGCTAACCTGTCCGGACTGCAAGGGCCCCTTAAGCTATAGCAAACAACGCGATGTCATGTTCTGCTCCCTCTGCGCGGGCCAATTTCCCTACGAGGGCACCTGCCCGGCCTGCGGCAGCAACATGATCGGTTTTTCGCGTATCGGCGTGGAGTTCATCGAGGAGCACCTCATGAGGGCTGCCCCACACCTCAAGGTCATCAGGATCACCGGCGATTCGTTGAAAAAGGAGATATCGATGGTGCGAAAGCTCTCCGGAACAGAGCCGGCATTGCTCGTCGGGACACAATCGCTATCGAAGCTCTACGGGCTGCATGTCGACAGGCTCATCCTTGTCGGCTGGGAGGAACTAAGAAAAATGGGGGGGCACAGGTCGGAAGAAAAGACGCACCAGATCATTGCCAATCTTATCGACGCCCTTACCCCCGCGGAAATCCTGTGTCTTTCGAACACAAGAGAGGCCATCGATCCCGGGGAGTATTTCCACATCTCCTCATTCTGCGGCAAAGAGCTTCAAAAACGCAAAGAAGCCGATTTTCCGCCTTTCACGAGGGTCTTTCTCGTCCAGGTCCGAAAAAAGACCCGGTCCAGCGCCGATGCCGCGCTGAAAAAAATCAGGAATGTCATCTCCGAAGAAGGCCTCGAACCTTTCCTCTTTGGCACGTTGCCTTTGAATAAACCTCCTTTCCACATATGGAAGGTGATCCTGAAGGGTGACGAAAGATTGCTGCAGAAAGCCTTCAAAAGGCTCTACGACATCCCCGGAGTGGAGCTGGAAGCGGACCCTATGTCCTTTTAGTGCAGGGCCAAGGACAAAAAAAGGAGGCTTTTGGCCTCCCTTTATTGTTTGCTGTAATTCTGTTCTACTTCTTTGCAGGTGCCGCAGGTGCCGCAGGTTTGTCTGTAGCAGGTTTCTCTGCTGCTTTCTCTGCTTTCTCTGCTTTCTTCTCTGCTTTCTTTGCTTTCGCTGCGCCGGCTTTCGCCACTGCCTTGGCAATGTTCTTGCCGTCTTTCTCGACGTACACTACGTTAACTTTGTCGCCAGCTGCGAACTTTGCCATCTTCTTGACCTTTGAAACGTCGAAGGTCATTTCGGTTTCGCCCTTTACGACGATTGTCTTCGCCGCTTCGTCCATGCTGACGAAGTCACCGGCAAATTTCTTTGCGCCAGCCTTCTTGGCCTTGTCTACTGCCTTCTCCTTCACAGGTTTGTCAGTCGCTACGGCCGGTTTGTCAGGTGCTGCTGCCTTCTTCTCCTGTGCCAGCACGGTCGTTACGAACGCTACGCTGATGAGGATCGCGAGAACGATCATTAATGCTTTCTTCATAATATTTTCACCTCCTCCCCTTTTTTGGTAAAATTGAACTTGCATGTTTATTTATTATGCATTCGTCGTGCCAAAACCGTAACAATCTAATAATAAAGGGAATAACTAAAATATGGTTACAGGAAGATCAAGATAAATCGGAAAAATCCGACTTAAAAAAGGCCTATTAATCGGATAATTCCGACTCAAGCTTCTTCGAATGACTGTTGTGTCCGGATTGTTTCATCTTGTTCATTTTAGCTTTGTAATCATAGAGGCCTAGGTCTTTGAGCTTTGACACGGCTACAAAAAAAGTGTCCCTGTTGATGTTCAGGCGTTCAATGATCTCTTTCGGCTCCATGAGACCATAAAACCGTTCATCGCGTGGATCGAGCTTTGTCATGTAGAGATAGAGGCGATATTCCGCCGCTGTCAGTTTGGCGTCTATGAGCTCGTCGATACTTGATCTTATCTTATCTAAGGATGTTTCCGGCCCGGCACATTGCCTCACCTCGACGGGGACGTGTTCCATGGTGATCTCGCTGGTTTCACACATGATATAGGAACGCTCCAATACCGATTCGAGCTGCCGCACATTGCCCGGCCAGGGGTAGCGCATGAGGCATTGCAGGGCATCATTGGAGACATCCTTATTGCTTTTGTGTACCTCATCGAACTTTTTCATGAAGTGTTCGACGAGCAGCGGTATATCGGTTACCCTTTCACGAAGGGGCGGCAGCGTAAAAGCGATGACGTTGAGCCTGTAATAGAGGTCTTCCCTGAATTTCCCCTCTTCGATCTCCCGCTCCAGTTTCTTGTTCGTCGCGGAGATGATCCGGACATCGAGCTTGATCGTCTCTTTCCCGCCGATCCTCCTGACCTCCTTCTCCTGGAGCGCCCTGAGCAGTTTTGCCTGGGTACTTTGCGTAAGGTCGCCTATCTCGTCGAGAAAAAGAGTGCTTGAATTGGCCTGCTCAAAGAGCCCCATATGGCGCGAGACAGCGCCGGTAAAAGCCCCTTTCTCGTATCCAAAGAGCTCGCTCTCAAGCAGCGTTTCCGGAATAGCCGCGCAGTTGATCGCAAAAAAGGGTTTATTCATCCGGGGGCTGTTGTAATGGATACTTTTCGCGAAGAGCTCCTTGCCCGTTCCGCTTTCTCCGTAAATGAGAACCGTTGAATTCGTCGGGGCCACCTTTTTAACGATCTTGTACAGTTCCTCCATGGAACCGTGAACACCTACAATATTGTCGAGGTGAAAACGGTCGTGCAGCTGGTCTTTGAGCATTATGTTATCTTTAAGGAGCTTTACCTGGTTAACGGCGTTCTTGACGACAAGGAGGAGGTGGTCTTTCTCCAGGGGTTTCTCAAGGTAGTAAAAGGCGCCGAGTTTTGTAGCCTCAACGGCCGACGGTATGGAACCGAAGGCGGTAACAATGATGACATGGCAGGGCCTCCCCAGCGCCCGGGCCTCTCTCAGTACCTCGGTACCGTCAATGTCGGGCAGCTTCAGGTCCGTCAGCACAAGGTCGAAGTTGCCGTTCTTGAGCATATCGACGGCCTTCCGCCCACAATCGGCGGCCTCTACGTAAAAACCTTCTTTTGAAAGGATCGTTCTGATTATATCGCGCTGGTTCTTGTCGTCCTCAACGACAAGAATGGTCCCTCTGTCATGCTTCATGGCGTGGCAACCTGATGGTCATAGTCGTTCCCTTCCCGATCCCGCTCACCGCAGATATGGTCCCGCCGTGCTCTTCGACAAACCGCTTGGTGATCGCAAGCCCGAGACCGATGCCGAGCTTTTTAGTAGAGTAATAGGGCTCGAAGACCTTGTCAAGCTCATCCTTTTCGATGCCCTCGCCATTGTCCGAAACAGAGATAAAAGAAAATGGGTCTTCCTTTCCGCATTCGATACGCACCTTTCCGGGGCCTTGAATGGCCTGCACCGCGTTGATTATAAGGTTTATGATGCATAACCGCATATACTCCCTGTCGCAGAGCATCGAATCGGCGCCCTCCTGGCAGGCAAGCTCGATTTCAACACCGCTTCGTATCTTGTCTTTCACAATAAAGAGGGCCTCGTTGATGAGGTCGGTGGGGGCCACTCTTTTTTTGCGCAGCGTGATCGATTTCCCCAAAAAGAGAAAATTGTGGATAAGTTCGTTGACCCTGTAGATCTCCTTTAGAAGGCTGTCGAGAAGGTCCGTCAGCTCTTCTTTGCCGCTGATCTCTTCTTCTGTGATCCTTTCCCTGATATGCCCTATGGAGAGTGTCAGAAAATTGAGCGGGTTTCTTATCTCATGGGCAATGCCCGAAGAGAGCTGGCCGATGAGCGAAAGCTGTTCAGATTTCTTGAGCTTTTCCTCAAGCTCCTTACGCTCGTCGAGCTTGTCCACCATCTCGTTAAAGCTCTTCACCAGTACGCCTATCTCGTCTTTTCTTTCACTTTCACTGATCTTGACAAGCTCACCCATGGCGATCTTCCTGCTTGCCATGGCGATCCTTTTTATGGGCTCCGTATACTTTTCCGCAATGATGAGACAGACGATAATGCCTATGGCAAAGGCAAAGATCATGCTCAGGATTCTCTTGACCTGATTTCTGTCTTGCAGCAGACGGTAATCATCGAGGGCCATATTGATATGGATGTACCCGATGTTCTGCCCCTTGATGGAGACGGGCATAATGATGTTGTAGAGCCGCTGGGTGTCTGTCCTGCGTTCATCGCCAAGGCGTGCCGTGATCATAAGGTCTTTCTTGCGTGTTGATCTTTTTTCCGTGAGCTTCTGCGTCGTACCGATCTTTTTCGGGTTCGAACTGGCAATGACCTCCGAGGTGTCGCTGATGATGGATATCTCCTTGATGCCCTTTTTGTTTAGCATATCGACGTAGTTCTTCAGCCGGGCCGTTGAATCCCCGCGGTAGGTAAGCTCCTCAACGCTTATCTGAATGGCCTTCGTGATGTCGTCGATGTTCTCGCTCACCTTGTCGAGGAGCGCCTCTTCCGCCATCGTATATATGATCGTCAATGAACCGATGGATGTGAGGAGCAGGAAAAAAAGGATCAGCAGGAGCTGGGTCCTCAACGAAAGGCTGCGGAAGACGGACTTGAGTGAAGCGTAAAGAGATGCCGCCCTGTCCTTTATCGTTGGTCCGTCACCTGGGTTCATTTGAACTCCCCTTCTTCAGCTTAAGGTCGAGATAGGTGTCAACGCGGCGCGTAACGATATCCGCCGGTATGAGGGGAAAGACCTCTTTCAGGGGCGGCCCGTCGGTCCTGCCGGTGATGAACGCCCGAAGCACCATGAACAGGTCCTTTCTTTTGAGCGGCGCCGGCAGTTCCAGAGTGCCCGCGAGCTCTTCAAAGGAAAGCTTTTTTTCTCCGCCGAGAAGCTCTTTTATGTGGCGCCCCATCTCGTCGGCCTGCGCCAGGTTCATCAGGTACTTGAGGGCGTCTTCTTTCAATCCCGCCGTATCGAACATCTCCATGTATTCTTTAAGGTCCTTCAATGTGGAGGCGTTCTCGCGCACCGCCCGTACCCGCTCGGCCGGAAAGCCCGCCAGGCCAGATTCTTCAAGAAGCCTCTCCAGGGGCATGTGTTTCAAATATTCCCTGTTGAACCAGAGAAGTTTTTCCATGTCGAAGATATTGTCGGCGCCGGAGAAGGAATCAAGGGAAAAGGTCTGCACCAACTCGCTCAGGTCCATCACTTCCTTGCCGACACTCCTGCCCATGGTGCACAGGTAATTTACCAGCGCGCCGCTCACTATCCCCATGGAACGAAAATCTGTGACGCCTGTCGTGCCGTGTCTCTTGCTAAGCGGCTTCTTGTCGGTGCCGATGAGCAGTGAATGGTGGGCGTACCGCGGCGGCTGGCTTCCAAGCGCTTCGAAGAGCGCTATCTGCTTCGGGGTGTTGGAGATATGATCGCCTCCGCGTATGACATGGGTGATGCCCATGAGCATATCATCGACAACGGCGGCGAGATTGTAGGTTGGCGTCCCGTCATGCCTCAATATGATGAGGTCGTCCACGTGGCCGGGCGGGAAGGCAAGGTTGCCGCGTATCCCGTCATGGAAAGAGATTGGCCTCAAGGGGGAACGAAAGCGTATGACGGGGGTCTTTCCATCGCTTTCAAGTTTCATTACCTCATCATCGGAGAGGCTGCGGCACTTCCCGTTATACCTCGGCGGCTCTCCCCCGGCAAGGGACCTGCGCCTGGCACATGTGAGCTCTTCTTCGGTGCAAAAACACTTGTAGGCAAACCCTGCCGCGAGAAGGGCCTTCGCGTACGACCTGTATGTGTCGAGACGTTCCGACTGGCGCAGCGGTCCCTCCTCCCACGCGATGCCGAGCCATTGCAGATCGTCAATGATGGACCGTTCATGGGAGGCATCGGAGCGTTCGAGATCGGTGTCCTCCATGCGAAGAACAAAGATGCCCCCGCTGCTTTTCGCAAAGAGATAGTTGAGAAGCGCCGTCTTCGCGTTTCCCACATGGAGATTTCCCGTTGGGCTCGGGGCAAACCTTACCTTGACCATCTTCCTCCCGTAGATCCTGATAATTGGGTTTTAAGATTTCTCAAGCAATACAACGGCGTGGGCCGCTATGCCTTCGCCCCGGCCCTCAGGTCCGAGGCCTTCCGTCGTTTTTCCTTTCACTCCCACCGCGGCGGTGCTGATCGAAAGGATCCCGGCTATCCTTTCTTTCATCGCGGCGCGATAGGCTGCGATCTTCGGCTGCTGCGCAACGACCACTGTATCGATATTTACTATCCGGTAACCCTTTTCGCGGGCTATCTCCGAGACCCGTGCAAGTATCCGGGCACTGTCGATACCTTCCGTGCTTTTATCGCTATCTGGAAAATGGATGCCTATGTCGTCTTCCGACATTGCCCCGAGAATGGCGTCACTGATGGCGTGGAGCAGGACATCGCCGTCGGAATGCCCCAACAGGCCCTTATCGCAGGGGACCTCAACACCCCCGAGAACAAGTTTTCTCCCTTGAGTGAGCCGATGTACGTCGAAGCCGATCCCTACCCTCATAGGCTGCCTTTGAGCTCAGAGAGCAAACCTCTCGCGATCGTCAGATCTTCGGGTGTTGTGATCTTCATATTGTAAGGCGAGCCCTCGATGACCTTCACTTTCTTGCCCATGTGCTCGATAAAGGTGGCATCGTCGTAACCGTAGTGCTTCTTCGCCATTCCCTCCCGGTAAGCCTTTACAATGAGCTGGTATTTGAAGGTTTGAGGGGTCTGGACGTGCCAGAGCGAATCCCGCTCGAGGGTCTTGACCACAAACCCTTCCTTTGAGATGACCTTGACGGTGTCCTTCATGGGCAGCGCGGGAATGACGGCATCGAACATCTCCATGAGAAAGATCCCTTTTTCAATAAAAGCGGGCGAGACAAAGGGCCGCGCGCCATCGTGTATGACGACAAAATCGCAGGGCTGCTCGATGGCCTCCAGCCCGTTCCTGACCGAGTCCTGCCTGAGCTTGCCGCCGATGACGAGCTTCAGGATCTTATTGAGCTTATAGGTCTCCAGTATCTCTTCCTGGATGACGGTCAGGTCCTTCTGGTTGACGACAAGGTAAACGCCGTCGATTGCACGGCAATCCTCGAAGATCTGCAGTGTGTGAACAATGATCGGCTTGTTCTCGATGAGCAAGAACTGCTTGTTGGTGGCGGCACCCATTCTTTTTCCAGCCCCGCCAGCAAGAATGATCGCGATTGTTCTCATGATCTTATCGTGCCTGTTCTTCTAATTGGTATTCATCGGGAAAGATGAAGTCCTTCTCGGCCTGCTCCTTCAGCTTGGCGAAGATCATTCGTCCCGAGGTGGTCTGCAGCACGCTCGTGACAACAATGTCAACGGCCTTGCCAAGGTTCTTTTTGGCATCGTCGACAACGACCATGGTGCCGTCATCGAGATACCCGATCCCCTGGCCGTATTCCTTGCCTTCACGCAGTATCTTGATGTTCATCTGCTCACCGGGAAGCATGGCCGGCCTCAGCGACGTTGCAAGCTGGTTCATGTTGAGGACCTCGATACCCTGCAGCTCGGCCACTTTGTTGAGGTTATAATCGTTCGTTATGATCTTCCCTCCGAGCCGCTTCGCGAGGGCTATGAGCTTCGTGTCCACATCCTTGAGTTTGGGAAAATCATAATCGACGATCTTTACCTTCACAAAGGTCTGTTTTTGCAGCCTGTGGAGGACGTCAAGACCGCGGCGGCCCCGCGTCCTTTTCACCGGGTCCTGGTGATCGGCAATGTGCTGCATCTCGTACAGAACGAACTGGGGGATGACGAACGTCCCCTGCACAAAACCGGTTTCGCAGATATCGGCTATCCGTCCGTCGATGATGGTGCTGGTATCGAGGAGCTTCACATCCTGGTTCTCATCGAGCTTATCGAAGAGAGGGACCTTCGAGAGGTCGAGGGTCTTGCTCTTCTCTTTTCCGATGACAAAACCAAGGTATCCCATTACAAAATAAAAAAGGATGTAAATGGGGAGCGTAATGGGGATGTCTTTGATGAGAGCGAGAAGGAGCCGGGACACGAAGAGGTTTGCCACGAAGAGGCTCACCACCACGCCTACGAGGCTCCCGAAGATGATCTTCAACGATATGTCCTTGAGCTTCTGCTCTATCTTGAGTATGGCATAACCCAGGATAAGCCCGCATGTTGCCCCGACGAGGCCCCAGACCCCGCTGGTCAATAGTTCTTGAAGGATAAAATAACCGGTAAGGGTTGTTACGGTGAGTAAGATTATCTGAACGAATATATCCAAACAATCAGCCCTTCTGGTGATGTGCGGTATTCCCTTTATGATTATTGCTGTTGTTGTTATTGTTCACAAAGATCTCTTCGATCTCCTGTTCCACCGTCATCTCTTCCATGCCCATGGATATGGAAAGTTCCTTTGTAATGAGGTTCCGTGCGATCTCGAACATCTTTTTTTCACCGAAAGAAAGCTCCTTCCAGTACCGCAGGTTGTAGAGCTCTTTCAAGACCGTCGCCACCTCGTAAATGGAACCGCTCTTGATCCTTTCCATGTATTCCTTGTACCTTCTGTTCCAAGGTGAATTGTCATGAACAATGTTCTTGTCCTTGAGGATATCATAGACCTTTATTACATCACATGAATCAATGACACATCTCAAACCGGCGTTCTTTGCCCCGTCTATGGGGATCATGATGGTCATATCGGTATCGAGAATGCGGATGATGTAAAAAGATTGCCTGGTGCCTGAAAATTCTTTGTCTTCGATAGATTCGATCCTGCCTACGCCATGACCCGGGTATACTGCAACTTCTCCTACATCAAACATTACGCCTCCAATGAACAATCATCGTTTTTCGGCTAAGTTGCCATATTGTACCACATTGTTAAAAAAATTTAAATAAGTAATTGTTTTTATGCGATAATTTGTAATGAAATCAGGGCGCCCTTCTCTTGCGTTCCTCCAGCCTGGACTTGATATCGTTGACGATCCGGGGGAGACCTTTTTCGTTGGCAAGATCGAGGGCGGTCTTACTGTGGTTGTTCGCGATCGTGAGGTCAGCTCCGCGTGCGATCAGGAAATTGATCATCCCCGCAAACCTGTTGGCAATGGCGCACATGAGAGGCGTATTGCCTTCCTTGTCAGGGGCGTTGAGATCGGCCCCATGGTCTATAAGGAGACGGACGATCTCCATATGACCGCTCCTGCAGGCGAACATAAGGGGCGATCCGCCTTCGGGATCTGCAATACCGACATCGGCACCGCGTGACGCAAGTAAACGCACCACGCCTTCCTGGTTGCTCCGGCAGGCATGGATAAGAGAGGTAACGCCGTGATTGTTCCTTGCATTGATATCGGCACCGTTGTCGACGAGAAAACGGGCTATATCGGTAAATCCGTGCATCGCCGAGTACATGAGCGGGGTGTTGCCGTTATGGTCGGCCCCGTTTACATCAGCGCCTTTCCCGATGAACTGGACCACGCCATCCAGATCACCCTTTTCACTTACCACGATCAACTGGTCTGTATATTGGTTCCCCACCATAATCATTATATACTACCATTTTTAAAAAAGTAATTTTTTTCTTATCGACATTATCCCCTCCCCAAGGCCATGCACGGGCCTTCGAAGAAAAATGGATTGATGCCGGCCGCGTTTTACTTTATAATTCACTACAATCTTTATTCGGAGGAAGTCCTGATGGTCAAGTCAAGGTTCGCGCCGAGCCCTACGGGAAATCTCCACATAGGCGGCGCACGGACCGCTCTGTTCAATTATCTCTACACGAAGCACCACAAGGGCGTCTTTGTCCTCAGGATCGAGGACACCGACGTGGAGCGCTCGAAGCAAGAGTACGTGGAGGACATCCTGGGCGGTCTTTCCTGGCTCGGCATCAACTGGGACGAAGGCCCCTACTACCAGAAGGACCGGATGGACACCTATCGCGAGCATGCCTTCCGGCTCCTTGAGACAGGGGAGGCGTATAAATGCTACTGCAGCGCCGAAACATTGGAAGAAAAAAGAAAAAAGGCATTAAAAGAAGGCGGCAAGCCGCACTATGACCGCACGTGCAGGGACCTTCCCTCAAACGACGGCTCCAAAGAAGGCAGGCCCTTCGTCATCCGTTTCAAAAACCCCTTAAGCGGCGAGGTCGCCTTCGACGACCTTATCCGCGGTACCATCACCTTCAAATGCGAAGAACTGGACGACCTGATCATCCTGCGCACCGACAACACGCCGACATACAACTTCACCGTCGTCATCGACGACGCGCTCATGGGCATCACCCACATCATCCGCGGCGACGACCACATCAACAACACTCCGAGGCAGATACTCATCTACGAGGCGCTCAAATATCCCGTTCCCCAATTTGCCCACGTCCCGCTCATCCACGGAAAGGACAAGGCGCGGCTAAGCAAAAGACATGGCGCCACATCGCTCCTTGAGTACCGCAACGACGGCTTCCTGCCGGAGGCCCTCATGAATTACCTGGCAAGGCTCGGATGGGCACACGGCGACCAGGAGATCTTCACGCAGGAAGAACTGATCGAAAAATTCGATCTCCCCAACGTCGGAAAGTCTCCTTCCGTCTTCGACATGGACAAGCTGAGCTGGCTAAACGGCCACTACCTGAAAACATTGCCCGCAGAAGATATCGCCGAAAGGTTCCTGCCTTTCCTTGAACAGATGGGGATAGCCGCGCCGGATAGGGGGCAGCTTGTCAAGATAGTCGTGAACCTGCGCGAGCGGGCAAAGACGCTTAAAGAGATGGCACAGATGTCGGAGTATTTCTTCCGCGACGATTTCCCCGTCGACGAGGCCGCCCGGACAAAGTTCCTCACGTCCGCCACGAAACCGATACTCATCGATTTTTTCGAAGGCCTCAGGGGGCTCCCCTCGCTTGAAGAGGGGGCGCAGAAACCCCTCATTGAAGAACTGACACAGAAATACGATACGAAACTTGTCAACATCATCCAGCCTATAAGGGTGGCCCTTTGCGGCAGGACCGTCAGCCCCGGGATCTTTGAGGTCATCGCCATCCTGGGGAAAGAAGAGGTCGAAAAAAGACTCGCGCGGGCCATAGAGTCAATTCAATGAAACTGGCAAGGCTTGAGATATTCGGTTTCAAATCATTCCTCAACCGGACGGTTTTCCAGTTCGGCGAAGGCATCACCTCCGTCGTCGGCCCCAACGGCTGCGGAAAGAGCAACATCGTCGACGCCATCGTCTGGGTCCTTGGCGAGAGGGGCACAAAGAGCCTCAGGGTCAAGGACATGGGGGACGTCATATTCCATGGCACCAACGGAAAGCGGCCCGTCAACATCGCCGAGGTGACGCTCGATCTCACCGACGGCAGCCAGGACCTCATCGTAAAAAGAAGGATCTACCGTGACGGGACAAACGAATATTACCTGAACGGCAAGCTCGTGCGTCTCAAGGACGTCCAGGACGCCTTCCTCGGAACGGGCCTCGGCACAAATTCTTACGCGGTCATCGAACAGGGGCGGATCGAG
Source organism: uncultured delta proteobacterium (assembly GCA_963816115.1). Taxonomy (GTDB): domain Bacteria; phylum Desulfobacterota; class Syntrophorhabdia; order Syntrophorhabdales; family Syntrophorhabdaceae; genus Delta-02. The sequence goes on along the minus strand of CAWFIZ010000007.1, from coordinate 308,343 downwards.
TCCCTGATCTCCATGAAGCCCCCGGAGAGGCGCATCGTCATCGAAGAGGCAAGCGGCATAACGAGGTTCGAAGAAAAAAAGCGCGACGCCATAGCCCGCATGGAGGAGACAACATCGAACCTGGAGCGGGTCGAGGACGTCTACCGGGAAGTGACCGCCTCATTCGAGAAGGCGCAGGAGGAATGGGAACGCTGGAAGATATACCAGGAACTTGCCGACAGGCTCCACGAGATCGACAAGCAGCTTCTGCTCGACGGCTATGGAAAGCTGCAGAAACGGATGGCAAAGATCAGGGAGCGCCAGGCCGACCTCGAAGAGGAGATCCTGCAAAAAGAGGCCGAGCGGGCCACGCTCAAGGAAGAGTTCGAGGCGAAGGAAAGCGAGTTCTCCCTCACCGACAACGTGATCCGGCAGATGGAAATTGACATCAAGAGCAAAGAGAAGGACATGGAGAGCCGCCTTCTCGAGATCGAATATCTGAACGAAGAGAAAAAGCGCCTTGAAGCCCAATTGAAGGGACTGACGGACCGGGAATCTTCGCTCACGCAGCAGACAGGTGAGCGCCGCGCCGAGATAGACTCACTGGCAGCCAGATCCGAGGCCCTCGCGAAAGAACTTCGGGAGGAAGAAGAAAAAGAGGCCGCCACGCGCCTTGTTGCTGACGGGTTCAAGGCAAACATCGAGGAACACGAAAAGAAGCTTGAAGAATCTCGGACGAAGCTCTTTGTCGCCATGAGCTCGCTGACCGATACAAGGAACAGGATAACACAGATAGAACGGCAGGAGGGCGAGAGGCAAAAACGCATCGAGAAGCAGGCGGCCGAGCGCTCCGAACTTGACACGCTCATAACGCAGCTCGACGAGAAGCGAAAGGTGTTCCGCGATTCCCTTCAGGCGGCACTCAAAGAAAAGGGGTCCGTCCTGACCCGGGAAACGGCCCTGTTCTCAGAGCGTGATACCATCGCGAAAGAGATGGAAACACTTAAAGGGCTCATCGAGAACGCTAAAAGCGAAAAACGCGTCAAGGAGGATTTCTTTACCCAGCTTGGCGGATACATCGAAAGCGAGCAGGACGCGCTTCCCACGGAAGACAGGCTGGTCAATCTCATCAAGGTTGAGGAAGCGAAGATCAAGGCCCTTGAGAAATTCTTCTCTGAAGAGCTCGAATATGATGTCATCAGGGATAGCTCCACCACGGCGGTGATAGAAGCGGTAAGGGCGCGGGAAGGCAACCGTATCTTCTTCTCCCCGAAGGGGATCTTTAAGGACAGCGGCGGGGATGTAGAGATCGATATCGCGTGGATAAACGATATCGAAGAAGCCCTGACGAGGATCGCCGGCGGAGAGGAAGGCATTTTCATCAATGACGACATATACGTTGATTCCCGCGGTATCATACTGAGCGGGCCGGGATCGAAAAGGATCGACTTAAGGCAGTTCAAGGAGAAGCTGAAACTCGAAAAAGAGCTGCAAAGGATATCGGCGGACATTGAGGGACACTCTCTCACCATGGAGGAGGTCCAATCGAAGCTCGATGGCCGCGACGGTGCTTGCCGCGGTGTAAAGGCCGAGCGTGATGCCTGCGAAGAGAAGATCAATGCCATCGAAAAAGACCTTCTCATCGCGGATGCTCAGCACAAGACCGCCGTTGACAGGGTCGCCTCGATCGAAGCCGCCACGGATCCCTTTGACGATGGCGCACCGGAGGCCATTGCGCTCCTCGTCGAACAACGCGAACATCACGAAAAGGAAAAAAACGACATAGAGGCATCAATGGCCTCTCTCAGGGAAACACTCGCCGTCATAAAGAAAGAACATGAAGCCGCGCAGTCCGCGTGGCATGATGTGACAATCGGTATCGAGAGAAAAAGCAACATGCTCAAGGCGGCAGGCGAGGACCGCGAGCGCACAAAGGCCGCCATCAAGGTTCTCACCGACGGGATAGAGGACCTCAAGGAAAAATTCGCGGGGACAAACCGGGAGATCGCCGTGCGCTCTGAAAAGATCATTGTCCTTGAGCGCTCCTATGAACACCTTCAAAATGAAACACGCAAGCATCTCGAACGATTCGAAGAATTGAAAACAATGCTCGGCAATCTCCACGGACAGAAGCAGGCCCTGTATGAATCCATCGACAACACCGGCAAAGAGATCGAAAAGGTCAGGGGCAGGCGGGAGAACACGGAAAAAGACCTGGCAGTCCTGGAAGAAAAACGCCTCACCATCATTGAGCGCCTGCGTGATATGTACAGCATTGATGATCCGGGAGAGGTGCCGGTCCAGCTGCTCCCCAACATCGACGAAGAGCGGGCATCGCTGACAGACAGGATCGCCGAGATGGGCGAGATCAACTTCAGGGCCGAAAAGGAGTACCTCGAACTGAAGGAGCGGATCGTCTTCCTCGACAAGCAGAAAGAGGACCTTCGCAATGCCATGGACTCTCTGAGGAAAACGATCGCGAAGATCGACGTGCTCACGAAAGAGCTTTTCTCCGAAACCTTCGACAAGGTCAACGCGGCCTTCGTGCGCTTCACCGATCTTTTGTTCAAGGGGGGCAAGGGCTACCTGGCGGTCAATGCAGAACAGGGCGGCGTCGACCTCTTCGTCCAGCCGCCGGGCAAAAAAGTTACAAGGATGGAGCTTCTGTCAGGCGGTGAAAAGGCACTCATCTCGCTTGCATTCCTGCTTGCCCTCATGGACACGAAACCGAGCCCTTTCGCCCTCATGGACGAGATCGACGCGCCCCTCGACGACGCCAACCTCACGGGGCTTCTCGACATCATACGGGGCATGAGCCTCAAATCACAGATCATCTTCATCACCCACAACAGGATCACCATGGAGTATTCCGATATGATATACGGCATCACCATGGAGGAACAGGGCGTCTCAAAGACGGTCTCCGTCAGGCTCTGACAACGTCGGGCATTTATTTTTTTCGCAAATGCTTTTTTTTACAATTTAGCTATATCCCGTTGATATGCCATGTAGTTCCTTTGCTGGTCTTGTTCTGCGCGAAACGGGGGAGAAGATTTTTTTCTTGACATTTTCCCTTAGAATACTATGATTAAGGATAATATAAGGGGGAAGGGGGCATTTGGGAAATCAAGTTCACCACTATAGTTATACCGTTTTCACAACGGTCCATTTTCGCAGCAAGTCCTTTTTCAATCCAATCCATTCAAAAGGAGGTGGAGGCAACCTTTAGGTACAATTGTTCTTAAAAACGTTAAGGGGGTTATTATGCAGCCAATACAACCAGTTTTACCACCCGTCACGCTTCCTGATGCATCTGTACTGTTGCATCCGTGGTATGTGTGGTGGGTATTGATCATCGGACTCTTTCTAATGACATTCATCGGCACCTGGCTTATTACAAGGGGGTGGAAAGAATGAATCCGATAACCTATCTCGAATTTCAAAAACCAACAATTGAAATGGCCGTATGGGGCTCGATCGGTGTCGCTATCCTTCTCCTCATTTCAATTATATTGGGGTTTATGAGCAAGAAAAAGGTGACCAAGGGCTCCTTCGACGAGTACCTCGTCGGTAAAAGGGACATCGGCCCCGTCGTGACTGGTTGTGCCCTTGCGGCGTCATACCTTTCAGGGTGGGCCTTCGCTGGCAGCACCGGTGTTGTTTACGCCGTGGGCTTCTCCGGCATGTGGTTTGCCGGCATCTGGAGTTTGCTCGGCCTTATCCCCTGCTGCTGGCTCGCCGCTGTTAAAACTGCCGACTTCTCGAAGAAGCTCGGCGCGGCCACGCTGCCCGAGACAATAGGCCGCAGGTTCGAGAGCAAGATGCTCCAGACCGTTGTCGCCGTCTGTATGCTCTACTTCCTCTTCATGTATTCAGTCGGCCAGCTGAAGGCCGCAGGCGGTGTGTGGTATGCCACGACGGGCCTGCCCGCGGTATGGTGCCTGCTCCTGTCCATCTTCATCGCCTGGCTCTACATGGTCCTCGGCGGCTATGTCGGGACCCAGTGGTCCATGGCCTTCCAGGGCGCATTCCTCGGCTTTGTCGGGGCACTCCTTGGCATATGGGCTATCATATGGGCCGGCGGTTTCTACGAGATCTCTGCAAAGCTTTACATGGAACCAAAGGTGGGGCCTGCGCTCATCAAGCTGATGAGGCCGGAACTGCCAAAGGTGGGCCCGACGCAGCTCTTCTCGAGCCTCGTCGGCATCCTTGCCTGTCCGGTCATATTCTTCACCATGGCCATCGGCTTCCCGCACAACGTCAGCCGGTTCCTCGGCATGGGCACGCTGAGCAAGAAGGGCTACTGGACGCTGATCACCGTGGTATTCCTCATTGCCGGCATCCCCATCATGCTCGACTGCTCCAGCAACGGCCTTGTCGCCAGGATGATCTACGGGACCAACCTCCTGAAGGTAAAACCCTGGGCAGCGGACCTCGCGGCGCCTGAACTCGCCTTCGCCATCGGCGGCGTCCCATTGATGACCCTCTATGTCATGGGCCTTTTCGCAGCCGCCCTTTCCACCCTTGCCGGCATGGTCTTCATCATGAGCGCCAACATCACAAGGGACGTTATCAAGCTCTGGTGGCCTCAGGTATCCGATAAATCGATGCTTTATCTCGGATATTTCCTCATCGCGCTGTTCCTCTTCCTGCCGTTCTACTGGACACTCGTCAACCCGCCGCCGCTCCTGTCCATCTTCATGGGCCTCGCGGCCATGGGCCTCGGTGCCATCTTCTTCTTCGTCACCGCCGTATCCTATTACTGGAAGGGCGCCACGAAGTGGGGCGCCTTATGTACCGTCATCTACGGTACGGGCATGAGCATCTATGGCGGCTACAAGGTCCTCTTCAAGAAAGAGCTGGGCCTAGGGACTTTCGAATGGTGGCTCGTCATCGGCTGCGGCCTGATCTATTTCATCGTCAGCGCCATTACAAAAGCGCCTTCGAAAGAGCTGCTCGGCAAGCTCTTCCCGGCAAAGAACTGATATTGCATGGATCAATAAAAAGAGGGGCTTTTTTAAGCCCCTCTTTTCTTTCTATCTCGGAAGATATTCGTACTGCGGGAGTGACAGTAATGATCACGGAGGACACATGGAGATATACACCGTTGCGTGGCTCTCGGCAGGCGTAGGACTTCTTGCGTATTTCATCTACAGTAAGATCAAAAAGAAATAAGAACTACCAGGATATGTTCTTTGCCTTCAGGTATCCCTGCGTTTCCTTGCTTCCCAGCTGAGCAGCTTTTTTGTAATCGTTGAGGGCCTTTTCGCCGTCTTTCATTGTTTCGTAAACTTCGCCGCGGCTTGCGTAGGCCGTTGAGTTCTTCGGATCGACCGATATGGCCCGGGAAAAATCCGCGATCGCATTCTTGTAATCCTTGATAAGAAAGTTGACAACGCCTCGATTATAGTGCGCCGCGAAGAACGTTGGATCTTTTTCGATCGCAAGATCGAGAAGGCCTATGGCCTCCTTCGGATAGCCCGCATCTATGAATTGATTGGCCTTTTTGTAATAATCTTTTGCCGCTGCCCCGTCATTGTCGCTCTTTGAACAACCGGCGGAGATAAGGACCGCACATACAAGAACAACAATAAAGAAATATCTCATGGGGCCTCACGTTTTTTTATTTCGTTGCGGGAAACCCCATCATTCTAACCGAATGTTACGTTAAAGTCCAAAAGTATATAAGGCTATTTACATTTCTCTATGGAACCTGACCCGCACTTCCTTCCATCCATCCATATGGTATCGGAAAGTTTTGCGCCGGAGAAACTGGTATCCTTATCGGTGGCTGCCCCCTTCAGGTTGGCGCCTATAAGGTTCGCATCATTGAACAGCGTCCCCTTGAGGTTCGCCCCGCTCAGGTTCGCCCCGCTCAGGTTCGCCCCGTAATAGTCGATCCCGGCAAGGTTTGCACCTGACAGGTCACATTTGCCGCATTTGTTGGTGGTGTTGAGCTTCTGCATGTCCTGCGCATTGAATGCAGACACACCGCAGGGCATTGACACAAAAGACGCGATGACTAAAACCATCAGAATGATTGTTCCTTTTGCCATAATCCCCTCCTTGATGAGTATAACAAAAAAACCGCCGCCTGGTTTTCCAGGTGGCGGCCCGACCATCCTTCTTAGCCCTCCGGAGACAGCATGGGTCTCCGGACCCGAATCATTCAGTAAATTATATTTAAATATTTTACTTTTCTTTGTAAATTTGTCAACCCTCTTTTGCACATTAATTGCTTGACAGGTAAAAAAATACCGTGCTAATCAATAGGACGATGTTCGGTTTCTCTGATATCTGGATCTTTTTAGGGTATGTTCTCACCGCTGCCTCCACCGTGTTCTGCATTGTTTACGGGATCATCAACTGGCACAGGGGCGCTACCGAAAAGGAAGGCGACTACCGGGAAGAGATCCAGTGGGAGCGCGAAGAGATCGAGCTTATCGAAAAGCTCCCTTAAGGACCTATGTTCTATCTTATAACCTTCACCCTTGTCTATCTCGCCATCACGGTATATTTAAGCTATCTCGGATACCGCAGGACCGTAACTGTCTCAGACTACCTCCTTGCCGGCAGGCAGGTCCACCCCGTCACGATGGGCCTGAGCTACGGCGCCACGTACATCAGCACCTCCGCCATCATCGGTTTCGGCGGCGTGAGCGCACTGTACGGCCTTGGCCTCACCTGGCTCTCCTTCCTCAATATCATGATGGGGGTGTGGGTCGCCTTCGTCATATTCGGCAAGAGGACGCGCAAGATGGGCAAGGCACTCGACGCCCATACCTTCGCGGAACTGCTGGGAAGGAGGTACGAGTCGAGGTTCATCCAGGGTTTCTCGGGGCTCGTGGTGCTCATCTTCATGCCCGTTTATACCGCTGCCGTGCTAATAGGAATCTCACGCTTCATCGAGGTCTATCTCAACGTCCCTTTTTCAACTGCCTATCTTGCCCTCCTGCTGATCACTGCATGTTTTGTCATCTGGGGAGGCCTCAAAGGCGTCCTGTACACATCTGCCTTCCAGGGTATCATCATGGTCGTAGCGATGGTCGCGATCGGCATCACCACCTATTATTCCCTGGGTGGCATATCGGCGGCGCACAGGTCCCTTGAGGCCATCACGCCCATGGTTCCCCATCTTCTCCGGGAAGCCGGGCACAGGGGTTTCACGTCCATGCCGCAATCCTTTTCACCCATCTGGTGGTACGTCATAACGACGATGATCATGGGCGTAGGCATCGGCGTCATCGGCCAGCCCCAGCTCAACGTGCGCTTCATGACCCTTAAATCCGACAGGGAGCTGAACCGCTCCGTGCCTTTCACGGCCATCTTCATCCTTTGCACGACGGCAATAGCCTTTGCCGTGGGAGCACTGACCAATGTCCGTTTTTACAGCATGTACACTGAACTGCCCATCCAGGCTGTGGGCGGCAACATCGACAAGATCATACCGATGTATATCGATCGCTTCTACCCCCAGTGGTTCGTGGCCCTTTTCCTCGTCGCCATCATGTCCGCCGCCATGAGCGCGGGCAGCAGCCAGTTCCACGCCCTGGGAACCTCGCTGTCAAGGGACATCTTCGAACAGGCGCTCCTGAAGGGAAGATCCGTTGCGGAAACGACGATCGTGACAAGGGTCGGCATCGTCTTCAGCATATTCGCCACACTCATCATCGGCCTCATCCTTCCCGAAAGCATCATTGCCGTCGCCACGGCCTTCTTTTTCTCTCTCTGCGGCGCGACCTTCATACCCGCCTATCTTTTCGCACTCTACTGGAGACGGGGCACCAAAGCGGCAGCAAAGGCGAGCATCCTCTCCGGTTTCTTCATCTCCCTCTTCTGGATGCTTTTCTTCCACGAACAGGAGGCAAAGGCCTTCGGCCTGTGCAAAAAGCTCTTCAATGTCGAAAACCTTGCCGGCCACCCCTGGAACATGATCGACCCCCAGATCATCGCGCTGCCCGTGGCATTTATCGTTTTCATCTTCGTATCGCTCACGACACGGCCCGTCAGGGAAGAAACGGTCGCAAAGGCGTTCATTCATATTTAGGGAGGACTCAGGATTCAGAGAAGATCAAAGGTAAAAGATGTGCAATTTTGTTCGGCTTTTAAGTTTTTCTCTGACCCCTTAGGCCCTGGCCCCTTTAGCCCTAGAGGGATTCCTTTGGTTATTTACCTGTGGTTCGTTATTTTCCTGTGCGCTGTTTTTCCTGCTTATTGCTGCTGCGCCGGTGAGGCGAAGGAGGGTGGCATGACAATTATGGTACTCTCAGATGCGACTATCCAGGAGATCGAACGGCAATGGCCGGAATCGTCTCAGCTCATCTTCATACAAAATGACGGCGCTTCTCCGCAAAGTGCTATCCTGAAGGCCTTTGAGAAGAGGGAAAATGAATGGAGACCCGTCCTCGGGCCGGTGCGGGCAATGATCGGCCGCAACGGGTTCGCTTCCGTTGTCGACAAATGCGAGGGTGACGGCAGAACGCCGATGGGTGTCTTTTCTCTCGGCATCGTCTTTGGTTACGAAAATGATGTCAATTCCAGAATGCCCTATAAACAGATGACTTCAGAGGACATCTGGGTTGATGACCCCAATTCATCCGATTACAACATGCTGAGAAAGAAAGGAAAGACGCCCGCGCGCTCCTTCGAGGACATGGTCCTTCCAGATCATCGTTACAAATACGGTATCGTTATCGAATATAATACAAATCCTGTTGTGGCCGGCCGCGGCAGCGCCATCTTCATCCACGTCTGGAAGGATGAGAACACCAGCACGTCCGGCTGCGTCGCCCTCTCCGAAGAGAACATCCTGAACCTCATAGACTGGCTTGACCCGGCCAAAAGTCCCTTAGTTTCCCTGGGAAACTAAGGGACGGTTTCAGGTTTCAAAGTTTGTGAACCGTTTCAGGGAAAGATATAAAAACATTTTTTTATTCTCTTTTGCCCTGAAACCTGAAACTTTCTTTAGATTTCATTTATCTCTACGAGGTAATCCAGCAGCATGCGGGCGGCGTTCTGCTCCGCTTCTTTTTTGCTCTTTCCCGAACCCCTGGCCTTATGTTCATTGCCGACAAAGACCATTACGGCGAAGCCGTCCTTTGTTTTGCGGGGAAACTTGTATTTAGGCAATATGCCCCATTTCTTTTGCGAGTGTTCCTGCAGGATGTTCTTCGGGTTCTTTTCGGTCAGCTTTTCTTCCGTGAAATGGGGGGTGAAGAGTTTTCGTATCACCCTGGTAGCATTCATGATGCCGCTGTCGAGATAGATCGCCCCTATGAGTGCTTCCAGCATGTTTGAGAGGACCTTTGATTCCTCGGGGACCGTGCCGTCCCCATTGCCGTAGCTCATGTGCCGATCAAGGTTGATCCCCTTCGCGATGTTTGTCAGGGTTTCCCGTTTCACAAGGCTTGAGCGGGCATTGCTCAGAAAACCTTCGTCCCTGCCGCGGAAACGTTTGTAGAGGATGATGCTGATAACGGTATTAAGGATGGCATCACCTAAAAACTCGAGCTTTTCGTTATCGGAGCGCCGGGAGTTCCTTTTATCGTTGAAACAGGAACTGTGGGTCACGGCTTGATTGTACAATTCCCTGTTTTTGAATGTATATCCGATCGTTGCTTCGAGGGTGATGGTTTTTGAGGGCACTTTTAAAATTACCGGTTCTTTTTTAAAAACAGGTATTAAAAGAAAGGACCAGGGCGGGTTTATCACCCTGGTCCTCAAATACCTGATGTTCTTTATTTGACCTTGAATGCCTCTGACATGCCCGAAAACTGTTTTCTCAGCTTCGGTTTTTCGATCTTGCCGGTCGGGTTGCGCGGTACATCGCCGAAGAACACCTTCCTCGGTCTCTTGTAGCGCGGCAGCGGATCACAGAATTTCACCACTTCCTCTTCCGTCATGGTCTCGCCCGGTTTGAGCTCGACAACGACTGCAACGATCTCTCCGAGGCGCTCATCGGGAAGGCCGATGGCGGCGGCGTCCTTGATCTTTTTGTTCGTGTAGAGAAAATCTTCCACTTCGACGGGGAACACGTTCTCGCCGCCGGTTATGATGATGTCCTTCTTCCTGTCGACGAGCCAGATGAAGCCGTCTTCGTCCACACGGGCCATATCTCCGGTGAAGAGCCAGCCGTCGATGAGCGATTTTTTTGTCGCTTCCGGGTTCTTGTAATATTCTCTCATGACACCGTTGCCGCGAACAACGAGCTCGCCCGCCTCGCCGGTTTTCACGGTTGTGCCGTTCTCGTCGACGATCTTGAATTCCCAGTTGAAGCCCGGGACGCCGATTGCGCCGATCTTGTGTTCATTGCCCATACCAAGGTGGACGCACCCGGGACCGGTTGATTCGCTGAGGCCGAAGTTAGTGTCATAGTCCATCGTGGGGAAGTATTCCTTCCAGTGCTTTATAAGCGCCGGTGGAACGGGCTGCGCGCCGATATGCATGAGCCGCCACTGTTCGAGCTTGTAATCGGCGGGCTTCAGTTCGCCTTTGTCGAATTTGAGGAGGATATCCTGCGCCCATGGGACCAGCAGCCATACGATGGTACCGCCTTCCTCGCTGACCGCTTCGAGGGTCCACTCAGGCGATACGCCTTTGAGGATAACGGCCTTGCTGCCGACGATGAAGCTGCCGAACCAGTGCATTTTGGCGCCGGTGTGGTAAAGCGGCGGAATAAGTATGAAACAGTCGTTCTTCGTCTGCTTGTGATGCATGTTCTCGGTTATGCAGGCGCTGAACATATTGTTGTGGGTGAGGAGGATCGGTTTTGGCTGGCCCGTTGTGCCGGATGTGAAGTAGAGGCCGCACTCATCGGTAGGAAGGATCGTAACGTTGAGGTTGGCAACGGGTGCTTCGGCAAGCAGTTTGTCGTATGATTCGGCAAAGGCGGGGACCTTATCGCCGACGCATATGAACTTTTTAACCGTCGGCAGCTGGCCCTTGATGGCCTCTATCCTGTCCGTGAACTCCTCATCAAAGACAATGATACTGGGTTCCGCGACGTCGCTGCAGTATTTAACGTCTTCAGCGGTGAAGCGGAAGTTCAGCGGCACTACCCATGCACCGGTCCTGATGATACCGAAATATGCAACGAGCCACTTGGTGGAGTTGTTCATGAAATGGACAATTTTATCACCTTTTTTAACGCCCATCTTAGCGAGAACGTTGGAGAACTGGTTTGCCTGATCGTCAAATTGTTTCCAGGTAACTTCAAATCTCTTTTTTTCTGCGGGAATGCGCTCAATCAGAGCAACATCGTTGGGATACATGCGTGCGTTGCGTGCCAAAATTTCACCTATGTGCGTAAAAACTTCTGCCATGGCAAGACCTCCTGTATTATTTGATGAATTTACTGTTGACAAACAATCCTGAATCTTTTTATCATGCTGTTGGGACTTAAAGCAATAAAAAAAAGTGACCTAACAAGGAGGGTTATCATGAATTTTGCTATGTTTTCGGGGCTTAATGCGAGCAAATTTCCCAAACGAGAGTTTATCATCGAGAGCTACCCGTCGAAGAAACAGCGCAGGAGCCTCACGTGGGAGGAGTTTGACGATCAGGCGAACAAGATCGCAAACTACCTCATTAAGGATTGTGGCGTCAAGAAGGGCGATATCGTTGTCCACCTCATGATGAACAGCATGGAGTGGTACGCCAGCTACATCGCCGTTCTGAAGACGGGCGCAACGGTAACGCCGCTCAATTTCCGCTTTGCCAGCGACGACATCAAGTACGCCGCTGACGTCACAAAATGCAAGGTTTTCATGTTCGGCGACCAGTTCAATGCCAAGATAGAGCCGATCATAAAAGAGATGGATTACTGCAAGAACTTCATCTGCCTTGGTAATAGCCCCGCCTGGGCAAAATCATATAACGAGATCGTGGCAAATGGTGACAAAACTCTCTGCTGCGTGGAAACAGCCGACGACGACATGGCGGAGCTCATGTTCACATCAGGGACCACCGGCGCTCCAAAGCCGGTTTCCCACACGCACAACAGCCTTTTGCACATCGGCCTCGGCAACGCGCTGACCTACAACGAAGGTTACAACAGCGTGTATCTGTCACCGCACCCGTTCTATCACAGCGGCACGCTCTTCTTGTCCTTCCCCTGCTACATAGCGGCGGGCAAGGTGCTCATGGCCATGGAGACCCAGCCGGAATTCTATCTAAGGAGTATGGCTGACGAAAAGTGCACCGGCGGATGGAACACGGTACCCACCTGGTCGGACGTGATCAACGCCATCAAGACTGGCCAGGTCAACCTGAAAGACTATGACCTCTCCGCTCTGAGCCACATCGAGATAGGCGCCCAACCGGTTCCCTACATCCTCCTCGAGGATTCGAAGAAGATCTTCCCCAACCTGCCCATCGCGAACATCTACGGCATCACAGAAGGCGGCGGCGGCGGTCTCACCAATTGCTACGATGAGGATATCATGAGAAAACCCGGTTCCATCGGCAAGGCTACCGTCTTCATGGACGCGAAGGTTGTCGACAGCGATGGCAAGAAACTGCCGGCAGGAGGCATTGGTGAGTTGCTACTCAAAGGACCCCGCCTTATGAAGGAATATGCTTTCAATCCCGAAATGACGGCAAAAACAATTAAGGACGGTTGGCTCTACACCGGCGACCTCGCATACATGGATGAAGAGGGTTTCATCTTCTTCGCCGACCGGTCCAAAGACCTGATCATCAGGGGCGGCGAGAACATCTTCCCCGCCGAGATCGAGGACGCGCTCCGCAAACATCCGAAGGTCCAGGACGTCGCGGTCCTCGGCTACCCGCATCCCAGGCTCGTTGAGATAGTTATGGCCATCATCCAGCCGAAGGAAGGCGAAACCATAACAGACGAAGAGATCATAAACTTCGTCAAGGAAAAGGGCCTGGCGAAGTACAAGTGGCCGGAAAAGATGGTTTACACGACCGTGCCGCGCAATCCCTCCGGCAAGATCGAAAAGCCGAAACTCCGCGACATGTACGTTAAACCAGCCAAAGAGGCTATGGAAAAAGAATTTAAAAAACAGTAAGAACTATATGCAGTATAAAAAAACGCCCGACGGGACCCCGCCGGGCGTTTTTTTTGATATTCCATTGAAATAATAGGCTTTTTTATCTCACGCCCGCTCTCCCTTCGGGTTCGCTGGAGGCACCAGAGAGGGAAGAGGAAGCACAAAGACTGCGTCCGGATCCCAGAGAAGACCGGGATTAGGAGTGTGACGTATGGGCGGGAGAACGTGTGTGAGACAGGGTTTTAGTCTTTATTCCTTTTTTTTAACGCATTCATGGCAACAACGCCGGCCAGAAAGACAAGGCAGAGGAGGATAAAATAATCGCCGTATCTCACGTAGGGCGTCATGGTGTTCTTTAAGGCGTATGTTCCCCGCAGGACCTCTTCCGTGAAGATCGGCGTCTTCCCCTGGATCCGGCCCCTGGGGTCGATGACAGCGCTGATACCTGTATTGGCAGCCCGAAGGACGAACCTGTCAGTCTCTATGGCACGAAACACATAGAAGGCGAAATGCTGGAAGGGCGCCGAGGTCCTGTCATACCAGGCATCGTTGGTAAGATTTACGAGGACCTGGGCCCCGTTTCTCACCGTCTCGTTCGTAATGTAGGGAAATATCCCTTCAAAACATATGAGGATGCCGATCTTCCCCGCATCCGTCACTATGGGGAAATGTCCCTCACCCGGTACAAAATCTGCGCCGATGGCAGTGATCTTCTCAAGAAAGGGGAAATACGACACGATCGGCGTATATTCGCCGAAAGGCACAAGGTGGACCTTGTTGTAGGTCCCCATGGTCTGGCCTTTCATATCGATGTAATGGACGGTATTGAGAAGGTTCCCTTTCCGGTTTCGTCCCACCGTACCGAAAAGGAGCCTGGATTGGAGGACGTAAGGAACGGCCTTCACATATTTTTGGGCATAGATCTCACGTTCAATGATAAAAGGGATCGCAGTTTCCGGCCAGACAATAAGATCGGCGCTTTGTGCCAGACCGAAGCTCAACCGGTAGTATTTGCTGACGGTCATCATTTTGAAGGCGTCATCCCACTTGATGTCCTGCCCGATGTTTCCCTGGACTATAGCCGCCTTGAGAGGCATCTCGTCCTTGTGCTGCAGCCTCACGAAACCATACGTCAGGGATGAGGCCAGAAGAAGGAAAACGATGACAACCCATGTAAATGATACCTTTTTCCGGGTCCAGAGAGAAAAGAGCGCGCCGTTGACCGCCACGATCAGGAAGGAGATGAAGTACGTCCCCGTAACGGAAACGACCTGGATGAGGGGAAGAAAGCCATACTGCGAATGGCCGAGGAATGACCAGGGAAAGCCCGTCATGACAGAGCCCCTTGCATATTCCAGGACAACCCATACCGGGGGGGCCGAAAGATACAACGGAACAGAGAACCTTCTTTCCAGGTACGAACAGGCAAAGGCAAAAAAACCCATGTAGACGGACAGGTACAGGACAAAAAGAACGAGTATGAGAATGCTCAGCGGGATGTTGATGCCCCCGTAATGGTTCATGGCGACAACGACCCAGTATATGAGTCCCGAGATAGGCGACGATGCCCGCTGCCAACCCGCGTTTGAATGACAGGAAAAGATCGTCCCTGTCGATGGCGCCAAGAAGCGGCATGAGCGCGATAAATGCAAGGGGATACAATGATACCGGAGGCTGTATAAGGACAAGCATGATGCCGGAGGCAACCGAAAGTCCATACCGCGAGATGATCACCGAAAAACGGCCCTTCCTGTCAGGGAGACCTTTCACGAATTCCTTCCATCCTTTCATAACATTAAAGTTGTTTACACATCGACAAGCGCCCGGAAGGCCGGTTGGGACAGACACAAGACCCATCAGCTTCCTCTCCCGGTAACGCATCTTTCTCGCCTCGGATGCCCCCCCGACATGGTCATAACCCATGATGTGGACAAGGCCATGGACGATCAGGGCGAAAAGCCTTTCATAAAAATGTATCCCTGCCCCGGCCGCCTCGTCGGCGGCACGCTCCACGGAGATGATAATGTCCCCTATCGCCTCTTTGGGCATGCCGTCAAGATACGAGAAGGAGATCACGTTCGTGGGGCGGTCCTTATCGAAAAAGTCGCTGTTGATCACGGCGATCCTTTTGTCGTCCACAAAGAGGATGCTCAGGTCCCTATCCTGAAGCCTTAAAAAGGCCAGTAATTCCCCGGTCACCCTTCTGATCGCCTTTTGGTCTATTTTCATCGATCTTTGGGAGTTTTTTATCAGTACCGCCATTCTGTGTCCTTTCGGGATATTCTACGCGCTGGTGAAAAATGCCGATGAAGATCGTGATAAAGCTCTTCTGGATCGCGTGGAGGTCCTTCAACGTCAGTTCACACTCGTCAAGTTGGCCGTCGAGAAAGATCTTCTCGACGATCCGCTGCACGTGGTTCTCTATCCTCTTGGGCGTCGGGTCTTCGAGGGTGCGCGACGCAGCCTCCACCGCGTCGGCGAGCATGATGATGCCCGCTTCTTTTGTCTGCGGCTTCGGGCCGGGATACCGGAAATCCGTTTCTTCGATGACGTGAAGCGCCGGGTCTTCCTGCTCCTTTGCCTTGCTGTAAAAATAGCTGACAATACTCGTGCCGTGGTGTTCCTGTATGATCTCCGTCAACCTGTGACCGATCTTGTATTCCCTGGCAAGCTCCACACCTTCCTTGACATGTGACAGGATAATGAGGGCGCTCATATTCGGGGTCAGGTCCTTGTGGGCGTCTTCGGAGCCTATCCGGTTCTCAATGAAGTAATGGGGCATCTTCAGCTTCCCTACATCATGATAATATGCGGCGACCCTCGTCAGAAGGGGGTGCGCACCGATGCTCTCCGCGGCCACCTTCGACAGGTTGCCGACGATGATGCTGTGGTGATAGGTCCCCGGGGCACTGACCATCATGTCGCCGAGCAATGGGTGTTCAAGGTTTGCCAGTTCGAGAAGCTTGATGTCCGTCGTATAATCAAAAATGTTCTCTATGACCGGCAGCAGGCCGAGGGCGATGAAGCTTCCGGCAATGCCGTTAACGAGCACGAAGGCAACCTTGAGGGGGACGCTGCCCGATGAATGACCGGTAAAGGTATCGCTGGCGATCACGAAAAAGCTCATAAGGAATGCCGTATATATGCCCGCCTTGAGGATGGTATTGCGGTTCTCGCACTTGCCCGAGAAAAAAGCACCCAGGATGGAGCCGACAAAGCTGTAAAGAAATACCTGCAGGCTGTTCTCGAAGCAGAACGCCAGTGTGGCGGCGTAGAAAATGGAAAATATTATGGCGATCTCGGAAAAAAGAGCGATCCTTATCACCATGGCAAAAAGAAAGACGGGTATGATGTAGACCAGTTCGTTAAGGCGGCTCTGGGCGTAATATTCAAAGATAAGATAGAAGACCTTCACGAAGAGGACGCATAAGACGGTAAAGACACTGCAAAAAATGAGGTCCTTCTGCGACAGGAAGAACTTCTTTATGTTCCTTTCGGCATATTCGTACAGTATGGCGATGAGAAGAAAAAGAAGGAAAAAGACGGCCAGCGATTTTTTTACGGCAAATACCTCCCGCCTATCCAGGGTATTGTAGACGGCAAGATTCACCATATGGGTCTCGGTGATACGCTCGCCTTCGCGTACGATGATCTCCCCTTTTTTTATTGTAGTTTCTGTCCCGGGAACAGTCAGGTTCACGGGCGCCCTGATGTTCTCCCTGGCAATATCGCCAAGCTGATATTCAGCGGTAAAAAATGGGTTTTTTATGCTGATTATTAGGGCAAGAGAGATTGCAAGGCAGAAAAGAACAAGCAACTTCCCATACTGGAGATGCGAGGGAGGTTTATCCTTTCCGTTCTGCATTTTTTGATTCCTCCAATTCCAACCGTCGTGCCTCGTAGGCCTTGATTATCTTCTGCACAAGGGGATGGCGCACGACGTCCTTTTCGGTAAAATAGACAAATTTGATGCCTTTGACACCTTTCAGGATACCCCTGACCTCGACGAGACCGCTCGTTTTCTTGTCGGCAAGGTCGATCTGGGTAATATCCCCGGTAATGACCGTCCTGGATGAAAACCCAAGTCTGGTAAGGAACATCTTCATCTGTTCCGAAGCGGTGTTCTGGGCCTCATCGAGGATAATGAAGGCATCGTTGAGCGTCCTGCCCCGCATGAACGCCAGCGGAGCGATCTCTATAACACCCCTCTCGATGAGCCGGGTGGCCCTGTCCATGTCAACCATGTCGTACAGGGCATCATATAGCGGCCTGAGGTAGGGGTTTACCTTCTCATACATCGTGCCCGGCAGGTACCCCAGCTTCTCACCGGCCTCGATGGCGGGCCGCGTGAGGATGATCCGGGACACCTCCCTCTTGTAGTAGGCCGAAAGCGCCATTGCCATGGCAAGATATGTCTTGCCGGTGCCCGCGGGGCCGATCCCGATGACAACATCGTATTTCTTCATGGCATTGACGTACTGCTTCTGATTGATACTCTTGGGCGTGATAAGCTTTTTGGAGCCGGCGATGTAGATCTGGTCCTTCTCGATATCCCTGCCACTCTGGTTAGCATTGACGACGAACCTCACGGCATGATCGATATCGGGGGCACTGACGGGAAAACCCTTCTTGACGATACCGTGGAGCTCGTTTATGACCTTTCCCGTGTCCTCAATATCTTTTTTATCTCCAATGAGGGTAAGGTGGTTGCCCCTGATACTCGCCTTGACGTTGAAGTATTTTTTCAGATATTTTATGTTTTCTTCCCGTGGCCCGAAGAGACTTCTGGCCACGTTTATATCATCGAAGGACAGTCGTAAAAATCCTTCTTCGGTCTTCTCGTCCAACAATCCTCTCTTCCCTCTGTTTTAACACCTTATATATACCATAAAACAAAGATTTGCAAAAGAAGTAAGAATTTTCAACGACACTCTTGCAAAGGGCCGTATTCGATGGTATCGTTTTGAAAAATTTTATGGAGGGCCTGTTGCGGTTCTCTGAAAGGAAGATCCTTTGGTAAAGAAAACACCGTCCTTTAAAATGGTGCTGACGATAGGGTTGATTATCTTCGATGTCGTGATCGTTGTTGGCTTCATCGCCATGCGAACCGCAGTACAACAGAACTTTCAAGCGTCCCTTGCGGGCACCCTCCCTCGCATGGAAGAGAAAAGCGGCTGGCAGAGCCTGACCACCGACCAGGAAGGAGAACATCACTATATTGTCGAAAAAAGCCCCGGCCAATCCGGAGAGGTGGCCAGTGTATGGGACAGGCTTACCTACTCCAGGGGAGGGAGGGACGCCTACGTGCTCAAGCGCCGCAAGAACGGTATGTTCATAACGGGGATGGACGCCCTGACCCACCGGTACATTCTATACGATCTCAAGTGTACCGCATCGCCGAAACAGTATGCCGTCATAAAGGTCTTTGAGGTCTCACGGGACAAGAAAACGCTCGATTACGGCAAGACGGGAAGCCAGAAAGACTGGGAGGATGTCCCTGAAGGCACCGTAATAGACAAGCTCGCGAAGGCCTCCTGCGCGGAAAAGAAACAATAGAACAAGTAAATTTGTAACTTATGAACGTTTCGTATAGAATACTGGATCATGTATACAGTTCTGATCATAGACGATGAAAAGGACATCATCGACTCCCTCTCGGGGATCCTTGAAGATGAAGGTTTCTCTGTATTGAAGGCAACGGACGGCAAGGAAGGCCTGGCGATCTTTGAACGCGCCCGGCCCGATGTCGTCCTCCTCGATGTATGGATGCCGGAGCTCGACGGTATCCAGGTCCTTAAAAAAATGTGCCTGATAAGAAATGACGCGAAGGTGATCGTAATTTCAGGCCACGGCACCATCTCGACGGCGGTAGAGGCCGTGAAGATGGGCGCTTATGATTTTTTGGAAAAACCCCTTTCCATAGATAAGGTCCTGGAGGTCGTATCACGCGGCATCGGCACAGGCGAAAAGCGCGATGCGGGCCTGTCGGATTTCAAGCTGGAGATCTCTCCGGGGCTAACAAAGACCAAGCAGAAGACCATCGGGAAAAGCACCGTCGTCTACGGTGTCGGCCTTCATTCAGGCGTAAAGACCGGCATGATCCTTCTGCCTATGCCGGAAAATACAGGCATCATCTTCGAGACCATTCCCGACGGCGAGCGTATCCCGGCCTATATCGACTATGTCTTTTCCGTCGGATACGCCTCATCGGTGAAGGGCAAGATCAGCATCGTCCGCACCATCGAGCACCTCCTTTCGGCGTGCCACATGTACGGGGTCACCAACCTCCTTGTCAAGGTGAGCGAAGAGATACCCATCTTCGATGGTTCCGCCATTGAGATCTGCAAAAAGATCGATGAGGCCGGCATCGTCGAGCAGGCAGACGGGATCGAACCCGTTGTCATCACAGAGAAGGTGGAGCTTGCAAGTTTGCAAAACGGCAAATACCTGATGGCCGAGCCATGGGATGCCTTCGAGATCGACTACCTCCTCGAACAGGCAAAACCCATAGGGACACAGCAATACCATTTTCACGGCAACCTTCAAAACTACGTCACCGATATAGCGCCCGCCCGGACATTCGGGTTCCTCAAAGATTTCGAACAACTCACCAAAATGGGTCTCGGTACGGGGGGCAGGATCAATAATTTCATCATCTTAAGCGAAGACGGGGTCATAAATACAAAACTGCGCTATGAGGACGAGTTCGTCCGCCACAAGGTACTCGATCTCATCGGCGACATCTATCTTCTTAACCGGCCCATCATCGGCAAGATAACCGCCCGCCAGACAGGCCACGTGGAGAACATCGCATTTGTGAAGGAATTGAAGAAAAGATTCCTTTAAAGGGTTCAGGATTCAGAGAAGAACAAAAGCAAAGAATGTGGTTCCCGTCAGGTCTTTCTGCTTTTCTCTGACCCCTGGGCCCTTAATCCTTAAACCCTATCTCTCGACCACATCCCTTGCGCCGTCTGCCTTGTAGATGAACTTTGCGTCGCTGACCTGCGAGTTTACCTTGATGTTCGCGAACTCGATGGTGTTGATGTTTCCGGTGAACTCGATGATCTCGATCTTCTTGAGGAGGTTCTGTTTGTCTATCCACAGCTTCGCGATGGTGATCGTGGAATCCTTCTTCGGGATGAGCTCGAAATATTCCATGTCGTCGGAAATGCTGTGCTGTTTCACCTTAAAAAGGTCATCGATGCGGGCAATGTCCTCTATGAGATCGAAAAAGGTGCCGCCGGTCTTGTCACGGCTCACCTTGTTCTTGAGAACGAACGGTTTTCCTTCTTCATCCTGCCACATGTACTTACCGTCATAGAGAAAGGTCTTCCATTTCGGTTTTGTATATTTCCAGAGAAATCCCTTCTGGCGCTTGAAAAAGAAATCGCCCTCAAATTCCCGGATCTTTTTGATGCCCGATACAAAGATCTTCTGGTGGAACGATGCCTCCAGGGAATTGACCCCGGCATAGGTCTTTTTCAGGGAATCGAAGGGAGATCCAGCTTCGGTCTTCGCCTCTGGTTTTTGCTCCTTCGGTTTGGCCGGCTGCGCGTTCAGATCGGGAAGGAATACCATAGATATCATCAGGACCAGGCAGCCTGCCAGTATGGAAAATAGTGCCGGGCCTGTTTTGCTCTTCATGCTCTTTTTCATTGGACCATACCCCGGAATTAACATTATCGTTTCATTACCTCTCTCGGTTTTACGCCGTCGGAAGGGCCTACTATCCCCTCCCGTTCCATGCGTTCTATGATACGGGCGGCACGGTTGTAGCCGATCCTGAACCGCCTCTGGACCATGCTGATCGACGCCTCCCCCTTGCCCTCGACAAATTCGACGGCCTCCTGGTACTTTTCGTCGTCGATCGTTTCGCCGTTGTCCTCCTCCTCTTTCTCTTCAAGGATCTCGTGATGGTACGACGGCGCGCCCTGCTGCTTCAGGAACTCGACGACGCGTTTTATCTCGCCCTCGGAAACGTAAGAACCGTGGAGCCGTTGGAGCCTCCCGACGCCGGGGCTCAAAAATAACATGTCGCCGTAGCCCAGAAGGCTTTCGGCGCCGTTCGTGTCGAGGATGGTCCTGGAATCAACCTTGGAGAAGACCTTGCAGGCAACCCGTGCGGGGAAGTTCGCCTTTATAATACCCGTCAGGACATCAACGGAGGGCCGCTGAGTCGCCAGGATGAGATGGATGCCGGATGCGCGCGCCATCTGTGCGAGACGGGCGATGTACTCCTCCACCTCTTTCGGGGAGACCATCATGAGGTCTGCCAGTTCATCTATGACGACAACGATATAGGGGATCGTCTCGCCTTCCTCGCGCGCCACCTTCTGGTTGTATTTTTCGATGTTGCGCACGCCCTTTTCCGCCATCATGCTGTATCGCCGCTCCATCTCGTCCGTCATCCAGCGCAGGGCCGTCTTCGCGTTCTTCGCGTTGGTTACGACGGGAAGCAGCAGGTGGGGGATGCCTTCATAAAAAGAGAGCTCCAGCATCTTCAGGTCTATCATGAGAAAACGCACATGGGCGGGAGTGGCCTTGAAGAGGAAACTGCAGATCATGCTGTTCAGCGACACGCTCTTGCCTGAACCGGTGGCGCCGGCCACAAGCAGGTGGGGCATCTTCGACAGGTCCGCCACGTAGGCCTCGCCGCTTATGGTCTTTCCCAGGACGATGGTAAGGTATGACGGCGAGGACGAGAACACCTTCGATTCGATTATCTCCCTGATGTAGACCGTCTCTCTCTCCCTGTTGGGTATCTCGATCCCCACCACCGCCTTACCCGGTATCGGCGCGATGATCCTGATAGAAACAGCGCTGAGCGCCATGGCCAGATCGTCGGCAAGGTTTGCGATCTTGCTCACCTTGACCCCGGGGGCCGGTTCAAATTCGTACATTGTTATGACCGGGCCGGGCTTCACCTCCGTGACCTTCCCGTCTATGCCGTAATCCTTCAGTTTCTTTTCCAGGATGGAGGCGTTGGCCTGTATGGATTCCTTGTCCACCTTCGTTTCTTTTTTCTCGATGTTGTCGAGAAGGGAAAGGTCGGGCAGCTTATATGGACCTATTTCCTTGAAGAATTCGAAGGATTCCTGAACGGCCTTCTTTTCTTCGATCTTCGGGGTTTCTTCATCTGTCTTCTCCTGCGTGACCTTGATCTCGCGACGGCGTTCCGCCTTCTTTCTCCTGGCAAGGCGCTCCTCGATGACCGTGAGGATCGGCGCCTGGACTATAAGGAACGCCGAAATGAGAAGAAGTACGAGAGAAACAAGGATAGTGCCGAAATTGCCGAAGAAGTTCATGAGCGCTTTTTCGAGCAGTGACCCCATGAGTCCGGAGAACTCGACGGGAACACCCCGGAGGTGGACCTTACCGATGAGTACCTGGAAGAGCATCGCGAGGGAGAGAAAGAAAAGGGCAAGCCCCGATGAAAAGACAATGATGCTGGGGGGGTTCTTTTTCCTGACATAAAAGATGCCGAAGAGGAGCGAAAAGGAGACAAGGAGATAGCTCATGAGGCCGAAGAGCTGGATGAAAAGATCGGAAAGGTACGAGCCTGCCTTACCGCATAGATTGTGTACCGTCCCGTCAGTGGCGGTATGGAATGAAGGGTCGAGGGGATGGTATGTGACGAGGCTGACAAAAAGGAAAATAAAGACCCCGATGAGGGCGATCCCAAGTATCTCCTTTTTTAATTCTCCTGACAAATCAGCCTGACCTCCACCGTCTTGATAAGGGCCCTCACTTACCCTGGCCTGTATCGAGGTCTTCTCCTTTTGCCATGAGCCCTTCGATACGGCGCCTCACATCGTCCATGACCACAGTCTTTTGAGACCGGCCCATTCCCTCAAGGATTATCGGCTCCCCCGCATGAATGTATATTACCCCTTTTTTCCGGGGAATGAAACTTCCTTTTGGCTGGAGTGCGCTTGAACCGTAGATCCCCATGGGTACAACGGGAACCATGGCCCGAAGCGCAAGGGTGAAGCCTCCCTTTTTGAACGGCAGGAGCGTCCCGTCAACGCTGCGGGTGCCTTCCGGAAAGATTATGATGTCCATCCCCTCCCGGATCTTCCGTGCCGCTTCCTCGATGGCCTTGAGCGCCTCCCTGGGGTTCTCCCGGTCAATGCTTACGTAGCCGGCCTTTTTGAGCGCCCACCCGAAAAAGGGTATGCGAAAGAGCTGTCTTTTGGCGATCCATTTGAAGGACAGGGGCAGTCCGACCATAAGCGCAAATATATCGAGGGCGCTCTGGTGGTTGCACATAAAAACATAGGGGGACCCGGAAAGCCCTTCAAGGCCTTCCACGCGAACTTCTATCCCGGCCATCGTCAGGTGCATCTTCGCCCAGAAGCGGCCGATGCGGTGGACGGTCTCCTCCCTCCTGTCGAAGAGGGCCACGAAAAAGCGCTGCCGTGGAGAGGACGATCGTTGAAAGAACATAACTCACAAGAACAACGGCCCTTCTCATCACGCGAGGCCCTCAAGGGCTTCGAGGATCCCCGCGACCTCATCCTTGATCCTTTTGTCAATGTCGAAAGGTGAGACGCCAAGTTTGTCGGCCTCAATGATCTTTTCATTATATGAGAGGAAACCGAGAAAAGGGAAATCTGCCAGGTTCTCCCGGACAAGCGCTTCATCGTCTTTGCCGGCGATCTTGTTCCCAACGACGTACACCTTTTTTATCCCGATGTCATCGGCAAGCTTCCTTACCTGGCGGGCGGTCTGGAAGCTTCTCCTGCCCGGTTCCACGATGACGATGAGGGCATCGATATACTCTGTGGTACCACGCCCCAGGTGTTCGAGGCCGGCCTCAAGGTCGACAATGACATATTCGTCCCGCTCTATCATGACATAGGAGAGCAGGCTCCTCAGCAGTGCGTTCTCGGCGCAGAAGCAGCCTCCCCCGCCCTGGGGGATATTGCCGAGGATTATAAGCTTCACCCCGTCCTTCTCAAGGGAAAAACGTTCCGGTATGTCGTCGACCCGCGGGTTCAACTGAAAAAAGGCCCCGTACTGTCCTTTTTTTGCCCCAGTCCGTTCGGCAATGAACTCCTCCATCGCGGCAAGGGGTACCGCACTGCCCATGCTGTCATCGTCGATACCGATGGCGCTCGCGAGGTTCGAATCAGGGTCGGCATCAATGGCGATCACCTTCTTCCCGCGCTCGCCGAGGATCCTCGCCATGACCCCGGCAAGGGTCGTCTTTCCCACACCGCCTTTTCCGGAAACAGCTATCTTCAAATGTTCGCACCACCCGATATGTGCTCAACGAGTAATTCTTTTTCTTCCGGCGTGGCGATTATGATCATGCTCATACCTTCCTCCACGATGGTGTCCGGATAGGGGTTGTAGATCCACTCTCCGCTGGTCTTCCGCGCCGAGATGAGCATGATGTTGCCGATAGACCTGAAATCTATCTCTTTGACGGGTTTACCGACAAAGGGTGATCCGGGGGAAACGTGTATCTCTTCCACCCGCATCGGCGAATATTTATCGCGGAGCATCATGTCAAGGAAGGAGGTGACATGGGGGCGTATCATTTCAGAGGCCATCCTGAGGCCACCTATAAAGTTGAGCGCCACAACCGAGTCGGCGCCGGCCCTTTTTATCTTGTCGATGTTCTTCGTATCGTTACAACGTGTGACGATCCTCAGGGAAGGATTGAGCTGCCGCGCCGTGAGGGAGATAACGATATTGTCGTTGTCGGAGTCCGTCGTAGCGAAGAGACCCTGCGCGTGCTCTATCATGGCCTTCCAGAGCACCTCGTTCTCCGTGGCGTCACCGACAACGAGATCGGCGTTTATATTGTTGGCCTTGAAGACATCGAGCTTGCCCTCGTCGTTGTCGATGGCTACAAGCGGCCGCTTCGTGAGGAACAGCTCGTGCACCACGTAGAGGCCCACCATGCCGATGCCGCACACGATATAGTGGTCTTTCATCTTCGCGACATGTTTCTCCATTTTCCTCCTCCTGAAGACCTTTTTCAATTCCCCTTCGATGATATATGCCGCGAGCGTCGTGAAGAGGTAGGCGATGGTACCGGCCCCGATAAAGACGTAGATGATCGTGAAGAGCTTTCCCAGGGGCTTGTTGTCGAGGCCGATGACGTCACCGTATCCAACGGTGGTGATGGTGATGGCCGTCATGTACAGGGCATCGAGAATGCTCTTTTCGGGACCGCCGATGATCTTGAACCCCGCCGTACCGATGAAGATGACGGCAATGATTATCAATATGATATTGCGGAGCTTCTTCGGTATGATCTTTGAAAGCATGGCACATTATAGCATGGAGCAAAGAAAATAGGGAATAGGATTCAGGGGTCAGGGTCAGGGGTCAGAGAAAAATAAAGACGCTGTATCTGTATAAATCAACCTCTTCCCGCACAGTCAGCCTCTCTTCGGTCATACCCCTAAGCAACGCTCTTTCTCATCCTCTTCCTCTGGATCCCAGTGTGGCCCTGAATCCTGAGCCCTGTCTTCTCTATTGACTACCGGGCGTGTCTGTCTTATGTTTTTTTATAATTTTTTCGTTTAAATCAAATAAATGTTGAGGTGATGGACATGACAACTGAACGAATGGAATTCAAGACCGAGGTCAAGGAGCTTCTCGACCTCATGATCCATTCCCTGTATTCCCATAAGGAAGTTTTTTTGAGAGAGCTCATCTCCAACGCTTCCGACGCCATCGACAGGGCACGCTATGAATCTCTCACCAACAGCGAGGTCCTGGAGAACGACGGCGGCTGGAAGATAAAGATAACGGCGGACAAGGGCGCGGGGACACTGACGGTCAGCGATAACGGCATCGGCATGGACCACGACGAGATCATCGAATCCCTGGGGACCATAGCCCATTCGGGGACAAAGGAGTTCCTCGCCGCCCTTCAAAAACAGGAGGTAAAAGACAACCCCGCGCTCATAGGACAGTTCGGTGTGGGCTTTTATTCCTCTTTCATGGTCGCCGACAGGATCACCGTCCTCTCCCGCCGCGCCGGTTCAAAGGATAAAAAGGGCGTCAGGTGGGAATCCACAGGGGACGGCACCTTTACCGTCGAAGAGATGGAAAAGGAAACGAAGGGCACCGATGTCGTCCTGCACCTCCATGACGATGAAAAAAGATACCTGGGCGAATGGGAGCTCCGGGACGTTGTCAAAAAATACTCCGACTTTATCGAACATCCCATCGTCATGGATGTCGATAAAGAGGTCGAGAGCGAACTTAAAAAAGGCGAAAGGGTCAAGGTGCGCGAGGAGGAGACCTTGAATTCCATGAAGGCCCTCTGGCTTAAGGACCGCCCGGAGGTGACGGACGAGGAATACAACGATTTCTACAAGCATATCTCCCACGATTTCCATCCCCCGGCGAAGATCATCCATTACCGGGCGGAGGGGACCTCTGAATTCGCATCGCTCCTTTTCATACCGTCCATGGCCCCCGTGAACATGCTTTACAGGGATTTCAAATACGGCCCCATGCTCTACGTGAAAAGGGTCCGGATCATGGACCACTGCGAAGATCTCATCCCGCAGTACCTGCGTTTCGTGCGGGGCGTTGTCGATTCGTCCGACCTGCCGCTCAATGTCTCACGGGAGATCCTCCAGAACAACCGGCAGGTGGAGATCATAAAGAACTCCGTCACGAAGAAGGTCCTCGATACCTTCGAAGAGATGAAGGAGAGCGACTACGAAAACTATCTCAAGATCTACGGGGAATTCGGCAGGGTCCTGAAAGAAGGCATCCACTTCGACATGCCCAGAAGGGAAACCATAGCTGACCTCCTTCTCTTTCCTTCAACCAGGTCGGAAGAAGGAAAGCTGAGGACCTTGAAGGACTACGTGAATGACATGAAGGAAGGGCAGGAGGAGATCTACTACATCGTGGGTTCGTCGCTGTCGGACGCGTCCAATTCACCCTATCTCGAAGCCTTCAGGGAGAAGGATTACGAGGTCCTCATCATGACCGACGAGATCGACGATTTCATATTCAGCGGTTTCGAATACAAAGGCAAGAAGATGCAATCCATAACCAGGGGCGACATATCCCTCGACAAGGACAAGACCGCGGAGAAAGAGGAAACAAAAAAGAAGTATTCGAAGCTCATCGACCTTATCAGGGAGACCTTGTCGGACGAAGTGAAAGACGTACGGCTGTCCGGGAGGCTCACCGACACGGTGTGCTGTCTCGTTGCCGACGAGGGAGACATCGACCCTTCCATGGAACGCCTGCTCAAGTCCATGGGGCAGGAGATACCTCCCATGAAGCGGATACTGGAGATAAACCCGGACCATCCGCTCTTTGCCGCCATGAACGGTGTTTTCGAGCAAAATGAAGTGAGCGGGACGCTTAAGGATTACATACAGCTCCTGTACGATCAGGCGCTGGTCCTGGAAGGATCAAAGCCGAAAGACCCGTCTGCGTTCTCGAAGGCGATCGCGAAGCTGATGGTGGAAAATGCGGGGAAGAGATGAAGATAGGTTGTTATATTTTCATTCAAAAAATTCCATGAATTTTTCCTTGAAACCCTTGCGCGTCTTCGGCGGGTAGTCCTTGAACTCCCCTGCCAGTTCCTCGACGAGGGTTTTTTGCCGCTGCGTCAGGTCATCGGGAATAACTATGTTCAGGTATACGAGCTGGTCACCCCTTCCGTAACCGTTCGATTTGTTGACCCCGAGTCCTTTCAGCCTGAAGACCCTGCCCTGTTGGGTCCCCGATGGTATCTTCAGCACCGATTCTCCCTCAATGGTGGGGATCGTGATCTCCCCGCCCAGGCATAGCAGTGGAAAACCGACATCGACCTGGACGATGATATCATCGCCGGCGCGTTCGAATATGGCGTGCTCCTTGACCTGAAGGACAATAAAGAGATCACCCGGCACGGTGTCGCCCGCCTGCTGCATCCCCTCGCCCCTGAGCTTCAGGCGGGTATTGTTGTCGACCCCCGGCGGTATCTTGACCTTTATCTTCCTCTTTGCCCTGATGCTCCCCTTACCCTTGCAGTGTTTGCAGGGGTGCTTGATGATGCGCCCCTCGCCGCCGCAATACTCACAGGTCCTGTTGATGGTAAAAAAACCGTGGCTCTGGCGGACCTGGCCATGGCCGCCGCAATGTTTACACGCGATGGGTTCGTGCCCGGGCTCGACACGTGAACCGTTGCAGGCGGTGCATTTGACTTCCCTGGGTATCTCGATCTCTTTTTCTCCACCGAAGACGGCCTCTTCAAATTCTATTGTCAGTTGGTACCTCAGGTCGTCGCCCTTTCTCTGGCGGGGCCTCTGATTACCGAAAAAATCGCTGAAGAGATCGTTGAAAACGGAATCGAAATTGCCCTGAAAACCGAAATCGAAGACGGAACCCGTGTCGCCGGCAGTTCCGAACCTTTCGTAATGGTGCCGCTTCTGAGAGTCGCCCAGCACCTCGTATGCCTCGTTGATCTCCTTGAACATCTCCTCGGCCTGATGGTCGCCGGGATTGCGGTCCGGGTGGTACTGAAGGGCAAGCTTACGGTATGCTTTCTTTATCTCGTCGTCGGTTGCGCCCCGGGAAACATTTAGGACCTCATAGTAATCTACCTGCTGCCTGCCTCTCATAATATGCCTTTCTGTCTTTTATTGGATCTCGGGTTTCTTTGAGACCCCCACCCTGGAGGGCCTGATGAGTCTGTCGTTAAGAATGTACCCCTTCTGGAGCTCGGAGACGACCGTGTCCGCCTCCACGTCATCGTGCTCTTCCTGGTAGAGGGCCTCGTGGAAGTTGGGGTCGAATTTCTGCCCGATAGCATCGATGGGCGTGACACCTGACTTTTCAAGGACCTTCAGGAATTGATTGAGGGTCAGCTTGACACCTTCATGGATGCCCTTGTAGTCGTCCGTTGATTCAGAGTGCGCCAGGGCCATCTCAAGGTTATCGACAACAGGTAAAAGCTCCTTTACGATCTCCTCGTTTGCGAACTTTAAGGTGTCCTGCCGCTCTTTTGCCTTGAGCTTTTTGTAGTTCTCGAAATCGGCCTGAAGATATAGAATTCTTTCCTGCAGGGACTTTGCCTCTTCTTCCTTTTGGGCCAGTTCCTTTTTCAGCTCTTCCGGGGCATCTTCCTTCTTTTTCTTCTTCTTGTGTTCTTCGTGCTTGTGACCGTGCCCTTTGGATTCATCGGCACCTTCGTGCTTTTCCGTTTCTTCTTCTGCGAGCTGGTCCTTATCTTTTTCTTCCATTTAATTCCTCACATTATTCTGAATAGGTCCGTGACCGCCCGGGCGGTATAATCGACTATGGGAATGAGGCGCGAGTAGTCCATCCTCATCGGCCCGATGATGCCCAGCAGACCATAGCTGTCCTCCCCGATACGGTAGGCGGAGGTGATAATGCTCATTCCCTCCATCCCCCTCATGTCGCTTTCGTTCCCGATGATGACATGGATGCCCTCTTCCCTCAGGTAATGGTCGAGGAGCTTGATGAGCCTGTCCTTGTTCTCCAGGGCCCGAAAGAGGTCCTTAAGTTTTTCAACATCGGAAAATTCGGGAACGCCGATGATCTTTGATGTCCCCTCGATATATATCTCCCTTTTTTCCTCTTCGCCTACGAGAAGGTCAAGGGTGTCCTGTATCTTTCCGTACAGCCGGTTGAAATCCTCCCTGTCCTTTCTCATATCATTAAGGATGTTTTCCTTGAGGACATAAAAGGGCATGCCGGAGAACCGCTCGTTCATGTAATGCTTCATCTCGTCGAGCACGTTCTGCGCGAGGTCTTCGCTGGTGTCCACGAACTTTCTGTGCACCATGCCAGACGTGGTAACGAAGACAATAAGGATGGTGTTGCGGGAAAGCCTGACAAACTCCACTTCCTTGAACAGCATCGTGTCAACCCTGGGCTCGACGACAATGCTCGCGCACCGCGAGATCGCCGCCAGGACCTTGGATGCGTCGGCCATCACCTCTTCGGTATATATGTACCGTGGGCGGGTGAGCGCCTCAAGGGCCTTGAGCTCTTTCTTGCCGGGGACTCCCGATGCGGGAAGGCCGTTCACGTAGTATCGGAAAGCTTTTGGGGTGGGGACCCGTCCCGCAACAGCGTGAGGCTTGAAAAGAAAACCAAGTTCCTCGAGATCGCCCATGATATTCCTGATCGTGGCGGAACTTAACTTTTTCTTCATTGCCCTGGAGATCGTCGTGGAACCGACGGGCTCCGCGGAAACGATATAACTCTCCATAATAAGTTCAAGCACAGACCGCTGCCGGTCATTCAATATTTCACTCAACCCTTTCATTGCGATACAATAAATTAATTATCCGGAGCACCTTTGTCAAGAAAAGGACGCTCACTTCCGTTGACTTAATACAACGTGCTGGCATATCCTTAAAGGTGTGCCGTCTTTTTTGTTGATCCGTAAAAAAGGGGGTCGTTATGACAATATTCATGGTCAAAACGCTGATATCGATATTGTTTTTGGTACTTGCGCTCATCGCCGTCTTTACCATGTTCGAGGCCCTCGGAAGGAACGAAAAACGCTTTGACACGGACAAGTTAAAAAAGGTCCACCGCGTCAACGGTATCTTCTTTTTTATCGTATTTCTCGTCCTTGCCGGAATTGGCATGACATACATAGCCCGCACCGGAGTGGAACTGTCCTCCCGGGCAACCTTTCACGTCATGCTGGCACATGGCGTACTTTTCTTTTTTCTTTTCAAGCTCGCCGTCATCAAGTTTTACCGGCAATTTTATGGAAAGGTCGTTACCATCGGCATTGTTATCGCCTTTTTGGCCCTTGGGACCGTTGCCTCATCTACGGGATACTATATCCTTTCCGGAGGCCTTTCTTCAAAAAACCTCTCCGTAGCTGCCGACACACAGAAGACCCCGGGTGCGGCAAGCTCTGCCCTTCGAACTGTTACAACCAGTATCCGGAAAGGCAAAGAACTTTTCGGTTCAAAATGCCTTTCCTGTCACGACATAAGCAGCGATCCTGCCGCCGGCAGTCTTGGGTTCAAAGGCATCATGAAACGCCGGGCCCTCCCGTCGAGCGGCCGCCCGGCCACGGCGGAAAATATCACCCTTCAGCTGAAAAAACCATACAAAAAAATGCCCGCCTTCCCCGATCTCACGCAGGAAGAGGTTGAGGACCTCATCGCGTATATGAAGGTTTTATAGGAAAAGATCAGAAACACTTTATCTGCCCGTCACCCATGACCTGTGGCCTGATTACCTGTCTTTATGTCCGCTCAAGGGGCTTGGCCCGTAGGACCCGAAAGACCGGTAAAGGGAAACAGGGTGTAACTAACCAATATCACGAGGAATAGCAGGATACTATAAAAGTTCTTTTCTGCTTTTAAAACATCGGTCTTGCCCCGTTAAAGGGTCCGAAAAAGATATGGTCCGCGCCAATAACTTAAGCGGAAAGGAAAAATCATCTTCTTTGCAGGGTTGTACGTCCGGATAGAGCTTGTCGTTGATGATCGGGATCCCCAGGGCCGCAAGATGCACTCGTAGCTGGTGCTTTCTTCCGGTAACAGGAGTTAACCGGTAAAGAGTTATGTTTCCCATGTTCTCAAGGACATCAATGCCGGTCTCGGAGTTTGGTATGCCCTCGACCTCTTGCATACGGAAAAAGGGCTCCCCCTTTACCATGCGACTGCGATGCGTTATGGGAAAATGGTCACCCGGAAGGGACGGGGCCAGCGCTTCATAGACCTTCCTTATTTCGCGTTTGTGGAAGAGCGACGCATAGTCGCCCCGGGTTTTGGGATTATGAGAAAATATCACCACCCCCGCAGTTTCCCTGTCGATACGATGGATGGGTACAAGCTGCTCGAGCTTAAGTCCCTTTTTTAAGCGGACAAGGAGGGTTTCACGGAGAAATCGACCGGAAGGCATGACAGGCAAAAAATGGGGTTTATCCGCCACCAGGATATGGTCATCCCGGTAAAGGATGCTTTCCTCGAAAGGGATCGGGGTTTCCCATTCCGGTTCACGGTAGTAAAAAATAAAACCCCCCTTGCGACAGGGACTGTCCGCGCTTAAGGGGGTCCCATTTTCATCCACTACCTCTCCCTTGCTCATTCTCGAGGTCCAGGTTGCTGATCTTACTTTGGGAAATCGTTCTTCCAGATACTCCAGAATGTTTTGCTCCGGACCGCGAGAAACGCGCAGGCAACTCGGCCCTATACCCTCGACTGTCGGAAGCGGCGTTTTCATGTTTTTTGTGCTCTTATCGTACTCTTAATTTGAGCGCCTCATTTTCGCAACCAAAAACCAATGACAAACCCCGGGGCGAATAAAATCAGGATCAGAACTACCCGGGGCACCATAATGTTCATGATTAATAACTTGAAAAATTATACCGGATGCGGTTTCCGGTGAAGGAGACGCGGAACTGGAGGTTGGCGGGCAGGTGCCTGCGAACCCGTGCGTTTTCGATCGCAATAGCGTTTATGTCCATCGGATTATCTGGACACAGATATAACATATATTATTTTCCACTGCGAGGAAATATTCACCGGGTCGAACGCGACCATCGATTTTTTTGCTCCACCCTTTTACTCCGCCCTTCTTCCTTGACATTGCCATCCCCATGCAGTATTGATTTCTTACGTGAAGGGCCTTGGTAAAAAAGGGGACGCTCCATGAACGACAGAAAGGATGCCTTCTGTTTCTTTGTGCTCCGGGACCAGAAGGTACTGGTTGATACGTCAACACAACCCCCGCAGATCCCCATGGAGGGCACGGCCGGGGCGCTGGAATCATACCTGACAGACGGCTGCAGCCTCGGTTCGCAAAAAGGTATTGCCTGCTATGCCTTTGCGGTGCCCAAAGAAACTGAGCCCCCTCATGGTATGGAGTTTTTAGGCCTCAGGAAACTTTTCGGGCTTTTGAGCGAGGACCATTACACAATGGCGGTAAAGGCCCTCGGTGTCATGAACTGGGACAGGACCCACAGGTTTTGCAGCACCTGCGGATCGAAAACAAGAAAACACCCCTCCATCCTGGCAAAGCAATGTGACGCGTGCGGCTTTACAATGTTCCCCAGGATATCGCCGGCGGTGATCGTACTTGTCGAGCGGGGCAACAGCGCGCTGCTCGCCAGGGCAAGCAGGTTCCCTGACGATCTTTACAGTGTCATCGCCGGTTTCGTCGAACCAGGTGAAACATTGGAAGATGTTGTTCGAAGGGAGATCAGGGAAGAGGTCGGCATTGATGTCAAAGACGTCCGCTATTTTGGCAGCCAGCCCTGGCCCTACCCCGATTCCCTCATGATCGCCTTCACCGCCTCCTGGAGCGCAGGCGAGATCGATATCGACAACGAAGAGATCGTCGACGCGAAGTGGTTCACCATCGACAACCTGCCGAAAATACCCGACAAGGTCAGCATCGCCCGGTCGCTCATCGACTGGTTCATCGAAAAACATCGGAGCGGGACGTCGTGAGGGCTATCATTTTTAACGGCCGCCTTAAGCTTTCCGATGATTGCCCGAAACCGGTACCGGCGAGCGGCGAGGCCCTCGTCAGGGTCACCATGGCCGGCATATGCAACACCGATATGGAAATAGCAAAAGGGTACCTGGGGTTTCGCGGGATCATCGGCCATGAGTTCACCGGCGTCGTCGAAGCGGTGAACGGGAGGGCAAAAAAATGGATAGGGAAACGGGTCGTCGGCGAGATAAACTGCGGCTGCGGCTCATGTGACCTTTGTCTCGGGGGCCTGGAAAAACACTGCCCCGGACGTACAACCCTCGGCATACTCGGGAGGAATGGCTCCTTTGCGCAGTACGTGACACTCCCCGTCAAGAACCTCCATGAGATACCCGACGGCCTAACCGACGAGGAAGCGGTCTTCACCGAACCCCTCGCGGCAGCCTTTGAGATCCTGGAGCAGGTCGTGATAAGGCCCGCCGACGAGGTCCTTATCCTCGGTGACGGGAAGCTTGGCATCCTCTGCGCCCTAACGCTCAAACTTACCGGGGCGCACCTTACCCTGGCGGGAAAACACCCCGTGAAGCTGAGGGTTGCCGGCGATCAGGGGGTACCGGTGGTGCGGGCAAAAGACCTTTCACCGACCAATAAATACGATATCGTTGTTGAGGCAACGGGCAGTGCCGGGGCCTTCGAGACGGCCATGAGGCTCGTCAGGCCCCGCGGGGCGATCGTCCTGAAAAGTACCGTTGCGCACGGCGCCCCCATCAACCTGGCCCCTCTCGTCATCGACGAGATCACCGTCGTCGGCTCCCGCTGCGGGCCTTTCAAGCCTGCGTTGAAGGCCCTCGCTGATGGCCTGATCCGCGTAATGCCGCTCGTCTGTGCTGTTTTTCAGCCAGAAGAGGTCAAAAAGGCCTTCGCCTTCGCGAAGAAGCGCAATGCCCTCAAGGTGCTTATAGATTTTAAGAAAACAGGGGCCGGAAAACAATAGCCGTCACATGCCATGTGTTGCAGGTTTCACTTTAAAACGGGAGAGCGCAGGGCTCATTATGAGTTCCCGCGTAGGCACAGGCAGGCAAGACCGCCGTGCTATGAAAAAGACCTTTTTTCTCTCTTCGGGCCGTTGAGCCGCGGTATATGCAATATGCAGCCCATCTAAATAAAAACACCTTCCGGATAGAATTTGGAAGGCCCACCCGGTAATGTTCTAAATTTTCTTTCACCTTGAAGTTTATTGCAGGGGAATTGCATTGGCCATCGATCACCGGCAAAGACCCGCAACCTGAAATGTGGCGACCGCAGCGACCGTGACCGCTTCTTGTCGTTTGTCTGCCATTACACGGTTCCTTCTTCCAACCCTCGATCGCATCAGCGCGGCAGCGATTCATCCACCTCAACAGTTCGTCGGCCTTTTTCGGGTCGAGGTTTTGCAGTTCCCGGACGGCTTCCACGGCGGCCGGCCGGTTGCCGGAACTGGCATAGACGATCGCAAGATTGTTCCATGCGTCGACATACTTCGGATCGACAAGCAGGGCCTTGCGAAAGGCTTCGATCGCATCGGTGCGGTGATCGAGAGCTTCGTAGGCAACCCCGAGATTGTTCCAGGCGTCGGCCATTCCCGGATCAATTCGCAGAACCTGTTGATAGGCCGTGATCGCGTCCTCGTGGCGTTCCAGATTGCGGGACGCGAACCCGAGCCAGGTCCAGGCGTCAGCACTGCCTGGATCGCCCTTCGTCCACTTCAGGCACCAATCGCGCAAACCCTGCCAGTCTTTATTTCTCCCAAGGGCTACTGCACGGAATAAGGGGCAGATTCATTACCTTCATGTACAAAATGCTTTCCGGGATGCCTGTCGAGCACTGCTCTTTCAGGATTACCGGCGGGCCCGAAAAAGAAGGAAATTACGGCAATTACCGCGTTGAGGGCAACTGGCACGGACCGCTTGCCATATCAGCCGTCGAGACCGCGCCGGCGCTTACGTCACTCGACCCTGTCCCGAGCGTAGAGAATGCCCTGCAATACCTGATGGACCCCCTCGCGGGATTCTACCCGGCACGGGGAAGCCTCAGGCGCCTTGAGATATTTCACGAACCATTGAAACCGAAGGTCTGCCGCGCCACCTTCGTCGACCTTCCCCACCTTGAGCAGTTGGGCCTTTTGAGTACCAACGAGATCAGGCAGCCGCACAACCTCCTTCTCGTCCCCTGCACCCCTTTCGGGATCTTCCTGCCGCCAAAGAGGGTAAACGCGCCTACGGGCAGGCTATAATAAAAGGACGGAACTATGGGGCCTTCGATAATACGGACATACGACCTTTGGAAGCAGTATGAGGATGAAGGACATGACGGCATGGCGCTTCGCGGCGTCGATATTGATATCCGCAGAGGGCAGATCGTCGCCCTCTTTGGAAAAAGCGGTTCAGGCAAGACCACCTTCCTCAATCTCATAGCGGGGCTTGACGTGCCGACGAAAGGCCGCATCGAGATCGACGGCGAGGACCTGGCAACGCTCGGCGAAGCAGGCAGGACCCTTCTTCGGCGCAACAAGCTGGGCTTTGTGTTCCAGTTCTTCAACCTTCTGCCGACGTTGACCGCCCTTGAGAATGTCTTTCTTGCCCTCGAGCTCACCGGCTGCAAGGATGCGAAACCTGCCCTCGAAGCGCTGGCCCTCGTGGGCCTTAACGGTAAAGAGGGCCGTTTTCCCCATGAGCTCTCCGGCGGGGAGCAGCAGCGCGTTGCCATCGCGCGGGCCCTGGTCAAGAAACCGCCGATCATCCTTGCCGACGAACCGACGGGCAACCTGGATTCCGTAACGGGTTCACAGATACTGGACCTGCTCGTATCGAGGTGCCGCGATGCCGGAGCTACCCTCATCATGGTAAGCCATGCCCTGAACACCTGCGAATACGCTGACAGGGTCCTGCGCATGACCGACGGCAGGATCTTTGAAGAGAGCTCATGCGAGGGCCTTGCCCCTTGAGAGGCGTCATCCTGTCATTCCTGCGCCACCTGCTCCGGCGAAAGAGCCTGAGCGTGCTCCAACTCCTCGGCATCGCCTTCGGTGTGGCCGCAGCGGTAGGTATGACGCTTGCCTCACGGTCGGCGCTGCAGAGCCTTGGCAGCGCCGTCGATTTCCTCCGTGGAGGGACAACGCATACCATCGAGCGCCCCGCCGGGCCCATGGAGGAAATGGTCCTCGTTTCACTCATGGCCGACCCTGCGGTCAAATACTTCGCCCCCGTCATCGACAGGAAGGTGAGGCTCGAAGGAGGGCAGCGGGTCCGGCTCCTTGGCGTGGACCCCTTTCTCGACAAGGATGTCCGGTCCATCACTGCCCGTATAGGCACCTCCCGGAACAAAGATGTGCGGGAGGAGGTCTTTTCTTCCTTCCTTTTCGATCCCGGGGCCGTCCTAATCGACGAAAACATCGCGAAGAGACTGCAACTCTCACCTGGCGGCACCCTTAAGACCTCGCACGGGCCCTTGCGGGTTGTTCACGTTTTTCCCAACCCTTCCGGCGAGCCCCTCGTCATCATCGACATCGGCCACGCCCAGACTCTCTTTAAAATGGACGGGCATATCGACCGGGCAGACCTTGTCGTCACCGACGAAGGGGCATTCCGCGCCAGGTGGGCCAAGGGCTTCAAGGTCGAATCCAACCATCCAAAAGGGAGAGACCTTGTCCGCCCTTCTCAAGGCCTTCAAGCTCAACCTCCAGGCGTTATCGCTCTTCGCCCTTTTTGTCGGCGTCTTTCTCATCTACAACACTGCAATGTTCGCCGTTGTGAGCAGGCGCAAGGATGCAGGGATAATGCTTTCCATCGGTGCGTCGCGCGGCCAGATAGCGGCGGCCTTTCTCGTTGAGGTCCTTATCCTCGGTGTATTGGGCGGGGCACTCGGCGGAATTCTCGGTTATTTGCTGAGCGGATTTCTGGTAAAGATCGTCGGTGATACCATAAGCACGCTCTATTTTTTCCTCAGCCCATCCTCTCTTCCCTGGTCTTCCTGGAACCTCGCCGGCGGCATCGTCCTCGGCTCGACTGCGAGCTTCATAGGCTGCATGCCGTCGCTTCTGGAACTTCGCCGTGTCCAGCCCGTGCGTGTCCTGCGGGGAAGGACGGCGTCCCGCGGCGCATCGAAAAGAATGCGAACGATCGCCGCCTCCGGTGCATTATGCCTGCTTGCGGCTGCCGCCCTTTTCGGGTTCTCTTTTCTGCACGTTTACGTGGGTTTTGCCGGGGCATTTGCCTTCCTTCTCGGCGCCAGCCTTTTCGCCGGCTTTATGATCATTCTGTTCGTTCCCGTTCTGAAGCGCATATTTTCAAGGGTTGATGGGCCTTTCCGGGAAGATAGCCATAGGGAATATCAGGGAAAATATGGGCAGGACGTCCGTTGCCGTGGCCGCCTTCATGATCGCCCTTTCCATGTCCATAGGTCTTGGCTCAATGATAGACAGTTTCCGCCAGTCCCTCATTTGGTGGATGAACAGCCAGCTCCGCGGCGAACTCTATATCTCGACGAAGGGCGACGTGAACGTGCCAGAGGCCCTCTATGAAGAGCTGAAAAGGATACCGGGCATCGGCGGTATTGATGTCTTTCGAAATGTCCAGATAACCTTCAGGGGCAAACCGGCCTCCATCACCTCCATAGACTCGTCGGTGCTCCAGAGATACGACCGTTTCGGCTGGCTTGAGGGCGGAAGCGAGAACTGGGAACCGGTCAAGCGGGGGAGCGTAATCGTCTCGGAAAGCTTTTCCCGGCGGTTCAATATAAAAAAAGGTGACCGGGTCACCATTGAGGCCGCTGACGGCCCCGCCGACCTCCCCGTAGCCGCCGTTTTCTACGATTACGCCTCGGAGCACGGGGTGATAATGATGGACCGTTCCACCTACCTGAAGCTCTTTCGCGACAGGACAATAAACAGCCTGGGCATCTTCATTGATGAAACGAACCCTGACCGCGCAGGGACCATCGATGAGGTCAAGCGCAGGGCGCGATCTTACGGCCTTCCCTTCGCCACCCGCGAAGAGTTCCACAAGAGGATACTCGATATCTTTGACAGCACCTTCGCTGTGACGCGATCGATGCGTATCCTCGCCGTCATCGTGGCCTTTTTCGGCATCGCCGGGGCGCTTATGACGCTTTTTGTCGAGCGGCAGAAGGAGTTCGGTATTTACCGCGCTCTGGGGTTCACGACGGGCGATGTGGCCCGAATGACCGTCGCCGAAAGCTTGGGTATGGGGCTCATAAGCTTTTTTATGAGCACTCTTGTAGGGACCGCCTTCGCCTTCATCCTCATCAAGGTCATCAATCTGCAGAGCTTCAACTGGACCATCTTCTACTATTTTACGATACAGCCGTATCTTGTAACGGCCCTGACCGCCCTGGCGGCAAGCATTGCCGCGGCCGCCTATCCGGTCTGGTCGGTATTTCGCAAGTACCCTGTCATGCAGATCAGGGAGGAATGAGAGCGATGAAGACCCCGCGCCGCTCATCCGCCGCTACGCTCGTTCAGATCCTGACCATGGTCCTCTTCATCGCCTGCCTTCTGCTGCCGGCGGGACTTCATCCAGAGGGGTGGAAGGAGGCAACAACGCCAGGGCAGTGGTCCTTTCCGCAAGACCACGGAAGCCACCCCGAATACAGGACCGAATGGTGGTATTTCACGGGGAATCTCGTCGATAATGAAGGAAAGCGATACGGTTATCAGCTGACCTTCTTCCGTTACGGGCTTGCGCTGCGGCCTCAGCAGCCTGCCAATCCACTGGTCGGTAAGGGACATCTACCTCGCCCACTTTGCCATAACGGATGTTTCGAGGGGAACCTTCCGCTTCGGCGACCGTGCCTCCCGCAGGGGCCCGGGCCTGGCGGGTTCGAAAAAAGGCTCCATGGACGTTCATGTCCTTAACTGGTCGGCCGTGATGGAAGGCAACGGGATAGTGATCAGGGCTGGCCATGGCGGGATGGAACTGCGCCTTCGCCTTGCCCCGGCAAAACCGCTTGTCCTGCACGGGACCCGTGGATTGAGCAAAAAAGGGTCGGGAAGGGGACAGGCATCATATTACTACTCCTTCACCGACCTCAAGACGGAAGGCACCATCAAGACCCCCGATATGACGACCCCCGCTGAGGTCGGGGGCAAAAGCTGGTTCGACCATGAATTCGGCTCCAATCAGCTCTCGCAGGAGCAGGCGGGCTGGGACTGGTTCGCCCTGCGCTTGAGTGACGGCCGCGACCTCATGGTCTATTATCTGAGAAAAAAGGACGGCACTATGGAGAAAGAGTCATCGGGCACCATCGTGGAACGAGACGGAGCCTCTCGCCACCTGCCCCTCTCAGACATGGAAACAACCGTTCTGGCACGGTGGAAAAGCGACAAGAGCACCGGGCGCTATCCAGCGGGGTGGCGCATCCGGGTACCCTCAGCGGCGATCGACGTCACCGTTAAACCTCTCGTTGCCGGTCAGGAGCTCATCACGACGGCATCGACGGGGATCACCTACTGGGAAGGTGCGGTCGAGGGCAAAGGCACATCAAAGGGACGGGAAGTGACCCTTGAAGGATACGTAGAGCTCACCGGCTACGCCGGTACCCTGGGAGGAATCTTTTAAAATGGCAGGCGATAGGTAAGGGGTCATGGGCCACAGGAAAGACGGTTTTTCTCTTAACCTATAACCTATTACCCATAACCAGTGCTAAGTTTGATATAATTATAATATACAAAAGGAGGGGCAATGTGAAAGAACGATGCCTGCTTTCGTTATGCTTTTCTTCCTGCACTCCTTCCCTTTTCCCCCGGCTTTTAAAGGGCTCGAACGCTTAAGGCCATCTGGACTGCGATGAGCAGACAATTTCGGATCTTTCTGGTGTTTGCAACAGGTATCATGGTCTTTTTCGCATGTTATATCTTTGTGGTCCTTCTCCAGTCTGAAGAAAAAGAAACAAGAAAACAACAGGTGCAGCTTGAAGAGGTCTGGCAGTACAAGGCAGGAGAGGCCCAAAGCAAGGAGTTGGCAAAATGCCTGCAAAACACAAGCAAGGTTTATTCAAGGACCTGGAACAGGCATTGCAAAAGACTCGGAAAAAGCCCTGAGTGTCCGCTGCCCAGCTACATTGCCAACAGCCTGGACAGGCTCTACCAGGATGACAGAAACGATTGCTTCAGGTCAACCACTGTAAAAAGATCGGACTTTCTTTAAAAGACCCGGGCCGTGTTCAGCGAAACACCCGCGATATCAACTCAATGGAAAAGTTTTTGAAACCTCTTGCTTTGTGCAGCGGCGCCGATTAGGATTTACGTATGGACAAAAGAGAGTGAAGGCGGTGCGCAGAGAGGTCAGGGAGGCTCCATGGGGATGATAACTATCGGCATAAGCGCATGCCTCCTCGGCGAGAAGGTCCGTTACGACGGCGGACACAAACATGACCGTTATATAACGGACACACTGGGACAATTCTTCGATTACGTTCCCGTTTGTCCAGAGGTGGAATACGGCCTGCCCGTCCCGCGGGAGGCCATGCACCTTGCCGGCGATGCAGAGAACCCCCGTCTCGTCACGGTCCGTACCGGCATCGACCATACGGAAGGTATGCAAAGATGGGCCGGTAAAAAGCTCGATGAGCTCGCACGCAAAGAGCTTTCGGGCTACATATTCAAAAGCAGGTCGCCGAGTTCCGGCATGCGGGGGGTCAAGGTATACATGGGGGCGGCGGCGCCTGTCCATCGCGGCGTGGGCATCTTCGCAAATGCCTTCATAAAGGGTTTCCCTCTTATACCAGTTGAGGATGAGGACCGTCTCCACGACCCGGGCTTAAGGGAAAACTTCATAGAACGGGTATTCGTCTTCCAAAGGTGGAGAGAGTTCATAAAAAAAGGCGGCACCGCGGGCGGCCTTGTTGAGTTCCACGGCAGCCACAAGCTTCTCATCATGGCCCACAGCCCGAAACATTTATCGGCGCTGGGAAAGCTCGTCGCCGGTCCAAAGGAACCGGGGTCCCGTCTTAACAATCTTTACGTTGAAACCCTGATGGAGGGGCTTCGGCTCATTGCGACAAACCGCAAGAACACGAACGTGCTCCACCACATCATGGGCTATTTCAAAAAAGAGCTGAGCGGAGACGAAAAACGGGAGCTTTTAGAGATCATCGACCGATACCGCCGGGGCCTCATACCCCTTGTGGTGCCCGCAACGCTCCTCAACCACTATGTATTGAAATACAACGAGCCGTACCTGAAAAAACAGCACTACCTCAACCCCCATCCCGTTGAGCTCATGCTGAGGAACCACGTTTGAGACTGAAGGGCCCAGGATTCAGGACCCTGATCCCTTGCTGATCCCTTGCTTTTCCCTTACCAGTTTTGGATCATTGTGTTATCATGTGACTTCAGCTCAGATCAAAAGGAGGGTTTCATATGAAAAAGGTTGTTCTCGTCATTTCGATCCTGGTGTGTCTCGTTGCCTTCACCGTGGACGTCTTTCCCGGCACACCGCCGCCCAAGCCGCCGAAGGTAATGAAGGTGGAACG
Organism: uncultured delta proteobacterium; assembly: GCA_963816115.1. GTDB lineage: Bacteria > Desulfobacterota > Syntrophorhabdia > Syntrophorhabdales > Syntrophorhabdaceae > Delta-02. The sequence goes on along the minus strand of CAWFIZ010000007.1, from coordinate 266,413 downwards.
TTTCACGGGGAGGGTCACATCGGTCAATGTTTCAGACATGGCCATCGTCGCCGAATCGAAAAAATCGGGCATGACCTTTGAAGTCGGCGCGGCAAAGTTCAAGGGCTACAGTTCTATAGGCAATATCAGGGAAGGGGACCGTGTCACCGTTCAATACGTGATGAAAGAAGGAAAAGCCATCGCCAGGATCGTGCAAAAGAACAAGTCATACCGGTGAGAACCTAACGCGAATAAAGACCCTTAATATAAATGAAAAGAGGGCCGCAAAAAAACACGCGGCCCTCTTTTTTTGACAAAAACCTTCAGCTGCTGCAACCGGAGCCGCAGCCACCGCTGCTCGTAGCGCAGCAATCGTCGCCCTTCCTGTCGGTTAGGGCCGATTTGAGCATGAAGCCAGCTCCCATGGCCGATTCAATGAAATCAATGTTTATCGGCTTCACTTCCTCTAAAAGTCCCTTGTCGATCACAAATTTCACTCCCTGTTCCGTGAAAATTTCATCGCTTTCTTTAGGCCCATCCAGGGCCATGCCCAATGTGGGCCCCGATCAGCCACCCTCGGTCATCATTATCCTGACCGATTGCGGGTCTTTACCTTCGAGAAGTCTCTTGATCACTTCTCCTGCCTTTTCTGTTACCTCGAACATAGACTCTCCTTTCTTAAGAACTTGGGGTACCGATAACCGGTGCCGTGTTCATTAAAATATACATTATTCATCTTTTTATCAAGCTGGTAACTGCAACCCCTTGATATGACTGGTCCTTTCACTGCAGCTTCGTTTTCTTTTTTATTTTTTCGCATCTTTAGCTATAATGGGAATATCCTGTTGCCTCATAAGGGGTCGGCATATGATCTGGTACATTGCTCCCACGCTCACAGGTTTGCTGGCGGGTATCATTGCGGGCGTCATCATGGGCGGAGCTTCCGAGATAGCCTTCCGAAATGAGCTCTTTGCATCGAGCCTTTTCGTCGTCGATGGCAAGTTCTTCGCGAGGATGATACGGGCTCGCGCCAAACCCCCGTTGGTCTACCTTGCCGGCGTACCCATACACCTGGCGACAAGCGGGATATTCGGCGCTGTCTACACACTGGCTACGTTCATCGTCGGCCTTCCAACCCGCTCCTTCGCGCTTGTCGCCCTCTATGTCCTTTTCCTCTGGCTTTCTATGCTCTGCATAGCCCTCCCAATGGCGGGGCAGGGTTTCCTCGGCAGGAAAGCGGGGGGATCTGCCTGGTTCGAGCAGTTTCTCCTCCACGTCCTGTTCTTTTTGCATATTGCGGGATACTCCATGTTATCCGGCCTGTCACGTCTTAATGGCTTTCTTGAATGGGCTCGACATAAGCAATACATGGTTGACGGGTCTTATTCTTTCCTGAATTTCAGCGATCTCTTCAGGGGTCAGCTCCGGGAAGATCCCGAACGATCTTGCATGTGTGCAACTTAATATATGGAAGGTTGTCCGGATCATAGGTGACGAAACTGTCCTTCGATACCTTTCACGTTCCTGTCTTTTTCGTCATTTTCCATGGGACATATTGTACGGCGGAAGGCGCTATCCTGTCAAATGCGCGGCGCCAGGGAAAAGGCAAGGATAAGGAGGGCAAGGGCTATGCGGTAATAGGCAAAGATATCAAGGGTATGTCTCTTTAAGTACCTGATGAGGAACTGGAGGCTCACGGCGCCAAAGACAAAGGCCGACAGCATCCCGCAGATATACAACCCCATTGTTCCGCTATGATATTGAAAATGCCTCATCTCGTAGAGCGAGGTCCCCAGGATGATAGGGATGGAGAGCATGAAAGAGAAATCGACGGCATCGCTCCTCTTGAGGCCGAGGAGCATCGCCATAACGATGGTGATACCGCTTCGTGAGGTACCCGGCACGAGGGCGATGGCCTGCGCAAGACCGATGGCAATGGCGATAGTCATCGATATTTCCCTTCGGTCCACGTTGATCCGTTCTGAAACTATCATCAATATAGACACAAAGGCAAGCATGTATGCGACAATAAAGGGCGTCCTGAGATAGGTCTCTATAATACCCTTGCCCAGAAAACCGGCGATAACAGCCGGGATGGTAGCGACAACGATCTTGAAGAGCATCGACTGCTTGCCCCGGCCGTCCCTGAAATCCACGAGGCCCTCGACGATGACGCGGAGAAATCTCTTTCCGTAAAGGAGGAGCACCGCCAGAAGCGAGCCGAAATGGAGCATCACGTCATAGGTCAGGGGGTTGATGTTGTTCTCCGGGATCTTGAAGAACCAGGGGATGACTATGAGATGGGCCGAACTGCTGATGGGAAGAAATTCCGTTATGCCCTGAACGGCACCCATAATAATGCTCTGCAATGCCGTCACGAAATTTCACCCGGCAGGAACCTGAAACCTACCTCGATGGAGTCCATATTGAGAGATGACGGGATGGGCGGCAGGGGCTCCACGGCCCTTAACACCCGAAGGATAGATTCGTCGTATATCCTGTTGCCGGAGCGCTTTTCGATGGAGATATCGACGATGCGGCCGTCCTTTCTTATCTTCACCATTACTATCGTTTCGAGGTTCTTTTTATACGATGCCATGCCGGGTACATTCCAGGCATTCTTTATTTTTTCCCAGATATCAAGGAGGTATTTCTGCATTGCAGGGTCAAGCGGTTTACCGGTGCCGTCGCCGGAGAAAGGAACGCCGCTTCCTACCCCTCCGCCGGCGCCTCCCCTGCCTGAGCCTCCCGATCCCGCCTTTGCGACATCAATGTAATCTTTTTTCCGTATGTTCTTTATCCGCTCCTCGAGACGGTTCACTTCTTCCCTGGTGGCCTTGTTCTTGGGGGGTACTTTTTTCTTGGAAATAGATACCGAGTCATCTTCCTTTTTGATGGGTTGCGGTCTCTTGGGCGGCGCCTTTTTATCCTTGGCCTCCGGAAGGGACTTCTCGGGCTTTTGCTTAGGCTCTCTTACTGCCTTTGGCGTGCCTGAGCCGCCAAAGCTCCCGGCGCTGCCAACGAGATTTACGGAATACGCCGATGACAGGTCTATCCTTTTCGAAGACGTTTTTATAGGGATGGAAAAAAAGGCCACAACAAGGATATGGAGGGCCAGTGAGATAATGAGCATCTTGTACCAGGATTCTTCACTCATTTTTATCCAGTGGTTTCGTTACTATGTTGACCTTGTCCACGCCGGCTTCCCTGATCGTTCCCATGCATTTCACGACGAAACCGTAGGGTACATCCTTGTCCGCACGAAGGAATATCTCTTTTTTGTTCTTATTGGCAAAAAGGAGCTGTATTGCGGCCTTCAGGTCTTTGGGGACAATGTTCTTTTCATTGAGGATAAGCCTCTGGTCTTTCGTTATATTAAGGATCTGCGGCTCGTCTTTTGAAGGCAGGGCCTTTGCGGATACGTTCGGTATATCTATCCCCAGGCCATGCTGCATCATTGGAGCGGTGATCATAAAGATGATGAGAAGGACGAGCATGACATCAACGAGAGGAACAACGTTGATCTCTGACAGTGGTCCTTTTGAATCGCCCCGTGCTTTCATTTCTCTATGATATTGATAAGATATATAGCTGCATTTTCCATCCGGGAGAGTATCCTTTTGAGTCTTCCCAAAAAGTAATTGTAGGCAAGCACCGCGGGGATGGCTGTTGCAAGACCGAAGGCGGTGGCGATCAGCGCCTCGCTTATCCCGGGTGCCACGACTGCGAGGCTCGTTGTACCCCGGACGCCTATCTCACGGAAAGAATCCATGATGCCCCACACAGTACCGAAAAGACCGATGAACGGGGCCGTGTTTGCCGTAGTCGCAAGAAAGGAGAGCCTTCTTTCCAGCTTTACCGATTCATCCGATATGGCTACCCTGAGCATATTTTCTATGACAGGCAGATCGTCTTTATGTATCTTGCCCGGGTTTTCCTTTTGCCTCGATGTCACTTCCTTATAGCAGGCAAGCACCAACCGGTAAAAGGCGTTGTCCTGGCTGTCCCGATAAACAGATATCAGTTTCTTGAATGAATCTGCCTCCTTGACTGCCTTGAAGAACCTTTCGCCTTCCGATTCGGTCCTTCTGTACTGGCGTATCTTGATCAGGATGATCGCCCACGATACGATGGAGAAAAAGAAAAGGATGACCATCACCACCTTGGCCATAGGCCCGGCAGAGAGGATCATGCCAATAAGCCCTCCCGTATACATGTTCGCGCTTGAAACGTCCATTTTCGTGTAGAGCTTACAATAAAAACACTCTTCTTGTAAAGAAAAACCCCCTGGTTGGGTTCCAGGGGGAAGGGGGGTTATTATGAGAAGCTTGTGGAGATGAATTTCTAGTTAATTTGCACTATGTGAAATAATGCACGCTGTTTGTATTGAATTGTTCATAATAACGAACATAAAACTACACTCTTTTGGGGTATCCAATGATACCAACCGTTTATTCCTGACAGTATGTGAATTATTTAACATAGCTGTACTTATAATAATGGAGTGAGAGCTTTTTGTCAATAAAAAAAATTGAATTTTGAATGGTTAACCTGAAACCATTAGTGGTAGCCTGTCCGCAAAGAGGTACCCTTTTATTGTGGGGATGATCCGTGTTTCATGAAATTCAACATAATTGGAACTGCAGAGGTCATCGAGTCCCTTTTGTGACTGCGCGCCGGATATCTCCGAGGCCTCGACCCCCCAAACCGTTCTGAAGCCAAAGAGCAGTCTTTCGAGACGCATCTGCTCCGGTGACAGCCTTTCGGAACCTTCGACAGCCTTTTTGTCCTTGCCGGTTTCAGTTATGTACTTATCGAGGCAGCGCACGTTCCACCACCGCCTGCCGCCTCCGAAAGAATGCGCCGCCGGGCCGAGGCCCAGATAAGGCGTGTGCTGCCAGTATTTGACGTTATGGCGGGACAGGTGCATCGCCCCACGGGCAAAATTGGACACCTCATAATGGATGTACCCCGCCCCCGAGAGGGCCTCCGACGTGGCAAGAAAGAACCTCGCCTGGGTGGCGTCCCCGGGAAGCTTCAAGCTGCCCCGTTCTGCCATACGGGAAAAAGGTGTATCGCCTTCGAGGGTCAACTGGTAGCAGGAAATATGGTGCAGACCATACGAAAGGGCCTTTCGCAATGTCTGCCGCCATGTCCTCATGGTCTGCCCCGGCAGTCCATAGATGAGGTCAATGCCTAATTCGGCAAACCCTGCATCCGCGATGAGCCTGAGCGCATCATCGGCCTGCCTTGCCGTGTGCCGCCTTCCAAGGAACCGGATCTCGTCTTCATTGAAAGACTGGACCCCGAGGCTGATACGGTTCACCCCCTGCGACCTGTAGAGGCCAAGCTCTGTCCCCTGTTACGTCATCGGGGTTCATTTCCACCGTTATCTCGGTGTCATCATCAAAACTTAATGTACCGCGCAGACCTGAGAGGAGCTCTTCGAACACGGGCCCGTCAAGAAGCGACGGGGTGCCTCCGCCGATGTAAAGGGAATCAAAGCGATCGAACTCTTCCCGGTACAGACGGGCCTCTTTCAGGACGGCGCCGAGCCACTGGCCTGTCCGCGCCATATCCGTCACGGAATAAAAATCACAGTACGGGCACTTGGTCCTGCAAAACGGGGTATGGATGTAGAGCCCGGGGAGGTCGGTCCTATTCATCGTCTGTCTTCAATGCGGCAAGAAAGGCGCTCTGGGGGATCTCGACGTTGCCGACGATGCGCATCCTCTTCTTGCCCTTTTTCTGTTTTTCAAGGAGCTTCCTCTTTCGCGTGATGTCACCGCCGTAGCACTTTGCCGTTACGTCCTTCCTGTATGCCGAAATGGTCGACCGTGCGATGATCTTTCCGCCTATGGCCCCCTGTATGGCGATCTTGAACTGCTGCCTCGGTATCTCGTCCCTGAGCCTGTCGCACACCCTGACGGCCCTTTCCCGGGCGTTGTCACGATGGACGAGGATGGAGAGGGCATCGACCTTCTCGCCGTTCACCAGGATGTCGAGCTTCACCAGGTGGCTCTCCCGGTAATCGGTGATCTCGTAGTCAAAGGAACCGTAGCCCTGGGTGATGCTCTTGAGCTTATCGTAGAAATCGAAGATCACCTCGGCCAGCGGCATGTCGAAGGTGACCTCAACCCTTCCCGGCGTCGGGTAACTGAGGTGCGAATTGACGCCGCGGCGCTCCATGCAGATCTTCATTACCACCCCGACGTATCGCTCCGGGATGAGGATGCTGGCACGGATATAGGGTTCTTCCGATGATTTGATGGTGCCGGGATCGGGGTAATATAAGGGGTTGTCCACGTCGAGCACGCTGCCGTCGTCGAGAAAGAACCGGTACTGCACGCTCGGCGCCGTCATGATGATCGACTGGTCGAACTCCCGCTCGAGGCGTTCCTGGACGATCTCGAGGTGCAAAAGCCCCAGGTACCCGCACCGGAAACCCTGGCCCAGCGCCGCGGAAGAATCCTTCTGATAGACGAGGGACGCGTCGTTGAGCTTGTATTTTTCAAGGGCCTCCAGAAGCGACTGGTAGTCATCGGACGCTATCGGGTAGATCGAAGAAAAAACGACGGGCTTCACGTCCTTGAAACCGGGAAGCTGGGAAGGCGCGGGCCTTGTATCGAGGGTGATGGTATCGCCTATCCTCGTGTCGCTCACCGTCTTGATGCCGGCAATGATATAACCGACCATGCCTGCCGTGAGTTCCTTCTTCGGCTCTCTCGCCAAACGGAACACACCCACCTCTTCCACACGGTATGTTGTGCCCTGGGACATGAGCCTGATGATGTCTCCCTGCCGGACGGTCCCGTCAACGACACGGCAACTCACTATGGTGCCGCGGAACGGATCGTAGTGGGCATCAAAAATGAGTGCCGTAAGGGGCTTTTCAGGGTCCCCATCGGGAGGCGGTATTCTCTCGACGACGGCATGGAAGATGTCCTCGACGCCGATACCCTCCTTTGCGGAACAGAGGATGGCCATCTCCGGGTCGAGCCCCAGTTCCTGGTCGATCTCAAGTTTGACCCGCTCGATGTCGGCAACGGGCAGATCTATCTTGTTGATCACGGGGATGATCACAAGGTTGTGCTCCAGGGCCGCGTAGAGGTTACCCAGCGTCTGCGCCTCAACACCCTGTGAGGCATCGACGAGCAGGAGCACACCCTCGCAGGAGGCAAGCGCCCGCGAAACCTCGTAGGAGAAATCCACATGTCCCGGGGTATCGATGAGGTTCAGTTCGTATTCTCTGCCTCTCTCGTCCACGTACGGCAGGTCCACGGTCTGGCTCTTGATGGTGATGCCCCGCTCCCGCTCGATGTCCATGTTGTCAAGGATCTGGTCGCGGAACTGACGGTCTTCGACCAGTTTAGTATACTGGATAAGACGGTCGGCAAGCGTTGACTTGCCGTGGTCGATATGGGCGATGATACTGAAATTCCTGATGTGTTTCATACGTATTTTTTATCCCTGAAGGCCTGCAGATCAAAACAATTGCGGTGTCAGCCTTGCCCTGGCTTTCTTTCTTTGTATAAAAAACCTGTCACCGTGATCTTTTTACGAGCTCCGCATCAACCTCGCCGTGAAACGTTTCCGCAAGTTCCTTATTGAGGTTGTCCACGTCCTCTTCCTTTTCCGCTTCAATGACAAGCTCCCTGTCATCGAGGACCTTGAGTTTGCCATATTTCCTGACAACCTCGATGACCTCTTTCGGGTCCGTTGTCACCCACCCCTTCATACGTTTCACCAGTTCTTCACCATTAAAGGAACGCTCGATCGTCAGGTCCACCCTGCGTTTCTTGGCTTCCCAACCGACAAGCGCAGGCTGGGCGACCATAGGGGTAACGGGGTCATGCATCGCCGCGCACCGGAACCATAATTTTGCCCTGACCATCGCTTTGGGGCCCTCCTTATTATTCTATACGAAAAACAATGACCAATAAATTAAAGACAATAATCAATATCCAAATTACAATCACCAATAATAGAAATACCAGTGGTACGTTCTCTGTCCGGTCATTGGGATTTGGTCATTGGTCATTTCTGTTCCCTGTTCCCTGCTTTTCAATGTGTCCGATCCAGCTTCCAGCCTTTTTGGTTTTCGAGACAAGACCTTGTCCCTTCATTCACGGCGCTTCAGGTCTCGCAGATGCCCTTGGCGGCAAGTTCGTTCTTTGCGTACATCTGGCACTCTTGCCTGTCTTTCTCGAAATCCTCGCCCGTCTTCGTGGAATGCGTATAGACCATGGAGCATCCTGCAAGGAAAAAACATAATACCAGCAACAACAGCGTTCTTTTCATATTCCTGCCTTTAAATAAAAGATCTATTGACGGCCATCGCATGATCGTCCAATATACCATATTTCCGCATCGGCTACCACGATCATCCTTTATTTGAAGTCTATGGTGACGGGATTGTTGAACTCCAGCTTCAGCCCTTCAATGTCCTTTACCATCTTCTTCATCTCCTCAATGGACTCCGGTTGTTCCTTGTTGATCTTCTTGAGCAGTTCAATGTCACCTATCAATTTCCCGAAATCCATGTCTATCAGGGTGACCTTCCTGCCCGAGCGGTACGTGGCGTTTGTGTTAACGATGTCGCCTTCCATGTTGAGGGTGATGCTGACCCTCATATCCTTGAAGATGGCCTTCATCATCTCGATGGAGTTCGGGTCGTCCTTCGTCTGCGGCTTCTCCTTTTCGGGCGCAGCATTTTTTTCATCCTTCTTTGCCGGCTTCGGCGGCGGCATATAGACGGTAAGCCTGGCGGGAGATCCTTTCGTGAAGGCGAATCTTATCGTATCGTTCTTCGATGCGTCCTTGTCCTTATCCTTGGCTCCTTCATCACCGGGCGTCTTCTTGCCCGGGTTCTGATTCAGGGCGACCTTGCCTATATCCTGAAAAGAATAGATCGCTGTGTATCCGCTGGCCGTCTCCGTCTTGGAGCGTTTCGCCGAGACGAACGTCACTCCTTCGCCATAGTCTTTCGTGTTCTTCTGTGCCTTTTCCATCATCTCCGCCACGATGTCCGGGGCCTTTTTTTCTTCACCCGCAGGATCCTGCTTTGCGCCTTCCTTGCCCTCTTCCTTCATCTCCTTACCCATGTCCTGCATCATATCGATAAAGGAATTTGAAACGAGGACCGTTTCTTCGATGGTGCCGCTGCCATCGGGTTTGACGTTTATGAGCATGTTGTCCTGGATGCACCCTGAAAAGAGACACACAGCAAAGACGGCAACAGCGATCTTAAGCGCTGCCCCGAAACGCAACACCTTCTTCCTTTCCATCTTTTCCTCCATCCCCATGGGAGATATATTTCGTAAATATACCCAATGCTATCAAACCTTTTGAAAGGTAGTCAAGGTAATTGAATGACAGGTCATGGGTCATGGGTAATAGGTCATAGGCAATTGAATATCTTTTAAAGGTCAACCTCTTCCCGTAAACAAACTCCCTCCGATCACATCCCCAGTACAGGTTTTTTACCCATAATCTGTCTTTTGGTCTTTCCCATGACCCATAACCCATTCCCTGATCTTCTTGTCTTTGACAGCATACGGCCGGCGGGCATAGAATATGTGATGCTGACGATAGGCAACATAAACCTTCCGTTACCGTTCATGCTTTCTCCCATGGCAGGGGTGAGCGACCTGCCTTTTCGGCTCATCAGCCGTTCCTTCGGTTGCCCCCTTGCGTTTACGGAGATGATCGATATAAACGCCATCTTCCAGAAGGACAAAAGGACCACTCATATGCTCTCTTCGTCGCCCGAAGACAGGCCGCTCGGGGTCCAGTTGCTGGGCAACAGCGAGTCGCAGATACCGGTCGCCATTGAGAGGCTCTCCGGGCATGCCTGCGACCTTATCGATTTCAATGCCGCATGCCCGTCCCCCAAGGTCACACGCAAGGGCAAAGGTGCCGCACTGCTTCTCACACCAAAAAAGCTCCGCGATATCCTCGCAGCCCTGGTGCTCTATTCCGCCCTGCCAGTGGCGGTCAAGATCCGGGCCGGCTGGGACCAGGACTCGATCAATGCCCGGGACGTGGCCCTTTACGCGCAGGATGCCGGGATAAGCGCCCTTTTCATTCACGGGAGGACAAAGACCCAGGGTTACAGCGGCGCCGTCGATTACGGGATCATCAGGGAGGTTAAGGAGGCATTGAACATACCCGTCATAGCCTCGGGAGATAATCTTTCTGTCGAGCGTGTTCAAAAGATGTTCGACGAGACAGGCTGCGACGGCGTCGCCGTCGCCAGGGGCGCCCTGGGCAATCCCTGGATATTCAGGCAGATCACAAGTTTCTTTGACGGCAAGGCGACGGAACCGGAACCTGATATCGCAGAACGCGTGGCCGTCATGAAGCACCACCTGGAACTGGCCGCCGGGCACTGGGGCGAGAAAAGGGGTGTCGGCGGCTTTCACAAGTTCTTCATCTGGTACACAAGGGGCCTCCACGGCTTGAGGCCGCTGCGCGACAGGGCCTTCCGGACAGGCACGAAAGAAGGCCTCCTCGAAGTTATCGAGGAGCTTGCCAGCTTCCCCCGGGGGGAAGCAATTACCAAATTCCAATAACCAAACGAAAAAATAAAGGGATGGTCTTTAATCGGTCATTGGTGCCTGGTCCATTGGTCATTATTTTCTGATTGGTCATTGTGATCTGGTTATTGGTTATTGCTTTTCTCTGACCCCTTATCCCTTTCCCCTGCTCCCTGTCTTTAAAATCATTGGTAAATTCTGTTCCTTTTATGGTATAGAAAGGTGGATTTTAACTATGTATTTTCAAGACCTCATACTTGCGCTTCAAAAATTCTGGGCCGACAGGGGATGCATCGTTCAGCAACCCTACGACATGGAGGTCGGCGCGGGCACGTTCCACCCGGCCACGCTGCTTCGCTGCCTCGGGCCCGAACCCTGGAACACCGCGTATGTCCAACCGTCGCGCAGGCCCGCCGACGGCCGCTACGGAGAGAACCCCAACCGCCTCCAGCATTACTATCAGTTCCAGGTCGTCATGAAACCCTCCCCGAAGGACATTCAGAGCATCTACATCGAGAGCCTGAAAAGCTTCGGCATCGACACCGATTACCACGACATCCGTTTTGTAGAGGACGACTGGGAATCGCCCACGCTCGGCGCCTGGGGCCTCGGATGGGAAGTGTGGCTTGACGGCATGGAGATCACCCAGTTCACCTACTTCCAGCAGGCCGGCGGCATCAATCTCTCACCTGTCTGCGTCGAGATCACCTACGGCACCGAACGCATCGCCATGTACCTCCAGGACGTGGACAATGTCTATCACGTGAAATGGAATAAGGACATCCTCTACGGCGACGTCTTCCTCGATCCCGAAAAGGAATTTTCGATATATAACTTTGAAGAATCCGATCCCGTAATGCTCAGGAACCTCTTCGACACCTTCGAGCGCGAAGGGGAAAAGCTTGTCAAAACGCGGGGGCTCATCTACCCCGCCTACGATTATTGCCTTAAATGCTCGCACGTCTTCAACCTCCTCGATGCCCGCGGCGCCATCAGCGTCACGGAACGCGCCAACTACATCGCGCGCGTGAGGAACCTCGCGAAGATGTGTGCAGAACTATACGTACAGAAACGTGAAGAACTCGGTTTCCCCCTGCTCAAGAGATAACACGCGTCGCCTTAAGCCGGGAAAGGAGTGAGAAGGGAATCGCCATGAGCGAATTTTTACTTTTAGAGATCGGCACAGAGGAAATACCGGCCCGTTTTTTAGGGCCCGCCAAGGAAGGGCTTTCCAGGCTTGTCCGTGATGCCTTCGCGCAGTCACGGATCTCCTTCGGCGACATGAACATCCAGGCGACACCACGCCGTATGGCGCTCTTCCTTCAGAACGTGCTGGAAAAACAGGAAGAAACGGTCACCATCAAGTTCGGCCCCCCCTACAACCGTGCGTATGACGGATCAGGCAATCCCACGAAGGCCGCAATCGGCTTTGCGAGATCACAGGGCGTGGAAGTGGGCGACCTCACAAAGGGCGTCAAGGACGGCGTTGAGTTCGTTGCCGTCGAAAAACTCGAAAAAGGGACCGAGACGGTGAAGATGCTGCCGGAAATATTACCGGAGGTCATCGCTAAAATACCATTCCAGAAAAAGATGCGCTGGGGCGCCGGGAGCTTCGAATACGCACGCCCCATCCAGTGGGTCCTGTGCCTTTTCGGGGCTGCGACCGTGGAGTTTTCAGTAGCTGACGTGAAGGGTTCCAATATGACCTGGTGCCACCGTTTCCTGTCGCCGGGACCTGTCGCGATCTACAACCCCCTCGAATATGTTGACGCCCTGAGGAAGAATCACATCATCGTCAACGAAGACGAACGGATGGAGATAATACGCAAGGGCATCGCCCGCATCGAAGAAGAGACAAAGGGCACGGCGATACGGGACGAGGAACTTATCAGGGAGATCCTCTACATCACGGAATATCCCTATCCCCTCAAGGGCTCATTTGAAGAGATGTACCTCGCGATACCGAAAGAGGTCCTCGTCAACGTCATGAAGAGCCATCAGCGCTATATCCCCATAGAAAACAACTCGGGGAGCCTCATGCCGCATTTCATTTTCTTCGCCAACACCGCCCCGAAAGAGGACGCGAATATCATCAGGGGCAACGAAAAAGTGCTCAGGGCACGCCTTGCTGACGCCCGGTTCTTCTTTGATGAAGACAAGAAGGTAAAACTTGCCGACCGGTACGAACGCCTCGCAGCGATCGTCTTCCATGTCAAGCTCGGCACCCTGAAAGACAAAATGGAAAGGGTCAGGAAGATCGCGCAATATCTCGCGTCCGTCACGGACCCGGCCCTTGCGCCCAAGATAGACCGCCTCATCCCTGTCATGAAGACGGACCTCGTGACCCACATGGTGGGAGAGTTCCCCGAACTGCAGGGGACGATGGGAAGGATCTACGCGCAGATCGAAGGCGAGGACATGGAGGTGGCCCGCGCCATCGAGGAACATTACCTGCCGACAGGCGGCAACGGCAGCCTGCCGGGATCGACGATCGGGTCTGTCGCCGGCATAGCCGACAAGATAGACTCCATTGTGTCTTTCTTTTCCGTTGGTATCGCCCCGACGGGCAACCTCGACCCTTACGCGCTCCGCAGACAATCGCTGGGCATCATCAAGATAACCATTGACAGAAAATTCCACATCCCGCTGGAGACGCTCATCGAAGTGGCCTATGAGAGCAGGCGGTCAGATAGGCAAAAGATTGCCCCTTGACGAGACAAAGGCGTCGCTCACCGATTTCATAAACACCCGCTTCAAGTTTTCCATGCTGGAAGAGAACCACAACCAGGACTTCGTCGAGAGCGTCCTGCCGCGGGTCGCGAATGACATATATGACGGGTACATGAGGCTTGTCTCCCTGGAGTCACAAAGGTCCATGGAAGATTTCGAGCGGCTCATGGTGGGCTTCAGGCGCGTCTTCAACATCACCAAGCAGATAACGGAAGAGACTATTATCGATCCCGCGCTTCTCGTTCTCAACGAGGAAAAAGAGCTGTTCAACCTTTACGAGGCAAAGAAGGGAACCTTTTTTGAGCTCATGGGGAAGCGCGGCTACGATGAAGCGCTGGCCATTCTTATAAGTTTCAAGGAAACCGTCGATAACTTCTTCGACAAGGTCTTCGTAATGGACAAGGATGAGGCCGTTAAACGCAACCGGCTCGCGCTCCTTGCTCACATAAAGAACATGTTTTTGACGTTTGCTGATTTTTCAAAGATACGATTCGAATAAGGAGGAGGCCATGGCGAAAGGAAATAAATACGTTTATTTTTTTGGCGGTAAGAAGGCGGAAGGTAATTTAAAGCTCAAAAACCTGCTTGGCGGAAAAGGGGCCGGCCTTGCCGACATGGTCAATCTCGGCATACCCGTTCCTCCCGGTTTCACCATCACCACCGAGGTCTGCACCCTGTTCTACCAGAACAAGATGAAATTCCCCAAGGGGCTCGAGCAGGAAGTCCTGGCAAACGTCAAAAAGGTCGAGAAGGAAATGGGCGCGAAGTTCGGCGACCCGAAGAACCCGCTTCTCTTCTCGGTGCGCTCCGGCGCCAGGGTCAGCATGCCCGGCATGATGGACACGGTGCTCAATCTGGGCCTCAATGAAAAGACCGTCGAGGGCCTCGCGAAGCTTACCGGGAACCCGCGTTTTGCTTACGACTGCTACCGGCGTTTCGTCCAGATGTACGGCGATGTCGTCCTCGGCCTCAAACCTGAGGGCAAGGGAGAACATGACCCCTTTGAGGTCATAATCGACAAAAAGAAAAAACAGAGGAACATCAAATCCGACACCGATCTTACCGTCGACGACCTGAAGGACCTCGTGAAGCAGTTCAAGAAGGCCATCAAGGACAGGCTCAAGGTAAACTTCCCCGAAGATCCCGTGCAGCAGCTCTGGGGTTCCATCGGCGCCGTCTTCAAGTCCTGGAACACCGACAGGGCCGTCGCGTACCGCCAGCTCAACAACATCCCCGGCGACTGGGGCACTGCGGTCAACGTCCAGTGCATGGTCTTCGGCAACATGGGTGAGGACTGCGGCACCGGCGTCGCTTTCACGAGAGACCCTTCAACCGGAGATAATCAGTTCTACGGCGAATACCTCATCAACGCGCAGGGCGAGGATGTCGTGGCAGGCATCAGGACACCGCTTCCCATCAACAAGAAGCAGAAGACCGACAAGTCGGTGAAGTCCCTCGAAGAGGTCTGGCCTTCCATTTACAAAGAGATCATCAAGATCCGCGGGACCCTGGAGCGGAACTACCGCGACATGCAGGATGTGGAATTCACGATCCAGAACAGAAAGCTCTGGATGCTCCAGACGAGAACGGGCAAAAGGACTGCATTCGCCGCTTTCAAGATCGCCGTGGACATGGTGAAAGAAAAACTCATTACCAAAGAAGAGGCCCTCATGAGGGTAGAACCGGAGCAGCTCAACCAGCTCCTGCGACCCATATTCGACCCCAGGGAAAAAGACAAGGCCCTGAAGGCGGGCAACATGATCTCGAAAGGGCTCAACGCGGGCCCCGGGGCGGCATCCGGCAAGGTCGTTTTCAACGCGCACGACGCCGAGGACTGGGCGGCCCGCAAGGAGCAGGTGATCCTCGTCCGCATCGATACGTCACCGGAAGATATTCGCGGCATGAACGCGGCGCAGGGTATCCTGACGTCACGGGGCGGCATGACAAGCCACGCGGCGCTCGTGGCGCGGCAGATGGGAAAGGTCTGCGTGGCCGGCTGCGGCGAGCTCGATATCGATTACGCGAAAAAGGTCATCCGCGTCAAGGGAAAGACGATAAAGGAAGGCGAATACGTCTCCATCGACGGGACGACGGGCGAGGTCTTCGCGGGACAGATCAAGACCATCCCCTCGGAGGTCCTCCAGGTGATAGTCGACAAGACGCTGAAACCTGCGAAGTCCAAGATCTATCAGGATTTCGCCCTCCTCATGAAATGGGCCGATGAGGCCCGCAGGCTCGGCATCAGGACGAACGCCGACCAGCCGGACCAGGCGGCGGTGGCCGTCGCATTCGGCGCAGAGGGCATCGGCCTTTGCCGGACGGAACATATGTTCTTCGAAGGCAACCGCATCGACGCCGTCCGGGAGATGATCATCGCCGACGACGAGGCCGGAAGAAGGAAGGCGCTCGCGAAACTTCTCCCCATGCAGAAAAAGGACTTCGTGGGCCTCTTCACGGTCATGAAGGGCCTTCCCGTTACCGTCAGGACCCTTGATCCCCCTCTCCACGAATTCCTCCCTCACACTGAAAAAGAAATGAAGGAGCTTGCAAAGAAAATGGGTATTACCTATGGAAAGGTCCTCTCCAAGGTGGACAGCCTCCACGAGGCAAACCCCATGCTCGGTCACCGCGGATGCCGGCTCGGTATCGTCTATCCCGAGATCACCGAGATGCAGGCCCGGGCCATATTCGAGGCCGCCTGCGAGGTAAAGAAAAAAGGCATCAATGTAAAACCGGAAGTGATGATACCCCTTGTGGGGCACATCAATGAGCTGAAGCTCCAGAAAGAGATCGTGGAAAAGGTCGCCCAGGAGGTTATCAAGAAGAACAAGGTGAAGATCGACTACATGATCGGCACCATGATCGAAATACCCCGGGCTGCCATCACCGCCGACGAGATCGCGCAGGAGGCCCAGTTCTTCTCCTTCGGCACCAACGACCTTACCCAGATGTCCCTCGGTATGAGCCGTGACGACGCGGGCAAGTTCCTCGGTTACTACGTGGAGCACGAGATCTATAACTTCGACCCCTTCCAGAGGATCGATGAAGGCGGCGTAGGCAGACTCATGGAGATCGGTGTCGCCCTCGGTCGCGGCGTCAGAAAGGACCTCAAGGTCGGCATCTGCGGTGAACACGGCGGCGAACCCAATTCCGTCGATTTCTGCCACAGAACGGGTCTCAACTACGTGAGCTGCTCTCCGTACCGCGTAACGATAGCGAAACTTGCCGCCGCCCGCGCCGCGATAAAGGAAAAGCAGGCGAAACCGAAAAAGAAATAAAAAGAGCCAGGGCTCAGGGCTTAAGGATTGAGGGTTCAGAGAAACACCGGTTCTCTCTGGCCCCTTAAATCCTATATCCTGGGCCCTTTTTTCTTCCCTGTGATATAATTATTTTTTTTGAATACGGCCGATAATATTGATACAACTTTGTTCGTTCATCCTTGAGGAAGTGATCATGGCGGCTCTTGTAATCTCTCTTTTGGCGACGTTTCTATACATCAGCTTAATTCTCACCCTAATATCCTGGGAGACCCATGGAAAAACTCTCGTTTTTTTCCCGCATAGACCTTGAAACGGCCAGTTCGCAATGCCTCGGGCATCTTGAAGAAACCGGATTGGTACATCCCGGGAATAAAAAGAGATATCTTTCCATAACAATGGCCCTCATCGACGCCGTCAACGGCAGCGTTGGAGCAATGAGCCCCGCCATATTCTTGTGTTCCCTCGATCCTTATCTGAAAGAGATAAAAACACGTATAACACCATACGATCTTTCCCGCATCCTTGCCTCCATCGAAAAAATGGTCATGGAGCAACATCCCGATGCCGTACAGGCACGGTTTTTATGGTCGCTTTTCCATCAAGCCCGGACGATAATGATGAACATCTCCGGCGATGGCATGGCCAATGCTGCAACCCTTTCTGCATTAGAAAAGGAGATCGCCGAACGGAAGCGGGTTGAGGAAGAACTCAGGGAAAGTGAACGGAAGTTCCGGGACATCGCCGAGCTCGCGCCTCAGGTCATCTTCGAGCTGGACACCGATGTAATGATAACCTTTACCAACAAGCAGGCCCTGGAACTCTTCGGCTACACCGAAGAAGACATGCAAAAAGGGGTCAGCGCCTATGACCTTTTTCCTGACTATGAGCGCGGCGCTGCACGGGATAACATAAGAAAGACCATCGCCGGCGAGCGGGGAACTACGGGATATGAATACACGGCACAGAGAAAGGACGGCACAACCTTCCCGGCCATCATTTATACAACCACTATCTTCAAGGACGGCAAGCACACGGGCTTTCGCGGCATCCTTGTCGACATCACACAACTGAAGAACGCCGAAGAAGAGCTCCGTGAACGCGAGCTAAGGTACCGCGATCTCGCCGAGTCCATGCCCCAGGTTATCTTCGAAATGGACGAAAAGGGTACGCTGACCTTCGCCAACAGGCAGGCCTACAAAATATACGGGTACAGCGAGGAAGACTTCAATGCCGGTATAAACGCCTGGAGCCTGGTTGCGCCGCAGGACCTCCCCGCGATAAAGGAAGGCCTCCGGAAGATCGCTGAAGGCGGGCCGCCCACAGGCAACGAGTACACCGCTATCAAAAAGGACGGCAGCCTTTTCCCCATCAGCACCCATGTCACCAGGATCATGAAAGACGGCTGTCTCATGGGGTATCGCGGGATCATCATCGATATAACGGAAAGAAAGAAGGCCGAAGAGGCGTTGATGAAAAGTGAGGAGCGCTTCCGCAGGTATTTCGAGGTGCCTCTCATCGGTGTCGCCATTGTTTCACCCGAGGGGCAATGGCTTGAGGTAAACGACAAATTCTGCGATATGGTGGGTTTCTCACGGAACGAGCTCCTCGGCATGAAATGGCAGGATATAACCCCCGCCGAAGACCTGCCCGGGGAGCTGGCGTCCTACGAATCTTTCCTGAAGGGCCCCCTTGATCTCGTCGCGGCAAGGGAGAAACGCTACCGCAGGCAGGACGGTGCCATTATCGATGTCATCCTGTCAACCCATTGCGTCCGGAAAAGTGACGGCTCGCCGGATTACCTGATGAGCGTCATACAGGACATCACGGAACGCAAACATCTTGAATCGCAGCTAATGCATTCCCAGAAGATGGAGGCCATCGGGACACTGGCAGGAGGTGTTGCCCATGACTTCAATAACCTCCTCAGCGCGATCATGGGATACGCGAGCCTTCTCCAGATGAAGATCGACAGGGACAGTCCTCTGCACTCTTATGTCTCGCACATACTCACGTCGTCGGAAAAAGCGGCGAACCTGACGCACAGCCTGCTGGCCTTCAGCAGAAAACAGGTCATAGACCTGAAACCCTTCGTCGTCAACGATGCGGTGGAAAAGCTTCACCGCCTTCTCCTGCGTCTCATACCGGAAGACGTGGAATTCAGGATCGACAAGGCCCCCGAGCGGCTCATCGCCCTGGGCGATTCCGGCCAGATCGATCAGGTCATCATGAACCTCGTGACGAATGCCCGCGACGCCATGCCCCGAGGCGGGAAGCTTATCATTTCCGTTAATTACACCATGATCGACAGCGGATTCATCACGACCCACGGCTTTGGCAGGCCGGGCGAATACGCGGTCATCACCGTTTCTGACACCGGTGCCGGCATGGACGAAAAGACGATGGAAAAGATCTTCGAACCCTTTTTTACAACAAAAGAAGTTGGAAGGGGGACCGGGCTGGGCCTTGCCATTGTCTACGGCATAATCAAGCAGCACAATGGATACATCGAGGTCGACAGCCGGCCCGGGGAAGGAAGCACATTCTCGGTATACCTTCCCCTCGTATGGCTCGAACCGATGGATGAAGCGATCGATGAAGAGATCGTCGGCGGTAGCGAGACCATTCTCATTGCCGAAGATAATAACGAGCTGCGCGCGCTGTCGGTCAACGTGCTCGAAGATAACGGGTACAAGGTCTTCGCCGTCAGGGACGGTGCCGAGGCAGTTGAGGCCTTCCGTCAGCATCAAAGCGATATCGCACTTACCATTCTCGATGTGGTCATGCCGAAAATGAACGGCAGGGAGGCCTTCGAGGCCATCAAAAAACTTGATCCCTCGGTCAAGGTCATCTTCGCCAGCGGATACACTGACGACATAATCGAGGAAAAGGGCATGGCCAATGGAAAATATGATTTCCTGGGAAAACCCATGACCCCGGGAACGCTCCTTAAGAAGATCAGGGAAATACTGGATAGGGAATAAAAAAGAAGATAATTTATTGTCCTTACTTTGAAACTTTGGAACATTGAAACCCTGGAACTATCTTTTCCTCGTCTCCATCTTGTGCTTGATGAACTCTATAACTCCCGGCATGACGGAGAGGATGATGATGACAAAGATGACCAGGGTGAAGTTGCCTTTAACCATGGGGATGTTTCCGAAGAAATAGCCGGCGTAGGTAAAGGCGGCTATCCATACGATACCTCCTATGACATTATAGCTGATGAACCTGCCGTAGGTCATGCTGCCGATGCCGGCGACAAAAGGGGCAAAGGTCCTGATGATGGGGACAAAGCGGGCGATGATGATCGTCTTGCCGCCGTACTTTTCGTAAAACTGGTGTGTCCGGTCAAGATATTCTTTGTTGAGGAAACGCACTTTCTCACCGTGAAAGACCTTCGGGCCCACGTAATTCCCGATCCAATAATTCACCGTGTCCCCCAGTATGGCCGCCACGGAAAGAAGCAGAAAGAGCCACAGGGGATTGAGATCTCCCCTTGCGGCAAAGGTCCCCGCGGCAAAGAGGAGCGAGTCGCCGGGAAGCAGCGGCGCCACCACGAGCCCCGTTTCGCAGAATATGATGATAAAAAGGATCAGGTAAGTCCAGAGGCCGTAGCTTCGTATGATCTCGCCCAGGTGGACATCGATGTGGATGATGAAGTCGATGATCACTTTTAAGAATTCGAACATTATCCCGGCTCCAGAAAATTTGTCGTTTCGGTATGAAAAATTCCATGTATAGTACACTTTTGACCGCCATGAGTCAACGAAATGCTTAATTGTCGACCCCGATCTCAGACAAAGGTGCCGTCTTGTGATATGGAACCTCCTGCCTTATACTATTTAACATGTCATAAAGCGCGAATTTTTAAGGAGAATGAATGCCCGAGAAGATCGAGCTTCCCATCACCGGCATGAGCTGCGCCGCTTGTTCCGCCCGGATAGAGCGAGAGCTCAATAAAATGGACAGCATCCTGGAGGCGCGGGTAAACTTTCCCCTCAAGAAGGCCGTCATCATCCCGAAGACCGATATGGAACTTAAACAGGTCGTGGACCTCATCCGCGACATCGGCTATGACGTGGACATCGAGGCGGACGTGACGGAGAGGGCCAGGAAGGAGGAGACCGGGCTGAGAAAGGACTTCACCTTCGCCGTATGTCTGAGCGTCGTCATTATGGTCTTTTCCATGTGGACGGTCCTGCCTCACAACAACCTGGTGCTCCTCGTGCTCACCCTTCCCGTCCAGTTCTATTTCGGTCTGCGCTTCCACAGGGCCGCCCTTCTCAATATGAAGCACTTCACCGCCGACATGAACACCCTTATCTCAGTGGGAACATCGGCGGCTTTCTTCTACAGCGCCTTCGTCACATTTTTTCCCCACGTCATAAGTGCGGCCGGCGTGTCCACGATGACCTATTTCGATTCCAGCGCCATTATCATCACCCTTATCCTCCTCGGCAGGTATTTCGAATCCAAGGCAAAGACGCGGACCTACGCGGCCATCAAGCTGCTATACGAGCTCTCACCGAAGGAATGCGTCCTTCTGAAGGACGGGGTTGAAACCAGGGTACCCACCGACTCCCTTGAGGTCGGCGATACGGTGCTCATCAGGCCCGGCGAAAAGGTCCCCATCGACGGTATGGTCGTCCAGGGCAACACCTATATCGACGAATCGATGATCACCGGCGAAAGCATGCCCGTTCACAAGGACACCGGTGATGAGGTCGTTGGGGGCACTATCAACGGCAGGGGCTCGATCACGGTTGAGACGACAAGGATCGGCTCCGACACGGTCCTTGCCAAGGTCATACGCCTCGTCGAGGAGGCCCAGTTCACGAAGGCGCCCGTCCAGCGCCTTGCCGACAAGGTGGCCGGCATATTCGTCCCCATCGTCATCCTCATTGGCATCTGCGCGGCTCTCGTGTGGTTCTTCTTCGGCCCCGAGCCCAGGGTCACCAACGCCATCCTCTCCTTTGTGAGCGTCCTCATCATCGCCTGTCCCTGCGCGCTGGGCCTTGCCACCCCCACTGCCATCATGGTCGCCACCGGCGCCGGCGCGAAAAGAGGCATCCTCATCAAGAACGCCGAGGCCCTGGAGCTGACGAACAAGACAAGACACGTACTCTTCGACAAGACGGGCACGCTCACCGAAGGCGTCATTGTCCTTGCCGACATCATTCCCCTCGACGCCTCCGAAGAAGCCGAAATACTGCGTATCGCCTTCAACCTGGAAAAACAATCCGAGCACCCCTTCTCCGAGGCGCTCAGGAAAAAGGCGCAGGAGTCAGGTACGCCATCCGCCGATGTTGAAAACTTCGAGGCCGTCATCGGCAGGGGGATCAAGGGCCGCATTGAAGGCGCGCTCTACCTGATGGGCAACAGGACCTTCTATGAAGAGGAAGGCCGCGCACTGGACGATAAAACCGCACGGCTATATGAAGAAAAGGAGGGATCGGCCGCTTCCCCCGTCCTTCTCTGGGGCGATAAGGGCCTCATGGGCATCCTCACCTTCAGCGATACGGTGAGGGATGAGTCCGCCTGGGTCGTACGGGAACTCACCCGGATGGGAATTGAACCCGTAATGATCACAGGCGACAGCTCTGCCGGCGCGAAAACGATCAGTCAGCGGATAGGGATAGAGCGCTATTTCTACCGGATACTTCCCGACAAAAAGGCGTCCATCGTAGAAGATTTCAAGAAGAAGGGCATCACCATAATGGTCGGGGACGGCATCAACGACGCCCCGTCGCTTGCCGTGGCGGACGTGGGCGTTGCCATGGGCAAGGGAACGGACATCGCCATCGAATCGGCCGATGTGGTCCTCATGAAAGGACAACTGTCACGCATAGTGAGCCTCATCAAGCTCTCGAAGAAGACGCTCCGGGTCATCAGGCAGAACCTTTTCTGGGCCTTCTTCTACAACATACTCGGCATCCCCATCGCCTTCGGCCTCCTGTATCCTTTCTTCGGCATCAGGTTCGAACCCGTCTTCGGCGCCATAGCGATGGTAGTGAGCTCCATATCCGTCGTGAGCAACTCGCTTCGGCTCAAGCTCTTCAAGGATTGAAAACAGTTTCAATCGTTTCAGCGTTCCAATGTTTGAAGGGAAAACCCCAGTTTCTTCGGTTTTTTGGTTTCTTTGGCTGTTCGAACCAGAGAAACCACAATCTTTCCCGCTGAAACGTCTTTAAAATATTAGAACGCTGAAACTGTTTTTTGTCACCCCTCCAGCGGTTTATGGTAGACGACCTGGTTCGTCCATGGGGCCGGGTAGCCTGCCTCGACGCAGACTTCCTGAATGGCCTTGTTGGTATCAAAGAACACCTGCCAGTAATTGTCGTTGTGGCAGAACGGCCTGACGGCGAGGAGGGGACCCGCGAGATTGAGATCCAGTATCTCCACCGAAGGCCCGGGGGAATCAATAACATTGGGGACCTTCTTCACTCTTTCCATGAGGCGCTGCGCTGCTTCCAGGGGATCGACCCCGTGGGCAAGCTGCGCCTTCAGATCGACACGGCGGAAAGGATTGGTCGTGTAGTTGACAATGTTGTCAGACAGGATCTTGTTGTTCCCGACAACGATGTGGAGATTATCCACCGTGTCGATCGTTGTCGCAAAGAGGCCGATCTCCCTGACAACCCCCGTTACCCCGGCGGCCGAGATCATATTCCCAACGTGAAAGGGCCGCAGGATGATGAGGAAGGCACCGGCGGCAAAATTGGCCAGGAGACCGCCCCAGGCAGCGCCGATGGCGATGCCGGCAGCAGCAAGGAGCGCTACAAAGGACGTGGTCTGGATGCCAAAGATGGAGAGGATAGCGATGAGAAGGACGATCTTCAGGATGACGCGGATCGTCGCGTCGAAGTACTTGATGATGGTAGAATCCAGCTTCTGCGCCCTCATGCCCCTTCCCGACAGGTTCCCTATGATCCTGATCGCCCAGCTTCCCAGGATCCACAAAATGATTGCGCCCAGGACCTTCCATCCTACCGGGATCAGATAAACAGCCATAAACCGGTCAAAGCTTGTCATTGCATCGATCATGATACCCTCCCCGTTTCTTTGCGTTATATGACACCCTTCCACCATTACCAACAATGGAACCGGAACGTTTATTTAATCATATTGCAATGTTAGTTATTTTGCAAAGGGACTTTCGTGAGAGCTTTTACTTACCGACGATATTGCGGAGTCTTTTTTGTCCTGTGTCGGACAGTCCCAGGGAACCGATCTCTTTTTCCAGCTGCTCTTTTGTGCCGTAGCGGCCGATGTAGCCGTTCACCCTCGCCGTTGCCGTGGACCCGACAAAACCCTCGATACCGGGATAGATGGCAAGGTATTCCGCGGCGATCTCGGGAACGTTCCTCAGGTAATATTTCTGGTGATAGTCCTCGGCCGGGTAAAATTCGCTGAAGGGCACGATCTCAGTGAAGATGGTCGCCTTTATCCGGGCCTCTTCCTGCGCCTTCACTCTTTGAGCCGTCCGCATCTGGCTGTCGTCGTGGTAGAACACCATGGACCGGTACTGCTTCGACGCCTCCTTCATGGTGGGGCTGTGGCTTTCCCAGAATATCCTGAGGAGCTCTTCGTAGGCGATGACAGACGGGTCAAAATCGATCTGGATCGTCTCGGCGTGATCGCCGAGCCTGTGATATGTCGGGTCTTTCTTTGTCCCGCCGGCGTAACCGACACGCGTCCGGATGACACCGTTTGCAAGCCCGAACCGGGCATCGGGTCCCCAGAATCACCCGAGGGCAAACGTCGCCCGTTCAAGCCTTGCCGGCTGTTCCATGTCAACGGGCGGCCTTGCAATGTTCTTTTGCTCGACCGCGGCGGCGGTATTCACCATTTTGTCCTCCCTCGCCTTTTCCAGCGGCTGTTGCCGCGTCTGTCCGCATCCCGATAACGCCACGGCGCAGGCGGTCGAGAACAATAACACCAATAATATCTTCCAGGCGCGTTCCATAAAAACCTGTCCATAATATAATCATTCCCCGCAATGGGACAACCCTGCCCCTGTTTATAGTATCCGGAAAGGGGTATATTTGTTCGTGCCCTCCGCTCAAGCGCGACCCGGCGTCCGGCATACAGTACCTTCCGGTTGTGATATCGAGTCGGCCCGGCTTTACTTATAAGCACAGCCGAGACCTTCTTTCCTCTGGGGTATTCTATCCTGATCGAGTCATCTTAATTCACTTGAAGGTGGCGGACAAAAAGAGGCCGGGAGTCAAAATTAGACTTACACCAACAAAGCATTGGACAGTTACCCGATTGAAAATGTTGATTACAACTTAAAGTGATCACAGGCGAGAAAGCCTGCTGTCTGCAGTTTATGATTTTACTTCCTTATCTGTGATATCCTCCATCGCCAGCAGTATCAGTTCTCTCTGGTCGCTCCTGTCGATGACCTTCCGGGCATTGAGGAGCATGACCTTTTTCCCGATATCCGCGAAATCATGTTCTACCCTGAAGCCTTCAAACTGTGTGTTCTTGGGGAGGATCTCTTCAAGGAGGGTTTTTAATGCAGGGATGTCCCATTGCCTTTTACCGAGGCTGTAAAGTCAGTTTACCCTCTGTCTCTTCAGGTAGCACGTGAAACGTCTCATAGAAGGACTTGTTTGCCGAAACAACCTTGAGCCCGTTATCGAGCACAATAAGAGGTTCCCGCACCGTAGCCACAATGCTTTCCGCAAATCTCCCGGCGTCTTCCACCAGCGCCTCATATCTTTTTGATCGCAGTAATGTCAACGAAGGTGATTATTGCGCCTTCAATAACATTGTTGGGTCGTCCGGTAGGGCATGATACGCATTGTATACCATCGGCCGTCTTTGGCCTGCGCCTGGCGTTTCCCTGAATACGAGCGTCTCAAGCACCTGTCTCACATCCCTTTCAAGGTCTTCGTACTGGAGATTTGAAACAAGATGGGTAACCGGCCGCCCTATATCCGCCTGGATGATGTGCATAATTCTTGTTAGTGGCTGTGTATAGCGAAGGATGTTCAGATCGTTGTCCAGGAAGATAACGGCAATCTCTGTGGCATTCATAAGGTTTATCATATCGTTGCTTGTCTGTGACAGTTCCTCGACCTTATTCTGAAGCTCCGCATTGACTGTTATCAGTTCTTCGTTGAGGGATTGCATCTCCTCTTTGGATGTCGTCAGTTCTTCGTTTGTTGACTGCAGTTCCTCGTTGTTCGACTGGAGTTCTTCATTGACAGACCTCAACTCTTCCTGCGAGGTCTCCATCTCTTCGCTGACGGTTTGCAGATGCTCTTTTGTGTATTTCAGCTCCTTTTCGAGTTCTTCGACAATTACAGGCTGTCCGGCATCGGCAGTCCTTCGTCTTTCTCGTCCTTGGGGGAGGAAAGGAATGCTTTTCAAACATGACCATCAAAAGATCATCTGTACGTTTTTCTACCTCAACGGGCATCACGGTGAGGTCAATCATCTCGTTATCGCCGTTTGTCTTTACCGTGACACCCTTAACGGTTACAGCGTCTTTTTCCTTGGCAGCCTTAAAGATCGCGGTGCCCAGTTCGGCCTTCAGCCCCTCCCGTGCCATGGCAAAGACATTCATTGCGGCCTTTCCCTGTGAAGGCTCCAGATATTTACCCGTTCTCCCGTAAACATAGAGGATGTCGCCTTTTTCATTGATGGCCACAGCAGGGGGAGAATACCTCTCCATCAATGTCTGCCGGGCAATATCGGCAAGAGGAGTTTCCCTGTCCTGAAGTTGCTGTCTGTCTGCCTCCAGGATCTTTTACTTCCCCGTGTGGAAACATGCCTGCGGTATCTGCCTGTCCTGCAAAAGGTGCGGCCTTTCCTTTGAATATCTTCCACTTGTTATCAATATGAGAGAAAAGTTCGCCGGCTTCGCTCAATGTCTCGGAAGCGCCGAGAAAAAGGATGCCTCCGGGATTGAGCGCGTAATGGAAAACAGGAAGAAGTTTCTTCTGGAGTTCAGAGGTCAGATAGATCAGTAGATTCCTGCAGCAGAGTATATCAAGTTTGGTAAAAGGCGGGTCCATGATGATGTTCTGCGGCGCAAAGATCATCGTCTCACGCAGTTCCTTGTTGATGATATACCCCGAATCGGTCTTCGTGAAGTACCTGTTAAGGCGCTCCGGTGAAACGTCGGCAGCGATATTCTCAAGATATTTCCCTGCACGGGCTTTTGCGATGGCATCCTTATCGATATCGGTAGCAAACACCTGGAATTTTAGCGTGCCCTTGTTCTTGGGCCTATCATCCATGCACTCCCTCAGGATCATTGCAACAGAATAGGCCTCCTCCCCGGTAGAACAACCTGTGACCCAGACGCGTATGACCCCCGACCCCTTCCTGCTTTCCAGCAACTCGGGGATCGCCTTTTCTTTCATCACCTCAAATGCCTCGGGGTCCCTGAAAAAGCTGGTCACCCCGATAAGGAGTTCCTTGAAGAGCAGGTCGATCTCCTGGTGATTTTCCTGAAGGTAACGCACATAGTGGGTTATGCTGTCGATCTGGTGGATGCTCATCCGCCTTTCGATGCGGCGGTACAGGGTGTTCTTTTTGTATAAGGAGAAATCATGGCCGGTATGGGTTCTGAGCAGAATAAAGATCTTCTGGAGCGATGTAACTGTCTTCCCATTAACGGCGGGAGCTTCTTCGGGAACCTTCCTTATATAATGCTTCACAAAACCCAGGAGTTTGGAAGGCATATCGGCCGGGGGGGCGATATAATCAACAACCCCTGTGGCTATGGCACTTATCGGCATGCTATCGTATTTAGCGGTTGCCGGGTCCTGCACCATCACCATGCCCATATTTTCCTTTATTGCCTTGATGCCGAGTGTGCCGTCCGTCCCCATACCGGAAAGGATGATGGCGATGCCCCTTTCTTTCTGGTCATCGGCAAGCTGCTTGAAAAAGTAATCGATGGGCAACCTTAAGCCCCTGGTCGTTGAAGACTCCAGCAGGTGGAGGGTACCGTGGAATATCGACATGTCTTTGTTGGGGGGAATGATGTAGACATGTTCCTGCTCTACCTTCATGCCCTCCGTCACCTGTAAGACCTCCATCTTTGTATACCGCTGCAGCAGTTCCGGCATGAAACCCTTGTGGGCCGGGTCAAGGTGCTGAACGAGGACAAAAGCCAAACCTGTATCGGGCGGCATGGCATTGAAAAACTGCTCAAGCGTTTCAAGCCCGCCTGCAGAACTGCCTATCCCGACTACGTAAAAGGCTTTGGCAGCTTCCGGTTTTGCGCTTTTTGCTCCGATTTTGTTCTTCGCCATGGTTCCCCCTAAAAAAAACAGACTATAGTCTATCTTGGTCGAATTTGAATCCTTTCTCCCGAAACAATCTCACGCACGCATCCACCACCCCTGCATCATACAGGGTGCCCCTGTTCTTCTCTATCTCTTCAAGGGCATTTTCTATACCGAGGCCGGGCCGGTAGGATTGGTCGCAGCATGTCTCTTCCACGGTATCGGCAACAGTCAGTATCCTTGCTTCAAGGAGGATATCATCACCCTTAAGGCCACGGGGGTAACCGGACCCATCCATGCGCTCATGGTGCTGAAGGACGATCTCGGCCAACGGCCAGGGGAACTGCAGATCCTTTAACATATTATACCCGGCCTGAGGATGGGTTTTGAAAATTGTGGTCTCAAGCTCTGTCAATCCCTGGGGTTTGCTCAATATATCAACGGGGACAGCCATGTACCCAAAGTCAAGAATGAGGCCTGCCGTAGAGATCCCCTCCATGCGTCCTTCAGGAATGCCCATTTCCTCTGCTATTGCACGGGCAAGCCCGACCACCATCTGTCGGTGCTGCGACGTCTGATACGTCCTTTGTTCGATCACTGACATCAGGAGATGGAAGGTGTCTTTCATAGCTTTTTCAAGCTTTTCTTTGCCCTGCCGCAGCTTTTCTTCCATCACTTTCCGCTCTGCGATATCGATCATTACGGTCCGTATTTTTTTGCCGTGCCCGTCATCACCAGGTACGGATATGCCTTCCATGAGCACAATGCGGGCTGATGTGTCCAATTTGAGTTCGCAGGTCTGTTTTGTACCGGTCTCAAGCACCCTTTGACAGAATGTATTAAATGGAGGACGGAAATCAGGGGTCACATAAAGCAGGAATTTTTTCCTGATCAATTTTTGTTTTTCCACGCCGAGCATTGTTGCACTTGTCAGGTTCAGATCGAGCATCAGCCCCTTTTCGTCAAACGTAAAATACCCCACGGGGGAAAAGTTATAGAAATCAAAATAATTGTCCCGTGATGCCTGAAGTTCCTGCTGCGCTATGCGAAGTTCGTCGTTCTGCATCTCCAGTTCGACCTGGTGTACCTCAAGCTCACAGATAAGCTTCCGCATATCTGCGTAAGTTTCGCCTTCCAAATGCCCGGCCTTTGACTTCTCCAGGCGTTCTTCGGCGCTTTTACGTAAACGTTCCGCCTGTCCTGATTTGTCAGGTTTGGTTTTGTTTTCCATAATTCCCTCCAAAGAGCAGTCTTTAGTCGAACTTAAACCCCTTCTCCCTGAACAACCTTACGCATATCTCGACGACCTCCGGGTGATAGAGGACACCCTTGTTCTTCTCTATCTCCTCAAGGGCTGCATCGATTCCGAGGGCCGGCCGGTAGGGACGGTGGGATGCCATGGCTTCCACGACGTCGGCGACGGACATTATCTGCGCCTCAAGGAGGATCTCGCCATCTTTCAATCCCCGGGGATACCCGGAGCCGTCCAGTCTTTCGTGGTGCTGGAGGACGATCTCGGCGATCGGAGGGGGCAGTTCCACCGCCTTAAGGATGTCGTATCCCGTCTGGGGATGGATCCTGAGGAGGCTCCATCTCTATATCGCTCAACCTGTCGGGCTTGCTCAATATCTCGGCGGGCACCGACATCTTCCCGATGTCATGGATGGTGCCTGCCATACGGATAATATCGACGGTATCGTTCGGGAGCCCCATCTCCTGGGCTATTGAGCGTGCAAGGGTTGATACCCGGCCCTGGTGGCCTCCTGTGTAGGGGTCCCTGGTCTCCAGCATCGTTGATATGACCTGGATGGTACCAACCAGGCTCTTTCTGAGCTTCTGCGCGGAGGTTATAAGTTCTTCTTCGGCCTGCTTGCGCTCTGTTATGTCTTCTCCCGAGGATAAAACACCGACGATCCGGGATGACTGGTTATGTAAGATGGTATTGTGAAAAGCAAGTATGCGGCGTTCGCCGCTTTTTGTCAGAACGGAGTTCTCATGGTACTCGACGGGTGTTCCCGCCATCAATTTGTTAAAGACGCCTTTCACCTCTTCAAGCATCTCTCCCGGCAGGCAGACATCAAACCAGTTTTGCCCTATGATCTCCTGTTCGGCATAGCCCAGGATCTTGCAACCCTTTCTATTGATAAGGACGATACGGCATTCGTTATTCAAGGCAAGGATCATTACCCCCGCAACATCCAGGTATTGCTGCGCCTGATCGCGTTCTTTCCGTATCTCCTCGTCCGTTTTTATCCGCTCCAGCAAACGTTCTGACATCACCCTTTTTCTGGAATAGATGAGTGAAAGCACGGTCAGCAGGAACAACGCGATGGCGATTACCCCTGTCTGGATGTAATATGATAGCCCCGACATCACGATCTGACGGCTGTCGCGACCGATGAAGACAGACCAGCCAAGGCCGGCGACCGGCGCATAAGAAATATAGAGAGTCCTGCCGCCCAGGAGTGTGTCAGCAACCGCCGCAGAGCGGTCCTTTGCAGATGATGTCAGCATGTCCTTCACAAAATAGCGCGGATAAGGGGTTATCTCCTTCCCGTAGGCAAACCGGGAACTGAAGATCATGTTGCCTTTCCGGTCGGCAACATTCATGGATGCCCCGGGGTCGACAGTTACCTGCTGCATGATCTTCGCCAGCCCGACCGTACGCTGCGTGTTGACAAGGATGCCGATTATCTCCTCTTTTTCATCTATGAAGGGGACAACGACCTGGACAGCGAGGTCTTTTTCTGCGACGATCCTCAGGGTCACATCCGACACATAAGGCCTCCAGTCCCAGCTTACCCCCTTGTACCACTCCCGGTATGCAAGGTTTTTGCCGGTGATCTCCGGACGTTTGGGGTAGCTGGCCCATAATGTCCCCTCCCTGTCTGTAATGACAAGGCTTTCGGTGTAAGGGTCGTTTTTTATAATATTTGCCAGGTGTTCTCTTGCCCTTTCGACATTCTTATTCCTTACTGCATTAAGCAGGTGGGGACGACTGGTGTAGGATTCCATGGTCTTGGTTATCGCCCGGACGTGTTCCTCCAGGACCATGGAAAGCAGATGTGCGGTTGCGCGGTCTTCTTTGAGAGAAGACCTTTTGGTTTCCCGGTAATGATCGTAACACAGGAGGAAGGTGATCCCGGAAAGTAAGAAAAAAACCGCAATGCAGATCAGGATTATAGAGCGAGGCTCAAGGGACCGGGGTTGGGTTGGAACATTTTTTTCTGGCATGGTAGCCTTTTATCTGTTGTCTCTACCCTGTTGTCTCCATCATCTCTGACACCTACATCGATTATAGCGTATTTATTATATTTTGCAAGCAAGAGGATAATCACAATAAGATTTAAAGGTTACATTATTGCCAATGGAAAGAGGGTATAAACCGCTTATTTGTGAAAAGCTTGCTTGCAGGAAGAGAGTATGCGACCTTCGTCTGTAAAGGTTGAAGCAGTATAGTTTTTATGTAGCCAGGTTGTTCAGGGAACGAAGGTACATCAAAGAACTCTGCCGGCTGCCGTCTTGCGCAACAGGGCTGTCAGAAGCCAGCTTGCAGTCAAAGAGACCGAGAAAGTGATGAGGAACTTCACGAAGGCCGGAAGCGGCTGGGACAGGAGGCCGAATTGAAGCCAGATCACGAATGCATAGTGGAAAATGTCAGACGCCGTACGCGTTTTCCGAGAAGTTGTCGGCCACAGACCATTTGTTCCGGAATAACGAACGTGCCAGACCTAATGAGCCAAGGCACGTAAAGGAGCAACAGAAAGAGAAGGCCGTTGCCAGGATGGCTCTCATCACCCATGCCGGCGTGCCCGCAAAACAATTTCCACTCGAAAACAACGCATGGGCCGCATAGCCGAGCGCACCGACAGCAAGCCAAAGTGGCCACAGCCTGAGGTTCTCACGCGACAGTGACCACTCCTGGTTCGCGCTGC
Source organism: uncultured delta proteobacterium (assembly GCA_963816115.1). Lineage (GTDB taxonomy): Bacteria > Desulfobacterota > Syntrophorhabdia > Syntrophorhabdales > Syntrophorhabdaceae > Delta-02. The sequence goes on along the minus strand of CAWFIZ010000007.1, from coordinate 234,722 downwards.
CAAGCGCAATACCCAATAAAAAAAAGACAAAATACAGCAAGGACCTAGATATTGGAAAATACAGCGGCCCTGCCAATCTGGAAAAGTTTTCCGGCGCAATTAACAACAGGTTCAATGGAACAACTGATACCAGACTTATCGCAAGGAATCCGACAACCAGCCTGCCCGATGAACCGGGACGCCAGAACAGCTTCTTCATGATATTGGGAACGATTTTGTAACCCAGAGCAACAAGAACACAGAATGCAAGCAAGACCCAGATGAACCATGCCGGCCCCGATGGCCATCCATCGATCGTGAAAAAGCGGCCTAAAAAGTCTCCCTGACTGGCATAGCCACTCAAGAGCCAGGACGGGTAGTATGCTATGGGACTAAGCAGGACAGCGGCAATAACAAAGGGGATCCCGAGGCGTTTCGAGCGGTCGGCCAGGAAGCTTCCGGCCCCTTTACGAGCTATGGATGGCGCGACGAACAGTCCGGAAATAAGGAACATAAGGGACATGAAGAAAATGTCGTTCCAGCCGACAAAGATGTCGAGAGGACTAAAGCGGACCATGTCGGTCACCGGTGCCGTGGATTTCATGTAATTCGATGGATCGTAATGACTGAAAGTGTTATATGCCAATGCGGCGTGATGCGCAACTACAGACGCAGTCACGCATCCCCGCAAATAGTCTATCGCAATATCACGTTTCAACCGGGTTCACTCGGTTTGAATTGTATGACAGTTAAAAATCTCTTCATCAATAACGCCGAGTCCTATTTTTGCGTTCTTAATCTTTGCACTATTTTCCACCTGTTTCACATTTTTTGCAAGTTGGAATCTCTATCGATTGCCAGTTGAAGTTTAAGATGTTTTTATGATTATTGATCTTACCGACTACAGGAAGTAACTGTCGGGCTTAAAATGAAAACAGACGATTGACGACTTGATCTCTATCAAGTCCTTAAAAGTTCCCTCTTTCTGCTTCTTGGGCATACTGCAATTACCACACGAAAGTGCGTATAGAACTTTGTTGCGGTAAAACGGAAGGGGTGCCGCATTGAGCGGACGTTAGCGGAGGGTCACGGGGTCCGTCGCGACTGAAAGGAGCGAGTCTAAGCGCCTGGGCGGGTGTGGCCCGCAGCATGTGAGTGAAAGGGAGCGGTAACGGGAGACAGAGAAACCCTTTATTTTGATGTTAGGCTGTTTTTATGAGCTGCAATTTCTGCGCGCGGGATAATTTCTTTATCGCGGCTTCCCGTTTTAAAGCTTCTGATATGGTTGTGCAGGCCTCAAAGTATACCAGCCTGACCGGCCTGCGTCCCCGCGTGTATCTGGCGCCGCTTTTACCGTTGTTATGTTCCCTGATCCGTTTTTCCATGTTGCCGGTCCAGCCGGTGTATAAGGTCTTGTCGGAGCACTCCAGGATGTAGACGAATTGTTGGGGGTTTAGGTCCACCTGCACCTTCATCACTGAGCGCCGCTCAGGCTGGCATGGAGTTTCTCCAGTTCATCCCAGCGATGATAGGCCGTCATCAAGCTCCTTTTCCAGGGCCTCCAGCCGGTCGCTTGACCGCGTTTATCCTGTCCATGATCGCGGTCCGCGTAGAATTCAGGGGAATTCAGGGTCTCCATCAGCCGCCGCTTCTCTTCCTCCAGGGCTTCGATTGCCTGCGGCAGCGATTCCAGTTCCCGGGTCTCTTTGAAGGAAAGCTTCTTTTTCTCCTGCGGGGTCTTTTCCTTCTTTTGTTTCTGCTCTTTCGGGGCCGTCGGCCTCGTTGGTGCGGCAGAGGCGTTTTTCTGCCTGAGCCAATCGTCGTAGCCGCCGACATATTCCTGCAGCCGCCCATCGTCCTCAAAGACAATCGTCGAGGTCACCACGTTATTGAGAAACTCCCGGTCGTGACTGACCATCAGGATCGTACCGTTGTATTCGAGAAGCCGGTCTTCGAGCAGTTCCAGCGTTTCGGCATCGAGGTCGTTGGTGGGCTCATCGAGGACAAGCACATTGGACGGGACGATGAAGAGTTTCGCCAGAAGCAGGCGGTTGCGTTCACCGCCCGAGAGGGACCTGACCGGCGACATGATCCGCTCCGGTGAAAAGAGAAAATCCTGGAGATAACCGACCACATGGCGGGAGGCTTCGCCCACGATGATCATGTCGTTGCCGCCGCCGATATTCTCCCTGAGGGTCTTGTTTTCGTCGAGCTGTGCGCGGAGCTGGTCAAAGTAGGCAACCCTGATATTGGTGCCCAGCCGGACCTTTCCCTGCTGCGGCTTGAGGTCGCCGAGGAGTATCTTGAGAAGGGTGGTCTTGCCGCAACCGTTCGGTCCGATGATACCCACCTTGTCGCCGCGGATGATAGTGGTGGAAAACCCGTCGAACGATCTTTTTGTCGTCCCAGGCAAAGGAGATGGTCTCGGCATCCACGACCATCCGGCCGCTGCGCTCCGCCTCCTCGATCACAAGCCGGGAGACGCCTGCCTGTTCCTGCCTGCGCGCCCGCTCCTGCCGCATCTGCTTCAGCGCCCGTACCCTGCCTTCGTTGCGGGTACGGCGGGCCCTGACCCCCTGCCTGATCCAGACCTCTTCCCTGGCCAGCTTCTTGTCAAATTCGTGCCACTGCCTTCTCCTCCGCCTCCAGCAGGGCCTGCCGGCGTTCGAGGTAGGTCTTGTAATCACAGGCAAAGGATACCAGGCGGCCCCGGTCGATCTCCACGATCCGTGTCGCCAATCGCTGGAGAAAGGCCCGGTCATGGGTCACGAACATGAGCGTCTTTTCATACTTGAGCAGGAAATCCTCAAGCCAGAGGATGGTGCTGACATCAAGATGGTTCGTGGGCTCATCGAGAAGCAGGAGGTCCGGTTCGTTCACCAGGGCCCTGGCCAGAAAGACCCGGCGTTTCATCCCCGCGGACAAAAACCGAAGACGGGCATTCTCATCCAGTTCAGTCCGCTGCGATCACCGTTTTCACCCGCTGGTGGTAATGCCACGCGCCGGATGTCTCTATCCTGGTGCTGGACCCGTTCGAGCGCTCTGATGAGGCCATCATCGCTGCCGCCGGCCATCTGAAGGGTAAGGTCGTGGTATTCCCTGAGCAGCTCCACGTGTTCCCGGCCGCCGGAGGCCACCACGTCATAGACCGTTCCCGGCAGGTCATCGGGAACATCCTGGGGCAGCATGGCGATCCTCACATCGCCGCTATGGACAATCCCGCCCGTATCCGGGGCGATCTGTCCGGCCAGCAGCTTCATAAGGGTTGATTTGCCGGAGCCGTTGCGTCCCAGCAGACCGATCCTCTCGCCGGGCTCGATCTGGAGCGTAACGCCGTCCAGCAGCTGTGGTCCGCCGAAGCTCACCGAAACATCATTTATCCGTATCAGTCCCATATCATCTCACGGGTCTTAGTATACCTGACAAAGAAGGTATGCGCTATCTTCTTATATGTCTTTAATGATCTTTTGGAAAACGATTTCAATAAATTCCGACGGGCTTATTATGGTGATGTTGTATCTCCCGGAGTTCTTCAACTTGGCGAAATCATTTTTGTCACCTGTAATGAGGTATTCTGCGCTGCAAGCTATCGCCGAAGCAAGGACGGGGGTGTCCTTTTCGGCTATGATGCCCGCCATCTCTTTCACCGTTTTGCGGGAAGGCAGTGCAACAACCTCAAGGTGAAGCTTCGGCAAGTACTCCCGATATAAGGCAACGGCCCCCGGCATTTTTTTCTGCAGGTTCCGCTCGACCTCCATGATGTTATAGCGTCCCGTTGCCCCGGCGAGCACGGGCAGATCAAGCGTCAGGAGATCAAGGATGATGCGCGGGGCACCCTTGTCGGAGAACAATCCCGACAAGAGCACGTTGGAGTCCAGGAATACCTTATGCTTTTTTCTTCGCGCCACAGGTTTCTCTAAAGAGCTTGCCCCTTTCTTCCTTGAGCCCTTCGATAAGTTCTTCGATCGTGAGACCCGATGCCGTGAGAAGCTTTTTCAGCTGTCTGTGTGCCTCGTCAAGTTCCATCCTCTTCGGGGTAATAACAAGGGAATCGCCTATCGGCAACATTGACACGACATTGCCTTCTTCGAAATGGCCCATATCCCGTATCTTCTTGGGGATCGTGAGCTGTCCCCGGGATTTGATCTCAGCAGTTACGGTCCTGGCCGCTTTCATATCACACCTCCTTATTTTCAGAAATCAGAAATAATTGCAACGGATCGTTTGTCGGGATCATTTCAGTTAAGAAAAACCTTTCTTTTTACAAATGTTCAAATATGCTAAAATCATTCTCACGCCAAACATCCTATAAAGGGGGTATTATGAAGATTCCTGAATACATCACCAAAGAAGAGGTCCGGAAGTTCTGCAAGGCATTGAAGATCAGGGACTGGACAAAGCTGAAGGTCGCGAAGGTCCTTCCCGGGGAAGCAAAGACGATCCTCGCGGCAGTGAATGACGCAAAGATGAACATCGATGTCGATGAGTTCCGCGCGGGGCTGGAAGTGGAGCTCGAACACGGCGTGAGGTTCAAGGACGCCAACGTTACGAACAACCATCCCCTCGTCACCGGCAAGATCGTCATCGCCCACCTCAAGGAGTCACTCGATTACTACAAGCTCCTGGAAGTGGCCGAGCTCGAAGGCGACCTCCACAAGGCAGTCGTGGCAGGGGACGTCAAAAAGATCAAGAAAGAGTACAAAAAGCTCGCGCTGGCGAAGATAAAACTGGCCAAGACCGTAGCGGCGCAGGTGAAGTAAAAACAGGAGCCCTTATTTTTTTATCAATTCCTTTATGATGTTCAGTGCATCTCTGCTTGACGGGTCGAGGGTCAGGGCCTTCTGGGCGGCCTCTATGGCTTCGCTGAGGGCCCCGCTCTTTATGAGTGCCTTCGCGAGGCCTATGTAGGCCGCCTTGTTGTCGGGGTTGGCCTTGATGGCGTCGGTATAACCCTTTATCGCCTCGCGCACGTCGCCCTTCATGAAGAGCCCGGTGGCCACCGCCACGAGGACATTCGACAGGTCATCCTTTATCTTTTTGGCCTTGGGGTCAACGGAGATGACCTCACGCAGATACGTCAGGGAACTTTCGAAATTCCCTTTTCCCAGTTCCGAGAAGGCGGCCCCCAGAAGCGCGTCTATTAAGATATCGACAACCTGTTTTTTGAAATCATCAGGGGAGAGTCGCCAGGCGCTTCGAAGCGAAGGGATGGCCTTCCCGTAATTCTTCATGTTCAGGTACACTCTGCCGAGGTAGAGATGTGCCTCATAGAAATCCGGCTCCGCCGATACGGCCTTCTCAAAGTACGGGAGGGCCTCCTGGAACCTGCCCTGGTTGAAAAGGGCAAGGCCCGCATTGAAGTCCGCACGCGCTCCGGGACCAATGGAAACCCCCGCGCAGGAGACCAGGGCGAAGACGGCCAGTATGACCGGCATGCCCATCCTCCACAATGCTGTCTTTTTCCGGACGTTCATGTCTATTTCTTCTTTTCCCAGACACCCTGATCGTTCTGCACCCACCATCCCGGCCGTGATTTTTCGCGCCAGCTGTTCGCAAAGATCTTCTGGATCTTCGGCAGCGAGTCGCCGCCCAACTTGTTCGCCTTCATGATCTCCGTGTAAAGCGCCATCCGGTTATTGTTCTCCGTGTCCACCAGGCGGTTGACGTCCGCCTTTTCCTTGAGGTTCAGGTCCGCCGCTTTTATTCCCAGAAGCCCCATGCTGTTCTCGCCGATGGCGCCTTTATCGTAAAAAGGCTTGAGCTGAGGGTAATTGTCCTTCAGGGCCTGTTTGAGGCTGCGTATCGCCGGGGTCGAGACCTCGACGTTGATCTGCGCGCTGGCCTCTTTGGGACCGATGAGGCCCTTGAGGGAGTCGATGATGTCGCTTTTCTTATCGTCCTTCTTTTCCTGCGGCTGCTTGTTGTCCTTCGTCCCCCGCACGTCATCGACTATCTCGTCGGCCGCCTTCTGAATGGCCGCGGCCGGGAAGTAGATGTTGACGGTGACGCAGGCGGCGAAGACGACAATGAAACCCAATGCAAGATGCCTCAATTTTTTACCCATTTTATCCTCCTTTTTCCTTTTAATTCGTTTGTACTGTCGGGCCTGAACCGTCCTTGCCCTTCTGGAACACCCTGCTTACGCGTTCCTGCATGTCCTTGAAACTCACCATATTCATTGGGTCCATGTTGACAACATCAATACCCCTCAGAAATGCCCTCCGTATAAGGTACTCCCTGCCTCCTTCACGGATCTTTCCCCTGATGTTGAAATTGTCATTTTCAAGGGTGCATTGTATGCCGATACGGCTGTACGGGTATTCCTTGAAGAACTTGCTTATGCCGCTCTTCAGGACCGCGCCGATGCCCCCCGAACCGGTACCCAGGATCGATATGCTCTCAATGGCATCAACGGACACCTTCTGCGACACCCCGCTCTTCTTCACCGTATCCATATCAAAAACAAAGCGCGACGGCTGTCCGTATTCGATCATCAGGTTCTTCATTGACCCTTCGACGACGCCCGTTATCTTGCCGACCTTGACCGTTTCCGTCACCTTGCCGAGATCGATGTCGTGAAAGAGGATATCGCCTCCTATCTTCCTCGATGAGGCAAAGAGGTCCTTCACATAAAGGTCCACCGCCTCGATCGTGCCGCCGAATATATCTACGACCGTTCTTCCTTCCGTCTTGAGCTCTCCGTCCTGGTAGGCGATCATGGGGAACCGGGCCTTTACGCTGCCGGGGAACGTGAGACCCGTCAGTTCGTTCAGGAGGCCGGGAACGTCTATGCCTGAAGCGGAAGCAGCGAAGGAGAGCTTCGGCGATACCCCCAGAATATCCAGGGCCTTGAGGTCCTTGACCCTGATGGTACCGCTGTAAAAAGGCAGGGCAAAGACCCCCGGGACCGACACGTCAGTGCCGCACGCGACAAGTGATATGTTCAACTCCGGCAGGCTGTAACTGCCTTTTGTAAAGCCGGTAATAGCTATAATGCCCCTCGTCGCCGCCTTTTCAGGCGTGAGCGTTCTGTCGCCCGCTCCGCCGGATACAAGATCAAAGGGTGCATCAATATCAATACTTTTGACCCCGAGCGAAACGGCCGGCAACGTAAACGAACCCCCCTTGAGCTTTACGTTCCCTTCAGCGGCCAGCCTGTCTTCCATCGATGTTATGGACAGGTCCGTATCGAGCTTGCCGTCGAGTTCTATACCCTTCAGGGCGGAGGCAACCTCGCCGAGATAATCGGACAAAAAGAGGGAGACGACCCTTTTTAACGGTACGTCCTGCGCGGTGAGCCGGAAACCCCATTGCCCGGTGCCGAAAAAACCGCTGTACGCGTATCTTCCCGTATTAAAAAGGTCACAGGTCCCCTTGAACCGCGATCCCGACCCGCTGCTTACGGTCACATCGGCCTTTGAGGACAGCTTCGTCGGTTCCTTTGTCAGGTCCTTATAGTACTTTCCCCAGAGATACTCTCCCGAAGATATCACCGATGATATGTTCATGGAGCCGTCCTTTTCGCCCCGGGGGAGGGTAAAATTGAGGATCACCGATCCGTTGATGCCCTGCGCGCCCTTGGAACCGTCGGGAGAAGAGAACCCGCCCTTTTTCAGTTCCAGGTTCGCCCGGCCCGCGAGCGATGGCGCCTTCCCGGACAACATCCCCTCCACCTGGGCTTTAAGCGAACCCGTGCCCTGGACGGACCATTTTTTTGCCTCTTCCCCGCTCAGGAGGGGCCTCACCATCGAAAAGAGGCTGGAAAAATTGAGCTCCCGCGCGTCGAGTGCGGCGCCCCATGGCATGGCACCCTTGAGCGTCATTCGCGCGGTGCCCTGGATAATGCCGGCACCGGGTATGCCAATGCGAAGGTTGTCCGCAATGAACCTCTTCGACCCCGTATCGTAGAGGGCGCTCAGGTTCACCTGGGGGTTCTTGATCTGCGTGCTCTGCCCGTCCTTCTTTAATGTTATCGTCTCGATGCCGAGGGCGGCATTTGCAATAACGATGCGGCCCTTTTCAAACAGGACCGGCATGGTAAGCCTGGCGCCGGAGGCCGCGATGTCCCCCGCGTCCGCATCCAGGTCAACCTGGATGTTACCCTTTCCCAGCATATCGGGAAAAAGACCCGTCAGGTTGATCTGTCCTTTGCATTTGCCCGTTGCGGACACCTTTGATCCACCGGGCCTGTCGATAGCAATGGAGCCTGCGAAAACGAGTGCGCCGCCGCGCTCCGGGGAAAAATCCTTCACCGTGAGGTTGATCCCTTTCAAGGTTATGTTTCCTTCAGAGCCCTTGAAATAAAGGGCGAACTCACCGTTCTCCATTGTAAGGAGGCGCACGGGCGGTATCTTCTTGATGAACGAAAGATCGCTTTCGGTCTGCCTTTTGTCGCCGAGGCGGATGCGGATCTTCGGATCTCTCAGGACGATCTTCTCCACCTCGCCCTTAAGGGCCGATCCCGGGGTGCTTTCGACGCTCACGCGTGAACTCGTAAAGAGGAGGCTCTCCCCCCTCGTTTCGGCGATGCTCAGACCCGCAATATCTGCTTTTATTGCCGTGGACATGACGAAGGACTCGGCGGCCATCTCATAACCGAACATATACCCGCTGATCTTGCCTGCGGCCCGGATCAGAAATGGCGTCCGCGCGAGCAAAAAGAACCCGGCCACGAGAACGGCCAGTAGGATGGCAATGGTGAGGGCATACCTTTTTTTCGTCATATCTTTCCTTAGGTCATTATAGCATAAAAGTATGCTATATCCCGTTTTGGGAAAAGAGTCAAGAAAGGCATGGCCCAGGATAAAGGGCTTAAGGTACTTTTTGCCTTGTTTGTATTTCTCTGGATCCCGAGCCCTTAACCCTGAGCCCTTTTCTTGTATTTCTTTCCTCCTTCCGTTATTGTATCTACAAGGTTCACACATGATCGCAAGACTTGTATTCGCCCTTCTTGTAACGGGACTTTCGGGCATTGTCGCACAGACGGTCCTTATCAGGGAAAGCCTCATTATCTATGGGGGGAACGAGCTTTCCATCGGCGTCATCATAGGTTCGTGGGTCCTCTGGGAGGCGCTGGGGGCATATCTTGGCGGCAGGTGGCCGCGCCGGGGCAATAATGCGGCAGGCGCCCTCATCGGTGCCAGCGTACTTTTCGCGGTCCTTTTTCCGGTCAGCGTCTACCTTGTCCGCTCAATCAAGGTCCTGTCCGGCCAGCCCCCTGAGATCTCAATGGGGATCATTGCGGTCTTTTGCACATCCATGATCATCCTTCTTCCCTCCGGGCTCCTTCACGGTTTTTCATTCACGGCAGCCTGCAGGGTCTACGAGGACCGGGGGGGTCCCGGCGGTCAGGCCGCCGGCCGCGTATATTTCTATGAGATGCTCGGTACCATCATGGGCGGGATATTCGTGAGCTATGTGCTCATCACCCGTTTCAACTCTTTTCGCATCGCCGGGATCATATCTTTCCTTCTCGCCCTTGCCTGCCTTGTCCTTGCCTTATCGCTGCAGACGGGACAAAAAAAGTTCTTTTCGGCCTTAAGCCTCGCGGTCACGGCGGCGTCGTTCTTTTTCATGGCCTTCGGCCTTGACGATCAGGTCCAGGGACGATCGATCAACACGCAATGGCACGGACGAAAGATCGTCTACTATAAGAACTCACCCTATCAGAACATAGCCGTAACGAAAGAAGAGGACCAGTACACCTTTTTCACCGACGGCCTGCCGGTGGCCACCATACCCGTGCCTGACATAAGCCGCGTGGAAGAGTTCGTCCATATTCCCCTCCTTGCACACCGGGCGCCGGGCAATGTCCTTGTCCTGCACGGCGGGGCGGGTGGCGTAATAGGTGAGGTCCTCAAATATCCAACGGTCAAGCGCGTCGATCATATCGAGATAGATCCCTTGCTTCTCGCGACGATCACCCGTTTCCCATCGGAGCTTATCCGGGCCGAGATGGCAGATCCGCGCCTTTCGCTCCATTACAACGACATCAGGCGTTTCGTCCAGGGAACTTCCTTGAGGTACGATGTTGTCCTGCTGGGGCTTTCCGCTCCCGATACGCTCCAGGCGAACAGGCTCTTCACGGTGGAATTTTTTCGCGAAGCAAAGGACATTCTCAACGAAGGCGGCCTCTTCGTCTTTACCACGGCCGGTTCTCTTGCCTATTACGATAAAGAGCTCCAGGACATCAACATGTCGGCGCTGGCGACTGCACGCAGTGTTTTCCCGCATGTGGCGGTCGTCCCCGGCGAAGAGAACCTCTTTCTTGCCTCGTCGTCCGCCGAAGCGGTCGGCCTTTCAGCGCAGCAGATGGAGGCAAAATTGAAGCGCTACGGCCTGAAGACAAGGCTCATCAGCCTTCCCCATCTCACCTACCGCCTGGACAAGGACAGGATGAACTGGTTCCACGAGGCGATAAGGGCGTCCAGCGCCGGCATCAACCGCGACCTGGCCCCGAAGGGCCTCTATTACAACATTGCATTCACCAATGCCCTCCACACGCCTTCGCTTAAAAGATATTTCGCGGCGGCGGAAGGCAAGGGCATCGCGGCGGCCTCGATCATCATGGCGATACTCATAGCGGGCGCGTTCCTCCTGAAAGGGAGATACCGGGCAATACCCGTTCTTTTCGCGATCTCAACGACGGGCCTTGTTGTCATGCTCCTAGAGTTGTCGCTCATCTTCGTCTTCCAGGTATTATGCGGATATGTCTTCTACGAGATCGGCATGCTCATGGCCATGCTCATGGCCGGCATGGCAGCCGGCAGCATGGCCGTTTCCAGGCGTGAAGGCACCGGGTCTAAACGCAGCGAAAACCCTGATTGCCGCCGAGTCCGCCCTGGCGATCTTCTGCCTCATCCTCTTTTTCGGGTTCTCATTGACGGGTCACTTTGCCGGATGGCACGGATCGGCCCTGCGTTTCTTATTCTTCGCGCTTCTCTTTGTGTCCGGGTTCCTTGCCGGCATGGAATTCCCGCTTGCGGTCAAGATATACGGGGAACACGGGCAATCGTCGAGATCGGCAGGGACAGTGTACGGTTTTGATCTGCTGGGCGGTTTTATCGGGGGGCTCACCGGCGGGTTCTTTCTCTTTCCGCTGCTGGGGGTCATAAAAGGCTGTCTCGCCTTTGCCGCGTTGAAGATATGCGGCATCCTTCTTCTGTTATCACGGAAGATAAAGTAGTATAATTATCCGGTGAAAAGAAGGGATTTTTTAAGGGTCGCCGCGCTCTCACCGTTTGTCATTTACCGGGCTGCCCATGCGGCAGTGCAGGGGCCAGGCCCCGCCTGGCATGAGGCCCGCTACTATAAAAAAAGCGACCCACGGAAAAAGACCGTTGATTGTCAGTTGTGCCCGCGCCGTTGCACTATCCCCGAAGGCGGCACGGGCTTCTGCAGGGCGCGCAGGAACACGGACGGGAAGCTGTACTCACTCGGTTACGGGACGCCGTGCGCCGTGCACGTGGACCCCGTTGAGAAAAAACCATTTTTCAACGTCCTGCCCAGAACTTACTCATTCTCCGTGGCAAGTGCAGGCTGCAATCTGAGGTGCATGTTCTGCCAGAACTGGCAGATATCCCAGGTGTCTCCCCTGGAGACAGCGAACATGTCGCTGAGCCCCGAAGAGCTCGTTGCCGCCGCCAGGCAGAAAGACTGCAGGAGCATCGCCTATACCTATTCGGAACCGACGAATTTTTACGAATATATGTTCGACACGGCAAAGATCGCGCGCAAGGCCGGCATCCTCAACGTTTCTCACTCGAACGGGTACATCAACCAGGAACCTTTAAAGGAACTCTGCAGATACATGGACGCCGTCAACATAGACCTCAAGGGTTTTTCCTCATCCTTCTACAACAAGCTCTGCGAGGCCGAACTTGAACCGGTGCTGGCAACTATCAAGACCCTGAAGCGCTCCGGCGTCTGGGTGGAGATCACAAACCTCGTCATACCCGGCTACAACGATGATCGGAAGATGATCACCGATATGTGCCAGTGGATATACAAGAACGCCGGCGCCGACGTCCCCATCCATTTTTCCCGGTTCCACCCAATGTACAAGATGACCGGCATTCCTTCAACGCCCGTTCCGACCCTGGAGAGGGCGCGCGAGATCGCCATCGGGTCGGGCCTTCAATTCGCATACATCGGGAACGTCCCCGGACATCCAGGGGAGAACACCTATTGCCCGAAGTGCAAAAAGTTGCTCATAATGAGATCGGGCTACAACATCCTGAGCAACGCTCTGAAAAGCGGCAAGTGTCCTTTCTGCGGGACAAAGGTCGGGGGGGTATGGTCAACATGAAAATATCAAATAAAGCAGCGGCTTCATGCAAGATGGCCGGCATATTGGTCATGCTCGCCGGTGCCATCGTCTTCGCCGCCGCCGGTATTGCGGCGCAGACGGAAGAAACAGCGGCCCAGGTGAAAAAACCTGCCTTTGCCGGTTCTTTTTATCCTGCAGGCAAACCGTCCCTGCAGGTACTCGTCGACAACAACCTGAAGGACACCGAAAAGGAGGTCGCCGATATATCTCCCGGTCCCTTCGCTATAATGGCCCCTCACGCGGGATATGTCTATTCGGGAAAGGTGGCCGCTTATGCCTACAATGCCATCAAGGGAAAGGGTTACAAGACGGTGATACTCCTCGGTTCCAGCCATCAGGAGGCGCTCAGGGACATTGCCCTTTACCCGTCCGGGGCATGGGAGACACCGCTCGGGCGGGTACAGATAGACAGCGCCGTGGGCCGGAAGCTCGCGTCGATGTGCAGGAACATCAAGGACAACACCGGTATATTCAGCAAAGAACACTCCCTTGAGGTCCAGCTGCCCTTCCTTCAGAGGACCCTTCAGGATTTCAGGATCGTTCCGCTTCTCGTGGGCCCCATGGAAGAGAAGGACTACCGGGCCCTCGCCGATGCATTGAAGACCACCATCCAGCGCGGCAAGGGCAAGGTGCTCCTCGTTGTCTCCTCCGACATGTCCCACTATCATCCCTATTCCGACGCGGTCCGCATGGATTCGTCGACGCTCAAACTGATCGGGGAACTGGATTGGGAAGCGCTTGCCAAAGGCCTCCGGCAGGGAGGCAACGAGCTCTGCGGCGCTCCGGGGGTCCTCACCGTCATGATGGTCACGAAAAAACTTGGCGGTGAAGCGCGGCTCCTCCATTATGCCAATTCGGGAGACACGGCGGGGGACAGGTCCCGGGTAGTGGGTTACGGCTCAGTGGCCTTTTTCAATCCCGACAAAAAGAAGGCGGAGCCCCTGCTGGGCAACGCCGAAAAAAAGAAGCTCCTTTCCATCTCCAGGAAGACCCTCGAAGAGTACGTATCGACGAGGACGGTCCCCGATATCACGGTGAGCGAGCAAAAACTTCTCGAGAGAATGGGCGCCTTCGTGACGCTCAACATTCATGGACAGCTCAGGGGCTGCATCGGCTACATCAAGCCCGTTGCCCCCCTGTACAAGGCCGTTATTGATATGACCGTGGCGGCGTCATCGAATGACATGAGGTTCCGTCCCGTTACAAAGGGCGAACTGAAGGACATCACCATCGAAATATCTGTACTCACCCCCCTGAAATTGATAAATTCCGTTAACGAGATCCAGGTGGGTACCCATGGACTTTATATCGTGTACGGGAACAATTCCGGTCTTCTCCTCCCGCAGGTGGCAACCCACTATCACTGGGGCCGGGAGGAGTTCCTGAAGCAGACCTGCGCGAAGGCCGGTCTGCCGGAGGGCGCGTGGAAAGACAAGGAGGCAAAGATATACACTTTTTCAGCACAGATATTCTCGGAATAACAAAAGAGACGGGCATAATTTTACTTTCACAAGGGAGCCGGGATGAATATCAGGTTTGTCATACCTACAGGAAACATAGTCAATATAAAAAGGGACCGCTTTCTCACGGCGGCCATGGGGGCCTGCTGGCATGAATATGATCCGGCAAGGCCCGTCAGGAAGTTTTCCCTCACGGGTTATGTATGTACGAAATGCGGGGCCTTCTTCTCTGCCAATAACGATTTTTCCACACTGGAAGACTTTTTGAAGCTCTACGAATGGTCAAAGAACGATCCTGAACTCGCGGAGTTCGTCGCGCAGTTCAAGGCAAAACATTTCGTCAGGGATGACAAAGGCCCGGCGAGGAGAAAAAAATTCGCCGACGGCCTTTACGAAATATTACTGGCAAAGGGGAGGAAAACGTAAGGATGTTTGATAACGCCACGCTTGAGAAATACGCCGAAGTTCTGCTCTGGGGACTCACAACAGCAAGGAAGGGGAGGCTGAAAAAAGGCGACCTTATCTTCCTTCAATATGATCCGGCCGCCGTCAGCCTTGCCGAGGTGCTCTACGGGAAGATACTCGACAGGGGCATGTACCCCGTGCAGCGCATGGGGCTCACCTGCGGCATGGAACACGCCTTTTACAAAAAGGCAGCCGACCCTCAGCTTGTCTTTCTTCCGCCGGGGGACAGACAGCTCTATGAACGTATAAACGGCAGGATATTCCTGCGCGCACCCGATTCGCTCACCCACCTCAGGGACATAGACCCGCTGCGGATCAACAAGGTCCTGGTATCGCGCAAGCCGCTCAGGGAGATCCTCGACAAAAGGGAGGAAAAGGGCGCCTACGGCTGGACGCTGTGCACGTATCCCACGAAAGAGCTGGCAAGGCAGGCGAAGATGCCCGCCGGGGAATATGCCCGGCAGATCATCAAGGCCTGTTTCCTCGACGAAAAGGACCCCGTCAAAAAGTGGGACTCCATCCACTCAAGGGCCGTTGAGATCAAAAAATGGCTGAACTCCATGAAGGTGAAACATTTCCACGTGGAGTCCAAGAACATCGACCTCACGTTCACGCCGGGAGAGAGGCGCAAGTGGGCCGGCATCTCGGGACACAATATTCCCAGCTTCGAGGTCTTTTTCTCTCCGGACTGGCGCGGCACGGAGGGCACCTACTACGCCAACCTGCCCTCTTTCAGGAGCGGCAACTATATCGAGGGAGTTCGCCTCGTTTTCAAAAAAGGCAAGGCGGTGGATGCAAGCGCAAAAAAGGGAGGGGAATTCCTGAAAAAACAGATCGCCATGGATAAAGGCGCCTGCAAGGTCGGGGAGTTCTCGCTCACGGACAAACGCTTTTCACGCATCGACCGGTTCATGGCGGACACGCTCTTCGATGAGAACTTCGGTGGTTCCAACGGCAACTGCCACCTCGCGCTGGGCGCATCGTACAGCGACACATACAGCGGGGACCCCGGCAGGCTGACGAAGGAAATGAAGCAAAGGCTCGGCTTCAATGACTCGGCGCTTCACTGGGACCTTGTCAACACGGAGCCAAAGACCGTGACCGCCCGCCTGGCAAACGGCAAAGAACTGCTCATCTACGAAAAGGGCAAGTTCAGCTATTAAAACAGCACATCGAATATCGGACTTCGAATATCGACAGGCAAAAAATGCAAAGATATCGAACGGGCCACAGGCAATGGGTTGAAAGATACTACAGCCATGGCCCTTAAACAATCATAGGGGGGCACTCATTAGTTAACTTACGGACATGGCCCCTGAGCATCCAGGAAACAGCCGCAACCGCCATTTGCCGTGGGACAGCAGTGCCATCCTGGCTTACATTGCTTGGTCGAGCAGCAATCACCTGCTGTAGCACATGGGTTATGAACTAAACCAACCGCTACAATGCCTAACAAAACTACACAAGCAACCACAACAACTACTATTACCTTCTTCATAAATGATCTTACCTCCCTTTGTAATTATTTTTCTAAGGGGCTGTCCTCTCAAGACCTTGGATCCAGTTTTCTTCAGAGACGATCCAGAGTCCTTTTATCAGTTCTCTCACTTCTATGGCTTTTGCTATTTTTCTTACATATGGTGAGTGGATCCAATTCATGCTGCTCAGTTCTCCTATTATCAGAAAATCAGTTTGAAAGCTTACTTCCTTTAAAACCCTTCCTTTGCGGATCGTTGTTTCTGCTTCGCATCGTTCGTGAGTACCGAAAGCGAAAACCCCGGCAAAGCAAAAATTGTGATTTGGGATGATCACTTCAGGGGCAGGGATGTCAAGCGGCATCGAGGATGACAGATCTTCCCTTCCGAGGCCGGGTGCAAAACCTGTAAATTCTGACAATACAGAAAATAACTGCGCTCTTTCGTTGTCATATATAACGCCATCAAGCAATATTTCTCTGATCCTTTGATAAAGAACGTTCACAGGGTATAGATCCCTGAACCCGCGATTCTGCAATATCCATTCTTTAAGAGATCTTATTTCCTCGCAGATGAGCTTACCATCTGTTGTGCGTCTTTCACAAACACCTATTAATTCGTCGATGACTGTATCGCCGAGTCGTGCCGTATTAAACCTATGATAATACGTAATGCCCTCTGATCTTGTTGTGTCCTGACCTATTGCGATATCTTTCATACCCCCCACACCTTTATTCTGATCCCGACCAGTCAAAAGCACCCGAGGCGGTTTTTTCTTTCCCTTCGTCCCGGCCGCCGTGTCATCCGCTGTTGGTGTTGTTTTTTTCATTTTCTATCAATTTTTACTTTTATTCAATAGATAAACCATTGATCATATACAAAGTCTGAATATTTTGGAGACTATCAATCTTCGCGCTTTCAGGAAGGACCTTGTTACGGGAATAACGAGGGGCCGTCAAATACAGTATATACGTATTGTTTAGACCCGGGCCCTCTCTTTGTCAAGCATGCAAGTCTTTGATTAATCTTGTGTATCTGTCTTTGTTCTGCTAATATTTTCAGGCAATATAAAAGTTATGAGAGGTCAATGAAATATGAACATTCTTTCCGCCATCGGCAACACGCCCCTCGTGGAGCTTTCCAATATCAATCCCAACCCGAACGTCAAGGTGCTCTGCAAGCTTGAGGGGTGCAACCCCGGCGGCTCCGTCAAGGACCGCCCCGCCCTTTACATGATCACCAGGGCAGAAGCAGAGGGGCGAGCTCACCAAGGACAGGACCATCCTTGAGCCGACCTCGGGCAACACCGGCATCGCCATCGCCATGATAGGCGCGGCCAAAGGGTATCACGTCGAACTGTGCATGCCTGCGTGCGTCAGCAACGAAAGGCGCCTCATCCTCCAGGGCCTCGGCTCCGAGGTCTTCCTGACGCCGGCCAAGGAGAACATCGACGGGGCCATCAGGCAGGCCCATGCGTTCCTCAACGACGAGCCCGAAGAAATATTACATGCCGAACCAGTACGAGAACCCCGATAACATCCTTGCCCATTTTGAAACGACGGGCCCTGAGATCTACCGCCAGACCGGCGGCGAGATCGACTACTTCGTCGCCGGAATGGGCACGGGCGGGAACGCTCATGGGAACGGGAAGCTACCTCAAATCCGTCAAGCCATCCGTCAGGATCGTCGGTGTAGAGCCCGTAACGGGCCACACCATCCAGGGCCTCAAGAACATGACCGAATCCATAGTGCCGGCCATCTATAAACAAGAGAACCTGGACATGAAAGAGATGGTGGAGGACGGTGAGGCCTTCGAACTGACGGGGCTGCTTGCCCAGAAGGAAGGCATCTTCGTCGGGACCTCCAGCGGCGCCGCGGCGGCTGTGGCGCTCCGGATAGCCCAGAGGATCGACACGGAACGATCGTGGTGCTTTTCCCCGATCGCGGCGACCGCTACCTGAGCACCATGCAGTTCAGGTCCATCTGCGCCAAGTGTCCGCCCTAAAAACGGTTTCAAAGTTTCAGGGTTTCAAAGTTTCAGGGCTAAAAGAAAAAACAAAACAATACTTGCCTGGCGCGTGGACTGGAGAAGACGGTTACGGAGGCTATGGAAGTTTCTCATTGAAGATCGCGGGGATGTGTGCATGGAGATCAGCGAACACGCCTACGGCCCCCACACGCCCTTCGTGTGGGAACACCCTTGGGCACACGTCCTTCCGGGCCGATGACCTTCCATTGAAGATCGCCGCCTTCGGGCTGTTCGTCAGAGTGCCGGCGGCGTTGTCCCCGATTGCGCCGCCGTTGCGGCAGCCAGAACAGCAGCGAACACACACATTCAACACGTTTCTTTTGCATACCCCACCTCCAGACAGCGTCATATGGCCTTCCCATTTTCTGACAATACGGAGGCGATGACGAGCAAGCAAGTGCGAACCCCGGAGGACATCCGGGGCCTCGCAGGAGCTTCCATTCTCTCCGTCGTCCCGGCCCCATAGATATGCGGTCTTTTACCCCTCGCATCCCGAAGGCCGGTCATTTCATTGTTCCGGAAGAATTGCCGCCGGGATGGCGGGAAAACGTTTTTTAAGAAGTTTGAAATAGCCCGGGCTCCCGAGGCATTCCTCGTTTTCTTCCTCAGCGCAGGCGATCTCGGCGACCTTCCACTTTGTGCCGCTTTTTCGGAGCAGGGCTGAAACATCCTCGTACCGGTTCGTCCCGTCAGGTGATCTCGGGAGCGTTTCGATCCATGCCCAGCCATTGAGCACTTTCAGATATTTAACGACAAAAACGGCGTTGATATGGTGCATTTTTTCTATTTCAACGCGCAGGGCATCGAGGATGAGCTTCCTCTCGGCCGATCCCGGCGGCGGGGTCGTTGCCGGTCCCCGGGGTTCCGCCGCGGCGGTCACGGATTGCAGGGCCAACAAAAAGATAACGATCGCAATGAAGACCGGCAAGCCCTTTTTCGCCATGTGACCCCTCCCTCATGAGGTTTTCAGGTATTTGGATCTCTTCCCGGGTCTATTATTAAGCCTTTTGAAAAATATTGCAATCTCTATTTCAGCGCCCTGCCCTCATGAACTCAGCAAGGACAACGGCACATCTCACGCCCGTTTGTCGCTTAAAGCTCCTCACTGGACCACGCCCTAGGCGTGGCGCGGAGCACACGGAGGAAGACGGGGTCTTTAAGACAGTTATTGAAATATTTAAGGAAGTCCCCCTCGCATATGCCGAATATCGAATATCGTACCTCGAATATCGACAAGTAAATGAAATAAGGATGCCTATTTAAAAAGCTTTTTTATTTCGCCGTAGGCGATGCGAGTGCGTCCTGATCCTGGCAGGCTCCGGGATCCGGACGCAATTCTTCTCAGGTTTCCTCTGTGTACTCCGCGGGCTCCAGCGATCCCGAAGGGTGAGCGGGCGTGAGACAAAGCCTTTAAGAAACGAAGAATTCGGTAAGGGGTATGGACAAGCAGGGCAGGAACCCGCCCGGGCCCAATGCCTTCGCCCGGAACCGTCTTTCGGCTTTTTGATATTGACATGACCATGCCGTGAAGCATATCCTCGTTCTATGCCAGAGTTGCCGGATCATACCGGGCCGTCGGTGGCGCAGCTGTTCATTGCTTTCCTGAGGCTCGGCGTCACCGCCTTCGGCGGGCCCACCATGGTGGCCTATATCGGAGAGCTGTCGGTAAAGAAGCACAAGTGGCTCGATGAGGAGACATTCAAGAGCGGGGTCGCGCTCAGCCAGTCCATCCCCGGCGCCACGGCCATGCAGGTGGCTGCTTACGTGGGCCTCAAGACGAAGGGGCTCTCCGGGGCCATAGCAACATACGCCGGGTTCGCGCTGCCGGCCTTTTTCCTCATGTTGCTGCTCTCATGGGCATATGCCCGGTTCGGGGACCTCCCCCGGGTTGCTTCACTCTTTGGCGGACTGCAGGTGATCGTGGTTGCGGTCATCGCGAACGCAACCTACATCTTCGGCAGGGGGGCGCTTAAGGGTTACCGGGACATCCCTGTCGCCCTGGCATCGGCCGCGGCCCTCTGGTACGGCATAAGCCCTTTCTACGTCATTCTCGCCGCTGCCTTGCTCGGTATGGTCCTTTTCAAGGCACCGGCGCCGGGGACCGCTCAAAACGCTCAACAGCCGGGTCAGGGGCCCGCAAGACAGCTGATCGTTCCCATTGCCGCGGTGGCCGCCGGCATGGCCTGCCTTTTTTTTACAGATCAATGGCTGTTCTATCTCGCGCTGCTCATGATGAAGATCGACCTTTTTGCCTTCGGCGGCGGTTTTGCGACAATACCGCTCATGCTCCAGGAAGTGGTGACCGCCCGCGGGTGGATAGACGGCAAGACCTTCATGGACGGCATCGCCCTCGGCCAGGTGACCCCGGGGCCGATCGTTATCACGGCGACCTTTGTGGGGTTCCTCACGAGGGGACTCTCCGGCGCCGTCGTCGCAACGCTCGCCATATTCGCCCCTTCCTTCGTGCTGCTCGTCCTGGGCTCGCATATCTTCGGCAGGCTGCAGCGATCATCCCTCTTCCATCGCTGCGTTAAAGGGATCATCGCCTCTTTCGTCGGGCTCCTCCTCTTCGTGTGCGTCAAGTTCGCCTTTGCCGTTCCCTGGGACATCCTCCGGCTGATGATCGCCGCCGGGGCATGCGCGGCACTCCTGAAAAAGATCGATCTGCTGTATGTTGTTCTGGCCGGCGCCCTGATCTCTTTGCTGCTTCTTTGATCCGCCAACCGGCCGCGCAGATTATGCTGTTTTCAGTTTTTTTCATGACCTATCACCCATGACCCATCACCTGTCTTTCACATCTATTGACATCGGTATCTTTCCCCTGATACCCTGAAATATAACGCGAAGCACCCAGGGGGTGTTTATGTCCTTCTTCAATTTCCTTTACCGCAACGGGCTCTGGATATCGATACCGGTCTTTGTGTTCGCTGTCGTGATGCTCATCTTCTTCATCAAGAGCGTGATCCGCATGAAAGCGGAAAAAACGATCATGAGCGTCCCTGCCATGGAACAGCAATATGTTGATTTCACCGAGGCAGGCAACGTGATCCTCTGCATCGAGGGACCTTTGCTGACAACCCGGTTCGGCGGGGTCAAATATGAGCTCACCGCAAGCGACGGATCGCCCGTAAAGGGACATGTAACCCTGTTCCACTCCAGGTCTTCCGGTTTCACAAAGGTACGGATGGAGATGAAAAGCTTCGAGCTCCCCTATCCGGGCCGCTACACCCTGAACCTTAAGAACTTCGGGCCTCCCAAGCCGAAGGATGGAGAACACCGGGTCGTCTTCATGAGGCCGAACCTGGCCCAGGCAATGATGTATGTGCTCGGCATAGTTTTTTCGGGCATACTCTTCATCGGAAGCATCGTCCTCTTCCTGATGCGCCTCCTGATACAGGAAGGCAGCGGATAAACACAACTTAAGGACTCAGGGCCAAGGGCTTAAGGGGCCAGAGAAAAACGCGTTCTCTCTGAGCCCTGGCCCCTGTTCCCTGTTCCCTGCCTTTCTCACATCCCCGGCGGACCGTAACGGTTATCGTCCTCGGGGCCGTACGGGCCCGGCCAGTAGCCGCTGTCAAAGGCCTCCTGTATTTCCGCCGCGCCAAGGAGCCGTCCCGGGTTCCCCTGAGACCGTATCTTTTCCGCAAGATCGTTCACCAGGCCCTGGTCCCTTGAGAGTTCCTTGAATATCGAAAGGCTTCCCTCAACGGTAAAGCCGATCTGTGCCTG
This sequence comes from uncultured delta proteobacterium, assembly GCA_963816115.1. Classification (GTDB taxonomy): domain Bacteria; phylum Desulfobacterota; class Syntrophorhabdia; order Syntrophorhabdales; family Syntrophorhabdaceae; genus Delta-02. Next base: position 213,257 of record CAWFIZ010000007.1, on the reverse strand, counting down.
GCTGTTGAAGCCGTGTTCCATGGCACCGTCGTATCCTCCCCGCTTTTCCATCACCTCGTGGACCAGGTCGCGGCAGTCGCGCTGGCCGAATATGTATGAAAGGTCCTTGTCGCTCCAGTCTTCAACGACCTTTTTCATGTCATTGTATTGCGCCTCGGTGATATCGTATTCCCTGTACATGGTCCACTCATGACGGGCATCATCCTTCACCCTGCCTTTCCAGACCGGCGAAAACACCGTAGGGGCAAACCCGCGGGTTTCCTGCGTCCCGTCGGGCGTTGTAAGCCGGACCCAGGTATGCGGCATGTCTTCCAGATCGTAATAGACTCGCGCCTTATGACCGCCCATAATATCCCTCCTTGTTTATTTTCCTTTTTTTAAATTCTCACTGGACCCGGCCTTCCATGGCTCACCGGGCCTTTCACAACCGCAGTTCGCCGGGAGACCGGCCGTCTTTCCCTCTGCGGTACCGGGATAATATGCCATGGCAAAGGGATACAACGGCAACAGCACGATGAGCGCGTTCAGGATTATTCCGATGATGGCCGCCAGCCGTGATCCATCCCGCTTCAACAGCGACCTGACGCCATAGAAAAGGCCGGCACACCCCAAAAACCACGCAGGGGCCGCGAGAACATAAAGGAATGTAAAGAGTCCCAGCGGATTAAGACCGACAAACAGCAGAAAGATACCCCAGACGGCAAAAAGTAAAGAGCGGAACCCCCTCGAAACCTGCGGGTGCGGGGCCGTTCCCTGTTCCCCGCCGGCCGGCAACGGTTCGATCATTTTATTCTCTTCCATGGATCCCCCCCCAACAATAAAATTCGGTCCACGGATATATTACTTTTCAAAAGTATTTTTATGGTTTTTAAATTTTAATTTCTTGATATTTAGTTGGGGTATTCTCGCAGAAAAACTGATCTCCCACGCTTCACGCCGGGTAAGATCAAGGTATTACGATGAATCCGTAATCCCGAAAATGTCTGTCGAATGTAAAAGCCGACCTTACTCCAAGCTCGCGCATCACCTCAAAGCTGACACAATCGACCAGGCTGAGTCCTCTTTTTGAAGCAGCAAACAGGGCGGCAAGACCCAACCGGTGCATCTGAGGGGTAACAAATTCCACACGCAGAACCGGTAACACATCCTCCTGAAATCCCCTGACTGCCTCAAGGCCAAGCCTGTTCTGGACCAGGGCAAAAGTTTCTACAAGCACGTAATTGGTTGTTATCACATTTTGATCGGAATCGATTATTTTTTTCCACGCATCTGCTGACCTCCGGTGGTTCTGATCATCGGCGTCAAGGAGCGCATACAGAGCCGAAGTGTCAACAAACAGGTCCATCTACTTAAATGCCTCCGTAAGATAGACATCATGTTTTTTCGACACATCCTTCCTTCCCGATCTGAACCTTCCCACGATCTGGAGGGCACGTTTTCGTTTTTCATCCGAAGCATTGCCGATGCCGGATCTGATTACCCCTTCAACAGCATCGCGAATTACCTCGGCCATTGGAACACCCCTCGTGACCGCTATTTTTTTTACCTTTCTGGCCTGTTCCTCGGTCAACTGTATCTGGGTCCTGACCATAACTCCTCCTCGAATATTGTGATAACATGATAACACTGGTTGTAATCACTGTCAACCGAAACACAAAGGGGATTATTCAAGGATGCGGCGTATGGTCCTCAGCTGATCTTCGCTTAACGCCTTATTTTCGGCCGCCATCTCAAGGGCCATCTTTGAGAGCGCCCGGTATATCTCTTTGTGAAGTCCCATCGATCCCATCGCTTCCAGGTGGGAGCTTATGGTCTTGTCATCGCCGCGCACAATGGGGCCCGTCAGCGCCGCAAGCGGCCCCTTGTTCTCGATGTTCTTCATTGTCGCCCTGATGATGGGAAGGAATGGTTCCAGGCCGACATCGATCTTATCCATGACGCCCTTTCCCGTGTACATGAGGGCAGACAGGAGATTGCAGACAATGACGGCGGCAAGATGATAGAGGACCTTGTCCGCGCTCTCGATGACGTAGACCTTTGCCCCAAGGTTCTCACCCAGAAGCGCAGTATCTCCCGGGCTCTTTCGTCACCTTCGATGAATATGCTAGTTTCGGGCAGGGCCTCGATGGCGCTGTCTATGTCGGGAAAGGTCTGCAGCGGATGGAGCGAACCGAGATGGGCCCCCTTCCGACCGAGCGGCGTCAGGATGGAGCAGGGATCGGCACCGCTTGTGTGGAAAAAGAGCTTTCCCGTGAGGTCCTGTGACCCGGCGCTTATCTCCCTGGCAACATCGTCTATCGCCCTGTCCTGGGTGGTGATGGCTATGACGTCGGCGCTCCCGACAACCTCCATGTTGTCCGCCGTATAAAGCATGTCGATCCCGAGAAAACCCCGGGCCGTGTCGAGAGAAGGGCCCAGCCTGTCCGAGAGGGCAACAACATCTACGCCATTGTTCTTCAGGACATACCCGATGGATATGCCCACTTTCCCCGCGCCTATTATACCTATCCTCATTTCTCGAAGACCTCCTTCGGAAATACCAGGATGTTCCTCAGGATCTCCAGTGATTTGGTGCCCACCGTTCCCACGTAATTCGTGCTGATGTCCGGGTCCTCAAAGGGGCCCGTGACCTTGAACGTGGCATACAGAAAACCCTTGTTCTTGTTCTTCAGGATACTTCTCACGACAGGGATCTTATCTATGGTCCGATCGAGGGCGACAAGGGGAGAGACCTCCAGGGCGGCCTCGATGGTCTTCTTGTTTACGTCCAGGTCACCTGCGCCGGTGATAACCATGGAGGGGCTGTCGAGGAGAAAATTGTTCGTGTGGAAAACGCCCTTGTTCACGACGAAGGAGGCGCCCAGCTTGGTATACGCCAGGCCGTCATTCCCGAAATTTATTTTGCCGCGCACAAGGTCGTAGACGTTCAAAACGGCAAAGATCTTCGAAAGGAGCTTCCATTTTTTTATGACCCCGTCCCTGCTGTAAACAGAGGTTTCGCCATTGAGATTGGCGGCAAGGTCCTTTTGGCTCTGCCCTTCCGTCTTCAGGGTCCCTGTGATCAGGGCCCTGCCGGAGATCTCCTGGGATGTGCCGCCGAAGGCGGTGAAGAAAAAACCGGCGTGTATCCTGGCCATCCTCGCGTTGGCATACAGGTACGGGACCTGCCCCGAAAGGTCTATCATGCCTTTTGCATCCGTTTCGCCATCGAAGATATGCAGTTTTATATCGGAGATATTTATCTTTCTGTCCGTCATGAAGGCGTTTATCTCGAGGTCTTTCCCCGGCACCTTGCCGAAGTTGACGTCCTTTACCCGAAGAGACATGCTGCCGTTTGCGCGGGCAAGAAAGCTCTCCTTTTTAATGCTCGCGATCCTGAACTCTTTGTCGCCTTTGAAGTCCTGGGTGTCCAGCCTGTCCATGTTGACAATGAGGTTGAACCTGGGGGCCTCAAGGCCTTTCACGTTCAGGGTCGCCTTCTTGAGAACGCTCTTTCCCGAGGTGAGCCCGCCTACCGTGATATCAAAGTCCTGGCCCCTTAGATCAGCAACAAGATCGATATTGCTCAAGGCCCTTTGAATTCCCGGGATCTTTATGAAGCCTTTTTTTATGTTGGCCGTGCCGACCACGTTGGGGAGCGTGGCAAGGGGGAACTTGAGGTCCTTCACCGCTGCATCGATGGAGAGGTCGCCGCCCTTGATGTCTTCATCGAGATAGAAAAGCCCGGCAGCGCGGCCCATATCGCGGGCCTGAACGTTGATATGACCGTCGATCTTTCTGTCCGGGTCTATCGTGCCCCGGGCACTGATGTTGATAACGTCGAGATTGGCCGAGAGTTCGTCGACATCTATCTCGCCGGTCTTTTTCCTGGTGAATTTTACCTGGGCCCTGCTCTGGACATTTTTCGCCTTGCGGAGGAACCCCGGGATGCTGTAAACAAGGTCGTCCATATTGACGCTTCCCGTACCCCTGACCTGTCCGTCATCAAGGGAGATCTGACCGTCAAGCTGTGCCTTTCCCGAGGCCTTTATGGGATGCCCGATAATGGCCTCTATAAACCTGACGTCGACGTTTCCCTTCATGGCGGCACCCATGCCTTTCGGTCCAAGCTTGCCGCTTAAGGCAACATTCGTTTCTTTGCCGGTCACAAGCAGGGGGTTGAAGGCGATCTCCCGTCCCGATAACTTGTACGCACCGCTCACTGAAAAAGGGTGTTGCTTCCATGAAAGTTCGGCGTTCTTTATCTTGCCGGAGCCTCCGAGACTGGCGTCCCTGCCTTTCACACTGTCTATCTCCACCGTTCCCTCCGCCGTGCCTTTTTGCACCGTCAGATCTTTCATCTCCACGAACTCGGGCACGTGCGTCAGATCGACGGTATACTTTCCGCCTCCACGGATGCGGGGTTTCTGACCGAACTCGATTGTACCGTTAAAATCATAAAAAGTGCTCATCTTGAAAGCGCCCTTGACCCCGGAAAAGGTCCCTTTCTTTCCTTCGATGGTCAGCGCGCCCTCAATGCCCGTAAGGTGCTTTCCCTCATAGACGCCCGTGATGTCCTTCAATTCGAGTTCGGCAGTGAAGGGGCCCTTAAATTCTGAGGTTATCTTCTTTATCCTCAGAGATCCGTCCTTGACGTATTCCCAGATATCGTACCCGATACCCTCGATCAGCAGGTGCTCCCTGACGTCTCGTACGGGGAGAAAACCCGAGGTGATCTCCATCCGTGAAAATACAAAACCCTTCATTTTCATAACGATCGTAAAGGGTACATCGCGAAAGTTGGTATCATAGACGGTGATCTCCACGTCCGATCCCCTCGCGATGATCGTGGACTTCGCCGTTACCCGTTCAACGACGAGCTTCTTTTTCAGCCACGTGTCCCATATGCTGAGCATCGGCGACCCGCAATCACCCTTGATCGTCAAAACCCCGTCGAGGTAAGTGAACTCACCCTTGCCATATACGGTCCCGCCGAGAATGCGATTGATCTTTTCAAGGCCGAAGGCGTCGACCTCGACGGTGCCCCTTACGTGATGTTTCTTCTTCTCTATTACGCTGCTGCCGGTGACCTTGACCTTCCCGGCATGGTCGGGGTCAATGATGGACGCCGCGAATAAGAGTGGTTTCCTGGTATTTATATTCTCTGCAACGACAGACTCAATGAGGAGCCTGTTTTTCTGGACGGTCACAGTGCCCTTGTTGATCTCAAGAAGCTCAATGGGCATCGAGAACTTCTCATCCTTCATCTTCACATCACCCACGACAAGGTCAAAATCCTTGATCGTCAGCCTTTGAAAGAAGATCCCCCTGTAAAAGAACACCTTTGCCGCCACTTGAACGAACCTGCCCGATATCGGCCCTTTAAGCTTCACGTTGCGAAGGTGTATATCGATGGTTCCGTTGCCCAGCGACACGTTTGCCTGTTCCACCGTGAAGGTAAGTCCCGTAGCCTTGTTTAGAGCATATGAAAAAACAGCAGGCAGATTGCGGGCCGCGATAAGAACTGTAAGTATGAGGAGCAAGACGCACACCGACAGTATGATGATGATCCTTTTCATTACGGTGTCCTTGCAAGGGCAAAGAGGGCCACATCACCCGAGCCCGCTGCCTTGAGCGTTCTCGCCGCCTCGCCGGCTGTGTATCCCGTTGTGAAAAGGTCATCCACGAGCAGGATGCGCTTGTCCATAACGGATGCCCTGTCCTGAACAAAGAAAGCGCCTTTGATGTTTTTCCGGCGCTCTATCCTGGGCAGGGTGTACTGGTCTTTTGTCATTCCACGTTTCACAAGGGCCCCATGGCAGAGGTCCTTCCCTGTAATACCGGCGATCTGCGCGGCAATGATGAAGGATTGGTTGAATCCTCTCTCCCTGAGCCTCCTGCCCGACACGGGAACGGGCACGATACGATCGAATTCGCCCGACAGCGCCCTGACCTTGTCTTCCACTATACGGACAAGCCTCCTCCCGACTTCCTTTTGGCCGTTGAACTTGAAGGCGTGGATCGCATCACGGAGCCGTCCCTCGTAATAGAAACCGTAACTGCCCTTCACGAAAGGCCGCCTGGCGCCGCTGCACTCCCCGCAGAGGACCGCCGTCCCCAGCCACCTGCCGCACACAGGACAGGCCTCGTGGTCTTCGACCCTGCGGAACTCATCGATACAGCCTTCGCAGAGAACTGCCCCGTCCGCGCCGCACACAACACAGGATTCTGGATACAGGAGAGATAACGCTGAATTGAAGAAACTAAGCACCGTATTTGTCTAGTCGTGTCCCGTGCGCGAGGGCGAGCGGCATGAGTTCTTTGCTGTAGATCGTTCCCACGCTCCCTCGGACGCAGTTCTTTTCACAAAAGGCAAGGCCGTCCGTCTCGCCCGTCCTCGTGACAATAAGGAGCGGCACGGGATGCCAGCTGTGGCCCTTGAGCGGACAGGGTGTCGAATGATCGCCGGTCACGATAAGTGCATGCGGGCCAAGGCCATACATTTCGCCGGCGATCCAGTCCACGTTCTCTATCGCCTTCACCTTTTCCTCGAAATTGCCGTCTTCGCCTGCGAGGTCCGTCTCCTTGACGTGGAAGAAGAAGAACTGGTAGTCGTTATAATTGTCCTTCAGTATGCGCATCGCCTCTTCGTAATTACCTGGCTCTTCCCTGACATCCATGCCGAGGACCTTCGCGATGCCCCGGTACATGGGGTACGTCGCTATGGCAAGCGCCTTCATGCGGTACTTTTCGGTAAATGGCCTCATGTCGGGCATTTGAGAGAACCCTCGAAGCAGCGCCGCATTTGCGACGGGTTCCGCTTCCAGCAGGTCCATGACCTTGCCGATGAAGCCGTTGACCGCCCGGGCGGCCAGCTGCGCGTCATCCGATCTCGCTTCGGTATACACGAAAGGTTTGTTGTCCTTGTGGGGGTCGGCATCGGTCAGCCTGTCGCTTAGCCCCGCACCCCTGAATATGACGGCGAACCTGTGGGACTTGCCGGGTTTGACAATGACCTGCGTGCCCTCTATTTCTTTAACCTTGTCGCCGATCATGGCGCAAAGTCTCTCGGTTTCCTCCGTTGCGATCCTGCCGGCCCTCCGGTCCGTTACCAGGCCGTCCCTGACTGTGCAAAAATTGGCCCGCGCCGCCAGGTCGCCGTCACGAAGGTCCATGTTGAGGCCGAGCACCTCGAGGACCCCGCGGCCGATCTCGTGGACAACCGGGTCGTAACCGAAAAGGCTTAAATGGCCGGGGCCGCTGCCGGGCGTGATACCGGTATCAACGGGTATGATCCTGCCGAGGACGCCGCTTTTCATCGCAAGGCCGTCCAGGTTAGGCTTTTTCGCTGCTTCAAGGGGGGTTTGCAGGTTGAAGGACGGGTTCGGTATGTCACCGAGACCATCGAGGACTAAAAAGATGATCTTGTTATCATTTGACAGCAGCAGGTTGTCGATCATGGGTCATGCACCTCTTGCCCATTCTTCCTCTTCGTAAAGCGTACGCAATTCCGTCGTGTCTGTGTGGAGGAACTCTTCGTTTTTCACGTTTATCGTGTTCCAGCTGTAACAGCTTTCGCAGAAGTCCTTCCATTCTTCCGTGATCGCCTGGCATTTCGTGCAAACAAAGGGGATGTAGACATGTTCCATGGGGAAGGCGCCCCTGAACTCTTCCACGGCGCTCTCCAATTCGCCCCGGTGGATATAGGCCTCGGCCATGGCCCGATGGAGGCCCTTGAAATCTTCTCCCTCGGCAAAGAGGGCGTTGAGGGTATCGATCGCTTCGTCGATCATCTCCAGTCTCAGGCAAAGCCTGGCATAGAGGAAGGAGATAAGGTGGTCTTCGGGGGACACGTCGAGGACCCTCCGGTATATTTTCAGGATGACGCCCGGATCGCCCCTGTCTATGTACAGGTCTTCCATCTTCAGGAGAAAAACGATATGACCGGTCTTGGTGTATCCTCTTCCATAGACCCTCCCGGCCTCATTGAGCTTGTCCGTTCTCTTGTATGCTTCGCCGAGCAGTATATAGGCCGGGATGAAGTGTTTATGGTCGCCGATTATCTCCTTTAGCTCATCGATGATCTTGTCCGCGTTGGCGGAAAAGCGTTCGTTGAAAAGGGTCAATATCTTTTCATAACGGATCCCGACGAGCCGCTTTTTCTCTTCCTCGGTCTTGACGTGCCGCTTGACCTTCATTTCAAGGTCATAGGCGCTGTCCCAGTCCTTTTTCCAGATATAGAGGTCCCTGAGCATCCTCTGCGCATTGAGACTCGATTCGTTGATCTTCAGGATGTCCTTCAGTATGGCCTCGTTCTTGCCGTAGTCCTTCGTCGCGATATTCGTTTTCACCTTTTTGAAAAGGATGTTCTCCCTCTTCCCCAGGCTTATCTCTGCCAGATCGAGTATTTCTCTGGCCTTTTCAAAATCCTCCATTGATACGTAGATATTGGCGAGGGCAATGTACGTCTCCTCTCTGTCCGGGATCCTCCGCGCCAGCTTTTCAAGTTGTTCGATGGCCTTTTCCCGGTCCCCTTTGAGGTCATAGAGCTTCGCCTTTTCAAGAAGCTCGAGGTACTCTTCGCTCTTCCGTTCGTTGCGCCTCTCTATCCATTTCATGATGGCACTCTTTACGTCGTAGAAGAAACTGACGATGATGGATATGATAACGCCGAGGCAGAAAGAAGCTATGATGAACTCCGCCAGGGACAATTCAATAGGGCGGGCTCCGCCATAATAGAACTTGACGTTCTCCGGGTTCAGGTGCGCAATGTAAAAATAGAAAACTAAAAAAAGCGCTAAAACAAGGAAGAATATTTTATAACGCATCCCCTATATCCTTTTCTCCTCCATTTGCCGCTTACATGTTATACAATACCGTGCTACGGGATTTGCTTCAAGTCTTTTCTCGCTTATCTTTTCCTCGCAATCTTCGCAGATCCCGTAGGTTTTTTTGCTGAGCTTGTCGAGGGCATTATCGATGTCCTTGAGGATGGTGAGATCGTTATCGCTTATGCTCATCAGGATATCAGCGTTGTATGTATTGCTTGCCGCATCGGCCATGTCCTGAATGCCGTCGGTCCCAAGGTTATATGAATCCTCTTTCAGTTTTTTCGCCTTGTTCAGTATATCCTCGCGCATCTTCAGGAGTCTCTTACGGTAGAATTCAACTTTTTCTTTGTTCATTCCCCACCTCTACGTTCTTTTTTTCTTTTTTTACCCTATGTTTTTTCGCCTCTATCCACAGGCTTTCCAGATCGTAAAGCTCCCGCAACGACTCAAGGAAAACGTGAACGATGACGTTTTGATAATCCAGTATGATCCAGCGGCCTTCATCGTGGCCCTCAACGGCAAAAGGCCTTATTCCCTCCTTTTTCATGCCTTCCTTGATACCGTCCGCTATGGTCCTCACGTGGCGTTCGCTGGTACCGCTGGCTATGACAAAATAGTCAGCGATATCGGTGAGGCCGCCGAGCTCCATAACCACGATGTCCCCGGCCTTTTTGTCATCTGCAAACCTGCCCAATGCATTTGTGATCTCTATCGTTTCCATCTAAGACCTGTATAACCTCCTCTGCGTTATGACCTTTTCCACTCCCGGCGGGACCAGGTACCTGATCGACCTTCCTTCCTTCAGGAGTTCCCTCACCTTTGTTGAAGAGATGTCGAGTTGTGTTACCCTGTGCAGGTATATCCTTTTGCCTGATTCGTGGCGGTACACCCCTTCCCCTTCCTCGTCATCGAACCGGGCGAGTTTCCCGCGGACGCGCTCGGGCAGCATGCCCGGGATGTCGACATTTGCAGTGGCCGGCCTCGTCATGACGATAAAATTTGCGTGGTAGAAAAGCTCCTCGTAACGGTGCCACGTATCGATCTGCCTGAAGGCATCGACACCGATGATAAAATAGACCTCGTCAAAGAGCCTCTCAAACCTTTTCAGCGTATCTATAGTATAGGAGACGCCGCCCCTTTTGACCTCCAGGGCGGAGACCTTGAAAAAGCCGCTGCCTCTCGTTGCCGCCTTGAGCATCTTGAGGCGCTCCTCGGGCGCCCCGGCAACCACGGCGTCCTTGTGGGGAGGAGTGGAGGAAGGGATGAAGTAGATCTTTTCAAGACGAAAGGCCTCCCTGATCTCCTCGGCAACACGCAGGTGACCCATATGAACGGGGTTGAAGGTACCTCCGAATATGCCTATCGCCATAAATGTCCTTTAAGTCCTCAATTGTCCTTCGCCAAAGGCGATGAACTTCGTTACCGTAAGCTCTTCGAGGCCCATGGGCCCGAAGGCGTGGAGCTTCGTCGTGCTTATCCCCATTTCGGCGCCGAGACCGAGCTGGAAACCGTCGTTGAGCCGCGTTGATGCGTTGACGAGCACCAGGGAGGAATTGACCTCGCGCAGGAACTTCCAGGCCCTGTCGTAGCTGGCCGTTACGATCGCGTCAGTGTGGCCCGAACCATACTTCCTTATATGATCGACCGCCTCATCCATGTCCTTCACAACCCTGACAGAGAGGGTGAGATCGAGGTATTCTGCGGACCAGTCATCTTTGGCCGCTTTCTTCACGTCCTTGAGGACCGCTACGGTTTTGGGGCAGCCCTTGAGCGTAACGCCCTGGCGCCTCAGCTCTTTCGCGACCCTGGGCAGGAAGGTCCTGGCTATCTTTTCGTGAACAAGGAGCGTCTCCATGGCATTGCACGTTGCCGGCTTCTGCACCTTGGCATTGACGGCGATGTCCACGGCCATGGCCTGATCGGACCCGTCGTCGACGTAAACATGGCAGACACCCTTGTAATGTTTCAAAACGGGTATACGGGAGCGCTCCACGATGTTCCTTATAAGCGCCTCACCGCCCCTGGGTATTACAAGGTCGATCTTTTCGTCCATCTCCAGGAGCTTATAGATGTAGTCGCGGTCCCCGGTCTCAACGAACTGGACGGCATCGGGTGATATCTTCGACCCTTTGAGGGTTTCCACGATCAGCCCGTAGAGCGCCCGGTTGGAATGGTACGCCTCGGACCCGCCCTTGAGGATGACGCAGTTGCCGCTTTTGAGGCACAACGAGAACGCCTCGACGGTCACGTTCGGCCTCGATTCATATATGATGAGTATGACCCCGATGGGGATCCTCATCCTCCCCACGAGAAGGCCGCTTTGCCTTTTCCAGACCTTCACTATCTCCCCGACGGGATCGGGCAGAGAAGCGACGTCGCGAAGGCTCCCCTGCATCTCCCGGATGAGCTTGTCGTCGATGCGCAGGCGGTCTATGAGGCTATCCTGCAGCCCCTCTTTTTCCGCCGCCGCGATGTCCTTGCGGTTCTCTGCGCAGAGATAATCGCTGTTCTTTCCCAGGGCATCGGCGAGGCGCTCGAGGACCGCGTTCTTCTCGTCCGATGAGGCGTGGGCGAGGATATCTGACGCGCCTTTTGCCTTTTCAGCAAGTTTTTCCGGTCTCATATCACCACCATGTTGTCCCTGTGGACCACTTCTTCCGTGTATTTATATCCAAGCTCCTTCTCAATATCAACACTTTTCACACCTTTTATCCTCTCCATCTCGGAAGAGGAATAATTGGCTATGCCCTTGGCCACCACTGTGCCGGAGGAGTTTTTCATCTCAACACAGTCGCCGCTGGCAAAATGCCCGTCTATCTTCGCGATCCCTGACGGCAGGAGGCTTTTCCCGTTGCTCACAACGGCCCGCTCCGCGCCGGAATCGACCCAGATGACGCCTTTGGGCTTGAAGGCAAAGGCGGTCCACCACTTCCTGCGTGCCAGTTTCCGTCCGGGAAGAAAGAGTGTGCCTATCTGGTCTCCGTCTACAACCTTGAGGATCACGTCCCTTCTGCCGCCGAGGACGACACGGGTCGGTATCCCGTAGAATCCTGCCTTCTTCGCTGCCTCGAGCTTGCTTATCATTCCGCCGACACTCTTTTCGCTCCCCGTTTGCGCGGCCGTCCCTTCGATCTCTTCATTGATCTTTCGCACGACAGGTATCATTTTGGCATCGGGATACCGGTTGGGATCACGCTCGTACAGGCCTTCGACGTCGGAAAGGATGAGGAGGAGGTCGGCACTGACGATCTGCGCGATAAGGGCCGAGAGGTTGTCGTTGTCGCCGAACTTTATCTCCGCGAAGGAAAGGGCGTCGTTCTCGTTGACAACGGGGACGATACCCATCTCGAGGAGGGTATCCAGCGTGTTGGTAAGGTTAAGGCACCGCACCCTGTTCTTGATGTCCTCATGGGTGAGCAGGATCTGGCTCACCTTCATGTCCTTTTTCTCGAAGTTCTCACGGTACATCTTCATGAGCAACACCTGGCCGATAGAAGCGAGCGCCTGGCGTTTCGCTATCTCCTTCGGTTTCTTCTTTGTCCCCACCGTTTCCATGCCGCAACCTATGGCCCCGCTGGAAACGATGATGACGTCGATGCCCTTCTGCTTCACCTTTTTGACCTGCCTGGCTATGTCCCGTATCTTATCGGTACTGATCTTTTTCTCGTCATCGAGCAGGACCGATGTCCCGATCTTGATAACAAGGCGATTCATTGTGCGCACTGCAGCATTCATAAACTAAACCGGCCCCCCTGCCCCAAGGTCCTGTTTGGCCGCCAGGATCCCTTCCGAGATCACCCCGGCCAGCTTGTCCATGCCAAACCGGGTGAGGGCGCTGACAACGACCGGGTTTTCGCCCTTTTTCTTCAGGAACGATCTCCATCGCCGGGCTGTTGCCTCCGGCACCAGATCGGCCTTGTTCAATACCACAAGCCTTCGTTTCTCCAGCATCGCTTCATCGTAGCTGTTAAGTTCCGACAAAAGCGTTTCGTAATCCCCCCTGACATCATCGGAAGCAACATCGAGGACTATGAGCAGTGCATTTGTCCTCTCAACGTGCTTCAGGAAGGTAAGCCCCAGCCCCCTGCCTTTCGAAGCCCCCTCTATGATACCGGGGATATCGGCTATAACGAAGGTCTTCTCGTTGTCGTCAAAGACCCCGAGCGAAGGGGTGAGCGTCGTAAAGGGATAGTCACCCACCTTCGGCCTCGCCTCGGTGAGGCGCGAGATAAGCGTGGACTTACCAGCGTTGGGATGGCCAACGAGCCCGATATCGGCAAGAAGCTTCAGGTCAAGATAAAGGTAGCGTTTCTCCCCTTCCTCACCGACATCGAATTCGGTGGGTGCCCGGTGGGTCGAGGTGGCGAAACGGGTGTTCCCCCTGCCGCCGCGTCCGCCCGGGGCCGCAACGCGCGTTTCACCGTCCTTAAGGATATGAAATAGTATGGTTGATGTGTCCCGGTCGTAAACGACCGTGCCGAGCGGCACGTTTATTATGGTATCCCTGCCTTCCCTGCCGGTCTTGTTCTTTCCTCCGCCGGCCTTTCCATCCTGCGCTTTATAGTTACGTTTGTATTTGAAATCACGAAGGCTTGCGAGATCTCTTTTCCCTGCTATGATAACGTCTCCACCCTTTCCGCCATCACCGCCGTCAGGTCCGCCCCGCGGAACAAACTTTTCTCTTCTGAAACTTACACAGCCCCTGCCACCTCGCCCTGCTTCTACATATATGGTCGCTTCATCAATGAACTTCATCAAACAGGCAGAACATGCGCTCTTCTTCTGTCCCCTGCCATGTCGAACTTGACGATACCATCTATCAATGCAAAGAGCGTGTTGTCCTTGCCGATCCCCACATTCTGCCCGGGATGGATATTCGTTCCATGCTGCCTGACGATGATGCTGCCGGCCCTGATCGACTGGCCGCCGTATATCTTGACCCCCAGCCTCTGGCCGCTGCTGTCCCTTCCGTTACGTGAGCTTCCGCCTGCTTTTTTATGTGCCATGTTATGCCTCCAGAACGATCTTCTCTACAAGCAGTTCCGTGAAGGGCTGCCGGTGACCTTTTTTCACCTTGTAGTCCTTTCTTCTCTTGTATTTGAAGACCGTGATCTTCTTGTCCCTTCCCTGCGCCACAACCTTTCCGTTGATATATGCACCTGAGACATAGGGGTTCCCGATGAGTGTCGCCTCTCCGGTATTGACGGCAAGAACGCCTTCGATCTTAACTTCATCGCCTTCTGATCCGTCGAACTTTTCGAGCTTCACTTTCTTACCTTCTTCGATCTTGTATTGCTTCCCGCCGTTTTCGATGATCGCGTACATTTGGTACTCCTTCATTTTAGTTCTGAAAAAAACTACATATATTATGATAAACACGGCGGAAAAGTCAATAGAAACCGCCGTAGCGGGGTCCGCTCCGCCTAAAAGTATGGACTTTTAGACAGGTATTCGCTATATTGATTGCATCGGGGCGTAGCGCAGCATGGTTTAGCGCACTTGCTTGGGGTGCAAGAGGCCGCAGGTTCAAATCCCGTCGCCCCGATATTTTAATCCTGAGACCGGGTATTTCTTGCTTATCCTTCTGACCAACGACGACGGCATCCATTCTGAGGGGATCCTTTCCCTTCGCGAACATCTGCGTGTCAAACACGACGTATACGTGGTGGCGCCCGATCGTGAGCGCACCTGCGTCGCGCATGCGATCACGCTTCACAAACCGCTGAGGATAAGGGAGGTCTCGGGGGGTATATACGCGACCAACGGGACCCCGGCAGATTGCGTCTATCTCGGGGTGAACGTGGTCCTCGGCAAAAAGCCGGACCTCGTCATATCCGGCATCAACAAAGGGCCCAACATGGGCCAGGACGTGAACTACTCGGGGACAGTGGCGGCAGCGAAGGAAGGCGCCTTTCTCGGCATACCGTCGCTGGCCGTCTCCGTGTGCGCCCGCGATGGCTTTCTCTTTGACGACGCCGCGAATGTCACCTGTTCAATGATCGAGGTATTGCAGGACAAACCCTTCCCGGAGAACACCTTTCTCAACGTCAATATTCCAAATGTTCCCCGCAAAAAGCTAAAGGGTTTTTCCGTGACAAGCCTCGGCAAAAGGATATATAATGATATAGTCCACGAGAGAGTTGACCCCAGGGGCGGGAAATACTACTGGATAGGCGGTAACGGTGAAAGTTACGAGCACATACGCGGCACCGACTTTTACGCCGTCGAAAAAGGTTTCGTGTCCGTTACACCCCTTGGTCTTGATATAACGAACACCGGTTCGATAAAAATATTTCAAAAATATCTGAGGAGGGTGTTATGAAAACAACATTATCCATTATCAAGGCCGATATAGGCAGTATCGGGGGACATATAATGCCCAGCAAGAAGCTGATAAAGAGGGTCATAGAATACGTCGAGTCTGAAGGCAAAGAACTTGTCACAGACTTTTTCATCAGCCACACCGGCGACGACATTGCCATACTGTTCGCCCATAACAACGGGACAGGCTACGAAAAGCTGCACAAGCTTGCCTGGGACGCCTTTATCGCGGGCACTGAAGTGGCCAAGAAACAGGGCCTCTATGGCGCGGGCCAGGACCTGCTGAAAGACTCCTTCTCGGGGAACGTGAAGGGCATGGGCCCTGCCGTCGCGGAGATGGAGTTCGAAGAGAGGCCGAACGAGCCTTTCGTCATGTTTGCCGCCGACAAGACCGATCCCGGCGCATACAACCTGCCGCTGTACCTTATGTTCTGCGATCCCATGTATAATTCAGGCCTTATGCTCTCACCGAACATGGCCAAGGGCTTCAAGTTCGTCATCATGGACGTGGCCCACACCGAAGGCGACAAGGTGATAGAGCTCAACGCCCCGGAAGAACTCTATGACATCGCGGCCCTCCTGCGCGACAACGAACGGTACGTTGTGGAGTCCGTCTGGTCCCGCGAGAGCGGCGATATAGCCGCCGTGGCCTGTACGTCAAGGCTCCATAACATCGCCGGGAAATACACCGGGAAAGATGACCCCGTCATGCTGGTCCGCTGCCAGGGCGCCTTCCCCGCCACCGGCGAAGTTCTCGCGCCCTTCAATCTCGGCCATTACGTCGCGGGGTTCATGCGCGGAAGCCACACCGGACCCCTCATGCCGGTGAAGATGAACTCCAGTGTCTCCTTTTTCGACGGACCGCCGGTCGTGAGCGCCGCCGGGTTCTGCGTGCACGAAGGCAAGCTGACCGAGGCCGCCGACTGCTTCGACCACCCCTACTGGGACTACATCAGGAACAACGTATCCCGCAAGGCCACGGAGATCAGGCAGCAGGGTTTCTCCGGCGCGGCAATGCTCCCCTACAGTGAACTCGAGTACGGCGGCATCGTGAAAAAGATGGAAAAACTGGGACCCAGATTTAAAGTGAGAGGATAGAGAAGAGAGGTAATAGGTAATAGATAATAGGTTCGGGGCAAAGACCGTGTTAAGCTTGCAATAATGGGCTTAACATGGTCTTTGTCTTTGTCTTTTCCCATGACCCATAACCTATGACCCATAACCATTATTATTATGAAATTCTTTATTGAAAATTTCGGCTGTCAGATGAATGACCATGATATGGAAAAGATGGGGTCTATACTCATCGACCATGGCCACACCCCTGGCGAAGATCTGGAGGACGCCGACGTCGTCATTGTCAATACTTGCTGCATCAGGGAAAAGGCGGAGCAAAAATTTTACAGCCGCATGGGAAGGCTCCAGAGGATCAAAAAAAAGAAGGGGCTCATACTCGGCGTGACGGGGTGCATTGCCCAGCAGGAAAAAGAGAACATCTTCGAGCGGCTGCCTTTCATCGATTTTTCCCTGGGGCCATCGAACATCCACAGGATCCCGGAAGCGCTGGAGAACGCGGCGCACGCGGCGGCCTTTTCCGCCTTTGCCGATAACGGCTGCTCCCCGTCGCTCACCATCAGGCCCCACAATACCAGGCGCGGCATAAAAGGTCACGTCACCATCATGAAGGGGTGCAATAATTTCTGCAGCTACTGCGTTGTACCGTACGTCCGGGGCCGCGAAGAGAGCAGGGGCAGCGGCGACATCCTGGCCGAGGTGACCGAGATGGCCGCCCGCGGCATCACGGAGGTTACTCTCCTGGGGCAGAACGTCAACTCTTATAATAATGGTAATGACGACATTTCCTTCCCCCAACTTCTACGGAAGATCGACAGGATACCGGGCATTTCCAGGCTGCGGTTCGTAACGTCCCATCCCAAAGACATCTCCGACGAGCTCATCGGCTGTTTCGGGGAACTGGAAACGCTCTGCGAATCCATACACCTTCCCTTCCAGTCAGGTTCCGACAAGGTCCTTTCCCTCATGAACAGGGGCTATACCGCCCCGGAATACATGGGCAAGGTTGAGGCGTTGAGAAAACAATGCGCCGCCATAGCCATCACGACCGATTGCATTGTCGGGTTCCCCGGGGAAGAGAACAGCGATTTTGAGGCAACCGTCAAGCTCATGGAGACCGTCAGGTTCGACGGGATCTTTTCGTTCATGTACTCGCCGAGAAAGTTCACCGCCGCCGCGTCGCTTCCCGGCATGGTACCGGGCGATGTGGCCCATGAACGCCTCATCCGCTTCCAGAAGCTCCAGGGGGCAATAACGCTTGAGGTGAACAGGCAGATGGAGGGCAAAACGGCAGAGGTGCTCGTTGAGGGCCACAGCAAGAATTCCCCGGAAGAACTGACAGGAAGGACACGCACAGGCAAGATCGTCAATTTCAGGGGCGACGATGGCATGATACACAAATTAGTGGATGTAGATGTAATAAAAGGTTATGCTAATTCATTACGGGGCGAAAATCCAAAGCCTGGAGGAGGTAAACGATGCTGAAAGAGATGAAGGTAGCCGGTATCACCGTCGACCCTTTCACCAACACACCGATCGTACTCCTGAAAGACACGGAAGAAAAGGACGTCCTGCCCATCTGGATCGGCCTCCTGGAAGCATCAAGCATTGCAACGGCCCTGGAGAACATCGAAACCCCCCGGCCCATGACGCACGATCTCGTAAAGAACATCCTTGACAACCTCGGGGTAAAGGTCCTCAAGATCGAGGTGAACGACCTGAAGGACAACACCTACTACGCGCTGATCCATCTCGACGTGAACAAGAAAAGGATGGTCATCGATGCCCGTCCCAGCGACGCCATCGCCATCGCTCTGCGCACCTCGGCCCCGATCTTTGTCGAAGAAAGCGTGATCCAGCGTTCGGCAAAGATCGACCTGGCGACACAGAAAGGGGACAAGGTGGTCACCGATACGTCGGATTGGGAAGATATCCTGGAAAACCTCTCCCAGGACGACTTCGGCAAATACAAGATGTAACCATCATGATCGACCTCCACACCCACACCCTTCTCAGTGACGGCGAACTGCTCCCTCTCGAACTTGCCCGCAGGGCAAAGGTCAAAGGTTACAGGATACTGGGCATATCCGACCACGTCGACATAACAACCATTGAGAACGTGGCGAGATCGATATTAAAGTTGAACAACTACGCGCAGCTGCACGAAGGCATCCAGATAGTGGCCGGTGCCGAGCTTACCCATTGTCCTGCAAAGCAGATCGGAGAGCTGACCGTCCTGGCACGGAAGCTTGGATTTTCATATGTGGTGGTCCACGGCGAGACCATTGCCGAACCTGTCGAAGAGGGGACAAACAGGGCGGCGATCGAGGCAGGGGTTGACATACTCGCCCATCCCGGCCTTATCAAGGAAAAGGATGTCGAGATGGCAAAGCAGCGGGGCGTTCTGCTGGAGATCAGCGCCAGGAAAGGGCACTCACTCACGAACGGCCATGTGGCAAAACTGGCCCGGTCGACAGGCGCAAAACTCGTCCTCAATACCGACTCCCACAGCCCGTCAGACCTCGTGAGCGATGACGAGGCCCTCCGGATAGCACTCGGGGCGGGCTTAAGCGCGAGAGATTTTACCGCCATGCAGAAGAACGCCGAAGCGCTCATAAAGAAAATAACAAGGCAAAGACCGTGAAGCTCTCAATAAGCGACAGCGTAAAAAATATACCCTATTACCCCAAGGCGATGATGTACGGTCACGAGGACGGCTGGGTCCGCCTTTCGTCGAACGAGAACCCCTATCCTCCGTCGGAGAAGGTCTTCGGGAGCATTCTCGACGCGCTCTTCGCGGTGAACCGTTACCCCGGCGGCGAGAAGGAGCTCAAAGACGGCCTTGCCGGCCGATATCATCTCGCAGGCGAAAACTTTCTCATAGGCAACGGTTCCAACGAGCTCATCGAGATGTCTTTCAAGGCGATGAAGGAGGGTGACGGGAACGTGGCCATCGTCACGGAATCCTCCTTTGCCTTCTATGCCATAGCCGCACAGATCTACGGCTATGAGATAAGGAAGGTGCCGCTTTCCGGTATGCACACCGATCTGAAGGCAATAGCGGCACAGATAGATGAAAGGACGCGGATCATATTTCTCAACAACCCCATGAACCCGACGGGCACCATATTCGAGGAGAAGGGGTTCGAGCACTTCATCGGCTCCATTCCCCGCAATATCCTCGTTGTTGTCGACGAGGCCTACGCCGAGTTCGCTGAAAGTAAAAGGTTCCCCAACACGCTTGCCTACATTGCGGATTTTCCCGTCCTCATCCTCAGGACGTTCTCCAAGGCATACGGCCTTGCCGGCCTCAGGGTCGGGTACGGGATAGGCGAGAGTACGCTCGTATCGTTCCTGGAGCGGACGAAACAACCCTTCAGCGTCAACATGATAGCCCTCATAGCGGCCAGGGCCGCCCTTTCCGATGAAGACCACCTGAGAAAGGTGCTCAGTAACAGCGCATCAGCCAGACATTTCTACTATAAGGCCCTGAAAGAACTTTCTCTGGAACATGTCCCCACGGAGGCGAACTTCGTCCTCGTCAAGCTCGGCCAAAGGGCCGAGGAGATCACGAAAAAACTCTTCGACAAAAAGGTCCTCGTGCGCTTTATGGGCGCATATGACCTCCCCGACTATATCCGCATTTCCTTCGGAACACCCCGGGAGAACAACGCCTGCATGGAAGAGCTCAAGAAACTGGTTTGACAAAAACCTCGATTTACTTCTTGTGACTTCCTAACTTTCCCCGCCGAACAGTTCCACGGTCTTCCTCACCAGGGCAGGCAGCGACGGGTCCCGCGCTCCCATGACAAGGACGCAATCGCCCTCTCTCACGTCGGCCTTCAGCCTGGCCAGCAGCTCGTTGCGGTCGCTTACCGCCTGCGCTTTGAATGATACGGGACCGAGACCGTTTATAATATCTTCCGAGGAAATATTTTTTTGGGCAGTGCCCCCGGCATAATAGATCGGCAGGAGATAGAAGGAATCATTCTGCCGGAAGACGGTCCGAAAGGTTGCGATGTATTCATCCTTCAGGAATCGTGTCGGGCCAAACCCGTGCGGTTGGTAGACGGCGATAATGCGTTCCGAAAGGCCCCGTGCGGTGCTCACGGCAGCCTCTATCTTTGCCGGATTATGCGCAAAATCATCGACCACATGCACCCTTTGCTGTGTCTCGGTCACTGCAAAGCGCCGGGCCACACCCTCAAAATCTCTCACCCCGTCGGCAAGGGCCGATCCCTCGCAACCGAAATGCTCGCAGACGCAAAGTGCCGCGCGCAGGTTTTCAAGGCTGTGGTTTCCCGGAACCGGCAAATGATATTCAATGCCCTTGCGAAAAAGCCTGACCGACGTCCGCAGGAGCTCTTCACGGTCCGGCCGCCACGAGGCGCAGCCACTCCGGCCAAAGCCTGCCGTTGCCGGAAGGCAGGCAAGGACCGGATCGTCCGCATTTGAAGCGGTCCATTGAGATCTTGAAACAAGGGTTCCAAAAAAACCTTTTATCTCATCAACGCTCCTGTGGTCCTTGGAAATATTAAGAATGACCGCGGCCTCCGGAGAATATTTGACAAGCGTCCCGTCGCTCTCGTCCGCTTCTACGACCAAAAGATCGGAGCCGCCGCTGAAGGCATTACCGATGAGTCCCTGTCTTTCGAGCCTTAGCAAGGGCGCACCGCTTATGAGGGAGGGCGACCTCCCGCACGCCGAAAGGAATTCAAATATCATTGCCGTCACCGTCGACTTTCCGCTTGTACCGGCGACGGCGATCGTCCTTTTTGACGTGATTATCGAGGCAAGCAGGTCAGAGCGGTGTACGACGGGAAGACCGAGGGCGCGCGCAGCGGCGATGTCGGGATTCGATTCCTCTATTGCCGTTGAGACGCAGACGGCATCGGTGTCCTCACTGATACCCGAGCCGTCCTGATCGGCGATGGCGCATCCGAGCCCCTCAAGCGACTGCCGGATGGAGGCGGTATCCTCACTGGCAAGCAAACGATCGGAACCGGAGACCGTGATCCCCTGAAAGCGCAGATATTGAGCGAGCGCGCTCATGCCGGTTCCGAAGATACCGGTAAAATGGAAACTCCGGCACTTTTCTTCGCCGATGATCATTGGCGGAGGGTCAATGTAGACGAGCGTGCCCTCCCTGACGGTCTCGAAGAGGCGAAGGATATCCTGACTACGCAGGCACAGGCATCCGTGGGACAATGGGGTACCCACCAGGTCCTCCCGGTTGGTGCCGTGGATATAGATGCAGCGCTCATAGGAATCGACCCCCGCACCCTTGTTGATCCCCTCCTCCAGGCCTTCCAGTCGCAGAATACGGGTCAGTATCAGGTTATCTTCGGTCGGACCCTGGTCCCAATTGATGCCCGTGTCCCTGCGTTCTTTGAAAATGCGCCCTTCGGGAGCACCCGATCCGATCTTCTCCCTGATCCGATGGACACCGGGGGGTGTCTTGAACGAGTTCTCCCGGATGCCATTGCCGAAACGGGAGGTGGAGGCGTCGTATCGCTCGATAACAGCGTCCTTCCCGCAGATGAGGAGCGTTTGTGTCTCGATCGACTGGACGAGGAAAGGCTCTCCCGGATCGGTCAGGAATTTCCGCAATATTTTGTAAATACGATTTAATCGAGTGGTTTCCATCCCCTTATTCATTACCACTGGTACTTCTTACATTTCAAGGGGAGTTTACTTCTTCTCCGGCATGGCGGAAGAGTGGTGGCTTGTGATAAGCCATTGTTTGCCGTCCCACTTGTAGGTGAATGTGTAGCGCGCCTTGACAACTTCCCCTGTTTTAGCGAACGTGAACGTGTACAACCCGGTATCGACAGCGGTGGTGCAGTCGATCTCTATCGTTCTGGAGTCGATCCTGCCGAAAGGCCTGTTCTCGAGAAAATGGTGAAAGTAGTCCTCTTTCTCGGCAGGGGTCAGCCGGGGTGTGTTGGATACGGTGGGAAGCAAGACCGACCTCTCCGCGTAGTTGGCGACAACCTTGTGCGGGTCGCCGGTCTGCAGCGACCGGTTCCATCGGTCAAAGAGTGAGGCAATTTCCTGTTCGCTGGTTGCCCTGCATATCCCGGTTCGCGAAGATGCACCCTCGGGTGGAACAGAGGCGCAACCGGCAAACACGATCATGATAACCGCGATCGCGAGTACAATTGTTCCTTTCATGGACACTCCTTCCTGATCTCTAACGCCCGTCAACCCCTTGATGTATTTTAGCCTCATGGAACAATTCTCCTATTATCCCGGTTCAGTTTCAAGGATAAAACACATGCTAAGTAAAACGAAAGCTAATAGGGTTCAGGATTCAGGGGCTAAGGGTTCAGAAAAAAACATAACTTAACGGGGAAGCTGCTTTTTTTCTTTTTTTCTGGCCCCCGGGCCCTGATCCCTGATCCCTTTGAATTTTCCCCCCAGTTGTTATATACTGACTAACTGGCAAGTTTTTCAGGTTGCGGGAAACGACGTGAATATCAAAAAAGACATGATCATCACCATCGACGGACCGAGCGGTGCGGGAAAAAGCACCATCGCAAAGATGCTTGCCAAAAGGTCCGGCTTTACCTACATCGATTCCGGCGCCATTTACCGGGGTATCGCTTACGCATACAAAACACGGAAGAATGATGAGACGATAGACGATCTCCTTCAACGGGTATGCCTCGCCTTCGAGTTCGGGGAAAACACCAGGGTTTACCTCGGGGACCGGGACATATCGGAGGAGATCCGCAGTCCGGAGATCTCCCTCCTCGCCTCGTCCCTTTCACAGATCCAGTCCGTCAGGGACCATGCGAACGCGCTGCAGAGGAACCTCGGCAAAAAAGGCCGGGTGGTCCTTGAAGGCCGCGACACGGGCAGCGTTGTCTTTCCTGAGGCGGATATAAAATTCTATCTCGATGCCCGGCCCGACGAGAGGGCGGGGCGCAGGCACATGGAACTGTCGGCAAAGGGCTCGCAGGCGGTGTTGAAAACAGTGAAAGAAGAAATGGAAGAACGCGACAGGAACGATTCGGACAGGGCCATTGCCCCCCTTATCATCCCGGCCGGTGCCGTCTATGTGGACACAACGGGGTCCGGCATAGAAGAGGTGCTCCGGACAATTGTGGACCACATTGAAGGAAAGGATGGCCATTAAGCAATGAAGATCGTCAAGACAAAGAACATAGGGTTTTGCTTCGGTGTCAAGCGCGCCATAAAGATGGTCCATAAGGCCGCCGAAGGCGACCGGGGAAAATGTTTATACCGATCGGGCCCATCATTCACAACCCCCAGATGGTCGACATGTCCTGAAGGAAAAAGGAGTCATACCCGTCGACGATGTCTATCAGGTAAAGGAAGGAACGGTTGGTTTTCAGGACCCACGGGATAAAAAAGGAGGAAGAGGACTACATACGGGGCACCGGCCTGAAGGTCATCGACACCACCTGCCCCTTCGTGAAACGTGTGCGCAACACGCAAAGTATCTGAAAAACAACGGTTATCAGGTTGTGATCGTCGGCGACAAAAACCATCCTGAAGTGAAAAGTGTCTTGAGTTATTTAGATAACGATGGTATTGTACTACAAGAACCAAAAAAACTGACCGCAAAGAAGATTGGGGTTGTAAGCCAAACCACCCTCGATAAAGATACATTTGTTGAAATCGTCAAAGAGCTGATCGGAGGCGTGGAAGAGCTCAGGATCTACAATACGATTTGCGAAAGCACTCAGATAAGACAGAATGAAGCCATAGAGCTTATCCGGCAAGGTCGATATGATGTTGGTCGTGGGGGGAAAGAATAGCTCCAACACCACAAAACTCTACAAAGTAGTCCACAAGGTACAACCAAATACCCATCATATCGAAACCGTTGAAGATACTTAAGCCCGGATGGTTCAAGGGCGTATCGCACGGTGGGGATCACAGGGGGAGCATCGACCCCTGATCTTATAATAGATAATGTGGAAAGGCGTGTAAAAAATTTTTAGGGGGCACACATGATGGTGGACAGCTCAGATACCGGGACACTGAAAGAAAACTCACAGGAGGACATGCAGACACTATACGAAACGTCAATGAAAAGTCTTCAGGAAGGCAATGTCTTAAAAGGCAAGGTCATCAAGATCAATGGCGATTCGGTCATTGTCGATGTGGGTTTGAAATCTGAGGGCATTGTCTCCGCTCCATGAATTTACGCCCAAGGCTGAGGAGCAGCCGAAGTCAGTGTCGACGACGAAGTTGAGGTCATGGTCGTTGGCCGGGAAAAGGAATCCGGCCTCCTGCGGCTTTCAAAGACAGAAAGGTCGACGAGGTAAAGACCTGGGAAAAGATAGATAAATCGCTCGATGAGGGCATCTCCATAGAAGGCCATATCGCATCTGAGGTCAAAGGGCGGTTTTATCGTGGACATGGGGGTATAACGCCTTTCTTCCCCTGTCGCAGGTGGATATAAAACCCGTCAAGAACCCTTCTTCTTTGTGGGAAGGAACCTGAAGTTCAAGGTCATCAAGTCCAACCGAAGAAAGGGCAGCATAATCCTGTCGAGAAGGGTCCTCCTCGAAGAAGAACGGGACAAGAAAAAACAGGAATTCTGGAAGAACGTCAAAGAAGGACAGGTCGTATACGGTTTTGTGAGTAACATAACCGATTACGGTGCCTTTGTCGATCTTGGCGGCGTTGACGGCTTTCTCCATATAAATGATATAACCTGGGGCAAGATAACCCACCCGAAGGAATACCTGCGGATAGGCGACGAGGTAAAGGTCAAGATCATCGCCATCGATACGGAGAAAGGGCCGTGTTTCGATCGGCATGAAGCAGCTCAAGACCGATCCCTGGCTGGAGATCGATGAAAAATATCCCGTCGGAACCAGGGTAAAAGGCAAGGTTGTGGGGATTGTCGAGTACGGCGCATTCGTAGAACTGGAACAGGGCCTCGAAGGGCTCCTGCATGTCAGCGAAATGAGCTGGGACAAAAAATTCAAGAAACCCGTCCAAGCTCGTCAACAAAGGTGACTGGCTCGAACTTGTCGTTCTGAAGATAGACCTCGACAAGAAACGCATCTCTCTCGGCCTGAAACAGCTGGCCCCGGACCCCTGGGACGAACTGGAAGCGACACTATCCGCCCGGGTCCATCGTGAAGGGCAAGGTCAAGAATTTCACAGATTTCGGCATGTTCGTCGGCATCGGCAACGGGATCGACGGACTGGTCCACATGTCCGAACTCTCCTGGTCGAGGAGAAAGAAGTGCAACATCGGAACAGCTCAAGAAAGGGCCATGGTCGAAGCCCTTGTCCTCAATATCGACAAGGTACAGAAAAAGTTCTCCCTGAGCATCAAGCGTTTAAAGGAAGATCCCTGGAAAGGCCGGCATGCCGATACTCACACGGGCGACGTGATCGACGGCCACATCACGAGCATCACCGATTTCGGTGTCTTTGTCGAAATCGAAGAAGGTATCGAAGGCCTTATTCACATCTCCGAAATGGATGAACTCCAGGGAAAACCACCCTCAGAGGTCTTTAACCTCGACGACAAGATACAGGTTGCCATTCTCAATATCGACGAGAAAGAAAAGAGAATAGCGCTGAGCACCAAGGTCCTCAGAAAAAGAGACGAACAGGCCGCGCCTGCGGTGCGTGAGGAGAATGAAAATGCCTTCTCCACCCTCGGCGATATCCTCGAGCCGGCAATGAAGAAGAACAACGAAAACGGAGATTGATCCAAAGAATGAAAGCGACGGCCATCAGCAAGGAATTGCTCGATATACTCTGCTGCCCGAAATGCAAGGGAGACCTAACGTCACTGATGGCCTCAGGGATGGGCTTGCCTGCTATGCCTGCGCGCTTTTATATCCCATACGGGACGATATTCCCGTCATGCTCATAGAGGAAGCGCTTCCCATAGATCCCGCCTGTTTCGCCAAATAGGTCCGTGTGATCGCTGATCTTATACTGATTGCCCTTATAAAGTCCCTTGCAGCATATGCCTGCGCGTTCCTGCCCGAAAAAGCGCAGCTCGCTACGGGAAAATTCATGGGAAGAGCGTGGCTTTGCTCTTTTACAAAACAGAAGCAACAGTTGCCCTCTCCAATATCAAGAGGGCGTTTCCGGATTTCTCTGCGAAAAAGATGCAAGGCTATCGCAAAGAGCTAATTTCGAGAAGCTCGGAACCAATGTTATTGAATTGCTTCTTGTGCCCTTCGTCCACGATGGACGAGGTACCCAAAAGATTTACCGTGGAAGCGAAGGAATTGTTTGAGGAAGCCCTCGCAAAGGAAAAGGCGTAATCGCCCTGATTTTCATTTCGGCAACTGGGAAATCACTGGTGATTACATCGAAGCTCCTGAACCAACCTGGTGGCGCTTGGCCAGGCCCCTGAAAAAACAGGCCCTCTTGAACACCTTTCTCAACGGTCTCCGGGAATCGACGGGCCTTACCATCATCGTCAATGAAAATACCGGAAAAGAGGTCATGAGGCTCCTCAAGAACAATTACATGTCGCCATTCTCGGTGATCAACGGGAAAAACGCTCGCGGGGCGTTTTCGTGGAGTTCTTCGGCACGAAGGTCCCCACGTCGAAAGGCACGGCCATGATCGCCATGAAAACGGGCTGCACTGTCGTTCCCTGTCTACGCCGTACGGAAAGGTTTTCTTCGCTACACCATCGTATGCGGCGAACCCCATCGTGATGGAACGGCAGGCAATATCGGAGAACTTGATCGAGAAGAACACCAGAAAGATCAACGCCTTTCTGGAAACCATTATCAAACAATATCCCGATGAATGGTTCTGGGTCCACAGAGATGGGGAAGGGCCCACAGGACCCATCGGACCAAGAGCTGATACGATCAGGGCTCAGGATTCAGGGCTAAGGGGCCAGAGAAAAATATATTTTCATGGAAGAACGTTTTGTTCTTTCTGAACCCCGAATCCTCAATCCTGGGCCCTGTCAGATCTTTTTCTTTCCGTAAAAGATCTTATCGATGAACCAGCCCAGCTTCGAGGAACGTTCCATCTTCTTGCGTTTTTCCTTCATTGATCCCTAGGACCTTCTCGCCGGACAGCCGCTCGTATGTCCTCAGAAATATCAGCCTTTCCATCTCATCGACGGGGCGCCCGAAAAGGGGACTGTATTTTCGGACAAACCTGTCGAGGCGCCAGAACATCTTCTCATAATCGCCCGGGGTGATCTCTTTGCGGTATGCCCTGTCGAAATCGAGAAAGAAGAGTTCCCCTTCGCCGCTGACCAGAACGTTCCTCAGGTGCAGGTCCGGATGGTAAACGCCCAGCCGGCCCATTCTGAAAAGCAGGAGGGCAAGCTTTTTTGACATCCTGAGCCGCCCTCTTTGACCTGCCGACCTGAAGTGATCGATGAGATCGCGGGCGTTTTCCAGGAAAATAGAGAGAAAAAAGAGGTTCTTCGCGACAAGCTCCTCCTTCACGACAAAACCAAAGGGGGTAACAACGGGAAATCCTTTTTCTTCCAGGTAGGTCGTGATCTCCAGCTCCACTGAGGCCCGCTTATCACCGAAGAACATCATACCTGTGATCCCCCGGAGCCAGCCGCCGTGGATATATTGCCTGCAGACGAGCGCCCGCCCGTCAAACTCGAAGACACCGGGCGCCCCTCTGCCCGCCGTTAACCTCCGGTCCGGTTCCTGAATTTTAACGATAAGCGCCGCAACGTCCACCGGCTCTCCCCGGTAAACGACGGTATATCTGCCATTTTGCTCTCTGTTGAATTGAACCACTTTCATGATTGTAAACGATATGAGGCTGTTTTTACAGTTCTATTTCCATCCCGTCCTCCCCCAACAGATACGGCGCGTGAAGGACTCCGCGGTAGGTGTCCCAGTCGGGATAGAGGTGAGTGAGGATCACTCGTTTCGGTTCTGCCTTTTGCACGATCTTATCCAGGGCGGCAAGGTTGAGGTGCCCCTTCACCTTGCGCTCCGGAAAGGCACATTCAGAGACAAGAATGTCCGTCTTTTCCGCAAGCCTGATGAGATTCCCGGAAAGATCGGTGTCGCCGGAAAAGGTGACCGATCTTTTTCCTTCAAGCCTTACTGCTATGCTTTCCGGATTGTGTCTCATCGGGGCCGTCCTTATGGTGAGCCCCTTCATTTCCAGGGAATCATTGACAAGGCGCTTCACCGTCAGATCGTATGATACCGGCCTGATCCAGGGATAAACGGCTCGAAGGCCCCGATGGAAACGTGCAAGCCCCCTGCCGCCGATGACGGTCAGGGGCTTCGTTCTCGGACGCATCCCGTAGTTGCATGCAAAGAAGAATGTTGAGAGGTCCGCTGTATGGTCGACGTGAAAATGGGTGAGGACAACGACGTCGACATCGTTAACGTCGTAACCCGTCTCCAGGAGGCGCCGCACCACCGCAGGCCCCACATCGATGAGGATGTTGGCCCCTGGCGTTGTGACCAGATACGCCGAAGAGCCTCTCTCGATCCGTGGTATCGCGGTCCCCGTTCCAAGAATATACAGTTTCATGATACCCAAGAATAAAACAGGGAGAGGTAAAAAATCAAGGGAAGTGAAGGCAGAAATCAGGGGTTAGGCCCAAGGGTCCGGAGAAGATTTATCTTTTTGCTTCTCTCTACTCCTTGAGCCCCATATCCCGAGCCCTTCATTTTACCTCTGTTCCCTGTTCCCTACTCTGTTCCCTGCCGATACCATTGAAAAAAATGGCAGTTTATGGTAAGAAATGGCTGGCCTCAAAACAAGTAAAGACCCGAAGGAAAACCGACCATGACACAACAGGATGGCGCATCGCAAAGCGATTTTATCAGGGAGATCATCGATGATGATATAAAAACGGGTAAACATGGAGACCGCGTCGCCACCCGTTTCCCGCCGGAGCCGAACGGGTACCTCCATATAGGGCACGCCAAGTCCGTCTGCCTCAACTTCGGCATAGCCTCCCAGTACAAAGGGACCTGCAACCTGCGTATGGACGATACCGACCCTGCCGGCGAATCACTTGAATTCGTTGAATCGATCCAGAATGACGTTCGTTGGCTGGGATTCGACTGGGAGAACAGGCTCTTCTTTGCCTCCGATTATTTCGAACAGCTTTACCGGTTCGCTGTGACCCTCATCGGGCTGGGGAAGGCCTACGTCTGCAGTTTAAGCGCCGATGAGATCAGGGCATACCGCGGCACATTGACGGAAACAGGCAAGAACAGCCCTTACCGCGGGCGCTCGATCGAAGAGAATCTCGACCTCTTCGCCCGGATGAGATCAGGCGAATTCGAGGACGGCGCCCATGTCCTGCGCGCAAAGATAGACATGGCATCACCGAACATAACCATGCGTGACCCCGTCATTTATCGGATCAAACGTTCCCCCCACTACCGGACGGGCGACGATTGGGTCATATACCCCATGTATGACTTTGCCCATTGCCTCTCCGATTCCGTGGAGAACATCACCCACTCCATATGCACGCTGGAATTCGAGAATAACCGTCCCCTTTACGACTGGTTCGTCAATGAACTCATAGAGGGCCATAAACCTCAGCAGATAGAGTTCGCGCGCCTCAATTTAAGCTACACCATGCTGAGCAAACGCAGGCTCATCGATCTTGTGGAGGGTCATTACGTCAGCGGGTGGGACGACCCGCGCATGCCCACCGTCGCCGGAATGAGGCGGCGCGGCTACACACCGGAGGCGATCAGGAGCTTCTGCGCGAAGATCGGCATTGCCAAGAACGACAACCTTGTCGACATCGCCCTTCTGGAGCATTGCGTCCGCGACGACCTCAACGAGCGGGCCCCGCGCGCCATGGCAGTTCTGCGGCCGCTGCGCGTGGTCATCGATAATTACCCCGATGACAAAGTGGAAGAGATCGAATGCGCCAACCACCCTCAAAAACCTGACATGGGAACGAGAAAGGTACCTTTTTCGAGGGAGATCTACATCGAACGTGATGATTTCGTGGAAGAACCCCCGAAAAAGTATAAACGTCTCGGCCCGGGCCGCGAGGTGCGCCTGAGAAATTGCTATGTCATCAAGTTTGCCTCAATGGCTAAGGATGAAACAACGGGTCATGTAATTGAGGTCCACTGTACATATGACCCGGAAACAAGGAACGCACCCCCCGCTGATGGCCGCAAAGTGGAAGGCGTCATCCACTGGGTATCGGCCGGGCACGCCGTCCAGGCAGAGGTTCGGCTTTACGACCGGCTCTACAATGTGGCGGATCCCGCCGGCGCCGAGGGGGAATTCGCGGCCCTTCTCAACCCCGATTCTCTGGAAACGGTATATCCCTGCCATGTCGAGCCGGGCCTTGCCGATGCGCAGCCGGGGAGCGGGTACCAGTTCGAGCGGCTCGGTTATTTTTGCGCGGACCTGAAAGATACCGCACCCGGGAAACCCGTCTTCAACCGGGTCGTATCACTTCGCGACTCCTGGGCAAAGATGGCCGGAGCAACAGGAAAAAAATAAAAAAACAGGGTTCAGGGAATAGGGCCAAGGGGCAAGAGAAAAAACAAAAAAATAAAAGCCCGTCTTTTGCTTTTGATCTTCTCTGGCCCCTGAATCCTGGGCCCTGAACCCTTCTTTAATTTTAGGAGACATCATATGAGAACCATACCGACCATCGTGCTTGCCGCAGCATTGCTCATATGCGTTTTCGTTCCCTCAGGGGTCTTTGCGGCAGACAAGCTGCAATTTGTGTTCGCCACCGTCGAGGAAGGCAGGAACATACTTACCGCAAAAGACTCGTTCATTGAACAGTTGAGCCCTTTCGACCGGTCTTGCCGTATGAGGACAGACAGGGACGTACCGGAGAAGGAATTCCTGGACTTTGTGGCACAGAACGTGCGGTCCTGGGAGAAAGAAGAGGAAGACAGGATACGGTCGATCATCACCACGATCCAACCCAAGATCGATCGGTTCGCCCCAATGCTGCCGCGGACGATCTACCTCATAAAGACCACCGGGAATGAAGAAGGCGGTGTTGCCTATACACGGGGCAATGCCGTCATTTTTCCTGAAAAACTGATCGGGGGAGGCGTCCTGGAACTCTATAAACTTTTTTCCCATGAACTGTTCCATGTCATAACCCGCCGGAACACCAAGCTCCGTGACGAGCTTTACGGTGTCATCGGTTTCAAAAAGTGTCCGTTATTTGAATTCCCGAAAACGTTGAAACCCCGGAAGATAACCAATCCTGATGCGCCCATGAACGACCACTGCATAAGCGTGAAAGCGGGTAAGCAAAAACTGTGGGTCGTTCCCGTTCTCTACTCCAACGTTGAGAGGTACAGCAAGGTTCACGGTGAAGAGTTCTTCGACTACCTTCAGGTCGCCTTTCTCGCCGTGGCCAGGGACAACGGCCCGGGGCGGAAACCCACGTTATTGAAGAGCAAAGAACCTCAACTTTACAGCGAGGAAAAGCTTGGCGGTTTCTACGAACAGATCGGGAAGAACACCGACTATACCATTCACCCCGAAGAGATACTTGCGGACAATTTCTCCTATCTCTTTTTCGGTATAACAGAGCTTCAATCACCGGAGATCATCGAGAAAATGGAGAAGGTGCTAGAGGATCACAAGAAGAGAATAACCAATGACCAAGCACCAATAACCAAATAAGAACATCCCATTTTGGTTATTTTCTTTTTGATTATTGGTTATTGCCGATAGGCCATTTGGTTATTGGGATTTGTACATTGATCATTGCCAGAATAAAAGAACCGGCCGTTGAACAGCCGGTTCTTTTATTCTGGCTGGGAGACAAGGATTTGAACCTTGATTCACGGAGTCAGAGTCCGTTGTCCTGCCGTTGAACGATCTCCCAGTATCTTTTAGGCGGGCTCTTCCGTCTTCTCTTTAACCTTTTCTTCTATCTTCTCTTCTACTTTTTCTTCTGCCTTGGGTTTTCTTGTTCTTTTCGGCTTTGTCTCTTCTGCGGCGTCTTTCGCTGCCTTCTTTTTGGCCGGCGCCTTCTCGGCTTTTTCCTTCTTTTCTTTGGGCTCTTTTTTCTCTTTCGCCGCCTTCGCCTTTTTAGCGTCTTTCGCCTTGGCCTTCTCTTTGTCCTTTTCCTTCTCCGTCTCTTTTTTCTGAGTCAGCTCGATGATGGCCATGGGAGCGCTATCACCTTTTCTCAGGCCGATCTTGACGACGCGCGTATACCCGCCGTTGATCGCGCTGTAGCGGTCGCCGATATCGCTGAAAAGTTTCCTGACGATCTGTTTGTCCCTCAAGAAGGCGAACACGAGTCGCATGGCGTGAAGGTCTTTTCTCTTCGCAAGCGTGATGAGCCTGTCCGCCACCTTCTTCAGTTCCATTGCCTTCGGGTTCGTCGTCTTTATGCTTTCATGATCGAAAAGGGCGTTGGCGAGGTTCATTAACAAGGCCCGCCTGTGACTCTTCGTTCGATTCATTTTCTTCACTCTGTTCTGATGCCTCATGGTCAACCCCTACATGTGATCTTTTTTCTTGAGAACCATCTTATCAAGGTCTTCCCTGGCGGGAAAACTGTCTAATTTTAAACCAAGCCGCAGCCCCATGCAGGAAAGGATCTCTTTGATCTCGTTCAAAGATTTCCTGCCGAAATTCTTTGTCATAAGTATCTCCTGCTCCGTCTTCTGGACCAGTTCACCTATATATTTAATATCCGCGTTCTTAAGACAATTGGCGCTCCTAACGGAGAGTTCCAACTCATCAACGCTGCGATAGAGGTTCTCATTGAAATCAGGTTTTTCCTGTCCCCTATCTTCAACGGTGTCCGCCTCTTCGATCTCATCAAAATTGATAAAGATCCTCATCTGTTCCTTGATGATCTTTGCCGCAAAGGACAAGGCGTCAAGGGGATCGACGCTGCCGTCGGTCCAGATCTCCATGGTAAGCTTGTCATAGTCGGTCCGTCGACCCACCCTTGCCTGGCTGACGTTATAGCTCACCTTCCTGATGGGCGAAAAGATAGCATCGATCGGGACTGTGCCGATCGGCTCGTTATCGTCGATATTCTGTTCAGAAGGCTGATAGCCCCTGCCGAGCTTTGCCCTCATTTCCATGTAAAGCTTCGCGTCGCTTGAGAGCGTGGCAATGTGAAGGTCGGGATTTACGACCTCTACGCCGCCTTCATGCGTGATGTCGCCGGCCTTCAGTTCCCGTTTGCCTTTCACATCGATCTTTAAAAGGGCGGGCCTATCATCGGTCATCCTGAGTACGACCTTCTTGAGGTTGAGGATGATCTCCGTAACGTCCTCTTTAACACCCCTGATCGTCGTGAACTCATGGTCGACGGAATCGATCCAGACCGAGGTTATGGCCGCACCCATGATCGAGGAAAGAAGCACTCTCCGGAGGGAATTACCGATCGTAATGCCATATCCACGTTCGAAGGGCTCGGTGGAGAACTTCACATAGGCGCTCTCCTTTTTTTCAATCTCAATCTTTGTTGGCCTGATAAGCTCCTGCCAGTTTTTTTCAAACATAGGCATGTACCCTCCTTGGGGTAATAACTACCTTGAATAGTACTCTACAATAAGTTGTTCTTTAATAGGCATCGTAATATCATCACGGGTCGGGAAGAGCTTCATCGTGCCCTTCATATTTTCCTTATCGAGATCGATCCACGAGGGTACACCCCTTCGTACCACCGATTCCAGGGCGTTCACAACTCCCGGTATGTCCTTGTGCCTCACCTCGACCACGTCACCTACTTTGATCAGGTATGACGCTGAGCTTACCGTTTTCCCGTTGACCGCAATGTGCTTATGCGATACAAGCTGACGGGCCTCCTTGCGCGACGTTGCGAAACCAAAACGGAAGACCATATTGTCGATCCTTCTCTCGAGAAGGACCAGGAAGTTCGTCCCCGTGATCCCGTCTTTGCGCTCTGCCATGGCAAAGAACCTTCTGAACTGCTTCTCGCTCAACCCGTACATTCTGCGGGCGCGCTGTTTTTCCCGGAGCCTGAGGCCGTACTCAAGGACTTTGCCTTTTGTATCAACGTGCTGTCCCGGCGGGTAGTTCCTTTTTTCGATGGCACACTTTTCCGTGTAACACCTCTCCCCTTTTAAGAAAAGCTTTATGCCTTCTCTACGGCATAATTTGCATGATGGTCCAACGTATCGTGACAATTCCTGCCTCCTTTACACTCTTCTTCGTTTCGGCGGTCTGCACCCGTTATGAGGGATCGGGGTTATGTCCCTGATCAGGTGGATCTTAAGGCCCGCGCTCTGCAGTGCCCTCAGGGCCGCCTCACGACCGGCGCCGGGACCTTTCACATAGACGTCAACCGTTCTGAGTCCGTGTTCCATGGCCTTCTTTGCCGCGTTCTCGGCGGCAAGCTGGGCCGCGAATGGCGTACTCTTTCTTGACCCCTTGAAACCCACTACACCACCGCTTGACCACGATACGACATTACCCTGCGGATCGGTGATCGTGATGATGGTATTATTAAAGCTTGACTGTATATATGCTCCGCCGACGGGGATATTCTTTTTTACTTTTTTCTTCCCGCTTTTTCTGGTCTTAGCCATTTATGCACCACCTCGTCGTTATTTTCGTTTCATCGAAGTTTTCCGGGGACCTTTGCGGGTCCGGGCGTTCGTCCTCGTCCTCTGTCCGTTGACGGGAAGGCTTCTTCTATGCCTTAAGCCCCGGTAGCAACCGATGTCCATGAGCCTCTTGATGTTCATGCTCACTTCTTTTCTCAGGTCGCCTTCAACCTTGTACTCTCTCTCCAGGATCTCCCTGATCCTTGCGATCTCTTCATCAATGAGAGTGTTGGTCCTCTTGCTCGGATCGATCTCCGCTTCCGCCAGGATCTTGTTCGAGAGCGTTCTCCCGATGCCATAAATATATGTCAGGGCCACCTCGATCCGTTTTTCCCTCGGTATGTCAACGCCAGCAATTCGTGCCACCTTTGCCTCCTTAACCCTGTTTCTGTTTATGTTTTGGGTTTTCGCATATGATCCTGACTACACCTTTTCGCTTGATGATCTTGCACTTGTCACATCTCTTCTTGACAGAAGGCTTCACCTTCATACTTCCCTCCTACTTGACCCGATAAATAATTCTGCCTCTTGTAAGGTCATATGGTGAAAGCTCGACAACGACCTTGTCTCCCCTGAGTATCTTGATATAATGCATACGCATTTTCCCGGATACATGGGCGAGCACCTTATGCCCGTTGGGAAGTTCCACCCTGAACATCGCATTCGGTAACGGCTCTATGACCGTTCCTTCTATTTCTATACCTTCGCCTTTTGGCATATGCCTTTACACCTTATACCTTGCTCAATATTACCGGGCCATTGTCTGTCACGGCCACGGTGTGTTCAAAATGAGCGGAAAGGCTTCCGTCCTTTGTAGCGGCGGTCCATCCGTTCCCGCTTATATATACATCGCTTTTTCCCATGTTGACCATTGGTTCTATGGCAAACACCATTCCGGCTTTCAGTCTCAATCCGGTCCCTTTTTCCCCGTAATTGGGCAGCTGGGGCTCCTCGTGCAGGCTTCTTCCGATACCGTGGCCAACGAACTCTCTCACCACGGAAAAACCTTCCTTCTCCACGCGGTCCTGGATCGCATGAGAGATGTCGTGCAGCCGGTTGCCTTCCCTGGCCTCACCAATGCCGCGGTACAGGGCGTCCTCGGTAACCTCAAGCAGTTTTCGGGTCGCCTTCGAAACACCGCCCACAGCGTAAGTAAGGGCAACGTCGCCATAATACCCTTCGTAGAGAAGGCCAAAATCAATGCTCACGATATCATTCTCTTTCAGCGGCCTCTCTGAAGGCATGCCATGGACGACCTCATCGTTCACGGAAATGCACAGGCAATATGGGAAACCGTTATATCCCTTGAACGCGGGTTTCATGTTGCCTGCCTGCCTTATTCTTTCTTCACAGATCATTTCCAACTCGATTGTCCTTACCCCTGTCTTAACAAAATCCTTTAGATAGAGGAGAATCTCCATTGCCTTTCTGCTGGCAATCCTTATTTTCCCAATCTCCTCTTTTGTCTTTAAAAAGATCATTTAGCAACTATGGGCACCCTTGCTTATCTTCGCCCCTTTACCCTCTGGGATTTCTTTACCAGACCGTCATAGTGTCTGAGGATGAGGTGGGACTCTATCTGCTGAATGGTATCAAGGGCAACGCCAACCACGATCAGGAGTGCGGTACCGCCAAAATAGAAAGGCACGTTGAATTTCTTCACCAGCAGCGTCGGCAGCACGCAGACAAAAGATATATATATCGCCCCGATAAAGGTGATCCTGGTCAGGATCTTGTCAATATATTCAGAAGTGCGCTTGCCCGGCCTTATCCCCGGAATATACCCGCCGTATTTCTTCATGTTGTCTGCTACATTGTCAGGGTTGAAGACGATGGCTGTGTAAAAATAGCAGAAGAAAACGATAAACCCGACGTAGAAGATCTCGTGGAGCGCGGAACCCGGCGTAAAAAGTTCGGCTATCTTTTTGGCATAGGGATGGGTGATAAAGTTCGATATCGTGGCCGGGAACATAATGATGGAGGACGCAAATATCGGCGGAATAACGCCGGCCGTGTTTACCTTAAGCGGAAGGTGCGTTGCCTGCCCTCCCATCATCTTCCTGCCGACAACACGTTTTGCGTACTGCACGGGTATCCTTCTCTGCGAGGTCTCCATAAAGATTATGAAGGCGATAACGGCAAGCATCATCGCGATAAGGACAATTACGACAAACCAGTTGAGCTCGCCGGAATTGACGAGGCTCATCGTTCCTGCTATGGCATTTGGCATCCTCGCGACGATACCCGCGAAGATGATAAGAGAGATCCCGTTGCCGATGCCTTTTTCCGTGATCTGCTCACCAAGCCACATGATGAACGAGGTACCGCCCGTGAGGGTGATCATCGTCATGAGCCTGAAGCTCCACCCCGGATTGTAAACAACCATCTCTCCGCCGGCGCCGCGCATCTGTTCGAGGCCCACGGCAATAAAGAAACCCTGGATGATGCTGATCACGATCGTTCCGTACCTGGTGTATTGGGTGATCTTCCGACGTCCCGCCTCGCCTTCCTTTGACAGTCTTTCAAGCGTTGGTATGACAACGGTCAAAAGCTGCAAAATGATCGAGGCGCTGATATACGGCATGATCCCGAGGGCAAAGATGGAGAGCCTCTCGAGGCCGCCGCCGGCGAACATATCGAAAAACCCGAGCAGGGTCCCCTTGGCGCGTTCGAAGATGCCCGCAAGGACATTTCCGTCAATACCCGGCGTGGGTATATGAACGCCGACACGGTAGACCGCAAGCAGCGCAAGTGTCCAGATTATCCTGCGCTTCAGTTCGGGGATCTTTCCAATATTCTGGAAACCTCCCATTAAACGAGTACCTCCACTTCACCACCGGCGGCCTTTATCTTTTCGATGGCCTTCTGTGATGCTTTATGGACAGATATCTTGATGGAAAAATCAATGTCCCCGAGAGAGAGGAGCTTGATGCCGTCTTTCATCTTTTTTATGAAACCCGATTTCAAGATATCCTCTATGCCGACCTTCTCCATGCCCTTGAAGGCCTCGAGGTCGCCGATATTGATAATCGCATATTCCTTACGAAAAGGGTTCTTGAAACCCCTCTTGGGGATCCTTCTCGTCAGGGGCAACTGGCCGCCCTCAAAGCTCTTCCCCTTCGTTCCGCCGCTCGTTGAGCGCTGTCCTTTATTCCCGTAGCCGGCTGTCGTCCCAAGGCCTGAGCCTGTACCGCGGCCAACGCGCTTACGGCCCTTTCTTGATCCCGGGATTGGTTTTAGGTCTGATAGTTTCATTTACCGAGCATCCTCCAGTACTGTGACAAGGTGTATCACCTTTTTTACCATGCCTCTGATCTCCGGCGTGTTCTTCACGGTTTTTTCCTGATAGAGCCTCTTGAAACCGAGACTTCTTACCGTTGCCCTCTGGTCTTCCGGGCACCCGATAAAACTCTTTGTCCATTTTATCTTGAGGTGGCTCACTTTAACCCTCCTCACCTTTTAATTTGCCTCTCTGTTTTAATGCAACATCGGTCGACTTGAGCAGGGAGAGGCCCCTGATAGTTGCCTTCACCACGTTGTGGTAGTTCCTGGAACCATAACATTTCGTAAGAATATTCGTTATGCCCGCAACCTCGACAACCGCACGGACCGCACGGCCCGCGATAACCCCGGTGCCTTCCCGGGCGGGTTTCATGAAGACCTGGCTCGTTCCGAATTTTGCCATTATCTCATGAGGGATGGTGCCTTTATTTACGGGAACCTCTACGAGGCTCTTTTTCGCCCTTTCAACGGCTTTTCGTATTGCATCGGGGACTTCGTTGGCCTTACCGAGCCCATAGCCGACCTTTCCCTTACCGTCGCCGACAACAACGATGGCGCTGAAAGAAAATCTACGGCCACCCTTGACAACCTTCGCGACACGGTTGATGTAGACAAGCCTGTCCTGCAATTCGAGATCGCCTGCGTCTATTCGCTTTCTTTCAACCAACACAACCTCCCGTTAAAATTTTAGCCCGGCCTCACGTGCCCCGTCGGCAAGCGCTTTGATCCTTCCGTGGTACTTGAAGCCGTTGCGGTCAAAGACCACTTCGGCAATACCGAGCCCAAGGGCCTTTTTGCCGATCTCTTCACCGACCTTTTTGGCTGCTTCGCTGTTGCCGCCGCTCTTCAGCACGGCACGTATTTCCTTGTTAAGCGTGGAGACCCCGGTAAGGACCCGCTGCTCGGAATCGTCAACAAGCTGCGCGTAGATCTGTTTGATGCTCTTGAACACCGTGAGCCTCGGCTTTGCCTTTGTACCCTGGATCTTCTTCCTTATTCTCCGTTTGCGTCTCTCACGGGCCTCAACTTTGTCCTTTCTCTGCATACCGCTACTCCTTATTTCCCGCTTTTGCCTGCTTTCTTTCTCAGGACCTCGTTCGCATACTTGATGCCTTTGTTCTTATAGACATCGGGCTTTCTCAACGCGCGGATCTTTGCGGCAACCTGCCCCACGAGCTCTTTGTCGATGCCCTGGACAGACACCTGCGTCTGTTTCTCGATCTGGCCGGTAATGCCCTGGGGGAGAGTGAACGTAATGGGGTGCGAGTAACCAAGGTAAAAAACAAAGTTCCCGCCCTGGAGCTCCGCGCGGTAACCTATCCCGGCGATCTCGAGCTTCTTTTCGAAACCCTGCGATACCCCGTCCACCATGTTGGCTATGAGTGTCCTCATCAGTCCATGGTATCCCCTGATCGTCTTTTCTTCGCTTGTGCGCCCAACCGTTACCGTAGTGCCGTCAATGTTCAGCGTAAGTCCTTTCAGGAACGGCCTTTTGAGGGACCCCTTCGGGCCGGTCACGAAGACCACGCCCTCTTTAAGTTCCAGTTTCGTTCCCTGGGGCAATATAATGGGTTTTTTCCCTATCCTCGACATATGTACACCTCACCAGACCACGAGGAGGGGTTCGCCTCCAACTTTGTTCTTTATTGCGTTCCTGTCCGTCATAAGACCTTTCGATGTGGAAACCACGACAATGCCAATCCTTTTCCTCAGCCTCGGCATGTCGGTGACCTTTGTATAAACCCGCCTTCCCGGCTTGCTGATGGTCTTCAGGCCGGTAATGACGCTCTTGCTGTTCTCGTCATAACTGATGTAGACCTTGAGGAACTTTTTCCTCGCCTCATCGACAAATGTCTTGTAATTCCGGACGTATCCCTCTTCCTTGAGTATCTTCGATATGGAGAATTTTATATTCGAATAAGGGACATCCACCGTCTCGTGACGCGCCGTGATGGCGTTACGGATCCTCGTCATCATATCTGCTATTGGATCAACCATGCCCATTTAACACCTCACCAGCTTGATTTTAAAACACCGGGGACTTCTCCCCTCAGGGAATAGGACCTAAAGCAAATCCTGCACATCTGGAATTTCCTGATAAAAGCTCTAGGCCTGCCACAGACGAGGCATCTGTTACGAACACGCACCTTGAACTTCGGCGCCCTCTTTGTTTTTTCTATCATTGCTTTCCTTGCCATTAACTCCTCCGTCAACTCCTGAAAGGCATACCCATGAGCTTCAAAAGCTCATGGCCTTCTTCATCCGTCTTCGCCGTTGTGGTGATCGTTATGTTCATCCCTCTGGTCTTATCGATCTTGTCGTATTCGATCTCGGGAAAAATGATCTGTTCTTTTAATCCGAGCGTATAGTTTCCACGGCCATCGAAGGATTTCGGTGACACCCCTTTGAAGTCCCTGACCCTGGGAAGCACGATCGTTACGAGCTTGCGGTAGAATTCGTACATCCTCTCCCTTCGCAGCGTGACCATGCACCCTACCGACATCCCTTCGCGAAGCTTAAAGGATGCAATGGATTTCTTTGCCTTGGTGATAACCGGTTTCTGGCCGGTGATCAGCTTGACATCTCCCGCTGCGCTGTCGAGGACCTTAATGTTCTGCAGGGCTTCGCCCAGACCGATATTCACGGTGATCTTCACGAGTTTTGGCACTTCCATGATATTCTTGTATTGAAACCGTCTCATAAGGGCCGGTTTCGCTTCTTTTTCATAGAACTCAAAATAAGATGTTTTCAACGACCGCCTCCCACTTACTTATCAATGACCTCTTCACATTTTTTGCAAAAACGGACCTTCTTCCCGTCTTCAAGGATCTTTATGCCGGTCCGGACAGGTTTCGTGCATTTCTCGCAATATGTCATGACGTTCGAGACATGGATCGAGCTCTCTTTCTCCATGATGCCGCCCTTCGCCTTCTGGCTCGGCTTCACGTGCTTCTTCACCATGTTGACTTTCTCGACGATCAATCTGTCTTTTTTCCTGTTTATCCTGAGGACTTTTCCGGTCTTCCCCTTGTCCTTTCCGGTCGTCACTATAACAAGGTCATCTTTCTTTACGTGATAAAGTTTTTCCATGGTCTACCTCACACAACCTCGGGCGCCAGCGATACTATCTTCATGAACTTCTTCGCCCTCAGTTCCCTGGCGACAGGTCCGAAGATACGTGTACCTACCGGCTCATTATACTGATTTATGATGACCGCCGAATTTTCATCGAACTTTACGTAAGAGCCGTCGACCCTTCTGATCTCCTTCTTGGTCCTTACGATAACGGCCTTGACAACTTCACCTTTTTTTACCTTCGAGTTGGGGATCACCTCTTTTACGGAGGCCACAATGATATCTCCCACCGTCCCGTAACGTTTCCGTGACCCGCCAAGCACCTTGATACACCCCAGTTTCTTCGCACCGGAGTTGTCGGCCACCTCGAGTTTAGATCTCTCCTGAATCATGCGCCACCTCGTTCTTGACCATGATGGGTTCCTCGTGACGTACGATCTCTTTTACCAGCCAGCGTTTGTCCTTGCTGAGAGGTCGTGACTCAACGATCAATACCCGGTCGCCTGCCTTGCTTGAATTATCTTCGTCGTGTGCCTTATAGCGCAGTTTCCTTTTGATGAACTTGTGATACTTCGGGTGTTTAAGGAACTTTTCAACTTCCACCACGACCGTCTTGTCCATCTTGTCCTTGATGACCCTACCGACCATCTTTCGCTTGTTTATTTCGCGTTTAGCTTCCATGAGAACCTCTTTAAGCCTTTAATTCCTTCTCACTCAGGAAAGTTTCCACCCTGGCGATGTCCTTTTTCAACAGATCCATTCGTGCCGTATTCTCAAGCTGTCCTGTTGAATGCTGGAATCTAAGATTGAACAGCTCTTCCTTGAAATCCTTTTTCTTTTTCAGCAGCTCTTCCTTGGTTAGTTCCTTCAGGTCTTTCGCTTTCATCGTTCCTCACTTCTCGCGATAAACTTCGTGCCAATGGGAAGTTTGAAGGAAGCTATCCGGAGCGCCTCTCGGGCCTTGTCTTCGGGAACACCGGTGATCTCGTAGAGTACCCTGCCTGGCTTAATCACTGCCACCCATCCTTCGCTTGGACCTTTTCCCTTTCCCATCCTTGTTTCAGCGGGTTTCTTCGTAATGGGCTTATCTGGAAATATCCTGATCCAGACCTTCCCCGTTCTTTTGACATATCTTGTAAGGGCGATACGGGCCGCTTCGATCTGGCGCGACGTGATCCATCCGCCTTCCGTGGCCTGAAGCCCGAAGTCACCGAAACTTACTACGTTGCCACGATGCGCAACGCCCTTGAGGGTACCCTTCTGTAATTTTCTGTACCTTACCCTTTTTGGTGCAAGCATTACCGAGCCTCCTGAAATACTTCTCCTTTAAATATCCAAACCTTTACACCGATCACACCATATTTGGTGGAAGCGATCGCATATCCGTAGTCTATGTCTGCGCGAAGGGTCTGCAGGGGCACCCTGCCCTCGCGATACCATTCGGTCCTTGCCATTTCTGCACCCGCGAGCCTTCCGGCGCACATGGCCTTTATTCCCTTGGCACCGAATTTCAGGGCCTGCTGGACGTTCTTTTTCATCGCCCGCCTGAATGAGACCCTGCGTTCGATCTGCGATGCAACGTTCTCGGCAACAAGCTGTGCGTCCGTTTCGGGGCGTTTTACTTCCGTGATGTTGAGGATAACCTCTTTATCGGTGATGCGCTGCAACTCTCTTTTAAGGTTCTCCACCTCGGCGCCCTTGCGTCCGATCACGAGCCCCGGCCTTGACGTGTGTATATTTATCTTCGCACGCTTGTCTTTGTTGGCAGCGCGTTCTATCTCGATCTTTGAGATGCCGGCCTGGTAAAGTTTCTTCTTTAGAAAGGCCTTTATGACCAGGTCCTCGTGGAGGAACTTGGCGTA
This sequence comes from uncultured delta proteobacterium, assembly GCA_963816115.1. Taxonomy (GTDB): domain Bacteria; phylum Desulfobacterota; class Syntrophorhabdia; order Syntrophorhabdales; family Syntrophorhabdaceae; genus Delta-02. Next base: position 170,318 of record CAWFIZ010000007.1, on the reverse strand, counting down.
GTTGCGTGCCGCGAACCACTTCGAATCCCAGGTCTTAATGACCCCGAGTCTGAAACCTATGGGGTTTGTCTTCTGACCCATTTAACCTCCGAGTTTATGCTTCATCCAGGATGAGCGTTATGTGGCTTAATCTCTTGCGTATCTTCGTTGCGCGTCCCATGGCCCTGGGCATGAAACGTTTCAGGACCGGGCCGCCGTCCACCATGATGGTTTTAATGTACAGATTGTCGATATCGACATATTTTTTCTGTCTGGCGTTGGCTATGGCGCTGTCGAGGAGCTTCTTCAGGATGAAGGCGCCCTTCTGCGGCATATATGTCAAAAGCCCCGATGCGTCGTTGACGTTCTTCTGCCTTATAAGGTCGGCAACGATCCGCACCTTCCGTGGTGATATATGTATCATTCGAGTTTTGGCCTTGATTTCCATAATTATTAATCCTTTTTCTTTGCCACTTTCGACTTTCTGTCACCTGAATGGCTGTGGAAAGTCCTCGTCGGGGAAAATTCACCGAGCTTGTGGCCGACCATCTCTTCGGTTACGAAAACGGGTATGAACTTCTTGCCGTTGTGAACCGCAAAGGTGAGCCCTATAAAATCAGGGGTGATCGTCGACCGGCGAGACCAGGTCTTGATCACTTTCGAGCCTTTCGTCTCTTTCGCGTCGTCGACCTTTTTTGCCAGTTTGTCTTCTAAAAATGGCCCTTTCCTGAGAGAACGTGCCACGTGAACCTCCTAACCTCTGAGTTTAATGATAAACTTGTCTGTCCGTTTGTTCTTCCTGGTCTTTTTACCCTTTGCCAACTGTCCCCAGGGAGAGCAGGGGTGTCTGCCGCCCTTCGACCTTCCTTCGCCGCCGCCCAGAGGGTGATCGACGGGGTTCATCGCTGTCCCGCGGACCGTTGGCCTGGTGCCGAGCCACCTGGGTTTTCCGGCCTTGCCGATGGTGATGTTCTCGTGATCGATATTGCCGACCTGGCCGATCGTTGCCATGCAGGAAAGATTTACGAGCCGCACGCCGCCGGAAGGGAGCCTGAGGTGACCATACTGCCCTTCTTTTGCCACGATCTGCGCGTAACTTCCCGCCGATCTCGCCAGCTGTCCGCCCTTGCCGGGTTTCATTTCAATATTATGGACGAACGTTCCCAGCGGTATATACTTCAGGGGAAGGGCATTGCCTTCCTTGATCTCCGTATCGGGCTTCATGCTTGCGATAACCGTGTCGCCGACCTTTACACCGAGAGGGGCAATGATGTAACGTTTCTCGCCATCGATATAATTGATAAGCGCGATGTTCGCCGAACGGTTGGGATCGTATTCTATCCCGGCCACTTTGCCCGAGATCTCGAACTTGTTGCGCTTGAAATCGATGATGCGAAGGCGCCTCTTGTGCCCGCCGCCGATATGTCTCGTGGTGATCTTTCCGCTGTGGTTTCTTCCGCCAGTCTTTTTTAAAGGCTTGAGCAGGGATTTTTCCGGTTTGTCCTTCGAGATCTCATCGAAGGTAAGACCGCTCATAAAGCGCCTGCCTGCGGATGTTGGCTTATATTCTTTCACGCCCATTACGCACCCTCAAAAATCGTGATTTTATCTTTCGGACTCAGCTTGACGATCGCCTTTTTCCAATCCGACCGTTTCCCTGCGAAGCGTCCGAGCCGTTTCTTCTTTCCTTCCATGTTGGATACATGGACATCAAGCACTTTGACCTTGAAGAGCTTCTCAACTGCCTTTTTTATCTCTATCTTGTTAGCGCTTCTTAAGACCTCGAAGATGTACTGGTTCCCCACGTCTTTGAGGAGCGTGCTTTTCTCAGTGATGATGGGCCGCCGGATGATGTCATATTCGTTCATGATGCCAGCACCTCTTCAACTTTCTTCAACGCATCGAGCGTCATGATAAGCTGATCGTGGCGGATGATGTCATACACGTTGATCCCTTCCACTCTCAGCACCTTTACGTAAGGTATGTTCCGCGCCGATTTCTCCACAGCTTCATCCTTTTTATCGATGATGAACAGGGGTTTCGTCAGGCTCAAGGTCTTGACAATACCGAAAAATGATTTCGTGCTTATGTCCTGCAGCTCGAGCTTATCGAGGACCTTCAGGTTCGAAGCGCCGTACCTGACGGTAAGGGCAGACCTGAGGGCGCTCCTTCTCACCTTTTTCGGTACCGAGTAGGAATAGTCCCTAGGCTGTGGCCCGAAGGTGACACCGCCGCCGACCATGACAGGTGAGCGCGATGATCCTCGGCGCGCCTGGCCTGTCCCTTTCTGCTTGTAGGGTTTGCGGCCGCCGCCTGAAACTTCCGACCTTCCTTTTGTCTTGGCCGTTCCTCTCCTGCGGTTCGCGAGCTGCATCTTAACGACGTCATGGATAAGATGCTGTTTCACTTCGCAGTTGAAGATCTCGTCCTTTATCTCAACTTCTCCAACCTTTGCACCCTGTATGTTCACTACGTCTGTAACTGCCATAACCTGCTCCTAAGATTTGATCTCCACATCGACACCGGCCGCGAGTTCGAGCTTCATAAGGGCATCAACCGTTTGCTGTGTGGGATCGACGATGTCCATTAACCTTTTATGTGTACGGATCTCAAACTGTTCCCTTGATTTCTTATCGATGTGCGGCGATCTCAAGACTGTAAACTTCTGTATCCTTGTCGGAAGCGGTACAGGCCCTATCACCTGCGCACCCGTCTTCTTTGCTGCGTCGACAATCTCTTTCACAGATTGATCTAACAATCTATGATCAAATGCTTTCAGGCATATCCTGATTCTCTGCCGCATCTTAATTCCCCTTTATTCAATAATCTCGGTGACGACGCCGGCACCGACGGTCTTGCCGCCCTCACGGATGGCGAAACGGAGTTCCTTTTCCAGTGCGATGGGGGTGACAAGCTCAACGGAGAGGGTCACGTTGTCGCCGGGCATGACCATCTCCACGCCCTCGGGCAGCTTTGCCACACCGGTCACGTCGGTGGTCCTCAGGTAGAACTGGGGACGGTACCCGGAGAAGAAGGGTGTATGGCGCCCGCCCTCTTCCTTGTTGAGGATGTATACCTCACCCTTGAACTTCGTGTGGGGTGTTATGGAACCGGGCTTGGCCACTACCTGTCCGCGCTCCACCTCGTCCTTCTTCGTGCCGCGCAGCAGGAGGCCGACGTTGTCGCCCGCCATGCCGGAATCGAGTATCTTGCGGAACATCTCCACGGAGGTGGTGACGGTCTTTGCCGTGGGACGGAAGCCGATGATCTCGACCTCTTCGCCGGGCTTGATGATGCCCCTCTCTATCCTGCCGGTCACGACGGTGCCGCGGCCGGAGATGGTGAAGACGTCCTCGACGGGCATGAGGAAGGGCTTGTCGGTATCACGGGCCGGCTCCGGTATGTAGGAGTCGACGGCGGCCATGAGCTCGTATATGCTCTTGCACTCGGGGCAATCGGGATCGGCGCAGCCGTGCTCGAGTGCCTTCAGGGCGCTCCCCTTGATGATGGGGATGTCGTCGCCGGGGAACTCGTACTGGGTAAGGAGCTCGCGGAGCTCCATCTCGACGAGCTCGATGAGTTCCGGGTCGTCGACCATGTCCGTCTTGTTCAGGTAGACGACCATGGAGGGCACGCCGACCTGGCGGGCAAGGAGTATATGCTCGCGGGTCTGGGGCATGGGGCCGTCATTGGCGCCCACGACCAGGATGGCACCGTCCATCTGGGCGGCGCCGGTGATCATGTTCTTGATGTAGTCGGCATGTCCCGGGCAGTCCACGTGGGCGTAGTGACGGTTGTCCGTCTCGTACTCTACGTGGGCCGTGGCGATGGTGATGCCCCTTTCCTTCTCCTCGGGGGCCTTGTCGATCTGGTCAAAGGGGATCCACTGGGCCATACCCTTCTGGGAAAGGCACCTTGTTATGGCGCTCGTCAGGGTGGTCTTCCCGTGATCTATATGTCCGATGGTTCCTATGTTCACATGTGGTTTCGTCCGTTCAAACTTTTTCTTACCCATAGAGGACCTCCGTTGCAGATTTATCTCTGTTTCTTTTTAAATTCTCTAATATGTTGGCCGGTACCGGGTGGTAATGAAAGAATTCCATGTTGGAGTAACCGCGGCCCTGCGTCAGTGACCTCAGCTGTGTTGTGTAGCCGAACATTTCATCGAGGGGGATATGGGAGAGGACATGTTTGAAACCGTTTCGTTCCCCGACCTCCAGGACCCTTCCCCTGCGTGACGTAGCGTCTCCGATCACGGCGCCCATCGCCTCTTGCGGGCAGTGGATATCGACCTTCATAACGGGTTCAAGAACAACGGGGTTCGCCTTCGATACCGCTTCCTTCACTGCGATGGACCCTGCGAGCTTGAACGCAAGCTCCGAGGAATCGACATCGTGAAAGGAACCGTCGACGAGTTCCACCTTGACGTTGATAAGGGGATAGCCCAGATAAACACCTTTTTCCAGGGCTTCCCTGATGCCCGTCTCGATGCTGCCGATGTATTCCCTGGGAATGGTGCCGCCTATTATCTTGTTCTCGAAAACGAAATCAGCTCCATCGTGAGGGGCTATGTTGATGACAACATGGCCGTACTGGCCGCGTCCGCCTGATTGTTTTATGTATTTTCCCACCGCCGAGGCCGGCCTGGTGATCGTTTCACGGTAGGCAACCTGCGGAGGCGAGGTGACCATGTTGAGGTCGTGCTCCCTCTTGGCCCTGTCCATAATGATCTCGAGGTGGAGTTCGCCCATCCCCGACAGGATCACTTCACCCGTTTCCCCGTCGAGCTTGACAGTCAGTGACGGGTCTTCAACGGTATACTTGTTGAATACCAGCCACATCTTCTTCAGGTCATCCTTTTTCTTCGGCGTGATGGCACAGGACATGACCGGTGAGGGGACCTCGATGGTCTCGAAGATAACGTCGTGACCGAGGGACACAAGGGTGTCCCCTGTTACGGCGCCCTTCAATCCGACGATGGCGCAGATATCGCCGGCGCTTACCCTCTTCACGTCTTCGCGCTTGTTGGCGTGAAGCCTCAATATCCTGCCCACGCGTTCCGTCTTGTCCCGCGAAGTGTTCATTATGGTATCGCCCGCCTTGAGCTCGCCGGAATAGACCCGGATGTAGCTCAAGTGCCCGACGAAGGGGTCTGTCATGATCTTGAAAACGAGGGCGCTCATGGGCTCCTCTTCGGTTCCCTTGAGGCTGCGCTCCTCGCCTTCCTCGGTCCAGCACTGGTAAGGTGAAACATCGTCCGGTGAAGGAAGGTAATCGACAATGGCGTCAAGCAGGGGCTGGATGCCTTTGTTCTTGAAGGCGCTGCCGCAAAGGACCGGCAGGATCTTTCCCTCCAGCGTCCCTTTCCTGATGACGTTCATTATCTCATCCTTACCGATGTGGCCGCCATCCAGGTATTGCGACATAAGGTTGTCATCGATCTCGGACAAGGTCTCGAGCATTTTCTCCCTGAGCGCACGAACGTTGCCCTTATACTCCTCGGGGATCTCCTCGTCGCCGCAGTCGAGACCCATACGGTCTTTATCGTACCTGTTCATTTTCTCTTCGATGATATCTATGACCCCGACGAACTCATCGCCGTCCTTGAGGGGTATCTGAAGTGCAAGCGGGTTTGCCCGCAGGATTTCGCGCATCATGGCGGTGCATTTATCGAAGTCCGCGCCTGGCCTGTCCATCTTGTTGACAAAACCGATGCGGGGTACTCCGTAACGGTCTGCCTGTCTCCAGACGGTCTCCGACTGGGGCTCGACACCTTCAACGCCCGAGAAAAGGGCAACCGCCCCGTCAAGGACCCGAAGCGATCTGCCGACCTCGATGGTAAAATCGATGTGTCCCGGCGTATCTATGATATTGATCCGGTGGTCCCGCCAGAAGCAGGTCGTTGCCGCCGCCGTGATGGTGATGCCCCGCTCTTTCTCTTCTTCCATCCAGTCCATCGTCGCTGCGCCGTCATCAACCTCGCCGATCCTGTTGTTGACACCCGTATAGAAAAGGATGCGCTCCGTTGCAGTCGTCTTCCCTGCATCGATATGCGCCATGATCCCTACATTTCTTACTAGATTATTCATTATAAACCTGTTACCACCTGTAGTGGGCGAAGGCCTTGTTGGCTTCTGCCATCTTGTGGGTGTCTTCTCTTTTCTTGACCGCGCTTCCCTTGTTGTTGTATGCGTCGATCAATTCTCCGGCAAGTCTTTCCATCATTGTCTTTTCGGCCCGCGCGCGGGAATAACGGATGAGCCATCTGATCCCGAGAGAAAGCTTCCTGTTGAGCCTGACTTCTACAGGTACCTGGTAGGTGGCGCCACCGACGCGCCTTGCTTTGACCTCTATCTCCGGCTTGATGTTGTCGAGGGCCTTGTGGAACACCTTCAGGCCTTCCTCTTTCAGCCGCTCCTCAATGAGCTTCAGCGCTCCGTAAACGATCCCCGACGCAGTGCTCTTCTTGCCGTCGAGCATCACGCAGTTTATAAGGCGCTGTACCATCATGTCATTGAACTTTGGATCGGGTAATTTTTCCCGTTTTGATATGTGTCCTTTGCGTGGCATTTCTTATGCTCCCTTATTGTTTCGGTTTCTTTGCCCCATACTTGGACCTGCTTTTCTTCCTGTTCGCTACGCCGCTGGCATCGAGTGACCCCCTGATTATGTGGTATCTGACACCGGGTAAGTCTTTTACCCTTCCTCCCCTGATGAGAACAACGGAGTGCTCCTGCAGGTTGTGGCCGATACCGGGGATATATGTCGTCACTTCAATGCCATTCGTAAGCCTTACGCGGGCAACTTTACGCAATGCCGAGTTCGGCTTTTTTGGCGTTGTCGTGTAGACCCTGACGCAAACACCCCTCTTTTGCGGGCAATCCATCAAGGCCGGAGAAGAACTCTTCTTTTTGACAGCTTCTCTCCCAAGCCTCACTAATTGGTTAATAGTAGGCATTAATACCTCCAAAAAAATAATCCCTCATTACAATGAAGGGATACAGGTCAAATGGCGGAAAAAGCAGAGCTATAATAAACGATTGCCCCTTCATTGTCAAGAGTTTTTTACCCGTCAGCATAAGAAAGACCGCCTCTTTTGCACCCTTTTTTTGGATCAAAAATCAAAAAAATGCCGAAAACGGGGTTGGTGTTTCCTCATATATTTGCAACTAAGCGATATTGTTACATAAATAATTAATTTATTTTTTCAGCCGCCGCGTACCTCCGGGATGATCCGGAACAAACCGCTCTGGGCCGTATATGCTTGTGAACAATGTTACAAAAAATACTTGACTTTCCTTGCCTGTGTATAATAATTTTCAATCACATTCCGGTATTTATCAAAAAGTGGGGAGGTAATTTATATGTCTGATGATACAAAGGTATTCGGTATGTCAGCGAACGCCGGGAGATGGATCTTTGTCGTCCTTGGCATGGTCATTAACTTGTGCCTCGGTGCGGTCTATGCATACAGCGTTTTTAAGAAACCGCTGGAGACGATGTTCAACGCATCGGCCACACAGGGCAACATGCCCTTCATGGTCTTTATCGCGGTATTTGCCATCTTTACCTTCCTTGCGGGGAGGTTCATCGATAAGCTGGGTCCCCGCATTATCATGATTATCGGAGGTGTCATCGTAGGTCTTGGATGGATGCTTGCCAAGTTCTCAGGCAGTATGGCCATGGTCATGATCACTTACGGTATCATCGGAGGCGCAGGTGTCGGCCTTGTGTACGGCGGCCCTGTTTCCGTATGTACAAAGTGGTTCCCTGACAGGAAAGGTCTGGCTGTCGGTCTGTCGCTCCTTGGTTTCGGCGGTTCCGCCTTCATAACGGCACCCCTGGCGAAGACCCTCATTGCCTCTTCCGGGGCCCTGAACACCTTCCTTTATATGGGTGCAGGGTTTCTCGTTGTCACCGTCATCCTTTCCATGTTCATGAAGTTCCCGCCGGCCGGTTGGAAACCGGCCGGTTGGAACCCGCCTCAGACAGCGGGTGGTCCAGCCAAGGCGATCACGCCGGGTGGTATGCTTAAGACCTCGAGCTTCTTCGGGCTCTGGATATGCTACCTCTTCGGCACCACGGCAGGCCTCATGGCAATCGGCATCTCTGCAACGGTAGGCAGGGAGGTTATCGGCCTTGACATCGGCACCGCCGCGTTTCTCGTATCCATCTTTGCCATTTTTAACGGTATCGGCAGGCCCATCTTCGGCGCTCTTGCCGATAAGATAACACCGAAATATGCCGCCATCGTCACCTTTGTCATCATCGGCGTTTGCTCACTGATGATGCTCAGCGCAGGTCAGGGCTCGGTCATGCTCTATACCATAGCTTTCTGTGGCTTCTGGCTTTGCCTCGGCGGCTGGCTCGCCATCGGACCCGCAAGCACGGCTGCGTTTTTCGGCCTCGAGGGATACGCCCAGAAATACGGCATCGTCTTCAGCGCCTATGGCCTCGGTGCCATCGTCGGCGGTGTCATATCGGGTATGGCAAAGGACACATTCGGAAGCTACACCTCGGCGTTCTGGCCCACATTGGTACTTTCCATCATTGGAATCTTCATCGCCTTCATCCTTCTTCGTCCGCCAAAAACGAACTAGTTCGCCATATACATGACAATCAAAAAGAGGCATGGTGACCATGCCTCTTTTTGATTTTGATCAGGGATCAGGTAAAAAGGATCCTGGTTCTTTATCGTCATACCGGTTTACTTAATTCGTCATACCGGTCTAAGCCGGTATCCAGGAAAGAACCGGGTATCAGAAAAACCTCCAGATCCCGGCCTTCGCCGGGATGACGGAGGATAGAAAGGTAGGGATGACGGTCAAATGCTTTGTTTCCCTAATCCCTGTTCCCTGTTCCCTTCTTTAATCATGATCAGATACTCATACTCATAGAGGTCCCCGACGAAGTGGCAGATCATCTCTTCGTTATCGCTGTAGCGGCCCCGGGATGCCAGGGTCGCCTTCAATCCGTCTGTCAGGTTCGGGACAATATAATCGGCGAAGGGGCCGCGAATGGTTTCGTACCCGTGATATGCGGCCATCTTTTGCAGGTAGGATAACTTGACCGTGTACTCATCGTGTCCCATGAGAGGGATACGCTTCGGCTTTCCGGTGGGGTTAAGATCAATAAGGGACCCCAGTTCGGAAGGGGCCTTCGCCTCGCAGCTGTGCTCCCCCGCAAAGATATAGGGTATCCCCGAGGAACACAATTTTTCGACCATCTCCATTGCCCCTATATTGAGATTAAAGGTTCCCGTTACCGGCCTTTCCAGGCTGTATTTATCGAAAAAAAGTGTCACCTTTTCCACAACGGGATCGCCCGCTTTTGAAGGGGTTTTAGCGAAGATCTGACAGTCGAGATCGACAATGGCGGGGAAGTCCCCGAGGTTCTCGTTGAGTATGGCCAGCTCATACTGTCCCAGCACCGACATGTCCGTCTCCAGTGCGTCTTCCAGCCGGTAGGAAACATCGTACCCCTTAAGGGTCTCTCTCTGCTTCTCAAGAAGGGTGGGGGAGATGTCAAGCATACATGGCCGGAACCGTCCGTTCCTGCCCAGAAGGTCCTTCATCAAAAAACCGTAACCGCCGCCTATCTCGATCACCTTCTCTATCTTTTGCAGGGGGATAAATCGCTTCAGGTGGTCATAGAGCAGGTGCCCGTACGAGCCATCACGCGCGAGTATCTTTCGTATCGGGGTGCCAGGCGGGTAGAGGGCGTTACAGACCGTCAGTTCCCATCCGAGCGTGCTGAGGGCGCTGCTGTGGTACTCATTGGTCGTGCTTAACCGGTAATTCGAACTGCGCGGTGGTGAGGAGCCTGCGCCCATGGGATGTCCTCATAAAAAGGAGCCCCCGGGGGTGCCGGGGGCTCCGTATTGCCTTGTGAAGATCAGGCGCCTGTATTACTGCCTGCCCTTTACGATCTCATCGACAACTGACGGATCTGCGAGGGTTGTGATATCGCCGAGCTGATCGAGTTCGCCGGATGCGACCTTTCTCAGGATCCTTCTCATGATCTTGCCGGAGCGTGTCTTAGGCAGACCGGATACGAACTGGATCTTGCCGGGTGACGCGATGGGGCCGATCTCTTTCCTTACGTGGGCAACGAGCTCTTTCTTCAGCGCATCGCTTCCCTCTACGCCTGTTTTCAGGATGATGTATGCATAGAGGTCTTCGCCCTTGACTTCGTGCGGGAAACCGACGACTGCCGACTCTGCGACTGCTGCCGTCAATGAGTTGAGTGCTGCCTCAACCTCTGCCGTACCCATTCTGTGGCCGGATACGTTGACAACATCGTCAATACGGCCCATGAGCCTGAAATAGCCGTCTTCGTCCCTTATTGCCCCGTCACCGGAGAAGTAGAAGCCGGGCTGCTGGATAAAATAGGTGTTGAAGAACCTTTCGGGTTCGCCGAAAACGCCCCTCATCATGCCGGGCCATGACTGTGCGATGCAGAGTTCGCCCTGTTCGTTGACGGGCGCGTCCACTGCGGGCTGCTTCGCGTCGGACCTTGACTGCAGGGTGCGGGCATTAACGCCAAAGAACGGCAGTGTTGCAAAACCGGGCTTCGTCGGCCATGCGCCGGGAAGAGGGGTGATAAGGATACCGCCGGTCTCTGTCTGCCACCAGGTATCAGCGATGGGGCATTTTTCTGCGCCGATATATTTATGGTACCACATCCATGCCTCTGGGTTGATCGGCTCACCGACGGAACCGAGGAGCCTCAATGAGGAGAGGTCCCTGCCCTGCGGCCATTTCTCGCCGTCTTTCATGAGTGCCCTGATAGCGGTCGGGGCGGTGTAGAAGATGGTGACCTTGAACTTCTCGACGATCTGCCAGAACCTGTCGGGGTTCGGGAACGTCGGGACCGACTCGAAGACGATGGAGGTCGCGCCGTTGCACATCGGGCCGTACACGATGTAGGAGTGGCCCGTTACCCAGCCGATGTCCGCGGTGCAGAAGAAAACGTCTTTATCTTTGTAGTCGAAGATGTATTTGAAGGTCGCGTAGGTATAGACCATGTAGCCGCCGGTGGTGTGGAGAACGCCCTTCGGTTTGCCTGTTGAGCCGGAGGTGTAAAGGATGAAAAGCGGGTCTTCCGCGTCCATCATCTCGGCCGGGCAGTTATCGGTGATGTCTGCCGCTGCCAGTTCTTCTTCAAACCAGGTGTCCCTTCCAGCCTTCATGGGTACTTCAAACTTGTCGAGTCTTTTTACTACGACAACCTTATCGACAGTGTGGCCCTGTGCTGCGCAGAGATCGCAGGCGATGTCGGCGTTTGCCTTGGAGCTGACATTCTTGCCGGAACGCCAGTAGCCGTTGGCGGTGATGACGAGTTTCGCGCCGGCGTCGAGGATCCTGTCGCGGAGCGCCTCAGCTGAGAAACCGCCGAAGACGATCGTGTGGACCGCGCCGATCCTAGCGCATGCGAGCATTGCAACGGGGAGCTGCCAGATCATGGGAAGGTAAATGGCAACCCTGTCGCCCTTGTGGACGCCTTTCTTCTTCAGGACGTTTGCGAACTTCGATACCAGTGACAACATCTCCTTGTATGTGAGTTTCACAACATCGTCTTCCGGCTCGCCCTGGAACAGTATGGCAACCTTGTCGCCCTTGCCTTTTTCGATCTGGTAGTCAAGGCAGTTGTAAGCAATATTGGTCTTGCCGCCGACGAACCATTCCAGTTCGCCTTTAGCAAATTCTTCCCTGTTGACCTTCAACCACGGCTTGAACCAGGAAAGGTCCTTCGCGATGTTGCCCCAGAATGCTTCCGGGTCCTCAACGGACTGTTTCCACATCTTCTCGTACTCGTCGCGGCTCTTCACATATGCCTGGTCAACGAACTCTTTTGAAGGAAAATATTTTTTCGTTTCTTCTGTTGCATCTGCCATACATAACCTCCTATTGGATATTTGGATGGAACTAATCGTATTCAGCGTATTGAACAGATTATTTTAAACGGGAGCAGCCGGGAAGTCAACAAAATTTTGTTAATATTTTCACAATACTTGTGGCCGGGCAGGGTGTCCTCCGGTTAGTGCTTGATGGATGACCATAAATCCATTATGATACTGTAAATATATCGATGAGAGGGACGATCATGATCAACAATACCGTAATCGACCAGGCACTGCAGACACTGCTGGATGGAAACAAACGGTTCGCGGCGGGAAGGCAGCTCCACCCCAACCAGGGCAAAGAACGTCGTGACGAGGTCGCTAAAGGACAGAAACCTTTTGCCATAATCGTCGGGTGCTCCGATTCCCGCATCCCCCCGGAGATCCTCTTCGACCAGGGAATAGGCGACCTTTTCATTATCAGGCTGGCAGGGAACATTGTTGATGATATGGCGCTGGGGAGTATCGAGTATGCGGCCGACCATCTCGGCAGCCGACTCGTTGTCGTCCTCGGCCACTCGAAGTGCGGCGCCGTGACGGCAACCGCCCAGGGCGGTGAGGCCCACGGCCACATCGGCAGTATCGTCAAGGCCATTGCCCCCGCCGTTGACAGGGCGAAAGGGAAAGCCCGGTGACCTCGTCGACAACGCCATCAGGGAAAACGCAAAGCTCGTCGCCGGGAGCATCGCCTCTTCTAAACCCATACTTGAAAATATGGTAAGAGAAGGAAAGATAGCCGTCGTCACCGCCTACTATGACGTGGATACGGGGCTGGTGGAAATCCTTTAAAGACAGTTTCAGGGTTTCAATGTTCCAAGTTTGAGGAGCGTTAAAGAATAAAAGGATCTTTGTGTCTTTGGTTTTGACCCTGAAACTCTTAAACTTTCTTCTTCTTTCCTATCCACGGAAAGAAGAAGAACTTCAGGGCCGCTCCAAGGAATACCATGATCAGGCTCAGCACCTGGCCCATGCTGAAGGGCCCGAGGACAAGCCCCAGTTGGGTATCGGGGAGCCTGAAAAATTCGCAGAAGGTCCTGAACACGCCGTATAAAATGAGAAATAAAGCAAAGACATCGCCTTCGTGTTTCTTTCTGTCCTTGTAAAACCAGAGGATCACGAACAGTAGAAGACCTTCAAAAAAGGCCTCGTATAGCTGGGAGGGGTGGCGGGGTAAGGGACCGCCCTGGGGAAACACCATGGCCCAGGGAACATCCGCCGGCTTACCGAAGAGTTCGCCGTTGATGAAGTTGCCGATCCTTCCCAGGCAGATCCCTATTGGGGCCGTGGGGACGATGAGGTCCGCGGTGGCGCCGAAGGAGAGCTTCTTTTTAACCATAATGATGACGCCTGCGATGAACGCACCGGCGAGGCCGCCATGAAAGGACATCCCGCCATGCCAGACCATGAATACTTCAAGAGGATTATCAATATAGAAACCCGGATTGTAGAAGACCGCATACCCCAGGCGTGCGCCGACGATGAGGCCTATGATAAGGTAGAAGAAAAGGTCGTCCACGGCATCCCTTGGAATACCGGGCTTCCTGTTGTCCCTGAGCTGGTAGACCGTCAGGCCATAGGAAGCCAAAAAACCAAGGATATACATGAGCCCGTACCATCTCATGGCAAAAGGGCCTATCTTGAAGATAACAGGGTCAATACGGGGAAATTGGAGCATTGGTTGAACAGCCTCCTTAAGTTAAAACAGATGATGGTTTCGGTTGTCTGGTTTGTCTGGTTTATAAATAACTGAAGAAACCAGACAAACTAAACAAACCAGATAAACCAGACTAAACCGATCACACACAATTCTCATGTATCACCTTCCAGATGTCGTCGGCCTCCCTGTATATTATGCCGGGGATACCGCAGGCGGCTGCAGCCTCGATATACGCCGGGATATCATCTATATAGATAACCTCATGCCTCTCGACGGTCTTTTTTTCGAATATCGCGTCATATATCTTCTCCGCAGGTTTTTTCGCACCCACTTCGAAAGAAAGGATCCATTCATCAAGATAATTTATGATGGGATATTTCTCCATGATATGGGCAAAATGGAGCTCGTTTGTGTTGCTGAGAAGGAAAATGGGATAACCTTTTTCCTTTAAATAAAGGATGATCTCATTTACGGCGGGGTCCTCTTCGAAGATATTGTTCCAGATCTCTTTGAACCCCTCGAACTCCAGGTCCAGCTTGTACCTTTCGCGGAGCTTCATAAAAAAATCCTTTGATGATACGAGACCCTCTTCGTAGGCGTTCACAAAACCCCGGGCGTGGTCGAAGAGGAACCCGAAGATATCGTCCGGCGTGAAGCGGTCCCTGACCAGGGACACCTCGTGGAGCTTCGCGGCTATCTGATGGTGCTCAAAGGGAAGAATGACGTTCCCGAGATCGAAAACGAAGAGCTTAATCATAAGGATATATCTTTACGGGGCCAAGACGGGAGTAAATATCAAGGGGGTCCTTTAAATGCTGCCAGCCGGTAATATGAAGGAACCGTTCGCCGCTGAAGTGTTTCATGAGCGTGCCTATCCTGCCGCACATGAACCTGTCGCGAAGTGCCATTTCGTCCGTGTACTGAAATGCTGTGACACCGGAGCCGAAAAAAAGCCCTGCCAGCACCTTTTCTGCCGCCCCCTGATCTTTTTTATCTTCCATAAGGCTTTTCCGGATGTTCTCTTCACAGATCAGTTCGTCGATCTTTCTAAGTTTAGCGTACGAGAAGAGGCCCATATCGACAAGGTAGAGGTGGGCCTTGTTCTGTCTGCAATAAGTGCTGGCGATCTCGAACTCACGGGGAACGTTCACATAGGAATAAAAATAACCCAGGTCATCGGGCGGGCATGGACACCCCTCGGACCGCAATACGCGGCATATGTCGTCTATCCTCCTGTGATATTCACGGCCTTTTTCCTGCCTGAAAGCAAGGCCGTACGAGGAAAGCTCGAGGGTGATAACGGCGGGCCTTAAGCCCTCTATCCACTCTTCAATAACGGTATCGTTCCTGGCGTCACGGTGTATGATGCCGAGCATGAAAAAGGTGCTATGAGGAGATTCGTCATAAACACGGGCCATAGACAAATTAATGCACGACCCATAAACTGTTTCAAGAAAAATGTTCACGCCGCCGTCAGGCCGTTAACACTTTTTTTGTTGTCAATCGCCTTTAGTTATAATACAATAGGCTTCTGTCATACCTATGAAAACATCAATGAAAACAGCGTTTTTGCTTGCCTTTATTGCTTTTGTGCCCTTCCTTGCCGACAAGGCACTGGCCACCGACATGATCATCGGCGGCGAAACGACCCACACGGTCGCGAAAGGCGACAACATCTATCGTGTGGGCGCGAAATACGGCGTATACTGGAAAAATATCGCCAGAGACAACGGCCTCGATGAAAAACAACCCCTTGTCGAAGGCGCCGTCCTGAAGCTGAACAACAGGAAGATCGTTCCAAAAGTGGTCGAGAACGGCATCATTATAAACATTCCCGACCGCACCCTCTATTTTTTCCAGGCCGGGCAGGTCATGGCACTTCCTGTCGGCCTCGGCGCCCTTTTACAGAACGAGTTCGGGGATTGGAAAACACCTGAAGGCAAGTTCCACATCACCGCCAAGAGGAAGGACCCGATCTGGTACGTGCCCGAATCGATCCAGATCGAATACGCAATGAAAGGCAAAGAGGTTGAAGAGACCGTGCCCCCGGGCCCCAAGAACCCGCTGGGCAAATATGCCATCACAACCTCCATCCCCGCCGTCCTCATCCATGACACCATCTATCCGGGAAGCGTCTACCGCTATATGAGCCACGGGTGCATCAGGATGCTCCGCGAACATATCGAACGTCTCTTCCCGCTCGTCGAGATAAAGACCCCCGGCGAGATCATTTATGAACCGGTCAAGATCGCTCAGACCGCCGAAGGCAGGGTCTACCTGGAAGTGCGCACAGACGTATACAGGAAACACCGCTCCCTGAAACAGCGTGCGGCGAAATTGTTCGAATCCCGGGGCATCTCCGACAAGATCGACTGGCAAAAGGTGGAAAAGATCATCAAGGAAGAAACAGGTGTGGCCGAAGACGTTTCGCTTGGGCCGCCGCCAAAGGCCCCTTCCGCGCAATCGCAGTCCGCCGGCACCAGCCTGACCCAGCGAATCATCGATTACTTCAAAACAAAATTCAAAAAAAATGATGTGAAGAAGGGATCGGGGATCAGGGAACAGAAAAGATGGGCAAAACCCAAAGCTAAGACCTCAGGGCTCAGGATATAAGGATTCAGCAACTCAGAGAAAAACGGACAAAAAAATGCACATTTTATGCCTTTAAAGTGCCTTTATCTTTTTCTCTTCTCTCTGACCCCTTAAGCCCTTGATCCCGAGCCCTTTTTATTGTTCCGCAGCCACGAGATCCCAGAAATCGCTGTCGGTCGAGACCCGGTAAATCCGCTGTTTTTCCTCGGAGTTGAAAAGGCCGACGTAAAGTTCCGGGCTCCTTCCCGGCACCAGCCTGACTACCCATGTCGCCAGGGTCCGTATCTTTGACCCCTTTTTCTCCTTCCTCATCACCGCGGCAGCGGAGCCTCCGTCTTCGTCATAAGCCATCGAGATAAATTCTTCAAACGTGTGGGGCCGCCCACCCGGCCTGTCAAGCAGCGCGTTGATGCGCTTCAGCCGCAGGAGGCTCTGCCGACTCATCCGTTCGTTGGCATCGCTTATGTTCTCATCGATAAAATGATTTGTAAGCGCCAGCGCCCCGTTCTCTTTCACGTGGCTCGACACCCTGCCTCCCGGCGCGACCTCTACGGACATGATCTTTTTTGCATCGGCAACAATATAGAGCGCCGGGTGCGTCTTCTCGAAGAGGGCTTTTTGATCGAGGAGGGCGTCCACGGAATCGAACGTGGTCAATATCGTTTCCGTCACGTCCTCGGTGGCGATGCGCCGTTTCCTGGCCGGTACACTGTTTGCCGACGCATTGACCACGACGAGCCCCTTCTCGTTGATGGCCGCAACGACATACCAGTCGGCCCGGGCGTCAAGGATACCAAAGAAGCGAAAACCGGCGGCGGGGAAAACAAGCCTGAGCCCCGTATACAGGGATGACACATTGTCGCGGTTCTTCGCGATGATGGTGCCGCCCCCCTTCACGGTATCTCCAGTAGACGCCCAGATGGTGCAAGCCCGGGCCTCCGTGCTGAAACCCAACAACAGCACCATCAGTAGAATGGCTGCCACGATATGATATGCCTTTCTCATTAAAGCCCGGTGAACAGTATAACATAGAAAGGCAGGATTCAGGGAATAGGGCTCAAGGGGTCAGAGAAACAAAAAACAAGGGCTCAGGGCTTAGGGGTCAGAGAAAAATGGAAACCCAAAAAGTATTTTTTCTGGTTTCTTTGAACCCTGAGCCCTAGCCCCTGAGCCCTGCCTCTTTAATTATTTGCCATTGCCAGACTTTTTTCTTACAATACTCTCATGACGACAAAATTGAAGAAGGAATCTCCCGATGGCCGACTTGCTGCCTTTCTTGTAGATCAGCGGCTCATCTCCAATGAACAGCTCGAAAAAGCCCTGGAGATATTGAAAACCAGCGGGGGTTATCTCAGCGAGGTGCTGGTGAAAAAAGGGCTCATTGCCGAGGATGACGTCGCCTTCGCCCTTTCCCAGGAATTCAGCATACCCCTTCTTTCTTCCCAGAACGGCTCGTTGAGGCCATCCTACGACCAGGGCCTCGAAAAGCTCATACCAAAACAGTTCGCCATGCGCAACATCATCCTTCCCCTGTCCAGGGATGCGGGCGTTTTCACCTGCGTCATGTTCAACCCCCTGGACGTTATGCTTATCGATGAACTCAAAAAGATCACCGGCTGTGAAGTTAGTGCCATTGTTGCCACCAAATCCGATATCTTGAGGGCGATAGAGGGGGTCTACGATACGACGTCGCTCTCGAAAAAGTATCATCATCAGCCCCAGGCTATTAACCGTCTGGACCTGAGATCGCCCGAGGCGCAGGAAGAATCCATTGGTATCGAAGGCATGCTGGCGAGGGCCAAGGCGGCACCGACGGTAAAGCTCGTCGACCTCATGCTCTGGCAGGCGATCGACAAACGCGCGTCCGATATCCACATAGAGCCCTTTGAGGACCACGTTTCGCTCAGATACCGAGTTGATGGAAAGCTCTATGAGATGGCGCCGCCTCCGAAACACCTCCATCTACCCATCGTCTCCCGCATCAAGATCCTGTCCAGCCTCGACATCTCCGAGAAACGCCTCCCCCAGGACGGGACGTTCATGGTAAAGCTCGAAGACCGCACCATCGACCTGAGGATCTCCATCATACCCACCATCTATGGCGAAAAGGTCGTTATGAGGATCCTCGACAGGACCGGCGTGATCCTCGCGTTAGACCAGATGGGCTTTGAGGAGGATGACCTCGTCAAATTGAGGAAGGCCATCTTCAGCCCTTACGGGCTTGTCTTTCTCACGGGGCCCACGGGCAGCGGCAAATCCACAACGCTCTACGCCATCCTCCAGGAGATCAAATCCACCGAGAAGAACATCGTCACCGTCGAAGATCCCGTTGAATACCGGCTCGCCGGCATCAACCAGGTGCAGGTAAAACCGGAGATCGGGCTTACCTTTGCCTCGGCGCTGCGCAGCTTCTTAAGACAGGACCCGGACATAATGCTCGTCGGTGAGGTGCGCGACCTCGAAACAGCGGAGATCTGCGTCCGTTCGGCCTTAACGGGCCACCTCGTCCTTTCCACCCTTCACACGAACGACGCCCCCTCGGCAGTAACAAGGCTCATCGATATCGGCGTCGAGCCCTTTCTTCTCGCCCCGACGATCCTCGTTGTCGTCGGCCAGCGCCTTGTGAGGAAGCTGTGCCCCGAATGCAAGGAGGCATACAAGCCCACCGCGAAAGAGCTCGGCTCGGTGAAGCTTAACGCCGAGACCATCTACCGCGCCAAAGGATGCCCCGCCTGCAACAACACCGGCTACCGGGGCAGGACGCTCGTTGCCGAGATCATGTCCACATCGGAAGACATAAAATCGCTCATCACCCAAAATGTATCCTACCAGAAGATGCGCGACCTCGCCCGAAAGCTCGGCATGACAACACTCTACGAATCAGGCCTGAAAAAGGTCGAAAAAGGTGTCACCAGCCTCGAAGAGGTGATGACCGTTACCTTCGGGATCTGAAAACCGGCTTCAAGCGGTTGAAACGGTTTTTTTAGTCGATGTTTACGATCTCGTATGTGCGTTTGCCGCCGGGGGCGTTGAAGTTCACTTCGTCGCCGATTGACTTGCCCATGAGCGCCCTGCCCAGGGGAGAGGTGAAGGAGATGGTGCCTTTCTTGATGTCAGATTCGTATGGCCCAACGACCCGGTAGAGGGATTCTTCGTCGGTGTCGAGGTTTACGAGCGTCACGGTGCAGCCGAACTCTACCGTCTCACCGTCGCCTTTCTTTACGTCCATGATCTCGGAGTTCTTGATCATCCCCTCGATCTCGGCAACCTTTTTCTGAAGGAACTGGAACTCTTCCTTGGCCGCATCGTACTCGGCATTTTCCGAGAGGTCGCCATGCTCCCGCGCCTCCTCAATGGCCTTGAGTATCTGCGGCCGCTTCACGCTCAG
Source organism: uncultured delta proteobacterium (assembly GCA_963816115.1). GTDB lineage: Bacteria > Desulfobacterota > Syntrophorhabdia > Syntrophorhabdales > Syntrophorhabdaceae > Delta-02. Next base: position 150,800 of record CAWFIZ010000007.1, on the reverse strand, counting down.
CAGATTTTCGTGTTCCTTCTTTAACGCCTCGTAACCTTCCCGTGTAATTGGTAACTTCATTGACGCTCCGATATTTAACGATGAGGTAAAAGACTACACCGAGGTGAGCAAATTATCAACAGCTTTATGCAGCTATCCTGTAAAACCGGTTGAGGGTTACCGCAAGAAAGGGGAACTTTATTACGCCGCCGTGGGCCCTCGAAGAAACTCAGACCGCCTTCAGCTGCTTCTTTTTCGCAGCCGTCTTTCTCACGGGCATTTTCGCCGCCATTGTTTCGACCTTCGTTCCGAAGCCCGTAAGCTGCCTGGATAGACGTTCGGCCACGATCACCTGCGTATCGTTGGCAACCATGGTCTTAAGCACCTCCAGCTGCCGATTTGCTTCATCGAGATGCTGTCTTGAATCCTGGACTGCTTTGCGCTCGACAGACAGGGTGATCTGTGTGGCGAGTTTCTCGATACTTTCTCTTGCTTCAATGAACTCTGCAACGCTTGCCATTTTTCACTTCCTTTATATTGGTTCGCTGGTGATCTGCAAGGAATCGAAAGGTGATTGTATTCCATATCGGCCGACCCGCGAACGGCTGCGGAGCAAAGAAGGTGAGATCGACCGCACTGATAGTATACACCTTTCCGGTGAAAATGCCACTAACGATCTCGTGAACTTGCCGGATCACGGCAGGATGGCCCTTTAAGGGGCCACGATCAGAATCCTCTTTAGGCTTAAAGTTACACAGGTTTCGGGACAAAAAACAGAGCCCTGACCGTGGGCCAGGTAGATAAGCAAAAAAACCTTGACAAACTATAGAGTTACCAGTATAAATGACTAAAGTGGTAAAAAGTGTAAAAAGGTGGGAGATTGTTCGCAGGACGGTATGAGTACACGATCGATGACAAGAGCAGGGTAAGCATACCCGCAAAGTTCCGGGAAGTGCTGTCGCTCAACCACGACCTGCGGCTTATCCTCACCAACCTGGACGGCTGCATAGTCGCCTATCCTTACCAGGAATGGCTGGGCATCCAGGAGAAGATCTCCGGCGCCGGCGCCATACGGAAAGAGGCGCGCGCCTTTCTGCGCTATTTCTATTCAGGCGCCTCGGAGTGCCCCATAGATAAACTGGGGAGGATCCTCATACCCCAGGCGCTGAAAACGGACGCGCAAATCCAGAAAAGCGTCGTCATCGTCGGGGTAGGGAAAAAGATAGAGGTCTGGGCAAAAGAAAAATGGGAAGAACTGGTAAGACAGGCCACCGCTGATCCCGATCAGATCGCTGATATCGTATCGGAACTTGGTCTTTGAATGGCCAGGGACACATAGCCGTTCTTTCCAATGAAGTTTTTGAGAACCTGATCAGCACCGGATGCGGAACCTTTGTTGATGCTACCGTTGGTGCAGCGGGACATGCCCTGGGCATACTGGACAGAAACAGAAATTTACACCTTATAGGTATTGATAGAGATCAGGAAGCACTGGACCGGGCGCGGCAGACGCTCAAAGAGCATGCCGGCCGGGTAACGTTACTGAGGGGAAACTTTAGGAACTTGAAGGAAATACTACAAGGGATAGGGGTATCGTCTATAGACGGTATACTTTTTGACCTGGGTATCTCGAGTTACCAGTTGGCGGGTTCACGGGGCTTCAGCTTCAACGACGATGAGGAGCTCGACATGAGGATGGACACGCGGGAGGCGCTCACGGCTTACGAGATCGTCAATTCCTATCGTCAGGAAGAGATCGCCCGCATCCTTTACGAATACGGCGAAGAATGGAGATCAAGGAAGATAGCGAAGGCCATCTTCGACGGTCGGAAAAAAGAAAAGATACGCACGGCCAAACAGCTCGCCGGCATCGTCGCATCGGTGAAGAAAAGAACGGGCAAGATCCATCCCGCCACCAAGACCTTTCAGGCGCTGAGGATCGCCGTCAACGACGAGCTCGGCAGCCTGTCGCAGGGCATGGATGGAGCTATCGATCTTCTTGGCGCCGGCGGCAGGATCGGGATCATCACCTTCCATTCCCTCGAGGACAGGATGGTGAAGGAACGTTTCAGAAGCGATGAAGCATTGAAGGTGCTGACGCGAAAAGCCATAAAACCGGGTATCGAAGAGGTGCGAAGCAATCCGCGGGCACGAAGCGCCAAGCTTCGCGTGGCAGAGAAAAACTAACGGGGGCGTTATGCAGAGAATATACCTTGATTCATCAAAGGATACATTGCACAGGAATTTCCGGCCTCTTCTCTTTTTCTGCTTTATCGTCATCGTCGTACTGATGTTCAGCTTCATACTGGTCAGCGCTCATAATCGCGCCAGGGAAGACCTGATCGAGACGCTGAGATTTGAGAAGGAATTGACGGAAACACACAACAAACTGAAACTGGACCTCGCGGGCATCACCCAGACGAGGCTCCTTGAGCTCAAGGCCAAAGAACGGCTGGGGCTCACGAAACCGAAAGAGGAAGAGGTTCTCGTTTTGAAATGAACAAACGGGCGATCCAGAAGGCTTTTTTTGTATGCGCCTTCATCGGACTTACGTACGCCGCAATGGCGTTCAATATTCAGGACAGGTTTGCTATGAAAAGGACTTACGACGTTTCGGCAAGGTCAGCGCCGAAGGGCCTGAGCGTCACCATACCGAAGATAGATCCCAAGCCGGCGCTGCACGAACCCGTTATTGCCAAGGACAGTCCTTCCATTGAGCCGTTATTCCTCATCGCCGTCCCCATCGTCGCCGCGTCGATCAAAGAGGGTCTCATCGAGAAAGACGGCCTCATCCTCGTGAAAAAAGAAGACGATCCTTCGTCGGTATACCTGAAAAAACCCGTTGATATCTTAAAGGACAAAGATAAAGAGGGGATGAAAAGCCTCTCCAGGATCGTCGGCAAAAAACATATCGAGGCCTTCCTGAAAAAAGAAGGGGTCACGCTCCCCGACAGGTCGCTGCCCTTCGATACAATGACGGGAAAGGGCTTCAGCGTTGACAAAAAGGTGCTTACGGCAATGTACGATAAATATGTTTCGGAAGGGTTCTACGCGCTGCTGCCCTTCACCGACGGCGGGTTCGAGGTGCGAAGACATGCAGGCGGCTTCGAGATCAGCAAGGCGGGCGAACCCCGGCAGACCAGGGCGGCGCAAAGCGATATTTCCTGGACCATGCCGAACCTGTCGGGACTTTCCATGAAGGCGGCCCTCGACAGGGTCGCCCCCAGGGCGCAGAAGATAAAGATCTACGGCTACGGCATCGTTACCGACCAGTTTCCGAAACCGCAGGAACAGGTAAAGAACGATACGGAGTGCATCCTGTACGGGAGGTCCTACCAGAAGTGAGGCTAAGCGAGATCATACGCGGCATCAACAAGGTCAGTGTGCACGGGGACACCTCCCTGGAGATCACGGGCATCACCAAGGACTCCCGCAGCGTTTCGGAAGGCTCCCTCTTTTTCGCGACGGGCGGCGGCGGCGCCTACATCGACGACGCCCTGGAACGCGGGGCACTGGCCATCGTTACGGACGGCGATATCGGGCGCTCCTTTGCCTGCACCGTTCGCGTCGGGAACGTCGCCAGGGCCCTGGGGCAGGCCGCTTCAAGGTTCTACGGTAATCCGTCGCGGAGGATGCACATCACGGGCATTACCGGCACCAACGGCAAAACGACGACGACCTACCTGATAGAGTCCATCATGGAGGCCGCCGGGAAAAAGGCCGGCGTCATCGGAACGATCTCCTACCGTTATGACGGCAAGACCTTCAATGCGCAGAACACCACCCCGGGCGCCGGCGAGACGAACAACCTTCTTAATGACATGCTTCGGGCCGGAACCTCCCACGTCGTCATGGAGGTCTCCTCCCACGCCCTCGACCAGGCGCGTGTCGAAGGCATCGACTTTGACGTCGCAATATTCACCAACCTCACCCACGATCACCTCGATTACCACGGGGACTTCGAAAGCTATCGGGGCGCGAAAAGGCTCCTCTTCGAAGACTACCTTATGAGAAGCAGGAAAAGGAACAGACACGCCATCATGAACATCGACGATCCCTCAATAAGAGAGTTCGCCATCGGCCAGCCGGTGAAGATGCTCTCATATAGCATAAAAGGTTTCGCGGATGCCTGCCTTTCGGACTGTACCGAAAGCATCCACGGTCTGACACTCACCATATCCCTCCTGGGGAAAAAGATCCCCATCGCCTCACCCATGATCGGCATGTTCAATGCCTCAAACATCCTCGCAGCAATATTGTCAGGCCACGTAACAGGTATACCGCACCTTGCGATCAAAGAGGGCATCGAGAAGCTGGGCGGCGTTCCAGGCAGGCTGGAGCGTGTGCACAACGACAAAGGCATCTCCATCTTTGTCGATTACGCGCACACACCGGACGCCCTTGCCAGCGTGCTCACCCTTCTTCGAAGACTGAAGAAGGGAAGGCTCATAGTTGTCTTCGGCTGTGGAGGCAACAGGGACACCACGAAGAGGCCCGTCATGGGCGAGATCGCATCACGCCTTGCAGATCATGCCATCGTCACCTCCGATAATCCGCGCGGCGAAGACCCGCTGCGGATCATCGACGCCATCTCGAAGGGGCTGGGCGGCAAACCGTTCAAGATCATCGAGAACAGGCGCGATGCCATCTTTGAGAGCGTCCGCATGGCGCGGCGGGATGACGTGGTGGTCGTGACCGGCAAAGGTCATGAGGATTACCAGATCATCGGCGAGAACACATTCCACTTCAGCGACCGCGAAGTTATCGAGGAGTCTCTCAATGTGGCGACTTGAAGATGTGGTGCAAGCCGTGAACGGCACGGTGCTCAAAAAAGAAAAGGAGGTGTTTACCGGCATCTCGACGGATTCCCGTACCATTAAGAACGGCGAACTGTTCATCCCCGTCACGGGCGTCAACTTCGACGGCCACTCCTTCATCGAAGAGGCACTCAAAAGATCGGGCGGCGGTGCCCTTTGCAGGAAGGACTGCCCGGCGCCGCTTGCCGATGCAACGGGGACGGTCATTCTGGTGGAAGACACGGGCGCGGCCCTTCTTGACCTGGCACGCTTCAAGAGAGAGAAGCTCTCCGGCAGGTTCATAGCCATCACGGGAAGCAACGGCAAGACCACGACAAAAGAGATACTCGTCAGCATGGTGAAAAAACGCTACACCGTACACTTTAACGAGAAGAACCTCAACAACCTCATCGGTGTCCCCATGAGCATCCTTTCCATCGCCGGTGATCCCGAGGTCTGCATCTTTGAACTTGGCACCAACATGCCCGGTGAGATCAAAAAGCTCACCCACACGACAGGTCCCGATATATCGCTCATCACCAACATCAACCCGTCCCATCTGGAAGGACTGGCAACTATCGAGGGCATCCTCGAGGAGAAGCTCGACCTTTTTTACCACACAAAAGAGGGCGGGAAGGTGTTTGTCAATGCCGACGATCCCCTCATCACACCCCGGTATCACGACCCCGGGCGCACGGCAATTACTTTTGGTATCGACAAAGATGCCGCTTATCGCCTTCGCGTAGACGAAGACCTGGGATGGGAAGGCTCGCGGATCTCCATCACATCTGCCGGCGCGGCGATCAGTGCACATACGCCGCTGCTGGGCAGGCACAACCTTTATAACCTCCTCGCTGCAGCGTCAATGGCCTCGGCCATGGGCGTGGACGGGGCCATGATCGCTGAAGCGATAGGGGGATTCACATCCTACGACAAACGGTTCCAACCGGTGAAAGCTAAAAGAGGATACGTTATCATCGATGACACATACAATGCGAACCCTTCATCCATGCAGTGGGCCATACAGACCCTTATCAACCTTCCCGCGCAGGGGAAACGGGCGGCCATACTGGGAGGGATGAAAGAACTCGGGAAGGACAGCGCCCTTTATCACAGGCAACTGGGCGCGGCCCTCAAGGCAACCGACATCGGGCTCATCGCCCTCATCGGCGAAGAGACGCGCGAGATATACGACGAGCTCGGCCCCGGGAGGGCGGCGCTCTTCGACGACAGCGACAAGCTCATAGAATATGTCACGGCACGCCTTGATGCCGGCGACACGGTCCTGGTAAAAGGTTCGCGGGCATTTAAAATGGAAGAGATCGTGGAGGCCATTAAATAATGTTGTACTACCTTCTCTATCAGCTTCACGTAAAAGCCTCTGTCTTCAACGTGTTCCGCTACATCACCTTCAGGACCGTCCTGTCCATACTCTCGGCGCTCATTATCAGCTTTATCCTCACACCATACGTGATACGGAAATTCCATGAATGGAAGATACGAAGCGGCAAGCGCGAGGACGTCCCGGACCGCCATGAGTCCAAGAAAGAAACGCCCACCATGGGCGGTTTCGTGATCCTCATCGCCACCATCATACCGACGCTCCTCTGGGCCGACCTTACCAACTATTACATATGGGTGGTCACCTTTTCGCTTCTGTCCTTCGGCGCCATCGGCTTCGCAGACGATGTACAGAAGCTTAAAGGCATAAACGGCAAGGGCATATCGGGACGGACGAAGTTCACCCTGCAGATAATCTTCGGCCTTTGCATCGGCGCGCTCATCTTCTTCAAATACGGCTTCGTAACGCAGCTTACGATACCCTTCTTCAAGAACATACGGCCTGACCTCGGGGCCTTTTATATCCTGCTGTGCATCTTCATCATAGTCGGCACATCGAACAGCGTCAACCTGACCGACGGCCTCGACGGCCTGGCGATAGGGCCCGTCCTTACCGTCTGCTCCACCTTCATGCTCTTTTCCTATCTTGTGGGCAACATAATATTCGCGCAATACCTCCAGATATTCTACGTCAAGGGCGCCGGCGAACTGACGATCCTGTGCGGTGCCATGCTCGGCGCCGGCATCGGCTTCCTCTGGTACAATGCCCACCCCGCGGAGCTCTTCATGGGCGACACGGGATCGCTTTCCCTGGGGGCGGCGCTCGCGACCATAGCGGTCATTATAAAACAGGAATTCCTCCTCGTTATCGCCGGCGGGATCTTCGTCCTGGAAACCCTCTCCGTCATAATCCAGGTCTACTCCTTCAAGCTAAGGGGCAAGAGGGTCTTCAGGATGGCACCCATTCACCATCATTTCGAGCTCAAAGGCTGGAACGAGGGAAAGATAGTCGTACGGTTCTGGATCATTTCCATAATCCTGGGACTTATTGCGCTGAGCACATTGAAATTGAGGTAAGATGGACATACCTGATCGCATATTGATAGTCGGACTCGGTGCCTCGGGCATCTCTGCGGCAAAGTTCCTTTCAGGGCAGGGCAAGAGGATCGGCCTCGCCGACGAAAAGAACAGGACCGAGTTAGCGCCCGCCCTGAGGAGCCTTGGAGGCATACCCTTCACCGGTCACTTCGGGCCCCACCGGGTAGAAGACTTCACGGCCTACCCGATGATAGTGCTCAGCCCCGGCGTTGACAGCGAGCTGCCGGTCCTGCAGAAGGCTCGGCAGGCGGGGGTACGGATCATCGGCGAGATGGAGCTTGCATTCTCCTTCATTAAAGAACCTGTCATTGCCATCACCGGCACCAACGGCAAGACGACGACGACGAGCCTCATCGGCGATATCTTCGCGAAGGCCTTCGTCGGGTCCGTCTTTGTCGGCGGCAATATCGGGAACCCTCTTATCAATTATGTAGCGGAAGGGAAAAAGGCGTCCTGCGTCATCGTCGAGGTGAGCAGCTTCCAGCTCGAAACGATGGAGACCTTCAGGCCGGACACGGCCATCCTCCTCAATATCGCCGAGGACCACCTCGACCGCTACCGCAGCTACGACGAATACAAGGAGGCGAAGTACCGCATCTTCGATAATCAGACGGACAAGGACTTCGCCATTATCAAAAAGGGGCTCGACGTGGTCATCAAAGGGACGCCCAGAGTGCTGCGCTTCAGCGCAACGGGCGAACTCGAAGAGGGCGCCTTTTTCAAGGACGGCCGTATCTGCGTGCGCCTTGACGGGAAGGAGACGTCCTATCCCAGGGACCTGTCGCCGCTTGTTGGCATCCACAACACGGAGAATATCCTGGCGGCGGTCCTCACCGCGCACACATACGGCATCGATGCGAAGCTCGTTGAAGAGGCCCTCGGGGCATTCCGCGGCCTGCCGCACAGGGTCGAGTTCGTCCGCGACATTCGCGGGGTGTCATTCTACAACGACTCCAAGGCAACGAACGTCGACGCCACCAAAAGGGCCCTGGAGAGCATGGAGGGCGGCATCGTCCTCATCGCTGGCGGAAAGGACAAGGGCGGCAGCTACCGGGTCATCCGCGACGAGGCGCACAAGATCAAGTCGCTTATCGCCATCGGCGAGGCAAAGGACAAGATCGCCTCGGAGCTTGGCGACGCCATTCCCGTGTACCTCGAGGCCGATATGACCTCGGCCGTGTACCGGGCGTTCGGGGCGGCCGGCGAAGGGGACGTGGTACTTCTGTCCCCGATGTGCAGCAGCTTTGACATGTTCAGGGACTACAAGGAGCGGGGAAACACCTTCAGGAGGATAGTGGAGGCACTGTGAAAAAGATCTTCATAGCCATAGCATCGATGCTTCTCGTGTACAGCTTCTTCAGGGAGCTTACCTTCGTGAGGGTGCTCATCGTCCTCGCCGCCGCAGCGGCTGCCTTTGGCATCTATCGCCTTCCCCAGCGCGCCATAGAGGCGATGAAATATCCCTTCATCGTCATCTCGTTCATGGTAACGGTCCTGTTATTCTTCTACCCCAAGATCGCCCTTGCCGACGCCGCACGGACGGCCATCGTTTTCCTCTCCTTCTACGGCTTCATCTTCTACCTTATGAACATGGAGGAAAAAGACCAGGACTTTTTTAAAGAGGTAACTGCCCTTTCGATACTTTTCTTCTCGGCGGGTTTCAACCTCTTCATGACAGGGAAACTGGTCCTCATGATCTCATTCGCCCTTGCGCTCGTCCTGTTCCTCTTTATCCTCGGCAGGCACCGCATCATACCCTTCATCGGGACATACGCGATCATCGTCTGCGCAATGGTCTACAGGCAGGGCGCGAACATCCTGGGGAGCGGCCTCACGGGGCTCTCCAGCATCAACAAATACATACTGCTCGGGGCCTCTTTCGCCCTGCTCGTCACGAGCTTCGTCCTTGTAATGAAAAAAAGCACCTTCACAAGCATGCTGCCCTTCTTCGGTTTCCTGTATATAGCCATGGACATCCTTATGGTCGTGGGGATCAAGTTCTCCACGGGACTCCTCTATCAGCCGGTCCTTTTCCTTGCAATCCTCGTTCCCTTTACAGGGGTAATGCTGAGAACGGAAGGGGGGCGCTCATGAGACTTGCCATATCCGCCGGCGGGACAGGGGGCCACATCTTTCCGGGCATTGCCGTGGCCGAGGCGCTCATGGAAAAAGACCCGCAAAACAGCGTCCTTTTCATCGGGACCCCCTATGGCCTTGAAGGGAAGTTCATTCCCGATGCCGGATTCAAGCTCCATTATATCGAGGCGCACCAGTTCCTGGGACGCTCCCCGATCCACAAGATGATCACCCTTTTGAGGATCTTGAAGGGCATTGCCATGTCACGGAAGATCTTGAAGAGCGAAAGGCCCGACGCCATTCTCGGCATGGGCGGGTTTACCTCCGTGCCGGTCATACTCGCCGGAAGGATGCTTGGCATACCCTGCTTCATCCACGAACAGAACGTCCAGCCGGGCCTTGCGAACAAGTTCCTTTCCAGGATGGCCCGCATGACCTTCGTAAGCTTCGAGGGAACAAAGGAATACCTCAAGGGAAAGAAGGTCCTTCACGCCGGCAATCCCCTGCGCCGGAGGCTCAAAAAGCTCGAAGGCCTCAAAAAGGAAGGTTCCTTCGGCATATTCGTCTTCGGCGGCAGCAGGGGGGCAAAAAGCATCAATGACGCCGTACTCACCCTTCTGCCCTTCCTTGAAAGCTACAAAAATGCCGTCGTGTACCATCAGACGGGCAGCGACGACCTTGAAAGGGTGCGCGCGGCCTACTCCGGAAGCTCTGTGGCACACGAGGTCTTCGCCTTCACCAATGAGATGGAAAAGTACTACGCCCTTTCCGACGTTGTCATATCCAGGGCGGGCGCCACGACCATATTCGAGCTCGCCTTTTTCCGCAAGGCAGCCATACTCATCCCCTACCCTTACTCGGCCGGAAATCACCAGTGGCAAAATGCCGCCTACGTGGAGGCCTCAGGCGGGTGTTACCTCATCGGCAACGACGAGGCGACAGGCGACAGGCTCTTCGGCGTCATCGTCCATCTCATGAAGGAAACGGAGCTCAAGCAGGAGATGGGGCACAACCTGGGAAAGATATTCGTTGAAGACGCCCCGTCGCGTATCATCGGAGGAATAGAACATGGTCTTTCATAAGATAGAAAGGGTACATTTTGTCGGCATCGGCGGGATCGGGATGAGCGGTATCGCCGAGGTGCTCATCAACCTCGGTTTCAAGGTCACCGGCTCCGACTTGCGCCAGACGGACATAACGCAGCGGCTGGGATCACTGGGGGCAACGATATTCTACGGCCACCGGGAGGAGAACATCATCGATTCCGACGTGGTTGTCATATCGTCTGCGGTCAGGCAGGACAACCCCGAGGTGAAAAAGGCGAAGGAGCTATTCATCCCCGTCATCCAGCGCGCCGAGATGCTTGCCGAGTTGATGCGCATGAAATATTCCGTCGCCGTCGCCGGCGCCCACGGGAAAACAACGACGACATCGCTCGTCTCTTCCATACTCGGTCACGCCGGGCTCGACCCCACCTGCGTTATTGGCGGCAGGTTGAACAGCCTGGGGAGCAACGCGAAGCTGGGCGACAGCAAGTTTCTCGTCGCCGAGGCCGATGAGAGCGACGGCACGTTCCTCCTGCTATTCCCCACCATCGCCGTCACGACGAACATAGACCTGGAACACCTTGACTTCTACAAGGACATAAACGATATCAAGGCGGCCTTCCTCGCCTTCCTCAACAAGGTCCCGTTTTACGGGCTCAACATAATCTGCATCGACAACGCGAACCTTCAGAGCCTCATCCCCATGCTGAAGCGCCGCTACATGACCTACGGCCTCTCCAAGCAGGCCGACCTGCGGGCGGAGGGCATCTCCTACGAGGGTTTCCTAACGAAGTTCAGGGTCATCTTCAAGGGCTACGACCTGGGCGAGATCGAGCTTTCCCTCCCCGGCATCCACAACGTGGTGAACGCTCTGGCTGCTTGCGGAGTGGCGATCGAGCTAGATGTCCCCTTCAAGACCATCCAGGGGGCGCTGAAAGACTTCTCGGGCATACACCGCAGGCTGGAGATAAAATGGGACGGCGACGTCAAGCTCATCGACGACTACGGCCATCACCCGACGGAGATCAAGGCGACCCTGTCGGCCATACGAAAGATGTGGAAGGGACGGATCATCGTGGCCTTCCAGCCCCACCGCTACACACGGACACAGGCGCTGATGGACGATTTCGTGACCTCCTTCAACGAAGCGGACATCCTGGTCCTCACCGAGATCTACGCCGCGTCGGAGGACGCGATCGAAGGGGTGACGGGATCGAATCTCGCCGAAAAGATCCGGGCAAGCGGTCACAAGAGCGTCATCTTCGCGCCGACCAGGGAAGACGTGGTGCAAAAGATCCTGGAGAACGCGGCGCAAGGGGACGTTGTCGTCACCCTCGGTGCCGGCGACCTCTATAAAATTGACGAGAGACTGATAAGCGTATGGAGTGGAAAGGAATAAAGGGGACCGTGTTGAAGGACGTACCCATGAAGAGATACACCTCGATGCGGGTCGGAGGACCGGCAAAGCTGCTGCTTTACCCCGCCGACAGGCATGACCTTGCGGCAATGATAGACCGTATGCGCGACACGGGCATTCCTTATCGCTTCCTCGGCAACGGAACGAACGTCATCGTTAGTGATGAGGGTATAAAAGAGGCGCTTGTGAGGATAACGAAGATGAACCGCCTTCACTTTACAAAGACCGGAGGCGGCGCCATTGCCGAGGTCGGCGGGGGATATTCGTTGAAGAGGTTCATAAGCGAGTGCGCGCGGCGCGGCCTCGCCGGTCTGGAAAAACTTTACTGGATACCTGGCAGTGTCGGTGGCGGCATCAGGATGAACGCCGGCAGTTTCGGCCAGTCCATATCGGACACCCTCACCGGTGTAGATATCATTAACGAACGGGGCGAGATCATCGAAAGACAGATCAACAAAGAGGAGTTCGGCTACCGGACGTCGCCTGTCGGTCGCCGGGACTGCGTCATCAGCGCCAGGTTCCGCCTGAGGACGGGCGACGCGGCGCAGCTCCAGAAGGACATGGACCACGTCTACTCGGAAAGAAAGAAGAACCACCCTATGGAATACCCTTCCGCCGGGTCGGTCTTCAAGGGCGTGGGCGGCCGGTCGGCCTGGTGGTTCGTCGAGAAGGCCGGGCTTCGGGGATACCGCATTGGCGATGCCTGCGTCTCCGAGAAACATACGAACTTTATCGTGAACCTGGGGCACGCCAGGGCGCGGGACATCGCAGCCCTCATAGGCAAGATAAAGGAAGAGGTCTTCGCGAGGCTCGGCGTGAGGCTTGAAGAAGAGGTGGAACTCTGGGGGTTCAATGGATAAAAAGGCCTTGAAAAAGCATGAAGATCGGCGTTCTGCTGGGGGAAGATCATCGGAGCGAGAGATATCCCTGAAGAGCGGCAATGCCGTCCTGGCAAGCCTCTTGAGATCGGGGTACCGCGCGGTCGCCATCGACGCGAAGGCGGGCCTTGCCGAAGGGCTCAAAAAAGAGAAGATAGGCGTTGCCTTCATCGCGCTCCACGGCAGGTGGGGAGAAGACGGCACCGTCCAGGGGCTCCTCGAGATAATGGGTTTACCCTATACGGGTTCCGGGGTGCTGGGCTCTTCAATAGCAATGGACAAGACGATCATGAAATTCATTCTGGAGGCCGGAGGCATACCTACCCCGGCGTATGCGATCGCCGGCCCGGAGAACAAGGTAAACTTCAAGCTTCCCTTTGTCGTCAAGCCGGCAAGCGAGGGGTCAACGATCGGCATATCGCTGGTCAACAAAAAGAAGGATATTCCGGCGGCCATGGAGATGGCCCTTAAGTATGACAGGAAGATCGTCGTCGAGGAGTTCGTAAGCGGGCAGGAGATCACCGTGGCCATCGTTAACGGGGAGGCGCTTCCGGTTATCGAGGTGCGGCCGTTGAAGGGCTTCTATGATTTCGAGGCAAAATATACGAAGGGAATGACACAGTACATCGTTCCCGCGCAGATACCGAAGGCGCTCGCGAAGAAAGCGCAGTCCATCGCCATGAACGTCTACGATCGTTTCGACCTGGCGGGGTGCGCCCGCATCGACATGCTCATCAGAAGACAAGGCGCCGCTCGTCATCGACATAAACACATCTCCGGGCATGACGGAAACCTCCCTTGTTCCCAAGGCATGGGCATACGAGGGGAAAACCTTCGACGAACTCGTCGAAGAGATCCTGACAGGGGCGTCACTGAAAACATGAAAAAGTTCTTATACATACTCTTTATCGGACCGGTGTGCATCCTGTCCATGCTCTCCATCATCTATCTTTTCTCACGGGAAGAACCTCTCTTCTTCCTGCAGAATATCAAGGTCAGCGGCATGAGCCAGCTCAGCGACAAGGAGATGATGGGCAAGATCGCGCCGTACCTGAAGGAAAGCATCCTCAAGGTGGACGTGGTGAAGGTGCGCGACGTCATCACCTCCCATCCCTTTGTGAAAGAGGTGAGTGTAAAGAGGGTCTATCCCTTCTCCATCGTCATCGATGTGAAGGAAAAAAAACCGTCGGCCCTGTGGGTCGCCGGCGACGGGAGTGTCCAGGTACTCGATGAAAAGGGAGAACCCTACCGCCCCCTCGGCAGGGACGACGTGAAGGGGCTATACATCATCAACACCCGGCAAAGGTCTGACGCAAAGAGCGTCTTTAATGAAGCAAACTCCTGGATAGCCGCGGGCATATTGAAAAAGGGCCAACTGTCGGAGGTGGCCTACCGGGAAGGCAATATGACCATCTTCAGGCTCGAGGACTCGGTGGAGATCATCCTCGGGAGAGAGGAACACAAGGCAAGGCTTAAAAGGGCCCTGGCTGTTCTTGAGAATGCCGGGAAACGGGGCCTTATCATAAAATGCATCGACGCCCGCTTCGAAAAGGGCGCCATAATCCAGGAAAGGAAGGGGTGAGACGGTGAAGGACGATGAACTTCTCGTAGGACTTGATATAGGAACGACAAAGATCTGCGTGGTCGTAGGAAAGGCGGCGGAGGGCAAGGTCAATATCGTCGGTATCGGTTCGCACCCCTCCACGGGGTTGCGCAAGGGCGTTGTCGTCAACATGGACAGCACCGTCAATTCCATCAAGAAGGCCGTGGAGGAAGCGGAGCTCATGGCAGGCATCAAGATCGATACCTGCCTTGCCGGCATCGGCGGGGCCCACATCAAGAGCTTCAACAGCAACGGCGTCGTGGCGATCAAGGACAGGGAGGTCCGCCCCGAGGACATCGAGCGTGCCATAGACGCCGCGAAGGCCGTGGCGATCCCGGCCGACAGGGAACTCATCCACGTCATCCCCCAGGAATTCATCGTAGATGACCAGGACGGCATCAAGGACCCCGTGGGCATCACCGGCGTCAGACTCGAGGTGAAGGTCCACATCGTGACGGGGAGCATCTCCTCGGCCCAGAACATCATAAAGTGCTGCAAGCTCGCCGGGCTCAACGTCGACGACATCATCCTGTGCCAGCTCGCGTCGGCGGAGGCGGTCCTCACACCGGAAGAGAAGGAGATCGGTGTGGCCGTCGTGGACATCGGCGGAGGGACGAGCGACATCGCCGTCTACGCCAACGGTGCCATAAAGCACACATCTGTCCTGCCATTCGGCGGCAACAATATCACCAACGACATCGCCATAGGCTTAAGGACGCCCATCGACGATGCCGAAAAGATCAAGAAGAAATACGGCTGCGCCATGGCAAGCCTTGTAGGACAGAACGAGACCATAGAGGTCCCCAGCGTCGGCGGCAGGAAACCGCGGACCCTTCAGCGCAAGACCCTGGCGGACATAATCGAACCCCGGGTCGAGGAAGTGGCGTCACTCATCTACGACGAGATAAAGAAGTCGGGCCTCGAGAAGCTCCTCGCATCGGGCGTTGTCTTGACAGGCGGGTGCGCCAATCTCGACGGCATACCGGAGATGTCGGAGAACATATTCAACCTTCCCTCCCGAAAGGGAGACCCCATCGGGGTAGGAGGACTTATTGACGTAGTGAACAACCCCGCTTACTCGACGGCGGTTGGGCTTTTGCTATTCGGCTTCAGGGACGGAAAAGGGAAAAGGCGTGGGTTCGATGCCGCGCGGTCGATGAAGAAGCTCTTCAGCAATCAGCGGCTGCTCACGAAAATGAAGGATTGGTTCAAAGAAATTTTCTAGGAGGTGTTATGTGAGCGCAATGTTTTACATGGACGAGAACAACGGATTTTCAGCTAAGCTCATTGTCGTCGGCGTTGGAGGAGGCGGATGCAACGCGCTCAACAACATGGTGGACGCAGACATTCAAGGCGTTGAGTTCATCGCCGTCAACACAGATATCAAGTCGCTGAGCGCTTGCAAGGCGCCCATCAAGATCCAGATCGGGACAAAGCTCACCGAGGGGCTCGGCGCCGGGGCGAACCCGGAGGTCGGGAAGAAGGCCGCCCTCGAGGATGTCGACAAGATCAAGGACCATCTCAAGGGCGCGCACATGGTCTTTATCACCTGCGGCCTTGGCGGCGGCACCGGCACGGGGGCATCCCCGGTCATCGCCGAGATAGCCAAGGAGGTGGGGGCGCTCACCGTGGCCATCACCACGAAGCCCTTTGCCTTCGAAGGAAAGGACAGGATGGTGCAGTCCGAGAACGGCGTCATCCAGTTGAAATCACGGGTCGACTCCCTCATCACCATACCTAATCAGAGGCTGCTCTCCATCGGCGGCCGCCACATGACGATCATGGAGGCCTTCCTCAAAGCCGACGAGGTCCTCCTCAACGCGGTTCGAAGCATCTCCGATCTTATCGTCGGGTCCGGCCACGTCGTCGTCGACTTTGCCGACGTGAAGACCATCATGAGCGAGCGCGGCATGGCGATCATGGGCATCGGCGAATCGGAAGGCGAGAACAGGGCGCGCGACGCGGCCCAGAAGGCCATATCGAGCCCGCTCCTCGAAGACATCTCCATCCACGGTGCGCGGGGGGTCCTCATCAACGTCACCGGCAACACCGACATGACCTTGAGCGAGGTCAGCGAGGCGTCAACGCTCATCCAGGAACAGGCGCACGAGGACGCGAAGATCATCTGGGGCCTTGTCTACGATCACTCCATGCAGGATTCCATAAGGATCACCGTCATCGCCACCGGCTTCGAAGAACGCGCCGTTGTAGACGAAGACAAGACGGAGCCCTTCCTTCGGGGCAAGCTCTTCGATGAGGAGAACGTCCCCTCCTTCATGAAGAAGAAGGTCGCCATCGACTACAAGGTCGATTACAAAGAGATCAGGCAGAAAAGCGACACCATCGACATCGATGATGACCGCTACGATATACCCACATTTTTAAGAAAACAGGCCGACTAACCTCCTGAGAAAGGGGTGGCGTGCGCAAGTTCTCGTCCCGCCACCCCGACTTAAAAACAGTTCCATAGTTCCAGGGTTTGAAAATTCCAGAGCTAAAAATAAAAAAGCTTTTTTTGAACGTTGAAACGGTTGTCAAACCCTGAAACGCTCAAACTGTTCTTCTTGTACCTATCACCCATTACCTGTTTTATGTTATTGTACTTTCATCATGGCACAAAAACGCGTGTGTAAGGATGGTGAGCGGGCCGGGTACCTCTCCGGTGAGCGGGGGGCCATCCGGAAGAAATGGGGGGGCAGGGTGCCTGTCCTTGTCGTCTTCCCCAATTCATACCACGTGGGGATGTCCAACCTTGCCACCCACATCCTGTACAAAACACTGAACAGCCGTGACGACGTCGTCTGTGAGAGGCTCTTCTATGAAGAAGGCAGGCCGCTTCTATCGCTGGAGAGCGAAAGGCCGTTGTCTTCATTCGAGATCGTCTTCTTCACCCTTTCCTTTGAACTCGACTACCCCAATATCCTGAAAATTCTCGATATGTCATCGCTGCCCCTTTTTTCCAGGGAACGACCGGCGGGATCACCGCTTATCGTGGCCGGGGGCATCTGCGTCATCTCCAATCCGGAGCCGCTTACGCCTTTCTTTGACCTCATGGTCCTGGGCGATATCGAGGCCACCGTGCCTGTCTTCATTGAACGGTTCATCGGTGCCCGCGCATCCGGCAAGGAGAACATTATCAGCGATCTTGCCCGGTTCCCCTTTGTATACAACCCTGCCGCGTTAACGGTACGTTACCGTGAGAACGGGACCATCGGGGACTTTGAACCGCCGGGTTTTGCTGTCGCCGTTGAACGTTACAAAGGCGAGAAGCTGGGGGCGTCCGTCATAACTTCGGCAAACACGGAATTTGCCGATATGGCCCTTGTCGAAGGTACTCGGGGCTGCCCGTCGCGGTGTTCTTTCTGCCTGCTCGGCAACCTCTATGCCTTTCGGTCGGAGGACATAGACGCATCGATAACGGATGAAAAGGATGTAGGCATCATCGGGGGCGGCATCTCCTTCCACCCCCGCATCGTGGATATCGTAGAAAATCTCAGGTCGCGAGGCGTAAACGTTCACCTGCCGTCGCTTCGCCTCGACGAGGTTCCCATTCGCCTCATCGAGCTCATCAAGGACGACGTGAAGACCCTCACCTTCGGCGTCGAGGCCGCAACCGAGCGCCTGCGCCGCTCCATCGGCAAACCCATGACCGACGAAGAGATCCTCTCCCGCATCGACGAGATCGTGGCAATGCGGTCCTTCAACCTCAAGCTTTACTTCATGATCGGCCTGTATGGAGAAGAACAGGGCGATATCGAAAAGATACCGGAGCTGGTGAAAAAGATCCGCCACGTCATGATAAAACAGGGCGCCCCCCGCGGCACGCTGGGCAACATCACCGTCCATGTAAGTCCCTTCGTTCCGAAACCGGCCACACCCTTCCAGTGGCTCCCCATGTCTGATATGGAAGAACTGAAGCAGAAGATATCCTGGCTGAGGCGCGCCTTCGGCAAAATAGACAACACCCTTTTCACCCACGAGTCCGTAAAGTTCAGCTTCATTCAGGGCGCCTTCGCCAGAGGCGACCGGCGCGTGTCGGAAACGATCGTCCGCCTCGCCCGGGGAGAAAGCTTTACCCGCGTGGCAAAGGAAAGCGCCGTCAACCTGGGTTTCTATGCCCTTCGCGAGCGCCCCCGCGATGAGTTCCTCCCCTGGGATTTCATCAGCGGCACCATCCCGAAGGAAACATTGCTGAAGCGCCTCACCGCTGTAAAAAGGGCTTGAATGCTTGAATGCTTGAACGGCTTTAACTGACAAAAAACAAAAAGTTCAGGAAAAGGCTGTTTCTTTTGTTCCCTGTCCCTTTTATTTTGGCGCCTTAACAGTTCGTTGACTTTTCCCCTTGCATATAATAGGCTTTTGAATTATTTTCCGTTACAATTCAAAGGGGGTATGAAGTATGTCCAATCTCAACAAGGTATTGCTTATAGGAAGGCTCGGGGCGGACCCTGAGCTCAGGTATACGGCTGACAGCACACCCGTTGCGACCTTTCGCATGGCCACATCGGAATCATACAAGGACAAGTCCGGCAACAAACAGGAAAAAACCGAATGGCACAGCATCGTCGCCTGGCGCAAGCTCGCCGAGATCGCCGGGGAATACCTCAAAAAAGGAAGGCTTGTCTACATCGAGGGCAAGATCCAGTCCCGCGAATACGAGGGGCGCGACGGTGTGAAGCGCAAGGTTTTCGAGATCGTCGCGTCGGACATGAAGATGCTCCCCACCGGCCAGGGTCAGGGACAGGGCCAGGATGACAAAAGGAGCTTCGGCGGTCAAAGGGGCCCCGTTGAGGATGAATTTCCTCATGAGGGGGAAGAAGACGACGTACCAATGTAACGGCGGCGGCTTGAATGTTCGAACCGCTTGAATGTTCGAACCGCAGAAACCAAACAAACTATATAAACCAGAAAAATCGATAGATCACCGGTTGCCGGGTGGCGGTGTGACCGCCGGGACCTCGTTGCCGGGGACGGACCTTTCGGATTCGCCTGCGGCCGGGGGCGCTTCCTCTATTGGGCTCTCCGGCGGGGTGGCCATCACGTCCTCGAACTCTGGAACGACGATCCCCCTTCTGACCATGATGTTGTAGATGATCTTCGCGCGGCGTTCAACGTACTGCGACGTGCCGTCCACGCGGTAGCGCCTCGGGTTGGGAAGGGCAGCCGCCAGCTTTGCCGCCTCCTCGGCCGTGAGGGCCGATGCCGGTTTCCCGAAATGCCTCTGGGACGCCGCCTCGGCGCCGAAGACACCCTCTCCCCATTCGACCACATTGAGGTAGAGTTCCAGTATCCTTCTCTTCGAGAGGGTCCGCTCCAGGCGCCATGTGATCATGGCCTCCTTCAGCTTGCGGACGGGGTTCTTCGCCGGTGTGAGGTAGAGGTTCTTCGTTAGTTGCTGGCTGATGGTGCTCCCACCGAACTTGAACTTGCCCGTCTCCATGTTCTTCTCCAGGGCCTTCTGGATCGCCTCCTTGTCGAAGCCGTGGTGGGACCAGAACTTGTCGTCTTCGGCAATGAGGACGGCCTTCATGAGAAAGGGTGAGATGGCCCCGAGCGGGACCCACCTCGATTGTATCCGTATCTTCTTTCCCTTTGCCCTGTATTCGCTCTCGCGGTATTCCATGAAGGAGGTCTTTTTTGGGTTCTCTTTTTTGAGCTTCGATACGTCGGGGTAGACGAAATAGAACCCGCCGAACCCCAGGACCACGAGGATGCCGAGAATTATGACCGCCCTGACGAACCGGAAGAACCTCCCCGGTCTTTTCCTGCTCTTGCTTTTCTTTGCCAATGTTTTAACGCCCTATTTTTCTTATCACATTCGCGGCCTCATGGAAACAGATTCCTTATTGCCCTGCTGCGGCCAATTTCTTTTGAAAAGAGACCGTTACCTGTTGTATAGTTTCGAATAGTTGTAAGGAATGAACGGGAGCTATCGAGGTGTAACGTGGATTACGGTGAATATGAAGGCGTGATGGGCCTTGAGGTCCACGCCCATCTTCTTACAAAGAGCAAGATCTTCTGCGGTTGTTCGACCGAGTTCGGCGCCGAGCCGAACAGTCATACCTGCCCCACCTGCATGGGGCTTCCCGGCGCACTGCCGGTCCTTAACAAAAAGGTTGTCGAGTTCGCCATCAAGCTCGGCCTGGCGCTCAATTGCTCCATCAGCCCGACGAGCATCTTCGCCCGGAAGAACTATTACTACCCTGACCTCCCGAAAGGCTACCAGATATCCCAGTACGAAGAGCCCATCTGCACCAACGGGTGGCTCGACATCTTCGTGGACGGTCAGACAAAACGCATCCGCATTCTGCGGATCCACATGGAAGAAGACGCGGGCAAGCTCGTCCACGAACGCACCATTGAAACGAGCAGCTACAGCATGGTCGACTACAACCGCTCCAGCACCCCGCTCCTTGAGATCGTGAGCGAACCGGATATGAGGACCCCCGAGGAGGCAACGGCCTATCTGAAGACGCTCCGCGACATCCTCATGTACCTCGGGATATGCGACGGCAACATGGAAGAGGGGAGCTTCCGCTGTGATGCCAACGTGTCGGTGCGCAAAAAAGGTGCCGATGCCTTGGGAACCAGGGCGGAGCTGAAGAACCTCAATTCCTTCCGCTTCATCGAGAGATCGCTGGACTATGAGATCGCCCGCCAGATCGACCTTGTCAAAAAAGGCGGGAGCGTAGTACAGGAAACACGGCTCTTCAACGCCGAGCAGGGCGTCACCTATTCCATGCGCGGAAAGGAAGAGGCCCATGACTACCGCTACTTCCCGGAACCGGACCTCCTGCCCGTCACCGTCGACGACGCCTGGGTAGACGAGGTGAGAGGGACACTCCCCGAGCTTCCCATGGAGAAGATGGAGCGGTTCATGCGCGACTATGGCCTGCCGCGCTACGACGTGGAGATACTTGTCTCCGACAGGGAACTCGCCCGCTATTTCGAGGAGGTCCTCGCGCTCTTCCCCGAGGCCAAGACGGTAAGCAATTTCATCATGACGGAGCTTTTGAGAGAGCTCAAGGACGGAAACATCTCACCGAAGGATTCGCCGGTCAAGCCGGCGCAGCTCGCCGAGCTTTTGACCCTCATCAAGGACGGTACTATCAGCAACAAGATCGCCAAGGAGATCTTTCCCGACCTGTACAGGACCGGCGCGTCACCCGGACAATATGTGCAGGAAAAGGGTCTGCTCCAGATCTCCGATGAGGGCGCCATAGTCGGCATCATCGACGCCCTCATCGCCCGTTCGCCCAAAGAGGTGGCCGATTTCAGGGCGGGCAAGGAAAAGCTCCTTGGTTTCTTCGTGGGACAGGTCATGAAGGAAACCAAAGGCAAGGCGAACCCGGCGCTTCTTAATGAATTGCTTTTGAAGAAGTTAAAAGGGTAATTTCGGATCGTAAGGCATAAGGTGCGGAGGGTTGCAATGACTGATCACATTTACTGGAAAAATGGCGTTCTTTACCTTCTCGACCAGAGGGAACTGCCCTTTAAGAAAACATACGTAAGATGCAGGACCGTCAGGGATGTCATCCTCGCCATTAACAACATGACGGTGCGGGGCGCGCCGCTTCTCGGCATCGTCGCCGCCTATGGCGTGGTGCTGGGCATCATGGAACAAAAGGCGGCGAAGCAGCCCGTAAGCGGTGCCAACATCGCCCGGATCACCAAGGGGCTCGGCGAGACCCGTCCGACGGCGGTCAACCTCTTCTGGGCCCTGCGGAGAATGACCGATGCCTTTAAAGGATACGCCGGCAGCAAAGACATCGCGGACAATATGCTGAATGAGGCCATCGCCATCCACGTGGAGGACATCGAGAACAACAGGATGCTATCCCTATACGGCGCGGAGCTCATAGACGACGGCGACACGATCATGACCCACTGCAATGCCGGCGCTCTCGCAACGGGAGGCTACGGCACGGCCCTCGGGGTCATACGCGCCGCCCACGAATCGGGAAAGAAGATAAAGGTCATCGCCACGGAAACCAGGCCCTACATGCAGGGCTCGCGGCTCACTGTCTGGGAGCTCATGCAGGAAGGCATCCCCGTGGAGCTCGTACCGGAGAACCATGCCGGGCTCCTGTGCTCCAACAAGGCCGTCAGCAAGGTCATCGTCGGGGCCGACAGGATCGCGCGCAACGGCGACACGGCGAACAAGGTGGGCACCTTCATGATCGCGCTCGCCGCTAACGAATACAAGGTCCCCTTCTTTGTTGCCGCGCCCGTTTCCACCTTCGACAATAATATTGAGAACGGCACCTGCATCGCCATCGAAGAGCGCAGCGCCAGGGAAGTGAAATACCTGGGAGACAGGCTTTTGACCGTCAAGGACGCGAAGGCCCGCTACTTCGGCTTCGACATCACACCGGCCCGGTACATCACGAATTTCATCACTGAAAAAGGCATCATTGAGAAACCCTTTAAAAAATATATAAAGATGCTCTTCTAGGGGCCGATGGGCACGATCACGCTGCTGACCGATTTCGGACAGAAAGACCCTTACGTGGGTATTATGAAGGGGGTCATACTCAGCATCGACCCCACGGCCCGCATCATTGACATCACCCATGAGGTAGGGCCGCAGGATGTCCGCGAGGCGGCCTTTCTCGTCGATGAATACTACCGGTACTTTCCCCCCGGAACGGTCCATGTCGTCGTCATCGATCCCACCGTCGGCAGTGACCGCAGGCCCATCATCGTCTCAAGGGACGGATATTATTTCGTCGGGCCCGACAACGGCGTTTTCACCCTTGTTGCCGACAGCACCTGCGAGGTCCGCGTTATAGAGAACCGTAATTTTATGCTCACTTCGGTAAGCTCAACATTCCACGGGCGGGACATTTTTTCGCCCGCGGCCGCACGTCTGGCGCGGGGCTTCTATCCTTTTGCCTTCGGCAGGCAGATCGCGGACCCGGTCCTGCTCACAGGCATTCATCCCGTGGCGGACGGCAATATCCTAAGCGGAGAGGTGGTGCGCTTCGACCACTTCGGCAACGCGCTGACCAACATCAGGGCCGACACCTTCGAGTCCTTCACTAAGGGACACGCCTTCGAGATCGGCATCGGCGGCCTCACCTTCACATCGATCGACAGGAACTACTGCGCGAATGAGTTCACCTGTCTTGCGGGCAGCGCCGGATATATTGAGTTCGGGGTTTTTCAGGGAAGTTTCAGGGAAAAAAGGGGCGCTCGCAAGGGCGATCCCGTGACGATCAGGGTTCAATGAGACCGAGGGCGCCTTTGAGCTTCTGCGTGGCGATCTGGATGAACTGCCCCGCCTCTTCGATCTGTCTCGATACCTCATCAAGACCTCCAGTGGCGGCAACCCTGGACCACTTCCTGTAGTTTTCCGCCAGGTATTCGTTGTTCTCGATAAGCTGCTTCAAAACGATGAGCAAACGGCTCTCTTCTTCCATAATTACCTCCCCTTTTTTCTATCTGCAGGCCTGTCCGCCGTTGCGATCGACATAGAGAAGCTCCCAGCCGAGGCGGGTCCGTTCTTTGGCCCGCACGTAAGGCCCGGAAAGCCTGGCGTAATTCTCGACGTCGGAATGTATCTCGTAGAGGCCCTCGTAATCATCCCCTGCCTCGCGCCAGCGGATCCTCAGGTTGGATATCTTATCGGCCGTGACGAGTACGATCGAGCCCTCTCCGGCGAGTCGGGTACCGCCGACACACCGCAGTATTTCCAGCTTGTCGCCCGCTCGCTTTATCGTTACCGTCCCCGAATAAGTATCGCCGCTTAGGGGCCTTTTCCCGATCAGGCCGTAGCTGCCCTGAAGGAAACCGAGGAGGTCCTCGTTATTTTCCTTCGCAGCGGCACCGCAGTGCGACAGCGCGGGAATGAGGACGGCAAGGACAATCACCGAAAGGCCCGCCAGCGTGAGGAGGGGTCTCTTTTTTCTGCCGTTACGTTTCATCTTGAAGGAGGTCCGGGGCCTCAAGTTCGATAATATCCTGCTTGCTGAGCTCATCTATCTTTCTCAATGGCCTGTCAAGCATGTTTGTCCGCGTCGTCGCGAGGGTGTCATATTCTTTTTTCGCCGCGTCGAGACGGTCACCCATTACCTTGAACTTTTCCTTGTAGGCCTTCCACTGTTTCGAGAACTCCGCCAGGAGCGTAAGGATCTCCGAGGCGGTCCTCTCGAGGTTGACGTTCTCGATGGTCTGGCGGATCACGGCAAGCACCGCATAGAGTGTATAAGGTGAACAGAGGACCACCTTCTGCCTGAGCGCTTCGTCCATGATCGTCGCGTCCGATTCCTGGATAAAACCGTAGACCTGCTCGTTGGGGATAAATATGATCACGTAATCAACGGTGTTGTCCGCTGTGTTGATATATTCGCGGGTCGTCACCTGTTTTATCATGATCTTCGTGCTCTTCATAAGTTCGTCGCGGTACCGTTTTTTATCGTGTTCCGTCTCTGCGTCAAGGTAGTGGGTAAAATTGTCCAGGGGGAACTTGACGTCCATATTGACCCTGAGGTTGTTGGGGAGAAAGAAGGTATAGTCGGGCCTGCCCGATGTGGTCTCCAGCGTCTTCTGTTTGATGTAGTTGATGCCTTCCACCATCCCCGCAAGCCGGATTATGTCCTCGGCCATCCGCTCGCCCCATTCGCCGCGCTTCTTGGAGCTCGCCAGGGCCTTGCCCAGGTGCTCCGTCGTGTCCTTGAGCTTCGTCGTCACCTCTTCGTGCTTCTTGATGAGGGTTGTCACCTCGGTGATCTTCTCACCGCTTATTTTCCCCACCTCTTCGACGCGCCTCTGGACCTCCGTCAGGGTCTTGCCGATGGTGTCGATGTTCTTGTCGATGAGGTCCTTTTTGCCCTCAAGCTCTTTTTTTCCTTCCGCCGTCTGGGACTTGAGCTTCTCCTCGGCAAGCTTTATGAACTCGTCGGCGTATTTCTTGAACTCGTCGGTATTGCGGGTAAGCGCATCGAGGGACAGCGCCTTAAAGGTCTCGGAAAGTTCTTTGCGCATGGCATCGAAGCGCTCAAGCTGCTCCTTCAGGTTTTCCTGTGACGCCTTCATGTTTGTCAGCGCCTCCACCTTGGCCTGTTTTTCCAGGTCAAGCTCCCTCCTGAGCTGTGCCGATTCCTCGTCTTTTTGCTGTACCTGGGGCCTCAATTCGTTCACGATCGCCTCGGCTGAGCCTGCCCTCGCCTCCAGGTCCGCCTGCCGCTTGCCGGATCGGGAAGAAGCTATGAGCCAGCAGACAACGCTGCCCAAGGCCAATCCGGCAATAAATGCAAGAATGAGCACGGTTGTCGTCACCATATGACCTCCGGGTTCAAGGACCAGGTGATGAGCCACCTGCCGCCAGCTGACGGCTTCAGGCAGACGCAACCGGCTGCCTTGAAATCGACAAGGGCCTGATCGGGATCGCCTGTCACGAGAAGGCCGAGCAGCCTCTCCAGGAAAGGAAGATGACCGATTATGGCCGTGTCCTCCTCCATGGCCTTGATGCGCTCAAACCATGGTTTCGGGTCATCATTTGGCAAAAGTCCATCGGCCTCGCCAATAGACTTTTTCGGCTTTATGGACTCCGTGAAGGCCTGCGCTGTTTCTATTGCCCTTTTCTTCGGGCTGTGGATGATGGCATCAAGTCTCGTGTCCATGAATGAAAGGAATTCCGCCATCCTCCGGGCGTTTTTAAGCCCTTCTTCGGTGAGGCCCCGTTGGGGATCTTCCTCTTCCCGCTTCGCCTCACCGTGCCGTACAAGATAGAGCAGCATTATTACCCCTTCATGTTTTGTTATTGTTCACATGCCCCTTTAAACGGCGCTATCATCGCCGCCGGGACTACATTATAATCTATTTCCTGCCCACAGGCATTATATAAAGGGCCTTCTCCTTCGCGGGCAGGTTTATGGCCTTGCGCACCGCTTCGGGATCGAAGCCTCCCATGACGACCGTCCCGAGGCCAAGGGGCACCGCCTGGAGGTAGACGTTCTGCGCGGCATGGCCCGCTTCAACATACATCCAGTTCGCGTTCGTCGCCCTGTCCTGCGCGCCGGCGATCAGGAGCACCGCCGGTGCCTTCTGTATCGGGGACTGGCCCACTGTCTTGTATAGCATGCCTTTCAAATCCCCGTCGGCGACCGGCACGAGGGTATGTCCTGCCGGTACGTAGCGGTACATGCCTGGTTTGAGTCCGGTGACGTTGCCGGCAAGAAGATAAACGGTGAGGTAATATTGTGCCTTTGCAGACGGGGCGGTTCTGAGCCCCCTTGAAGGCTCGGTGATGCCCTGGGCCGCCCAGAGAACCTGTGACACATCCTGCAGGGAAAGCGCAACATCCTTGTAACTGCGCACCGACCGCCTCTCCTTGAGCGCCCTTTCAACGGACACGGTCCCGTCATACTTCGGGTCGGGCAGCTTTATCTGCGCTCCAGACGCCCCGCCCTGGCCGTACGCCGCCGTAAGTGAAAGCGCGATGCAGAAAACACATATGATGAACAGACGGATAAACTTCATGGCCACCTCCCGAACGTTGATCTCTACCTCACATGGTAATAATTTTTTATCTCCTTTGCAACCGCTAACGGAAGAAGATCCGGGCGCAATAGACATTGACAATTAAACCACGGGCTGATATAACACTTAGCTACGGGGCTGTAGCTCAGCTGGGAGAGTGCTTGACTGGCAGTCAAGAGGCCGAGGGTTCGATCCCCTTCAGCTCCACCATTGAAAACCAAAAGCCGCTCGAAAGAGTGGCTTTTTTTATCGGGCGGGTCATTGGTGATAGGTGATGGAACTTTGGACTGTTCAATAAAATCTGCCGGCTTGAAAATGGGCCGCGTAAAAAGCGCATCGAGAGCGGCTAACACGTATTGTGACCGTGTTGTCTCAACAATGTTTTGTTTCATAGCATCACAGAGATTGACGTTCCTCTATAACGTCGATGCCATCGATGCATCATCGCTGGCATCGAGAACGTTCCCCGGGCGCTTGCGCGCCTTTCTGTAAATAAGTGATAGTAAGTAAAATATTACTTGATATAAGTGCATCTTTATACAGATTGTTCTTGACGCTACTGTAATATAATGACATATTGTATAGTATGGCTAGACAAGAAGGCACAAAACTACAGTTTTTGATGAGCTCTTTCCCGAAAGGATTGGTTCTGACGACAAAGTTGTTGGCAACCAATTCTTTCAGCATGCAATTGCTATCACAGTACAAGGATTCCCACTGGCTTGATTCCCTGGGAGGAGGCGCCTACCAGCGCAGAGGAGAGAATGTTGACTGGAAAGGGGCGCTTGCGGCCATGCAGGAACAACTGGGGCTTTCTGTCCATTGCGGCGGAAGGACCGCGCTTGTCCTTCAGGGTTACGGGCATTTTACAGAACTTGGCTCACATCCGGTTTATCTTTTCGGTTCCCCCGGTCTCAAGCTTCCCAGATGGTTTGAAAAGCATGACTGGGGTGTTCCCATAGTGTATAAAATGACAAAGCTTTGCCCGGTAGAGATATCAGAGAGCTTTGTTGACTTTCCCGTCGGAGAGTATTCCATACGGGTTTCGTCACCTGAGCGGGCGGCCATGGAAATGCTCTATCATGTTCCGGCAAGGCAGGGTTTTAATGAAGCCGAGCGTATAATGGAATCACTCCTGACATTGCAGCCTCCTCTTGTCCAAAAACTCCTTGAGGCCTGCACATCCATAAAGGTGAAGCGGCTCTTCCTGTACATGGCCGAGTCAGGACATCTTCCGTGCCTCGAAGAGATCGACGTCAGCAGGATCAATATGGGAAAGGGAGACCGTACCGTTATCAAGGGCGGGCGCCTCGACCCAAAGTACCGTATAACGGTTCCACATAAGGAGGCGGGTTGATATGGAGGATACCGCTTACTACCGCCAGGCAAAATTGCTTCTTCGGATCCTGCCCGTTATTGCCCGTTACCCGATATTTGCCTTGAAGGGCGGCACGGCGATCAATTTCTTCATTCGTGATCTGCCCCGGCTGTCAGTTGATATCGATCTGACCTACACGCCGGTGGACGACAGAGAAACGGCCCTTACGGCCATCAGCGATACCCTCGGAGAAATCGAGAAAGACATTGAACGACTGGTCAGGCCTGCGGCAGTCATGCGGAAGGCAATCGAGGGAAAGGTCATGGGCCTTGTGATCCGCGCAGACGGCGCCCTCGTGAAGATCGAACCTAACCCGGTACTGCGAGGAACGATCTACGAACCGCAAGTGCTGTCGGTAACGCCCCGGGTGCAGGATGAATTTGCGATGTCCGTAAAAACCAGGGTCCTGGCTATGGAAGATCTATATGGAGGAAAAATCTGCGCCGCCCTTGATCGCCAGCATCCGCGCGATCTGTTTGATGTCAAGTTGCTTCTTGAGAATGAAGGCATAACCGATTCGATAAGAAAATCCTTCATCGTTCACCTTATCAGTCATGACCGTCCCATGTCTGAACTGCTCGATCCTACATTCCAGAACCTGAAAAGGATCTATGAAAATGAGTTCAAGGGTATGACCTTTGTAAAAACTTCCCTTGAGGAGCTTGAAGCGGCACGAACTGATCTTGTCAGGAAAGTCAGGGAAAATCTGACCGACGGAGAACGGCGGTTCATATTATCGGTAAAACAAGGTGAACCTCAATGGGAACTCCTTGGCCTCGATGGTATCGACCTTCTGCCGGCTGTTAAATGGAAACTGCTCAATATCTCCAGAATGGGCAGGACAAAACACGAGTCAGCGATACGCAAGCTGGAAAAGTGCCTGAATTCCTGAAGACGAAAGACTGCTATCTCATTGCTTACAGCACATTTACGCTGCAAGCAATTGTGAAAATTTTGTGAAAAAATGGCCCCAAAAACGCCTATTTTGCGAAAAACTTAGAAAAACATAAATATAAGCAACTACTGGATATCCTTGAGAAAAGCAGGTATTTTCAGACCCTCGCAAATGCTGTTCCTGCGACTGGCAGTCAAGAGGCCGAGGGTTCGATCCCCTTCAGCTCCACCATTGAAAACCGAAAGCCGCTCGAATGGGCAGCTTTTTTTATAGGGCGGGTGATGGGTGATGGGTGATGATAGGCAGCAGAAACCCTGGGGTAATGCCCTGGCATGATCACGTTCATGGCAGACAGAGGCCAAGGGTCGGCCACAGAGGATGAAGTTTTCCGCCGCCTTAAGGACGCATCTCGGACATGAGGATGTGGAGATGTGGAGGGCGTCCCCAACAACACCCGAACTTACTTGTCCAGCGCGTAGATCTTTTCTTTCAGTCTGGCCTCGGCCTGTTTGAACTCATCGACGGCCGTTTTGAGTTTCGACTGAGCCTGATAGACGTCGCTTTGCGTTGCCGCCCCGGTCTTTGCTTTGGCCGTCGCCGTGTTGAACGCGGCGTCGGCATTCGCGAGTTTGTTGTAGGAAATAATTTCAGCCTCCCGCAGCGCCCTGACCTCCGGGTTACCCATAAACCTGTCAACGGCGGCGGCCGGCATGGGTTTCAAAAACTCCTGCTTCGGGAGTTGGAGGCGCGGCACAGTCTGGCTCTGCCTGCCCTTATCTAACAAGTCACGAAGTTTCGCGAGGCTCTGTTGGATCTGGGGGTCCTGCGGATCTCTCCGGCTTGCCTCCTCGAGATACAGCTTGGCCCGTGCAAGATCGCCGTTCCTCATGGCGAACTCGCCCTTCTGCCTGAGAGTTATGGGGGTATCGGCGATCGAGTTGAGCTGACCGGCGAGCCCGCTGTCCACCGGTGACAATCCCGGCATTTGCGAGCCTTCCGCACTGGGATGGCGCCAGACGATGACGGGCGGGCCCATGACGACAGCGCGTCCGCCGCCGCCCGTTGTCCCGGGACATGGTCTATCCAGGGGAAAACCCCCGACCAGCGTGCCGTTGATCCAGCACTGCGCGCTCACCGGCGTTCCGTTGACGGCCCAGGCTTCCGGAGAGCCGATCACGGCGGCAGCAAGTACCAACAGGACCGCCATGTTCACCGCGGCAACTCCATTTCGTCCGCTTTTTTGCCCTTTGCTATATTCGGGGTGCTTCGCAGCCCCCGCAGAGAACGGCCGGCGCACTCTCAATACCTGGCACGGGCACGCATGTTCACCTGTGTCGTGCCCTGGGTGGAGAACATGGCAACGGTGTATGTCCCGCGCTGCAGACTAACGGATTTTGTGTCAACACCACTGACGTTTGTGCGAAGGATCGGGGAGCCCGACGGCCTTTCACCCGCGCTGATCGCCTGCCATTGACCTTCTGTGATCACCATCAGCAGCACCGTTTTCCCGGGCTGAACGGCAACGTCGAGAAAAACCGTCGCTTGCTGTGGAACGAAAATGTTCGAGGCTGCGCCGTTCTCGGAAAGGGTCACGTTTTGGCTGAGAAGCACGCGGTCCGAAGGTCCGAGGGGAATTGAATCGAGGGGGCCGGCGAAGGCCAGGCCCACTGTGAAAAATAACCCGCAGACAATGACGGTAATGGCCCGGCGGGCCCGCAGGAACCGGCGGGTTCCGAGGTCAGAACGCACGGGCGCAGACCCGGTAGGTGACGGATACAGACTGGGGATCCGAATTGAGGATTGCGACATAGTAACCTCCTTGGCTTACGGTCAGTGATTGGCTTGCGGTCCCATCGATGGGTGCACGAACCCGCGGGCGCCCTGTGATCGGTCTTCCCGCATCCATTTCCCGCTTTTGTGCGTCTGTGATCACAAGCAGGGAAACTTGTTTGCCCGGCTGCACGGCAAAATCTATAGAGAGGAAAGCTCGACCGGAGACATAGATGCCGGATCCCACGGCTCCGTTCGCCGGGACCATGACGGTCTCTTCAGGGTGAATGGTGGTCGCCCCAGGATCGATAGCGATCGACCCGAGCGGGCCGGCCGATACCTCGATCACTGGGACCATTGCCAGTATTGCAATGCCTGAGATGATCAGCACATGTGCGCAAAATCTAAATAATCTCTTCAAGGTTCGCCTCCGCGATGGAAGCTTGGTGTTTCTATAAAAACTGCTTCCACTTTAGATACAAATTAGGGGAAGAGGTTTTGCATGTCAAGAACATTTTTGGGAAGGTTTTCAAATATAGATGACTGGAGTCATATTTGCGATCTTGTGCTAAAATATTATGAAAAACGTTTTTGACCACAGGCCTGAAATGGAAGAGAAGAAGATGGCAACATGGATAGATTTTTCGGTTTCCTCCGCCTATGAGGTCAAGTACCCGGGCGTGGCCTTTGGTTTGACACTCATTTCGGATTGCCGGCCCTTAAGCGACAGCACGGGGTTCGATCAATACAGGCGGGATCACCTGCGAAGGATGAGAAAGCGGGAAACGCTTGCCGGTATCTCCCAGCGTATCGATGTCTACGACCGGTTCTTTCAGAGCTTCGGATTCGAATGCCCCTTGCCCCGGCATCTCAAGAGAACTATCCATAGCGGGTTCCCGAGGTATAACCTCATGGTCGATGCCCACTTCATGGCCGAGATGTGTGCCGGTATCCTGGTGGCGGTCACTGACTTCGATCGGATCGAAGGCAGGCTCATGCTCGATGTAGCCCGGGGAGGGGAGACGAGCGCTGGAATGGGGGGCCGCCAATTCATAATGACAGAAGGAGAGATCGTGCTCCGGGACGAAAAGGACATTATTTGCGTCCTTTGCCAGGGGGCAGATGAAAAAACAAAAGTGAGGGATGATACGCGCAATGTTCTTTTCTATTCCTACGCTGTCCCGGGTATCGACCGTGCATATCTCGAAGAAGGGCTGACCGTTGCCGCACAGGCCATGGCCCGGTTGGGCGGGGGAAACATCAAGGGTTTAGACGTATTCGTCTAAGGAAGTATATGAGTACCTGTTCAGCTTTTGTGAATTCAACGATGCTGCGGGCGTTCAATGCTACTGGCTGTATTCTTTCAGAAAATCCGCCATGCGCTGCGCCACGGACATGATCTCTTCCACTGTGGGCAGGAAGACGACGCGGAAATGGTCCGGTGCCGGCCAGTTGAATCCCGTTCCCTGCACCATCAATACCTTCTTGTCGGTCAGAAAATCAAGGAGGAACTTCTGGTCATCATAAATATTGTATCTCTTGATGTCGATCTTAGGAAAAAGGTAGAGGGTGCCCATTGGTTTCACGCAGGTGACCCCGGGTATTGCGCGGAAGCTGTCATAGGCGGCATTGCGCTGTTCATACAGCCGGCCGCCGGGAGCGATCATCTGTTTCAAGCTCTGGTATCCGCCGAGAGCGGTCTGGATGGCGAACTGGCCCGCCATATTGCCGCACATCCTCATGTTTGACAGGGTATCGAGGCCTTCCTCGGTATAATCTTTGGCTGATCCCTTTTTTCCGCTTATGATCATCCACCCTGCCCGCAGGCCCGGGATACGATGGGACTTGGACAATCCGTTGAAGGTCACGCATAAGATATCCTTCGAAAGCGACCCGAGCGGGATGTGCTCGGCGCCATCATAAAGGATCTGATCATATATCTCATCGGTAAATATTATAAGGCCGTGCTCTTCTGCCATCTCCACGATCTTCAGCAGAATTTCCCCCGGATATACCGCACCGGTGGGATTGTTGGGGTTGATGAGCACGATGCCCCTGGTCTTCGGCGTGACCTTCGATTCCATGTCTTGCAGGTCCGGGTTCCAACCGGACGACTCGTCACAGATATAGTGCACGGCCGTTCCGCCCGACAATGTGACCGCGGCGGTCCACAACGGATAATCAGGGGAAGGGACCAGCATCTCATCGCCGTCGTTGAGGAGCCCCTGCATGGCCATCATGATCATCTCCGACACGCCGTTGCCGACATAGATGTCCTCTATCTCCACGCCTTCGATCCCCTTGAGCTGGCACTGCTGCATGATAGCCTTGCGGGCCGCAAAAAGACCCTTTGAATCGCCGTACGCCTGTGCCGACCTGATGTTCAGGACAACATCGTGGATGATCTCATCAGGCGCGTTGATACCAAAAGCCGGGGGATTCCCGCTGTTGAGCTTGATGATAGTGTACCCCTCGTCCTCGAGGCGTTTCGCCTCCTTCAGAAGGGGCCCGCGGATCTCATAGCATATGTTGTCCATTTTGTTCGATTTCAAGATCTTGTGCATATGGTCCATTTGGCTCCCTGTGATATCTTTTTATGTGACCATCAAACCGGCTTAACATTATTAAGGAAATTCGGGTTTTTGTCAACTCCCCGGCCATATGGACGTGTACCCTAACCAATTCGCGGGCGCCGCATCACCAGATCTTTTCCGGTGAGGTCTAATGACGTTTACAGGGCGGTCTCCTCGCCGGTCTTGCACTCAAATGTGCGGAACTCGTCCTTGATCCGGTCCTGCAGGTAGATGAGGTCGTATCCGGTCCGCTTTTTCATGTCATCGTAATCGCTGCGGGCCCGCTCCGCACAGGCCGGACAGCAGGCCCCGGGCAGGGAGATGCAGTAGACCGAATACTGGCGGCCGCTCTTGTGGACGGCCGATGACGATATTCGCCGGAAACCGCAGCAATCCGGGCAGATCCTCAGGTCCAGGCGCTGCTCTTCCTGGAGGTAGTCGGTGTCGTAAAAGATACTCCGGGAGGAGCTCTCAAATTCCCGGCCCTTCTTGCGGTAGTCCTCGACCACCGCTTGTCTCCCCCGGAAGTTTGTCAGCTGATGATCGACAAGCGCCCTGATGTAGTCCATATTTTTCGATGACTCCTTGAACCGTGACGGGTCGTAATCGGGTTCGCGAAGGTTGGAGAAGTCGATCCCGGCCATGGCCATAATGATGCCCATGTTGATATAAGGCAGGGCCGTTTCCACCGAGTACCCGCCTTCCAGGACCGCTATGTCGGGCCGCAGTTTCTGGTTGAGAATCGCATATCCCCGGGCGGTGAAGCTCATGTTGGCCAGGGGGTCACTGTAATGGTTGTCCTGCCCGGCAGAGTTGATCACCAACTCCGGCTTGAATTCTTCCAGTAAGGGCAGGACGAGGTTATCCATTATATAATGTATCCCCGTGTCCGTTGTCTGCGGCGCCATGGGTATGTTGATGGTGGTACCGTAAGCGAGCGGGCCTCCCAGTTCGTCCGTGAAGCCGGAGCCCGGGTACAGGGTGCGCCCGTCCTGGTGGAACGATATGAACAGCACATCGGGGTCGTGCCAGAAGATCTCCTGGGTGCCGTCCCCGTGGTGCACGTCGGTATCGACTATCGCCAGGCGCTTGATGCCATATGTCCGGCGCAGGTATTCCACCATGACGGCCTCATTGTTGATATCGCAGAAACCCCTGTTGCCATGGCACACTGTCATGGCGTGATGGCCCGGAGGCCGTATGATGGCAAAGGCATTTTTGACCTCACCCTGCATGAAGGCATCGGCCATCACCATGGCACAGCCGGCCGAGACCATATGGGCCTGCGTGACACGGCTTTCCACGTCGGGAACACAGAAATGCACCCTGGACACATCCCTGGCCGTTGCGAGACGCGGGTGATACTCTCTGACCTCGGGCATGTCCATGATGCCCTCTTCGAAGATCTGGTCGCGGGTATAGAGCAGCCTCTCCTCCCTTTCGGGATGGGTGGGGCTGATGGCCCAGTCGAATGCCGGGAAAAAGATCACGCCCGTCGGTTTCACTTAAGCCACCCCCTTGTATTCATGGATGAACCCGGGGGCGATCTGTATCCCAACATCAAAGAGCTTACCCGTTTGCTGATAACCCCGGATCATATTGAATTGCTCCTCCAGGTAGACCTGGGCTTCGTCCGCGTAGTCCAAAAGACCTCTCTCGCGGCTGAGCTCCTTAAGGAAATGCTCGGCCAGTTCCCTTGCATCCTGCAGCTGATAATTACGGTCCTCAACGGGGCCGCTTAAACCCCCCGGGGATGCGGTATAGATCCGTCTCTGGGTGTCCACGTGGACCTCCACGGCAAGGGTAGGCCGCGCCAGGGCGGCACCAAGGGCGTTTGCCACCGGCGAATAACGGTGCAGGAAATGCTTAACGCCAAGTTCCTTCGCCAGCATGGGGACGATGGCAGGCGCTGCCGCGCCGATGCCGATCACCTGGTGGAGAACGAACTTTTTCTGGTTCACCACTTCCCACACCTTGTAGGCGGGTTCATTCTCCCACTGACTGAACATGCATTGGATCCTTTCCTTCAATGCCTCTATCACCCGGTTGGCAACCGTTCGGCAAAGCTCCTCCAGGGATCGGCCCAAACGGCCTGCAACGATCTCGAGCTTCGACCGCGAGGCCTGCGTGTCCCCAAGGCCGAGGTCCATCAGGATATTGAAGGCATCAGTTACGGCAGGCGTTTCTCCCCCGAAACAGGCCGCCACCCCAAGGCGCATCGGCCCCACCTTCAATTCCCCGGACCCTTCGTAGACGGCGCTGTCCCCGCCCATGGCTATGGAACTGACGGCAAAGGAATGGATGTGGGTCAGGTGCCCCCCGATCAAGGCCCCCTTTGATGCATACAGCGGCTGCCCCTCGATGAGCAGGCAGATGTCCGAGGTTGTCCCGCCTATATCCACCGACACGGAGTTCAGGGGCTCCCGGTTCAAGGCCATGGTACCCATGGTGCTGGCCGCAGGGCCCGAGAACACCGTCTCGCATGGCCGCCTCCGGCTGGCGTCGAGAGTGGTGGTACCGCCGTCGGCCTTCAATATATGGAGTTCACAGGCCGGGGCCCGGGTGCGTATGGCAGCCTCTATCCCGTCGGCAAAGTTGTCCCATTCCCTCATTGTCATCGCCGTATAATAACAGGTCACGGCGCGGCGCGGGAAATTGAGGCGCCCCGAGATCTCGTTGCTGGTGCACACATCCATGTGGGTATACCGGTCCTTTATCATCTCTTTGACGAGCATTTCATGCCCGTCGTTGCGATTGGAGAACTTCCCCGCGACAGCCACCCTCTCAATACCCGCCTCGTCGATCTTCCGCAAAACCTCTTCGATCTCTTTTTTGTCAGGCGCTTCGATCTGTCTGCCGCGAAAATCGATGCCGCCCTTCAAAAAATAGGTATCAGGACTGATATTGTAGGCCGAAAAGGGCATCCCGCTGCCGGGCAAAAGCAACAGGGCCGTGCGCTCTCCCCTTCCGGTGGCCAAAAGGTTGGTCACAAGGGTGGTGCTTAGAACGATCCTTTTAATGCTTTTCGCTTCCCCGTGGGAGAGAAGCTCATCGAGTACGAGAAGAAGCGTCCCTTTCAGATCGCCTTCGTCCGTAAGGTGCTTGACGCTGTGCAAGACGGATCCGTCCGAAAAAAGCACCCCATCCGTATAGGTACCGCCAACATCTATGCCGATCAACATGTTCATCACCTGTACTTTCTGTCCGTTCCACACCTGAAAAGGCCCATTGGGCCTGCTTATACTGCACCATGACAGGAACCCGCTTCCTTCCGCATGCATTAAGATATCACCGATGCAAAAAAGATGTCAATCGGACCGGGGCCACACATGTATCCAAGGGCATAGATATAAAAAAGGCTTTTTCCATCCCCTTGTGTAGCGTGGGTTACAGAGGGCACCCCCCTTATAATGTTAATTTAACAGCAAATAAAAAAAAGGGGTTTTATTATGTTCAACGTTATCATGATCATCACGGGAATTGTCATGTTTGGTTTCATTGGGTGCATAATCTTTTTCAACAATAAGGGATCCAAAAAGTAATTAAACAAGGGATTACTTCTACTTATATTTTTTAACGACACTCTTGCAAGGGTTCGTGTTCGGTTTAAGGAACGGGATCGCC
Source organism: uncultured delta proteobacterium (assembly GCA_963816115.1). Taxonomy (GTDB): domain Bacteria; phylum Desulfobacterota; class Syntrophorhabdia; order Syntrophorhabdales; family Syntrophorhabdaceae; genus Delta-02. The sequence continues at coordinate 113,843 of CAWFIZ010000007.1, read as the reverse complement.
GGGGTTGTTTAGCCTCATCTTTGCCTCGGATAGGGGCAATGTCTTTTCCTGCTTCATTCCGGCATTGTACTTGTATCTCTTTCCCCCGGGCCGGGGACTGCTTGGAGGGGTTCAAGCTCCAATCTTTTCACGTTGCCGGATATGGCCTCGTCGAGGACCAGCACCTCCTTCTTCGGCCTCTCCCCAATGTACCGCAGAACGCCTTCGATGCTGTCTATGAGCTCCCGTGCCGTTATTTCTCCTGCCACATAGCGGTTTTTTTGCCCGGCGACATAGCCGGTAAGATCAACTGCAACAACCTTCTGCGCGAAAAAACGGTCGTAGGCCGCGACGGTAAGGACGGAACAGGCGAAGCCCGCAACGATCACGGCCGCAACCATTGTCATAATTCGCTTCCATTGCCTATCAGCGCTGCGCCCGGACATATTGCCCTCCCCCCTTTATGTCCTCCCCAATGTTCCCCGCTGTGCGTCCTTGATGGCGATCTTCACGTTGAGGAGCTTGGCCGCCGTTGCAACATTGGCGCCCCCTTTCCCGACGAAAAAACCGCAGTATTGTGTATCGACCCTGACGATAGCCTCTCGCAAGGCATGCGAATAGAGCACCTGGCGCACCTTGTCCGCCGGCGCGGGCACAAGGGAATTGACTATGTATTCCTTTATGTTCTCGCTGTACCTGACGATGGTGATGGTGTCATCCGTATACATCTTTGCCCTGTCGAGGTATGGGAGGCATGCCGGCAGCGGGTCGATCCCGTTTATGCCTTCTATGGCGACCTTCGCGAATGGGCCGTTCACCACGGCGGCGGCCTTTCGCACCCGGACCATGCCTTCCCTGATAACGGGTGTCAGGACCTCCTCTGTGACCCTGCGGAAATATTGCGGCGACCTCTGGCTCAGAAGGGTCTTGCCGGCATCGAACATAAAAACCGCCGCAACTATCTCGTCCCCCTGACGGTATTGCCTGTTGGCCAATCTTTTCGGAAGATATGCGAGAGATTCCGTCCCGGTGACGATGACAATGTAGGAATCCAGGTCCTGCAGGAACTTCACGACAGTGCATCGCACAAGACGTCCGATCTTTACCGACTGCGTCATGGTTCCCCCCCGATGTTCTTTCGCTATACAGGGGTATTACTTTTGGGGAAGAAAAAAATGGGGGGTTTGTTTATAATACACTTCGAGGTGAACGACATGGAATGTACAATAGATAAGAACAAGGCTGGATGCCCCTGCACCTACGAATCCTGTACGCGCAAAGGAAAGTGCTGCGAATGCGTCGCCTATCACCGCAAGATGAAACAACTCCCCGGCTGTTTCTTCTCAAGGGAAGGCGAGCTCTCCTACGACCGCTCCTACCGGCGGTTCGTCATGGAAAATAAGTAAGGTCCTAGCGGTTTATCTCTTCGAGGGTCTCTTCGGCCTTTATGCGGACCTCTTTGATCTTGTGCGTCATGGCCGTGATGGAGATCTTTCGTTTCACGTCCTCCTGCTGGCGCGGCGCAAGAGTACCGTAAAGCCCGGCAAGTTTTTCCAGGGTTGTCACACCGGTGTCGGCCGCCTGGAGATCGAGAAAAAGAAGGAGCGTGGCCGCGTCGTCTGGCAGACCGTACTTCGCGACGTATTGCTCGGCCTGTTTAGAGAACGCTTCCGATCCGTAGGCATTATGAAGTTTGGCGTAGAGCTTGTCATGCTCCACGGTCCCCTTGTCCCCCTTGAACAGCCGATCCAGGGCGTCCTTCACCCTGCCCTGCTGCCATCGGTCTTTCGGGGCCTCTTTTTTCCCGGCCCCCTTTTCCTGTCTGCCATAAAATCTGCTCTTGTCCCTCTGGCGGTCCAGCTCCCGCCAGCTTGGCTTGTCGTCGTCGTAGTCTCCCATTTGTTCCCTCGCCAGTTTTTTTCATTATAATAGATTATGAACTAAATTCCACCATTTTCTCTTAAAAGAAGGGATCAGGATCCAGGGCTTGAGGGATCAGAGGAAAGACAAAAGCACTTTATTTTTTTGTTTTTGATCTTCCCTGTTCCATGATCCCCGTGCCCTGCTTTTCCTGTTTTTCTCTGACCCCTGAATCCTGGTCCCTGGACCCTAACAATACCCTTGACAAAATCGTTCGCACCATGATGTGATTGTTTATAACCAACGCCAAGGAGAAAATATGTTTATCTGGCTTTTCCACAGGATAAGCGGCGTTTCACTCATTATCCTCTTCGGCATCAAGATACTAACGAGCTATTTCCTCTTCACGAAAGACAAGAAACCTGACTGGGCGCTGAGCCTGCACCGGCAGCCCGTCATCGACGTCCTGATCCTCATCCTCTTTACATTCCACAGCATCTACGGCATCCGCACCGTTATCATGGACCTGGGCTACAGGAACGAAAAGCGGCTCTTTGTTATATCCAACATCGTTGCCTCCGTGATCTCGGCCATTTTACTTTACCTGTACTTTATCGTTTCCTGATGAATATGCTCTCACACGATGTGCTCATAGTTGGCGGCGGCCTTGCGGGACTGAGATGCGCCGTCGGGCTTTGCGACAAATACGATGTGGCCCTGATATCGAAGGTCCACCCCATCCGTTCCCACTCCATTGCCGCCCAGGGAGGCATCAACGCGGCGCTGGCCAACAACCCCGGCGGCAGGGACGACACCTGGGAGAAACATACCTTCGACACGGTGAAGGGGAGCGATTACCTCGCCGACCAGGACGCCGTGGAGGTCATGTGCCGCGAGGCGCCGGGGATCGTCTACGAGATGGAACACTGGGGCTGCCCCTTCAGCCGTTTCCCTGACGGCTCCATCGCCCAGAGGCCCTTCGGCGGGGCCGGGTATCCCAGGACATGCTACTCCACGGACATAACGGGCCACGTTCTCCTCAACACCCTGTACGAAAGGGCCGTTTCCAAGGGTGTCAAGGTCTACCCCGAATGGTTCGTGACGGCCCTTGTGACGGAAGGCGGAAGCTGTCACGGCGTCATCGCTTTTGACCTCATAAACGGCGAGATCGTTCCCATAACCGCGAAGGCGGTGCTCTTCGCCACCGGCGGCTACGGCAGGGTCTATTTCTTTTCAACGAACGCCCTTATCAACAACGGCAGCGGGATCGGCATCGCCTACAAGGCCGGGGCCCCCGTGAAGGACATGGAGTTCGTGCAGTTCCATCCAACGTGTCTCATCGGTACGAACATCCTTATGACGGAGGCCTGCCGCGGCGAGGGGGGATACCTTTTCAATAACAAGGACGAGCGTTTCATGGAGAGGTACGCCGCCAAGGCGATGGAATTGGCGCCGCGCGATATAGTCTCAAGGAGCATTCAGACCGAGATCAACGAAGGCAGGGGCTTCGACCACCCGCTGGGAAGATATATCAAACTCGACCTGCGGCACCTGGGCAAGAAGAAGATCCTCGACAAGCTGCCGGGCATCAGAAATATCTGCATCGACTTCATCGGCATCGATCCCGTGAACGAGCCCATTCCCATCATGCCCTGCCAGCATTATTCCATGGGCGGCATCGACACGAACGCCAGCGCCGCCACGCAGGTCAAGGGGTTCTTCGCCGCCGGCGAATGCGCCTGTGTGAGCGTCCACGGGGCAAACAGGCTCGGGGGAAATTCCCTGCTGGAAACCATCGTTTTCGGAAAGATAGCCGCCGGCGCCATTGACGGATACCTCTCCGCCAACGGTTTAATAACTGATGAAAGGGCCGTTAAGCGCATGTTCGAAGAGATGGAAAAGAAGGTAGCCGGCCTTGCCTCGGGAGGAAAAGAAAAGACCTTCGCCCTCCATACCGAGCTGGCAAAGACGATGAGCGCCAACGTGGGTATCTTCCGGCAGCGCGGCGAGATGGAAGAGGCGCTCAGGGACATTGTCCGCATCAAGGAAAAATACCGCCATGTCGGCGTGTCGTCGCCGTCGAGGCACATGAACTATGAACTCATGAACGCCATCGAGCTGGAATACATGCTTGAGGTCGCCCACACGATCGCCATCGGCGCCCTTTTAAGGGAAGAGAGCAGGGGCGCCCATTCCCGGAGGGACTTCACGAAACGCGACGACGAAAAATGGCTAAAGCACACCATCGCCCGGCCCGGCCCGGACGGCAGCCCTGACATTTCCTTCAGGGACGTTGCCATCACCAGATACGAACCGATGGAGAGGGTCTATTGATAACCGCCGCGGCATATACCTTCAAGATACTGCGCGCCGACAGGAAAAGGCCTGACGAGGGCCCGAGGTTCCAGACATACCGGATAAAGGTCATCCCGGGTCTTACGGTGCTTGCCGTTCTTAACAGGATCCGTGACGAGATCGACGGGACGCTTTCCTTCCGTTCATCCTGCAGGTCCGCAGTATGCGGCTCCTGCGCCATGGTCATCAACGGCAGGATCGACCTTGCCTGCAGGACCCAGGCGGCCTCTTTCGGGACGAATACCATCATCCTCGAACCGCTCCCCAACATGGAGATCATCAAGGACCTCGTCGTCGACATGACCCCCTTCTGGAACATGTACGAAAAGGTGAGGCCCTACCTTGTCCGTAAAAGCGCAGACCCGGAAAAAGAGATACAGCAGAGCGAGGAAGAAAGAAGCCGCATCGACCAGTTCGTCAACTGTATCCTCTGCGCCTCCTGCTACGGTGCATGCCCCGTCATCTCCCGCGACCCCGAGTACATGGGCCCGGCGGCGCTTGCCAAGCTTGAGCGTTTTGTCCTTGATTCGCGCGACGAGCGGCCTGATGATTTTCTCGATACCGTGAATAACGATAAAGGCCTCTGGGGGTGCGACACGGTGCTTCGTTGCATAGACGCCTGCCCGAAGGACGTTCGCCCAACCGATTCCATCGTGGGCCTGCGCAAGGCCCTTGTCAAAGAAAAGATGAAAAAACTTTTCGGGATGAAAAAGAGATGAAGCTCGATTACTCGCTGGTGACACGCAGGACCTTTCTCAACACCCTCTTCGGGTGCTGGATAACCGTCTTCGCATCGGGAAGCCTCTATGCGCTTTTCAAGTTCGCCTTTCCCACGCTAGGGAAAGAACCGGACTTTGTGGTGCTCAAGAAGGCCGATTTTCTGAACATCCCGGCAAACACCGTGAAGCCCTTCGCCTGGGGAGGCAAGGTCGGCCTTTTCTTCAAGAAGGAAAACGGCACGACGCAGGCCTTAAAGGGCGTCTGCACGCACATGGAATGCAACATCACCTACCGGCCCGACGTGAAGAAGTTCTACTGCGCCTGCCACAAGGGCTGGTTCGATGAGAACGGAAAGAACATCGAGGGGCCGCCGCCGAAACCGCTGGAGTTCTTTGACATGACCGTCGAAGGCGACAAGCTCATCGTCGCGAAAAAGGGAGTGAAGGTTGAGCTGCCGAAGGCTTAAGGACTGGATCGACGAACGCTACAACTTTGAAGAGCTCGCCGAAATTGCGCGCAAGAAATATGTTCCTTCCCACAGATACGACATGTGGTATTTTGCCGGAGGGCTGGCGCTCTTTCTGTTTGGCCTTCAGTTCATAACGGGCATGGCGCTTGCCTTCTATTACATCCCCCACCCCGAGTACGCCCATAAGAGCATCATCGAGATCGTGACAAAGCTCAATATGGGCTGGCTCTTCCGCTCGCTCCATCACTGGGGGGCCCAGCTTGCCATCGTCGTCCTCTTCGTCCACCTTTTCAGCACGCTCCTTCTCAAGGCCTACCGGAAACCGAGGGAGCTCGTGTGGGTCACCGGTTTCGTAATGCTCGCCATCTCCATCTTCTTCGGCCTCAGCGGCTACTTTCTTCTATGGGACGAGAGGGCATTCGCGGCGGTGCGGGTGGCAACGGGAGGTGCGGGGAACCTCCCCGTTGTGGGCGGTTTCATCAAGGGTTTCCTCCGGGGCGGTCTCGATGTCACCGGGGACACACTGACCCGCTTTTATGCCTTCCACGTCGCGGTCCTGCCCATCGTCACGCTTGCCCTGGCCGGGCTTCATGTGGTCCTTGTACAGCTCCACGGAATGAGCGTGCCCTTATCGCAGGAAAGGTCCCAGCGCAGACCGGAACCTTTCTTTCCGAACATGTTCTACAAGGATATGATCATTTGGCTTATCTGCCTCGGGGTCGTGGTGACCCTCGCCGTCCTCTTTCCGCCTGATATCGGCAAAAAGGCGGACCTGCTGGCGCCGGCGCCGGAGAACATCAAGCCCGAGTGGTACTTCCTCTTCCTCTTCCAGACACTCAAGCTCTTTCCGGGCGAGATACTGGGGCTCAACGGCGAGACCGTCGCCATCCTCATCATATCTGCCGCCATTCTTTTCTTCTTTCTCATACCCTTCATTGACAGAAGATCGGCGGCGCAGCGCACGAGCCCTGTCTTTACGTGGATCGGCATCTTCTATCTTGTGTATTTCGTGGCCATGACCGTTATCGGTTTTGTAAGTTAGGGGCGACAATGATCTTTAAGACCCTGGTCCTTATCCTTATTTTCCTGGCACAGTCAATGGAGCTGTTTGCGCAGGGACAAAAGATAGAGGTGTTCACGAGCGCACCTTATGACCGCTATATCATCTACCAATCGCTTGCCCTTTTCTGGATAGGCATCATCGGGCTCATCGTCATAATCGCCATGAAGCTAAAAGAGCTCCGGCGGACCCGGGACATGGACATAGACAAGGAAGAAAAAGACGCTCCTTTCCTTGACTAAGCAGGCCCAAACATTTATTATTAGGTATCTTCGACCCTATGCAACCAACGATCGTGCGGAACACTCTCATATCCCGCCAGGGACTTAAGGCACTTCTCAGCCTTCCTGAAGAAGATATCGTTTACGTTTCTCTCCTGGAGATATTGACGAAATTCCAGGACATCAAAAAATTCGCCAGCGAGATACACACCGAGATACACCTCATCAAGCCGATCCTGAAGATACTCGGTTATGCCTACGAATCAAAACCGAAGTATTTTGATGAACACATAAAAGGCCCCGACGTCGCCCTCTTCACATCCGAGGAGCAGCGAGAGAGAACATCGCAGCTCTGGGGCACCCCGGAGTACTATTCTCAAACCCTGGGCGTGCTCATCCTCAAGCGTTTCGGGAGGAACCTCGAGGAGGGGGTCAGTGGCTTTTTTCTGGAGTTCGAGAACCGCATACCCCTCTACCAGCTCTGCTATTTTCTGAAAAACACGAAAACACCCTGGGGCATCCTCACCAACGGCAAACAGTGGATGCTCATGAAAAAGCCCATTGCCTATGAAACGAGGCTCTTTTCCGTCGATCTCGAAGACGCCGTCCAGACGAACGACAGGGATGCCCTCCGTCTTTTTTACAAGATCTTTTCCTTGAGCGGCCTCACGAAGACGCTGCCGGACCAACAGGAAGGCGAGCGCGAGGCGCTCATCGGGCGCCTCAAGGAAAAGAAGGCATCCATGCACAGCACAATAGCGGGGTTCAAGAAGAAAGCGGACGTGTTCCCGAGGATCATAAGCGGCCTTTCGGAACTATTCGCGGAAAAGACCTTTGCTGTGACCGAGAATTACCTTAAAGAGAACGATGTTGGGGTCCCCGACCTCGCATCCGTACCGGACAACAACGTAGACGATTTTAACCTCGCCGACATCTCGTCCTATCTCTTGAATAAAAAGGGTGTGCCGCCGCCCGTTGACCTCGAAAGGGTCTTTTTAAGGGCAAAGGCGGGGGAAATGACGAAAGAAGCGCTCCTTTCCCTGAAGATACTCGACATGACACCGGGCTTCGGCAACATCACGACGGAACTTATCGACAGCATAGCCTATTTTTCTTTCATCCTTCCCTATCGTGAAAAGAACACCTTTATATCCGAGTGGGAAGACGAGAAGGCCCTTAAACGGTTCATCATAGACAGGGTCCTCCATGGTATAGAAAAATCGCACATCGCCTTCGACATACTCCACAACATGATGAAAAGCCGCTATGGTACGGACGCAGTGAATTACAAGTTCGGCAATCCGCTCATCGGCATGTCGCTCTCTGACATAGCGCCACACGTGGACACGAAGAACCAGCCGGAGCTTTTTTCGAAGAACCCCCTGGACCTTATCACCGACCTCAGGCAGACATACCGGCAGTATTTTTCGCTGTCCGAAAAGATCAGGGAAGACGTGGTGATCAGGGAAGAACTGGCAATAAAGCTGAGGCGGTACAGGGAACGCCTGCGCAATGTCATGGACCTCATAACGGCCACATATTTCAGCAAGGCCGTCGACGAAATAAAGATCCAGGAGGCACTCTCCATGCTCGACAGTGACGGTGACTCCTGGAACTCGTTATCATCCAGGGAATGGTTCATCGAATCAAAACGGATCGCCGGTCGCAGCGGCTTCTTTCACCTTGAGATCGAATTCCCCTTTCTCGTCAATGACGCCTTCGATCATATTTTTGTCCAGCCATCTCTCACGCACATATGGGAAGACACCTTTCCCCTCTCCGAGGTGACGAAGGCATACATCAAGCGGGGCATGACCTACCTCAAGCCGGAGGGCGTCATGGTGATCATCCTCGAGAAAACCGACAGCGAACTCCTCAAGGACCTTTCCGGGTCAAAGCGATACGAAACTCAGGCGCACGAGAATATGATAATACTAACGAAAAAGAAGATCACAGGATAGACACGCGCACGGGCGCACGGGCAAACAGGGGAAGACCGAAAAAAGTCTCTTATACAGAACACATCAGGTCGCCGGCATAAAAAATGGGGGCAGGTCATGTGCATCGAATCCGCGTGAAACGTGTCTCGCTGATGCAGGCGTCAGGCCACTTAATTTTGGGTGACATGAGAGAGGTTGCTAAAGAGAAATTTAAGGAACTCTATTTTAAACTCGGCGGCGGAAGTGCTGCGGGTTGGGGTCCCGAGTACTGGAATAAGTTCTTTGAAGATAATGAAATACCGGGCATGAAGTACCTGGTGCAAGAGCCCGAAACGCCAGAGCACACCCGGATGATGATCGTAACCGACCATAGCAGGAATGAATATCGTTTGTTCTTTTTGACCGAGGAAGCGGAGGAGAGTTTTTTTGACTTTCCGGAGAAAGGCTGATGAAGTCACAGCATAACCAAATCGTTGGAACCAACACACCCGCTAAACCTCGCGTTATGCTCTATTCCCTTCCGTGATCCGTGATTCTTCAGGGTATTGCCAAGGCTTGCTTTGCGGGTGCACAACTTCATGTTTTTCAATCATCTTCCCGGCCTGAAACCAGGAACCGTCTTTAGAAGACCAGCGTTTTGAGAAGCCGGTAGGATTTGAAATCTACGTCGATGTGGTAGGCTATGAAGCCTTCCATGATCTCCTGGGCCTCTCTCTCGACAGCCCTGCTGCCAAACCCCCCGCACTTGTTCTTTGCCGCGAGGAGGCCCGGTATGGCACCTTCCGTGCACGACCGGTTGGGCAGGGACCTTGCGCAGGGGCCGCAGAGTATGCCTCCGCGCTCCCGTGAAAAATGGACCTTTCTTTCCCCCTTCATGTCGGCCCCGCAATACACGCAGGTGTCAAAATTGGGGTGGTACCCGAGGGTGTCGAGCATAAGAAGCTGGTAATAGAGGATGTCGGCATATGTGGGATCATTTGCCCTGACGGCATTGATGAGCTCCTTCAGGGCGCCGAACAATGGAACATGTGGTTCTCTCTCTTTCGTGAGCCTGTCGACGAACTCCGTGAAGAATGAGGCGGCGCAGGCCTTCCGTATACTTGTTTCTATGCCGTCGTTTCCCTCCACGAGGTCGGCGTTCTCGATCCGCACCATTCCCCTGCCGTGCTTTTCAAAGTACTCGACACGGATGTGGTTAAAGGGCTCAAGGGTGTTCATGAACCGCTTCTGGCTTTTGCTGGCGCCCTTCGCTATGGCCGCCACCTTGCCAGCCTCCAGCGTGAAGAGGTGGATGATCCTGTCCGATTCACCGTAGGCGCGTTTCAAGAGGACGATGGCTTCGTCTTTGTGGAGGGCCATCAAACAACCTCGAAAGGAAAGGTTTCAACAGCTTGAGCAGCTTGAACGTTTAAAAACAGGAAATAGAAAAACATTCCGTTGAGCAGGCGAGGATGACCGTTCATTCTATATCCTTCTGCAGGATGCGGGAAATGATAAAGCGTGCCACGGCATCGACATTGTCACGGGCGAAGCGGGGGAGGGGGACGCTCACTTCATCGTCGCTGACGACGGCCAAATAGGTTTCATCACCCGAGACACACAAGGGGGCTTCACCGCTTTGCCTGGTGAAGACCTCGATCTTCGGGAACTTCTCATGCTTGAAGCCTTCCACGATGACCATATCGGCATCACCGGCGTAGCTCGAAAGGATCTCATCAAGGGGGAGTTCCTCCTCGAGGTGCTTCACGATCCCTATTCCTGACTGGGATGCAAGGATGGCGGTTACCGCGCCTGCCTGTTTGTAGCGGTATGTGTCCCTGCCGGGAACATCGAATTCGAGATCGTGATGGGTATGCTTGATAACGGCAACACGCAAACCCTCTTTTTTCAATAAGGGTACCAATCGTTCGATGAGGGTCGTCTTGCCGCTGTTCGACCTGCCGGCAATACCGATCACGGGGATTTTTCCGGAAGCTGCCATCACCGGGAAAAGAACTTTTTCGCTAAATAGAAGTGGAAGGCAACGATGACGAGGGAATGGGTTATGGCGCCGCTTGCCAATATATCCGGTATCTCATCGGCTGGCATGAGGATGACCTCGATGTCCTCATTGGGGTCCAGGGCCTTGTCGGCGACCTCTTTTGCGTTCTCGATCAAATAGGTGTGACAGAGGTTGTTGAATATGGCAGGATTGGGATTGACGCTTCCGAGGAGTTCCACTCGGTCCCCTACATACCCCGTTTCTTCCAGGAGTTCCCGCTGCGCCGCTTCACGGGCGTCTTCTTCGTCTACGAGCCCGCCGGGGATCTCCAAGGTCACTTTTTTGGAGCCGTGGCGGTACTGCTTGATCATCACGACCCTGCCATCGTGTGTCACGGGTATGACGTTGACCCAGTCCCTGGTGTCGATGGTGTAGAACTGGCCGATCTTTTTGGTCCTCGGCGACACGGCGAGTTCAGATTGTATCCTGAACACATGGTAATCCCTGTCCACCTTGGATTCGATAAGTTCCCACTCTTTGATCATAATGAAAAACAAAATAACATGGCAGGGAAGGAAAAAGCAACACCCTGAGCACAGGGCCCGGTCTTCTGACCGGACCCTGTGCGAGGAGTTTAGGGTTTAACGAGGAGGTTTATGGTCACATATGCTTCGCTGCCGTCGCTTGTCTGTGAAAACCCTATCTTCTTCAAGGTCTCCACGACACACTTTTCCGGGGCACCGTTCTTCTTCGTCTTTGTGCTGACCTTTACTGCCTTTACGGTACCGTCTGGTTTGATGATGAGATCTATGGTGTAATTGATCGCACCGGCGGTGCCGGCAAAGCACTTTTCGATCTCACTCATGTTCTTCTTTATCGTTTCCAGCACGTCCTGTTTTGTTAGTCCGCCGGACACCTTCACATCGCCGGCCTTTACTGTTACCTGCGCCTTCTTTTCCTTGTCCTTCTTTACAAGTTCTTCCTTGACATTTTCCGGAGACTGCGCCGTCGAGGCCCACCCGCCGCCGGTCTTTGAAGGATACGGTGCGGCCAGGGCCATCTTTGCCATCCTGCCTCCCACCGCGTAGTCAGAGACACCGTCGGGCAGCGGCAACGGCTGGTTTACCGTCGTCGGTTTGTCGCCGGTGTTGCGTACCTGTGTATCAACGGCCACGAAAGAGGTGTAGGCCGTGAGGAGGTTATAGGTGAGGCCAAGCTCCGTCACTTCTTTTACGCGCTTGTCGTTGGCACGGAGCTTATTGTAATCGGACAGGAGCGTAATGCGGTGGCGCGCCCAGAGATACCTTAACGCGACATTCTCCTTCACGGGCTTCACCGACGCGACATTGATCGTTTCCTTGAAGGCGCCGCTGCCGGAGATGCCGCTGACCGTTATCGTCCCCCTGGGGCTGCCCTTCCATTTGCCGAAGATGATGACGGGGCGATCGGCAAGGACATCGGGGACCGACGGCGGCTCCACTTCATAGGCGGAGAACCCTTTGAAGCTGACCTTCGCCTTTGTCAGGACCGGGGACTCTATCATCGCCCGGAAACGCTGTGCCTGCGCAGGCGCGTCCGCGGGCTTCGTAATGACAAAGGGCTCTCCCATTCCCACATGGGCCATACCTTCGATGATGTGGCGATTGACAGAGCTCCCGATGCCGAAGGCGAACATATTGGCGTCATTCAGGTGTGTGCGGATGAGATCAAAGACCTCTTCCTCGACCATGACGTAACCGTCCGTGACGATTACGACGCTTCGTGAATAGTTCTCCAACCTGGGGATCTTGAGGGCGCGGTTGAGGGCTGGCAGCAATTCTGTGCCGCCGCCGCCTTGCTGGCGGTCGATAACATTGATCGCATTGTCGATGTTCTCCTTCGTCGCAGGCACCGACCTTTCGGACATGAGCCTGGACCCGCCCGAGAAGAGAAGGACGTTAAAGGTGTCCGTCGGGCGGAGATTGCCGATGAGGTCTTTCAAAAGCTTTTTCGATATATCGAGAGGAAAGCCATGCATGGAGCCGGAGACATCAACGATGAAGATATATTCCCTGCCCGGTATCTGGGCGGTCTTCACCTTTTTCGGGGGCTGGAGCATGTAGAGGAAGAAGTTTTCCTTTTCTCCCTCAAAGAGAAGGAGGCCTGACTGTATCTTGTCGCCGGCAAGGCGGTACCGGAGTATGTAGTCTTTGTTCCCTCCGTTCTTATCAGACTTGTCGAGCGCTACCTTCGCAATGGCCGGCCCGTCGAAGGCCACATTGACGTTGTGTGACGGGGAAACCAGTTCTTTGATGGCCATGCCGGCGTTGATGTTGACGGTCATGTCAAAGGTGTAGGCAGGTTTCTCACCCTGGTGGAGGTAGGGGTTCTGCACCCATTTATCGGACGGTGATGCCGTGTCGGCCGGCTTGTTGGAATAACGGGGACCGACAACGGTGGGGTAGACGAACTCATAGATCCTGTCGGTTGGAACAAGGAGTTCCGTGTATTTCAGTTCCACCCTGATCTCATCGCCGGGCATGATGTTCGCAACGTTCATCTGAAAGACGTTCGGCCTTTGCTGTTCAAGAAGCGATGCGCTTTTGCCCTGCTTCTTAGCGTCTTCGTAATCTTTTCGTGCTTCGTCGCGCTTCTTGATCTTCGCCTCGATAACGCGCTTGCCGATCGTCATCTTCATGCCATATACAGCCGCGCGCGTCGAAGCGGGAAAGATGTAGATCGCTTCGAGGGGTTTCTTTCCCTCGTTCTTGTAGACCTGGGTCACCTTCACGTCGGCGATCACGCCGGATATGCTGGCAACGGCAGATGTCGATTTGAGCGGCAGCTGGTCGACGGTGGGATCTTCACTCTTTACAAAGAAATAGGGGGAAAGCGTCTTGTCGCCCCCCTCTTCCGGTTTCTGCGTGTACGATCGACCCGGAAAGAAAAGGACCGAGCATATCATGGTGAAGACCATGAGAAAAATTGGAACTCGTTTCATTGATAACCTCCTTCGGTCTTTGTTGCCTTTCTCAAGGATAAGACAAAACAGGCTCCAAAAAAGTTCCAAAATAATTTACACTTCAAAAATAATTATCGGGAGGATAAACAAGAAAACAACGATCTTACAATTTTACAGAAAAATATTTTCCCTTTTGAAATGTCCTTCTATTTTTTGTTTCTCACGCTTAAACGGTTTAAGCGGTTCAAACGGCTGGAACCGTTTTTCGCTTTCTACCAGGCTATCCTCCTGCCCAGCAGGATCCCCTGGGCGCGTGCGTTTCCCAGCCGTGCGGCGCCTTGGTAATCCTTCACGGCCTGTTCGTTGTTGCCCTTTGCCTCGTATGACTGGGCACGGTTGAAATAGGCATCCGAACTGGAGGGGTCTATCTCAATGGCCCTGGAATAATCCAGGATGGCCCGGTCGTGATCACCCTTAAGAGAGTATGCGAGCCCCCTGATCAGATAGAGTTCGTCGTCAGTGGGGTCGAGCTCGATGGCCCTTGTATAGTCGGCGATCGCCATATCGTTGTTGCCCATTTTCTGGTAGATATAGCCCCGCCCCGCGTAGGCGACAGGGTCTTTCGAGTTATAGCGTATGGCCTTGTCGTAATCCTTCAGCGCTTCTTCGTAGTTGCCCTGGGACGCATCGAACTCGCCGAACTTTTCAAGATAGGAAACGTTGCAGGCACACAATAGCGAGAGCGCAACTATCATAGAAAACCCGCCCGACCACAATGATATCTTCTTTATCAATCTCGTCATATCATTCCTCGCTTATCAATTATATAAAGGGATTATATCATGTGTTTTTTTGTTTTTCACCTGCTTTCGCTTTCGCCACAGGTGTCGGGGGTATTTAACCGGTAAGGATCTGTTCCATCTCCACGATCTCTTCATTGACGGATTCGAGCTTCTTTGCAAAGTCGGTTATCACGCGCACCATACCGGTTTGGTTTCCCGGCAAATTTATCTTACCGGGTATTAATATCATCGGACAAAGGGACAATCCCTTAAGAGCTATCATTAAAAGGGATTATCGGGACATTATTTTTTCTTTGCAATCGGCCCCATAGTGCTGTAAAACATCAAAAATCTTTTTTTATCTGATAGTTGCGAAATGGAAAAATATACGACCGCACAACTTGTGATGGGACATTTCAAAAACATGGATGGAACAAATCTGCATGCCCCGTTGTCTTATACAAAAGAAGGGCAACGCCGTGAATACGCGGACGAGGACCATGAGCATGTAATGTTATGTCAGCGGGGCGACCCTGACGCATTCGAGGCCCTCGTAAGGAGGCACCAGAAGAAAATGCTCAACATCGCTTATCGCATGACAGGAGACTACGAAGACGCCTGTGACGTTGTGCAGGAGGCCTTCCTCTCCGCTTACAGGACCATCAAAAAATTCCGCGGTGAAGCAAAATTCTCGACATGGCTCTATGGTATCGTTGTCAACCACGCCAGGAACCGTATCAGGCATACCAGGAGCAAGGCCTACCATGAAGCCGCAAGTCTGGACGATCCGCCCGATGAAAATAGGGGGGCCCCTCTCCCGGAACCGGCATCGCGCGAAACCTCTGCGGTCGAAGGGATGATGCGTAAAGAGATCCAGGAAAAGGTCCAGGCCTGCATAGGCGGCCTTGACGAGGAGTACAGGGAAGTTCTGGTGCTCAGGGACATACAGGGTTTTTCTTACGATGAGATCGCCCTTATGCTCAAAATACCGGACGGTACGGTTAAATCACGGCTTTCCAGGGCACGCAGCGCCCTTAAGGAAGATCTTCTGAAGGTTCTCGGTGACCTATGAAAAAATGCAATGAGATCGAGCGGAAATTAACGGCCTACCTCGAAGGGTTCACCTCCGGTGAAGAGAAAGATCTCATAGAGGGACACCTCCGGGATTGTTCCCGATGCACGAGGGCCCTTGAGGAACTGAAAAGAACAAAGGAACTCATCGGGGGCCTCGACGAGGTCGAACCTCCTCCGTGGCTCACCGCGAAGATCATGTCCCGCATCAACGAAGAGAGCGAAGCTAAAGAAGGCTTCTTCCGGAAGCTTTTCTTCCCCCTCCATATAAAAATTCCCGCTGAGGCCCTCGCGGCCGTTTTCGTCGTCGTCCTTTCCGTTCTCGTCTACCGCTCGACCATGCCGGACATAAAAAGCATCGAGCACCCTTTACCCGAGGCGCAGGTGTCCGCGCAAAAACCCGTTGATGCCGGGCAGGGGACGGTGCGGTCCTCCGTCGCGAAAAAGGTACCCGTACAATCCACCCGTCATGACCTCGAAGAAAAGGCTGCAGACGGAAGAGAGATCGCCGCGGCCGGAAGGCCGAATGAACAAGTACAGCCGTCACCACAGAAGGCCCTGGTGGTGCAAAACAACGGGGAGAAGTTCGCGCGCGCGAAGAAAGAGAGCGGTTTCGTCGAACGCCAGGAAACGGGCGTTGCAAAACCGTCCGTCCCCGAAGTCCGGATGAAGGACGCATCGTCCGTCCCGAAAGGGGAATCCTACCTTGCGTCGAAAACGAAAGCTGACGGGAATGTCGTCGCGGGCACGGTGATGAAGGAAGAAAAGTCCAAAGCGCCTGTTATGCGATCGGCACAGTCCGTCGAGTCACGGCAACCGCGCAATTGGATCATCGTACTCACCGACAGACCCTCAGAGACCGCCCGCGAGGCAAAGGCGATACTGCTCTCCCTGGGAAGCAAGGCAGTTGAAGAAAATAAACGGGACAACGCAACAGTCATCACCGGCGAGATCAAAGTGAACACCATCAACGAGCTCATGGACCGACTGAAGAAGATCGGAACCATCAAAAAGGAACACACCCTGATCGATACTTCGACAGATCCTGTCCGCGTAGAAATAATAATCTTCGGCACCGGGGGCGATCAGAACAAACCGCCCGAATGAGCGTTGCCGCATGCAATGCACCCTTTCTCAGCGGCGGCAGGGACCGCATTTGACGCCGCGCGTTCCCGGGACGATACTTACACCGCCGCGGCGCTCTTCTTCGTAAAAGAGCGTCAATATAAAAAAGCCCGGGCCATTGCAACGTATTTGCTTCTTTATTTCCGTAAAGACCATCACAGCTGAAAATTATAAAATAAATACCGGTCATGGGGCCGGGGGCAAGTATATATTATTGTGTTGACAACTTTCGTTGCAAGCAGTTATGTTATTTAAGAGTCGGGGGAGACTCAAAAGCAACACCTCAATAATTACAGTTGTTTAAAAAACTATGGGCAAATGCACCGGCGGTCTTTTACTGTCAGGCCAGGTTGCCGGGCACAACGGGTATGTTAGACAACCAGCATATTTCAAAAGACGGATACCGTCACCCGGGAATCAGTTCAAATGAAGTCCCGATCAGGCTCGCCATAAGCGCGGCCTCTATCGCCGATACTGTCAGGTCGGGAATGCCTTCGAAAAAAAGTAAATATGACCGGCACGAGAAGGTCGATGAACTATACCTTGAATGGCGCCGGTCTTCAAGGGAACCGACAAACGGTCTGAGTGAAAAGGTCCTCTTTCATTTTTATGAGTTCTACAAACCAAGGATCAAGGCGATCGCGAAAAAGTACAGGGCGTTGAGCCCGGTTTTTGACGATGACGACCTGCAGCAAACGGGTCTGCTCGGAATATTTCAGGCACTCACAAAATACGATCACGCGCCGCATGTGGAAATGAAGTTCTCTACCTATCTCGAGTGGTCAATACGGAATATATTCCAGCGCGCCATCGGCTGCTCTGACAAATTTGTTGAGATCTACAACGGGAAGAGCGATCTTCTATGTACGATCAACTATCAGGAATTCTTATCCAGGAAAAAGACCATTGAATCAATGGGCCATACCTATGTCATCAGATCAAGGCAATGTTATATTGCGGACATCTTCCGATCCGATAATCTCAACACCTGTGCCGCAGGCCCCGATGAAACCATTTCCAGCTACTCCTGTGACCACGCAAATGTGAAAGGGAGCTCGAACAAGCTCGATGATCATGACGATCTTTTCCTTGGGTTGAGATGAGGAAGATCGATACACAAAGGGGATATCAATGAGATATCAGGGAAATGACAAGGACCCCTCCGGCCAGAAGATCAAAGCGATGAAGGAAGAGCTGGAGAAAGTAAAGGAAAGGGCCCTGGAGGTGCTTGCCAATTACGAAAAGACAAAGGGCGCAATTAGAGAAGATGTAAAAAAGGAATATGCGCGCACGACACGTCATCTTGAGAACGAACGTGCCCGGAGGGAAAGCATTATAAAGGACAAAATAGTACAGATCGATAAACTTCAAAACAAGATAGAATCTCTCAACAACGAGATCCTGGGGCTTGAATCAAAAAGCAAATTATGGGAGCACGAGTGTGCAAGGGTCTGTGATGTCTACCACAGCATGGTCCGGCATTATTCAAACCCGGGGCTTGTTGAAGTTCAATTGCAGGTCATTTCCGAGTACACCGATGCTCTCGTCAGGTTCGTTGGGGGACACAAATGGGGAAAGGACGCCGCTGACATGGCCCGGACATATCGTGACTCCATTTTTAAAAAACTGCAAGATCTGGTCCGAGAGATCGAGAACGATCAGGAAGAAGATATTTCCCTTAATTCAGCCCGAAGAAATGTTGCCGGGACTTCCGGAAAAGATATCTTATCACCTGGCGGTACACGGGCCTAGATGCCATATTGTGACATAGGGTGAAGATCCGATCCATGAACGACCGGATATCTGAAAGATTAAAGAGAAAACAAAAAGTATCATGGGAGGTGAATAGAAAGCCTTAAAGGGGCAACGCCTTTGTCTTCTCCCCCGCATGATGTTTCACGATCATTTGATACAGCTTTAAAAGCTTTTTACTTCTTGGCAACCTTCATCGGTTTTTCACAACAGATGAGATCGCATACTCCGACACAATTACATGCCGTATCAACGGCAACGACCATTCCGCAAACGGTGCACGCGTATTTTGTTCCTTTTTTACTAACGCCTTTCGCGGCCGCCGGTGCTGGTTTCTTCGCGGCTGGTTTCTTCGCTGCCGGTTTCTTTGCCGGTGCTGCTTTTTTTACTGCCGGTTTCTTGGCTGCCGTCGCGGCCTTTGTCGCCATGTAAGTCCCCCTTTACTTTTTAGCAGGAGCTTTCTTCGCAGGTGCTGCTTTTTTTGCTGCCGCTTTCTTCGCAGGTGCTGCTTTTTTTGCTACCGCTTTCTTCGCAGGTGCTGCTTTTTTTGCTACCGCTTTCTTCGCCGGTGCTGCTTTTTTTGCTACCGCTTTCTTCGCCGGTGCTGCTTTTTTTGCTACCGCTTTCTTCGCCGGTGCTGCTTTTTTTGCTACCGCTTTCTTCGCCGGTGCTGCTTTTTTTGCCGGTGCTGCTTTCACTGCTTTTTTCGTTTCTACCTTTGCAACCGTTGCTGCCTTACTTTTTGTTGTTGAGCTTTTTGTCGCCATTGATTCCCCCTTTAGTTTTTTGTGATGCAAAACTATTTATTTTTATTGTATATAAATAAAACATTCTGTCAAGAAAAGAATGTGAAAAAAGTAAAATTATTTCGATTTATTTACTGCGAAAAAAATAAAGGACCTTCTGAGCGACATATATAAACGCCTTGATCAAGAAGTTTCTCGTGATATACAAAACAAAGGTTAGAACGATGCTGGCAAAAAGCAGAATAAAAAAAGCGCGATATTGTTTATCGTGCAAGGCCGTACCCTGCATGGTAAGCATGAGAGTTCCAGGCAGCCTGCCAAAAATATTCATGAGGACAAAGTCTATCAACCTGATGCGTGTTAGTCCGAGCAGATAACACAGTGAGTCCTTCGGAAAACCCGGAATGAGAAAAAGGACATAAGAAATGTTGAGCCCTCTGTGAGTGATAAAATAATTGAACCTGTCGATGTAGTCTTTCTTTACCACCTTCTCGACAAACCGGAGTCCGAACGCCCTCGATATCGCAAAGGCACCAAGGGAACCGACGGTAAGGCCGATGGTCGAGTATATCGTTCCCAACACGTTCCCGAAAAGAAGGCCGCCAACAAAACCTGTGATCTCGCCGGGCACGGGGGCAAAGACAACCTGAAGGGCCTGTATCGTCATGAAGACAAGCGCTGCGAATGGACCGAAGGATAAGATGAAAAGACGCAGTTTTTTATAATCGAAAAAGAACCTGTAATAGGCGAATATCTCCTTCCACACCCCTTCGTGGTAGGCATAGAAAACGAGAAAGACAAGCAGCAGGATGAGCATGGCGAGGATCGATCGCAACAAAGATGATACAATTTTTGACTTGACTAGAGATGTCTTGATCAATTTTGAACTACGACCGTCCGCAGCACTTCGTCAACGGTGGTAAGCCCTTCCTGAAGGAGAATGAGACAATACTCCTTGAGGTCCTTCATGCCGTTTCTAAGCGCCGCATCTCTGATCGCCATGGTGTCGGCGCTTTCGGCAACTAGATGCCTAAGCTCCTCGTTGACGGTGAGCACCTCGTAAACTCCGACCCTTCCCTTGTATCCTGTCCCCCCGCACAAGTCGCACCCTTTCCCTCTGTGCAGGTCTATGTCTTCCCTGAGACCAAGGTATTTGAGCATGAGCGGATCCGGCTTATATACCTCTTTGCACTTCGTGCATATCTTTCTTACCAGCCTCTGCGCTACGACGCCTATGACAGAGGTGGAGATGAGGAATGGTTCTATGCCCATCTCGGACAGGCGCATGAAGGTGGCCGACGCGTCATTCGCGTGAAGGGTCGTGAAAACGAGGTGGCCCGTGAGGGCCGCTTCGACGGCGATCTTGGCAGTCTCCGTGTCCCTCGTCTCGCCGACGAGGATGATGTCGGGGTCCTGCCTCAGAAATGCCCTCAGCACACGCGCGAAGTCGAGCCCGATGTCGGGGTTCACCTGCACCTGGTTGATCCCGTCGAGATCGTACTCGACAGGGTCCTCGACGGTGGAGATGTTCACGGCAATGTCGTTGATCTCCGACAGCGCGCTATAGAGGGTCGTACTTTTGCCGGAGCCGGTGGGGCCGGTGACGTAGATGATGCCATATGGTCTTTTGATCATATCGTGGACAAGATCAAGAACGGGAAGGTGTGTGATAAGCTTGTCAAGGCCGATGGTCGTGTTGCTCTTGTCGAGGATCCTTGTAACGATCTTTTCGCCGAACTTCGTGGGGATCGTGGAAACACGAAAATCGACGGACTTGCTGCCAAGCTTAATGGTGATCCTGCCGTCCTGCGGCATCCTGCGCTCCGTGATGTCCAGCTTGGAGATGATCTTCACCCTGCTGATGAGCGGCAGCTGCACCTTTTTCGGCAGCATCATCTCCTCGCGGAGAACTCCGTCGACGCGGTAGCGGACACGCAAGCCGCGCTCCATCGGTTCGATGTGGATATCGCTGGCGCCCTTTTTCAATGCCAGGGCGATGATGTTGTTCGTCAATTTGATGATGGGGGCGCCTTCAGCCTCACGTGCCAGGTCGGTGATGCCCTGATCGTCCTCTTCGCCCTCGTCGAACTCGACGTCCTTCATGATGTCCGATTGTATGTGGTCCATGGAATCAAGGACATCGTCGAGGCTGACCTCGGGCCTCTCTTCAACAAATGGTTTGGTAATGGCCTTGTACTCGCCCGCCATGAACTGTTTGAAGTCTTCTTCTGTGACTATCACCTGGTCGATGGCCACGCTCTTGGTAAACTTTGATTTGATGAGCCTGCGCGCCTCATCGAGGGCAAAGATGTCCTGGGGGTTCACCATGGCGAGAGTTATGCTCCCGTTCGCGTATGAGGTGGCGATCATCTTGTGCTTCAACGCGAGCGCCTCCGGTATGACGACAAGGAAATCGGGGTCAAGCCTGAGTGTCTGCAGGGAAACGACACCCATGGCCTTTTGCGTGTTCATCTCCTCGATCCGTTCGGCGACGATCTTATTGATCGAGATAGATATGCTGGGATGCTCGAGCAGGAGGGCATCGAAGTCCTTCTTTTCAAGGACGAAGAGTTCCGTTGCCGCAATGGCAATGACCGTTGCGGAACGGGGTTTGCCGGTGAGAAGGGCCATCTCGCCGAAGCAGGCGCCGGTCCCGAGCGTTGCTATGGTGAGGTCAATACCGAGGTTCTGTTCCCTCTTCTTTATTTCCACCTGTCCATTCTTGATGATGAACATGGCGTCACCGGATGCTCCTTCCCGGACTATTGCAGTATTCGGGGGATATACCCTCTCCCTCAGTTTCGCGGAAAGCTTTTCCAGGTCGCCGTCTTCGAGGGCCCGGAAAAGTTCCGTGTTCTTCAGTGATGAAACCCTGTCCATTGCGGCGCTCATTGTTGTACCTTCCGAATTCTTCCGAGGTGGTCCTTCACGAGTCCTGCAACCTCACCAGATGATTGAAGATCAAGAGGCCGATCCCCGTAAGCCTCCTGAAAATTATAAAGGATATTTTTAAAAATAGTAACAGTTATTTTTGATCGCCCCGGCTTATAAATAATGTTGTCATCGGGTATGTGGCCCCTAATTGTGGAGAAGGTTCTTCGTTTTCGATGTCAATGCCCTGATCGCGTCTTTCAAGCCATCGATGGTGAGCTCGTACATGGGGAACACCTTGCCGATGGTGTCAACGGTATAATGTCCCCAGAAATTTTTATGCGTGGGGTTGAGCCATACCGAATGAGGGAAATGGTCCCTCAGTTTGGCCATCCACTCCAGGCCGGGCCTGTCGTTCGTCGAAAAATAATCGATACAGCCGTTGACGTCGAACAGTTCCGAATATGCCATCCTTGCATCACCAACAAGTATCAGTTTGTAGTTCTTGTTGAAAAGAGAGAAAAGTTTCTCCGTGGGCACCCTTTTATAGTTGGCAATGTCCTCATAGATATCCTGATAAATACAATTGTGAAAGAAAAAATACCTGAATTCCTTGAAGTGGTTCGTCTGGGTCGCCGCCGAGAAGAGCTTCTCACACAGTTCGGTATAGGGAAGCATGGAGCCCCCCGTGTCCATAAGGAGGATGATCCGAACCGAGTTTTCCCGCGATCTGCTGAAGACCAATTCTATCTCGCCGCCCTCTTTTGCTGTCTTATCGATGGTCTCATCGATATCGAGTTCTTCCTGGGAGCCCTCCCGTTTCAGCTCGCGCAGTTTCTTGAGGGCCATCTTGGTCTGTCTCACATCGAGGATGACATCGTTGCGATAGTTGCGGAACCTTCTTTCTTCGGCAACCTTCGCGGCGGACTGCATCCACGATTCTCCTCCAACCCTGATACCGCCCGGATGATATCCGTATGCACCGAATGGAGATTTACCTCCCGTGCCTATCCACTTAGCCCCGCCATCGTGACGCTCTTTCTGCTCCTTCAACCGCTCCCTGAACTGGCGCATCAGCTCTTCCATGTCGTGGGTGCTCTTGAACTCCTCCAGTTGTTTCTGAAACTCCATCATCTCCTCGGGGCTCATCTTCGGCAGACGGTTCAGCGGGTTCTCAAGCCAGTCGAGGACCTTGTCTAGCTCGACGTCCTGTGTCGCTATCCCGCCAAAGTACTCCTGAAAGGCAAGATCGTAGGCATCATAGTATGCTTCGCTCTTGACGAGAAAAGCCCTTCCGATATAGTAGAGGTGGTTGAGGCTTGCCTGAAAGTGCCCATTATACAGCGCCTCCATAAAGGTCATCCATTCCGTTATGGAAACGGGCACGCCCTTCCTTCGCAAAACGTAGAAAAAATCGATGAACATTATTACCTTCTTTTAAAACCGAATCCGCCCTGGTTGGTAGAGACGCGCACGAACCTGTCCGTGTCCTGTTCGTTCTTCAGGAGGGTCCCGAGAAAGGGGATCTCGGAATTGACCTTTTCGATCTTTATCCCGCCCAGGGAAAGCGCCTTTATCCAATCGAGAAGTTCGCTCGTGGAGGGTTTCTTTTTCAGGCCATCCATCTCCCTGATCCAGTAGAATTTCTTTAACGCCTCTTTGATGAGCTTGTCCTCCATATCGGGGTAGTGGACCCTGATGATGTTCTCCATCATCTGGGTATCGGGAAATTCGATGTAATAGAAGATGCATCTTCTTAAAAAAGCATCTGGCAGTTCTTTTTCCGAGTTGCTCGTAATGATCACGATGGGCCTGTGCTTTGCCCTGACCTCTTCATCGAGTTCGTTGACATGGAAGACCATCTCGTCAAGTTCATTCAGAAGGTCGTTGGGGAATTCGATATCGGCCTTATCGATCTCGTCGATGAGCAGGATAACCTGCACGTCACTCATGAATGACTGCCCGAGCCTCCCCATCTTGATGTACTGCCTGATGTCGCTGATGTCCTTGTCCTTGAACCGGGCATCGTTGAGCCTTTGCACCGTGTCGTAGACATAGAGGCCGTCGCGTGCCTTTGTGGTCGATTTAATGTTCCAGATCAAAAGTTTCTTGTCCAGCGCCCGTGCAATGCTGTGGGCGAGGAGTGTCTTGCCCGTTCCCGGTTCCCCTTTTACGACAAGGGGTTTTTGAAGAACTACCGCAACGTTTACGATCTCCATTAGCGGTTTGGATGCTATATAATCATCGCTGCCTTGGTATCCCTGTGATCCGCCTGCCATAATGTGGCCTCCTTCTAAAAGTGAAAAATATCACTTTATTATAAGGTCTTAGGCCTCCAATGTCAATGTATA
Organism: uncultured delta proteobacterium; assembly: GCA_963816115.1. Taxonomy (GTDB): domain Bacteria; phylum Desulfobacterota; class Syntrophorhabdia; order Syntrophorhabdales; family Syntrophorhabdaceae; genus Delta-02. Next base: position 89,619 of record CAWFIZ010000007.1, on the reverse strand, counting down.
TGGCAATGTCGTCCGCCTTTGGAGGGTCGCAAACCCTGCCCGCCGGGGGGTCGCGCCGTATGGGATTTTCCTTGACAAAGGCAGGGGTTTGCTTTTAAATATTCATTATGATGAAAGTGCCTGCGTGCTATTTTTACTTCTTCTTTAGAAGCCTGCACCCGGGCATAACTTTGCGCTGAAAAGCAAAGGGCCATGGGTGCAAGGAACCCATGGCCCTTTTTGTTTAAAAGGCCATGGGGTTGACCCATGGCCTTTTTCATGAAAAGGAGGATTAGTTGATGATCGTATCCCGACAGATCCAAAAATTGATCGCAGACCAGGAGGGGTGGACCCGAAGGATGTTCGAGGAAGGCCTCAAGATAAAGAGGCTTTACGGCGAAGAGAACGTCTACGATTTCTCACTTGGGAACCCGGACACCGAACCCCCTTCGGAGCTCCAGAGGACCCTTGCCGAATCGCTTCTGCACCCTTCGAAGGGGATGCACCGCTATATGACGAACAGCGGTTATGAGGAGGTACGAAGGGATGTCGCCGGCTATCTTCAGGAACTCTATGGCCTGCCGTTCACCGAGGCACACGTTTTCATGACGAACGGAAGCGCCGGCGGCCTCAACATTCTCCTCAAAAGCATGCTCGACAGGGGAGATGAGATCGTCGTCCCTACCCCCTTCTTCTGGGAATTCAAGAACTATGTAAATAATCACGGCGGTAAATTGATAACCGTCGGGTCAAAAGACGATTTTCAGCTCGACGTCGACAGGATAGCAGCCGCCATAACGAGGAAAACAAAGGCCGTTCTCTTGAACAGCCCGAATAACCCAACGGGGGCCGTCTATTCCGAGAGAAGCATCGGCGACCTCACGGCGCTGCTCAACAGAAAGCGCGGCGAAGGCCAGGACATCTATCTCATATCCGATGACGCCTACCGTAAGCTTGTTTACGACGGCACCACACTTCCCAACATTTTCGCAGGTTACGACCTCGTGTTCTCCATGAACTCGCATTCCAAGGACCTGGCGCTGCCGGGGGAACGGATCGGCTACATCGCCATATCGCCACGCATACCCGATTTCGACATCCTCGTATCAGGCCTGATGATCACCATGAGGACCCTGGGGTTCGTCAACGCCCCCGCATTATTTCAAAGGGTCGTTTCAAAGTTCCAGCGCACTTCCGTCGATATCGGAGAATACCAGCGCAAGCGTGACGTACTCTACGACGCACTGATGGAAGGCGGTTTTGAATGCGTGAAACCAACGGGCGCCTTTTACATGTTCCCCAGGTCACCGCAGGCCGACGAGCTCAGTTTTGTCCGTGCCCTGCAGCAGGAGGAGCGCATCATGGTCGTGCCGGGAAGAGGTTTCGGAAAGAAAGGTTATTTCAGGATCGCCTACTGCGTCCCCATGGAAACGCTGCTCAAAAGCCGGGACGGATTCATCAGAATGGGAAAACGCTTTAAAAAGAGGTGAAATATAATGGGTATTTCCAAAGCTATCAGCAAATCAATGAGAGACTCCTCCTGGATCAGGGCCATGTTCGAGGAAGGGGAAAAGATGAAGAAGGTCCACGGGCCCGAGAACATACTCGACTTCACACTCGGCAACCCTGTCATGGAGCCTCCCGCCGATCTGAAGGAAGAGCTCATCAGGATCGTCACGTCCGATACCATGGGCATGCACCGCTACATGACAAACAGCGGTTACGAGGACGTGCGGGCCGAGATCGCGCGATTCCATCATGAGAAAACGGGCCTTCCCTTCACAAAGGACCATATCGTCATGACCGTCGGTTCCGCCGGCGGGATGAACGTTGCCTTGAAGGCGCTCCTCGATCCGGGCAACGAGGTGATCGTACCCACCCCTTTCTTCGTGGAGTTCAAGTTCTACATCGAGAACCACGGCGGGGTCATGAAGCTTGTCGACACCAGGGAAGACTTCCACCTCGACATAGAGAAGATCGAAAAGGCGATAAGCAAGAAGACCAAGGCCATCATCATAAACTCGCCCAATAACCCCACGGGGGTCGTCTACAACGAGAAGGACCTCAGGGACCTGGCGGCGCTGCTGCACAAACGCAGGGAAAAGGGGCAGCGCATATTCGTCCTTTTTGATGAGGCTTACAGAAAGATCATCTATGACGGTATCGTCCTGCCTGACGTGTTCAATATATACGAGGACGCCATAACGGTGACATCTCACTCAAAGGACCTGGCGCTGCCAGGGGAGCGCATCGGCTACATCTCGGCCTCGCCTCTCATCAAGAACCTGAAGCCCCTCATGGATGCCATGATCTTCGCTAACAGGATCCTCGGTTTCATCAACGCGCCAGCGCTCATGCAACGGCTCGTGGGCAAATTCCAGCGCAACAGCATTGACGTCCTCGACTATCAGAACAAGAGGGACACTATATATAACATTCTTATCGAATCGGGTTTTAACGTCGTCAAGCCAATGGGGGCCTTCTACATCTTTCCCAGATCGCCCGTCCCCGATGACATCGCCTTCGTGAGGGAGCTCCAGAGGCACCACATCCTGGCAGTCCCCGGCGTCGGCTTCGGGACACCGGGCTATTTTCGCCTGGCCTATTGTATTGAAATGGATATCATCGAGCGTTCACGGAAATTCTTTCTCGAGCTGGGATTGAAGAAAGACAGGGACTAGGGCTCAGGGGTTAAGGGGTCAGAGAAAGACAAGAAATATTATAGTTTGATTATCTCTGGCCCCTTCTTTCATGCAAATGGTTCACAATTTATATATTTCTCAAACAGTTCCGCCAGGCGCTCCCTGTCCACCCCTTTTTTAAATATATCAGGCATATGAGGGAAGACGCCGAGGATGGGAACATCGAGATACTTCTCGAGCATTCCCTGGTTTGTCCGTGATGCCGGGTCATTCATCCCCTGTGTATCATTGAGGATAACGCCGAGAACCTCGGTGCCGGCAGACCTGAGGTAACGTTCCGTCAGCATCGTGTGGTTTATGGTCCCAAGACCCAGCCTTGACACGATAATGACGGGGACCTTCCAGGACCGGATGAGGTCGGCGTAAAAGAATCCTTCCGTTATGGGTACCAGCAGCCCCCCCGCGCCCTCTACGACAACCGTATCATGACGTTCAACCAGCCTGCCGTGAAGGGCCGTGACGAATTCAATGTCGATGGCCCTCTTCTCCATGGAGGCGGCCGCTTCGGGGGCCAACGGGGCCTTGAAGACATAGGGGTTGATCTCGCCCATCTCGTCACGCGCGCCCGCGGCCTCCCTGAGGATCCACGCATCGCCCGCAAGTTTTTCACCGACAGTTTCGATGCCGCTCTCAAAGGGCTTCATGACGCCCACATCGAGCTTTCTTTTTACTGAAAGGTAAGCTGCCAGAGAAGCGGAGATCACTGTCTTCCCGACACCCGTATCAGTGCCTGTTACAAATATACTTTTCACTATTTCACTATCGAAGCAAGCAGGATCGCGAGGCCCATGAACAGGGACGCGCATACGAGCGCAAGGGCGATGTTGTTCTCGTCGGAGATCTTTTTTTCAAACTCGGTGGTGAAAGTGGCGCCGACGATCTTTACCGCCACAAGGGCAAAAATTATGTAGATCGCAGCGTATATGAGCATCTCTATGGCGTTCGTCAGCACCTTCCACATAACACCCTCTCAGTTTGACAGGTAATATACAAGATTATCAAGCGCGGAAGTGAAGAAAAGGTTCCTCAGTTTCACGGCGTCCGATGTCCTCACGGGGGCCGGTGAAAAATTGAGAATACCTTTGATGTTGGCTTCAACGAGCTGTTCGGCGACCTTTTGCGCCTCCTCCGGGGGGGTGGTGATGATCCCTATCTCAATGTTGCGGGCCTTTACAACCTCTTTCAGACGGTCGATGTGGAGTATCTCCACGGGCTTGCCCACCCGTTCCGAGATGCGCCCGATAACCAGTTCAGGATAGAGGTCGAAGGCGGCGACGATATTGTAGTTCTGCTTCAAGAAATCTTTATACACAAGGAGGGCGCTCCCCATATTCCCGATGCCGACGACGGCGATGCGCCATTGGCGGTTGATACCGAGGATCTCCTTTATATGTCTTTTCAGTTCCTTTACGTTATAGCCCATGCCGCGGATGCCGAACTCTCCGAAGTAGGCGAAGTCTTTCCTCACCTGTGCTGCGTTGACGTTGCAGATGTTTGCGATGAGCGCGCTGGACGCGACTTTTTCACTCTTCGTTTCGAGGTCGGCCAAGCATTTCAAGTAATTGGAAAGCCTGCGTATGGTCGCTTCCGGGATCTTTGCGTATTTTGCCATTTTTTTTGCCCTTCTTTACCTGATATTCTCCTTATTTTTCATATATCTAACAATTTCAGGGAGGTTTTGCAAGAGAAATATTTAACAAGCTTAAGGTGGTTTTGTGATACGGCGCTATACGGTCTTTCACAATATGTTCAAGGAAACAGGTCAGATCAACTTTTTTATTCAGATCCTTAACGTTCAAGCGGTTCAAACGCTCAAACGGTTCAAGCCGAATTCATAACCCCAACACATCCTTCATTGAGTAAATGCCGGGCGGCTGTGTAACCAGCCATTTCGCGGCGATCAGGGCGCCTCGTGCGAAATTGTCGCGTGACCAGGCCTTGTGGGTCAACTCCAGTCTTTCACCGATGCCCGCAAAGTAAAGGGTGTGTTCCCCGATGATATCGCCCCCGCGCACACTCATGACGCCGATCTCATCGGTCTTTCGCTCGCCCGTGATCCCCTGGCGGCCGAAGACCCCCACCCACTTCCGGTCTGCCTGTCCTGCCTCCACGGCTTCCTTTATCCGAAGGGCCGAACCGCTGGGAGCATCCTTTTTCCATCTATGGTGCATCTCGACGATCTCAACATCGTAGCTGTCCTTGAGGATGGCCGAGGTCCTCCGGGCAAGGTCGAAGAGGATGTTCATACCGACGCTCATGTTGGGGGAGATCACGACCCGGGCGCCTTTCGTTTCCCTGATCTCAAGCAGCTCATCTTCACCAAAACCCGTCGTTCCGATCACGTGGGCCACGCCGGCTTCCACTGCGCTCCTGAAATGTTTGATGGACGCGCCCGCTTCGGTGAAATCTACAACCACGTCGGCATCACCTATGGCCTTCGTGATATCGTCGACGATAACGGGGCCTCCCGCAAGGAGGTCGTGTTCCTTTCCCGTCATGGGGTGGCCTGCCATCTCGACAAGGCCGGCGACCCGGAGGGCCTTATCCTCCAGGACAAGTTTTAATATCGCCCTGCCCATTTTACCGCAGGCCCCGGTTATGACGACCCTTATCATGTGCACACCTCTTTTCTGTTGCTGTTTTTCCTGATCATGCCTTTCTTTTTGTTTTTCCCGTTAGACCGTATTCACCGAGAAGGCCCTTGAGGAAAGCGGCATTCTTGTCGGACATGGGGCACAGCGGCAGACGGTACTCGCGGGCGATCATCCCCATCTGGTAGAGGGCCTCTTTTACCGGTATGGGGTTCGTTTCGATGAACATAGCCTGAAAGATGGGCATCAATTTCGTATGTACCTTCATCGCTTTAGCCACATTCCTCTCCACCATGAAGGCCCTGTAAAGCACCTTCAACTCCCTGGGCATTATGTTGGAAAAGACCGATATGACACCAACGGCACCTACGCTCATCATGGGAAGAAAGAGGTTGTCATCCCCGGAAAGGATGGTGAATTTGCCCTTTGTGAGGCGGTAGATCTCCGAGACCTGCGTCAGCGAGCCAGCGGCCTCTTTGATGCCTACTATGTTCCTTGTCTTCGCGAGCTGCGCTACTGTCTCGGGTGTCATGTTGATCCCGGTTCTTCCCGGTATGTTGTAGAGAACAAGAGGGATCGGCACGCTCTGCGCGACCGCCTGAAAATGCCGGACGAGTCCTTCCTGGGTGGGCTTGTTGTAATAAGGGGTCGTGAGAAGGCACATATCTGCACCGAGCTTCTTTGCCGACCGGGTCAGTTCTATGGCCTCATTTGTGCTGTTCGAACCGGTTCCGGCGATGACCGGCACCTTCCCGTTTACGTATTTAACGGTTAGCTCGATGACCTTTTCATGCTCTTCATAGGAAAGGGTTGGGGCCTCACCGGTGGTACCGCAGGGCACGATACCGTCGACACCGCCCGCGAGCTGGAACTCGATGAGCTTTTTAATGGCCTTCTCATCGAGTTTTCCATTGCGAAAAGGCGTGACAAGGGCTGTAAAAATACCTCTAAGTTCCATTTGGTTCTCCTTTAAACTGCGGGGCCTTAAGTCCCGCCGTGTACGCACGGTCCGTCACAGGAGTGCTTCCTCGTGCAAATGGCCTTTATAAATGAACTTGGCATCGCCTTCCAGATAGACCTCTTCGCCGATATATATCTTGAGGACCTCGCCGCCCTTCGTGTGTATGTTGACAGGGCTTTTTACGAGGGACTTCTCGGTAAGGATCACACCGGATGCAACGGCCCCGGTACCGCACGCGTATGTCTCGCCTTCCACGCCGCGCTCAAAGGTCCTCACCTTGACGTTCTTCTTGTCCAGGACCTCCACGAAGTTCACGTTCGTGCCCTTCCCGCCGAACAGTTTGTGATGGCGTATCATCCTGCCCAGTTCATCGACGGGCACCAGATCGATGTCGCTGACCAGAAGCACCGCGTGTGGGACACCCGTGTTTACGCTGCTCACGAAAAGTTCCTTATCATCAAGGCCGACAGGGTAATCGAGCTTGAGGTCGACGGGCTTCGTAAGCTGCAGCTTCACCTTCTGGCCGTGCACTTCAGCCTTGATGACCCCTGCTACCGTTTCAAAGGCCATTTTCTGTTTCGCTATACCGTTCATGGAGGCAAAGCGGGCGGCGCACCTGCCACCGTTCCCGCACATCTCCGCCTCGGAGCCGTCGGCGTTGAAAAACCGCCAGCGAAAATCATGCTCTGCGGAATTCTCGATCAATATGACGCCATCGGCGCCGACCGAAAGGTGGAACCTGCATATCTTCGTTACAAATTCTTTGACATCCGGGAACCTGTCGTACACCTTCCCGTCACGGTTATCGATCATTACGAAATCATTTCCGCTGGCGCTCATCTTTGAAAATTCTAATTCAACCACGTTCTTCATACCTCCAGAAAAGATGGGATGGATTCTCCCCGTGTCAGGTCTTTCAGCGTCTCCCTTTTCCTGACCACAAAAAATTCATTGCCCCTCACAAGGACCTCTGCGGCCCTCCTGCGGGCGTTATAGTTGGACGACATGGAAAAACCATACGCCCCCGCTCCCTTGATGGCCAGGAGCGAGCCTTCTTTCAGGTCTGCCATCTGCCTGTCCTTTGCGAAGAAATCCCCCGATTCGCAAATGGGCCCCACAAGGTCGACAACGATCCCCTTTCCCGCTTTTTCCTCAACGGGTATGATCTCATGATAGGCGTTATACAGTGAAGGTCTCACCAGGTCGTTCATTGCGCCGTCAACAATGTAGAACGTCTTTCCCTGCGTGAGCTTCACGTAGAGCATCTTTGTGACAAATATTCCGCTGTTGCCGACGAGGACCCTGCCGGGTTCAAGGATGAGCGTAATGCCCATGCCCCGCAGCTTTTCTTCGACGACCCTGGCATACTCCTCGGGACGCGGCGGCAGTTCATCCTTGTATGTTATGCCGAGACCCCCGCCGATGTCGAGCATCCCGATGGCGATCCCCTGCTTCCTCAGTTCGATGATCATTGACCTCAGTGATGTGACGGCTTCGATGAAGGGTCCGAGTTCGAGGATCTGGGAGCCGATGTGCGAGGATACGCCGACGGGCAAGAGGTACTCCTCGGCGGCGATCTCGCGATAGAGGCGCAAGGCCTCCGGCCAGAGTACGCCGAACTTGTTCTTCTTGAGCCCCGTCGTGATGTAGGGATGGGTTTTGGGATCTATCTCCGGATTGACCCGTACGGAAACGGGCACCTTCTTTTTCATCTCCCGCGAGAGCTTCCTGAGGAGGGACAATTCTCCTTCTGATTCAATATTGATCATGAGAATACCGGCGTCGATCGCCTGGCGCAGTTCCTGCTGACTCTTCCCGACGCCCGAAAAGACGATCTTCCTTGCCGGTATGCCGCCCCGGAGCGCCTTGTAAAGCTCTCCGCCGGATACAATATCGGCTCCGCCACCCAGCTTTGCAACGGTCCGCACGAGGGCACCGTTCGAATTTGCCTTGAGGGAATAGCATGCCAGGTGGGGTATGTTGCAAAAAGCGCCGTCGAATACGAGGAAATGCCTCTCGAAGGTGCCATAGCTGTAGAGATAGAAAGGAGTTCCGACCTTTTTTGCCACCGCGCTCACGGGGACATCCTCACAAAACAGTTCTCCATTGCGATATTCGAAATAGTCCATAGCCTCACTCTTGTAAATAAACGATCGATTCCTGCGATGGATCGCTCTCATTGCCGGCATTATCGACAGCAGTAACGTAATAGGCGATAAAGCGGTAGTCGGGGGTCTTGTTATCGAGAAATCTGTTCTCCTTCACCGGGTCCTTGTTAAGCTTTACCGCGCTTGCCCCCATCACGCGATAGACGTTGTAACCGGCAAGGTCAGCTTCGGTGCCCCCGTCCCAGGTGACCATGATCGTGTTTCCTTTTTTGTTTGCCTTCACCTGCGCGGGAGCGCCGGGCGGCGTCTTGTCCATCGGCGTGGCCTTTACTTTCACGCCGGGGCCTTCGAACGCTACCCCCTGCAGCTGGCTGACCCTTCGAACCTCGTATATATAGGTGCGGCCGTTCTCAAGGCCGGCATCCATGTAGAGGGCGTTGTCGACAGGTCTGCCGTTGAGGGGAAAGATCGGGTACGTGCCGTTGTCGTGGCGGTAGATATTATAAAGGTATCCTTCGTCTTTCGTCCACGCAAGCTCCACCCTGGCATCGCCTTCCAGGACCTTCACATGGCCGGTGGGGGGGCCGGGGGGGTCTTCCCATTTGATAAGGTAGGCGTTCGAGGCCTCTCCCTGGGTCCCTTTCTTTGTGACGGGATAGACCCTGTAGGCGTATTCGTTGCCGGGCATGAGGTCGTCGTCGTAAAAATACAGCCTGCCTCCGGCGATGGTGTATCCTTTTTTCTCCTCGAGGGTGATCGTTCTGAAAGGTTCCAGGGCCCCAATGCAGGTGCCGCACCCCTTGGATACCTTAAAGCCCGCGATCTGCACCTCCTCCTGCTGCCTGGCCTCTATCGCGGCAGGGGGGGTAAATGAAAGAAAGAGTACGCCGTCCTTCACCTCTCCCCGGAGGTCCCCTATCACGCCTGCTTTCACCACCGCCAACGGCTTGGGATCGGCCTTTATCCCACAGGAGGCAAAAACGGACACAATGCAAAGGGCCATGCTAAGAATTAAGATATTTCTTTTCTGCATCAATGACCTTCGACACCTCTTCAAAGGAAGCACTGCCTGCCGATCTTCTCATCCGCAGGGCGCTTTGAGGTTTTATGTAATCAAAAACATCCTTATCAAAAAGTCGGGATAATTTTCTCAGCTGCGCAAGCGGCAACTCGCTCAGGCGGATCCCTTTTTCCTCGCAAGCCCTCACAGCGGCGCCTGCAACCCCGTGGGCCTGTCTGAAAGGCATCCCTTTCATTGTTAGGTATTCGGCCATCTCCACGGCGGGCATGAAACTCTCCTTCGCGGCCCTGGCCATGTTCTCTTTCCTGACCTTGATCCCTTTCACGCAGAGTTCCATGATCATAAGGGAGTCCCTGACAGTACGGACCGCGTGCAGCAGCGGCTCCTTGTCCTCCTGGAGGTCCCTGTTGTAGGTAAAAGGGAGGCCCTTCAATATCATGAAGAGCCCGAAGAGGTCGGCAACTACACGGCCCGTCTTGCCCCGGACGAGTTCCAGCGAGTCGGGGTTCCTTTTGTGCGGCATGAGGCTCGAACCGGTACATAACCCGTCGGGAAGCGATATGAACGAGAACTCCTCGGTTGCGAAAAGGATAAGGTCCTCCGCGAACCTGCTCAGGTGGACCATGATCATGGCCGCGCAGTAGATCGCGTCGACGACGAAATCCCTGTCCGCAACAGCATCCATGCTGTTCTCGGAAACCTTCGCGAAGCCGAGCTTCTTCCTGACCCATTCCCTGTCGAGGGGTATCGTCGATCCCGCCAGCGCCCCGCTTCCCAGCGGAAGGACGTCGAGGCGCGCGAGGGTTCCCTCAAGCCTGTCCCTGTCCCGCTTCAGGGCAAAGTAGTGGCCAAGCAGGTAATGGGCAAAGGGCACCACCTGGGCGCGCTGCAGGTGCGTATAGCCCGGCATGATGACGCTCTTTTCCTTTTCCGCCTTTTTCAGCAATGCCCCGAGGAGCCTTTTCAGGTTCTCATCGATCCCGGCCAGTTCTTCCTTGAGAAAAAGGCGCATATCAAGCGACACCTGGTCGTTGCGGCTGCGGCCGGTGTGCAGTTTTTTGCCTGCCTCGCCGGTCTTCTCGATGAGCCGTGCCTCTATATGCATATGGATGTCCTCCAGGGCGTCGGAGAACTTGAACGAACCGGAGCCGATCTCTTCCTCGATCTCCCTAAGACCCTTTATGATATCTTTCTTTTCCCGGGCATTGAGGACACCGATCTTCTCAAGCATCCCGGCATGGGCAATGCTGCCCTCGATATCATACCTGTAGAGTTCCCGGTCAAAGCCGATAGATGCGCTGAACCTCTCGAGAAGCGGGTCCGTTTGACCTTTGAACCTTCCACCCCATGGTTTCATAGTCTCTCCCCGAACAGTGCCGTACCGACCCTTACCATGGTGGCCCCCTCTTCGATCGCAACCTCAAAATCGGAGGACATGCCCATGGAGAGCTCTTTCATGGCAAGGCCGAACTGCGCGTTCATCGCGTCAAGGGTTTCCTTAAGCTGCCTGAATATCCCGCGTACCTCTTCCGGGTCCTGCGTGTACGGCGGCATGGTCATAAGGCCGGCGGGCCTCAAATGTTCGAGGGCGGCCGCCCTCTCGAGGATGTTCCGCAGACCGTCGACATCCGTTCCACTCTTTGTTTCCTCTGCCGAAAGGTTCACCTCAAAGAGAATATCCATCGGCTTTCCGTATCGCTCCAGGCCATCGAGAATTCCGGCACGGTCCACCGTGTGTACACAGTCGAAGAGCCTCGGGATGTACTTGACCTTGTTACCCTGGATGTGCCCGATCATGTGCCAGCGGATCCCTTCGGCGCCTAGCGCTTCTATCTTTCCTTTCGCTTCCTGCACGTAATTCTCTCCAAGGTCCCTGATACCGGAATCGATTGCTTCCCTGATGCGCTGCGCGGGAACGGTTTTCGTAACGGCGATCAGCCTCACGTCACCGGAGTCCCTTCCAGTCCTTGCGCACGCCTTTTCTATTCTTTCGCGCACGGCCTCCAGGGCACGGCTGATATCGCTCACGAAAGGACGCCCAGCGACAGAAGGACTTCCGCAACTTCGCATATAGGCAAGCCGACCACGTTGGAGTAGGAGCCTTTTATCTCCTTCACCATGTAGCCGCCCTTACCCTGGACCGCGTAGGACCCGGCCTTGTCGAGCGGCTCGGATGTACCGATATATTTCATTATCTCCTTATCGAGAAGGTCCTTCATAAAGACCCTCGTCTCGACTGCATCCCGGTACGTGATCTTCTTTGCGATGTTCAATACACAAAAACCCGTTATGACCTTGTGCCATTTGCCCTTAAGAAGCTGGAGCATTGCAAAGGCCTCTTCTTCGTTCTTCGGCTTGCCGAGTATCCTGTTCTTCTTGTATACCACTATGGTGTCGGCGCCGATGACCCACTTGTCGGGAAAATACCTTCCAACCTTATGGGCCTTTTCATAGGAGATCCTGAGCGCGTATTCCTTCGGCGCCTCTTCGAGCCTTCTGCTCTCGTCTATGTCGGGCGGAACGATCGAAAAGGGGATACCGAGCATTCGAAGGATATCCACCCTTCTCGTCGATTCGCTCGCCAGTATGATCGCATCTCCATCCCTGATCTGGAACATTTAGAACCTCAATTCCTTCAAATCCTATTGTAGCATAGAAAAATATATGAAATCTCCCATAATTTCAAGTTAAATTGTCTATGAAAGGGCCGGCAGGGACCTTGAAGAAGCAACAAAAAACAACGGGAGGCAGCACATGACGAACATTATCCAGATCGTAACAACGGTGGGCGACGAAGGGGCAGGCGAGGTCCTGGGACGGCATCTCGTAGATGCCCGCCTTGCGGCATGCTGCCAGGTCGTGGGGCCGATAAGAAGCATCTACCGATGGAAGGGGGCGGTCGAGGAGGCCGACGAATGGTATTGCGTTCTCAAGACAAGGTCTTCCCTCTACCGGCAGGTCGAGGAGGAAATAAAAAGGCTCCACCCCTACGAAATTCCCGAGATCATTGCCGTGACGATCGATGAGGCCCTCCCCGCTTACATCGTGTGGGTGGAAGAGCAAACCACCTGAAAAGAAGGGACCAAAACCAAACACCGGGCGGCGGCGGGGCGGTCAATAACGCACGCCCGGCACCCTTTCTGGCATGATTTTGCTTATAATATCATATAGTTGACAACTTCGAATCTTACCTTGACAATATTGGCGAAGCTTAATATAATATGTGAAATTTTTCATCAATTCCGGAGGGGTTATGTGGGAAAATCTAAATCTGAAAGATGTTGTTGCACTCGCCAGGGATCCGTATCCTTCCATCCGTCAATGGGCCAGAGATACAGGAAAGAAAGTAGTTGGGAGTACCATCGCTGATGTTCCCGAAGAAGTGATCTATGCATTTGACCTTCTTCCCGTTACAATTTTTGGTACTCATAAACCATTAAAAAAGGCCCCGAGCCATCTTCCCGACAATGCCTGCTCGCTTGCGCGGAGCAATCTCGAACTGGCACTGAGCTACGAGGGAGATCTCTTCGCGGGCTTTGTTCTGCCGCAGGTCTGCGATACCACGCAGCACCTCTCCGACATATGGCGGATCAATTTCCCCGATAAATATGTCGAGAGCTATCTGGCGCCGCGCCAGGCCGACAGGCCAAGCGCCAGGTACTGGGTCAGGGAGGAGATAGAACGCCTCATTGCCTCTCTCAGCCAGTGGACCGGGAAGACCTTGAGCAATGACGCCCTGAACGCCTCCATCGCGATCCACAACGAGAACAAGGCGCTTCTCGGTGAGCTGTACGAGATCAAGAGAAAGTTTCCCGGAACGATAACAAACAAACAATTCTTTGCCATGATGAAGCTCTCCATGCAGGTTGACAAGGCTGAGTTCAATAAAAGCTTAAAGTCGATCAAGGACGGCCTGAAAACGAAAAAGGGCAAGAATTACACCGATGTGATACTCGTGGGGATCACCTGTGACCCGCCCGAAATATTCGACATCTTCGACGAACTTAAGCTCAATATCGTCGGCGATTCCCTCGTCGACGGCACACGGTATCTCCAGGGTGTCACATCATTGAACGGCAACCCCATAGATGCCATGACGGACAGACATTTCAAACGTGGGTTCTTCTCTCCCATCCACGACGATGTAAAAAAGAACTTCGAAGAGGTCAAAAAGCTCTACAAAGAAACCGGGGCGAAGGCCATCGTCTACGTTCACATCGAGTTCTGTGAATCCCAGGAGTACGATCTGCCCGACCTTAAGAACATGATCAAAAAAGAAGGGATACCGATACACGTCCTTGACACGGAGTATCAGACAACTTCCCTATCCCATGTCCTGACAAGAGCGCAGGCATTCTTCGAATCTCTCAAAGGGGGCTCATTATGAGCGATAAACTGACATCAAAACAACTATCAAAAAAGATCACTGACGAATACATGGAAGATGCCTTCCATGCCCACGACAACGGCAAGCTGGTCGGCTACACAACAGCGATCTCTCCCGTTGAGATCTTCGTTGCCCACGACATCGTACCCATCTATCCCGAGAACCATGCCGTCGCGAACCTAACGGCAAAGAAGGGTGTTGAACTCTGTTCCGTCGTCGAGGGCATGGGCTACACGAACCACCTCTGCGCCTATGCCAGAAGCGACCTCGGCTACCGCAAGACGGGCGTCACCGTCACGAGGGGCATACCCGATGCGGACCTTTTCCTCGCCTGCAACGCCCAGTGCTTTACCCTGACCAAATGGTTCCAGGTCCTGGCACGCCAGGGCGAGCAGCCCGTCTTCGTCTTCGACACGCCGGAACACGTCATGAACGCAAAGACCCGCGAAGAGATCGTCAAGTACTGCGTCATCCAGACTCAAGGAACTCATCGCTTTCCTCGAAGAGAAGACGAAGAGAGAAATTTGATTACGACCGGCTTAAAGAGGTCATAAAATACTCCGCCGCATCGAGCATCCTATACAAGAAATTCCTCGACATGGCCCAGTACAAGCCGTCACCCATCAGCATCTTCGACGCCCTCATCGGCATGGCCATCGCCGTTTACCGCAGGGGAACGCAGGAGTGCGTCGACTACTACCAGACGCTCTGTCGATGAGATCCAGGCAAAGGTCGACCAGGGCATCGGCGTCCTGCCGAAAGAGCAGGAAAAATACCGCCTCTACTGGGAAAACCTCCCCGTCTGGTTCAAGTTCAGCGACCACGCCAAGCTGCTCGGCTCTTACGGCGGCTGTCATCCTCACCTCCCTCTACGTCCACGCCTGGAGCTTCGAGTTCGATCTCAACAAAGACCCGCTCGTCACCCTTGCCGAGAACTACGTGAACCGGTTCTCCAACTCCACCATTGAGGACAGGGCCGACATGGCAACAGACCTCTTCAAGAAATACTCCATGAACGGCATGTTCATGTTCATGAACAGAAGCTGCAAGGCCGTCTCCTTCGCGGTACCGACACTGAAGGACATCCTCACCAAGAGGACCGGCATCCCCGCCCTCGTATTCGAGAGCGATATGGGTGACCAGCGCTTCTACGCCGAATCCCAGGTACGCACAAGGATCGAGGCGTACTTCGAGACCCTCGACCGGCTGGGCCTGGCGCAGAAAACAGCGGTAACGTAACACCTCCTTTCGACAAACGACCCGGGCGATCCTCCGCCCGGGTTTTTTATTCAATCAAACAGGGGGTTTGCCCTTGACATGTGACAATTGCTTTTCCAATTTTGCCACTTCCCCGGAAAACTTGCCGCCGGTGGCGAGCGACTCCCTGAATCTCCCGAACACCTTTGCCACCGCAGAGTAAGTGATATCCCCAAAGAGCGCCCCGATCTCCTTGTTGGGCATATCGGTATATTTCTTCATAAGATATATCACGAGGTTACGATGGACACCTTCTCCCGCTTCCCTGGATGAAATATTGAAATGGGCCGCCACGATCTTTATTATTGATTGATAAGGAACAGAATGTTTGAAAGGTTTTCGATATGAGACATCCTTCGAGAGCGCTTTTTTTGTGTCTATCTTTTTCAGCACCCCTTCAATAAATGCCTTTTCGCCCAAGATGGAACCGCCGAAAAGGTTTGTCAGGGGGCTTTCCGGCAACCTCTTCAATCCTGATTCTACGAAGCGCTTGTACGCGGGCGGCGAAAGCAGTCCCCAGATGAGGTCCCGGTAAACGATGTCTTTCTCTGTTTTGTTGATGTAGGCCCGGTAGCTGCTGTAAAGATGGTCCTCGGGCCTCATGACCGTCTTCGACCTTACCGGATTGAGATGGATGTATCTGCTCAACTCCAACAGGTAGCTGTCCTGATCGATGACGATCGCCTTGTATCTCCCATGGAAGAGGTGGCCGCTTCGTTTTCTCTTCACGTTGAAGTAAGTTGTGTAGGAACCGTTGATAAAATGCATTACGGCGGCCAAGTTGGCGCGCGGTGTCTCTCCGATGAGATGATAGTGGTTTCTCATCAGAACATAGCCGTGAAGGATGAAACCGAATTTTTCCTGCGCCTGCGCGAGATATTCCTTGAACTTTTCGCAGTCTCTGTCTGACGTAAAGATCCTGCGTTTCTCGTTACCGCGGGAGGTAATGTGGTAGAACGCGTTTGGGTATTGTATACGAAGCGGACGTGCCATGATCCCCCCCCCTATTTTTTTAGACGTTATAATACATTATGTCACATGTCAAGGGCAAACCCCCTCAGAGACTGGCGCCTCTCCTGCGGGGGTCGAAGATATCGCGGAGGCCTTCGCCAAGGAGATTGTAACCCATGACGGTGAAAAAGATGGCAAGGCCTGGATAGAGGGAAAGCCACCAGGCCACCTCGATGTTGTCCTTCGCCTGGGTGAGTATGTTGCCCCAGCTTGGCGTCGGGGGCTGTACACCGATGCCGAGAAAGGAGAGCGCCGATTCCGTGAGGATGGCGCCACCGATGCCGAGGGTGGCCACAACGTAGACGGGGGATATGGCGTTGGGCAGCACATGACGGAATATGATCCGCGACTCGCTGAGGCCCTGGGCCTTGGCGGCCATGACATATTCCTTGTTCTTGATGCTCAGTATCTCGGCCCTCACGAGCCGCGCGGTGTTCATCCAGCTCGTCAGGCCTATGACGATCATGATGTTCCAGATGCTCGGCTCAAGTATGGCGATGACGGCAAGTATCAGGAAGAACGTGGGAAAACACATCATGAGATCGACAAAGCGCATCATGAGCTCATCGATGACCCCCCCGTAATAACCTGAGATCGCGCCCAGTACCATGCCGATGAGGATGGCTATGCCGACGGAAACGAACCCCACGAGCAGCGATATCCTGGTTCCATAGATGACACGGGACAGGACGTCCCTGCCGAGGGTGTCCGTGCCGAAGGGGTGCGCAAACGACGGGCTGGAAAGAATATTCTTGATGTCCGGCTCGATCGGGTCATGCGGCGTGATCACGGGCGCGAAAATGGCGCAGAAGAACATGGGTATGAGGATAATGAGCCCCATCAGTGCCAGGTGGTGCCTTGTTATGCGCCTCAAAATATCTTTCATTTTCCTCACGTTCCTTTTTAAGCGGGCCTGTCTTTCGTTGAACCGGCCCTGCGCTTCCATAATAATAGCCATACCGCCGGAAAAATCAACAAAAAGCGTCGCCAAGGAACGGCGCATGGTTAGACGTGAAGTAAGGCGGCTGCCTTCTGATTATCTCCCGTATGGCCGGATGACGCGTAAACTCCCTGTCGAGAAAGCGCCTCACCTTTTTTCTGTCCCATCCTGCCGGATGGACAAAATCGGTATAGAACGAAAGATCGCCGCCATAGAAAGGCTTCGGTTCCAGGCCCTGTGCGTCGGGGCTGTTTTGGGGAAGGTTAAATACTGCAAGGTTAAGGAAACTTATGCAGTCATGGTGATCGACGATGAGATCGAGGGTCCTGCGCGCAGATCCTTCGTCTTCCCATGGCGTGCCAAAGAGGAGGTAGACGTATGTCTTGATGCCTGAACACGCCAGCGCCTTCAGCGCGGCCGACACGGCGGCGAGCCCGATGCCCTTGTGCATACCGTCGAGGACCCGCTGGTCACCCGATTCGATACCGAGCTTCAACATGACGCACCCGGACCGTTTCAGATCATCGCAGAACCCCTGGTCTGCGAGTTCTTCGGTCACCCTGGTAAAGCCATACCAGGGGGCGCCGGGCGGTTCTTTCACAAGAGCCCTTAGCATGGCCGGGCTGATGGCGTTATCGACAATGTGCACAAGTGTCGGCCCCGTTTTCGAAACAAGACCTGCAAGCTGCGCCGCCGCCTTCACCGGGGCCAGCTGGAAATAGGTATTCCCCTCTGCCTTTTCGGGGCAGAAACTGCATTTTCCATAATAGCACCCCGTCGATGTGCTGAAAGGCATGATCATCCCCGGGGCCAGATAGCCATCGAGGGGAAAAACGTCATAGGCGTAAGATGAAGCAACATCCCCCGGAGAGCCCTTTGATGGGCTTCCTGAAAGCCCAAGGAGAAAACCTTCACCGGGGCCCCTGACAAGGTGATCGACGAGCCCTCCGAAGGGGTCCTTCCACGCCTGGGCGCTCATCCATGATGTCACCAGGCCGCCGCCGAGAACTATCCTTACGTCCGGGAATTCGTGCCTGACAAAACCGATCATCGCGAACGTGGTCAGGGCCTGGCTCAGGTAGGTGAGTGAAAATCCCGCAAAACGCGGAAGGCCCTCGCTAAAGATCCCCCTGAAACGCGCGGAGAAATAATCGAAAAAAGGATTGTCCCCGGGGTTTTTTGCAGCATCCAGAAGGTCACGGCTTTTCACGGGCGATCGACGCATGTCCTCATAGTCACAGAGGCTGAGCCTCACTCCGCCTTTAACGCCAGCGGATAAAAGACGGTTCACATCGTTAACGCATCGCTTGTAACGGTCGAATTGGCGGTAGGTTTTCCTGTCCCTCAGGGCGATGAGGTGTCGCGGCAGGTTGCGCACGGCGCGGGCCGTCCAGGTGTCGGAGTTCGTGACGGGGCGCCCCAGAGAGGCAAGCATCCCCTCCAGGTTCATATCGACAACCCGGCAGGCATGGCCCGCCCTCCTGAGTGCGCCGGCGAGCCGGGCGATGCCTGCCGGAGGCTCGCATGGTTTGGATACGGGGGGATTGATGAGGATCAAGCTCTTGACCTTATTTGATGCTGTCCTCC
Source organism: uncultured delta proteobacterium (assembly GCA_963816115.1). GTDB lineage: Bacteria > Desulfobacterota > Syntrophorhabdia > Syntrophorhabdales > Syntrophorhabdaceae > Delta-02. The sequence continues at coordinate 71,075 of CAWFIZ010000007.1, read as the reverse complement.
ATCTTCTTTATATAACTGTTATCGGGAAAATCCGCCTTTAGGGCCTTGATCTGTTCCCTTGCCAGTTCGTTCAGGTTGTTGTCGACCAGGAAAAAGACATAGGAAAGCCTGAAAGAAAGGTCCTGCCTGCGCTGCTGGTAGTCGGCGATCTTTTTGCCGATCTGCCCCGCCTCGTCCTCGGCGGGCAGCGAAAAGACGCCTCCGGAGACGTTGTTCGCCTTGCCTGAATCAACGATCCACCTGTACTCGCCGCCATAGGCGAGTATCTTCCCTGGCACCTTCAGCGAACTGCCTTCGCTTTCGGCGCTGAAAAGAACGTTATCGCCGGATATGATCTTAACAGCGACCTTTTTATCACCGGGGCATTTATTCTCCCATACAAGTTCCGGCGTCAGGTCTATTATAGTGGTGCTCACCGGGGACAGGGCCCTGATGCAGGGCTTAACGCTGCGCACGACAAAACCGCCCATCGATCCCGTCGTTGCCTTGCCCGGCGCGTGGAGGCCCTTCAATTCCGTCACCTTTCCCTTGACGGCCACTATCCTGCTTTCTCTCGCGACCCCTTCGGAGTTGTCGCCGATCTCGTAACCCTTGTTCTCTTTCAACACGGCAATAACGACCCTGCCCTTGCCCACCTTGATCCTGTCGCCTTCCTTGACGGCATGGAGGAGGTGCTCGCTCCTTTTGAGCTTGATCGTCTTTCCATCGGTGCCTTTCAACTCCGCGGCGCCCTGAACATCAAAGACATACCCTGCCTGGTCGGCCGCGCGGGCCTGCGGTGCGCCGAGAAGAATGAAAGATCCGCAAAATATCATAATAATGGTAATGCATATCTTTTTCATGGTGCTCCCCTCCTGTTCGCTGACGATCGGTCCGTCTGCCATGCACATTATTACATCACGCCTCCCCGATCGTGTAAAGGGAAACGGGGCGTTCCACGCCTTTTACGGAATATTCCCCGACATGACGCAACTGCAATGCCTCACCGGCGGCGGCGCGCGCGTCTGCGCTTATGAGGAGCCCCACCCCTACCTCCTTCGTGAGCCCCTCGATCCGGGAGGCTATATTGACGTGCTCACCGATGATGGTAAAATCCATCTTCCTCTCCGACCCGATATTGCCAAGGATGACCTCGCCATAGTGGATACCGATCCCGATACCCACCTCCCAGTCCCCGATGAACTCCCGGAAGCCCTTTTCATCGTTGAGCCTCTTCGTCTGTGCGAGGATGTCCCGTGCCGCTTCGACGGCGTCCGCAACAGGGTCTTCGCCGGTCACGAAAAAGGCCAGCAGGCCATCGCCGATGAACTTATTGACAAACCCCGCATGCCCCTGGATGATCTCCGTGATACTTCCGAAGAAAAAGTTGAGGAACCGCACCATCTCGTTGGCGCGCCTTTGCGTCGAGAGCATGGTAAAGTTGCGGATATCGAGAAAGAGTATGCAGATATCCTTGGCCTCGCCGTTCATGAGGGCCTCGCTGTCCGTTTCAAGGAACCTGTCAAGAACATCCTTATCTATATAATAGCTGAAGACCTTCTGGACCCTTCTTCGCGTCCTTTCCTCGACGAAATACCTGTAAGGATATACGAGTATGAGAACTGCAAGGGGTGCCACGATCTGCGGCAACAGGCGCAGGTAGGACCCCGCGGCGAACAGGAACAGGTTTGCGGCAAAGAATGCGGCGATGACGGCAAAGACCGCGGCCGCGGCAGCCAATGGCCGCAGAAGAGAGGTGGCCGCCAGGGACATCCCGGCCAGAACAACGAGGACCGCCACGTTCCAGGGGAGCGGGGCCTCTCTCAGCGATGTGCCGGTGAGCATGGTCTCGGTAATGACCCCGTGGATAACAGGGCCCGGCATCCTGCCGCCGCCGGTGCGACGGGCAGCGCTTCTTTTTTTCGCCGGGCTCGAGGGTATCACATCCCTTCCGAGAGGCGTGGCGTGAACATCCTCATAACTGCTGACATAGCCAAGTATGACCGTCTTCCCCTTAAAGGCCTTCTTGTCGACCTTGCCGCCCATTACATCATCGAAGTTATAAAAAGGTATGCTGCCGGTAAGGAAATAATTCAGGAATACCCGGTCGCCGGCATACTCCCGGCCTGTTGCAAGCGTATACAGCACCGAGGCAAAGGTCTTCTTTTCGCCCCCATGCAGCTGCTGTTTCCTGATAATACCATCATTGAGCTGCATATCGCCGTCCGTCAGGGAGGCATCGGCAATGGTCATGTTCTTTATGAAGGGGCTCACCCCGTAATAGAAGGGCACAAGGTCCCCGTGGACGACCTGCACGATATGCACCCGCTCGGAAACATCCATGATCGGTTCCAGCGCCGACCTGTCGAGCCTCTCGCCTATCTCTCCCATGATCTCGCCGTATATTTTGCCCTTTTGTGTGTCCCCGCCAGTGAACGCGGCGGCGGCATTCTTCAATTTATCGCTTTGTTTGTGCACGAGGATAACGTCGAGGCCGACGGCCTTGGCGCCGCAGTCATCCATGCGCCGCAAAAATCTTCCGATGTCATCATAGATAAAAAGGAGGGGTTTCTCGCCGATGATCGATGTCTCGTCGATCCCGACGACGACGACCTGACCGCTTGCGCGGGTGTTCCCCAACCCGAGTCTTTCAGCGAGGCGCATGCGTGCGTCGTAGGCCTTTCGTTCCAGGCCGTCAAGCGCCCCGTAAAGCGCCAGGCAGACAAGTATCGCAAAGGCCGTGATGAGGACCGTAACAAGGTGATGTTTACGATATTTCAATGATCGCTGCCCCCGGACGATTTTTCCCTATTATACACCAGCATACCGGGCAGCACGATCTTTTTTCTGAATTACCATTTTCCCGTGAACGTGATACAATATATACTGCAACAGGGGGTCGGAAATGAGAACCGGACAATTTCTTTGCGCGATGCTCGTTACGGCATCCCTGTTCCTTCCTGCCCCCCCAGCGCGTGCCGAAGAAGAAACCCTTTCGGCAACCCCGGTGCTGCGCATCGAGACCGGGACGCATACCGCGCGCATCTTCAAGATGGACAGCGACCGCGATAACCGCTTCCTCGTCACCGGCAGCGAGGACAAGACGGTGCGTGTCTGGGAGCTGCCATCGGTCAGGCTCCTTAAGGTCCTGAGGCCGCCCATCGGCAGCGAGAACGTCGGTTTCATCCGTGCCGTGGCCATCTCCCCCGACGGCAGTTCGGTCGCCTGCGGCGGCATAACAAAAGGCCAAAAGGGATACAACATCTACATCTTTGACCGTGAAAGCTCCCGGATGACCTCCGTCATCAGCGGTCTGCCGGATTTCATCCATCACCTGGCCTACTCTAAGGACGGGAAGTTCCTCGTTGCCGCCCTTCAGGGTGCCAACGGGATCAGGGTCTACAACACAAAGGACCTGGCCCCCGTACCTGTTTTCGACGACCGGTATGAAGGGGCCGCCCTATGTGTCGACCTCGACGCCGCCGGACGCATGGTGACGGTATCGTTCGACGGATCTGTCCGCCTCTATGACAGTTCCTTCAGGCTCATCGGCAAGAAGAACGCCCCCGGCGGGAAATTACCGTTATCGGTCAAGTTCAGCCCCGACGGCTCGAAGGTGGCCGTCAGCTTCTATGATTCCCCGAAGGTCGACGTCCTCTCGGGCAAAGACCTTTCCCCCCTCTACGGCCAGGCCTTGGCCGGTAAAATTGTCCCGAGCGTGGCCTGGTCCTCTGACGGCAAACATCTTTATGCCGCCAACATCGGCGAAAAAGGGCCTTTCATTTTGGGACGATGGGGTGATGAAGGAAGGGGGCCCTTCAGGGAGTTGAAAGCCGAGAAAGGCGATACGCGCGCGGGCAGGAGCGTGAAAACCGCTCTTTTTGCCCTGCGCGGCGGTTATGTAGCCTTCGCGAACCAGGAACCGGCCATAGGCATCGTTAACGAGGCAGGCGATATCGTTTCCTACAAAGACACGACAACGCTGTGGTTCATGAACGATGACGATTTTCTCATATCCCGTGACGGCATGGTCGTCCGGTTCAACGTGTTCGAAAACAGAAAGAAGACACTGCGTTTCTCCCTCGCGGACAGGCGCATGGACGAGGTCACCGGCGCCGGGGGCCCGGCGGTGGAGCTCTTTCACCCCGACCCCGACATACCGGGTATGCGCATCACCGACTGGCGGTTCTCCCCGACACCCAAGCTCAACGGCAGGCTCATAAAGATCCGCAAGGGCGAGTTCTCGATGAGCCGCGCCGTCTCCGCAGACGGTAAATACTTCGCCATCGGCACGAACTTTAGCATGTATCTCTTCGACGGCAGCGGCACCCAGGTGTGGAGGACGTTCTTTCCCCACGTCCGCTACGTCAACATCGCCCGCAACGGACGGGTCGTTGTCGCCGCTACTTCCGACGGCACCATCCGCTGGCACAGCATCACTGACGGCAAGGTCCTGCTCACGCTCTTTCCGAGCGGCGACATGAAGCGGTGGGTCGCCTGGAGCCCTTCCGGCTATTACGACGCCGCCCCGGGAGCGGAAGAACTCATCGGATGGCACATCAACAGGGGCGAGAAGCTTGCGGCCGACTTCTTTCCGGTCTCGCGCTTCAGGTCCGTCTATTACCGGCCGGATGTCGTAGCAAAAACCCTTGAAACAAAAGATGACAAGACGGCCCTTCTGGCCGCCGACCGCGAATCGGGAAGGAAGACCGAAGAAGTGGCCATACAAAAGATACTGCCGCCCGTTGTATCCATCGTCTATCCCAAGGACGGAACGGAAATAAAGGATGTGGAGATCACCATCAAGTTCACCGTCCGTTCACCGTCGGGCGACCCCGTGACCGGCATAAAGGTGCTCATCGACGGCAGGCCCGTGCAGACACCCAGGGGGTTGGACGCACCGGGCGAAGAATTGCGCCAGATGAACCTCAGGATGCCTGAAAAGGATTCCCGGATATCCGTCCTCGCGATGAACAGGAACGCAACAAGCGAGCCTTCGACGATAAACCTCAGGTGGGCCGGCAATACAATGACGGCAAAAAAACCGCCGGAGATGGTCGTACCCAAACAGGGGCGGCCCGGCAGGGAAGAGGTGAAAACACCTGTCAAAAAGGCTGAAACCGTGAAGGCGGCGCCTGAAAAGAAAGCGATCGGGGCGGCAAGGACCGACGAATTCGTCATCAAGCCAAAGCTCTACATCCTCGCCGTCGGCGTCAGCAACTACAATGACAAGGAATTGAAGCTCGGCTTCGCCGCCAAGGACGCCGATGATTTCTCCAGGACCATGGCCCGTCAGAAGGGGGAGCTTTACCGTGACATCATCGTCAGGCTCGTTGTCGACGAAAAGGCAACCAAGGACAACATCCTCGACGGCCTCGACTGGATCACGAAAGAAACGACCAGCAAGGATGTGGCCATGGTATTTCTCGCGGGGCACGGCATGAACGATCCCAACGGCATCTATTATTTCCTCCCCGTCAATACCGACCTCGATAAATTGAAACGAACGGGTCTCGCATTTTCAGACATAAAGAACACCGTCGTTTCCCTGGCGGGCAAGACGATACTCTTCGTCGACACCTGTCATTCGGGCAACATAATGGGTTCCCGGCGTGGCGTCGCCGACATCAACGCCCTCGTGAACGAGCTCTCCAGCGCCGAGAACGGCGCCGTCGTCTTCAGTTCTTCGTCGGGAAGGCAGTTCTCCGTGGAGGATGCTTCCTGGGGCAACGGCGCATTCACCAAGGCCCTGGTCGAAGGGTTGAGCGGCAAGGCCGACTTCCTCGGCAAGGGCAGGATCACCATCAACATGCTTGACCTGTACCTGTCGGAACGGGTCAAGGAACTGACCATGGGCAAACAGACGCCTACGACGGCAAAACCGACCACCGTCCCCGACTTCCCAATAGCGGTAATGAAACAATAAGGAACTGGTTTATATGGTTTGTTTGGTTTTTAATAACCAAAGAAACTAAAGAAACCAGACAAACCAAATAAACCTCTTTTTTTAATCGGAAAAGAGCTCGCCGTCCACCATGGTCAGCTTCCGCTGGCCGGTGGCGCCTATCTCGGGATCGTGGGTGACAAGGATGAGGGTTGCCGACAGCTTCTCGCGTATCTTCAGGATCTGCCCCAGGACCCCGCGCCCCGTCTTCCTGTCGAGATTGCCCGTCGGCTCGTCGGCGAGTATCAACTCGGGTTCGTTGATGAGCGCCCTCGCAATGGCCACCCGCTGCTGCTCGCCGCCGGACAGTTCCCCCGGTTTATGGTTGCGCCTGTGCGTCAGTTCGACGGTCTCAAGGAAGGTCTCGGCGCGCGCGACAGCCTCCGCGGGTTTCACGCGCCCGATGAGCAGGGGCATCATGATGTTCTCGATGACGTTAAAGTCCTGCAGCAGGTGGTAGAACTGGAAGATAAAACCCACCTTTTCGTTGCGGAAACGGCTCTGTTCGTCCTCGGTAAAGGTCCTGATATCGCGGCCTCCGAACAGGACATTCCCTGACGTCGGCGCATCGAGGGTGCCGAGTATATGAAGGAAGGTGCTCTTGCCGGCCCCAGACGGCCCCATGATCGTGATGAACTCTCCACCGGCAGCGGTAAAATCGATGCCCCTCAAGACGTCCACCACCACACCGTCCTTCCGGAAGACCTTCGTCAGCCCTGAAACATTGAGGATATGGTCACTCATAACGCAGGGTCTCCACGGGATCGATCTTCGATGCCTTGTACGAAGGGTAGATCGTTGAAAGGACACAGATCACCGTCGTGACAAGGGCAATAAGGGCAACGTCTACGATGCTTATCTTTGCCGGCAGCGTCGTTATGTAATAGACGTCCTCGGGAAGCCTGATGAGCTTGGTGTCCTTGATTATGGCGCAGAGAACATAACCGATGACGGAGCCGAAAAGCGCGCCGATGACACCGATGGTGATGCCCTCCATCATGAAGATCTTCATGATGCTTCGTTTCTTCGCGCCGATGGATTTCAATATGGCGATGTCCTTCTTCTTCTCCATGACGGTCATGATGAGGGAGCTGATGATGTTGAAGCTCGCCACAAGGATGATGAGTGCAAGGATAATGAACATGGCCAGCTTTTCCAGCTTGAGTGCCGAAAAGAGGTTGCGGTTCATCTCCATCCATGTCCTTGCGAAGTAATCGCGTCCCAGGGCCTTGAGGATCGTCCACTTGAGCTCACCCGCCCGGTATTCGTCAAAGAGCTTGATCTCGATGCCGGTGGCGCCTATGCCCATGGCGCTTTCCACATCGGCAAGGGACATAATGACAAGGGTATTGTCTATCTCGTACATGCCCGTCTCGAAGATGCCTCCGACGCGGGCCTTTACCGTTTCCGGCATGGACCCCATGGGTGAGAAACCGCCGAAGGGGACCATGATGGTGAAGCTGTCACCGAGGAACAACCCCAGGTGCTTGGCGAGCTCCTTCCCGATAAGGACGCTGCCCTTTTTCTGCAAGGCGTCAATGGATCCGTCCTTTATGAGCTTCGCGAGGAACTTCGTGTCGACAGGGTTGATCCCCTTGACGGCGACCCCGGAGAACTGCTTGCCGTTCTGCACCATGGCCTGGAAGGCGGTAAAAGGAAAGGCCTGGGAAACACCCTCCACCTTCCTCACCTTTGCCACCAGCTCGTCGGGGTTTCGTATCTCGCCGTTCAGGTCCATGACGAGGATATGGGGATTGATGCCGAGAATGCGGGCCCTGATCTCGTCCTGGAAACCGGTCATGACGGCGATGACGACGATGATGGCCATGACGCCGATGGCAATGCCCGCGACGGATATCCACGTTGTGAAGGAGATGAAGGCCTCCTTGCGTTTCGAACGCAGGTACCGGAGCCCGATGGTAGTTTCGTAATCCATACCGCCCTTTAAGTCCTTTTCGCCGGGTCTTCTACCGGCTTTAAGCGCTTTCAATCCCCCGCAACCGATAAGGTGCTAATGTCTTACCACAAGACCCCCGGCCTTGCAAGAAAAGGAAGGATAATAACTACAAAGGGCCTTAATGATGGTACAATACAACATTTGGACATGGGTCTTTTCTTCACCATATATACGATACTGTGGGTTTCGGTCTGCGCAGGTGCTGCAGTTGTGTATCTCGCGGACAGGGGTTCTTTCGCGTTCTCTCACCGTGACTACTGGCAATTCCTTCTCGGGCCCTGGAAGATCGTCACCTTTGTCATTGCCGCTGCCGCGCTGGTGATCGTTGCGCCATACACGGGCGATCCCACATGGGATGCCGTTGACGCGGGGTTCATGTCGCTGCTGACCTTTATCGGCGCTCCCTGGGCGGTGGGGTCCCTGTACAGAATGGCGGCAGGAAAGTTGCCGCGCAAACAGGCGATCGTCGTATTTGCCGTTTGGATGTTCACGGCAAGCTGGTCTTATGACCTGTACATCTTCATCCGTGACGGGCGCTACCCCCTCACGTGGTTCCCGAATATCTTCGCGTCCTCTTTCCTGTATTTTACTGCCGGTCTTTTGTGGAACCTTGACTGGAAAGAAGGGAAGGGCGTGGTCCTGTCGTTCCGGGAAGAAACCTGGCCATACGTATCTTCAACAAGTGCGTTCGGGAAGATAGCCTGGTTTGCGCTTCCCCTCATGGCGCTAGTCGCCGCCTCGATCATCTATTTCTTTTTCTTTTTCAAATAAAAGGCAGGGATTGGATTAGGGAATCGGTTTCTCTGGTTCCTTCAGTTTCTAAAGTTTCTTTGGTTATTTTAAACCAGACAAACCATAGAAACCATATAAACTGTCTTTATGTTCTTTTCCGTCTCTCCAGTTCCAGGGTCACCAGGTTGGCGGTATCGGGGCACTGGACCCGGATCACGTCGCCTTCCCACCATGGGAGAGCGCCCCCGAACTGGAACGTCTGCAGGTCAGGAAATATGTTGTGATAGAAGAAACCGCACAACCCGCCCGGGTCGTGGCAGCTTATCTCGAATGTGTCGCCCGCCCTGTGGCCCGCGCTGCAGCTTCCCTTTGCCTCCACGACGGTAGCCGTGACCTTGTATCCCATACCAGGGTCCTGCGCCATGTTCCTTGACCTCCTTTACATCGCTTAGGGACCTTACCCTTAAAGCTTTTTCTGCTCCAGCACTTTTTCGTGCAGCCACACTTTAATAAGCGCACCGCGATCGACCCCTATCTTTTCGCGTATCGCGTCAATATCCTTTACAAGGGACTCAGCGATGTCAAGCGTAATGCGGACCTTTCTGCCATAGCGGGTGGTCTTTGCCCTTGAGAGATCGATGAGCCCGTGGATATCCTCCCCTGAATCAAATCTTTGATCAAACTCCTCTGCAGTTTTAGCCAGGTGTTTTTTCTTCATAAAGCTTTACCTCCTTCACTCTCGCACGCCGTACAGAGATCATGCGAATTACATCTTTCCTCATGGTATACACAGCGGCCCATACCTTGCCCTGCACCATCCCAATAACTATCCACCTGTTTTCGATTGGGTACGGGGCCTCAATTTCAATTCTGTTCTCATCGAGCCAGATACTCTTCGCAGTTTCAAAATCCATCCCATGCTTATCAAGATTCAGTTCATTCTTCGCCGTGTCCCATTCGAACTTCATACCATTTATTATACAAATATTGTACAAATAATCAACATTTGTCGGCCTATTTAATAAATGGAAGCTTCGCGCCCGATATTCAGGGTGCCGTTATGTCTTATTGCCTGTTTTCCCGGTTATTGGAATTTGGTCATTGGTTATTCAACGAGGCTTCAGTTGCCCGCGCGGATAGAGATGATGTCGCCGTCCTGAACGATGTAGGTCTTCCCCTCAAGGCGCCAGAGACCTGCCTTTTTGCATTCCGCTATGCCCCCGTGCTTCATGAAATCGGCGTATGATACGGTCTCGGCACGGATGAACCGCGCCGCAAGGTCACTGTGGATCGCCCCCGCTGCCTCCTGGGCGTTGATCCCTTTTCTGATAGGCCACGCCCTGCATTCATCGTCGCCAACGGTGAGGAAAGATATGAGCCCGAGCGTTTCGAAGGCAAGTCCTATCATGCGGCCCCTTATGGATTCTTCGATGGCGAACTCGGCCATGAAGGCCTCCTGCTCATCTGCCCCCATCATCGCCAACTCGCTCTCCAGCCTGGCGCATGCGTATATGACGGGATAACCGGCGGCCGTCTGCGCGAGTTTTTCCATCGCTGCGGCAGCTTCCGCCATGTTCTCCTCGGAGCAGTTCACGACGATCATCATGGGCTTGCCTGACAGGAACCGAAACCCTTTAAGCGCTTTTCCGTCGCTGCCGGAAAGATCGAGTGTCGCCAGCGGCTTGCCGTCATTCACGCGGGTAAGGCACAGCGCAAGCAGCGCCTCTTCCTGAAGGAGCGCCGTATTTTCTTTCTTTCCCACCTGTTTTTTTATCCGCTCCAGACGGTTCTCGATCTGCACCATGTCTGCGAGGATGAACTCACTGACAATGCCGTGAAAATCCTTTTCCAGGTCCTCGAAACTTGCGCCTTCGAAATATTTTAGTGTCAGGATAAAGGCATCGCTCATGCGCATCTTCTGGAGCGTTTTCGCGCTTATCGTCGAGTCCTTAAGGTTGCCTTCCTCGATTGCCACCGTATCGGCCAGTTCGATGCGGGCGTAAGTGCTCTTTTTCGGTTTGAATATCTTTGTCAGTTCGTCGACGCGTTCGTCGGGCACGTCTATGGAAATGATGCTGTCCCCGTCGGAATAACCCTGGGCGCTTTCAACACCGCTTAAGGCTTTGAATAATGTAGTTTTCCCCGAACGTTCATGACCTATGACAGAAATATACATCCTCTACTCCCTTTTAATAATGTTTCAGAAAACCATTACGGCCCTGATCATCAGCTCTTTTCAGGATTGCGTTGCTGACCCGAGAAACCTTCGTGCTTACCTTACGGTAACCATTATACCTTCTTTTCTTTGAACGTTCAAGCTGTTCAAACGGTTCGAGCGGTTCAAGCCGTTTTTCACCTCATCAGCCTCTTATCCAACGCGCGGTATCTGATCGCCTCCGCTATGTGGCCCTCGGTGATACCCCCGCCGCCCTCGAGGTCGGCTATTGTCCGTGCCACCTTCAGTATGCGGTGATAGGCACGGGGGGAAAGGCCCCATTTCTCTATGGCCGCCTCCAGCATACCCTCGGCCGCGCTCCCCAGGGAGCAATGCTTCCTGATGACGCGGGCGGGCATCTGTGAGTTCGCGTGGACCTTTTTCCCTTTGAAGCGTTCGCCCTGTATCGCCCGGGCGGCTGCCACCCTCGCCCTTATGGCCCCCGAAGGCTCCTCGTGCCTGTCCGAGGCAAGCTCCCGTATCGCAACGGTCGGGACCTCTATGTGGATATCCATCCTGTCGAGGAGGGGGCCCGAGATGCGGGAACGATACTTGCAGATCTGCGCGCCGCTGCATGTGCATGCCCTTTTCGGGTCCCCGAAGTATCCGCAGGGGCAGGGGTTCATGGCGGCGACGAGCATGAACCGCGCCGGGAAGGTTATCGCGTGATTGACCCGCGACACGGTCACATCGCCGTCCTCCATCGGCTGGCGCAGGGCATCGAGCACGTGGCGGCGAAACTCGGGAAATTCGTCGAGGAACAACACCCCGTTATGGGCGAGGCTCACCTCACCCGGCCTCGGAACGTGACCTCCGCCGATGAGCCCGGCATCGGAAATGCTGTGATGGGGTGCGCGAAAGGGCCTCATCACGATGAGCGCCTTTTCCGGCCCCAGGAGCCCGGCGATACTGTGGATCTTCGTCGTCTCCACTGCCTCCGCGTAATTGAGCGCCGGCAGGATCGTAGGCAGGCGCCTCGCCAGCATGGTCTTGCCCGATCCGGGCGGGCCGACCATGAGGATGTTGTGCCCTCCTCCCGCGGCTATCTCGAGCGCCCTCTTCGCCTGTGCCTGGCCCCTTATGTCCCCGAAATCGACATCGTCATGGGCGGCCGCGGCGGCGCCTACGCCATACTCATCGGCATTGAACGGCGTGAGTTCGCCCTCGCCCTTCAGGTAATGGAAGATCTCGAGAAGGTGGTCCGCTCCGAAAACGGTGACGCCCCGAACGATGGATGCTTCTTTGCCGTTGCCGCCGGGCACTATGATCGTGCCAATTTCTTCCTTGCGGGTGAGCAGGGCGACGGGCAGTATCCCGCGGACCGCCTTGACGCTGCCATCGAGCGAAAGCTCTCCGACAATGAGGTGGTCTGCCAGGGACTCTTTCTTTAAAGCGCCCATGGCGGCGAGCACGCCGATGGCGATGGGAAGATCGAAGGTTGAACCCTCTTTTCGGACGTCGGCCGGCGCGAGATTGATGGTTATGCGGTCACCGGGGAACTCGAACCCTGCGTTCTTGATGGCCGACCTCACCCGTTCCTTGCTCTCCTTCACCGACGCCTCGGGCAGGCCGACGATGTTGAATGCCGGCAGGCCGTAGGTGATGTCCACCTCCACGTCGATCTTTATGCCGTCGATGCCATACACCGTTGCCGTTGGAACCCGAGCTATCAAACCATATCCCTCCCCCCATCGTTTTGCGGACGCAACTGTACCGCTTATCCTATATTACTTTTCGCACATGATAATTTGCTGATCAAAAAGAATTCCCGGAACTAACCGGAATGGCGGTTTTTTGTTTCTCACGCTCAAACGGTTCAAGCATTCAAGCTGTTCAAGCTGTCTTCAGGGTTTCTTGTTGAGGAGTTTTGCTATCTGGCGCACTTCCTGGGCCTTTGAGGCGTCGCAGACGAGGATCCCGTCTTTTGAGGCAACAATTACAAGCCCCGAAACACCCAGCGCGGCGACGGGGGTCTTGCCGGAGATGATGACACAATTGTCCGTATCGAGGGCGATGGCCTTTCCCCTGAGCACATTGCCGTCATTATCGGTACCGAGAACACGCAGCAGCGATGTCCAGGTGCCAACATCATCCCAGCGAAACGTTGCCGGCATCATGAGCACGTTCTTCGCTTTCTCCATGAGCCCGTAATCGATGGACATTTTCTCGAAACCGGCGAATATGCCGTCGGCCTTGTCCTGCTCCTTAAGCGACAGGGCCCCTCTCAATTTCGCGAGCCCCCTGTAAAGGCGGGGCATGTGTGCTTTCAGCCCTTTCAGGAGCACCTGTGCCTGCCAGACAAAGATGCCCGCGTTCCAGTAATAACTGCCTTCTTTTAAATAATGCCGTGCCTTCGCAAGGTTTGGCTTTTCGACAAAACGTGCAACCTCAAAACAATCGCTCCCCACAGCGGACGGGGCCTTTCCCCCTGTTTTTATGTAACCGTAGCCTGTTTCGGGACGCTCGGGAATGACCCCGATGGTAACGAGATGTTCCCCGCAGCGTGCGGCCTTCACCGCCTCCTTGATAAGCCTCACGAACCTGTTCTCATCAGAAACATAATGATCCGAAGGCAGGACAACCATGACCGCGTCGGGGTCCCGAAGATGAAGGATCGTGGCGGCCAATCCAACGCAGGGGGCCGTGTCGCGGCCCACGGGTTCGACGATGAAATTCTTTCGCGGTAATCCTGGAAGGCACTTTTTCGCTACAGGGAGGTGCTCCCTGCCCAGAACGACCAGGATCCGGTCAAGGGGAACGATCCGCTTCGCCCTGTCAACGGTCAATTCGATCAGGGTCTTTTTCCCGGTAAGGCACGCAAAGGGTTTCGGCGTAAGTTCGGTACTCATCGGCCAGAAACGTTCCCCTTTGCCCCCCGCCATGATGACAAAATAGGTATCGCGAAAGGCCGAAGCCGCCTGTCCGGGGGCCTCTTTCTTGGCCGTCTTTCTTTTTTCTACCGTTGACATGCCCATTCCACCCTGAAATTCCTTATCCTACAGGTACTTCAATATCTCGGGGAGGACATCCGAGGCCGTGCCCTTGAGAAAATGGTCCGTAATGGACGAAGTAAAAGGGGTTTTCTCGAGGTTGATCTCCACAACGACGGCACCATTTGACTTGGCCGCGTAAGGTATCTCCGCGGCGGGATAGACAACCCCCGATGTACCGATGATGAACATGACCCTGCATTTGTTCGCCTCGTCGTTGGCCCTGATCATCTCCGCCATTGGGATCCCTTCCCCGAAGAAGACAACATCAGGCTTAAGGGCCCTGTCGCACCTTTCGCACCGCGGATAAGGATGTACGTCGGCCGCCTCCGGCGTGAAGGCGATCCGTGTTTGACATTTCACGCATACCAGCCACCGGTGGCTCCCGTGATATTCGATGACGTTGGTGTTTCCCGACACCTGGTGGAGACCATCCACGTTCTGTGTTATGATCGCCTTGAGGTACCCCATTTTTTCCAGTTTCCCCAGTGCCCGGTGGGCAGGACTTGGTTGGGACGCAAAGATCACCCCGGCCATCTCCCGAAGCATGATCCACACCTTTTCGGGATTGGACGTGAAGGCGCTGATCTGTGCGTACTCCATGGGATCGTATTTCTCCCAGAGCCCCTGGCCGCCGCGGAAGGCGGGGATACCGGCGTCGACGGATATACCGGCACCGGTGAAGGCAACGACATATTGACGCTCCTTGATGATGTCGGCGATCTTTTTATATTCTTCCATGGTATGCTCCCTGGCCCGGGGGGGCACGCGGACCCTCAGATGGGCACGCATGTTCATTGCCTGTACGGGACAGCCCGTTTCTCCGTGCGGGCGGATGCCTCTCTCAGGAGGTCTTCCAGCCTTTGTGGATGTCGCGAAAAGCCGGTATTATGCCAAACCCGTCGGCCTTTTTGACGGCCCTTTTGATCGCCTCGGAAAGGACAAACTCGGCAAGCACGCCTACCTTGTTGACGTCCGCCTCGATCTCCCCCATGGAAAGGGCAAAGACAAGGTCGCCGTCAAAGGTGGTGTGAACGGGGTTGATCGTTTTGATCATTCCGGCCTGAGCCATCTGGGCAATCTTCGTTATGTCCCGCTTGGAGAACTTCGCGTTCGTAGCCACTACCCCGAGGGTTGTATTTACGATGCCGAACTGCTTCTTCACGATGCCCTGCTTCAGGCTGTTCACGGTATTGGCGAACTCGACACTGTCCTCGCCCTTTCTCAGTCCGACGATGATCTTTCCCGTCACGTTGTCGATGATATCGCCAAAGGCATTGACCACGACAAGCGCGCCCACCTTCAGACCGTCGGGCATGGCGACACTGCACGTCCCCAGGCCGCCCTTCATGGCCCTTTGCAGCTCGAAAAGCTTGCCTATGACGGCGCCGGTGCCGGCGCCGACACTGCCTTCGACTACCTCTGCCTCGGCTGCGCCCACACATGCCTCGTAGCCCATCTTTGCCGTTGGCCGCGCCTTGTGGTCTCCGAAGAAAAGATCGAAGATAACGGCCGAGGGCACGATGGGTATGCGGGTGATGCCTACATTGAAACCAACGCCTTTTTCTTCAAGGTAGCGCGATACCCCGGTTGCAGCATCGAGCCCGAAGGAGCTCCCCCCGCATAAAAGTATCGCGTGCACCTTCTCGACAATGTGGCCAATGCTCAACGCGTCGACCTGTCTCGTACCTGAGGCGCTGCCACGGACATCGATGCCGCTTGTCGCCCCTTCCTCGCAGAGTATCACCGTGCAGCCGGTATAGCCTTTGAGATCAGATGAGTGTCCTACCTTGATACCGGGAATGTCAGTAATGGCATTGAACATGTGCGGTCACCTTTTTAAATTTGAATGATCTTTCAATTGCCCAGTTTTTTTCGGATCTTCAGTGATTTTTGCTCGTTTTCCCGCTTCAGGTCTTTTTTGAGTTTCGAAAGTGTCTTCCCGATGGCATCATATTTAATTGAAAGTATCTCGCAGGCGAGTATCGCCGCGTTCTTTCCCGCATCGATCCCGACAGAGGCAACAGGCACCCCTTTTGGCATCTGGACGATGGAATAGAGGGCATCCTTCCCCTTGAGGGCGCCGCCGCTCGTCGGGACACCGATGACCGGCAGGGTGGTATGGGACGCGATCACTCCCGGCAGATGCGCCGCCATACCGGCAACGGCTATTATTACCTCTATGCCTTCCTTGCGTGCGTTTTTTGCGTAAGTGACGGTCTTTTCAGGATCGCGGTGGGCTGAAGAGATGTCTATGGTGTAACGGACTCCTGCCTCAATGAGAAAGGCGAGGCCGTCTTCGATGACGTTCAGGTCGCTGTCGCTTCCGAGTAGGACCAATACATTGGGTTTCTGCATGCCTGCTCCTTGTGAACCTGGTTTTTTCGCGAACACGGATTTTAATTCATACCATATTTCAATGTTAAAGACATGGATATTTTCACAACCTATCCTTCCCGATTGCCTTTTTGTGCCGAATATGCGAGTGATATAGGAGCGGCGCGCCATGATAAAGACCGGCCCCATCTCAATGGTCCCTCTTTTCAGGGGCCTTTCGGAAAACCAGCTTGGTGAGCTGGCCCGCACCTTTCCCGGCAGCCATTACGGGCAGGGCCAGACCATCTTCACCGAAGGCGGCCGCGCCGAGGGCTTTTACATCCTCCTGTCGGGAAGGGTAAAGATATACAAGCTTTCAACGGAGGGCAAGGAGCAGATCCTGCACATCATAGAACCGGGGGAACCATTTGCCGAGGTGGCGCTTTTCTCGGAAACCACTTTCCCGGCCAATGCCGAGGCCATCCAAAGCAGCGAAGTGATGTTCTTTCCCCGTAAAGGTTTCGAGAAGCTCGTCAAGGACGACCCTGCGATCGTCATGAACATGTTCGCCATACTCTCGCAACGGCTGAAGTACTTCACCCGCCTCGTGGAAGACCTCTCCCTGAAAGAAGTGCCCCAGCGGCTCGCCGCGTACCTGCTTTTTCTGGCGGAACATGAAAGATCGGACAACGTCTCCCTGGGGATATCGAAAGGCCAGCTTGCAAGCCTGCTCGGCACAATACCGGAAACCCTCTCCCGCATCATGGCAAAGATGGCCGGACAGGGGTTCATCGAAATGCAGGGACGGCGCATCAGGATAACAGACCGCGCTTCCCTCGAAGCGCTTTCGGCCGGAGACAAACCTCTTCAGTAGCACCCTTGCCACATTCGCATCATTTATGTTGAAGCGACGGGGCACCCGGGGCGGCTGCGACTTCCACATTCACTTCAACGGAGTGCTCCAAGCGGTCGTCAACGAGGGGGATCGTTTTGCCTTGTTGCGCCACGCCGTCAACCGTGATACTCGTTGCGGACCTTCCAGCCGCTTCTTGCAGGACCTTTATGTGATATGTGGTCTCCCGGTAACGGTAGTGCACCGTGAAGCTCTCCCAATCGGCATGCATGCATGGTTCGATTTGCAGTTTGTCTGTCTCGAGCCTGAGCCCCAGGAGTGATTCCACGATAAGCCGGTACATCCAGGCGGCCGATCCCGTGTACCACGTCCATCCGCCGCGGCCCATGTGGGGCTCTACCGCGTAGACATCGGCCGCGACGACATAAGGTTCCACCTTGTAGATCCCGACCTCGACCGACGAACTCCCATGGTTCACGGGGTTGATCATGGCGAGAAGTTCCCATGCCCGTCGGCTGTCATTTAGCTCGGCAAATGCCATGGCCGCCCAGATCGCCCCGTGGGTGTACTGCCCGCCGTTCTCCCTCACACCGGGGACATAGCCCTTGATGTAACCCGGATCCAGGTCGGATTTGTCAAAAGGCGGGTCCAGCAGCTGGACGAGGGCATCGGCACGGCGAACCAGATACTTATCGACCGCGTCCATTGCCATCCGGGAACGAACGGCATCACCCGCGCCTGATAGTACGGACCAGCTTTGCGCTATAGAGTCGATCCGGCATTCAGCACTGCCCGCCGAGCCGAGCGGGGTGCCGTCATCGAAGTAGGCGCGGCGATACCACTCGCCGTCCCACCCGTTCTGCTTCGATGCTGCGGCGGAGCCTGTCGGCCTCGCTCTCACAGAGCTTGCTGAACTCCGGGTCGTCCCGGAGTCGCGCGAGCCGTGAGAACCGGCCAAGCACTTCACACATGAAGAACGCGAGCCAGACACTCTCGCCCTTGCCTTCCCGGCCCACCATGTTCATACCGTCGTTCCAGTCGCCGGAGCCGATGAGGGGAAGGCCGTGTTCGCCAAACCTGAGGCCTCTTTGAATGGCCCTCACGCAATGATCGTAAAGACTGGCCCTCTCCCTGGAGAGGCCCGGCAGATCATAGTAGGAGTCCTCTTCGGAATTGACCGGGCGTCCCTTGATGAAGTGGACCAATTCGTCCAGTACCCCCGTGTCGCCGGTGCTCTGGACATAGCGGCACGTTGCGAGTGGGAGCCAGAGGAAGTCATCGCTGCAGCGGGTGCGCACCCCCCTGCCGGACGGCGGGTGCCACCAGTGCTGGACATCTCCTTCGGAAAACTGGCGACCCGCGCAAAGGAGCAGATGTTCCCGCAGCAGGCGCGGCTCAGAGTGGATGAGGGCCATTGCGTCCTGCAGCTGGTCGCGGAAACCGAAGGCACCGCCCGACTGGTAGTGGCCGCTTCGCCCCCAGAGACGACAGGCGAGCGCCTGGTACAGGAGCCAGCCGTTTGCAAGGAAATTGACGGACTGGTCGGGTGTCTCCACCCGGACTGCGCCAAGCGTATGGTTCCAGTATCCCCATACTCCTTCGAGTGCCTCTCTTGCGGCGACGGAATCACGGAAACGACGGGCGAGAACGGCCGCGCCACCGGCATTGCGCCCTGAGCCGAGGGTGAAGACGATCTCCCGTTCTTCCCCGTCTTCGAGATCAAAGGCCACCTGTATAGCACCGCATGGATCGAGCGCGGCCCCGACCCTTCCGGAAAGGCGTGACCGGCCCATGGCGGCGGGGTTGCCGAGCGTACCGTTACGGCCAAGGAACTCGGTCCGGTCACCGCTCACGGTCCTGGTGGCATGGTCCACGTTGAAAAAGGCAACCCGGTCGCCGAATTCGGCATTGTAGGGATTGCGCGCAAAGAGGGCGCCGGTCTGAAGGTCAACCTCCGTGATGACATGCATGACCGATCTGGAAGACACATCTCCCAGTACCCACTGTGCATAACCGGTCGCAGAGAGCCGCCGCGGGCGGCCTGAACGATTGCTCACCTTCAGGACGGTGAATTTGACGGGTTCGTCTATGGCCACATACACCCACGCCTCCGAACCGATTCCACGTTCGTCATGTTCGAACACACTGTAGCCAAATCCGTGCCGGGTGACGTAAGGCGTGGCCCCACGGGCGGGGAGAGGCATGGGAGACCAGAAATGGCCGCGCTCTTCGTCCCTGAGGTAAAAGGCCTCCCCCCCGGAATCGCTCACGGGATCATTGTGCCAGGGGGTGAGACGGAACTCGTGGGCATTCTCGCTCCACGTATGGGCAAGGCCGCTTTCCGAGATCAGGGTGCCAAAGTGTGGATTTGCCAGTACGTTTATCCACGGCGCCGGTGTTACCTGATCACGGCCGGTTGAAATGACATACTCCCGGCCGTCCGGTGTAAATCCCCCTATCCCGTTGAAGAATATCAGGTCCTCTCTCGGCATGGGCGCTACGGCGGGCGGGCGGGGGCGATGTTTGCGTGTCGGAGCCAGGGCCGGGACCGTTGGCTCTATGGAACCACGGCGGTCTATCTGCTGCGCCAGTGTTCCCAGGCCGTCACTGATGATGGCCCTGGCGACCGCCTGGAAGAGAAGGCGGTCTTCCTCGGCTATCTGGTCTGCGGACCTCACGAAGATGCCGCCTGGTCGATCCTGGAGGTTAGCGTCAGCACCGGCGGCAATGAGCCCCATGATCTGATCATGCAGCGCTTGCCGGTAGCCGGCATGGTCTTCGTTCCACACCACCAGGTCGACGGCCAGTCCCTTAAGCCGCCAATACGCGTGGGCCTGGATAAGCTGACGCACCAGCGCGATATTTGCCTGATCTTCGATCCGAAGAAGTACGATCGGGAGATCGCCGGAGATGGAATAGCCCCAGAGGCCCGATTGACCCCGGCGGTTCTTCAGGAGCAGGGCCGGACCCTGGCGCGAAGCGAGGAATTGGCGTATAGAACGACAGGACGCGAGCCGCCCATAGAGTTGTACGTCGGCCTCTGTCGCGTTGATCTGCCGCAGGAGCACCTGGCTGTGTGTCCATGCCAGCTCAAAAACGCGGTCGGCAAGATAGCGGTCCTGGTACTTTCCGACGAGGTGCATGCAGGCATCGCGGCTCTCGCCTACGCCGGTGACCAGGTTAACCGTTGCCGATGTTTCGGGTTCCAGGGTTATGCGGCACCGGATGGCAACGATGGGATCGAGCACCGATCCCTCACTGCCGGAGAGGGGAGACAGGCTGCTCATTGCCTCGGGGTGCGGCCAGCGGTGTTTCCGCGGCCGATAAATCGCATGCGGTCGGTCTCATAGGACATCTCACCCGCTCCCGCCCCGTGGACCGCCATTACGTGAAACATCCACGGCGGCTGCTCATCGACGGAACGGGGTCGGCGGGTTGCTATGATCGCCCTCTGCCGCCTGATGATCTCAGTCTGAACGAAGAGATTGCCGAAGGCCGGGTGGAGCTCATCCGCGGCCGGCGATGCAAGGACGACTTCAGCATAGCTCGTAATGTCGATCGTTCTTGCCGTCCCCGAATGGTTGGTAATGGTGATCCGGCGCAGTTCGGCATCATCCTCGGGTGACACCGCGATCTCCGTATGGGTGTCAAGGCCCTCATCGCGGCGGCGGAACTCTGCCCGCCCTTCCGAGAATATTGCCTCGTACTCTTTGGACGCCTTGTGGACCGGCTGGTGGGCCGTTGACCAGTAAACACCGCTCGCGACATCCCGTATGTAACAGAAGGCGCCCCAATTGTCACAGGTGGCGTCTTCACGCCAGCGGGTCACCGCTATGTCTTTCCATCGACTGTAGCCGCCGCCTGCGTTGGTGATCATCACGTGATATCTGCCGTTCGACAGGAGCTGCACCTCCGGTGTTCGCGTATCGGGGGTCGTGTAGACGCGTACCGGCTTCTCCTCTGCGGGATAAGAAGCCGAATGCGCCTCGGAAAGCTCCGAGGTGTGCGAGTAGAAGGCCGTGGCCTTTGGCGGTCTCTCCTGAAGCAACAGTGTGGTTGCCTGGAATGCACGATCCGACTCGAATCGTTTCTGCATAGGCCGATCGAGCAGCGCATAGGCGAGAGACAGGAGGCTCATGCCCTGGTGATGGGCCATGAAGGACCGGACCACGGCCCTCGACTGGCCTCGGGGCAGGTGGGCCGGGGTGTAATCAACGGCGTCATAAAAACCGTACCTGCCCTGGAAACCGTGGGAGGTCAACGTCTCAAGGTTCCGACAGGCCTCCTCGGGCGCTACCATGAGTGCCAATGCCGATGCATAGGGGGCAATGACCAGTTCCCCTTCGAGCCCTCGTTTTAGTCCCAGGCCGGGCACACCGAAGGCGGAATACTGGTAATTGAGATGACCGTCGATCATGTTGTAGCCCGATTCTGAAATACCCCACGGCACCCCTCGCTTCTTCCCGTAGTCGATCTGCCTTGCCACGGCCGCCCTGCAGGTTTCGTCGAGGAGCGTATGCTCATAGGTCGGCATCACGATGAGCGGCATCAGGTATTCGAACATGGAGCCGCTCCAGGACAGGAGGATCGGCTCTCCGCCGGCGACGGTGAGCAGACGGCCCAGGGCGAACCAGCTTTCCTGGGGCAGCTGCCCCAATGCAATACCGACAAAACTGCTGATCCGCGCTTCCGATGCCAGCAGATCGTAGTAGCTCGGGTCCCGGCGGCCTTCGCTCACGTTGTAGCCGATGGCGAGGAGTTTGCGTGTCCTGTCGTAAAGGAATTCCCATTCCATCTGGTGGGCCAGTTCTCCGGACAAGCGCGCAAGGTCCTCGATAGCGGCAATTCTTGCCCCGGCACGGAGGCTTGTCCCGGTGATGGACCCGGCGGGCGCGTCAAGCTGTTGCCGGGGTGTGGGCGCAGCATCGAATCCCGGCTGTTCTTTGATGAGCGGCGGCAATTGATCGTCGCCGGCGGGCCAATTGACGAAGCGTCGGGATACCGTTGAGATAGGGGAGATCGCCGGGGGCCTTCTCCAGGACTCCTCGGATTGAGGGCACAAGAAGTGTCAGCTCATCGAGAGCGGCCCGGCATTGGCCGGCGAAGGCCTGCGCCCATTGCAAGGCGTCGCTCTCGGGATTGGCTTGAAGGCTGCGGACCGCCTGTACGGCAGACGCTTCCAGCCGATCAAGGCCCTTCCTCAAGGCCCAAAGTGTATCCGGGGGCGAAACGGCCACAGACTCCATGTCCCTTTTCAACTCAGCGAGGTCAGCAGGCAGGGATACTCCCGTGCAATCCTCGAGGACCATGAGGGTGTCGCCAAGACCATCGATCAGTCGCGCACCCAATATCTTCTCGTCGGGAAGCGCCAGCAACCCCGCCCGTAAGGTTAGAAGGCATGCGGCCAGGTTCCCGCTGTCTACCGACGAAACATACATGGGCAGCAGGGGCTTCAAGGATTGCGTGTCATACCAGTTGTAAAAGTGGCCCCGGTAACGCTCCAGGCCGGCCATCGTGCGAAGTCCCTTTGCCGTGCGTTCGATGAACTGCCCGGCAGAAATGTAGCCGAAATCGCAGGCCGACAGATTCGCCAGCAGGGCAAGCCCCATGTTGGTAGGCGATGTGCGGTGCGCGACCACCTCGACCGGTTCTTCCTGGTAATTGTCGGGTGGCAGCCAATGGTCATCGGGACCGACGAAAGTCTCGAAAAAAGCCCAGGTCTTGCGGGAAAGCTTCCTTAAGAAAAGGGTCTGGTCCCCACTGAGCCGTGCTTCCCGGGAACCGAGAGGTTTGCTGATCCACCAGGTGATGAGGGGGGAAATAAACCACAGGCACAAAACCGGCATGGCTGCGCTCAGGGCGACAGGTCTTGAATACAGTAGATAACACACTGCCGCAGAGGCAACGACCGGCGCGATCCACATGTTTTGCCAGGACCCGGCAAGGTCCGTCCGACTGCTGCGATCAGCCTCCCCGGATGGGTTCCATTCCAAAAGACCTCTGCCCGAAACCAACATTCGCCACAGGGTGTGCACAATGGCGGCCACGCTGAAAAATGCCTCATGAGGCAGGCACAGGAGCACGAAGATCGCCTGGGTGACGCTTCTGCCGGCGGACCGGGTCGCACCGGTAAGGTGTTGGGTCATGATCACGTCGTCGGGCTTCCTGAGTAGGTCCATGAAGGAGGTGATCAGGGAAGGGATCAACAGGACACCGAAGATCGATGCAGTCCAGAACCAGGCAGACGGCAGTGCGGCCCAGCCGAGCAGGGCAAGAAGCGTCAATGCCGGCGCCACGAGACTGCGCCGAAGGTTGTCAAGGATCTTCCAGCGCGACAGCGCCGAGAGGGGATTCTTCCGGAAACGCTCGTTGGGGCCTGGAGGGCCGGGCAGCAGCCATCGCAGGAGCTGCCAATCGCCCCTGATCCAGCGGCGGCGGCGGCTGACGTCCGCGCTGTAGCGCGACGGGTACTCTTCGTGCAACTGCACATCGCTTATGAGCCCTGAGCGCGCATAACATCCTTCGATAAGATCATGGCTCAGTATGCGGTTCTCGGGGAAGCGTTCATTGAGCACCCGCTCGAAGGCGTCAACGTCGTAGATGCCCTTGCCGATAAATGAGCCTTCGCCGAAGAGGTCCTGGTAGACATCAGAGATAACACGGGTGTAGGGATCGATGCCGGCATCGCTCCCCCACATGCGCGCATAGCGGGACCGGTTCGTGCCGGGCAGGCTTATCGCCACCCGTGGCTGAAGGATGCCGTATCCGCCCACGATGCGCCCCTTGCCTGCGTCATAGAGAGGAAGATTCAGGGGATGGGCCATTGCCCCCACGAGCTGCCGGGCGCTGTCGCGCGGAAGCTCAGTGTCCGTGTCGAGGGTGATCACGTATCTGACGTTCGACAGATCTCCGGTATTGCCGACGATGAGCGAGAATCCGTTGCCGGCGCCTGTGCGCAGAAGGGCATTCAGCTGTGCAAGCTTCCCCCGCTTTCTCTCGTAGCCCATCCAGGTCCGCTCCTGCTTGTTCCATTGGCGGGGGCGATGAAACAGGAAAAAGACATCCCCGGCGGGGCCCCTGTATTTTTCGTTCAACTCCTCTATCCCTTGCCGGGCCGCGTTAAGGAGCGCTTCGTCCCCGGCCATCTTCTCCTCGGGGGCATCCCGGAAGTCGGTAAGCAGGCCGAATCGCAGGTTGTCGTCCCGGTTCGCCAGGAACCGTACCTCCAGGGCATCGGCGAGATGTCCGATGTGTTCAGGGTTCGTCAGCATGGTCGGGACCACGACCAGGGTGGACGATCCGGGGGGGATCCCCTCGGAGAAGTCCATTCGTGGCAGCGGATGGGGCGTGACAAGACGTGTAGCAAAGAGATTGACCAACGCTATGGCGAGCTGGCTTACCGCCAGGAGCGAAAGAACACCCACGATCCACAGCAGCGGGCCGCGCATGCCATGAGAGCCGGCCTGCGCGGACACGCCGGCGGCCAAGGCCAGCGCAAAGAGGAGGATCGAACCCAGATAGAGCTGCAAGGAAAACCTGCGGCCGGTGTTTCTAACCATGTCAGCGACGGACGAGCGGACTCCCGTATGGGCCTTCAGCTGCGTGAGCCCCCCGTCGATGAGGTAGAAACCCACATGTCTCGCCCCGGTCATCGCCGTTTGTCCCGACAGGGGCTTGCCCGGCGAGACTGATGGCTTCACGGGCCACCTCATCTTCGGCAAGTCCGCTCTTCTTTGCTATTTCCTCCACCACATGACGGTATCGATCACGGGTGATAAAAGCCATTGTGCCATAGATCCCGGCAGGGTCCTCCAGCAGGGTCTGCTCAACGGCGCTCATTTGTTCGACGAATTCGCGCCAGTCCATGGCGCTCAGGAAACGCAGGCCGCCGATGCTGTTGCTCATGGAAAGCTGATCGGCCGCCTGTTGCTGGTTTTCCGATTGGACCAACTGTTCGATCGTCAGGCACGACTCGGAGAGCTGCTGCTCTATCCAGGTAAGGGGGAGTGCAAGAGGGGCGCCGCGTCCCTGGAGGCGACGGGTAAACTCCGCAACAAAGGAACTGACCAGCGGCGGGTTTGACCGTGCCATATCGGCAACGGCCAGGATAAGGCTCTTCGGGTCTTTTTCCGCCGTCTCTGTTATCTTGTCGGCCCAACGGTCGGCGAGGTTCCGGTCGATCCTGTCAGTGGCGGTCCGCGTTGCAACCCGCCTGAGATTCTCGATCAATGCCAGGCGGAGCATGATGGGAATTGCCCATAGTTCGCCCAACCGCAGCGTGGCAACCGTCTGATAGGCGGCAACGAAGCTGCTGAGACTCTCCGGATCCACCCGGCCATCGCCGTGGGAGATTATCTCCAGGGCGATGTCGTACACACGGGGAAGCCCCCTTGACAGGCCGTCTTTGAGGCGGGGAAGTCCCCTGGCGTATCCTTTCGGCAGGAGCCTCTTCGCCTCCCGAACCTGTTCCTCGATAAGATAGAAGTTGTCGAGCAGCCATTCTCCGGCCGGAGTGATCCTGCGGCTTGTCTTCACGGCCTCGGTCACCAGGTCACGGACCTCAAGGAGGACACCTTCGTTGGCGGCAAGCCTGTTCAACAACCGCTCGGGGGCATGGTCCTCGCCCAGGGTGTGCAGGGCCGCAAGGGTCTTGCCGTGCTGCCGCATCTGAGAGGTGCTGAACAGTTCCGCCCTGAGCGGCTTCTCTTCGTCGGCACGCTTTTGCGTCAGGTCTTTTCCGCGAAAGCCTGTCCGCAAATGGAGAAGGTTCCCTAAGGTAGTCTTATTACGGTACTTCACGCTTGATATCTCCTTGCTTGGATGCAAAGTTTAACGGGCCGGAGTGTTGCTGCGCTGGTAGTTTTGGACTCCCGCTTATTGAATATCGGGACCGATGTCTTCCCGGGCGGGTGCAGGCTATTGTTATGTCAGTATATCATCATATAATGGAACTTACCAGATTTATGATCATTTGATGCTCATCTTATGCTTCGTGGAAGGGTGCTCCCGGTTAGGTCTGGTCCTGACCGGTATCGTTTTCGCCAGGGGTTATCCGGTTATGTGCTGCTCGCCTCCAACGCACGGCAGCAGCATGGGAGGACATGAAAGCTCATTGACAAAAAGCATCCGCAGGGGTAGGATTGATTGTAATATGATTTTTGTTTCTATATAAGGGGAAGGGGGTACATAATGGGAGACAAGGGCAAGAAGGACAAGGACAAGGGTCAGAAACAAAACGTCGAAAAACAGAAGCAAAAAGCAACGAAGAAGCTGGCAAAACAACCGAAAAGGTCTTCTTGACGGTTTGAGCAGCCATACATCAACGCTTCAACGTTCTAAAGGGTTATAGAGCGTAAAACTCATAAGATCACAAAACCTCATATCAGGAACTCAATGTCCGAAATTGATTTAAACAAACTGCTGAATTACCTTGCCACGGCCGCCAGGGAAGTTTCAAAAGGGGACTATCGGGCCGCGGGTGAGATATTCGAGCTGACAAAATCTGAGAAATATCCCGCCGGGATAACGCAGCTTGCCGAGGCCTTCGGTATGATGATCGTCATGGTAGAAGCACGCGAGGAGAGGCTTGAACAGCTTATAGAAGACCTCAGGAAAAAGAAGCTTATGCTCGAGGAGGCATCAAAGACCCTGCGCGATGCAAACATAGGGGTCCTTGAGGTCCTGGGAAGCGCCATAGCAAAACGGGACCATGACACGAGCGATCACAACTACCGCGTTACCCTGTATACACTTAAAATTGCCGAGGCGATAGGGCATGCCGAGGCGCAAATGAGGAGCCTCATCAAGGGGTCTTTTCTCCACGACGTAGGCAAGATCGGCATAAGCGACAACATCCTCCTCAAGGAGGGGAAGCTGACCGAGCGATGAGTTCGAGATCATGAAGCGCCACGTGCAGCACGGTTCGGACATCATTGGCAGTTACCCCTGGCTCAGCGACTGCGTCGATGTCGTTCTACACCACCATGAGAAATTCGACGGCACCGGGTACACGTCCGGCCTAAAGGGAAAGGACATTCCCGTCAATGCAAGGATCTTTTGTGTTGCCGATGTCTTCGACGCATTGACAAGCGCCCGGCCCTACAAACCCGCACTCTCCTACGATGAAGCGATGGCTATAATGAAAGAGGGGAGAGGATCGCACTTTGATCCGGAAATATTCGACGCATTATGCGAGATGGGAGATACCCTGTATCAAAAAGTATACTTTTCAGACGAAGACCGTCTGCGAAACAGCCTTAAGGTGTACATCGACGCCATTTTCAATGAAGAAGATAACCAATAGAAGAAAAGTGGGGCTGCGGGTGTTTTGGTAACCTGAATTTTTGCTTTTTATTTGGTTATTGTGATTTGGTCATTGTTCATTCTCGTTTCTCGCTTTACTCCGCTCTTCTTCGGAATACCGGAAGATATCGAAGACGGATATGAAAAGGGCGAGTACAAGGGGACCCATGATGAAGCCGATGAAGCCAAAGAGCTTTAAACCGCCAAGGATGCTGAAGAAGATGGCAAGGGTGGGCATTTTCATCTTGCCGCGGATGATCAGCGGGCGAAGGATGTTATCAACGGAGCTTATGGCGAAGACCCCGATGAGTATGAGGATGATCCCCTTCAGGTACTGTGCCTGGAAAAAGAGATAGATGACGGCCGGTCCCCAGATGACAAAGGTCCCCACAAGGGGGATAAAAGATGCCACGAACATGGCAAGCCCCCAGACGACCGGCGATGGAATACCGAGCAGCGCGAAGCCGACACCGCCTATCACCCCCTGGGTCACCGCAACGACAACGCCGCCGTAAATAGTTGAAATAACGATATCTTTCGTCTGGTTGAGAAGCCTTTCGCTCTGTTTTTTCGAGAAGGGCATGAAGCTTCCGATCTTTTCTATGAAAGCGGGGCCATCCTCGAGAAAGAAAAAAACGGAAAGTAGCATGAAGACAAAGTTGACCATGCCGGTGGCGATATTGCCGAAACCGGCCCTGACAAAACCGGCTGATTCCTTCCCGATCTTCGCGATACCGTCTATGATGGTCTTGTAAAGCTCCTGCTCGGTCATGTGAAAGACAAGGAGTATCTTTTTCACGACCATGTTGACCAGGGGATGCCGGAGAACGCTGTCGAGGAGATCGACATTCCCTCCTTGAAAGCGGTTCACCAGGGCGAGGGCCTCCTGGGTAAGGAGGTAGGCAAAATATGAAAAGGGCCCGAAGATAAGCAAAAAGATGACAAGAAGCGTCAGCACGGAGGCTATGGGTTTATATCTTACATACTTCAGGATAAAGGCATACACCGGGTAGAAGACCAGGGAGAAGACGATCGCCCACATGATGGGCGACAGGAAGGGGCTGATTATATTGTAGGTTAGATAACCAAGGGCGAGGACGAGAAATATGAGGACCGTATAGTAAAACCTGTTTTCCTTCATTGGCACGCTCAAAATAAGCGTAAAGCCGCCGGCCCGAAGGTCAGGCGGCTTTACGCGATCACATCAATTGTACAAAGGGCCGTCAGCCTCTTTGTTTCTCTTTTTCATAGGCATCCTTGCCCGCCTCGACGGCCTTGGAAATAATATTCTTTTCCTTGTCGATAAGATCTTTTCCTTTTTCGACATAGGAGCCGGCCTTTTCCTTTGCCTGGCCGATATAATCTTCAGCCTTGTCCCTTGCTTCCTCTGCGAAATCCCTGATCAGCTTTCTTGTCTCCTCCCCCGTCTTGGGTGCGGTGAGCAGTGCCACGCCGGCGCCGATGATGCCGCCGATGAAGAAAGAAAGAAGAACCGTACCGGCACTGAATCCACTATCCTGCTGTCCCATAAATTACCTCCTTATTTTATCTCTCTGCTACCTTTTTGAAACTATGTTCCTCATAAAGTATCCAAAGCCTGCCTTGAGCCCCGCTTTCAACGCCGTGGCCCCCGTGATCGACTCCGTTGCGACCTCCTGCACCGCCTCGCTGACCCTTTGCACGTTATCGCCTATGTCCCTTAACGAATCCGACACGCGGCGCACATCGTCCGTAACGGCACCCACGTCATCGGTGACCTTCCTGATGCTCTTCAAGGTCATCTGCAGTTCATCCACCGTCGGCCGCAGGGTGTCTTCCGTCGTGGCGATGAAGCGGTCCAATGAAGCAATTGTCTTTTTCAGATCAACGATAAGATAGACGACGAAACCGGTCAGTATGAGCACCGCCAGCGTGATAAGGCCCAAAAAAAGACTATTCATAACACCCCCTTATAGTAAAGCCATCCCGGGGAACTTTTTTAGCGCACTCATGTCCGGGCAAAAGAATTAAATACATTATAACTATTGTATCACAGGGATGCAATGGTGAAAAGGCAGGGATCGGGATCAGGGATCAGGGATCAGAAAAAAATGACCAACAATCAAATCATAATAACCAAATAAAAAGCCTGCCGGTCGTTATGGTTTAATCGATCCCGTCAGATAGTTTGGCTGTTTCCTGTTTCCTGTTCCCTGAATCCTTATCTTTATCTTTTGTTTAAATACCCATATAATAAGTCAGCAAAAAGCTTGAGGAGGACATTAATGAACGCAGTCATTCTCTTTGGGAGCCCCAGGAAAAAAGGCAATACCGTTGAGCTGGCCCGGGTCATGGCGGCAACCCTGAAAGAAAAGGGATGGAGCGTGAGGACGCTCTACCTCAACGATATGAACATAAGGCCCTGTCAGGGGTGCTACACCTGCCTGCCGGGCGGCGTATGCAGGATCAACGACGACATGAAGGATGTCCGCAAGTACATCATGGAATCGGACCTCATCGTCTACGCCACGCCCATATACTGGTTCGGCCCCTCGGGGCAGTTGAAGCTCGCCATGGACCGGTCCATCGCCTTCATGGACGAGAGCTACAACTCCCGGATAGAAGGGAAAAAAGCCGTGACCCTTACCACATTCGGCGACGAGAATATGGACACCTGCCGAGCCCGCCATCGAAATGTTCCAGAAGACCTTCGATCTTTTGAAGGTCGCCTATGCGGGCAGGGTCGACGTACCCGGCTGCCAGGGCGAAGGGGGCATCGGACAGGAGTACAAGGACAAGACAAAGGCCCTCGCAGAATCACTGGCATGAACATCCGCGGGCCCTTTTACTTCACCACCAAGAAAACAGGCAAGGCCATCTGGGATTACAAAATGCTCGAGGAGGGCGACAAGGTCATCGTTGCCGTCTCGGGCGGCAAGGACAGTCTGTGTCTTCTCAAGATCATGCAAGAGACGGCTCAAGTTCGTCCCCATCAATTACGAGATCATCGCCTGCCACGTGGACATGGGTTTTTCCTGGGTCAACACGGATGTCCTTGTGGAACATTTTGAAAAGGAGGCCCTTCCCTACATCATCGCCAGGCCATCCGACACCTGGAAGGGAGAGAAGGAGGATTTCGATTGCTTCTGGTGCAGCTGGAACAGGAGAAAGGCCCTCTTCGACCTTGCCGGCGGGATCGGTGCGAACAAGATCGCCTTCGCCCATCACATGGACGACATCATTGAAACGATGCTCCTCAACCTTTTCTTCCAGGGCGAGATCGGCACCATGTTGCCGTACCAGGAAATGTTCGACGGCGAGCTTGCCATCATCCGGCCCCTCGCCTACGTTGAAGAAAAGGAACTTGCCCGCCTTGCGACGATACTCAAGCTCCCCGTGATCTCATCCGCATGTCCTCAAGGGGAGATCTCTAAACGCAGCCTCGTGAAGGGCATAGTGGCTGACCTGAAAAAACACAACCGCAACGTCAAAAAGAACATCTTCAGAAGCCTGTCAAAGATCCGCGAGGAATACCTGCCGGCCATCGCACCTAAATAACAAAAACCTTATCTCACGCCCGTTCGTCACTTTCGTTCCTCTCTCGAGGCCTCAGAGTTCACGGAGGAAGACAAGAACAAGGGCTTTCCCCCGTGGATAACTGAGAATCCTGAAATCCACGGGGACTTAAGATCCCGCTTTTTAGTTGATGACGCACGGGATAGAAAAACCATAAAAAACCTGTTGCGGGTTGTAAAAAAATGTTTCTTCACCTCGCCGAAGGCGATCAGAGTGCGCCCTGATCTTTTATTTTCTCAAAGATCAGGGCGCAAAAGTCTTTCTCTGTGCACTCTGCGGGCTCGAGCGAACCCAAAGGGAGAGCGGGCGTGAGACAAGTTTTTTATCTTTGTCTTTAAAACGCGGAAACGGTCCTTAACCACCCAATCCTGGCAACAAACGGTCGAAGACCCAGAAGGCCATGACAAGGACAAGGACGGATACATAGAAATAAGGAAGGGACTTCGTGACAACGGGCGGCACCCTCTCCATCAAGCGCGCGGGGAGGATGCTCGCAATGACCGTAAAGACAAGAAAGAAACAGAAGGGGTTATATACTGCCGCGCCCCCAAAGTCGCCCGCAATCAGGCTCAACATTGCCCGGGTCATGCCGCAGCCCGGGCAGGGGAAGCCTGTTACAGCCTCGAAGGGACAGAAGACGGGGACCGCACCCACTATCCTGTCGGCAGAGGCGATCCCCGTCATATTGACGAAAGCAAGTGCCAGGAGAAACCCGGCAAATGCAAGCGCCGGCTTCCTGGGAATAAGGTAACGTTCCATTCTATTGCTGTCCGAAGAACTTGTTTATCTCGTTCTGCTGGATCGCATCGGTGACGATATTGAGCCCGAATATGGTAAGGACCAGGCTCAATACGGGCAGGTCTTTCGACAAGGGCCTGCCGTATTTACCCTGGGCCTCAACAAGGCCCTGGGCCATATAATACTCATAATAAATGTTAAAGAGGCCACAGGTCAGGATCGTCAGCAGGAACCAGACCCAGAAATTGTACCTCTGCTGCTGCAAAAGGTGATTGACGGCCCGCATCTGCCTCGCCTGCCAGAAGAACCAGTAGATACCGCATGTGATTATGGACAGGACGACATCGAGGGCGATGTTTGACGTGAACGGACCGCCGCCAACGTTCTGGTCCGGCGCTTCGTATGTCCTTCCCCGGCTCACGTCGCCGCTGTATGGGGCCGCCATGGACTTCCCGCAGGCGGCGCAGAAGAGCGCACCTACAGCGTTGTCTGCCCCGCAGACCGGGCATTTCGCTCCACCCGCGTCCGATGCCGCCAGTTCCTTGCCGCATTTCATGCAAAATTTTGAATCTTCCGGGTTGTCGTGATCACAGTTCTTGCATTGCATGGTGTGCCCCTTTTTTATTTAGTGTTATTGCTTCGATTCTATCAGCGTGCCTGCAAAAAAGTAAAGCGAAACAAATGGGATTGCTTTTTTAGATTCCGGTGGTACAATTTCAATGTAATCAACGACCTTAAGGTTATCCTTATGCATGATTCATCCTGTGCTTGCTCGGCCTGTGCCGTAAGCGCATTACTTTTCTATCGATCGGGAACAAAAATGGGCCCTGTCCACACATATCTTACAAATGAAGATACAAATTGAAACAGCCGGGGCCCTGATGATAATGAAGAACAGGTTTTATAAATATCAGGAGGGCCCTATGAAGAAAAAGATCTTTTTTATGATGTTCTGCTCGATCCTTGCTGCCGCGCTCCTTCTTCCCTTTGACGGTTTCGCACAGGCGAGAAAGCCGAAAACATCTACGCCCGCCGGCAACGATTTCCCGACGAACAAGGAGCTGGAGATGCGCAACGCGGCGCTCATGATGGAAGGCTTCATGTTCACAGCCGGGATGAGGCCCAATCAGAAGAACCAGCCCAACTGTGTCGGCCTCGAGATGGTCCCCGCAAAATGGAGCGGCAGCGGCTTCCTGGTCCGGAGCGACGGGACGATCGTGACGAACTACCACGTTGCATCCAAGGCCCTGAAAGGAATTGCAAAATTCTCTGACGGCTCATCATATGAGATCGGGAACATCAAGGTCTATCACTCTCTGGAAGACATTGCCATCATGAAGCTCTCCGGGCAGAAGCAGTTCCCTGCCACCAGCCTCGGTGACTCCGACAGGGTAGAGGCACGCGACAAGGTCCTTGCCGTCGGCAACCCGCTGGGCATGGGCATCAACATCACCGAAGGCCAGATAAGCCAGGTCGTCAAGGACGAGAAAAGCAATGCCGTTGTCATCAGGCACACGGCGCAGATCGCTCCCGGCAACAGCGGCGGCGCCCTTTACCGGGGAAGCCAGGTCATCGGCGTCAACGCATCGGTGAATCTTGCCTCGGGCGCCCAGTTCACGGGGTTCAACAACGCCATACCCATCAACAAGGTCAAGGCGCTCCTGTCGAACCCCAAGTACGACCGGGTCATACCGCTCTCCCAGGCATTCCCCACGAACGTGGAGACCATAGTCCAGATATCGAAGGACATCAAGGCGGTCAACGGACAGGTTCCGGCAGCTGCAGCCAACAAGCCCGGAATGTCGGTCCTCGAATATCCAGCTCTATCCGCTGGAAGACGTCCTGATGGTCCTAACTTCACCGCGGAAGGGACCTGGCGCTTTCGATACTCGACGCCCAGGGCAGCTGATCGGCTGCGGTGATGCCCGCGTCCAGGGCTCCGAAGGCATCTCTCTTCTCCAACAGCTATCCTCAGCAGATGAGCATCGTCGTTGTCAATTACGATGCAACGCCGGCCAACTTCGGCCTGAAAGTAAGGAGCATCAGTATGGTAACCAAAGGAGGTCCTACCATGAGAACACATTCCCTGAAGATATTACTCTTCACCGTGCTTTTTATAGCGGCGGTCGCCCTGGCGGCCCCGCCCGTTTTTTCGCAGGGGGAACGCCCCGCGGTCGTTGATCCCGGGGCGGTAACAGGTCAGAACGACTTCGATTCCACCCGTTTCCAGTCAGCGATCGGCACCGACAAGGCGCTCGGCAGACTGGCGAAGCAGAATTCCGTCATCGGCGACCCGGGCACCTCCTTCGGTTTCGCCGAAAAGTCGGAAGAGGCCAAGTTCTTTATCATCGGCGCCCTCTACTCCGAGGCAATAGCCTACCTGAAGGGCGGCCAGTACGAGCTCTGCGCCAAGAGGCTCGAATCGATCGAAAAGGAGTTCATCAACCTCCAGGTGCCTGCCTCTCTCTACAATTACATAAGCAAGACGAGGAACCTCGTGGAGATGAAAAAGCTCGACGCGGCAACCCTCCTGGATTTCCTCGCCCTCTTCCAGCCCTTCTTCGAGGATTACGCAAAGGGTAAAAGCGCCGACAAGCTCACCCTCTTCCGGGCCGGGACATGGCTCGTCGACATGGGCCTTGCCGCCTCCGCGGGAAACAAGGTGCTCCTGAAACAGACGCAGCAGCTTGACTACTTCGTGAAAGAGATGAAGCGGATGGACGCACCCAAGGGTGTCATCGAGTCCCTTGAGACCATCCGGCAGATATCCCTGAAAAAGGACATCACCGACAAAGACGCCGACACGGTCGTGAAGATGGTCAGAAGGATCCAGACCACGCTGGGGTAGGACCTAAAACGGACAGGAGAGGGGGTTCGCAATGAAGATCAGCCGTTCTGCACCCTGCAATGGTCATCACGGCGGTACTCCTTATCCTGGCCCCATTTATTGCATATGCCGCCGAGAACCCCAAGGACCGCCTCGATTACTGGCAGAAGAACTTCGATGAGTTAAGGCCCGAGGATGACGCCCGCGCGAAAAAGGCCCACGAGATCTTCGCGCGCGTGCTAAGCGCCGCCGGGAAAAGGCCCGGCGTCACGCCGCGGCTCTTTATCGTCAAGAGCGAGGCCGCCTATATACCGCTCGCCATAGCCATCCCCGACGGCGGGGTCATCATCTCGAAAAAGGTCCTCGACATCTGCTATAAAGACCCGAAATACGGCGATGACCGCCTCGCCTTCATCCTCGGCCACGAGATCGCCCACCAGCTCAAGGACGATTTCTGGCACATGAAGTTCTTCCAGGCCGTGGAGATCTCGCAGGGAAAGGACGCCGGAGGGGCGGCCGTCCTGAACGAGGTGAAGACCATCGCCGGCTCCACCGAAAATGTCCTCGCCAAGGAACTCCAGGCAGACGAACACGGCATCATCTACGCCTCGCTGGCAGGGTTCAACACGGCGTCGATCGTCACCGAAGACAACAAGGTCAACTTCTTTGAATATGTCGCGCGATCAATGGATCCCGGAAACATCAAGGGCATGAAAAAGGACGGCAGCCACCCGGCCCCCGCCCAGCGGGCGGAGACGGTCAAGGCGCGCCTGCGCCAGGTCCTTGACAAGGTCGAGGTGTTCAATCTCGGCGTCCTTTTCTACGAGTCAGAGGATTACCGCAGGGCGCTTGTCGCCTTCGAGGAGTTCCTGCGATACTTCCCGAGCAGGGAGGTCTATCACAACGTGGCCGCCTGCCATCATCAACTCGCCCTGAAATATTATCGTGCCTGGAAGGGCGACAAGGACCCCCTTCCCTTCCAGTTGTCCATCTCCATCGATCCGGTGACACTGGCAAGCAGGATCACGCTGCGCGGGGGGAGTTCCGCGGGGCCTGAGGCGCTCTTCAAGAACCACCTGGCAAAGGCGATCGAGAACTATGAAAAGGCCATATCCCTCGATCCTTCATATTTCCTCTCCTACAACAATCTCGGCTGCGCCTACGCCCTGAAGGGGGAAGCCTACAAGGCGATAGCTACCCTCAAGGACGCCCTCAAGGTCGATCCCGGCAACAAGGAGGCCCTCAACAATCTCGGTGTGGCCTTTTTCATCGCCGAGAACCCCCAGAAGGCCAAAGAGAACCTCCTCGCGGCGCAGAAGGACGACCCCGGTTATGACGCGCCACCTTTCAACCTCGGCAAGATCGCCCGGGAGGAAAAGAACGGGGCCGAGGAAAAGAGATACTGGGCCATGTATCTCAAGCTCGGCCCCGCGGGTCTGCGAGCCGACGCTGTCCGTGCCGCCATGGGCGGTGCCGGCGGTACGCCTGCGGCGCAAACGGCAAAAGCACCTGCTCGAGAGAGTGTCGGGGGATTAAAGGCCGGCGCCGACGTGAAGGAAACCCCGCAGTCCTTCGGCAAGCCCGTGACCTCCCTGAAGGTCCGCATTGAAGAGCAGCCCTTTGTCATCGAACGGTTCCCAAACGGCCTGATGAGCGTCTCCCAGGACGGCGAGGTGCTCCTTGTCTTTGCCGGCGAAGGGTCGCGGGACAAAACATCGCGCAACATCTCCGTCGGGTCGCGCGAGGACGAAGTGCTCGCACGCCACGGCAAGCCTTACCGGGTGCAGGCCACCACGGACGGAAAGAACATGATCTACAAAGAACAGGGCGTGGCCTTCCGGGTCAGGGATGGAAAAGTAGTTTCCTGGCTTGTCTTCTAATTATGGAAGAGGTCAGACTATACGGGAGGGAACTGTAATGAAGGGGATAGTAAGGGACATGATCTTTGTAGTGGTACTCGGCATCTTCGGTGTTGCCGGCGGCCTGGGTGTCGCCTCGATCCTGAACGCCATAGCCATACCAAGCTATATAGACCTTCTCCTGACCCTCAAGGAAAAGGCCGATATCGAAGCCATGCGGACAGGGTTCCTTTCCTTTCTGGGGGCCAACATCAACACGGTGATCGTCATAATCGTCATCTTTACCGTTATCGCCTTTGTCCTTGTCCTCTGTGAACTGAACCCCAACTTCCTGTCCCTGAGAAGACCGGAGGTCAAAAAGAAGAAGGCCCTTGTGGCCGTCCTGGGGGGCATCGTCCTGTTCTTCCTTCTTTCCCTGTCCATGGCGCGGATGCCGCTTGCGATATTTTCGGGTATCTTCCCCGCTTCCCTGCCGGATACAGACATGGCCCAAGGATTCATAATGGTCATCATCTCCGGGGCCCTCTGGCTTCTCGTCGGTCAGATGGGCTGGGCAGGCGACCTCACTGCATGGCGGCCGGGCGGCGGAGTGACAATGTCCAGGTGGGCAAGGATCGCCGTCACCTTTTTCATGGGTGCGGCCTGCGGCGGCATTGCCTTTTATTTCTTCCTCCTTTTCAACTGGTCCTTCAACAAGTACTTTCTTCTCGTGTCCGAGGTGCTGGGCGGATCCGGCGAGCCCACACTCCACGGGTGGCAGCTTCTCTCCAACGCGATCATGGTCATGCTGGGGTTTTCCTTCGCCATCATCGCCGGGTTCGTCACCGTCCTCGCGCCGAGACAGATGACGATCAAGGCCCGCCTTGTGCGGCTTATCATCCCGGCGATACTCCTTGCCATCTACACACCCATCATCGCCGGTACGTACCGGGATGCCGCCCAACGCTACGACCTCAATAAAAAGAACATTGCCGAGGCAGTGGGGGTACCCGAGAAGGGGCAGGCGAGCAAAACCGTCGTCCTCTTTCTCCCGGAGAAACCCGCCATCCAGGAGTGGCGCATGGAGGCTGCGGGGAATGGCCTCATGGTATACAACAACACCTACGCCCTCACCCCGGAGAACATCAAAAAGATCGAAGACTACCTGGCGCGGCACAAGGACGGCTCGATATTCTTTTATGCCGGCCGTGATGCCGTCATGAAAGGATATTATAAGCTCTGGGAAACCGAAAAGGGCAATGGGCAGATGTTTGGCAACGCCGCCTCCCAGATGCTCGCGCGGATGGTCCTCCTTAAACGCCTCAGCTCGCTTCCCGTCACGGCGGAGAACGAGGCATACCTGAGGTCCTTTACCGACGAGACAAAGTGGTACGCGGGCAAGACCTCTTCGCTCAGGATCGCCGAGGCATTCATGCACTTCGGCAGGGCCGACGAGTCCAGGGCCTGGTCTGACAAGGCAAAGGCGAAGGGTGCCGACCCGGCGAAATCAAAGTCACTTTCCGAGCCGGCCCTCACGAACGCCTCGGTGACAGGCACACTGAAAATGAACGGGGCACCGCTGGCAGGGAAAAAGGTCGCCCTTTTCCTCTACAGGCCAAAGATGACACAACTTGATCCCCAGTATTTCAGCGGCTTCCCGATAGACGCAAAGACAACGGACGCAGCGGGAAAATTCGAATTCGCCAATCTCGGTAAGGGGGAATACGTGCTTGCCGTCATGGTCGAGAAAGAGGAGGTCCCCTTCAAGGCACCGGCGGGCGGTCTCAGCGTTGAGAACGCCCCCGTGGTCATCGCCGTCGACGCGGCGGCGCCGTCAAAGAACCTTGGCGATATCAACCTGGTGGTGCAGAAGTAGGCTGCTTATTTTTGTCCTTTGCCTTCCATGGTGAACCGGGCAAGGGGCTTTCTCTCGTCGGAGAGCGTCAATGAGCCGCCGGCGATCTCAAAGGTGCGGGTCAGGCGGAGCGTCTCCATGAAACCCATCTCTATCTGGCCCTCGGGCCCCTGGCAGGCCATCTTCGTTGACCCCATGCTGCGAAAGACAAGGAGGCTTCCCTTGAGCTCGTACCTGCCGGAAAAGCTGTTGCACCCATTGAAGCCGCCAGCCTCTTTCTTTGCGGCGTTGAGAACGATAAAGGGCTGGCCGGTGCCCCCCGGCATTTTGACCTCCTTACCGTTGAGCTCTGCAAGGTACCACTTCTGCCCTTCCAGGCTGGCACTCTGGACATCTTTACTTGCAGGCCCCGGCGTCCCGCCCTTTCGCCAACGCGAGCATGACGCGAAAAGAAGAACAAGGCACAGAACGATGAGGGTGACCGCGACCAATGAATTTTTGCCTGATCTCATAACATACTCCTTATTTTTATATCTTTTGCCTTTTTGATCATCATTGTACACCAATTATTCCCCTCTTTTCATTCTTTTCTCCTCTGCACCAATAAACCGAATTTGCAACGATGCCCTGTTTTCATACAGAAACCATACACCATCCGGGCCCTCGCGGAAGCAATACACAAAAGGCTGGCCTGACCTTTATTTGCTTTACGAACCCTTATGAGGGTGAAACTTTTACCTTCAGAGACCCGAGATACGGCATCGGGACGCCCAGACGCTCCCCGGTCTCGAGAACGTCAAGATAAAATCTCTTCATCTCTTCCGGAGATGTGTCGAAGTGACTATGTTCCCTGATGCGCTTGTAGTGCGGCAAGCCAAGTATCATCCGGCGCAGGCTCCCGGCAGCTTCCTCTTCGCCGGCAGTCAGGAAAGGTCCGGCGTCCTCGTAAGACCTGACATCGACGCCGCGTTTTTCGAGCACGGCCAGCGCGTCCCTGACGGCCCGGACCATAAGCACCCATATCTCCATGCCGGTGTCCTCTCCGGGAAGGCCGCCTGTGTAAATTGCCGTTCCTAAAATACCGGCGTCTATCGCGTGGTGCACCCATTGCCACTCGATGATGTCGGGCTTGATGTCGGCGATCAGGCCCGCTTTCCCGAACATCTCCACGATCCTCCCGAGCCTCGGGGTGCGCGAGCCGTCCAGTTCACCGATACGGTATTGCCTCTGGATGTTCGCGTAGAGGACACCGTCTGAGCCGCGGGCCCCGCTCGATACCGCGAAGCCGCAGAGGTAACGGGAACGGGGCAGCAATGCATCGATCTCCCCGGTCCCCTCCCAGTTGGCGGTGAACATAAGAAAGTCGGCTTCCGGTAAAAGATCGCGGTACTGGCGGACGGCGCTTGCCGCCTGGAAGTGATTTGTCGCGACCACTACCAGTTCATAGCTTTTCCCGTCGGTTATCTCGTCTGCAACCTTCGGCGGGTATGAAGCGAGGTAGCCGACGGGCGTATCCCCCCGCATGTCGAGGACATCCATCCTGACCCCGCCGGAATACCTGTCGGGCGATCCCCTGCGGACCACATGCGATACGTCGGTGCCGCCTTGTGACAGGAGCCAGCCGTGAATGACTCCGATGTTCCCCATTCCGATGATCAGTGTCTTCATATCTTCACTCTACCAGATATGCGCAAGTTGAAACAACCTCATCGTTTCAGGGCCACATTGTTTTTAGCTCAGGTCCGGTTCTTTAATTGTAAGGTATTTTGTATAAATCTTTCGCTTTGAGCGGTTTCGCCTTCCGAGCTGGCGTGAAACTTTTCTTTTATTCCTTTATCGTTAAACCTTGAGCGTGGAACCTTGAACTTTTTTATGCGAGAGAGGGGACTTGAACCCCTATGGTGTTACCCGCTGGACCCTGAGAACATAAAACAGACATAAAACTTAGGAAAATAACAAATAGTGCTTGCTGGCATTAGTCCTTAAAAGCCATATTGATATCTCATAATTATAGTTTGATATTTCATGGTTTATCGTATAGACTCTTTCCATGGATCTGATTGATAGAAAATATGACCGGGAAACACTGGCCAAATGGATAAGCATGTTTCCAGTTGTGGCGATCCTTGGCCCCAGACAGTGTGGAAAAACGACTCTGGCCCGAACGTTGAATGCAGACCACTATTTTGACCTGGAAAACCCGCAGGACGGCGCCAGGCTGGATCAACCCCAGCTTGCCCTCGAGGACCTGACAGGACTTATCGTGATTGATGAGATCCAACGTATGCCCGAGTTGTTTCCCTTGCTGCGCTATCTGGTCGATCAAGGAAAAAACCGGAAATTCGTAATTCTTGGAAGCGCATCACGGGACCTGATCCGGCAAAGCTCGGAATCCCTGGCCGGCCGGATCGCCTATCATTACCTGGGTGGTTTCCGGCTGCAGGATGTGGGCCCGGAGAACATGAAGACCTTGTGGTTATGCGGTGGATTGCCCCGTTCCTTTCTGGCAGCGTCCTATGAAGAGAGCCATCTCTGGCGCGGCCAGTATGTGACAACCTTCCTGGAGAGGGACATCCCGCAATTGGGCATAAACATTCCCGCCCGAACGCTCCGGCGCTTTTGGCTCATGTTGAGTCATTATCACGGCCAGGTCCTGAATTACGCCGAATTGGGGAGGTCTTTCGGTGTCTCCGATATGACGGTCAGAAATTATTGTGATATCCTTGAAGGCACCTTCATGGTCCGCATCGTCCAGCCCTGGTACGTCAATATAGGTAAACGGCTTGTGAAACGTCCAAAACTTTATATCAGAGACTCCGGACTTTTTCATACCCTGCTGTCTATTGAAAGAGCAGAGCAGTTATACACGTCCCCCAAACTGGGCGCTTCCTGGGAGGGCTTTGCGCTCGATTGTGTAAGCAGGGCCCTGGGTAAAGAAGATAGGGATCTTTATTTTTGGCATACCCATGGCGGCGCAGAGCTTGACCTTTTCTGGCAATGGGGAGGACAAAGCTGGGGCGTGGAATTCAAACATGAAGACGCGCCGCGCATGACCCGCTCCATGCAAACATCTGTAAAAGATCTGCATTTGGCACGATTATGGATAATCTATCCGGGTAAATCATCTTATGCCCTGGCAGAAAACATCCGGGTCCTCCCTCTTTCGGATGTTGGTATCATATGGAATTATGAGTAAACCGCCCGTGGGGGGAAGTACTATCCTAGCAGGAAACTGAGGCATTGAGAGGTAACAATAAGGCTTTTTCGGACATAAAATGCCGGAACTACCCAAGATCAAACCAAATGCGAGAGAGGGGACTTGAACCCCTATGGTGTTACCCGCTGGACCCTAAGTTCAATACAACCATATCGCTAACATTCCATAATATCAATGGAGCGCAGCATTATCAAGGCTTGGCCAAGAATCTCCATCTTTGGATTATGCGAGGTATTTGAGGGGTCATTAGTTACAAAATAGTTACATTATTATTTATCTAAAGGTTTGGCTAAATGCTTTTGTCACAGTCACAGGCCGACGCCGGGTACTTCAGCGAGGAGAACAGCGTCCACCTCCACGTCGGGGGATAACGGCCCTTGACTCCCGCCTCCTCACGGGCTATCCTGTCGTCGTGCTCAGCCAATCTCAACTTGATGCTCCGGGCGTGTGATCCATCATATAATTGTCTGGAAGATCGAATGCCCATGAGGAGGCGCAATGACAATATTCATATACACTTTGACAGGATTGGCCGTCGTTGTTCTTATTGTTTACCTGGCCATTCCCATAGCTCAAATGATCAAAAACAAGGGCAAGCGGCGTGATGTCGCGGAAGTGATGTATCCCGGCGACGCAGAGCGTCAGTCCGGTTTTAGAGACAAGGTCGCCTCCGAAATCCTGCGTAATAACCCGGGATTCACATTCGAGTCCCCAGAGTTTCAGACCCTTTACCGGCAAGAGATGGACAGGCTGCTGAAGGAATACCAAAGTTAGATCGTGGTTCCCCGGCCCGGGTGACCCCCTTGCTCACGCGACCATTTGTTTCACTGAAAGAAAGAGGGACATTCTCTTTATTGCCTTGCAAACCAGCCGCTAATAGACGATACTATGCCACCATGCCCAAACGATCTGGAAAAAATAGATACGAAGCTAGATCAGGACCATTAGATCCACCGAAAAGACCGCGAAAGAACCTGTCCGAGAAGGCAGACCGAAGCGCTGACGCTTCCCGTGGGCGCAAAGACAGATCATCTGAACATTTTGCTCCATCAGGAAGGACAAGAGACCTGCCCGAGAAGGCAGATCGAAGCCGTGGCGATTTACGGGATTTACGGGGACACAGGGAAGGGAAATCTTTTTCCTCCTTTGACCGGCCAAAAAGGGATTTTGGATTTGCATCCAACGATAAAAGGCCGTTGCCACAGGAACAGCAAAGAACAGTCTCAGCGGCTGCCTTGAAAAGAGGGTTCGAGAGGGCAAAAGATGAGATAGCGGGTATGTGTGACGAAATATCTGCCCTTATGACCGGCCGATACAATATCGGCAAGGTTGAGCTAACGGTGAGTTTCAACGCAGCCGGAGAATTTATCGGTTTCGGCGCCGGCGGCGCAGCATCAGTTAAGATCACAATTATCCCTTCAAAATAAGGGGCGGCAGCCCACCAAAACATTTGAAGACCCTTCGTTAATGTCGCATCTGATCCCGGTTGCCTTGTGCGGTTTTGAGATATCGGGGAGGGGGCCCTCCTCTTCATAGAGCCCGGCAGCGGCCCCTGGGGAAACGGCCCGACCTGCAAGATCGCCGCAGAGGCAACAGGGAGGCTGGCTGCAAAGGAGTATGTCGGCCAGGGTAATCTGGGGTCAGGTTTTGAAATGTCAGTTTTTGTCCTCGTCTTTCTTCGAAAAGACCGCAACGAATATATCAGGGCACAAGACACGAACGGTTCTTGATCGTTACAACATCCACAGAACGGGCTTAAACCAGGCATAACTTCCATTCAGGCATATTACGGACAGACTGTAATGAACGCTAACTATTTGTGTTTATTTACAATGCGAGAGAGGGGACTTGAACCCCTATGGTGTTACCCGCTGGATCCTAAGTCCAGTGCGTCTGCCAGTTCCGCCACTCTCGCATGCCTGATATTATTACGATTTCTGTGGGTCTGTCAATCGCACAACCTAAATTTGTGGCAAATTCCCTGGAAGGTCTCCTCCGAAGTGCTTTTTTTGGACTGCCGGGTGTACCACCGCATTGCTCCTGCGAAGTTGATATAACTGGATTTTTCGTTCACCGGTTCGCTCCTCCAAAACGGGATGTAGCAGAACTGTAGCAGGAAGATATTGTAAACGGAAGGCACCCGAAAAAACCCGAGTCAGAGTTTGGAGGTTCTTTAAATCTCGAAACATCGCTGAGCCTTCCAGATCTTTCAAAAACAAAGATTGCAATTTTCCACCACAGGTGTGATAATTTAGACATGAATGTGGTGGAAAACGATATTGTTGTAAGCGGGATGCTCAACGATGAACTTGTGCGTTGCGAAGAAGCCCTTGCGGCAATTAACAGGGTGCTCTCTGAACTTCCCCGGGGATCATTGAGCGTAAGGAAGAAAATCTACAAGAACAAAGTGTACGAGTACCATTACCTAAAGTTTCGCGAGGGGAATAGGGTCGTCAACCAACATGTGGCCGGCAGTGTCCTTAAAGAATTGCAGGACAAGCTGGCCCTTCGAGAGAAATACTTGCAGGAA
Organism: uncultured delta proteobacterium; assembly: GCA_963816115.1. Classification (GTDB taxonomy): domain Bacteria; phylum Desulfobacterota; class Syntrophorhabdia; order Syntrophorhabdales; family Syntrophorhabdaceae; genus Delta-02. Next base: position 27,227 of record CAWFIZ010000007.1, on the reverse strand, counting down.
GCGAAAGCACATGAAAAAAGGATCTTGTACTTGAATAAGCTTCTAAAGTCAAAGGGACATCATGGTGGAGATCAAGAGGTCAGATAGCAAAATCTTTCCCGGGGCTGTTTCGGACCTTCTTGGGATGCTCTCATCAATTGGCTTCTTCGAAGAATCCATGCTCATCGGAAGCTGGGTCATGCCGCTTTACCGCGAGTTCTTCGATGTCACCTACGTTCTCCGTACCATGGACATCGATTTTGCCGTTCAGCTGCTTAAAGGAGGGAGATCTAACAGGATGGACCTGCAGGAGTTGATCGTGTCTGGCGGTTTCACCCCGTTTTTCACACAGTCCGGTCTTCAGAAATTCTCTCGCGAGGGTTTTACCATCGAGTTCATTGTCCATCGGCGTGGTGGACGTGATGAAGATTCCGTGCTTGTCCGCAATTGGAATATAACGGCTGTGCCGCTGCCTTTTGTCAACATGCTGACCGGTTTCCCTTTTCTAGCCGATTTTCCGGGGTACAAAGTAAGGGCACCGATACCCGAAGCTTTCTTTTTTCATAAGCTCATAACTTCCACTAGACGACGTGAAAATAGTAAAAGATTGAAGGATCTTGACCAGTGTTCCGTAATTGCCCCAAGATTGGACCAAGGAAGGCTGGGGGAGGTCAGACGCTCTGTAAGGCTGAGCGTTCGAACCAGGGATGCAATCAGAACATCCTGCGAAACGATACATTTTCCACCACAATTATTGGACATATAAATGGATTGTGGTGGAAAATTGGCGGTCAGGGATCGCAGAAGGAGCTTACTTGTATAAGACGGTTGAGCTGTAGCAAATTTGCTAGCAGACAGGCGCATGCATAATATTAATGGATTATCCCATCGACTGTCAAAGCTTTATCTTTTAAAGGCCGTGTTAAATTTTACGACCTCTTTTCTTGTATGTTGCCTTTACCTGAAACGTGAAACCTGAAGCTTTGAACTTGTTCTATTGCAGTTCTCCCCTTGCTGAATCCCAAATGAACATCCTGGGGGACCCGTCCTTTTGGATGCATTTATCGTGCGACGCGGCTGCGGCGAAGGAAGTTTTGTCCCCTCTGAGGATCATGACAAAGATGCCCGGGTCCTGCTTCACATCCAGGAGGCTTATGTGGCCGGCGTAGGTCCCGTGCCGGGCAAGGTATTCTTTTTCAGCCTCCGCAAGGCTTACCAGGGCCGATCTGGCCCGGTTGCACGGTGTTTGCCGGCTATAATTGGGTACGACTATCGCCGCTGCAATGACAAGGGCCGCGACAACGATCATGAGGTCCGTGTTCCCGCGCCTGCCGAAACCATGGTGTCCTGATGGGGCGGATATAACAAGGGCTGCCAGCCAGAGAACGCCCAGGACGATCATGACCCACAGGGAATAACCGAAAAAATATGTCAATCCGGCCGTGATACCACCCAGAACGATCGCAAACATCAGTCCCATGGTTAACCCTCCCTTCCGGTTCTTTTACACCGGGCTCATAAAATATCAAGCTTTTTCCAATGATACGCAAAAAAACGTTTTCTGAAATATTTCAGCACAAAAAGTAATATAGGGGCAGCATTTTTTACAAATGATAAAAAGGATACTCCTTTACATAAATATTATACCATGTATAATAGTATGTATACATGGAGGTGCGACAATGATCGTAAATACAAATAAGATGATCTCCGTAACCCGCCTGCAGAGAGAGCTCACCCAAAAGCTCCGCGATGTATCGGAGTCAAAAGAACCTCTTTTCGTCCTGAGGAACAATGAAGTGGCAGCCGTCATGGTGTCGCCCGATGAATACAATGCCCTGAAAGAGATGGAAGAGGTCCTCGAACACTTCGAGATATACGAGATGGTGCAGGATCGGATGAAAAATTATGACGCCTCGAAGAATGTAACCCTGGAAGAGATAAAAAAACGATATGGCCTATAACGTCATTTTCACAGAGGACGCGGAGAAGGACCTGAAAAAACTGGACAGGTCCATCCAGGTCCAGGTGATGAAAAAGGCCGTTGCGCTTTCGGAAAATCCCTTTCTTGGAAACCCCCTCGGCAATAAATTCGGTCTTGACCTTACCGGCTACTACAAACTCTACATGGCAAAAAAGGTCTACCGGATCGTTTACCGCCTGATAGGTGAGCAAATAGAGGTCGTCGAGATCGTCGGCATAGGAAAACGGGACAAGGAAGAGATATACCGCCTCGTGTTAAAAAGGCTGAAGGGTATTGCTCCGAAGTAACTGTGGAAAGAAGGCTTGAACGTAAAATAAAACGCGGTGCCTGGTTGACTTTACACATTATATTGTGTAGCATTATATGTAATTGGAGGTGCGATATGGCAACCAACCTGGCTTTAGATGATAATCTTCTGTCCCTGGCACAAAAAGTGGGGAAGATGAAAACAAAGAAGGAAACTGTAAATGTCGCCCTGAAAGAGTTCATCCAGCGCCGCAAGCAGGAAGAGATATCCATGCTCTTTGGCACTATCGAGTATGACCCCGCATACGACTATAAAGAGTTACGAAAACGGTCATGAAGGTCCTCGTTGATACCTCAGTATGGTCCCTGGCCCTGAGAAAAAAACAAAAGAACGGCGAGGACAACCTGATCATAAAAGAACTTCTGGAGCTCATTCGTGAGTTACGGGTGGTCATGATAGGCCCGATCCGCCAGGAACTGCTCTCCGGTATCTCTGATATGCCTAAATTCAAACAGTTGCGACAGAAATTCAGGGCGTTCGATGACGCCGACCTAAGCTCTGAAGACTACGAAACAGCAGCTGAGATCTCCAATGAATGCAGGCGGCACGGCATACAGGGATCACATACGGACTTTCTCATATGTGCGTTCAGCATGCAAAACAAATACCCCGTTTTTACCCTGGATAAAGATTTCTCTCTTTATAAAAAACATGTCAGGTTATCGTTGCACACGGTCCGGGAGGGACTCATGTGAACGACGGTTTCGGCCGTTCCAGAGGTTATTCTTCTTTATTCCCCTGAACCCTAACCCCCGCGCCCTGCTTCTATTAAAATGATCTGCAGATCCATCACGTTCGTCCCCGTGGGACCGGTGATGACCAGTTCGCCTGTTTCTTTGAAGAAATTGTATGAATCGTTGCGGTCGAGGTACGCCTCAGGGTCGAGGCCCTTCGTCCTCGCGGTCTTGACCGTCGCGCCGTTGACTGTGGCCCCCGCCGCGTCGGTGGGGCCGTCGGTGCCGTCGGTGCCGGCCGACAGCAGCGTTATGCCTTCCATGCCTTCGACTGCAATGGCAAAGGCGAGGGCAAGCTCTGTATTGCGCCCGCCGAGGCCGTTTCCTTTCACCTTCACGGTCGTCTCGCCGCCGAAGATGAGGCACAGGTCCTGCGCCCCCTTCATCAGGAGCATCTTTTGCGTCTGCTGCGCCCGGGCGGCGTACCACCCGGCCACCTTACTCGCTTCGCCCTGGACCTTCGTGGATACGACGACGGCATTGAACCCGAGTTCCGTTGCGCGCAGCTGTGCCGCACCGGCGGCCTTTTCGTTGCCGGCTATGATGATGTTCTCGAAATTACCGAAGAGTGCCTCGCCGTCTTTCGGTGTTTCGGGAATATTACCTGCGGCCCCCTCGCTGAGCATCTTCATCACGCTGGCAGGCACGCTCTTCGTGAGACCGTACTTTTCAAGCACACCGATGGCGTCGGCATAGGTGGAGGGATCGGGCGAGGTCGGTCCCGAGGCGATGACATCGAGTCGGTCGCCTATCACGTCGGAGAGGATAAGGGATATTCCGACCGCCGGATAGGCCGCCCGCGCGAGCCTGCCCCCCTTGACGCGGGAGAGGTGCTTCCGCACGGTATTGAGCTCATCTATTGAAGCGCCTGCCTTGAGCAGCCGGTCGGTCACATCCTGCTTGTCGGCCAGCGAAACACCTTCCGCGGGCGCCGCCAGAAGGGCCGACCCCCCGCCGGATATGAGAAAAAGGACCAGCGTTCTTTCATCCGCTCCGGCAAGAAGTCCGAGGACCCTCTGCGCCGCAAGTTGGCCCGCTTGATCAGGTATGGGGTGGCCTGCCTCATGGAGTTCAACGGACCCGGGCAGCACAGCGCCTTCCGCATGGCCGTATTTCGTGAGAACAACGCCTTCGACGGGGACATCGGGGGGAAACTGATCGATGGCGGATCTCGCCATGGGAACTGCCGCCTTTCCAAAACTTACGAGAAGGACCTTTGCCAGGCCTCGGTCGCGATATACCGACAGCACCTGCGGCATGTATTGCTTTACCGAAACATAGGGATCAACAGCGCCGAGCGCCGACCTGAATATATCGAGGGTTGTTTCTCTTCTCTCTGATGGTGTCATAATTATTAAGGTTATACGCGCGCGAAGCCGAATGTCACGAGATTTTTTTAAATATCATCTGGATTTTTTTGCTTTCAAGATAGTGCCATGATCCCCGGCCTGCCCGGGTTCCGGCCTAAGGCCGTAATGACGAACAAGACGGGGCATGTGTATCTCTCTGATCCCTGGGCCCTAATCCCTGACCTCTTCTTTAAAACTGATCACATCCGACGGGCACGTCGACACGCACAGGCCGCAGCCCACGCAGGTGTCCTCTTTCACGTGGGCGATGGGCACGCCCGTGGTGGTGATGGGGCCGAATACGGCGACCTGCCTCTCCTGTATCCCGATCTCTATGGCGCTGTGCGGACAGGCGTCCTTGCAGGAACCGCAACCGCTGCAGCGCTCCTCCTCGACCTCCGGGTACACACGTTCCTCTTCCCTGTCGAGGAGTATCTCGCCAAGGGCGCCAAGGATCTCCCGCGGCTCCCATCTTTTGTCCCTGGGGTGGCGGATGAAGCCCGTATGGTATCTCTTCCTGCTCCATTTCGTGGGCGACCAGCGAAGCTGGGGCTCGGAGCGGTAGACGGAGAGGAACTCTTTTCCACGAAAACGGTCCACGTGGTCATCGAAGGAAATGACCCGGTCCACATCGAGGACAAGCTCCTTCCCCGGGCCGGTGATGCGAACGCTCTCTTCGGAGGCGGCAAACGTTTGGCCCTCCTCGAGATGGATCAATATGACGCCCTCGCGCCTTGCCTTTTCATAGGCAAGCTCATCATAGGAGGGCGACACCATGTTCTTCGTCACCACGTATACAATCTTGCCGGCGGCCTTGAGCTTTCGCGCCGCATCGATGAATCTCGACGACATGTACTCGTAAAACATCGCCGCACCGGGGTCCTCGGTGCCGAGATAAAAAAGGCACGAGGTGAGATCTCCTTCCGGCAGGGCTATTTCCGGCCCGGCTTCATTGCAGAGCAGGCCCTGCTGCCTTGTCGCATTCATCAGGAGGTCGGCGTCCTTCACGGCAAGCACGCCGGCGCCGAAACCCGTCAGGATGGAATCCTTGATGTTCATCGGTTCCAGGGCGCCGCCGCAGGCAAAGACGCCTTTTGCGTCCGTGACGAGCGGTTCCTCTTCTTTTACGAAGCCGAACTCGTTGAGGGAAAAACCAAAGTGTGCGCCAAGGTCCTTGAGGCCCGGGTTTGGACGAAGGCCGATGGCGAGGACCACGTAGTTAAAGCGCTCCTCCCTGAGCTCTCCATCGACAAAGTATCTCACTGTTACGCCCTCTTCGTCCTCCTCGAAATACCGGGAATTGGCACGGACAAACCGGACGCCGGCATCACGATAGATCTTCTCCAGGTAGAATTCCTGGCCGAAGAGCCTCAGGTCGTTGTAGAAGACGGCGATCTCGGGCTTTGCGCGCTGGAGGGTCCACTTGACCTCCCGTATCGTGTAGGAACAGCAGACGGAGGAGCAAAGCGGGTACTCCTTCGAGCGCGATCCAACGCATAGAAAGAACCCGATCTTGTTGAAGTCATCGGGAAGGTCACCATTTCGCTGGTCTATCCGGGCGTCGTATTCGAGGCTCGTAAGGACCCTTTTACCCTTGTATTCAACGGGGTCATAGGGGGTCAGACCCGCGGCCACGATCACCCTGTCTACCTCCAGCACCTCACCATTGCTCAGGGTGACGGAAAATATGCCGCCCTTCTTTTGCACTGCGGTAATCGACGCATCCCTGATGACGCGAAGGCGTGGATCGTCCTTTATCTCGTCGAAGAAGGTCTTGAACCCGATCCGGCAGTTTGCGATACGGGCCATCGTGCCGCCCAACTCAGGCGTATTCTCAAGGATGACTGCTTTATTGCCTTCCTTGAGGACAACCTTTGCCGCCGAAACTCCACTGATGCCCCCACCTATTATCAATACGTTCATAAGGCGCTGTTCTCTCCCATAATATAGAGGATCAGGTCGGTAAAATAGACGACCTTCCTCGGGCCTGAAAAGGTCTTCATTGCCATGTGGCACAGCGGACAGAAGACGACGATCGTCCCCTGCGACTTTTCAAGGACAAGGCTTGAGAGCTTTTCCGTGACAAACTTGTTTATGAAGACCTGATTGCCGCCGCAGCATTTGTCCTTCACCTTTTCGCCGGCAACATCTCCGCCAAAACGGGAGATCGCCTCTTCCATGACGGTGTCGTTCTTTATCGATGTTTCTTTGGGCCGAAGCAGGATACAGCCGTAATAGGGGGTAAAGACCTGCCCTTTAAGGTCCCGTGCCTGTTTCATTGAGGAGAAGAAGGCGTCATCGAAAAGGTCCATCGGGTGCGTCACCGCGAATTCCCTTTTCTCATCCGCTTCTTTCAGATTTTTATAACAGGCGGGGCAGGGGGCGACGATCCCGGAAAAAAGGCCCCGTGCCTTTTCGAGGTTCTTCTTTGAAAGATCGGCCAGCTCTTTCCTGTCCCCGTACTCGAAGGCGCCGCAGCAGTTCCAGTCGGGTATCTCCCTGAGGGTGTGGCCCTGTTTCTCAAAGACCTTTCTGATACCCCTGTCAAGCTTGTGGGCCGAGCCTGTGAGCGAGCAGCCGGGATAGTAGCCGTAATCCATATCAGGTCCTCTTTACCTTGTGAGGCAGGTGGAAGCCCATGTATTCCATCCACCTCGTCATGTGTTTTATGTAGCCACCCTTCAGGAGAAAGGGGACCGCCCTCATGAGCACGTAGGGTTCGTAGACCCTTCCCCATATGGCGACAGACCCCTTGAAGGCCTTTTCAAACGGGGACCCCGTGGAGAGCACCTCGCGCAGGGCCCGCACCACCTCCGGTATCCTTATGTTCCAGGGGCACGCCCCGGTGCAACGGTAACAACCCGTACAGAAACGCACCAGCGGATCGTCGGCCGCCACTTCCTTTCCGAGCAGCAGCTTCTGGAGAAGCTCCTGGGGGTTCGTGCTGATGGAAAGGTCGTTCACGGTGCACACCGACGCGCAGATCTTGCAGCCGAGGCAGACGGAGAAATCCTGCCTCTGATAATCGGTGAGTTCTATTGCCCTGTCAGTCGTCTGCATCTTTCAGCTCGTCCTCGAGAAATGTAAGATAGGGTATGGACTCGTCGAAGCTCCTCCCCGACATGTAGGAGAACATCCCCTGGAGCCTTTCGGATATACCCTTGAAATATTTCGTCAGGGGGATCCCCTGGGGGCATGCCTCTTCACAGGCCCCGCACCCGACGCAGGTCTGGGAGACATGGAACATCCTGATCATGTGGAAAAGCTCTTTGCCCCTGGGCATTTCCGTGGAGCCCGTCCTGAATATCTTGTTGAAGAGCGCGTCTCCTTTCGGCAGGTATTCGTCGCCGTTGAAGACACAGTCAACACAGTAGCAGACGGGGCACATGTCCCTGCAGTTCATGCACATGATGCACTTTGAAAAGTCCTTTGTGAACTCTTCCATGTCAACCTGGAAATTCTGTATGTCGCCACTCTCGCCGATGAGCATCTGCGGCGGGGCCTCTTCGGGGTCGCCCTCCATGAGGGAGATGAGCGTTTCGCCCTTTTCGGTGTAGGGGAAGGTCCAGAAATTGCCGCTCGCGTCTATCCTGATGCCGGCGTCCCCCACAACCCCCCTTCGCTCCCTGCAGGTCTTGCAGGCGAAGCGCCCTTTTTCGGGATCACCGAAGAAGTCCTTCATCTGGTCCGGCCCGTCCGGTACATCGCCTTCGATCTCTTTCGAAGATACCGTTCCAAAGCAGTCTATCGACACGGCAACGATGTTCTCGCGCTCGATCTGGGTCAGTTTGACAAGCTCGATGTATGCCCGTATCTCGCAGGGCCTCAGCACGATGATGATCTGCGCTCCCTTCGCGAAGAGGCGGCGCAGATAGAGCGCCCCGTTTGTCGCAAAAACGGGGTTCATCAAGGAATAATTGTCGAGATTGTCCTTGAAGATACGGTGGTATACAGCGTTCTTGTCCTTCTCGAACCCCATGACAAGATACTGCTCTTTTTCAAGGAACGTGCCCAGCGCGTTTTCCATTGCACTATCTTTGATCTTTTTCCCGTTCATTTTTCCTTTCCTTTATCTCGTCATACATTTCCGTCACTTTTTCCACAAAACGCCGAGCCTCCGCCGCGCTTACCCAGAACAGTTTCAGCCTGTCCTTCATGTCGAAGGCATCGAACATCTCCTTCAGGGCAGCGATCTTCCTCCGCGTAAAATAATTGCCTTTGATAAAATGACAGTCGCCGGGGTGGCATCCGGCCACAAAAACACCGTCGGCCCCTTCCGAGATGGCCTTGATGATAAAGGCCGGGTCAACCCTGCTCGAGCAGGGCACCTGGACCAGTTTCACCCCTTCGGGATATTTCAACCTCAGGCTGCCCGCCATCTCCGACGCCTTGAACGTACAGTATGTGCATGCAAAACCTATGATCTCCGGGTTCTTTGCGGTCTTCTCTTCCATTAAACTACCCCTCTGCCCCTGTTGTTTGAAGTCATATGGCCTCTAAAAGGGCGCTTATCTCATCATCGATTATGGTGTCGAAATATCCCCTCAGGCTTATCGCCGACGACGGGCAGGTGCTGTTGCAGAGCCCGCAGCCCATGCAGGCCGCCTCCTCAACGTGGACGACCCTTTTTTCCTCGTCATACTTTATCGCCTTTGAAAAACATGCCTGTTCACACATGCGGCAGCCGCTGCACCTTTTGGGATCAACACAGGAGATGAAAGGGTCAACAAAGGCATAGCCGAGATTGAGGAATCCGTAGAGCTTGAGCGCCGACGACCTGCCGTGGTTGATGGACTCTTCCACATCCTTTGGCCCCGAACATGACCCGGCGATGAATATCCCCTTGACCGCCGTGTCAAAGGGCCTCAGCTTTATATGGGCCTCGAGGAAGAACTTGTCCTTGTCGAGACTGATCTTGAAGAGCGACGCCATGTCCTTGCTGTCTTCCGGGGATGACATCCCGATGGACAGAACGGCCATGTCGAACTCCCGCTCGAAGGTCTCGCCGAAAAGTGTGTCCTCTCCCCTGAGCACAAGTCCCGTGGGTGTGGGAACGATCTCTCCTATGTTTGCCCTGGTGAAGAGTACGCCCTTTTCCTGGGTGTCCTCGAAGAATTCCTCGCCGCCGCGCGGATGTGCCCTGACATCCATATAAAATGACTCCACGTAGGAATCGCTGTATCTTTCCCTGATCGCTTCACCAACGCGCAATGCGTTGATACAGCATATCCTGGAACAGTAGGCCTTGCCGATCTGCTCGTCTCTCGACCCTATGCAATGAAGAATGGCGACCCTCGGTTTGTCGGGAAGGGCGAGGGCGTCGCCTGCCTTTTCCAGGTCAAGTGTCGTCACTACCCGCGGGTCCTTCCCGTAATGCAGTTCCGGCTTTATTTTGGGGTCAAAGGGTGCGAAACCGATGGAAACGACCGCTCCGCCGATGGTGATCTTCTCCTCTCCCGCCGGCGTATCGAGGGTGGCCTGGTAATTTCCGAAAAAACCTTCAAAATTGCTGAGCCTCGTCGATGTAAAGATCTCGACGTTCGGCCTGTTTCTGAGCTCGCCTTCCATCTTTTCGATGATCTTCGCGCCGCTTACCCTGGTGGGCCATACGCTTTTGAGTTCGCGCACGTGGCCCCCGAGCTGTGCCTCTTTTTCCACGAGATACACCTGCATGCCCATCTTCGAAAGAAAGAGCGCCGCGCTTAAGCCCGAAACACCACCGCCCATGACAAGGGCGGATTTGTTGACGTCGACACGCTTTTCCTCAAGGGGTACATAGTGCGCCACCCCGTACAGCCCTGCCAGTATCAGCCTTTTCGCCTTTTCCGTGTTCCCTTCGATATCGTCGCCCACCCAGCTGCAATGCTCACGGATGCTCACTCTCCTCAGCAGGAAGGGGTTAAGGTCCTTCTTCCTCAAAAGGTCCTTGAACATCTCGCCGTGGAGTGACGGGGTACAGGAGGCGATGATCACGCGGTCAAGACCGTATTTCTCAATGCTTTCGCTGATCATGTCCTGGCCCGGTTCGGAACACACAAAGGGATAGTCCTCTGAAACGGTCACGTTCGGGTATTTTTTGAAATACTCACTGAGGCCTTTCACATTGACCGTGTGCTTTATGTTGTGTCCGCAGTGGCAAATAAAGATCCCTGTTTTCATGAAGAAAAGTCCTCGCTCACATACTCCATGCACCTTGACGCCGCTTCCCCTCCGGAGGCCACCGTGTCGGGAACGTCCTTCGGGCCTGAGGCCATGCCGCACACGAAGATACCGTCCACGTTCGTCTTCGAAGGCTCCACCGCGTCGATCTTGATAAAACCGTATTCATCGCGCGTGAGGGACATCATGTCGCAGAGCGCCTGGGTCCCCCAGCGGGGCCTCACCCCCGTCGCGAGGATGACAAGGTCCACCTCGATCTCGCGAAGCTCGCCGCTGAGCATGTCCTCGACCCTCACGAGCAGGCCGTCCTTACCCTTGATAACCTCACCGGGGATCCCCCTGATGTACAAGGCACCGCTCTCCTGGGTGCTTTTGTAGAACTCTTCGTAGCCCTTGCCGTATGCCCTCACATCGATGTAGGAGACATAGATCTCGGCGTCCCTTATCCTGTCCTTCACGATGCTCGCGTGCTTTGCCGTGTACATGCAGCACACCCGCGAGCAGAAGCGCGCGCCGCTCTGGCGGTCCCGGCTCCCGACGCACTGGATGAAATAGAAACGCTTCGGGACCTTGCCGCCGAGCAGGATATCGCCGCCCGTCGGCCCCGTGACCGAGCAGATCCTCTCGAATTCTATGCCCGTGATGACCCCGTCGAGCGTGCCGTAGCCGAACTCCTTCTTTTCCGTGGGATCATAGAGGTCAAAACCGGGCGCAAGGACGATGCCGTCAAAATCCATATCCACGATCTCGTTCTTCATGGAATAATCGATGGCCTTCACTTCGCAGCGCCGCTCGCATTCCCCGCACTGGATGCACCCCTCGACCTTGCCGGCAAGGCACCGCGCGGCCTCGGCCATGGCCTCGGTCGCACCGTACCCCAGACCCACCTCGCGGAAGTCGGATATGCGCTCGGAAACCGCCTCTTCGGGCATGGAGATCCTCGCCGCTGCCGGCCACTCTTCCGGTAAGCCCCGCCAACTCCTCCCCGGAGAGCTTTTGCGGTGCGTCCCGTCGACCGCTTCACCTGAAAGGGCCTCTCCCTTCAGGTAAGCGCTTATTGACCTCGCCGCCTTTTTTCCGGCTGCAATGGCGTCGACAACATATGCGGGCCCCGTAACGACATCGCCTCCCGCGAACACGCCCTCAAGGCTCGTTGCACCGTCGACGGGTCGATCGTTATCGTCCCGCCTCTGCCCATGGCCATGCCGAGCGTTCCAGGAAAGGATGTCTGCGTTGCCTGTCCGAGGGCGCAGATGACGCAGTCGACGGGTACGGTGAACTCCGAACCGGCCTTCAGGGACGGGCCTTCTGCGGCCGCTTTCGTCGGGCTCGCCCAGCTCCATGCGAACGCACTCCATCTTCGTTACCTTTCCGCCTTCCCCGTGGAAAAAAAGCGGGGCGGCAAGGAACTCGATCTCGATGCCCTCATGAAGGAGGGCCTCTATCTCTTCGCCCGCCGCGGGCATCTCGTCGCGGGTGCGGCGATAGACGACCCTGACGGACTCGCTGCCGAGCCTTTTTGCCGTCCTCGCGCAGTCAACGGCAGTGTTCCCCCCGCCTATGACCGCCACCTGCCTACCCGGAGACGCATGTTCGCCGTCATTGACGCCGCGAAGGAACCTGATGCCGTCCATGACACCCTGCAGGTCCTCCCCGTCAACGCCAAGGGGCAGGCCCTTCGGGGCACCGGTCGCGACAAAGAGGGCCTCGTGGCCGTTCCTTACCTCATCGATGGGCGTTTCCTTTCCGATCTCTGCGCCGCAGCGGATGTCGACGCCCAGCCTGCGGATGTAGTCGATCTCCTTCTTCAGTTCATCTTTCGGCAGCCTGTACTCCGGTATGGCCCAGCGGAGCATCCCGCCCGGCTCCGGGGCGGCCTCGTACACCGTGACGTCGTGGCCTTCCATGGCAAGATCGTGGGCGCAGGCAAGTCCCGCCGGCCCCGCGCCGATGACGGCAACCTTCCTCCCCGTCTTCTGGACCTGCGCCACCTCCAGTGAGGCAAGGTCAAAACTGTCAACGGCAAAGCGCTTCAGGTCCCTGATCGCCAGCGGCTCGTCGAGCTGTCCCCGGTTGCACACCCCCTCGCAGGGCGCGTAGCAGACCCTGCCGCACACCGACGGAAAGGGGTTCGTCGCCCTGATGAGCATGTATGCCTCGGCAAACCTTCCTTCGCTGATGTGCTTCAGGTACCCCGGCACGTTCGTATTGATCGGGCAGGCATCCATGCAGGCCGCCTTGCAAAGGCGATCTTCACGCTTATCGATGGTGGCCTTGTTGGGAATGGCCTGGGGAAAGGGGATATAGATGGCCTTTCTCGGCCCCGTCCCCATGTTGAACTCGCTCTTCATCACCACGGGGCAGCCTTCGGAACAGCTTCCGCAGGCGGTGCACTTCTTCATATCGACATAGCGGGCCTTTTTCATGATGGTGACGGTGAAACCCTTCCCTTTTTTCTTCACCGCCACGGGCTTGGCCCAGGAGAGAAGGTCTATCTTCGGCTGGAGCGCCACCTCCACCATCTTGGGCGAGAGGGTGCAGGTGGAACAATCGAGGGTGGGGAATGTCTTGTCGAGCTGTATCATCCTGCCGCCGATGGAGGGGCCTTCCTCCAGCATCGTCACGCGGACGCCGCAGGATGCAATCTCCAGGGCGGCGGTGATGCCGCCTATCCCTCCCCCAACGACAAGAACGTTTCTTTCTTTCTCTTCCATCAGGCCTTTGTTATCTCTTTCAGTTTGTCCCTCACCTTGTGGATGTCCGCTATGATCCCGTAATGGGCATACTGGAAGATGGGGGCCTCGGCGTCCTTGTTGACCGCTATGATACAGTCCGAATCCTTCATGCCGGCTATATGCTGAAAGGCGCCGCTGATCCCCATGGCAAGGTATACCTTGGGCTTCACCGTCTTGCCGGAGGTTCCCACCTGCCTTGCCTTGGGAAGCCACATCTTGTCGATGACGGGCCGGGACCCGGAGATGACGGCCCTGAGAAGACCGGCAAGCTCTTCGTAAGAGGGGACCTCATCCTGGTTCCCTATACCCCTGCCCACGGAAAGAAGGAATTCGGCCTTGGTGATATCGATGTCCGATTTTTCCTCTTCCACGTATTCAACGAATATCCTGGCATCGCTGGCGGGAGGGTTCTCTATCGCTTCCGTTTTCGCCGCATCGGCCTTCTCCGCGACAAATTCCCTGAAGCTCCCGCTGCGAACGGTAAGGATGCAGGGGCCGTCCCCTGCCGCCTTGAACTCGCCGAATATCTTGTCCGAATAGTAGCTCTTTAAGAAAACACCCTCTGTCCTTATCGTAGCCGCTGACATCGGTGATAACGGGGAAACCGAAAAGACCGGCCGCGTAGGCGGCCGATTCGGCGCCCGAAGAGGATTGGAAAAAGACGATATGGTCCGGTTTTCCGCGCATGCCAAAGACCTGTTCGAGAATATTTCCCATGTTGAGCGGGTTGAGGAAGACCTCTTCGGCAATCTTTACCCTGATGATGCCGTCGACCAGCTTTTCACCTATCTCATATGCCCCGTCCGGCACGATAAGGTGGGTATCTTTTCCAAGAAGGGTGCTCATACCGAGGGAATCGAGGTTTCCTTCCCCGAAAACCCCCCGCCTCACATCTGCCACAATCAGTGTGTAGCTCATTGGTACACCCCCTTCTCCTTAAGTATCCCCAGAAGCTGTCTGCACATGTCGTCGATCTCGCCGGCAAGCATCGTTGCACCTCCTTTTTTAGGCGGGTAGGTCCACCTGACCACCTCTATCTTCGCTGCGGCTTCGGCCGGATAACCCTCGGCCTTGAAGACCTTGCGCTCCACCTTGGAGGCCTTCCGTATTCCCATGATCGAGACGTATCTCGGTTCATTGATGCCGCTCTGTATCGAAAGGACACAGGGCGTGGTGATCTTTATTCTTTCCTGAAGCCCGCCTTCGAGCTCCCTGCGCACCACCATGTGGCCGGCTTCGACGCTGTCGATGCCTATAACCATCGATGCGTAGGGTATCTTCAAAAAGGCCGCAAGGATACCGCCGACACAACCGAACTGGTCGTCCTCGGACTGTACACCCGTGAAGATGACATCGAAGGGCACGTTCTCCTTTTTGTATGAAACTGCGGATCAGGCCGCCGCGCACGGCCGGGTCGTGAAGGGCGTCGCCGGTCTCGATGAGAAAGCCGTCCTTCGTACCCATGGCGATGGCCCTGCGAAGGACCTCGTCGGATTCGGCGTCACCGATGGAGATGGCCGTCACCGCGCCGCCTGTCTTTTCAACGATCCTCACCGCTTCTTCCACGGCATAGTTGTCCCAGTCGTTGACCTTGAAGGGCACCCTTGAAAGATCGACAGACTGCCCTTCCCCTAAAATGCGCAGTTCCTCTTCCTGGGTTGCGGCAACCCTTTTTGTAAATACGAGTATATTCATCTTATAAGACCTCCGTCAGTATTTCTGAAAGCTCCCTAACCACGAGACCCTTGTCCGTTGCCGGGTCCTCGAGGGTCATGACACAGAAGGGACATGCCGTGGCGATCACCTCCGCCCCCTTTTCAATGGCATCGAGCACCCGCACCTCGGCATTTCTCTGATATGTCGCTTCCACTTCAAAGAACATCCTGCCGCCGCCGCCCTCGCAACACAGCGAAACCTCCCGGGACCGCGAGAACTCGAGAAGCTCGACGCCCGGGACGGCCTTGAGCATGGCCCGCGGCTCATCGAAGACACCGTTCTGTTTCCCAAGGAAACAGGGGTCGTGGTAGATGACCTTTTTATCATAGGACTTTGGGAGGGAGAGCGCCCCGCTTTCTATCATGGGGGCTACGACCTCGGTATAATGGGAAACCTTGATGCCCGTTTCGCCGTACTCTTTTTTCAGCACGTTCATGCAGTGAGGTGAAAGGGCGATGATCTCCTTGCACGCCGTATTCCTTAAAATTCGCTAAATTCTCCTCCTGAAGTTCCTCAAAAAGGCCCGATTCGCCTATCCTGCGGATCTCGTTGCCGCAGCAGGCCTCCTCTTCGCCGAGGATGCCGAACTCCATCCCTCCGGCCCGAAGCAACCTCGCCACGTTCACGGGGATCACCATGCATCTGGGATCATAGGCCTGGATACAGCATACGAAAAGGAGCCTCTTGCTTTGGGTCTCCGATACGTGGGGGATCTCGAAATCAAGCTTCTGTGACCATTCGGCCCGCTTGTTGCGTGATTTTCCCCAGGGGTTCTTCTGCACAAAGGTGTTTTCGAGGGCCTTCTGGAGCGCCACCGGTATGTCGCCGTCCTCGACGAACCTGGAACGCATCTCGATGATCACCTCCGAGGGCTTCACGTCCCTGGGGCACCTGATGGTGCAGGCGCCGCAGGATGTACAGTACCACGGTAAGGCTTCATTTACTTCGGACTGGAACTGCTTCTTGCGGACAAGCACCCTCACATTGAAGGGCGTCCTGCCCGACTCGGGACAGCTTCCGGTGCACCTGCCGCACTGGATACACGTTAATACCCTGGTCGCAGTCTGTTCAAGCATTATATATGACCCCCGGTGGTGATTCGATCTTTATGACGGCGTTTATTGTCCATAATCTGATGACAATATTCATATGCAATGAAGATACCAAAGAAATATCTGTGCCGAAAATCAAGTTATTATGACAGGTTACCGCTTCCGGTACGTTCTTCGCGCGCTCCGCACATGTCCATTTTTGTAACATGTGTATCTTTTTGATACAATATTTATCGAAACGGCCGGGATAAGACACTTGAACCGCCCTTGTGATATACTGCCCACAAACGGTTGCAGGCCGTTCATTTGCCGCCTGGTGCCGCCCGTGGACACACCATGTGCCCTTTTGGGACAATAATTGCATATAAAAAGGACCGGACGTCATGGAAACAAAAAGAACCTTCATCGAACAGGAAAACCTGTTCAGGGACCTTGCCGAGAAATCCCTCGTCGGCATTTACCTGGTCCAGGACGGGATCTTCCGGTACGCAAACGCCAGGATGGGCAAGATCTTCGGGTACACCGTCAGGGAACTGGTCAGCAGGAAGGGGCCGCAGGACATGGTTCTGCCCGACGACTGGCCCGTTGTTGAAAAGAACATACACCGCCGGGTAACGGGCAAGATAAAATCCATCAATTACGAGTTCAGGGGCCGCAGGAAGAACGGGGACATCATCGATATAGAGGCATACGGCCACGGTACAACCTACGGCGGTGAACCGGCCCTCATCGGCACCCTCCTCGACATCACCAGGAAGAAACAATCGGAGCGCATGCTGAGGCAGGCCGAACAGCTTTACCGCGGCATCTTCGAGAACGCCATCGAGGGCATCTTCCAGACGACGGTGGACGGAAGGGTCGTCGCGTCAAACCCTGCCCTTGCAACCATGCTCGGGTACGATTCGCCGGAGGAATACATAGCGTCGGTCACCGATATCAGGCGTCAGCATTACGTGGACCCGGGGCTTCGCCGGAAGTTCATCGATATCCTTGAACGTGACGGCGTTGCCATAGGCTTTGAGTGCGAACTCTACAAGAATAAAGGCGACAGGATATGGGTTTCCATGAACGCCCGGGCCGTCCGCGATCAAAACGGCACGACCATATATTACGAGGGCTCCGTTCAGGATATCACGGAGCAAAAGAAGGCCGACGAGAGCCTGCTGAGGTTAAATGAATTCAACAGGGCCATTATCGATAACGCACCCATCGCGATCTTCACCCTTGACAGGGGCGGCTGTTTCACCAGCGTCAATCCGGCCCTTGCCGTCGTATCCGGTCTGGGGCCAAGGGCCGCGGAAAAACTTATCGGTTTCAACTGGCTGAAGAACACCTTTACGATCAAGTGCGGCCTTGCGGAACACATCAGGAAAGGCCTGCAGGGGGAACCCTTCCAGCTCTGGGATTTTCCCTTCATGAACTACAGCGGCGACAAGAACATTTACATCGATTTCAAGGGGGTACCGCTAAAGGACAAGAAGGGGGACATAGAGGGCCTCCTGTGCATCATTGAGGAAACGACGGACAGGGTCAAGACAAGGGCGAAGCTCATGCAGGAAACGAAGATCTCGGCAATCGGGAGGCTCGCCGCCGGCGCCGCGCACGAACTGAACAACCCCCTTGCCACCCTTGTTGCCTTCTCGGAGATCGCCGGCGATCTCCTTGAATCACACAGGAAGGAAGATAAACAGGAACTGGACCTCGACAAGCTCGTATACTGCCTGGATATTGTCGAGCAGCAGGCCTTCCGGTGCAAGAACGTGATCGGCGACCTGCTGAGCCTGTCGCGAAAGGACGGCCTGGAGATCGTCGATGCAGAGATAAACGCGTTGATAGGGGGCATCCTGGAATCGATAAATTTCGATACACCGGGCATTATGGTCCAAAAGGAACTGCCTCCTTCCCTGCCTTTTGTGAGGGCGGACATAAGCGCGCTGAGACAGGTGCTGGTGAACCTCATACACAACGCCATGGATGCAGTAGAGGGGAGGACGGATGCGACCATATACATACGTACACGGGTGAATGGAAAGGTGATCAATGTCGAGGTGGAGGACAACGGCATCGGCATACCCGATTCCATGGCCGATAAGATCTTCGAGCCCTTTTTTACCACCAAGGAAGCGAAAAGGGGGATAGGGCTCGGACTGTCTCTCTGCTATGAATTTTTGAACAACATGAACGGGACTATCAGGGTGGAAAGCAAACCGGGGTGCGGGACTACCTTCTTCCTGACATTGCCGGCAAGCGAAGACGGAGGATAAAAAATGATCAACGTTCTCGTCATCGATGACGAGTCTCAGCTTGTAGAAGCCTTCAAGATGCAGCTCACGAAAGAGGGCATGAGGGTCTCCGGGGTTTTTCGCGCACGGGACGCTATCGCGAAGGTGAAAAATGAAAGTTTTGACGTCGCTGTTCTCGATATCAAACTCCCCGACATGGACGGGGTGGACCTTCTCCTGAAGCTCAGGCAGATGGAGCCCGCCCTTGAGATCATCATGCTTACCGGTTTTGCGTCGGTAGACACGGCGATCCGCTCCATGAAGCTCGGGGCCTATGATTACCTGACAAAACCATGCAAGATCTCGGAGCTTGCGAGCGTCATAACCAAGGCATTCGAGAAAAAGTCCCTGAAGGAAAAGAACATTGTCCTCAAGGAACATCTCCTGAGGATAGGGGTCCACGACAACTTTATCGGGGAAAGCAAACCGATGAAGAAGGTAAAGGAACTCATATCCATTGTGGCGCCTTCGGGCACCCCCGTCCTCATCCAGGGCGAAACGGGCACCGGAAAGGAGCTGGCGGCGCGGGCCATTCACGACCTGAGCCCGCGGGCAGACAACCCCTTTGTCGCCATCAATTCAAGCGCCCTCCAGGAGACCATCCTGGAAAGTGAGCTTTTTGGATACAAAAAGGGTGCCTTCACCGGCGCGCAATCGGACAAGCTGGGCCTTCTTGAGATCGCCAATAACGGCACATTCTTCGTTGATGAGGTCGGCGATATGGGGCTGTCCATACAGGCCAAACTTTTGCGGGTCCTTGAAACGGGCACCTTCATGAAACTTGGGGACACGAAGGAGACAAAGGTGGACATCCGTTTCATCTTTGCCACGAACAAGGACCTCAAGGCCGAAATGGAAGAAAAGAAGTTTCGCAACGACCTCTTCTTCAGAATGAACACATTCACCATCACCCTTCCGCCGCTGAGGGAAAAAAGGGAGGATATCGGCCTGCTGGCAGACTACTTTCTTGATAAATTCAGCGGGGGCGGGAAGAAAAAACAATTCTCCCCGAGGGCGATAGACTTCTTCATGGCTTATGAATGGCCGGGCAACGTAAGGGAGCTGGTGAATATCATTGAGAGGTCCGTACTGCTCAGCGGAGGGCGCCCCCAGATAGTTGCGGAAGATTTTCCCGAAGACATGCTGAAGAACATACACCTTGAAAACACCGCCGTGCTGACGTTGCCCGTGAGCAAGACGGTCAACCTCGCCAACCTGGAAGACGAACATATCCGCAACGTCCTCGACTCCGTCGGAGGCAATAAGAGTGAGGCCGCCCGCCTCCTCGGCATCAGCAGGAAAAAACTATACAGTAAAGTGGGAAAAAGGGTTCAGGGCTAAGGGTTCAGAGAAGACAAAAAATCGGGTTTTTTGCCTTTTCAGTTTTTCTCTGGCCCCTTAAGCCCTGAATCCTAAGCCCTCTTTTTATGCTTTCTTTAACAATTCCGAGCCAATGATGGCCTTTTCCACTTCCTTTGATCCTTCATAGATCTCGACGATCTTCGCGTCGCGGTAGAACCTCTGAATGTCATACTCGGCTATGTAACCATAACCTCCGTGCAGTTGGAGCGCCTGGTTCACAACGCTCACCGCTGTATCTCCGGCGTTCCATTTTGCCATGGATATCAACGTGGTGTCCGGTTTGCCTTTGTCCACGGAATGTGCCGCCCTCCAGTAGAGGCTTCTGGCGGCCTCGATCCTGGTCGCCATCTCCGCAACGATGAACTGGATCCCCTGGAAGCGTGAAAGGGTCCCGCCGAATGCCTTTCTCTTCTTCACATGGGCTATGGCAAGGTCCAGCGCCCCCTGGGCAACTCCGACACCCTGTGCCGCCACGTGGTTCCTCGTTTTATTGAAGAAATCCATGAGCTGGTAGAAACCGTGCCCTTCCTTCCCGACAAGGTTTTCCAGGGGTGCCTCAACGTTATTAAAGCTGATCTCTGCAGTGTCCGACGCCCTGATCCCCATTTTCCCATGGATCTTGCTTGCCTCGAAGCCCGGCTGTTTCGCGTCCACAAGTATCGCGCTGTGCCTCTTATGAGAGTTCTTTTCTTCCGGGTCGGTCATGCAGAAAACAAGGAGGTAATCAGCGAGGCAGCCGTTGGTAATGAACATCTTGGAACCATTGATGATATACTTGCCGTTCACCTTTTCCGCCTTTGTTTTCGCGGCGGCCGCATCGCTGCCCGCATCGGGCTCAGTTATACCGAAACCCATGATCGCGTTCCCGCTTACGAGTGGTGGAAGGTATTTCTTTTTCAGTTCTTCCGAACCGAAGGCCTGGATCATCTCGGAACCGAAGGTAGTGGACAGGACGGCCTGGCCGCAACCGGGGTCGACACGCCAGAACTCCTCCGCGATAAGGGAATGTTCGAAGTAGCCAAGGCCGTGGCCGCCGTACTCCTCCTTTATGAAGGTACCCACGAATCCGAACTCGCACGCCTTTTTCCATATGGAAAGGTCGAATTCTTCTTTCTCGTCAAATTCCTTTGCCCTTTCCCTGAATTCCCCTTCGGCAAATTCGCGCGCCGCCTGTTTTATGTCCATCTGTTCCCGGGTAAGTTCCATGTTGTGTCTCCTTGGTGTTAGTATTAACAGGGTAATCAACCCTTCTCATTGTCCGGTCCTACCCCTTCCCTGGACGCGCAAAACGACATCAGGCCGGGCCCTCTTTACGAAAAAAGGGTACAAGGGGGGTTTTGTGAAAGGGGACCCGGCCCTTTGCTGCGATGTCATCGTCTTATGGGGGGCTTTAGTTTCATATTGTCCTTTAAGCCGTCGTTTTCGATATCCTATTCCTTAATTTCCAGTATTCGCGCGCTCCGTACGGGTATATTCCAGGAGGAAGTCCTCCAGTTCGTCGAAGAACTTATGCTGTACATCCTTCGATACCGGCGCGGTCAGATAACTCACTCCTATATAAAGGATCGTATCGATCGCAAGGGGCACGACGATAGGGTGAAGCCCCATGAGCATCGGTTTGTAAAAGAACGAGCCCATGATGAGCCACAGCACGCCTACCACCAGCCCCGATATGGCACCCTGTTTCGTCCCGCGTTTCCACAGGATACCTCCCACGAGCGGCGGGAGCCAGAGCGCGAAACCCGGGGAAGCGACATTGGACAGCAACAATCCGAGCTCCGCCGGCCTTGCCATCGCAAGGGCGAAGCTTCCCAATGCGGCAATTACCATCCCGAGCCTGGACCACAGGATCAGCTTCTTGTCGCTCACCGTTGTAGAGGCAGCGTAGATGATGTCCCTGGAAACGAATATGCCCGCCACCATCAGCTGTGTTGCCACCGTGGAGATGGCTGCCGCGAGCACGGCGAGCAGGGTTGCCCCCGAGGCCCACTGGGGGAGGAACTTCGTGATCGCTATCTGGACTATGGCGTCGGCCGCCTTGCCCTTGAGGCCCGGCACCAGGATGGGCGCGATCAGGTATCCCCATATGGCGGCGATATTGCAGAAGACCACGGAGAACAGGAGCATCATGATGATAGTCTTGCGCACCACTACGAGGCTCTTGGCCTGCATTGTCCCGATGACGACGTGCGGCCATGCAAGAACGGTCATGCCTGCCATGGCCAGGCCGAGGAGGTTCCCCGGGCTCCATGCGTTCACCGATCCGGGCACGCTCAAAAATCCTGGCCTTGCAGCCTGGACCTTGATCGCCATTTCCGACAGGCTCGTGTTGCCCGTCTTTATCATGATCCAGCCGAGAAAACCGAAAAAGGTGACCGTAAATATTATCCCCAGTAACACGTTGAGCCACGCCACGGCCCTGGTCCCGCCAAGAAGGCAGATGAAGACCATGATGACGCACATGTACAGAGCACCGAACCAGAAGGGGAACCCGACGGCCGCCTTCATGCCCGCGCCGATGCCCACCGCCTGAAGGCCGAGGTAGGGAAACAGGAAAAGGACCAGCGACAGGCCGAGCAGCACCCTGAGGCCCGTTGACTGATACCGTTCACCCAGGTACTGAAGGGGTGATAAATACCCGTATTTCCTACCCGCGGCCCACAGTTTGGGCCCCAGGAAGATGTAGAGGAACGCAAAGGAAACAAAGGTAAAAAAGAGCATGAAACCCGGACCCGTGTTATATATTGTTCCCGGAAAACCGTAGAAGGTCCATGCGCTCGAAATGGCAAAGTAGACATAGAAGAACATGACGAAGGTGCCTATCTTTCTGCCCGCAAGCAGGTAGTCCGCCGCCGTTTTGCTGGATAGCTTGTATCCGTAAGCGCTGATAAGGACCAGCGCAAAACCCATTATAAGCACTAAATAGATCATTTATGCTCCTCCCTTCGATTTTTTGTCATATGCCGGATATTCCGCCTTTAAGTTCACCTGTACGGCCAGTACCTGGTCGTATAGACCCAGAATGTAACGGCCCACAGCAGTGTCTGGAGATTCCAGAACAAGACCGCAAGCGGCATCCATCCAAACAGCAGAACATCCTTGCCCTGCAAAACGAAGGGAACCACAAAAACATAACAGACAGCGCTTATTGCCAGGATCGCTATCAGGATCTTTCCCGGCCTGTGACCCGTTATTTCCCTCATACTAACCCCCTTTTTGTTTCATAGTCGGGAGCAGTACAAGCGCCCCCGTAAACCCCTATTTTGCCGCGAACTGTTCACGCAACTCCCTTTTCAGGATCTTCCCGGCGGCATTGCGTGGAAGTTCGGAAACGATATGGACCACCTTTGGCACCTTGTATCCCGCGATCTTCCCTTTGCAAAAGTTTGACAATTCAGCCGGGTCGACACCTTCGCCGTTCTTGAGAACGACAACGGCGGTGACTGCCTCCCCCCATGTCGGGTGAGGTGTGCCGATCACACATGATTCCTTGACATCCTTGTGCGTGTGGAGGACCTTTTCCACCTCCGCGGGATAGACATTCTCCCCGCCGGTGATGATCATGTCCTTCAAACGGTCGATCACCCGTATATACCCCCTTTCATCGATCGAACATACGTCCTCAGTGTGGAACCATTCTCCCTTAAAGGCCTTGCTCGTGGCTTCCTGCTTACGCCAGTAACCGATGGACATCCCGGGGCCCCGGATGATCATCTCCCCGATGCCGCCCGGGGGTACCGGTTTGCCCGTCTCGTCCACAATAAGTATTTCCATGTCATAGCCTGCCCTGCCGCACGATTCGAGAATGCTGTGATCACCCCTCTCAAACGATTCCCCTATGTCCCGTACGGAAAGGTTCGTCGTGACACCCGTCGATTCCGTTGTCCCGTGGTGCTCTCCCAGGATATTGCCAAAGGTATCGATGAATTTATCATAGACCACCGGTATTATGCCGGCACCGGCAAACCACAGGGACCTCCAGCTCGAAACGTCATATTTTCCGATGTTCGGCGAATCGAGGATCATCATCACCATGGGGGTCGCGAACATCCCCGCCGTCAGCTTTTCCTTTTCAGTCGCCGACAGAAAGAGGTCCACATCCCACCGGGAAAATATATAGGCGGTAGAGGCCGTGTAGATATTGCCGAAAAAGGTGTAGTGGGCTGTTATATGGTACATGGGGCAGACGATAAAGACGCAGTCGTCCATTGTCAGGCCGTTGTTCTTTGAACAGACGCGGCCCGCATGGTAAAAGTTCCCGTGGGTCTGCATGACCCCCTTGGGAAGCCCGGTGGTGCCGCTCGTATACATGAGCATGGCGATGTCGTCCTCGAAGATCTCCGTGGTCTGCTCCGATGCAGAGGAATGCCTGATCAGTTCCTCATAATCGAACCACCCTTCGGGCCTGTTCTCCGGCGATCCGAAATAAATGAATTTCCCGACTGACGGGATATCATTCCTGATCATATTTGCTATCTCCACGAATTGTTCCTGGACGATCAGTATGGAAGGCTCCGCGTCGGAAAGGACCGCGGCGATCTCCGGCGGCGCCAGCCTGAAATTGCAGACAACATAGATAAGCCCGGCATTGGGCACACTGAGGGCAGATTCGATATACTCGAAGCTGTTCTGGCTGAGTATCGCAACCCTGTCGCCTTTTTTCGCGCCAAGAGCGTTCAGGGCGTTTCCCATTTTGTTTACCCTGTCTTTCAAGGTTTTGTACGTGTATTCTCGAGACCCTTCCACCTCTTTCATTGCGATCCTGTCGGGGTATAACATTGCGTTCCTGTCAACCAATGTCCGGATCGTTGAAAATGTTTTGTTGCCACCCATAGTAACCCTCCTTTGAATAAGTTGAGAATATCCTTGGGCAATTTCGATGCCATAATTCTTTTCATTAATGATATCTATGTGTTATAGGATTTTGGTTGGCATGGGTAAGACGGTGGTGCTTCCAATGGAAACAGGCGCACGGGCCCCGCTCTGTGACCTTTCATGCTTTATTTCCCTTAGAAAACCACGTGCAGATTGAATGAGTTGCACAATGGACAGCGTTCTTCAAAAGACTGTGTCCTGAGGAAACAATGTTTCCTCAGGACACGGGGCACTCATCTTTAACATGACTCAGGACAACAGGGGCCCTGAATCCTTAAGTCTCTTAAAATACTTTTTTCAAAAGCTCACTCGCGATGACCGCCTTTTCCACCTCTTTGGAACCTTCGTATATCTCAATGATCTTTGCGTCGCGGTAGAACCTCTGGATGTCGTATTCGGCAATGTAGCCATAGCCGCCGTGGAGCTGCAGCGCCTCATTGACCACGTAGACCGCCGTCTCCCCCGAGAACCACTTGGCCATTGAGACAAGGGCCGGGTCGGGTTTTCCGTTGTCCAGAAGGTATGCCGCCCTCCAGTACATGCCCCTGGCCGCTTCGACGCGCGTGGCCATCTCCGCTATCTTGAACTGGACCCCCTGGAGCTTCGAGAGGGTTCCTCCGAATGCCTTTCTCTTCTTCACATGGGAAATGGCCATTTCCAGGGCGCCCTGGGCCACGCCGACACCCTGGGCCGCCACATGGTTGCGCGTCATGTTGAAGAAGTCCATGAGCTGGTAAAAACCGCGGCCCTCCTTGCCGATGAGGTTCGCAACCGGTACTTCCACGTTGCTGAAGCTGACCTCCGCCGTGTTCGACGCCCTGATGCCCATCTTTCCGTGTATCTTTGTGGCCGAATAGCCGGGGGTGGAGGTGTCGACCAATATAACGCTGAACCTCTTGTGCACGTCTTTCGCCTCCGGGTCGCTAACCACATAAACAAGAAGGTATTTGGCAACACAGCCGTTGGTGATGAACATCTTGGACCCGTTTATCACGTAGCGGTCGCCCTCCTTCTGCGCCCGCGTCTTCACCATCGTCACGTCGCTTCCCGCGTCCGGCTCGGTGACGGCGGTACCGATGATTGCCTCTCCCGATACGATCTTGGGCAGGTAGGTCTTCTTCTGCTCTTCCGTGCCGAAGGTCTGTATCATCTCGGAACCGAAGCTGGCCGAACAGATGTTCTGGCCGCACCCCGGATCAACGCGCCACATTTCCTCGGTTATGAGGGAATGCTCCAGGAAGCCAAGGCCGGCCCCCCCGTGTTCTTCCTTGATGAAGACCCCGATGAAACCATTCTGCGCAGCGCGCTTTACAATGGAAAGATCGAACTCTTCTTTCTCGTCAAATTCTTTGGCCCGGTCCCTGAATTCCTTTTCAGCAAATTCACGCGCCGCCATTTTAATATCTTTTTGTTCCGTCGTCAGTTCCATCTATCTCCCTCCAGTGCTATTCCCGGATCATTTCACTTCTTTTTCCACCCCGTTACGAGCCGAACTGTTTCCGCAATTCGGGCTTTGATATCTTGCCGGCAGGGTTGCGGGGCATATCTTCGATAAAGTGGACGATCTTGGGCACCTTGTATCCCGCGATCTTGCCCTTGCAGTAATTGATCACATCCCTGTCGGAAAGCCTTTCCCCTTCATTTAGCACAACTATCGCCGTTATTGCCTCTCCCCACACCGGGTGGGGCACGCCGATCGCCGATGATTCCCGAACGGCCGGATGTTCGTTGAGGACCTTTTCGATCTCGGCAGGATATACGTTTTCGCCGCCGGTTATGATCATGTCCTTTTTACGGTCGATAATATAAACATAGCCATTTTCATCGATATGGCAGATGTCTTCCGTGTAGAACCATCCGTTCCTGAAGGCTTTCTTCGTCTGCTCCTGTTTTCGCCAGTATCCCGGGGAGGTCCCCAGCCCGCGCACCTTCATCTCGCCGTCACCCGGGGGGATAATTGGGTTATCGTTATCATCGACAATGACCGCTTCACAGTCATAGGCGTCCTTGCCGCAGGATTCCAGGACCTTCGGGTTGCCCGCCGCGAGCTCTTTTTCGATGTCCCTGGCGGAAAGGTTCGTGGTGACACCCGTTGTCTCCGTTGTTCCGTGGTGCTCTCCGAGGATGCAGCCGAAGGTGTCGATGAATTGCTTATACACGAAAGGGATGATGCCTGCCCCTGCAAACCAGAGCTTTGTCATGCTCGAGATGTTGTATTTTCCTTTCAGTGGCGGCCAGGCGTCGAGGAGCATCCGTACCATGGGCGTGGCGAGCATGCCGGCCGCAAGGCCCTCTTCATGGGCACCCCGAAAGAGGGCTTCGGCGTCCCACTTCTGGAAGAGAATGCTCGTCGCCCCTCTGTAGAAGGGCCCGAAAAACGAGCTCGTCGCCGTCACGTGGTACATGGGGCAGATCGTGAAACCCACGTCCTCCGTATCGATCCGGTTGTTAAATGCGCATGTGCGTCCCTGGTGGTACAGGTTGAGATGGGTCTGCATGACCCCCTTCGGGACCCCGGTCGTACCGCTCGTATACATGAGCATCGCGACGTCGCCTTCGCCGACGGGAATCTTCCAGCCGTCAGGCGCTGAATTGCCGATAAGCCCTTCGTAGCCGTGCCAGCCTTGCGGTCTGCTTTCTGTCGGCCCGATATGAACGAATTGCCTTACCGAAGGGATCTCCTTTTTTATCTC